>NZ_JBQEOP010000001.1:248047-1604125 GCF_052045305.1 Chitinophaga sp. 22308 | reverse complement strand
TGTTATACGTAGCCGCATGTCCCTGCAGCTGCTCCAGTACCCATAGCCGTTGCTGTGAGTGCGACAGCGGGTAGTGCTCCATCGCCGCCGCAACAGGGATAGCATGATATATCTCCTTTTTAACGGCTTTCAGATAGGCAATAATGGCGTCCTTATTTTCTCTGATCTGCCCGATCAAATCCGGTGTCAAAGCACCTGCCGGCGCATTCAACTTCAGCTGCGTATCAACCAGCTGAAGTTGGACGCCTATTTTCCGGAGTTCATTTAATAACAATTCCATTTTCATAGAAATATTTCATCTGTGTTACCTGATAAATCAGCAGCAACGGGGTTATTGATCCATAACAGCATATCGATCTTATCCGAAAGTTGTGAGAGCAGCGGATTAACAAACAAATCTTCCAGGTTCAGTTTTACGGAGAGCTCTCTCAGAATACGGGAGTTGACCTGTATCACTTTCAGGGAATGTCCTCCTATCTCGAAAAAGTTATCATCCAGACCTACCCGGCCATTTCCCAGCACTTCTTCCCAGATGCGGGCCAGCGCCTGTTCCGTATCAGTAACAGGTGCGCGGAAAACCTGCCGCTGGGCCTGTGGCGCCGGCAGCACTTTGCGGTTTACTTTCCCGTTACTGGTCAACGGGAACTGAGTCAGCTCCATGAAATAAGCAGGGACCATATACTGCGGTAAACGGTTTTGCAGCCAGGAACGCAGCTCTGTAACAGCAACGGTATTATCTGCCGTATAATAAGCCACCAGCGCCTTCTCCGCTCCGTTCTGATATACAGTAACGACCGCCTGGCGCAACAGACCGGAAGCGAGCAAACTTTCTTCTATCTCGCCCAGTTCAATACGATACCCACGGATCTTTACCTGGTTGTCTCTACGTCCGTAAAATGTTACTTCTCCGGTGGCAGTCCAGCTGGCAATATCGCCTGTGCGATATAACTTCCCTTCACCATATGGATTGGGAATAAAGCGGTCACTGGTCAGTAAATCGTTGTTCAGATAGCCCCTGGCAAGGCCATCGCCGGCTATACACAGCTCACCCGGAACACCTACCGGTTGCAGCTGTTGCCGCGCATCAAGGATATACAGCTGTGTATTGGTGACAGGCTTTCCTATCAGATGGGCCTGGTCCGGACGGGTTATTTCCAGTGCAGTAGAGAAAATAGTTGTCTCAGTTGGACCGTACATATTCCACACGCGACCTGTGCGCTCCAGCAGCTGACGGGCCAACCCCTCGCTCATGGCTTCCCCTCCTGAAATTACCTGTAAGCCTTTGCGGCCTTTCCAGCCACTTTCCAGCAATAGGTTCCACATGCCGGGCGTCGCCTGTAACACCGTAGCTTTGCTGGCTTCCAACAACGCGCCTAACAAGTCAGGCATGTTGCATTCGTTATTCCCGGCCACTATGAGCCGGCATCCCATTGTTAACGGCAACAGCAACTCTACCACCGACATATCAAAAGTATAGGTGGTGATCGCCACCCACCTGTCAGCCATACTAATACCTAGTTGCTCCTTTATAAAACCAAGCACGTTGACAACGCCTGCCTGGCGGACCAATACCCCTTTGGGACGCCCTGTTGAACCCGATGTATAAATCACGTACGCAATATCTTCCTGTTGATAAGCCGCAGCCACAGCGGTGTCTGCATAACCTTTCAACGTTTCTTCGTCACTCAGGTCCAACACCGGCACTTTTCCTTCATAACCGCTGGTAGTGTCATCTGCCAGGATCAGCTGCAGCCCGCTGTCTTCAATGATATAATCCAGCCTGTCTGCCGGATATGCAGGGTCCAGCGGAACGTACCCGGCACCCGCCTTCAGAATACCCAGGATACCAATAACCAAATATTCATTGCGTGCGGTACTGATTCCTATCAACGGGTTTCCGTTGATACCGTGGCTGCGCTGCAGCCGGTTTGCCAATTGATTGGACAAACGGTCCAACTCCCGGAAAGAAAATGTTTTTTCTCCGCTGACAAACGCTGTCTCGTCCGGGTGCAGCGATACCTGCTGCTCAAAGCAGCTCACCAGATGCTGTTTTTTCAATCCCCGGTCTTTAGCGGTAGCATTGAATACATGCAACAACAAATGTTGTTCTTCCGATGGAATATAATTAAGCTCGCCCACGCTCATTTCCGGAGACTGAAGTATCTGGTCCAGGAGGCAATGCAGATGAGCCGCCATCCGCTCTATCCGGGACGGGTGATACAATACTGTATTATATTCGATGTGAAGCTGCAGCCCGTCATCATTTTTATCGAAATAGAACGTCAGATCAAATTTGCTGACAACATCACCAAGTTGCAGCCGTTCGGCCTGCATCCCTTTCAGCGCCAGGTCAGCCTTGCTGTCCTGACCGCCGCTATGCCACACCACCATTACATCGAACATCGGAGAGCGGCTCAGGTCACGTTTCAGCCCCAGTTCATCTATCAGCAGATCAAAGGGATATGCCTGGTGCGTAAAGCCCTGCATGGTTGTTTGTCTGGTATGTTCAAGCACTTTCACAAAACTGTCTTCCGCAACAATGTTATTTCTGAAAGCCAGGGTGTTGACATAGAACCCTACCTGCTCTTCCAGGTCAGGATGTTCGCGGCCCGCTACAGGAGTACCTATGATCAGGTCTGACTGTCCGCTGTAACGGTATAACAGGATATTCACAAGCGCCATAACGCCCATAAACAAGGTAGCCTGCTGTTCCTTCAGCAGCTGTTGGAAACCGGCAGTCTGGCTGGCAGTGAAGCGATGCCGCAGATACGCGCCCTGGTGTTTCAACATGGCAGGACGGTTATAGTCTGTGGGCAGCTCCAGCACCGGCAGGTCTCCTTCAAAATGAGACAACCAATACGCACGGTGTGCCTTAAACTGCTCACCGGCTAGTTCCTGTTGTTGCCAGGCAGCATAATCCTTGTATTGAATTGACAGCTCGGGCAGGTGCACTTCTTTCCCCTCCACAACAGTGTTATACAACAGGTTGATCTCCCGTACCATGACCTGCATAGACCATTCATCGGAAATAATGTGATGCATGGAACATAGCAGTATAGATACGGTATCGGTTATACGAAATATCTCCAGCCGGAAAAGCGGTCCGTTTTCCAGGTCAAACTGCTGCATACTTATCTGGCTCGCCGTATCCAACGCCATACTTTCCGCATCTGCCTTATCGCTAAAATCATGTACCACCAGCTTTATATTCGCCTCCTGTACCGATTGAATACGCTGCCTTGGCTCGCCGTCACGAAGCACAAAAACTGTACGCAGGCTTTCATGGCGCTCCACCAGTCGGTGAATGGCTACAGACAGTGCATTTGTATCCAATGTGCCCTTCATTCTGTAAAGGGCCGATATATTATATGCTACCGACTGCTCATTAAACTGACTGACCACCCAAACCCGCTTCTGAGAGTTTGACAATTCATAACTCTCCATTGGAGCTACTCTGGGTATAGGCTGGTAAACCTCCTTCCTCACCTCACCGAGATAAGCAATAATAGCTGCTTTGTTATCCCTGATCTGGTCCAGGTAAGCAGGTGTCAATACCCCAGCCGGCGCATTGATCTTAAGCTGGGAGTCCACAAGCTGAATCTGTACGCCCAGCTTCCGAAGTTCATTCAGTAAAATTTGTAAATTCTTCATATAATAATTTCATCTACGTTATTAGCTAAATCTGGTTTCGCAGGAGCATTCAGCCACATCATAATCTCCACCCGCTCGGTAAACTGTGCCAGGACAGGGTTCGCAAAAAGGTCCCGCAGCTCCAGTTTAACGGAGAAATCCTTAAACACTTTGGAGATCACCTGTATCGCTTTCAGCGACTGGCCGCCTATCTCAAAAAAATTATCATTCATGCTGATACGGGGATGTTGCAAAATATTTTCCCATAGATGGGCCAAGGCTTTTTCTGTTTCTGTCTGAGGAGGATGATATACGCGGGGACCGGCTTCCGGCGGCGGTAATAACTTCCTGTTTATCTTACCATTGGGGGTTAACGGTAACTGCGTCAACCGAACAAAAAATGCAGGCACCATATAGTAGGGCAATCTTGCATGCAGGTATTCCCTTAATACTACCGCGGCATCATCATCGCCCGTGTAATAGGCTACCAGCGTTTTTTCATTGCTGTTGAGGAAAACATCTGCAACCACCTGGTCCACTAACCCTGAGCCAAGCAGGCACTTTTCTATCTCCCCCAATTCAATACGATACCCCCGCACCTTTACCTGGGTGTCCCTGCGGCCCAAAAACTCCACATTTCCGGCATAGTCCCATCGGCCAATATCTCCGGTGCGGTACAGAAGACCCTGGCCGTAAGGGTTAGCGATAAACCGCTCATTCGTTAAAGACAAATTATTCAGGTAGCCAAGCGCCACTCCTTCACCGGCTATACATATCTCCCCGGGAACAGCGACTGGTTGCGGATGAAGCTCATGGTCCAATATATACACCTGCGTATTGGCAATCGGCTTCCCGATAAAATGTGTTTTTGTAATGTCTGTTACCGGAAAATAAGAAGCACATACCGTTGTTTCCGTTGGCCCGTATGTATTGAATAAGGGCACTTCGCCGAACAAATGATTGATATGGGAAGGCAACAACTCATCTCCCCCGCTAATGATCGTTCTGAGCGGACCAGGAAATGTCAGACGGTTATTTAGTTCATTCAACACCAGCGGTGTCACGCTCAACACCGTGATCTGCTGTTTTTCAATCAGGTCAGCCAGGGCATCTGTATCCCGCCCTCCTGCTGTTGACAATACCAATACTCCCCCTTTAAACAGTACCGGAAACATCTCTTCCACCATCGTATCAAAAGCGATGGATGACTGTAATACAACCCTGTCAGCTGTACCGATGTTAAAATAAGCGCCAAAGGCATGTATATAATTGGTGAGTGATCGCCGCGACACCATCACACCTTTGGGATGGCCAGTTGATCCGGAAGTATAGATCACATATGCCAGCTGATCAGGCGACACTGCATCCCTGTATCCGGTAGCTATCGCTGTTGCTGCAATATCAATCAGTGACAACGTCTGTATACTATCATTACACCCATGCAATGACCCGTCAGTCAGCACCAGCGCCAACCGGCTATGCTCAAGGACATAACGTATCCGCTCCGCAGGATACTCAGGATCAATAGGAACATAGGCTGCCCCCGCTTTAAGAACTCCCAGGATACCAACTACCAGGAACTCATTCCGGCCCGTACTAATGCCAACCAGCTTATCATGGCTATCCCCAGGTAAACCGGCAATTATTCCGGCCACCTGATTGGCGCGCCGGTCTAACTCTCCATAGGAGATAGTCTTTCCTTCGCAAATAAGTGCTGTGGCATCCGGCCGGAGCGCCACCTGGCGCTCAAAAATCTTCATCAGATCTGTATCCGGCAGCGCCCAGTCAACATGGGTATCGTTAAATCCATACAATACCTGTTCCCTTTCTTCAGACGACAGCATCATCACCTGATCAACAGGAACAGCCGGATGTTGACACACCTGTTGCAATATATTTTCCAAATGGTCACATATCCCCGATACATATGCCGCATCGTACAAGACTGTACTGTACTTCACTTTCAGGCACAAAACGCCTTTGTCTATACTGAATTCGAAGAGCATATCGTTCAGGCAGGTATCGTTTTCGATTTCTTCAGTGTGTGCCTTCAGATCCGCAAAAACCGTATCGAAGCCCAGTACCTCCTCAAAATTCTGGAATATGACCAGTACGTTATATGTGGTAAAGTCAGTCACTTTCCCATGAGCGCTGTTAATATCCTCCATATTGAATGTCTGATGATCGTAGATCAGCAAAAGATCATGATGGAGCTTCTTCAGGAATGCAGCACAATTATCAGCCGCATCCGGTTGTATATTAACAGGCAGCGCATGCAGAAAATATCCTATCTGGTCTTCCAGTTGTGGATGAGTACGGCCTGCCGTATCTATCCCAATCAGCATGTCCTCCCTGTCGGTATAATTATACTTGTTGATCAGTAATGCTATGGCAGCTATCAGCACGCTAAAGACAGATACGTCCTGCGTACGGGCGACGTCGTGGACACTCTCGGTCATTTCTGCCGGAAAGTATTTTTTAAATACGTCTCCTTTGGCAATGCCTTTTTCAGTCGTCTGTCTGTCAACAGACGGAGGAATACGAACGCCAGTCGCAGACCCCATAAGGTATTGCTCCCAGAACAGGCGATTCTTCCGGTATTTTTCTGTCAGCTGTAATTGTTGTTGCCAGAAGACAAAATCCTTATACTGTATTTTCTCCGGTGCAGGTTGCGGTACGGCTACCCCTTCTTTAAGCATCCGGTACAGCTGTTCCCATTCCTTTCCTATCAGTTGAATGGACCAGCCATCGCTGATGATGTGATGTATGGAAAAAATAAGCACCCATTTATCAGGGGCCGTCTTCAACAGACAGCAACGGTGCAGGGGCGCCTGCTCCAGGTTAAACGGAAAACGCGCCAGCAAACGTTTTTGCTCTTCCAACCGTGTCACCGGGCAGTCCAATGCTGTCAAATCTTCGTTTAACCATACCGGTTGTACCTGCTCCGGCGGGCACAACACCTGGACCGGCTCATTGTCTTTCCATTGAATGGCGGTCCTGAGCACGTCATGTCGCAGTATCAACAGGCAGAATGCTTCTTTCAGCAGGCTTTCGTCCAACTGGCCCTGCATCTCCACCGAAAAGGAGATGTTCAGGTTGGCGGAATCCGGCGCCATCATATGGGCCACGTAGATCTGCTTCTGGCCCCAGCTGAGCGGATAAGACGTTTCACCGGGAGCTTTACGTATGGCCTGCTCCGTACTACTGCTTTTTTGCCTTTGTTGCAGCAGCGCTTCCAGGCCTCTTTTAGTGCCTGCTTCGTACAGCATGGAAAAGGATATATCATATTGATGCCGGCTAAGCGCGTTGATCAACGACATAGCTTTCAGGCTGCTCAATCCGGCATTGAACATACTTTCGTCCGGGTGGATATCACCATGGATACCCACTTGTTTTAAGATGGTTGTCAGTACGGTAGCGACATCCTTATTGTTTGCCAGGTTTTCGTGGTCCCGTTCCATTTGTTGCATCGTCGCTATCTCCTGGTCGAAGGAACCATTCAGGAGCGCTTCTTTCAACCGGAAATGCATTACTTTTCCGCTGGTGGTTTTAGGGATGCTGCGTATCGGCAATATATAATCCGGATAGATGTCCATCCTGGCTGCCAGGAGTTCCCTGATACGAATTGCCTGATGGAAAAAAGTATTTATACTACCCTTGAATAAAACAAACAGTACTATCTGCGCAGCGACTTGCGGCGCAGCCACACCAACAGCCACCACGCTGCCAGGTCTGATATCCAGTTCCCGCTCTGTCAGTTGTTCGATGTCATGCGGATAATAATTTTGCCCGTTGACGATGATGATATTTTTCTTCCTTCCTGTTATCACCAGGTTTTGGTGATGAAGGAACCCTATATCTCCTGTACGGAGCCAGCCATCTGCAGTAAACAGGCCCGAATGGTCCGGCTGACGATAGTAGCCGGCAGTAACGTTCTTTCCTTTTACCTGGATATTGCCAATGAACATGGCGGGCAGGACAACATCTTCGTCGTCCGCAATTCTCACCTGGCAATCCGGTACCGGATGTCCACAATCGGCAAAGCCCAGGCTTTCCTCGTCGTCCGCGCTTCCGGGTATAATCTGTTCACCTGTTTTCAGCTGCTGCCGCTTGCAATAAACAAATGTGAGCTGATGGCCTACATCCGGCAAGGTCACCGCCACAGAAGCTTCTGCAAGGCCGTAACCCGGAAACATTGTATGTTCTCCCAGTCCATGGCCGCGCAATAGCTGGACGAATCGCCTGGTGATAGTCTCGGAAATAGGTTCTGCTCCATTTACGATCACCCTTACATGATCAAGCTGCCATCTTATCGTCTGTTCACCGGACTCCATGGATTTCATGAGATACTGGAGCCCAAAATTGGGAGAATACAATATGGAAGCCTTAAACCGGGTGGCTAGCTCCATCCAGAGCAACGGGCGCTTGATGAAAAGCGTGGTAGGCATAATCACCTGGTCACACGCCGCCACAACATTTGTAAGATGAAAGCAAATCATGCCCATATCATGCGTCAGTGGCAACCATGACAAGGCTACATCTCGTGCTGAAATGGCCAGACGGGAAGCGATAGCCCGGGTATTGGACAAAAGGTTGGCGTGTGTAAGCACCACCCCTTTGGGATCTCCGGTGGAGCCGGATGAATACTGTATATAAGCCACGTCCTCTTCGTATATCCGTGGTAGCACAGGTGTCCTGCTATCCCCCGCCATATGAAGGTCCGCTATGTCAATCCGCTTTATCCTGCCGGCATCTGCGGAATGATTATTTTTAATATAAGCATCAAAGTCCCGGTAAAAACTTTCCTCCGCAACAATGGAAGGTTGTTCAAGCTGATGCAGGATGTTCCATACTTTTTCCTTGTGTTGTTCCTGGCTGCCCGGTGCTACGGGCACCACAATGATTTTGGCGAGGATACAGGCCCAGAACAATTTCAGGAAAAGCTCATTATCGCTGATAATGATCACCATTTCACTTCTTTCCTCCAATCCCAATGCCTGCAAGGCCGCCGCCATATGCAGCACCTGGTGATAAAAATCGCGATAGGAAATGGAGTAGCAGTCTTCCCCACCCCTGACCAGTGTTATTTGTTTATCAGACATCGCCGTCTTCCTCAGGCTCTCAGCAAGCGTAAGACGGGTTAAAAGCGTTTCCATAACTACGTTGGGTTTAAATCAGCTCACATCCTGCACGATTTCCTGTTTGCTGCTGTCATAGGTTATTTCTCCAAAATTGAATTTTATGATCCTGCTGGCATACCGGTAGTATTCATCATCATGGGTAATGACAATTACCGTTTTACCATTTTTCTGCAACAGCGGTACAAGCTCTGTATAAAAGTACCGCCTGAAATTCGGGTCCTGCTCTGCGGCCCATTCATCCAGCACTATTACCGGTTTGCTTTCAAGCAGCGCATAGATCAGCGCGAGGCGCTTTCTTTGCCCCTTTGACAGATTATGATTAAACCTGTCACCGTCATTCTCCAATTCTATTTTATCGCTCAACTTAAGCAGAGAGATCAACTCGTACAACTCTGTATTAGTGGTTGTCATATCGACCTTGTCATAGTTCTCATTAAACAGATGCCCGTCCGTAAAAACAGCTGAAAAATAGCTCCGGTAGTGCCCAATATCTTCAGACAACAGGTCATTTCCGTTTAGCAATATCTTGCCCGACCTGGGCCTGACAAGCCCCGTAAGCAGCAGGCCAAACGTGCTTTTCCCGCTACCATTGCCACCTATGACGAAGATGACTTCACCCTGCTCAATACGCATATTGATGGGAGACATGAGGAAAGTGGTGGTTTTGTTGTTACTACTGACATACTGATATTTTACGTCCACAAACTCCAGGTCGGAAAAACCACCCGATGCGCGCTGTAAATCCCTGGCAGTAAACTCCCCCTCATTGATACTAAGCCTGTGGTTAAAGATGATCAGCCTTTCATAGGCGATCTTTAAGGAATTGTAGGTGGGAATAATGGTCACCAGGATAGCGACAGGGCCAATCAGGTACATGATGGTAACAAGAAACGCCGCCTGCGTGGAAGTGCTGGTTTTCATCACCAGTGGCAAAACAAACATAATCACGCCGAAAATCACGTACCAGCTGTAAGTACCGGATATCTCATTATCCAGGTACTTAATGGATGTTTTGTTGGTCAGCTGCCTGTTCTGTTCCCTGTTAGGAAATATCCAGTTATAGTACACATTATTGCTTCTGAGCACATTCAGCTTCAGTTCCCTAAAACCATGTATAGCGTCATTTAAATAGCGATAGTAATTATTCTGCAGGTCACGCTGACGATTCAGGTCTTTCTGAATACCCTTGTTTCTGATAAGATATACTACCAGCAGGACCGTCATGGTCATCAATATCACCAGCCCTCCCAGCGGCGCCGCCCAGAACATATAACCAAAACAACAAAGCACTACCACCATGGCATTGAATGCATTCATAAAAATTTCGGGGATATGTGCCAGCGACCTGGTATCATTGACAGCGGTATAAATATTTTCCTTTCCCAGTGCATCAAACTCCGTGAGTGTGGAGCAACGGATCTTTTCAAGAATGTTTTTCTCAAATTCGAAAGTGATGTTGCTGGTAAGCCGGATCATATAAACCTGGAAAAACCTGGAGCAGACAAGCGCCACCAACACAATGCCCACAAACAACGGTAATTTATATGCATCCGGGAACGAAAGTGTTTTCCCCGTCACGGTAGCATTGATAAAGAAAAGCAGCATTCCATTCAACAGGCTGTTGAGTAATCCGAAAAGCACGATGAACGAAATGGTACTCCTGATTTTACCGGAAAGAATCTGACTGATTTTCATAATTCTAGTTGTTGTTAACGCCAAACAAATCAAGCATGATATTGAATGTCAGGACAATGATCAATAAGTCGATATCATAGGGCGGATTGAACACAAAAGAATCTGACAGATATAGTTTCTTCAGTTGTTCAATGGCATCCGGGTTAAAGAATCCCTGGGCTTTGATCCTGTCATAGGAAAGCAGGTCGTTTACCCATTCCTTATTGGTTTTAAGCAAAGCCGGGCTTCCGGGGGCAACAAAACCGAACTTTTCCCGCCATATAATATCCTGTGGTATGAAGTTATGGGCCACCTTTTTCAGCAGGTATTTTTCATTGAAATTGTTCAGCATCATTCCGGGGGGTATCGTTTTCACAAATTCCACCAGTTCAATATCCAGGAAGGGATATCTTCCCTCTACACTGTTGGCCAGGGTCATCCTGTCACCATGGTCCGCAATCAGGTGGCCGGAAAGCCGCAAACGGAAGTCGGCATAGGAACGTTGATGGAAACGGTGTTTTCCCACCATCCGCCGTTTGTCCACGACGGCGCTTTTGAGACAGTCAAACTTGTCGTAGGTCTTATTGAGTGCAGGTGAATAAAGATATTGTTTGGTTTCCCTGAAGTCGTACTCATTTTTCTCATAAATAAATTCCCGGTCGCCCCATATGGTTTTTCTGATCTCTTTGTCGAGCAGCTCGTTCAGGTCCCCGGAATCATCACTGTCTCCCTTCATGGTGTCAAACTTATAACCGGCGTAGCCTCCAAACAACTCATCTGCCCCCTCGCCGGACAACACGACTTTGATATCTTTTTGGCGGGCGGCTTCTGACAAAGCGATTGAGCAGAGGTTATAGGTCTCTTTCAGGGGCGTTTCGGCATAATAGACCACTTCCTTTAGTTTACTTTCCGCATCGGCCCAGCTGAAGGCGATATCATTGTGTTCTGTCTTCAGAAAATTGCTCATCAGCTGCTGATATTTCTGCTCATTGATGGTCTTATCCTCCATGGAGCCGCCGAAGCTTGCAGAAAAAGACTGGAATTTTTTGGATGGTGCCGCATGGGCCATCAGGGCGCCAATCAGGGAAGAGTCTAACCCGCCACTCAGGTAAAACCCAACAGGCACATCTGCATTCAGGCGGTAAGACACGGATTTTTTCAACAGCGCCTCTATCCCTTCCAAATAATAGGCCTCGTCTTTACTGGCCTGCGAAGGATTCTGGAGGTCAGGGTAGTCCAGGTCCCAATATTCATGGCTTTTAATCTGTCCGTCTTTATAAACGTTGTAATGTCCCGGCTTTACACTACAGATATTGGCGAAAATGGTAGTGGGACTAACATTGGACGGATAGGTCAATATCTGGTCCAACCCGTTCAAATCTATTTGCCGCCTGACGGCGGGATTTCCGAAGATGGCTTTTATTTCAGATCCGAATATCAGTGCTTCATCCTGTTCGGTGTAGTAAAGCGGGCATATGCCGAAATGGTCCCTGGCCAGGAGAACCAGGTCGTTTTTCCTGTCGTCTATCGCAAGCGCGAACTGTCCATTCAGTTTTTTCAGAAAATCGGCACCAAAGGTTTCATATAGGGGAACCAGCACCTCAATATCGGAATTGGTCCGGAACTGATATCCTCTGCCCTTCATTTCCGCTCTCAACTCTTTGTAATTATAAATCTCTCCATTGCAGATGAGCACTATTTGTCCGTCCTGGCTAACAAAAGGCTGTGCGCCCATTTCAAGATCGATGATGCTCAATCTTCTAAATCCGAAGCCGACATGGCCTTTTATAAAAGTCTTGTAGTCATCCGGGCCGCGATGAATGATCTTATCAGCCATTCTTTGAATAATTCCTTCATCAACAGGCCGCTGCTTGTCTTTATAGACTATACCGGTAATACCACACATGATAATAGATTCAATGGTTAATTTTAAAAATTTCCTTCTATGCTGGAATTGAACAGCCGCTGTGCCAGCAGCTCCTGTCTCTTTTCTTCCGGTGACAGGTATTCTGCCGTGCTGACGGGCGCCTGCGGGTGGTCACTGACAAAACTCATCAGCTGGCGAAGGTGCTGCGTCATCCGCTCTATTCGCTTACGGTCGAAAAGATCTGTGCTGTACTCTATGCTTCCGTAGAGCACACCACCTCCTTCGCTAAACTGAAAACGGAGGTCACATTTGCTGATTTCGATCCGGGCAACTTCCAGGTCGATGTTCACACCGTTCATTTCCAGGTCTGCTTCATTATTCAGTTCGATGTTTTGCAGGATCACAACAACATCAAACAAAGGAGACCGGCTTAAATCACTTCCTAATTTCAACTCGTCAACCAACAGATCGAACGGATATGCCTGATGGGAGAAGGCATCTATGGTGGTTTGCCGTACGCTGTCCAGCACTTGTGTAAAAGAAGCATCTCCGGAAATGGTGTTCCTTAGAGCGAGCGTATTGAGATAATAGCCGATCTGGTCTTCAAGGTCAGGATGTATACGGCCTGCGACCGGTGTGCCGACAATGAGGTCGTTCTGGTCACTATAGCGGAACAGCAATACATTTACCAATGTCAGTAACCCGATGAACAGGGTCGCTTCCTGTTTTTTGATCAGCTGCCCGAACGCGGCGCTTTGTTCGGCATCGAACACGAACTTCACCTGCGAGCCACGGAAACTCTGCATAGCAGGGCGGCTTCGGTCGGTTGGCAGTTCCAGTGCCGGCAGATCCCCGGTAAAGCGTGACAGCCAATATTCCCGGGTGGCAGCAAGCCCTTCCCCTGATAATTCCCGCTGCTGCCAGGACGCATAATCTTTGTATTGTATATTGAGCGGCCGCAGCTCCGGCAACACGTCCCTTGAGCGGGCATTGTATATGGCTATTACCTCACGGCCCATTATCTGCATAGACCATTCATCAGAAATAATATGATGAATACAGCATGCCAGCAGGAACGTATTGTCTGTTATCCTGAGCAGCTCTATCAGGAACAGTGGGCCATTTTCCAGGTCAAAGTGATGTGTTCCGATCTGTCGTGCACGTTCCCGGGCTGCCGCCTCAGGATCGGGCTGGTCCCGGAAATCACGGACAAGCATCGACACGCCCGATTGAGCAGCAGACAGGATCCGCTGGCGCGGCTCTCCATCCTCCAGGAAAAAGGTAGTGCGCAGGCTTTCGTGTCTTTCCACAACAAGCCTGAATGCTTCTGCCAGTGCGGAAATATCCAATGGTCCTTCAATTCTGTAAAGGACTGGTATGTCGTAAGCAACCGACTGCTCTTTCAGCTGGCTGGCTATCCATAACCGCTTTTGTGAATTGGAAAGCACATAGCTGTCGGCTTCGGGCACCTTAGGTATCGGATGATAGGCCTGCCGTTTTGCCTGTCCTACCAATGCGGCCAGCTTCGACAGCACCGGGTTGGCAAAGAGTTCTGCAATGGTCAGTTGTACGTCCAGCTCTTTATATATTTTCGCTATCAGCTGGATCGCTTTCAGCGATGAGCCGCCAACATTAAAGAAACTATCATCGCGGCCAATACGCTCAAGTCCCAGCACCTGCTGCCACAACAGGGCCAGTTGCTGTTCGAGACCGGGCTCCGGTGGCTGATAGCTTGTCCGCAAGGTTACTTCCTCCGGCCTGGGGAGTGCCTTCCGGTCTACTTTTCCGTTCATATTGAGCGGGAAGGTCTCCATCCATACGTAATAGCTGGGTAGCATGGCCGGATTAAGATCATGCGACAGGAGCTGCCGTAGCTCATCTGCTGCATAGCGGTGGCCGGTATAGTAGCAGATCAGTTCCTGTCCTGCCGCTTCAGAGCTATGCACCAACAGTTCCACACGGGTAATCCCGTCCTGCTTCAATACAGCCATTCGCACCTGTTCCGGTTCTATCCGGACACCGTTGATCTTGATTTGCTCATCGCGGCGCCCCAGTATCTCCAGGCAACCGTCTGCGCGGTACCTGCCCAGGTCACCTGTCCGCCAGACCAGGTCCTCGCGGCCGTCGCCGGCCAGCGGATTTTGCACCAGGCTGTTTGTATTGAGACTTTTATCGAGATAACCTTTGCTGATATAGGGGCTTTTGATGTACACCTCTCCTATTTCACCATCTTCGCAGATGTTGTTGCTGCCATTAATCACCGCCACCAGCGTGTTACTGATCGGAAATCCCACTGGCAGCACTTCTCCTGGCTGCCAGTCCCAGTGCTCAATATGAAAACAGGTTTTTAATATAGTCGTTTCTGTCAGGCCGTACAGATTCGACAATCTCGCAGTGGTGCCATTGGCTGCTTTCCAGTTCAATACATCGCACCCTAACAGCCTTTCACCGGCAAGCACTACATAACGGAGAGCGGACAACGGATGTCTTGTTTCCAGCAGCGCGGCCGTGATCAGGCGGAATAAGGAAGGCACCGTTTGCAGCAGGCTGATATTGCCGGCCCGCAGCCATTCCACCAGCTTCACCGGATTGTTTTTAATGCTGCTTTCTGGCAGGCACAAGGTAGCGCCTGATGTCAATGCCGTTAATATGTCTTTCAGAGAAGCGTCGAAGGTCATGGTCGCCAGCTGGCTGATACGAAAACCGGTATCAACGCCCCATTCCTTCCTGTGCCAATGAATATAATGGCTCAGCGCTATATGTGACCCTACGATCCCTTTGCTTTTCCCGGTAGAACCAGAGGTATAAAACACATACGCGTCATTACGGTCGTCGTAGCTTAACCCCGGATTTTCGGTACTGAACGGATTTTCCCTCACTGTCACTGTAAATCCTGCCGCATCCTGTTTAATCACGTCCAGCAGCACCTCCTTGTCTGATCGCTGGTCCAGCACGATCACCGTATGAATCGGTGTTTCTTTGGGGAACAGGACCTTATGCAGTGCGGGATAGTGTTCCGAGGTAGTGACTACAATGGTGGTCTCCGTTTCTTCGAGCACCTGCTCCACATGGAGTATCGCCTGATCAGGCGACAGTGGCACATATCTGCCGCCAGCCTTAAAGACTGCCAGGAGGCTGATCACCTGCAACGGTCCTCCGGCGGCATATACCCCCACAGATGCCTCCGGGTGGAGATCAGCTTCCAGCAATGCATGGGCGAGTTGGTTGGCATAATTGTTTAATTCCTGATAGGTAAGGTCCATGCCGTAACCTTCTACGGCCACCAAATCGGGGAATTGTGCGACCGTTCTCTCTATCTCAGTGTGAATAAGTTTGTTGGACATAATGTATTATTAACAAATTCTGACTGTTAGTTGGCACCTTTGATGCGGTTCATCTCCTTTTCTGAGGCACTGGAATTGTTTTTTGCTTTGGGAATCTTGCTGTTCCCGAACTTGTAAGTCAGCGTCAGACGAGCGATCCTGGTTTCAAGTCTTTGGTGGTATTGATATTGTTGATTTGGCAATAAACTGGTAAAATACCGGGCGCGGGTATATAAAATATCTTTCACCGAAAGGCTTGCACTAAAGTGCCGGCTGATGGTCCTTGACACTCCGAAATCAAGACCATACTGGGGTTTATTATAAAAAACCGTCCCGGTAATATAGGGGGACTGATACCCAAAATTCACTTCACATTTCGTTGCTTTATCAATGTTTATTGTCTGGTTGACATTAAAATTGTAGGATGCCCGGCGGGCGTCGAGTGGCACACCGTCAAAGTCTGGTGTAACGATGTGGTTAAGGTTGGCATTAAAGAAAACAAGGCCTGACCACCATGACGTAAAGCTGACGGGCAAAGTCAATGCAAAGGAAAATATGTCTTCTCTCGCCAGGTTATCAAAAGAAAAAACAAGTGTTTTAGACACAGGGTCTGTCTTTACTACCTCGCTCATTACCTGGCCCACCCTTACATAACTTACACTGGCGTTATACGTGTCCAGCAACGTATAGTTTAATTCAAAGGAATTGCTATACTGCGGCTTCAGATAAGGATTCCCCTGACTGAATGTGAACTGGTCAAGAAAATAGACAAACGGATTAAGGTCCTCATAACTCGGACGGTCAATCCTTCTGCTATAAGCCAGGTTAAGTGTGCTTGCCGCAGACAGCTTCCGGTCTATAAAAGCGGATGGGAAGAAATCTATATAATGTCGTTTTACACCTTCGCCGGCGTCGGCGGAAATGCCTTCCGAATTTGTCTGCTCTACGCGAAGACCGGCTTGTATTGCTGTTTTGTCGCCTTTGAAATTATAATTTACATAACCTGCATTGACATTTTCCCTATAGATAAAATGATTGCTGAATACTGTCGGGAAGAAGGTGCCGTTTCTGAGCGAATCATATCCGAAGTTATTATTGGTTTTAATATAGGTGACCTTCATACCCGCATCCAGCACATGTTTTCGATCAAGCCACGGGCGCGAGTAATCTGTATTAAAAGAGTAGATGTCTATCTTGACAGGTGAACTAATCCTTAAGGTATCTGCCTGCCGTAATGGTTTTCTGTCGGGCAGATAGTAGGCGTTGTTATATTGCGTTACCTCCCGGGAATCAAAACGGCCTGCGTTAAAATCAAGTCCCAGTGTGCTGCCGGTGGTGTCCAGCTTGTATTCATAGGAAGCGCCATACCTGTAATCTCCATAGTCGCTTTTAAGAGGGGCTACCGACTCATAAGAGGAATCCGGTTTTCCGGTTTCCCTGCTGATACGTGTATTGTTGTACAGTGTCTGTGTGGCGTTAATGAAAGAGCCATCGGCAAAGATGCGGAAGGCGCTTCTGTCATTCGGAAAATATTCCATAGACACGTTGAAGTGGTTGTAGCCGATGCGCCGCACCCTGTCTGCCTCCTGATCGAACCGTGTTATCAGGTCTTTGTTGATATTGGTCCGTTCTACTGTTTGATCATTAAACCGCTGATTACCGGAAGTAATATAGTTAACAGACAGATTGGTTTTCTTTGTCCTGAAATTGACAGTCACACCAGTATTCCACTTATAGTACTTTCCATATCCGCCCATGGCATTTACCGTGCCATTAAAGCCAAGGGTCTTGTTGGTCTTCATTTTTATGTTGATGATGCCTCCGGTGCCCTGTGCTTCATATTTGGCAGGTGGGTTTGTGATCAGTTCGATAGCGTGAACATTTGTTCCCGGTGTATTACGTAAAAGTTCGGCAAGATCAGCGGCAGAAAGATAGGTTGGTTTATCATTGATCAGCACCATTGTTCCTTCTTTTCCCCTGAGCGATAAATTGCCATCTTTGGACTCCGCTACCCCTGGCGCGCTTTGGAGTATTTCCAGCGCGGTATTCCCTTTTGCGATAACACTGTTTTCCACGTTCACCACCACGCGGTCTATCTTTTTCTCAATCAATGGTTTTTGTGCTGTAACAGATACTTCCTTCAGCATTTTCGCGGCATCCTGTTTTAACACGATATCCGGCAAAACGATGGTATCTCCTGTACCGGCGCTGACCACAAAAACGTCCGTTCTGGACAGCATATAACCTGTATAACTTGTTTTAAGAAAGTAACGTCCTGCTGAAACACCGGAAAAGGCAATAGTACCATCGGTCCCGGAAAACACACATTTGTTTTTTGCGGTGTCTCCTGCATCTACCAGGCATACTACCGCAAACTCAAACGGATGGCTGGCGGTATCCTTTACAAATCCTTTCAGCTGAACTTTTCCCTGTCCCCAACCCGTCGCATACAGTGCTGTGAATGCAGCCATTAAAAAAATACATTTCCTCATTAAGACGATTTTTTTCGTATTAATTCCATCCAATTATTTCATGGACGGCAATAGCAAGACATGCAATCCTTCACGCTGATTGTGTTGGCATCACAAGCAACGCTTTTATTGCACTGTCTATAAAATGATGTATTACATTGACATGGATGATATCCAATATCAACCTACGTTATGCAAACAATAAGGGGTTTAGACACCTGTGAGCATTCGTCGGGATCGGGACTGCGCATTGTTGGCTTACATGCGCGTTCGGCCTTGTGTGCGCATACCGGTCTGTATGCGCATAACAGCGTTTCATATAATTCCTCATATATCCGTTTTTTCTTAATCCAATGTGACTACCAGAAATCAACACACACTCTCCACTCAAGCAGACAATGCTAAACGAACAGTTAATCGTCTCTGGAAAACAACGTTATATACTTTTCATCACCAATACATTGCCACGCAACACACGGCCGCCCCTTCCACCAGGGACAGCGATGTCCATTGACAACATATTCATAACGAACAGTGGTCTTTATTCTAAAAATTAAATAGTGACAGAGGCAATCTGCAAATCTTAGCAAAAAACTTACACGATATTTTCCGGCATAGGACCTTCATGGAACGATTGCCCCATAAGGCACTAATAGACAAAAGAAGGAAACGTTGGCGCTCTACACAGCCTCGAAAACAAAAAAAGAAAAAGAAACTTTTTGGCTATTTTGAATATTTACGATCAATCCAGGATGGAAGGTTAACGATCAAAAGACGTAGGGGTTCCCTTCGGGCTTACAAAATCTCTCGACTGAATTTATATTTCATCAACGCTGATCCTGCAATCGTACTTCACAAATCTATAGAAAAAAAATTGTAACGACAAAGATTATCGCTGATAAAATTTTAAACTATTCTTGCAGCGAACCCATTACCACTGCTACTTTTCGCAGTACTGCAACATACATAGGATTCATAACATTAAAAAATACCCAACATTGGGTATATAAGATCAGGTGCTACAAAACACTACTGAAATAAATCATCAGTAGCATCTAATTAAGGGTATCTTAACATGCAAAACAAACACCACTATTATACGTACATTCTGCACCGTTATATTCTTCATATCATATATGAGACATACCAACAGCCACTCACAAATTGATCATAAAAATATACCGGAGCATCATCGGCGCCTGCAGAATTATTTCGCAGCCTCCAATGCCACTGCGTTGTCAAAACGCGTCTTCTCCTCCACCAGCCGGAACATGCCGTCGGTAGCGTCGTTGAACGAACAGCGGCGAACTTTTCTGAAACCCGCTTTTTGCAACTGGTGGGCCAGCGAGATGTGGTCCCACATATAGAGGTGCTCCTTGTTACCGAAAGCCGACTGCACCAGCTGACGGATGCCACGCTGCCGCTGTTGCCGCCCCAGCAGGGTTTCTTCCATAAATTTCACATTTGCTTCCTGGTCTTCCCCATGCAGGTTGTCTATATACTTCCTTGCCGCCGTTTCCAGGTCGGGCAATACGCAGCGGAAATAGCCACCGGGCTTTAGTATGCGGTAGGTATTACGGATAGCGGTGATACAGTCCTCATACGACAGATGCTCCAACACATGCGAGCAATAGACACCATCACAGGAGTTCTCCTCAATACCGGGCAATCCTGTAATAATATCGCCCTGGATCACGTCGGGATGAAAAGCCACATGCATCCGCTTTTTCAACAAAGACCCGATCAGCGGCAACTGCTGCAGCCTGAGTGTCGGGGAAGCGTCAAAATTTTTCCAGCCCGGCGGCGCCGAAAAAGGGCCGCTGCCATATTGGACATATAATTTTCCTCGTTCCATAATCACGCTTTGATATTTTAACAGTAATAGGGTTTGTCAGATACTGATAGAGAAAAAATAACACTGGACAACCGGATTTTGTTGGGCCGCGCGCTAACACCCGGCCCGGGACCGGTACGCTTCCGGCCGCAGCGCTTCTAAAGCGTTTCTCATACCAACACAATTGATAATCAGAAACATATAAATATTCACATAATACACTGAATGCATTCAGACAGATTAACTTTGCATTCAAACAGATATTTTATAGTTTTGCGCCGGTTCTATCAATTGCTGGTGATACCCGGCAATATCCCTGTTAATACTGCTCACGCCTAAGCACCCATACTATTTTATGCTAACTCTGCCGATACGGATTAAATAAAATCCATATTTTAATAGTTCAACTTTTTAATTGCATTCGTTAATAACCATGTCTATCGGGCAAGAAGTGAAGAATTTTATGTCGCAACGTGTGAAAGTGATTTTTTCTGTTTTATTGATATGCTGCAGTCTCAGGGGATTTTCTCAACCTTCTGCAGCTACCGCCAAAGACGAACAAAAAACCATCTACCTTTTTAGCGGGCTTGGGGCCGACTCCAGTTTATTCAGGAACCTGGAGCTTCCCGGCTACCATAAAGTATATATCAACTGGGTACCCTCGTCGCCAGACGAAACCATCACAGAATACGCCGCCAGGATAAAAGACCAGATTACTATTGAAAATCCGTATATCATCGGGGTTTCCTTTGGTGGCATCGTGGCAGTGGAAGTGTCCAAACTGGTGAACACAAAAAAAATGGTATTGATCTCCTCCGCCAGAACAAAAGATGAGCTGAGCAAGTTCCAGTTTTTTTTCATGAGACTGGGCTTATACAGGTTAGTCCCCCGCTTCCTGTTAAAGCGCATGAATTTTTTAACCTATAGCTACTTTGGCGCCCGTACTAAAATGGACAAGGATGCGCTAAAGGAGTTACTACAGGGCACAGATATTTATTTTTTCCGTTGGGCGCTGAAAAGTATTTCTCACTGGGAAAACAAACAACCACCCGAACACACCATTCAGGTACATGGGACAGCCGACAGGGTGATTGCCAGCAGGCTGGTACATCCTGATTACCGTATTAAAGGCGGCGGGCATCTCATGGTATTCAACAGGGCTGATACGATCAGTAAGATTATCATGCACTACTTCCGGGAGTAATGGCGACAGCTTATTCCCATTCACGGACCGGATTATGCCGGTCCTTAAAATCACAGTAGCGTAACAGTGCGGCGTAATAACAAAATTTAAAGCCCTGCAACCTCTGTTGCTGGGCCTTTTAGTTACTGTCCTCCCGTCCATCAGCCTGCTACAACACGGGCATCAGAAAATGAAAATAAAATCCGACATTTATGCCGCCGGAGTTTTATGAAACATTCCCTGCCAACTGGTTGGGTTCCTTTTTCTCCCGCCCTGTCATGATTTCCGATAGTAAACGATCACACATGAAACCTCTCCTGACTCTTTGCCTGCTCTTGTGCATTGCCGTCGGCGCCCGTTCCCAGTACAAACTGGACAGCGTTATCCGCAATACCAAAACAGCCCGGCATGTCCGTATCCCCGGTACTCATCTCTACATCATTCCGCCGGCACACTATGACATCGCTAAAAATTTCATCGGGCTGCATCACAAAGAGAGAGGTATGATCAACGTGTACGACCTGCCGGGAGGGAACTTCTATACCAACGCAGCGTCTTTCAGCAAAGAGGCTTTTATTGAAAAAGGCGCTACAGTGTATAACTACCAGGAGCTGAAGATCGATGGCTATCCGGCGAAGTTTGTGGCCGCCCAGGGCGCTCCTACGCATATTACGCTTGGACTTGTTTTCGGGGACACTACCTTCTCCACCTCTGTAATGGCAGTATACCCCACCGGCAACGAGGCCGCCGGTAAAGAGATGCTGGCCAGCCTCCGCACCATCTGGTACGACCCGCAGCAGAAGATCGACCCTTTTGAAACGGCCAATTTCACCATCGATACCAGCAATACGCCTTTCCGGTTCTTTAAATATGCCGCCAGCCTGTACATCTACACCATCAATGGCATGGACACCAAAGATGATCCGGACGGACCGTTCGTGATGGTGGCCCAGTTCCCCAATGACAATACCGCCAAGCCAAAGGAAATCGCCGCGCTCATGGTCGGCAAATTCCGGGAATATGGCCTTACTGCACCGGAAACCAAAGCGGAAATCAATGACCGCATCAATAACAACGAAGCTTATCAGCTGGAAATACAGGGACAGCTGAAAGACAAACCGGTGACCGCCTACTGTTGCGTGGTCGTGAAAGGCGATCAGGCCATCGTGCTGCAGGCCATCAGCAAAAAAGACGCTACGCGCGACCTTCAATACTTTAAACAACTGGCTGCTTCCATACAAGTAAAATAGTATCTTCCATTTATGTCGATGATCACCATCACCACACTTGAACCATCTCTTCTTCCGGACAAGCCACGCCGCGTAATGCGGTACGTGCTGTTATATTGCCATACCGGTTCCCTGGTCATTTCCGTTGACCACCGTGACTTTAAGCTGGGCGCCGGCGACGTGATCACTATCACCTCGGGCCAGATACACCATATCCGCGAAAATCATCAGGCTACCGGCCACCTGCTGGAATTTACGCTTGACTTCTTCTGTAAGGACGATAATGATATAGAACTGATTTTCCACAACGGCCTTTTCTGTCATTTCGCGATGAATGAAGTGATACCCGTCGGCCAAGGCGTGGCGGACGCGCAACTGGCGCTCATACAGGAAGAAATAGCGCAACAGCCCTATCAGTACCTGATTTCTGTCCACAGCCGTATTACGCTGATACTGGTGGCCATCAACAGGGCCAAGGTGCAGCGCGGCGATGAAATATGGAAACCGGACGCCCTCTTCCTCAAATTCCTGGAGGCCGTACGCAACAACTTTGAACACAACTACGCGCCGAAGGAACTGGCCTCCCTGCTGGGCACCACAGAAGCCAAACTCAATGAACTGGCCCGCCTGCATGCCGGCAAAACAGCCCAGAACGTGATATATGGCCTCATCACCTCGGAAGCCAAGCGGCTGCTGACTTACGGCGATCTTTCCGTCAAGGAGGTTGCTTACAAACTGGGGTTCAATGATCCTTTTTATTTCTCCAATTTCTTTAAAAAACAGGCCCAATTATCTCCCAAACAATATAAAGAGCAGTATGCCCTTTAAATATTACATGTTTTTTGCAGGATTCTCTATTTTCTAACTACCCCTGAAATGCCAACTTTGTACTGTCAAAAACAAACAGTACATGAAATCATATCAGGACATCGCCGCCTTACTGTTAAGGCTTTCACTGGGGACCGGGTTCCTTTCGGCCGTAGCCAGCAGGCTGGGGCTCTGGGGCAGCCATTCTTCCGGCTGGCAGAGCTTTCTGCAATACACCGCGCAGGTCAATTCCTTTGCGCCTGCCCGTATCATACCCACGATAGCGGTCATCGCCACCATACTGGAAACATCACTCGGCATATTACTGCTGGCTGGATTTAAAACCCAGCTGGCAGCCGTCAGCGCCATGATGCTGACATTATGCTTCGGAATAGCTATGGCCTGGTCCTTCGGCCTGAAAGAGCCTTTGGATTATTCCGTATTCGCTTTCAGCGCCGGCGCTTTTATGCTGGCCACCCTCCCCGGCTACCGCTGGAGCATTGATCAACTTTTAAATTCTTAATTATGCATACAGACATTAACCACTACATTACCCGCAGCACCCAGCAGGACTGGCAACCACTTGTTGAAAATGGCATACACTATAAAGGCATCTTTGTAAAGTCCCTGCGATACGACGAAGAGAGCCAGCGCTCCAAAACCATCTTATTGAAGTTTGAACCAGGAGCCACCTATCCTTACCATAACCATCCTGCCGGCGAAGAAATTTTTGTATTAAGCGGAGAGGCCGTACTAGAACACGCTACCCTGACAGCCGGCGACTACCTGTATACACCGCCAGGATTCAAACATTCAGTTAGCAGTCCTATCGGATGCACGCTGTTTTTTGTTATCCCGGAAGAAGTGGAAATATTGGGTTAATGAAGTACCGCCCCGGCAACGTTCGCCGGGGCTTTTTTACGACCTGTTGTTCATTGCTTCAAAAGCTGCTTTGGTATAAGGTGGTTCCATTTTAAACCGATACACATGCACCACCTGCTCTTCACCTGACGAGAGATCGTACAGCGTCATGGCATAAGCGCCGTTCTCGTCTGACCAGTCATACTGCAGTACTTGCCGGAGTAATGTTTCCACTTCCAGTGTGGAGTTGCAAACAGCGGTATAGCGTATTGTTTTTTCGGGCCCTCTGAAGTCGATCCTGTATTTCATGTTCGCCTATTGGAAGTTCAGACCTATAGTTTTCAGATCTGTATTTTTTTTAAATTGCACAGATTGCTGCCCTAAAGGTAACGAATCTTTCCTTACGGCACACGCTGCTTATTCATTTTGTTCACTTGCCTCCATCCTGATTATTTTATTCATTAGTTCTACGCACTGCTATTGCGTTCGTTTTCTTGTTAACTTCCATATCACAGGAAACCCGATTTGATTAACCTCTAACCATTCTTTCTATGGAGAAGAACCGCTGCCCTGTTGTCCCGACCTATTTTCATAGTCTGGATGCTTTCAGGGGCATCGCGGCCTTGATTGTCGTCCTCTTTCATTGGCAAATGTTTTTTTACCCTAACGACGTATTTACGACCGGCGGTGAACTAAACAAGTCCCTGCCCTTCTATTCTGCATTATCTCTTTTCTACACACATGGCATGGTGTCGGTAGATATCTTTTTTCAGCTCTCGGGTTTCATTTTCTTTTGGTTATATGCCAATGCTATTGCAAGCGGCAAGATAGATTTCAGAAAGTTCTGGATATACCGGTTTTCAAGACTATATCCGCTTCACTTCGCAACACTGTTGATAGTAGCCGTTTTACAGCCACTGGTATGGCAAAGGATGGGGCATTATTTTGTGATCCAGTATAATGACACGTATCACTTTTTGCTGAACGTTCTCTTTATTCAGAATTGGGGATTTGAAGTCGGGCCGTCTTTTAATGCACCTTCCTGGTCTGTGTCGGTAGAAATATTTCTCTACCTGTTATTTTTTCTGATTTGCAAACTGAGATGGCATACCAATAAAGCGTTACTGTTGCTGCTCATCCCTGCAGGCGCGCTCATGCAACATTATACCCTGCTTATCGGGAAAGGTGTTTTTTCCTTTTTCCTGGGGGCCCTTTTATATTATGTTTACAACTATCTGGTACAACATAAAAACATTCGCACCTATTTCCGGGTTATCAGTATAGTTACTATCGTTCTCTGGGCGGTGGTCATTATATCTTACTATTATTATCCTTTCCTTCAACAGGCATGGACAAACAACATCGGCAGGCTACGCCCTGGTCTCAGCGCAGAGCAGTCCGCCGAAGCATATGGTGTTGTCAGAAACCTGTTGTTCAGGGTCACGGTAGCCCCCTGCACCATCTTATCGCTGGTGCTGCTGGAAACCGCCGTACGGCCCTTTCACCGCCGCTGGTCTATTCTCGGCAATTGCAGCTATGCAATTTACCTGCTGCATTTTCCCTTGCAGATAGCAACGGTCCTCGCCATGCAACAGCTGCACCTGGACCGCCGCCTGCTGCTTACTCCCTGGGTGATGATCGCTTTTATCAGCATGGTCATTCTCCTGAGCCTGGCCGTTTACTATTATTTTGAACAGCCGGCACAGGACAAAATCCGGCAAGCCACGCTTTCGCGGCGGAAAGGCATATTGGCATCCTGAAGTTTATGCGTGCCACAGTGAAAAGCACTGGACGGCCCCGATATATTAATCCGTAGTTCACACTTAAAAGCATCAGGTACCCGTATGCAGTCATTTCGCATGACCTTGCTGATCCTGGCCATGTTGATGGCAGGATGCACCGGCAGCAAGAAGATAACTTACTTCAACGACATCGCTGACGCTACCGGACACACCTCCGTTGCACGGTATCCACAGCTGAGAATCCAGTCAGGAGATGTCTTACAGATCATCGTCAGCACCCCGGACAAGGACGTCACACAACTCCTCAATCCCAATCCCCCGGGTGCGCCCGGCCCTTCAGGCACAGGCATCGATCAGGGATACCTCGTAGACAGCGCCGGATATATCCGGATGCCCATCGCCGGCAGGTTGTTCGTCAGAAACAAAACCACCGCAACGATCGATGAGATGGTGACGACCGAACTGTCGAAAACCCTGAAAAACGTGTATGTCTCCACACGCATGGTCAGCTTCAGGATTTCGGTGCTCGGGGACGTGGCACATCCCGGCTCCTTCAGAGTGGGCAACGAAAGGACCACCATCCTCGATGCGCTCAGCATGGCAGGTGATATGAACACCTCCGCCGACAGGAAAGATGTAATGGTCATCCGCGAAACAGACGGCGTGAGATATTACACCTCGCTCAACCTGAACGACAGTAAAACAATGAGCTCACCGTATTTCTATCTGGCCAATAATGACGTAGTGTACATCAAACCCGGACCGGGCAAACAGTTCCCTACGTCGAAACTGGTACAGCTGCTGCCCGTCATACTCAGTGCTATTTCACTGGCGACTACGATCATTCTTCTCAGTAAATGAAAAAAAAGGTACCATGGCACCGCTCAAAGCAATCCACAACCGGCCGGCCGCCATCGACATTGGCGACCTGTTCAGGAAAATGCTCTTTCACTGGCCCCTTTACCTGCTGGCCGTTCTGCTCGCCATAGCAGCGGGATGGGCCTATCTGCGGTATACACCGCCGTCCTATATGTCGTCGGCCCGCCTGTACCTGAAAGATGAAAAAAAAGGCAACGGCGAGGAAACAGACGTGCTCAAATCCCTCTCCCTGCTGGGAAGCGGTAAAAACATGGAAAACGAAATGGAAGTGCTGCACTCCCCCATCCTGCTACAACGGGTCATCAGCAGCAATCATTTCAACGTCCGGTATTTTACGCCGCAACATCTGCAGGATAAAGAATGGTACCCTAAATCACCTATCATTATACAGGTACTGAGCGACAGCTCCCGCACCGGCAATTATACGTTCGATGTGTCCCGCATCCGGCAGGACTTTGACGTGAAAGCACGCATGGGCAAAGACAAGCGTACCCTGCACTTCACCGTGGCGCCCAATGTTCCTTTCGCCATCGGGAAAGACACCTTCTCCCTGCAGTCCGGCCCGATGTCACTTTCCGAAACAAGCACCTGCCGCATTGAAGTGGATTCCGCCATTGAACTGGCATACAAATCAGTCGATGATATCACCACCGCGCTCGTCAACCGCGACGCCACGGTGATCGTGATCACCTATAAGGACCCCGTGGCCCGGCGAAGCGCCGATTTTCTCAACGCACTGCTGGACGAATACAACGACTATACGCTCAGTGATAAAAACAAAGCCGGCGTAAAAACCATCCACTTCCTCAATACCCGCATCGATTCGCTGAAAGAAGAACTCGGACTGCTGGAACGCACGGAAGAACAATTTAAGGTGCAACGCGGCATCACCGATATCGATGCCAGTTCCAAACTGGCACTGGAACAGGTAAAAGACGCCGACATCAAACTCAACGAAGCCAACCTGCAAATGGCCGTCATGGACGAAGTGGAACAATATATCAATACCCCCGATAACAACACGCCTTTTACACCGCTCACCGGCACGGTAGACCAAACGCTGACGGGCATGATCAATCGTTATGAGGAAGCCCTTCGCGACCAGCGGAAACTGTCGCTTGCCGTACAGCCCTCCAGCTTCCTGATGCAAAACGTGGACGCACAGGTAAACGCCGCCCGCAGCACCATCCGCGATTATATCAGCGGCTACCGCCGCAACGCCGGCGTGGCACAACATACCACACAACAGAAAGTGAACGCCATACAAGGCAAAATAGCCAGTATCCCTTCCTACGCGCGGGAATATGTCAACATCAAAAGGCAACAAAGCGTGAAGGAAAACCTCTATCTCTACCTCCTTAAGAAAAAAGAAGAAGCCTCCGTCACCTACGCCAGTAACGTGATAGACAATAAAGTCATTGCGCCGGCCTTCGTACCTGAAAAACCCGTAAGCCCCAAAAAGCCGATGATCTTCATCAGCTTCGCGGTACTGGCGGTAGTTGCCGTCAGCGTTTATGTATATATCAAATACTTCCTCAATCCGCGCATCCTCAGCCGCAAAGAAATCGAACAGGTATTTAATCTGCCGGTGATCGCCGAGGTCTTCCAGCAAACGGAAGGTGTACGTGACTTCTCCCTCAACAACCATGCGGTGCTCACGGAACAGATTTTTAACCTCCGCACCAATCTGCGCTTCCTGCTGGCAGACCATAAAGGACCTGCCACTGTGATGCTCACCTCCAGTATATCGGGAGAAGGCAAAACCTTCCTGTCTGCCCACCTTGCCAATTCCCTCACGGTGAACAACAAAAAGGTGGTGCTGCTGGAAATGGACCTGCGCAAACCCAAGCTGTCCAACTTCTTTGGCCTGGACCATAAAAACGGTATCACCAACTACCTGGTCGGCAACAGGTCCATCGATGATATCATCCGGGAAGTGCCAGGCACCCACAACCTGTACATCGTTTCCGCCGGTCCCATACCGCCCAATCCGATTGAACTGATAGAAAGTCCGCGAATGGCCGGTCTGCTGGCCGAGCTGAAAACCCGGTTCGACTACATCATTATCGACACTTCGCCGGTAGGCATCGTATCAGACGCTAAAAGCATCGCCACGTATGTGGACTGCACCCTGTTCACCGTCCGGTACAACTATACCCACAAAGCCAGGCTGATAGCCATGGAAGAAAGCATGAAGGAAACCTTCTTCAAAAAGAAAGGGCTCATATTCAACGGTATCATACAAGACACTTTTTATCCATACTACTATTACGGCAAGTATTCGTATGACGAAAGAAAAAACCGTAAGAGCAGCTGGACGACCATCTTCAAAAAAACAGCTAAACGAATTGCGTAAAGTATTTGAAAACAGCAGCTGGCTGCTGATCGACAAAATAAGTAAGCTCTTCCCGGGCATACTGGTGCTGGCCCTGATGGCCAGGCACCTGGGGCCCCGTGTGTTTGGCATATGGAACTATACGATCGCCTTCAGCGCTATCATGGCCAGCATCGCCGTACTGGGCATGGACAAGCTGGTCATCAAGGAACTGATGGCCTCCGAAGAAGATTCATCCCGCATTGTCAGCACCATCGCCTTTATGCGGCTGACAGCAGCGCTGGCCTGTATGCTGCTCAGCATTTTCCTGGTACACCTGATGAACCCGGGACCGGAATACCTGTTATGTATCATCTTCTCCTCCTTCACCATGCTGCTGCAGTCGTTTGACGTGATGGACGGATTTTACCAGGTCAGCAACAGCCTGAAAACCGTGATAGTACCCAAAGTGACAGTATTCCTGGTTTTTTGCGCCATCAAATGCATCGCTATTTTTTACAACGCACCGCTGCTCACTTTCCTCTGGATCACGCTGCTGGAACTGGTCACCACCTATGTATGGATACTGGGAAAATACAGCCTGCAGTTTACGCCGCCATCGCTGCGGCAGGTGAGCCTGCGCATGGCCCGGCGCCTGCTGGGCGATAGCTGGGTGCTCATCATGGCCAACCTCGTAGTGGTGCTGTTCATGAAGGTGGACAACATACTGCTGAATATGCTGGCCACACCGGAAGAACTGGGTAATTATGTAGTGGCCGTACGCATTTCCGAGTTGTGGTATGCCCTCCCTACCGTAGTGTCTACGGCGATGCTGCCGATGCTGTTCCGCAAAAAAGAACAAAGCCACGCTTCCTACCTGCAAACACTGGGCAGGTGGCTGCGTATTTCCTGCTTTATCAGCCTGTCGCTGGCCGTGGTCATCAGTCTGTCCGCCGGCATGCTCATGCAACTGTTGTACGGCTCTGCCTACGCTACTGCAGCAGGCATACTACGCATCCACATATGGTCCGCTATACCGGTTTTCCTGATGCTGGTCATCGTGCAATATCTTTTTGTAGAAGGGAAATACAAATTATACCTGTACGGCAACGTAGTAGGCCTGGTGCTGAATGTTGTCATCAATCTGCTGCTGATACCACATACAGGCGGCAAAGGCGCTGCTATTGCTACCGTGGCGGCATATGCCAGTGTATACATCATGATGGTAGTACAAGACAAAAGCGGACAAGCATGGCTGCTCGCCCGCGATATGCTACACCCCGTAAAGATATATACGGATGTAGCAGATATCAGTCAAATCCTGCGCAAATCGTGGAACACCTATTTGTTTAGCGGTTCCCACAAATCAATTCCACATGAGTAGATTAAAACATATCATCAAAAAGGCCCTGGCAGCGCTCTTCCCGCGCTTCCCCTACCAGGTTGTGGCTTATAGTTCTGAAGGAGAAGACCTTATCCTCCGGCGTATCTTCAACAGGAAGAGGAAGGGCGTATATGTAGACATAGGCGCACACCACCCGTTCCGGTTTTCCAACACCTACCTGTTTTACCGCAAAGGCTGGCGGGGCATCAACGTCGATCCGCAACCCGGTATGCAGACGTTGTTCAACAAATACCGCCCCGGCGACACCAACCTCGAAATGGGTGTTTCAGGCGTACCACAGGAACTGACTTACGCCATTTTTAATGAACCGGCGCTCAATACCTTTTCCGCAGAAAGAGTGTCGGAATATACTCAGAAGCCCGACTACCAGGTTATTGACCGGAAAACGGTACAAACCGCCCCACTGGCCGATATACTGGACACTCACCTCCCTGCCGGCACCCCCATCGACTTTATCACCATCGATGTGGAAGGCATGGACCTCGAAGTGCTGCGCTCCAACAACTGGGACAAGTACCGGCCGTCTTATGTGCTGGTGGAGTCGGAGCCTTACAACATGGAAAAAGAAGATGATGAACTGCTCGGCTTTATGCGGGAAATGGGCTACAGCATCTTCGCCAAAACCTGCTACACCTATTTTTTCAAAAACAACCGGCTGAAAGGCAATGAATGGTTATGATGCACACTCCTGTTTTGATATTGATATTTAACCGGCCCGACAAGGTGCAACAGCTGATGGACCATCTGCGCAGGCAACGGCCCGCGCACCTGTACATCGCAGCAGACGGCCCCCGTGCAGACAGGCCGGGAGAAACCCTTCAATGTCAGGCAACACGGCAGGCTGCCATATCCGCCATCAGCTGGCCCTGTGATGTAAAAACGCTCTTCCGTTCCCATAACCTGGGCTGTGGCAAGGCTGTCAGCAGCGCCATCGACTGGTTTTTTGAACACAATACAGAAGGTATTATCCTGGAAGATGATTGCCTGCCAGACCCTACTTTTTTTTCTTTCTGCACTGCCATGTTGCAGCACTACCGTAACGATACATCGGTGATGCATATCAACGGCAGCAACTTTCAGTTTGGCCGCCGCCGCGGACATGCCTCCTATTACTACTCCCGCTTTGCGCATGTATGGGGCTGGGCATCCTGGAGGAGGGCATGGCAACAGTATGACTTCACCCTGCAACGTTACCAGGGATTCCCTTCCGATGGATTGAGCACCATGCTCAAAAACGACAGGAAAGCCGTATGCAATCAACAGTTGGACACCTGGGACGTACAATGGTTCCTCAGTGTGTGGTTCAACCACGGCTGGACCATCACGCCCAATGTAAGCCTTGTCCGGAACACCGGTTACGGTAACGCCTCTACGCATACGCTGCGCGAGCCCGGCTGGTTTAAGAAAATAAACTACGGACAAATACCCTTCATCATACATCCGGAAGAGCGCCGCATTGACGAAGCAGCCGATCAGTATGCCGCTTCGATAATGTATTCGCCAAGTCGCCTGTACACCACGGTGCGCAATGTGATCAAAGGCAATCCTGCTCTCTTCCGGCTTTACCAGCGACTGATGATCAGCAACAAAAAAACTGAAATTATCAAACTAAATAAATGAACAAATAACAATGGACACCGCTTACCTGGACCTACGCAGCAGTAACCTCTTTGTGGAAATCTTCAAGGAATGTATGCCCTTGCTGATCGCTACCTGGTTGCTTATTGCCTATCACCGCAAGCGGATCAACATCCTGGACCTGCTCCTATATGCTTTTGCCACTGAGGCCTACACCCTGATGATGATAGGCCCTACTTTCAACGCATCATTTTTTGTTGGCCTATACCTCACCATCAGCCAGGTCCACCAGGTATTTACAGGCAGGGTGCATATCCGCCGGGAATACCTGCTGTTGCTTTTACTGCCCCTGATTTCCCAGATGATGGTGATGATGCTGAGCCAGGTTTATGAAAACCCCTTCTCTGTTGAAGGCAACACCAGCGGTTTTTATTTCAGGCCGATCTATTTCTATCTGAAGAATTATCTCCCGTTGTTCGCCATCGGTTCCCGGATTTTACAGGAGCGGGACACCATTTCTTTTGAAGGACTGGGGCGCACCATGAAAAAGATCGCGCTGTATTCCTCTGGCGTGGGGATCTTACAGCTGTTTGTGCAGGTAGTGCTGCACAATGATACTTTAGGGGAACTGCTGGGCTTACAGCAGCGGTATATGCTGGAACAGATCAACGGCCCTATGGGCGTAAGGATACAGGCCTTCTTTGCCGAACCGAAAGTTTTTTGCGCTTTTATATCCCTGACTATTCCATTCTTTTTGCGTGACCGCCAATACAAATCCGCCTTCTGGGTTTTCCTGATGGCCGTACAAACCTCGTCCCAGACATTCTGGATCAATATGGTGGCAGGCGCTATTGTGTTCTTATTGCTAAAACCCATACGGTCAGTACGTTTCAAGTCACTGGCCAGCATGGGCGTGATCATCTGCATTTTCCTCAGCATTGCCAGCGCCAAAGATGTGCTGATGCAATACTACCTGAAAAACAGGAACGAGCCTATCGCCCGAATGTTGCTGGAGCGGTCTGTCAGCAGGTATGACACCCAGTACTGGCAGCGGGACAACCAGATACTGGGTATTCCCCTGCAACGGGACATGGAGCTGCCCGTAGTAGATTTTCTCAGGGACCATCCTTATTTGCTGTGGACCGGCTACGGCCCGGGCAACAGTACGTTTATACCCGGCCATTATTTTTCCGGGTTGATGCGGTACATGCAACAGCTGGAAGGCGTGGGCGGCCATAACCTGAACATGCGGTGGTTTTATATCCTCGCGGAGTTCGGCATGATCGGCCTGTTGCTTTTCTTTTGGTTGCTGACGAGGGCCGACGGGCAGTTGCCGCCTTTTCAGCGTAACTACCTGGTGTATGTAGTGGTTTGCTTTTTTTTCAGCCAGATAGATTTGTTCCTCCTGATCATGGCCATGCTAAGCCAGCCCATGCCGGAAGAGAAACAGGTCCGTCAGCCTTTATTAACGTGAAGACAATGAAGATATACCTGGACAATATCGTTTTTTCCATTCAGCAGGCCGGTGGCGTTTCCGTATACTGGCATGAGCTGTTGAAAGGCGTTTGTCACAGCGGGCTGCCGGTGTATATGCTGAATGCCAATAAAGCGTCTGACAATGTTTTTGAGCGGCAGATAGCGTACCAGCACTGGCCCTGCATCCGGGAAAGTATCCTGCCACGGGGCTTGCTGCGTTATCTGCCGCTCCGGTACCGCCTTCCCGCCGGCGCCGTTTTCCATGGCGGCTACCTGCGGGTGTCGCCGCAAAAAGATGTGCTGAACATACTCACCGTGCATGATTTCGCACATGAGCGGAAGTTGGCCAGCCCTTTCCCCCGCGGGCTTGTCAACATACGGCAGAAAGCATACGGCATCAGCAAGGCAGACGGCATCATTTGTATTTCCGACAGCACGCGGCAGGAGCTGTTGCATTTTTACCCGCAGACAGATCCCGCTAAAATCACCGTCATATATCATGGCATCAGCGACGATTTTTTTCCGCATGTGCTGTCCGCCCCTCCCGGGCTGCCGGCACGGCTCACGCAGCGGCCCTTTGTACTGTATGTGGGAGGCCGCAACCACTATAAAAATTTCGGCGCCGCCATAGACACGCTGGCACTGCTGCCGCAGGAGTACCAGCTGGTGACCATCGGCGGAGGGCCGTTCAACAAAACTGAGGCGGCACTGCTGCGACAACGGATACCTGGCCGGTACCAGCAGGTAGTCGTGGCCAGCAACCGGGAGCTGAACTACCTGTACAACAGGGCTGTGTGTTTGTTGTACCCTTCTGTGTACGAAGGATTTGGATTTCCACCGGGAGAAGCCATGAAGGCGGGATGCCCGGTAGTAGGCTGCAACCGGACTTCCGTGCCCGAAGTAGTAGGCGACGCAGGACTGCTGAGCGCCACGCCACACGCCGAAACATTCGCCGCGAGCATTCGCCTGCTGGAGTCGGACCCATTCCGGCAACAGATCGTTCAGAAAGGCTATCAGCGGGCCAGCCTGTTTTCATGGAAAAAGACCATCGCAGAAACAATCGGTTTTTATCATCATTGCTGGAACCATAAATTTTCAGAACATGAATATCCTGTTTAGAATGGCGGATGCCGCCAGAGTCATGATCCGCTCGGGAAGGGGGCCCGGAGCCTTCCTTCAGGGAGGCGCGTCCATTGCCTCCACACAGCTGGTCCATAACTGCGGCCACTATATCCGCTCGCTGCACACCATACTGGACGTAGGCGCCAATAAAGGGCAGTTTGCCCTGGCCGTTGCCCACCGTTATCCCCAGGCCCGCATCTATTCTTTTGAACCGGTGCCGGACACCTTCAGCCAGTTGCAGCAACATACCCGGAAAACCCCTGCTATCCGCACGTTTAACTTTGCGCTGGGCAGCAGCAACGGAAGCCTTGAATTCTTCAGCAACGCGTATTCCCACGCCAGCTCAGCCTTGCAGGTGTCCGACAAACAAATACAGCTGCAACCACAGACAGCACATACCCGCAGGATGATGGTCCCGGTAAAACAGCTCGACCAGCTGCCGGACCTCCTGCTGAAAAGCCCTACCCTCCTGAAACTCGACGTGCAGGGCTTTGAACAGGAAGTGCTGCGCGGCGCCACCGCCACCCTCCGGCAAATAGACTATCTGTTGTTTGAAACGTCTTTCATCCCCATGTACAACGGAGAACCCCTTTTTGATGAAATGCATCATTTTGTAAAATCGCTCGGCTTTGACTTTATAGCACCGGTAGGATTTCTGCAGTCAGACAACCTGCAGATCCTGCAAATGGACCTGTTGTACCAGAAACAAAATGACCGGTAAAACTCCCGTATGTGATTACCTAACCGAATGAACTTGTGATTATGAAAACCGCGCTCAATGTACCGCTACTGCTCAGGCAATTTATTGACTGCCTGGTACTCACCATGGCCTACGTGGCGGCGCTGGAGACAGTAGGCACCTTCCAGCATCCCGCTCACAGCCCGTCGAACATACCCGTATGGTGCATCAGCCTGATCACCTGGCTTGCTACAGGGCTTTACCTGCACCTGTATGATGATTTTCGTTCCCGCCCCTTTTCCTATGAGTTTATGGCGATCATCAAAACGCTGTTATTGCACATTTGTATCCTTACCTTCACCCTCTTTTATTTCTTCAAGTTTTTCTATTCCCCCAGGGCCTTCATAGGCGTATACAGCGCCTATGTGTTCATTGGCATGATGTTGTCCAAAATAATGATCAAAAAACTCTTCCTGCGCATCAGGATGAGAGGTTACAATATGAAAAATATACTGATCGTCGGAGCAGGGGAAACCGCTATGAATTTTCACAACACCATCGCCACCAACGATCATTTCGGGTATCAGTGCGTAGGCTTTGTCGATAATACGCCTAACCAGGCAATTAACGGGAAATACCTGGGGCCGCTCTCTTCCCTCGGACATATCCTGGAAAACCACGAGATCGACGATGTGGTGCTGGCCATTCCGGAAAGCAGCCGGGAAGAAACGGAAAGCATCATTGTGGCCAGCGAAAAAGCCGCCAAACGCGTAAAGATCATCGCCAGCTGCTATCAGCACTGCACGTCTACCGTAAGCATGAGCCTTTTCGGCTCCTTCCCGGTGATCACTATCCGGTCTTCCCCGCTGGACAATTCCGGTAACCAGCAGTTCAAACGGTTGTTCGACATCTGCTTTACGCTGTTTCTGCTCATCACCTTTTCCTGGTTATTTATACTGATCGCTATCCTTGTAAAAATATCCTCGCCCGGACCGGTCATCTACAAACAGGAAAGATGGGGGCTCAAAAACAAAAAGCTGACTATTTACAAATTCAGGACCATGAGGGTAAACAGTGAATGGAACAGCGACGGCAGCTACCGGCTGACCACCCGCAATGACCCGCGGGTGACCCGGATCGGTAAGTTCCTGCGGCATACCAGCCTGGATGAACTGCCGCAGTTCTTTAACGTACTGAAAGGAGAGATGTCGTTTGTTGGCCCCCGGCCGCATGTAACGCCCATGCACCTGGAGTTGCAGAAAACCGTACAACACTATATGCTGCGCCACCTGGTGAAGCCCGGCATCACCGGATGGGCACAGGTAAACGGCTGCCGGGGAGAAAATGAACGGGTTGACTGGCAACAGCAACGTATCAACCTGGATATCTGGTATATTGAAAACTACAGCTGCTGGCTCGACTGTCAGATCATATTCCAGACAATCGTAAACCTGATTAAAGGAGATAAAAATGCTTTCTAAAAATAACGCGACCGGCAAACGTGTACTGTTGATCAGTTGTAATTATGCACCGGAGCCCAATGGCATCGGCAAGTACAACGGAGAGCTGATCAACTGGCTGGCGGCCAGAGGTTACCATTGCACCGTGCTTACCACATATCCCTACTATCCTGAATGGAAGATCAATGCGTCTTATCGTTCTAAGAAGTACTTCTTCTCCAGGGAAATCATCATCGCCGGAAGCAAGCCGGTGAAAGTGTACCGCTGCCCGCATTATGTGCCCGCTTTACCGTCAGGCGGCAAAAGAGTATTGCAGGATTTCACTTTCAGCCTGGCGGCTTTCGGGAAAATGCTGCATCTGTTGCTGCAACGGCGCTTTGACGTGGTGATCACGATAGCCCCCTCTTTCCATCTGGGACTGTTGGCCACCGCCTATAAATCCCTGCGGAATACGCGCTTTATTTACCATATCCAGGATATGCAGATAGAAGCCGCCGGCAGCCTTGGCATGCTGCGCTCACCGTGGCTGCTGCAACAGCTGTTCCGGCTGGAAAAGTACATCCTGCGGCGGGCAGACGTGGTTTCCTCCATCTCTCCGCAGATGGTAAACAGCATAGCCGTAAAAGCCTCGCGGGAAGTACAGCTCTTCCCAAACTGGGTAGATGTAGACCGCTACTTTCCACTCGACAACCGTGCTGCCCTGAAGGAAAAATTCGGCTTTTCCGCCGATAACAAAGTGATATTGTATTCCGGCGCACTGGGAGAAAAACAGGGTCTGGAGAATGTACTGCTGGCCGCACGGCAGCTACAGCATCGCCGCGATATCCGCTTTGTGATTTGTGGCGACGGCCCTTACCGCCAGCGGCTGGAAGCCCTGGCGGCCGAATGGCAGGTGGAACACGTTACCTTCCTGCCGCTACAACCGGCATCGCATTTTAACCTGTTCCTGAACATGGCCGACCTGCACCTGGTGATACAGCGCGGGCAGGCAAGCGACCTGGTGATGCCCTCCAAACTCACCACTATCCTGGCCGTAGGCGGTGTGCCTGTTGTTACTGCCAATGAAGGATCGGGGTTGCACCAGCTGATCAGCCAACACCGTATAGGCATCTCCGTTATAGCGGACGATGCAGCTGCTTTAAGTCGCGCCATAGCAGACGCCTTAGCGGGAGAAATCAGTCACATTGCAGCCAATGCCCGCAGGTATGCGCAGGAGCAGCTGGCCATCGATCATATCATGGAACGTTTTGAGCGGGAGATTCTACAAGCGCCGTAGCCCGTATGGCAACGATATTCTGGAAGGAGAAAATTTCATAGTGGGCGGGGTTATATTTACCCAGCGGCTGTAGCCCGTCTGGTAACAACCGGTAAAAATGATATCCTGGCAAGAGATCGATAATATCCTTAAAAAATGTACGGGAGATGACATTCATCTCATTAAATTCTATTTGTATCACGTTCACCATACCGGCAGCAATACACTGGCGGGCGCCTTTCAGCACGGGTAGCTCATGCCCTTCCGTATCTATCTTCAGCAGTGCTATTTCATCGATCTGATGGGACTGAACATATTCATCCAGTGTTGTCTGGGTAATGGCCACCGCTTCCGCCACGCCATCGTGCAGCGTTTCAATCACTTCCCGGTACATACTGGCATGTTCGGAACCACCGGCGCCCGAGTAATCATACATCACCGTTTCAGCTTCATGATCGCCGGCGGCCATCCATACCGGTATAAAATTATTTTTTAACGCCGTGGCCTTCAGTTTCTGATAAGCGACAGGATGTGGCTCAAACGCGTAGATGGACAGCTGTACGCCATGCCTGCGCAGCATTTCGGAGTAGTTGCCCACATTGGCGCCAATATCGAAAACGACACCGGAAGAGAGCATGCGCCGCCGCTTCAGGTAGCGGATAAAAGCCCGCTCCCCCGAAACGCGTTCGTTTTCGTGGTTCTTAATTCCCAATCCCAACATGCTGGTTTTATAAGCGATGAGGTGTAGGGGATAAAACAATTTTCTAACAAATAGAAAAACAAACAACTGTTTACAGGCACGACCTATTCTGTGCATATGTTTCCGGTATTAAAGGGTAAAGGATATAGCCATCAATACATCATGAAGATACGTCGTTAATGAAGACAAATTTCCATTCATTTTGTTCATTCGGGTTCCCAGGGCTGAAGCCCTGGGCTACGTTTTGTTTTAGTTTCTTTTAATGAGGATTCCTTATAAGAAAGGGAGATTTATAAGAGGATGCAAAAAGGAAAAAGCCTTTAAACGGGTAGTTTAAAGGCTCTTTTCCCTGTTGTTGTTTCATTTTATGCGGGCTTTCACCGCTTAAACCTTTCAGGGTGGAAAGGTTGCAGATCCATCGATGTTGGCCGGCCGGCAACGAGTTCAGCCACCAGTTTACCGGTGGACGCGCCCAGGCTGATGCCCAGCATGGAGTGACCTGTGGCGATTGTCATATTAGGGTAGCGTGTTAAGTTGCCGATATAAGGCAGGCCATCGGCGCTGCAGGGCCGGTAGCCATACCAGACCTGGTCTGCCGGAGGAACAGCCATGTCAAAGTCAGGGAAATACCTTTTCACTGAGTCGAAGATGCCCTGTACGCGCCGCATCCGCGGAGGGGTATGCAGCGGCGTGATTTCCATGGTGCCACCGAAGCGGACTTTATGGCCATCAAGCGGGGAGATAGCCACCCTTGCTTCGCTGAGGATGATGGAATGGTGTACTTTGAAAGGCGTATTCTCAAATGTTACGGAATACCCTCTACCCCCTACCATGGGGATACTCAGCCCAATTTCCCTGGCGAGGGCCGCGCTCCACACACCGGCGGCAAGTACTACATGATCTGCTTCCAGTGTGGTGGTAGCCGTGCGGACCCCGGTTATCCGGTTGCCTGTGGCCGCAAATCCTGTCACCTCCTGGTGGTGGATAAATTGCACGCCCTGTTTTTCCAGGTATGTTTGCAGGCTACGCATCAGCAGATTCGGATTGATCTGGGAGTCACCGGGGAAAAACACCGCCCCCAATGCATCCAGTTTCATGCCCGGCTCCATTTGCGACAGTTCCGCTTTGCTGAGCACACGCGCTTCAATACCCAGTGCTGCGGCATCTTTCACCGTTTCATGCGCGTGATGGGCGTTCTGTTCCGTCTGGAACAGTTCCATCATGCCGACAGGCGCATAGGCAAAATCAAGGCCTGGCACGGACGTCCATGATTCATACAACTGCTTGCTGAGCAGCGCGATATCACGCAGCGGAGCAGCCGAACGCTCCACATGTTGTCGCGTGGCGCTTTTCATGAATTTCAGGCCCCAGTTGACCAGGTCCCGGTTGAGCGACGGCTGAATATAAAAAGGGCTGGAAGCGTTCAGCATCCATTTAAGCCCCTGCCGCACAATGCCGGGCGTGGCCAGCGGCACAAAGTGGCTGGGACAGATGTAGCCGGCATTGCCGTATGAGCAGCCCTGCGACATGTCCGAGCGGTCTGCCACCGTGACGCTGTAGCCCGCCTGTTGCAGGTAATAGGCACTGGCCAGTCCGATAATACCGCCGCCGATGATAATTACTTTCATAGTCTGTATCAGATTACCTGTAGTCCGTAAGCATATGGATCGTCTTCCGGATCGATAGAAATAGTATTGTACCCGTACACCCTCGCCCATCCTTCAATGCTTGGACGGATGGCCGGCATATTGCCGATGCTCGTTTCCTCTTCTATCCTGCCGGTGAAGCGGGAGCCGATTATGCTCTCATGCACGAAAGCATCGCCGGTTTTCAGTTTGCCTTTGGCATACCATTGCGCCATACGGGCGGAAGTGCCGGTGCCGCAGGGAGAGCGGTCGATGGCCTTGTCGCCGTAGAACACAGCGTTACGTGCGGTAGAAGTGGCGTCCAGTACGGCGCCGGTCCATAATACATGAGAGCAGCCATTGATATTCGGATTGTCGGGATGCACGAAGCTGCGATTTTCGTTTATCCGTTTGCGTAATTCCCTCGCCCATCCGATCAACTGGGAAGCCGTGAAATGTTCCAGCCCGGGAAAACGTTCCTGTACATCTACGATCGCATAGAAGTTGCCGCCATAGGCCACATCTACGGTAAGCGGGCCCAGGTCGGGGCAGTCCACCACAATGCCGGTAGCCGCCAGGTAAGACGGCACGTTGGTGAGCTTTACGCTTTTCACCTTATTGCCCTGTTGCTGGTATTTTACTTCGACCAGTCCGGCGGGTGTTTCCATTCTCACCCTGCCAGGTGTCTTCGGGTTGATCAGTCCTTCTTCGATAGCGATGGTGATGGTACCGATGGTGCCATGGCCGCACATGGGCAGGCAGCCGCTGGTTTCGATGAAGAGCACCGCCACATCGTTGGCAGGGTCATGCGGCGGATAGAGGATACTGCCGCTCATCATATCATGCCCGCGGGGTTCAAACATCAGGCCTTTCCGTATCCAGTCAAATTCCCGCAGGAAGTGGTCTCTTTTTTCGCTCATATTGCTGCCTTTCAGGACGGGGCCGCCGCCGGCCACCAGTCTTACCGGATTGCCGCAGGTATGTGCATCGATGCAGAAAAATGTATGTTTCAAGAAGCTGTATTTATTGGTTAATAAAATGGCGGAGCCTAACGTTAACGAGTAAACTGATTATCTACCAACCGCCAGATACCACGCGGATTAGCGGTTTTCAGTTCATCGGGCAACAGCGCCTCGGGGAACTGCTGGAAACATACAGGCCTTACCCAGCGCCGGATGGCAGCGGTACCTACAGACGTGAAACGGGCGTCGGTGGTGGCAGGGTACGGGCCGCCATGTATCATGGCCGCACAAACTTCCACCCCGGTAGGGGCCGCATTCAGGATGATACGGCCGGCGAGCGTCACCTGCACATCAATTACCTCCTGCCATTGCGCAAGGTCTTCTTCCGTGGCCATTACGCTGGTGGTCAGCTGCCCTTTCAGGCTTCTGAGCACGGCCAGCAGTTCGGCTTTGTCCTTACATGCCACCAGTAGCGCATGTGGGCCAAATACTTCCTCTTTCAGCGCCGGATTGGCCAGTATGGCGGCGCCGGAAGTCAGGGCCAGCGATGGGCGTACGGCGCTGGCATCAAAGTCCAGTACCGGCGCGGGAGACAGCGTTACGTCCTGGCTGGCCAGCATACGGCTGCGTCCTTCCAGGAAAGCGCTGTGAATGCCGGGATGCAGCATTTTCTGCGGCGACGTTTTCTCCAGCGCGATGCCCAGTTGTCGCTGGAACGCTGTAAAAGCAGGGCTTTCCAGCCCTATCAGCAATCCGGGATTGGTACAGAACTGTCCGGCCCCGAGCGTGATGGAAGTGGCAAACATATCGGCCAGTTCAGCGCTGCGCGTTTCCAGCGCCTGCGGCAGGAACACCACCGGGTTCACGCTTCCCATCTCCGCAAAAACAGGGATCGGAGTTTCCCGCTCCGCTGCATAGGCGCAGAGCGCTTTACCACCTTGCTGAGAACCGGTAAAGCCAACGCCGGTGGTGTTGGGATGAACGACCAGCTCCTTGCCGGTATGATAGTCGCCGGTGACATGCTGCACGGTATACGCAGGCATACCGCTTTGTAAAATAGCCGCCTGTATGGCTTCAAACATCAGCTGTGAAGTACGCGGGTGGGCAGGGTGGCCTTTTACCACCACCGTAGCGCCGGCAGCCAGTGCGCTGGCGGTATCACCACCGGCAGTAGAAAAGGCAAAAGGGAAATTGCTGGCGCCGAAAACCACTACCGGCCCTACCGGCAGCAACATCCGCCGGATGTTGGGCGTAGTATCTATCACCGCTTCCACCCAGCTGCCTTCTTTTATAAGGTCGGCAAACTTCTGCAACTGCGTGGTGGTGCGCACTATTTCTCCGTTCAGCCGGGCCATGGGCAGGTTGGTTTCCTCGCCCGCCGTTTTCACCAGCGCTTCCCGCCGTGCCGTGATCTCTGCGCCGATTGTTTCGAGGAAAGCGGCACGTTGCAACGGTGGAATGTTTTTGTATTGCTCGTAGGCTGTGGCAGCCTGCTGCATAATCTGATCTATCTGCATACACGGAAATTATAAAGAGAGATAATCAGGTAAAACCGGACGTTTGGCTACGGCAGTGCGGATCACCTGCAGTATCCTTTCCCTTTCCGCACCTTCGAGTACCAGGCGTGGCGCCCGTACATATTCGCTGCCCAGTCCTACTTCGGCTTCAGCCAGTTTGATAAACTGTACCAGTTTAGGATAGAGGTCCAGCTCCAGCAGTGGCAGGAACCAGCGGTAAATTTCCACGGCTTCCTGCACGCGGCCCGCTTTGATCAGGCGGTATATGGCCACTGTCTCCGCAGGGAAAGCATCTACCAGTCCGCCTACCCAGCCATGAGCGCCCAGCACCATCTCTTCAAGTGCTAACGTATCGAGGCCGCATAATATTTTAAAACGGTCGCCAAAACGGTTGATCATACGGGTAACGTTGGACACGTCGCGGGTAGATTCTTTAACAGCCTGGATGTTAGGCAGTTCCTGTAACTGGTCGAAGATATCGAGGGTGACTTCTATCTTATAGTCCACCGGATTGTTATATACCATCACCGGCAGGTCGGTGGAGGCGGCCACTGTTTTGAACCAGGTGGCTGTTTCACGTTCATCGCTTTTATAACGCATCGGTGGCAGCAGCATGATGCCGGAAGCGCCCCATTTCTTTACCAGCGCGGCCTGTTGCACGGCGTCGCGGGTAGCGCCTTCAGCGATATTGACCACTACAGGTATTTTACCGGCCACTTTCTCTACGGTGAACTTCGTCAGGGTTTCTTTTTCCGCGGTTGTCAGTGTGCTGGCCTCGCCGAGCGATCCACCCAGAATGATACCATCGATACCAGCTGCCAGCTGGGCCTGGAGGTTTTTATCAAACAAAGGCAGGTCCAGTTCATCGGCTGCAGTGAATTTGGTAGTGATGGCGGGAAATACGCCTTTCCATTCGATAGACATGATATTCTTTTTTTTTCCAAAAGTATTCAGGACACCCGCAGTTGGCTTTCCCGATTGTAATCAATTATAACCCGATATTAACCAGTTTTGAAAAAAACAGGGATACATTACCGTTTTTTAACCAGTTCTACTACCCGGATGTTACAATACGGTTAATATTCGTAATATTGACTCATCCAAGCATAACGGCACCAATTATGAAAGTCTTACAGTTTACCGTACCTGTACCCCTGGATAAAACCATTATCGTGCAAAGAGATGTGTTGCCCTACTTCTATCCGCATCTGCACCGGCACCAGGAAGTACAGCTTACGTGGGTACAACAGGGGGAAGGCACGCTCGTGGCAGATAATAACATGCATGCGTTCCGGCCCAATGATATTTTCTGGCTGGGGGCCAACCAACCCCATATCTTCAAAAGCGACCCCTCCTACTTTGCGCCCAGGAGCCGCAAGAAGATCATGGCATTGGTCATCTTCTTTAATCCTGACGGCAATCTGTCCGCACTGTTCAACCTTCCGGAGATGAAACCGCTGAAAAACTTCATCCAGCAACAGCAATGCGGGTTTAAGGTACCTTCGCTGCAAACGCCGGACATCTCCGCGCAGATGCTGCGCATCGCCAACAGCAACGGCCCCGAGCAACTGATGCATTTCGTGGAACTGCTGCGCCTGCTCTCCGGATGCCCGGATATTAGCCCATTGGCCGCAGTGAATAAAAAGGTCACTGTCAGCGATCATGATGGTATCCGCATCGGCAATATCTACAACTACATCATGCACAACTATGAGCACCCTATCACGCTGGAAGACGCCGCCAGTCAGGTGCATATGACACCCCACGCTTTCTGCCGCTTCTTTAAAAAACATACCCTGCATACTTTCGTCTCTTTCCTGAATGAAGTACGCATCAATGAAGCCTGTAAAAAACTGACGGACGGAAATTATGATAATATTGCTACTGTAGCCTATACCAGCGGATTCAACAGCATCACCAATTTCAACCGGGTGTTTAAATCCGTTACCGGTAAGTCTCCCAGCGAATATCTCAACAGTTACTTTCAGCATGTGGACAACAACAACACCTCAACAAAGTAACATAAAAAAAGTGCCGCCCTCGGTGGAAGGGCGGCACGCAGGTATTTTTCGTATATCCGTTATCGTATGACAGGTCACTTCACAGGAATCTCTGTGTTTTTACCGTTCTTTTTTGCGTCTTCGCTTTTTGGCAGCTTTACTTTCAGGACGCCATCATCATAGTGAGCTTCGATCTTATCTTTGCTTACTCCTTCAGGCAATGTAAAACTGCGCGAAAAGCTGCTGTAGTTATATTCACGACGGCTGTATTTTTCGTCTTTCTCTTCTTTTTCACTTTCTGTTTCTGCGCTGATGGTCAGCATCCCGCCCTCCAGCTGGATTTTAAAATCGGTTTTTTTGAGTCCGGGTGCTGCCAACGATAATTTGTAACTGTCATTGTCTTCGGTAACATTTACAGCAGGCACCGTCAACGCTGCTGTACCATAAAAATCATTTGTCCAGTCCTTCCAGGGACGGAAAAGATCATCAAACACAGAGGGCAACCCTGCACGTTTGCTTAAAGATTGTGTGGCCATAAGTACCTCCTTTTTTTTAACAAACCTACGGCATTCGTAACAGGTGAAAAATGAGTTCCGTCAGCATTCAACCTGATTAAAATCAATCTAAACCTGTCTCTGCAATTATAACATTCAGCCCGCCATACCTGTTATTACTTTACAACGATTTTTCATCACCCCGCAAAATAATAACCCCCATGACACTCTCAAAGCTGTTGCTATTTGTCCCGTTTATATGGATGCATGCCAACCTGCAGGCGCAGGGAAGCAAAGCCGCCGAAGCCATCCGGCATATCAAAGAAAGCACGAGGGCAAGCCTGGACTCATTGGACAGAGAACAGGAAAAAATGGAAAGTGATGCCGCCCGCCTGAAAAAAGACGCTCTGGCGGACTATAAAAAAGAAAAAGCTTCCATCCAAAAACATGAAGCCAAGCTGCGGCAAAAGGTAAAAGAAGACACTAAAGTGACCGATGAAAAATGGGAATCTTTCAAAACATCCGTGGAAAAGGAATTTAACGAACTACAACAACGCCTACATCATCTCAAGGAAAAAATAAAAAAACAACTTCCGGGAGACAACCATAATCTGCAGGACGAGCCACCGACCGAAAACAATACTCCTCCCACTACCCTGCTGACATAAACCCTGTTACATCACCAGCACGGCAGCGCCTTTTATTTTACCATGCCGCAATGCCTGTAATGCCTCATTGGCCTGCTCCAGCGGATAGGTTTGTACAATGGTGGCCACCGGTACATGCTGAATGACCTCCATCAGCAATTCGCCGTCTTTACGCGTGAGATTGGCCACAGAACGAATGACACGTTCCTCCCACAACAACCGGTACGGAAATCCGGGAATATCACTCATGTGGATACCGCCACATACCACCACCCCGCCTCTGTCCAACTGCGAAAGCGCCTGTGGCACCAGTGAGCCGTCCGGGGCAAAAATGATGGCGGCGTCCAGCAGTACCGGCGGCGCATCGAGTGAACTGCCGGCCCAGGCAGCGCCCATCTTCAGGGCAAAGCTCTCTCCTGCTTTATCGTCCGGACGGGTGAAAGCATAAATGGATTTGTAATGGTACTGCGCTATCTGCACCAGGATATGCGCCGCTGCGCCAAAACCGTACAACCCGATATGCTGCGCATGTTCCGGCACCATCCGCCAGGAGCGGTAACCGATCAGACCGGCGCACATAAGCGGCGCTCCGCCGGGATGAACATAGTTTTCAGGGACATGCAAACAATAATCGGCCAGCGCCAGCACATATTCTGCATAACCGCCATTCACGCTGTACCCGGTAAAGAGCGCATGCTCACATAGGTTCTCCTGGTCCATCGAACAATATTTGCAGTGTCCGCAAGTGTACGCCAGCCACGGCACGCCCACTTTTTCTCCGGGCGATAAGGTCGTCACCTCCTCGCCCAGGGCCACCACCTCGCCTACTATTTCATGTCCGGGTATGAGCGGTAAAACCGGCGCCGGCAATTCCCCGTCGATGATATGCAGGTCTGTTCTGCATACCCCGCAGGCTATTACTTTGATCAATACCTGTCCGGCTGCGGGCGCAGGTACCGGCAGCATTTGCAACCTCAGCGGCTGCCCTTTGTTTTCCATGACCATGGCACGCATGGTGGAAGGGATGTTGTGTGTCATACAAAACATTTATTGTGTTCCATACAAGGCCATTTCATGTAGTAGCTGCGCTCCGGACCAGCGGCCGTCCACCATCAGGCGCCGCAGGGTGTACAACTCCTTCCCCGCTACCGGCAGACGATTGAGCTGGAAGGCCCCTTTATAGCCGGCCTGCTTCACATGCATGATGATACTGTCGTTGTACGCGCCGAAAGGATAAGCAAAATACCATACCGGCCGGCCCGTGATTTTCTCCAGCTGCTGCCGCGGCGTTACCAGTTCTTTGTTCCAGTCTTTATATCCGGCCGGAAAGGGATGGTCCCAGGTGTGACTAGCCACCACATGCCCTTCGTCTGACAGTGCCTTTACGTTTGCGGCCGACAGGTAATGTGGTTTGTTCAGCGTAACTGTCATCACAAAAAACACGCCTTTAAAATGATAGTGTTGCAATAAGGGCGCCGCTACCGAATAATGCACATCATGGGAATCATCGAAGGTGATGATACAGGCACGCGGGGGAAATGGTTTATGCTGCGCCATCAGGGCCACCATCTCATCGGGCAGGATAGTATGGTAACCGCTGTCTGAGAGCGTTTTCAGCTGCCGGTCAAACTGATCGCGGTCAATATGCAACAAATCGTTCTTATGCTGTCCCGCGGTGGTGATATTGTGGTAGCATAATACGGGCAACTGCTGAGCGGTGGTTGTCAGTGACAGGCAACAGCACCAAATGACAATGAGCCGTTTCATGGTTATTGGTATTGAATGTAAATCGGTCGGGGGAAAAGGCCCAGCACTTCATCGGGCCCCATCAGGTGGCCGCCGGTAGCGATATCTACCTGGTAAAACAGTTTAAATCCGGTGAACTGCACCGGCTGGTGGGCGATCCAGCACCGGTAAGTGTCCTTTTTTTTAGCTACTCCGCCGAAGCCGTCCATGTCCATCACGATCTGCACTTCGGGTTGCAGGCGGATGTTGCGGTAGTTGGTCACCATACCCTGTGTGAAGCGGTGTACCACCAGTATTTTAGGTGGCAGCTGATGTTGCTTCACCAGGTCTGCCAGCCAGGAGCTGGCATAGTTGATATCTTCCGCGTCCATAGTGCCAATGACCGAACAGGGAGGCTGGCCATACTTCATGGAATACTCCGGGTCTATGCCCAGATGCACTTCCGGCCGTAGCAGGTATTTTTCCAGCACCGGCAGTTCCTCTTGCAGGGTACTGTGCCCCGGCTGTATATCCAGGAAAACGAGCGCATGTGCGCGGGCAGCGGTCTCCAGTGCATTGCTGATAGCTGATGCCGGCATACGCATCCGGTATTTGCCGTCTTTGCCGGGGTTTCGTTGCGCAGTCACTGCGATGTAATGAAAGGCCGGCAGCACCGGCGTGGACGTATCTGCCGCCTGCCACATCGCCGCTGTGGCGGCCAGCTGCGCCAACATGGTATCTACAGGAACGGTACCCAGCACGCCCAGTTTAGGAGTATAAAAATTTCCATAGTAGGCCACAATCCGGTGAAAAGGCAAGAGGGCGCCTGCAAGCGGATAATCCCGTTGATAAGGCCAGCCTGCCACGGCAGAGTCGTGCAGCAGCCGCAGCATCTTTTGCCGGTACGCCAGTGTATCAATAGTTACGCTTACCGGACCGGACTTGTTGACGATCACTTCTTTTTCAGGAAAAGCAGCCTTTCCGTAAGTTTCCGGGCGTTCCACTTTAAAATGGTGGGACGGCGTCCACAAAACCCATAGCAGCAATATCACCACTGCAAGTTCCACTGCGAGTTTACCTATGTATTTCATCGCGCTGTTTTATTGTCCGAAACTACCTGCTTTCCGGCATCTCCACAATGACACTACTCATAACAAATATTGACCGTAATCAGTTGTACGTTATCCTGACCATAATCAGCCTGCCGGATAATACCCGTCATATAATGCCGGCCTGAATCCTCCTAATTTAGTAGTGATTAAAACCGGACTAAATATGAAATCTCATCTTAAAAACAGTCCACCCATACCGGCCCCTTTGGCCCCGCTGGGACGTATCCGGGACATCACTCCCCGGGACGTGCAGGCTATACAGCAACAATTGGGCGTCAACAGTATAAAAGACGTGATAACCGCCATTATCAACGGGCGCCTGGAAACAGTGGAAGGACTTAAACCGGCGCAGATAAAAAATATCAGGCGGGCGTTCAAACTAAATAAAACTGCCGACAGCCGTGTTCCCCTGTGGGACGCACGTCTGGCCGGAGAAGAACTGCTGCGGGCGCTCTGCCAGTTCCCGGAAGTGGAAAAGGCCACGCTCACCGGCAGCCTGCGAAGGAGCAAAGACACCATCGGTGATATCGATATATTACTGCAACTGAGCGAAGCCGATCACCGGAAACTACTCTATAAAATTGCCCGGATGGCACAAACAGAGCGCATCATCGCTACAGGGCCCCATCATATTTGTGTTATACTGCGCAACCAGCTTCAGGCCGATATCCGGCTCGCCACCCGTAAATACTATGGCGCCAGCCTGCTTTATTACACCGGATCTACACAATACGGTGACAGCCTGAAAAGCATGGCCGCCCAAAAAGGCTTCCGCCTGGGCCCACTGGGACTGGTAGACATGCAGACCGGGGAATATGTGGCCGGGGAACAGGAAACAGACATCTACCATCAGTTGGGTATTGGTTACCTGGAACCGGAACTGCGGGAAGACCATCAATCCATGGCGGCCCCTCAGGCAATTCCGCCACTGGTGTCCTTCAGTCAGTTAAGAGGCGACATGCAGATACACACCAACTGGAGCGATGGCACAGAAAGTATCGCCGGCATCGCCAGATACCTGTCACATACCTTTCCGCATTACCAGTATATCGTTATTACCGACCATGTCTCCGCCAAACGGCCTAACCACGTGCTGCCCCCTGCGGACGTTTTCAGGCAGGCCGCAGAAATAGACCGTGTCAATGACCAGATGGGGTTTGGGTACGTCAAAAAAGGCGTGGAGACAGACATACTGGAAAACGGGGAACCTGAACTGGCCCCGGAAGTGCTGCAGCAGTTTGACTGGGTCATTGCGTCCATCCACACCGATTTTACCAGGGACAATACAGACCGGCTCATCAAAGCCTGTGAAAATCAGTATGTTCATTGCATAGGCCACCCCAGCGGCAGAATGATCGGCATGCGGCCTCCTTATCCGGCAGACTGGAATGCTGTGTTTGACGCCGCCGCCCGCACCGGCACCGCATTGGAAATCAACTCGCGTCCCAACCGGTTAGACCTGAATGATGAGCTGGTGCGCAAGGCCGTACGCAAAGGCGTAAAACTGGTCATTAACAGTGACGCCCGTACGCTTTCCCATTTCGATTTTGTGAAACTGGGCATATCCATGGCGCGACGCGGGGCTTGCAGTAAAAAGGATATTCTTAACACCGGCAGCTGGGAAGATATTGAAGCGTTTAAAGCCGCTAAACAACAGTTGCTACGGTCATAACCATGTTTGTTATTTTTCCCCTTCGGGGGATGATAAAAAAAATTTTTACCTGATCTGTCACAAAAAGTCCACGATGTCTGTCCCTGGTGAAATGGATTTTTTTATGACTAAAAGCACAGTTACAGTTTACACCAAAGCAGGACATTACTGGTCAGGCCTTACCCTGGCCGTATTCATCAGTTTTCATCTTTTTAACCAGCTGGCATCTCTTGTGGGAGAGCATGCGCATATCGCTGTAATGCGGGCTTTCCGCAGCGTATACCGGCATCCGGCAGTGGAGGCATTGTTGCTGGCGGCGGTGGCCTTTCAGGTGATCACCGGCCTCCTGTTGATTTTTACGCGGCGACGAAGCACCCGGGCAGAGAAAATACAGGTTTATTCAGGGTTGTACCTTTCTTTCTTTTTGCTGTTTCATGTAGGTGCGGTATTGTATGGCCGCACACTGGAGCTGGACACTAATTTCTATTTCGCGGCAGCGGGGCTGAACATTCATCCGGCCACTTTCTTTTTTATACCGTATTACTTTTTTGCGGTATCCGCTATTTCGCTGCACGTGGCCGCCATACACTATATCAAAACCGGTTCCCTGCGCTGGTCACGGGCCATTGCCGTTACCGGGCTGCTGGCGGCAGCACTGATCATTACCGGCTTTACCAATGGTTTCCGGTGGCGGCACATGCCACCGGCCAATGAGCAGTTTATCCGGCAGTCTTTTGGTGGTTAACGGAGCTTATCGGGGTTACGCACAAAATAAACGGCCTGCACGCCTTCTTCGTCCACAGACACGAGTATGACGGTATCCACGGCACCGGCGGCATCGTAGCAGATGAGGCCCGGCTCGCCGTTGATGGTGGCCATGCTGTAGGTGAGCTTTTCGTTTTGTTTGGCGTATATCCCCAGGAGGAAAGCTGCAGCAGTGGCACGGCCTGTCAGCGGCACCTGCGCAGCTGTGGCTTTTCCGCCACCGTCTGAATAGATGGTAATATCTTCTTTCAGGTATGTCATGAGCCTGGCAGTGTCTCCGCTGCTGCATGCCTCCAGGAATGCGTGGAACAGGGCTGTGCGTTGTTCGTCCGCGGGCGCGTAACGCCGTCGGCCCGCTGCAATCCTTTCTTTGGCACGGTGAAACAGCTGCCGGCAGTGGTCCTGCTCCAACGTAAGGATGGCTGCTATTTCGCCATAGTCATAACTCAGTGTTTCCCGCAGGATAAATACGGCCCGCTCCAGCGGGTTCAGTGTCTGCAATAAAATCAGCAAGGCAAACGATATATCCCGGTCATGGATATACGAAAAACGTTCCTGGAATAAAGGTGAAGGCAGATCGATGCCCGGGTAAACGGTCTTCTTACGGGCTTCCAGCAGGGAGAGGCAGCGATGCATCACTGCCTTGACGAGGTAATTTTCCGGGTTCGCAATAGATGTCGCGTCCTGCCGGGAATACGCCAGGAATACGTCCTGCAGGATATCTTCTGCGTCCATGGCGTTTTTTGTCATCTTATAAGCAACAGCGAACAGGGTGGGCTTATACTGGTCGAATGCCGTCATCTAACAATTTTTAGGCCCCTGTAAAGCATGGTATTCATCGCCCCAGTCGCACAGCGCCTGAATAGTGGGCACCAGTTTTATACCGATGGCGGTGAGTTTATATTCCACGCGCGGTGGTGTTTCAGCGTATACCTTCCTTTCGATAATACCGTCGCGTTCCAGTTCACGCAGCTGCATCGTCAGCGTGGCATGGGTGATGTCTTTCATTTTGTTGCGCAGCTCACCGAAGCGCAGGGGGCATCCCTTGCGGATGGCGTTAAGCAGCAGCAGCTTCCACTTTCCACCGATCACCTTCATGGCTTTTGTCATGGCACAGTTATTTTCTTCTTCCCATATGCCTTTCTCCGACTGTGTATCTAACTGACTATCATCAATAGTATTTTTTTTCATACCAGGTATTATTCTTTAAACTACTTGTTACAGTTCACTGTCCGCCTCAACTTTGGCAGCAATAAAGTTAACAAATTGGACATTATGAACAGACTACAATTGAAATGGCTATCGCTCCTGATCGTATCTACCTCGGTATTTCTGGCTGTCATTGATATCTTTATTGTGAACGTAGCGTTGCCTTCTATCCGTCAGGGCGTGCAGGGCAGTGAATCCGATATGCAGCTGATCATTGCGCTGTACCTGCTGGGATATGCCGCGTTCCTGATCACGGGCGGGAGGCTGGGCGACCACTATGGCAGGAAAAGGGTTTTTATCGTGTCTATGCTGGTGTTTACGTTCAGCTCCCTGTTGTGCGGCATGGCACAGACGGCATGGCAGCTGAATGCGGCCCGGTTCATCCAGGGTACCAGCGCCGCCTTTATGATACCTCAGGGCATCAGTTACATACATATTCTGTTTCCCGAACACAAAGAACGCATTAAAGCGCTGGGCGTTTACGGCAGTATTGCCGGCGCCGCCTCCGTGATCGGCCAGTTCCTCGGCGGCTTGTTACCGGACGTGCATTGGATGGTGGAAGGCTGGCGGTTGTTGTTCCTGATCAATCTGCCACTGGGACTGGCAGCAGCGGCATTGGCGGGCCGTTATCTTCAAGATACGGCGCAGCACCGGGAAGGCCGTTTTGATATCAGCGGCGTGGCATTGCTCACCGTAGCGCTGTTTGCCCTGGTATATCCGTTGATCCGTGGCCGTGAGTTAGGATGGCCGTTGTGGAGCATTTTGTCGCTCGCCGGGGCAGTGGCCGTACTGCTGCTTTTCGGTTATGACCAGCAGCGTAAGCTGGCAGCGCAGCAAAACCCGCTGATCAACATCCGGTTGTTTTCCTATAAGGATTTTAACATCGGGCTGTGTGCCGTATTGTTTTATTTTATGGTACAGGATTCCTATTTCCTGATCAATGCCATCTTCATGCAAACCGGATTGGGATACAGCTCCTCTGAAACGGGCATCCTCTTTGTGTTTCAGGGCGTAGGCTACGTAGTGGCGTCACTGTTATCCATCCCTTTGGTGAAACGTTATGGTAAAAGGGTGTTACAGGGCGGTGTGCTGATCATGATCGTGTCCCTGCTGATGCACCTGTTTTTTTTCCGCGCGGCGGCCATGCCAAAAGCCGTGCTGCTGGCCACCCTTTTCTTTTATGGCACCGGTTGCGGCTCCGTATTGCCTTCCCTGCTGACCATGGCGCTGAAAAGCATCCCGGTACATTTTGCCGGTGCGGCTTCCGGTACTTTTTCCACTTTCCAGCAAACAGCCGTGGCATTGGGGATTGGTGTTACCGGCGGTATATTTTTCAGTCTGTTGGGAGATGCCCCTTCTCCTGCTGTTTATATGAACGCCTACCAGGTAGCCACCGCCGTCAATATCGGGTTTCTCGTCCTGGTAAGCATCTTCCTGTACATCCTGCCCGAAGGGCAGCAGACTATAACGGAAATGGCTATACATTAATAATCAGGCGGGCCCGGGTTTCTTTTCATACCAGCGGTAAAACCAGTTCTTTACCAATTGCGTCAGCGCTACATAAGCCACCAGTATCAGCGCCAGCCAGCCCCAGTAGACTGCCGGCAGCGGCACAAAACCAAACGTTGCTGCCAGCGGGGACACCGTGAGCCAGGCGCCCACCAGCACAATAGCTATAGAGGTAAGCGTGAGCGGCCAGCTGGCCCTGCTCTGGATAAAAGGGATACGGTTGGTACGGATCACGTGAATAATCAGTGTCTGTGTAAACAGGGATTCGACAAACCAGCCGGTATGAAAAAGCGCGGGATTGTGCCAGGCGTTGAAACCGTAAAGCAGCAGGAAAAATGTCACATAATCGAAGATGGAGCTGATAGGTCCTATCACCAGGATAAAGCGCCGCAACTCCCCTACCGTCCACTTACGGGGCTTCACCAGCCAGCCGGCATCTACATTATCAGTCGGAATGGCTGTTTGTGAAAAATCGTACAGCAGGTTATTGATTAGTACCTGTATGGGCAACATCGGCAGGAATGGCAGGAAAGCGCTGGCGCCCACTACGCTGAACATATTGCCGAAGTTGGAACTGGCCGCCATGCGGATGTATTTGACGATATTGCCAAAAACACGGCGGCCTTCAGCCACTCCCTGCTCCAGTATCAGCAAACTGTTTTCCAGCAGGATGATATCTGAAGCTTCCTTGGCAATGTCCACGGCGGTATTCACGGATATGCCCACGTCAGCGGCCTTCAGCGCCGGCGCATCATTAATACCGTCGCCCATAAAACCGGTCACATGGCCGTTCTGCTGGATGGCTTTGATGATACGCAGTTTATGCAGGGGCGCCAGCCGCGCAAATACATGATAGTTCAACACATCAGCCGCCAGCTGTTCGTCCGTCATCTTTTCTATCTGCGGACCGGTCAAAATACGGTCGGCATTCACGCCTACTTTCCGGCAGATGTAAGTCGTAATTGTCTCATTGTCCCCTGTCAGAATCCTCACATCCACTTTCAGGGTGGCCAGCTTTTTCAGCGCTTCAGAAGCTGTCGCCTTGGGCGGGTCGAGGAAAGCGAGATAACCGGACAGGACGAGGCCTGTTTCATCCTTTGTACTATATACCGGTTCATCGGGCGCATCGGGCATCCATTTGTACGCCAGCGCCACCACCCGGAAGCCTTGTGCGTTCAGGGCAGACACCCGTTCGGTGCAATGTTGCCGTTGCTCCGTCGCAATGGCGGTTATCTGGCCGTTGACCTCCATCTGCGTACACTGTTCCATCACTCCTTCCACCGCGCCTTTACAGATGAGTATATTCTTCCCTTCCTTATTTTCCAGTACCACGGACATGCGTTTACGCACAAAATCGAACGGGATTTCATCTATTTTATGAAATGACTCCCGGATCTGTAAGGCGGCCGCCAACTCTTCATGGTCCAGGATCGCTTCGTCCATAAGGTTTTTGAGGCCGGTATGATGATAACTGTTCAGGTAAGCGTAGTCCAGCACCTTCTGGTCGGTATCGCCTTCCGGATTGAGGTATTGTTCCAGCACGATGCGGCCTTCCGTCAGCGTGCCGGTTTTATCGGTGCAGAGAATATCCATGGCACCGAAGTTCTGGATGGCATTGAGCTTTTTTACGATCACTTTTTTGCGGGACATGGCCATGGCGCCTTTAGAGAGGTTCACTGTCACGATCATCGGCAACATTTCAGGCGTAAGCCCTACCGCCACTGACAACGCAAACAAAAATGCTTCCAGCCAGTTATGCCGGCTCAGGCCATTGATGATGAATACGGCGGGCACCATCACTATCATGAAACGGATCATTAGCCAGGTGAAACTGTTGATGCCTTTATCGAAACTGGTCACTACCTGCTGGCTGTTGATATGCGCCGCCAAGGCTCCAAAATCGGTATCTTCCCCGGTATGCACTACCAGCGCTGTAGCAGAACCGCTTTCCACGTTTGTGCCGAGGTAACAGTTGTTGTTACTGAAGGCCGTATCGCCCGCTATAGTTCCCGGGACCGCCGTTTTTTCCACCGGCAGGGATTCACCGGTGAGCACCGCCTGGTTGAGGAAAAGGTCTTTGGCATTCAGCAGCCTTACATCTGCCGGTATCATGTCTCCGGCACCGAGGCGGACGATATCGCCCGGCACCAGCATTTTCAGCGGCACTTCCTGGTCTGTTCCGTTGCGGCATACCGTTGCGTGCGTGCTCACCAGCGCCTTAAGTTTTTCAGCGGCTTTGTCTGCCCGCATCTCCTGAACATAACGGATAGCCACGCCTAATATCACCATCAAAAAGATGACAATAGCAGAACGGACATCGGCGGTCAGCAGGGAAATAAGTCCCAGTATGGTCAACAGGACCACCAGCGGGTTTTGCAGGCTTCGCCACAGCCGCCGCCAGGGCGATAGTGGTTTTTCTTCCTTTACTTCATTCAATCCAAACCTGTTCCGCCGCCGTTCCGCCTCTTCTTCCGATAACCCTTCAGGCAAAAATCCGATCGCCTTTTTTATGTCGTCCAGTGGAAGCTCCATCAGGCCTCCGGTCTTATGGTTGCTCATCAGGTAATGATTGCAATAATAACAGCGGATACCGCTCGTCTGTTCTGTTATAGTAGCTAGGGATGTGTAATAAAAATGGGAATGTTCACTGTGCGCAACACATTTTCAGCATCGCTGCGGTGAAAAAAGCGGGACACGCCGCTGCGGCCATAGGCGCCATAGGTAACAATACAATCGTTCCGGCGGATCAGGTAGGCCAGAAAAGCAGTGGCCGGATCACCGGTCAGCACTTCCGTTGTCACCTGGTCATAGTGCAGGGACAAATAGTTAATGATTTTCTCTTCATGAGGGATGTGATGATGTCCCTTTTCTTCCACATACAGCAGTTTAACCGGGATGTTGCTGCATTCCGGGAACAGCGTTGTAAACGTCCGGATAGCATAGGTAGAAGAAAAAGTGCCGTTATAGGAAAATACAATCTCCCTGATGACAGACAATTCACCGGGCATCACCATCACCGGGCATTCCGCACCGGCCAGTGTTTCTGTTACAAAGCGGGTGGGGACCGTGTCGGGCAAACTGCCAAAGGAGGTGTCCGCACTGAGCAGCAACAGGTCTGCAAACCGGCTTTCCTTTACGATTTCCTGTACCGGGTACCCGTTGGTTTCCACAATCCTGAGACCGATAGCGCCTTCCGCGCAGGCGTCTTCCAGCTTGCGGATATTGGTAGTACGCTGCCATTCCAGGGCGGCCCTGCCTTCAGCGGTGATCTGAGCGTAATTGATCGCATAACATTCAGGGTACATGCTGGTCATAGGAACCATTTCCGCGGAGAAATTATCCAGGCATATGATCGTCAGCCGCGCGTCCTGTTCCCGGGCAAAAAAGCGGAAGGTGGCCAGCTGGGACGGTGAAAAATGCAGGGCATCTACCGCAGCAATCATCTTTTTCATGGTGATAACTTTTTATAATGTTAATGGTGGGCGACGAAAACAGGCTGGCTGACCAGCTTCACGACCGGCTTCATGGGATTGGGCACGAACAGGTTGGACAGCTGGTTCCTTCCGAATGCGCCCATGACGATCATCACTTTTTCTTTCATAAATAGATGTTCCAGCAACCGTGCCTGCACATTATCATCTTCCAATACCAGCAGGGAGCTGTCGGGGTAGTGCATATGCAACCATTCTTCCAGTTTTTCCGTGTCTCCTTTTACAGGTTGACCTTTGGGCGTGACACTGAGCACGGTGGCCTTATGCCCGAACAATTGCGGCAGCAGGTAGGTGAATTGTTTGATGGCATACATAGCAGCAGGGCTGCCGTTGTAGGTAAATATAATCTCATCTATTCCGTCGAAATTTTCCGGCGCGATGATCACCGGGCATTCAGACTGTTCCAGGATTTCTTTCACAAATGCGGAGGGCGCCGATTCAGGACGCCAGGAGAAAGAGGTGGACGCGTCCACCACCAGGAGGTCAGCGTACCTGCTTTCCTTCAGTACCGCTTTAACAGGAATACCTGTATGCTGATGAATGGAGCAGTTTACCCCGCTGTTTTCACAGTGACGCTGAAAACGTTTGATGTTTTCGTCGCGGTACAGTTCTTTCTGCTGCTCGATGCGGGCGCCCGGCACAGGCGCAATCACACCTTTTTCACGGATATCTTCCACAGAGCGCAGCTCCATGGCCTGGTTTTCCAGGAATACGCCGGTCAGCCGTGAATGGGTAAGGTTGCCCAGGTAGCAGGCAAAGTCAAGACAACTTTTGCTCATGCAAACGGCATCTGTTACAAATAATATCTTTTCCATAAACAAGTGTATTATTCGTTTTCAGGTTCTTCCGGCATGTGGAAAGCAGTAGCTTCCTCCGCATCTCCGGCATTTAATTCTTCCAATGTAAGATGGCCGGTAGTAGTGGTTTGCAACCAAAGCCCGCCGGCTTTATGAAATATGTGTCCATGCAGGCCGAAGAGGCATCTAAGGTCATGTTCCACCGCCAGTGCCGTGCGGTAATGGCTGATATCCAGCCAGCCGAAGCTGTGTAGTATCCTGATTTTTTCGATCGGGGTATTGGAGGCGAACTTATCTTTCATATCACAGCATTCTCCCGGTAAGGCTGATTTACGGAAAAACTCCAGTTTCAGCCGGGGATACAGTTGGTGAAACCGCTCCTGTATATCGGAAATAATGGCCTCTTCACTAATATAGATCTGCATAACCATAGCTTTAAATGCTGATACAATATTACGCCGCCACCGTTCCTTCTGAAATGAGATCAGTCAGGAGGGAGGATGATAGTGGTCATATACTTTGCCACCACCGCATAAATCCTTAACTTTCCGGCAATTCACCTGGTTTCTTCATAAGACACATGGCCATGAACCTACATGTCAGCGATTTGGACATCGATTTGCAGCTCAGCATTTTTGCCGCCGTTATGGAGCGCACCCCCGGCCTGGTGGCCGTCAGGGAAATAGCCTCCGGACGGTTGAAATACATCAATGATACTGGTATCCGGATGTTGGGCACCGAAGATTTCCCTTCGCTGGAACTGTTAATGGAACAAAACAAACTGGGCACCGGCAAAGCCGTACAAGGCGCAGCTTTTTCCTCCGAAGAGCCGCTGTTGCAGGAAATACAGTGGAAAAACATGCAAGGCGAAACCTATACCAGCCTTTATGAAGAAATGGTGCTCAAACACAAAAAAGAACAGTACTGTTTCTTCAGAATCACTGACAGCCAGTCAGACCGCCGCTATAAACTGCAGCTCAGCAAGGAATTACAGCGGTTTGGCGCTTTGTTCAACTACGCCAGTATCGGCATTATTGTGGCCAACCAGGACGGCGATATCACACTGATCAATGACTTCGCCCTCTCCCAGTTCGATTACCGCCGGGAAGAACTGACAGGGCAGAAAGTAGAGAAACTCATCCCGCGGCGCCTGCACGACAAACATATTGGCCACCGTGACAGATACAACGCCTCCCCGCAAAGCAGACCGATGGGCATCGGGCTGGACCTTTTCGCCGTCCGCCGCGATGGCTCCGAGTTCCCGGTGGAAATAAGCCTGAGTCACTATTCCAACGAAGAAGGACATTTTGTGATCGCCTATATCAGCAACATCACGGAAAGAAAAAAAGCGGAAGAACGCATCGAAAGACTCAATAATGAGCTGGAAAGCATGGTAGAGGAACGCACCCAGCAACTGGTGAAAGCACTGGCCGACCTGGAAGCGTCCAAAGAAGACCTGACTATCGCGCTCAGCAAGGAAAAGGAACTGGGCGACCTCAAATCGCGCTTTGTGTCTATGGCCTCTCATGAATTCCGTACGCCGCTGAGCACCATCCTGTCGTCCGCCTTCCTGGTAAAACATTATGCCGCTGAAAGCGAACAGCCGGTACGCAACAAACACATTCAGCGCATCGTGAACGCCGTCAGTTTTCTGACAGACACGCTCAATGATTTCCTCTCTGTCGGTAAAATCGAAGAAGGCAAATTGCAGGCACGTTATTCCATGTTCCAGATCAAAGACTATTTCCAGACCATCATACAGGAAATGCAGGGCATCATCAAGGAAAAACAAAACATTCAATATGAACATACCGGCGAAGACGTTTGCTGGCTGGATACCTCGCTGCTCCGGCATATTGCGATGAACCTGCTCGGCAACGCCATTAAATTCTCCGCTGCCGACAGTACCATAGAGCTATTTACCCGCATGGAAGACAACCTGTTCACCCTGATGGTCAAGGATTATGGCATCGGTATGTCGCAGGACGACCAGCAACATCTCTATGAGCGTTTTTACCGGGGCACCAACGTAAGCAACATACAGGGCACCGGCCTTGGACTGCACATCGTACAGAAATACAGTGAGCTGATGAACGGCGCCATCTCCTGTGCCAGCGAGCTGGGCAAAGGCACCGTATTCACCATCACCTTCCCTGCTGATCCTATAAATATTCCGTAAGCATATGAAAACGATCTTATTAATAGAAGACAACGAAGAATTAAGGGAGAACACGTCAGATATCCTGGCTATTGCCGGTTATCACGTACTGACCGCAGAGAATGGCATGACAGGCTTTGAGAAACTGCTGGAACATAAGCCCGACCTCGTTATCTGTGATATTATGATGCCTGTGCTGGACGGCTTTGGCGTACTACACCTCATGCAGCAGCATGAAGCCGTTAAAGATACGCCGTTCATCTTCCTTACCGCCAAAACCGAGCGGGCCGATTTCCGCAAAGGCATGGGCATGGGCGCAGACGACTATCTGACCAAACCCTTCAGTGGCACAGAATTGTGGGAAACCGTGGAAAACAGGCTTCGGAAGGCCGCCATCCGTCAAAAAGAATTCCCGCCCAACCTGGAAGGTATGAACCAGCTGATGCTGGAGGCTACCGGAAAAGGCTCGATGGCAGCACTGGCCGAAGGCCGCAACATCGACAAATACCGCAAAAAACAAGTGATCTATACGGAAGGCAACCACCCTACCCGCCTCTTCTACGTACAGAAAGGAAAGGTAAAAACCTGCAAGAGCAACGACCAGGGCAAAGAACTGGTACTGGATATCTATACAGAAGGTGATTTCCTCGGTTATAATGCTTTGCTGGAAGGCTCGCTGTATAAAGACACAGCAGTGGCCATGGAAGAAAGTGAGATCGCCGTTATCCCGGCCAGCGATTTTCAGGAGTTGTTGAACAACAACCATGAAGTGGCTTCCCAACTTATTAAAATGCTGGCTAAAAATATCAGCGACAAAGAACAGCAGCTGTTGGGACTGGCATATAACTCCCTGCGTAAAAAAGTGGCGGAGGCATTGTTGAACCTGCTCAAAAAATATAATCCGCCCAAAGGCACGCCCCTGGTGATCAATATCAGCCGGGAGAATCTGGCCAACATTGCTGGTACCGCCACCGAGTCACTGATCCGCACGCTGAGCGATTTCCGGGATGAACAACTGATCGAAATAAAAGAAGGGGCCGTGGTGATCTTGAATGAAAAAAAACTGGCCGGCATCCTCGCTTAAACCAACGGGAAAGCCTGCCTCACATAATGGCTGAAGTCAGTATTCAGCATATCAAAATGCTGTTGCACCATGGTAAACCGCCTTTCCATCATCAGTTCCGAGATGGTGGCTTCTTTGAGGCCCGCCGGGGTATGCACCAATGCCAGCTTGCCCTGCTGTTCACTGATTTCATGCCGCAGCAGGGCAATCTGCTCGTCCATTTTCAGAAACCGGCTCTGGAAATACTCCAGCCGGCCCAACTCCCTGTGGTCAAAATCTGTCGATAAAATCCGGGCCAGCTTCAGCTTAAAATGAATATTCTCATCTTCCAGGACCTTTAGCAGGTATTTACGTGAATCATGCTGTGTCCGCAGCTCCTCCAACTTGTCCTTCATCGTCCGTTGTTTATAGTAATCCGGCACAAATTAGAACAGCAGCATCTCCTGATTTATGACTGGAATCAGCCCCCTCAATGATATCCGTCATTGCCTTCGGCCCACAGGCATACGACCTTTGATACAGGTTATTTTTCAGTGTATTATAAATGATGCCAGATGAAAAAGATACTGTTGGCCATCGATGATGGTCATTTCCCTGAAGGGGCATTCCGGTTTGCCCGGACAATCAACGAAATGGAAGCTATCACTTTATGCGGGGTCTTTTTACCGGAACTTGATTTCTCGGAAGATATCAATTATACGTCGGTGTTCATCCCACTGACTGAAAATTATGCAGCCAGTTCCATCCAGCAAAGCCTGCAGACCTTCCAGGACTTGTGCGATCAATATAATATCCATCATATCGAGCATCATGATATGAAGGAGGATGCGTTGAAAGTGCTGCGGAAAGAATCTCTTTTTGCTGACCTGCTGCTGCTCAGCAGTGAAAAATTTTATGCCGATTTGTTATATGGCCCTGGTGGTTTCCTGGGCAGCGCCCTGCACCAGTCGGCATGCCCGCTGATAGCAGTACCTGAAAATGCCGCCTTTCCGGAAAGCGTGATCCTTACCTACGACGGCAGCGCCTCTTCCGTGTTTGCCATTAAGAGTTTTGCAGCGCTGTTCCCAAAATTGTGCGAGCTGAAAACCATGTTACTGTATGGCAATGCCCACGATGCCCCGCTTCCGGATGCATCGGGCATACAGGAACTGGTGCAGCAGCATTTTCCCAATGTGACCACAACAGCCATTAATACCATCCCGGAAAAATATTTCAGCACCTGGCTGAGTGATATCCCCAACCCTATCGTAGTGAGTGGTGCCTACGGCCGTTCCCTGTTATCGAGAATATTCCGGCGCAGCTTTGTGGAAGATACGCTGCGCGCACATCAGGTGCCGGTGTTTATCGCGCACCGTTGACAGCGTATTTGTTTCCTTTCAGGGCATTGACCATCCTATCAAATGCGGTGGTATGAGTGGCCGGGATAACGGCCGATTGCCTGATCATAAACAGGCGGGTAGTAACATAACCAGCGGAGGGGCTGCCACCATGGCTTTGAGAGAGTACGACCGCCTGCCCGTCAGCCGGTTTGCCGGTCCAGATGTATACACTGTCTTTCCCGTCCGTATATCGGTCAACGTTAGTACCCAGTAGTACCGTCAGTTGCTTCACTATCGCTGCGTTACGCGGACTGGCGGCAAGGTTCGTTTCCTCCATTTCCACACCTGCTTTACTGGTACGGGCTTCATCATCATACAAAAAAGAAATGCTTTTGCCCCAGCCGTTGGGCGAACGCAACGTATCATGTGCATCTCCCGTAAACAGCAAGTCTCCATAACGGAAATCACGCACCTTGTCAATCATTTTACTGGGCAGTGATGTAAACGGCTCACGGCTGACCACATGGTCCCTGTAGTTCATATAACTGTTCACATCCATGGTCCAGTAATGCTGATAAAGGTCTGTTTTTATATTACAGGCAGTGGTCATCACCAACAGTAACCACAGCATGCTGTGTAAAGCAATACGGTACATACGGTCGTTCAGTTTCGTCATGTTAACGGCAAGGCGGCAAAGGTATTGCATACCATCCATAAAAAAATCCGGGCAGTGCTTGCATACTAAAACGTTTAACCTTACTTTTAATCAGACTGCTGCAAAATCCTAAATTCCACGACATGAAAAAATTCTTCTTTCTGCTGGCTGCAGCCTGTATACAGCTGTCGGCCTACGCCCAACAACCCTTCAACGGCCTGGACATGAACATGGGCAATCTCTCCCGCCTGTCAGATGCCAAAACACGGTCCATCAGCCCGGAGAACTTCACCGGTGAAGCCGGCAAAGGCGGCATGGCCACCCTGGAGCAGGGCAATGCACGTCATGCTGCCCGGGAACTGGGACAAGGCTGGAAGGTAAATCCCTATATCTTCATAGAGCCCGGCAAAACCGTTACGCTGGCTGAAATCAACGGTCCCGGCGCCATCCAGCACATCTGGATGACACCCACCGGCAACTGGCGCTATTCCATTCTCCGCTTCTATTGGGACGATGAAACCACCCCTTCCGTGGAAGTGCCGGTAGGTGACTTTTTTGGCATGGGATGGGGCGAATACGCCCATCTCAATTCCCTCGCGGTATGTGTCAATCCAGGCAGCGCTTTCAACTGCTACTGGTCCATGCCCTTCCGCAAAAAATGCCGGATCACCATGGAAAATATCAATACCGAAAAAATGACGCTGTATTACCAGATCGACTATACGCTGACCACCGTTCCTGAAGATGCCGGCTATTTCCATGCACAGTTCCGGCGCAGCAATCCGGTAAAAGACGCCAGCTACACCCTGGTAGACGGCATCCGTGGCAAAGGGCAGTATGTAGGAACTTATCTTGCCTGGGGCGTGAACAACAACGGCTGGTGGGGAGAAGGGGAGATCAAGTTCTTTATGGACGGCGACGGCAAATATCCCACCATCTGCGGTACCGGCACAGAAGACTATTTCTGCGGCTCCTACAATTTTGACCTCAAAGGGAAGTACCAGGAGTTCTCAACGCCCTATGCCGGGCTGCCACAGGTCATCCGTCCGGACGGACTGTATAAATCGCAGCAACGTTTCGGGTTGTACCGCTGGCATATCATGGACCCCATCCGTTTTGAAAAAGAAATGAAGGTGACCATACAGGACCTTGGCTGGCGCAGCGGCGGCCGTTACCTGCCACAACAGTCTGATATCAGCAGCGTGGTGTTCTGGTATCAGCGGGAGCCACATGCGCCGTTTCCAAAACTACCGTCGATGAATGAGCTGGAAGTCAATTAACAGCTTTATTCCCATTTAAACATCTTCACAGACAGCACCGCAATAATAGCGGCCCATACGGTCAGTCCGCCCAGTTGCACCGGCACCTGCCAGATATGAGCGCCTTCAAAGGCGATCTTCCGAAGGCCGTCCACGAAGAAAGTAAGCGGCAGGTATTCGCAGAAAGTGCGCAGCCATACGGGATAGTTCTCTACCGGGAAAAAGAGGCCGCACAACAATATCTGCGGCACCGTGATGGTATTGGCCACCGGCGCAATAGAACTTTCGTTGCGGATAACGCCGCTGATCATAAAGCCGATGCCGGTGAAGATCACCAGGCCGAATACAGAGAGCAGCAACATTTCCAGGAAAGTAAGGATACCGTTGACCAGGGTGAAATCGAATGCGAAGTAACCCAGCGCCGTGATGATGATAAAACAGATGATCTGGAACACCAGGCGGCTCATCATTTCACCAAACAGCAGTGAAGCGCGGCTAACGGGCGTCACAAAAATACGCTTCAGCACCAGCGTATGCCGCAGGCTGAACAACAGGAAAGCAGAGCCGAACACGCCTGCCATCAGCAAAGAAAAGCCCAGCTGGCCGGGAAGGATAAAATCGATCTGCCGGTATACACGGCCGGGAATAGTGACCACGTCCAGCTTTGCAGCCACCGGTTGCCCTTGTAGCACCTGTTGGTTGATACGGCCGGTCACCTCCTGCAACGCCGCCTGTACCAGCGGTCTTTTATCGGCTACCGCACCGGAGCTGAGCAAGGTAAGGCCATACTGCGGCACCGGGGTGGTCATCACCGGTGAAGGTATGCGGATGATGCCGGCTATCCGTCCCTTTTTCAGGGCGTTGAGCTGTGCCAGCGAATCTGTTTCTTTTGACAGGCTGAAGATGCTGATATCTTTTACAGCCCGGTATACCGGGCTGCTGGTATCACTGCCGGGAGCGATGGCCACAGGGATTTTCACCGCTGTGTTATCAACCATTGCACCGAACACCGTCACAAAAATGATGGGAAACAATAGGGCGAATACAACCGAAGTAGGGCTACGCAGGGTAGCAATCAGGCTGGCGCGGGCCATCACCAGACCGGCCCTGAGCTGACTATATTTTTTTGCCATAGGGAACCAAAGCTACAGTATTCTTTCAAAGATTCATTTTCCCGGAACATATTATATTTGCCCTTCCAATGCGGTCCCCTAATACCCAAGGCTACTCATGAAAAAAGTGATCACCGGCAAAGACATCGTGCGCCAACTCAAAGCAGACCTGATCGGCAAGGACTCCTACCGCGGAGTTACGCTGACTTATACCTGGCTGGCCAATCAGTTTGGCCATTTCTCCCTCGGCTTCATCCCTACTTTTGTAGGTTATCTTATCCTGAAGCGGCATTTCAGCGAACAACGGGCATCCCTGTACGCTGCACTGGCCGTAAGCCTCTTCTGGCTGACGTTCGAAATTTTTAATTTCCTCGGGCCCCTGCTGTCCCGCAAATCCAGAAGCACCTATATCTTCCAGCCGGCATGGGGCAATATCGCTTTCGACACCATCACCGACCTGATATATTTCTGGTGCGGCGCATTAATGGCTTCTATCCTTTGCGCCTATACGACAACGGCGCTCGTTGCCCTGTTGATACTGACTGTACTGGTGCTCTACCCGGCTTACTACTGGTATCTCACCAAAATGTACCTGCAGGCGCCCTCCTATCCTTTCCAGTTCAGGCTGAGCCAGTGGAGCACAGAACATATTCCCGATGAAGACATCGCGCTGGTGCGCCGTTTCCTCGACAACGAAGAGCAAGGCATGCACCTGTTCCTCTTCGGCCCTAAACGCAGCGGTAAAACGAGCCTGAGCGTGGCCATCGCCACGGAGCTGTCCATCCGCCACCAGTCTGCGGTATATACCTCAGCCATGAAACTGTACTGCATGTTCTTTGAACATGACGATGACAGCGCGGCCAACGTATTATGGACCTGGCGCAAAGCTTCCATTCTTGTCATTGATGATATTAATCCGGGAGACCCTATCAAGGAAGATATTATTACGCCTGAAAGATTCCTCAGCTTTGTCGATACCTTCTCCACCAACGATATTAACCGCACGGTGCTCCGTCAGACCAATGTGATCTGGGTTTTGGGAGATGATGATGCTTCCAGGAAACTGTCGGAGAGATGGCAGGATATGCTGACAGGTATCGGCGTGGAGAAAGAGAAACTGCTGTCTCTCAATCTCCAGTTATATAGCCAGGCGCCTGTTAAGGCAGAATATGATTTGCGTATGCAAAGCTGATCAGATGGGTGAGGCTCTTCACCTCAAAGCGCTTGTACATCGGGATGATCCTTTTTTCAATGGCCGACTGTGACACCCCAAACCGCGCGGCGATCTCTTTAAAGGAAAACCCTTCCGCCACCAGCGACAAGGCTTCTTTTTCCTTTTCCGAAATAGCGTAGTGCCGGAACAGTTGTTTATTGAGGTCTTCCTCGAAAGTCGATTTTTCCGGGCCATAGGCCGCGTAGCGCATTACATTGCCCAGCTGTATGCTTTCATTCTTCTGGGAATGGCCGATGATGGCCGTTACCCTTCCTTCTTCGGAAGCAAATACCCCCACTTTGGTGATCAGTGGCACATGCGTGCCGTCTTTATGGATCTTTTTCAGCTCAATGGTAAAACTATATTGTTCGAGGTCCTTTGTTTTGTTGTGCAGGAACATCAGCGCCTTATCGTTCAGCTCATTGGAAAAGGGAGCATACTCCGGCGCCGTAATGTTAACGAATGTCATCATGGTCATTTCATCATCCCGGTATCCGAGCAGCGGTTCCCAGCCATCGGCGTATAACATACGGTTTTCTTTGAACGAATAGATATATACCGCTTCATCCGGAAACCGCCGGATGATCGTCTTAAAATGCTGTGCTTCCGGGCTGTTCAGGTCAGCCGGTACGTCTGTAATAAATGTTTTGGAATAATGCCCCAACTTATCCGGATCCATTCGTTTTTTGTCATAAATGTAAAAATAATATCACAACCTGCGTAATTACGCAGTTGACTGATTATGAACGTACTGGTAATTTTGCGTCCGTAAACCATACGAAATGGATCTGCAGGAAAAACCGCTGAAGAGGCCTTTTGTCCAGCGAATTCACCCGGTTAATGGTCCGGCAAGGAGGCAAGAACCGGAGACCTTGACCAGGAGTGGTTACAGCCCAAAAGTTGAGATAAAGGAATGTGTTAAAAACCGAGGAAAAGTTTGTTAGAAAAAGCCCCATCCTCATTGATGCAATGTCCCCCGGGGATACAGCTACGGCGCATGGACCGGATTATCCAGGTCCATGCCTGTACTGGCCCTGCCTGTTGACCCTCAAAAGATATTGATTTTGTGTTAAGATTGTCATGAATTTTTTTGACTGTTGAATTACCCCCCGAATTGTTAATCCTACTCGCTTCATTAATGGAGCAACCTGGCGAGGCAATAACCTCGCCATTTTATTTTTCGCCAGCTTATCATGATACCCGCCATGAATAAAAAAAAGATATGAGTATATTTGTTATACCCGATTGTAACACCCAAAGAATATCCAGCAAAAATGAAGATCATTATTTTCGGAGCTTCCGGTGCCGGCACCAGCACCCTGGCCAAAGCTTTTGCCAGAGAAAACGGCTACCTGCATCTCGAAGCGGACAACTATTACTGGCTCAAAACCGAACGGCCATACGAATCCAGGCGCGACCCGGCAGAAAGGAACAAACTGTTCCTCGAAGACCTTAACAGTCATCATAAAGTGGTGGTGGCAGGCTCTATTTTCAAATGGGACCCGGCCATGGCCGGACTGTTTGACCTGGCCGTTTTCCTGTGGCTGCCCCCTGAAATCAGGATGCAGCGGCTTATACTGCGGGAAAAACAACGCTATGGCTCCCTGTTGGACTCCGATCCCTGGCTCAAAAAACACAACGCCGAATTCATTGCCTGGGCATCCCGGTACGACGAGCCCGGTTTCCCCAGCAGAAGCCTCACCCTCCACAAAGAATGGATCGCGCAACTGAAAATACCGGTACTGGAAATCAACGGCGACTTCCCACTGGCAGAAAGACTGCAGCGGATGCAGGAGAAAATCGCCGGCATCAAATATCACGAGACTTCCCGACAGTAAGGCCTCCATCGACGACCTTCCATTCATGCATACCACCATGATATGAAACAAAGTGCAGGCATCCTGCTCTACCGAAAGCACAAAGGCATAACAAACTACTTCCTGGTACATCCCGGCGGCCCCTTCTTTGCCAAAAAAGACGCCGGATGGTGGAGCATACCCAAAGGAGAAATAGCACCGGGAGAAGCCCCATTGCAGGCAGCTATCCGTGAGTTTGAAGAAGAAACCGGCTACCGGCCGGGAGGAACATTTATCCCCCTGCAACCTATCACCCAGAAAGGAGGCAAACAAGTGCTCTGCTGGGCCACCGAAGGCGACCTGGACCACCAGGCCATCGTGAGCAATTTATTCGAGATAGAATGGCCGCCGCATTCCGGCAAAAAGAAACAGTTCCCGGAAATTGACAAAGCCGGCTGGTTTGACGCCGATACAGCTAAAAAAATGATCAATCCGCAACAAGCGGCATTCATCGATGAATTATTAAGGTCCCAGGGCTGAAGCCCTGGGCTACGTTTAGATAAAAGCGGTGATTTTACCGCTGCGATAAAAGCGAAGGTTTTATCGTTGTGATAAAAGCGAAGGTTTTACCGTTTATGACAAAAGCGGAGGTTTGTTTTTTACAGGTGAAGGTCCCGCGCTCCTCTCACTTCGGTGGAGATCTCCCCTAACATGGCGCCAGCATTGCAGTTCTGGCCGGTATACACTTTCACAAAATCAATGGCGTTGAGCGTTACCGGTTGACCGCTCGCATTGACTGCATTGGCAATATCCACGGTGTTGTATCCCAAAGTGGGATACTCACTGGAATAGCTGTCGGTGTATCCCCATGCAAAAGCAAGATTGGTGAGTATTCCTCCCGATACCAGCGTATTCACCAGTCTCGTGCCCGTAAAGGTAACAGAGTCCTGGTTGGGCGCCGTGGCCGGATAGTAGTTGTTGGCGGAATGAAAGGCATTTGCCTGCACATATCCGCTGTTGCCCAGGTTATCGGTCCAGTTTACATTTGTTCCGGCAGCATGCGGATTGTAATAGGTGATCCGGTAATTTTTGACAGTACCGGACGCATTGTATTCGCTGCCGGCCAGTTCATACCAGGGATCATCAGGAATACCGTTGGCATTAACGTCCTGGCTTACCATCACAATCCCCGGCTCAGACCATTGATAGGCAGGGCCGGACGGATTGCCATATATGCCAAGGTCTGCCCCGGTCCCGTTCACTACGGAATGGTCAAACCCAAAAACAATGTAGCCACCATAGCCGCCCAGCGATACCATGTTAGTGGTGCTGCCCACCAATGCCTGCGCAGCAGTGGCAGAACCCAGGCCAGACTCATTGATGTACTGACCCGGCGCCGGCATGTACGCATATACGGTACTGATAAACGGGCTACTGGTCAGCGTGGCCTGCCTGACAGCCACATTGCTGACGATACCGGCACGTGCTGTTTCAGGGCTGTTCAGCGTGCCGGTTAAAGCCTCTTTACGGCAGGAAGACGAGAAAAAAAGGGTGGCCAGTGCGATAGCTGGCAAATAGGAAATCTTCATATTATCTATTTAAGGTTGGAGGGAAAGAAGGAACATGATCAATAAAATACTGGCAGGGCCGGGAAATAATAACCTGTATACCGCACTGTTTCTTTCAACGCGGCGGTATTGGCGTCATACATCAACCAACGGTTATCGTTGCTGGCGCCAAACTGGTCTGTGAGCGTGATCACCAGCAGCTCGTTGCGCGTGGCGTTATAGCGTACGGCAGAACCGTAGAAATATTGACCGGAAGGCACTGTCAGGAAAGGCGCTGACAGCGACGCGGGATTACCCGGAACATAACGGTACAACTGGGTGCCGCCATATTCGATGTTGCCGCCAATACCGGCAGTGGACTGACGGGCAGCAATAAACACGGATGATCCGTCAGATGTCAGGGAACCGGAGCGCCAGGACAGATAAGCCCATGGATTCGTAGTGGCAAAAGGCAGTTTCACGCGGGACACCGCCAACGAAGCCGGGTTAATGGCCACCAGTGAATCTTTACCGGCTACCCAGACAGTGCCGTCATTGGTCCGGGCAAAGCCTGCGTCGCCGATACCAAATTTTTTCGCGATGCTGTAGTCGGATACGTTCAGTGCCACTACCCCATCGTCTTTGGTCATCACAAACACATAGTTGCCAGCCAGCAGCATATCGCCCGCAGGGCCGCTAATGCCTGCTACTTTGGCGCCCAGCGATGGTCCGGAGAGACTGATGCGATAAACACCGTCCACCGCGCTCAGCAGCCCTCTGCTGGCATCTACGCCTACGAAGGCATAACCTTCGCTTTGAGGCAGGTTGGCAATCCTGCCGGTTTCCACCAGGGAATTGGCATCAGTGGCCACCAGCGGGCCTCCCACTTTTGCGACCATATACACCTTGCCATTGTAGATAGTGGCAAACTGCAGAGTGGAAGTAGTAGGGCCCAGGTTTTTACCGGGGTTCTCCGCTTTGTAGATGTCTTTCGCTACTTTGTTGCTGTCATAGCTATAGTACCACAGATCACCATTGTTGACACCGTACTGCCCTTCATGTACCATCAGGAAGCCGTTTTGATATTTGCCGAGGAGGGTTGCACCGGTATGCACCGCATTGGCGTTTTCTTTGGTTATCAGTCCTAACCCGGAATCGGTGTTTTCTTTTTTACAGGCGGCAAACAGGATTAACAGCGAGGCCGCCAGGGCCAAACACTTGATTGATTTCATAGTTTACAAATTGTGGTTATGCTAAATAAAAAATGAGCATCATAGGGCATCCGGTCGTTCATAGGAGGCAAGGGTTATCCATTTTGTTTTTCACTCAAAAACAATTTGCTACAATAGCTGCTTTTCACAGCCTGAAAAAATAGTACAGGTTTTCTTTCCCGTACCCGCACGCAGGTGAAACAAAAAAAAACAAATACGCGAATATAAAGCCGGCAGGCCTACATTCTACAGCCTTTCACCCGAAAGCGACGAATGGTGATCACAGCTGGCAGGTCTTCTGGCTCTCCTGCTTTTCCGGAAACCTTCCCATCCGCAATCGCAGACAGTGGTATGGAGCAAACTCCGGAAAAACATTGCCGGTTATAAGCCGGCAGGCAGGATTACAGCTACGGGGATAGCTCCGGTTTTACACCGGATTCCCTTTTAATGTTCTGCATGAACAGAACAACCAGTTGCCTTACAAACGTACGTTAACTTCCGCTTATATCCAATAAAATAAAGCGCAAAAAATGAAGTGGCTGAAAACCACGCTGGATCCGCGGCCCGTGGCAGGTTCCCGGATTCTCGTCTTTACCCGCCACTGAATTAGTCAAGCTTCAAAAACCCTGCAATATTTTAGGGAATAACTATATTTTGGCAAGCATATCTTAACCGAATTAATTGTTGTTCTTCAAACCCTTATTTTATGAAAAAACTATTTGAAAAAACCTGTCCTGCCATCCAGTTGCTGATGGCCTTCCTCCTCTTTTCCTGCACTAAACCCGAAAAAAAACTATCCCCCCTCGACGCAGGCGAAAAAACAATGGGGGCTTTACTGTTACAGGGTACGCCCATCAACAACCTGTTATTTGAAAGCAAAATCATGCAGGAGAGACAGGGTAACTTTACCGGGTACAATTTTCTTACAGGTGATGTAACGGGCGACGGACGGGCCGATCTCATCGCTGTTACGCCACAATTTGGCCGCGCCGTTGTATGGGAAAATAAAGGTTATGTTTTCGGTGCTCCTGTAGCCTGGATGGAGAACCAGGGCAATTATAGCGGATATAATTTTATGGTGTCTGATATGTCTGGTGACGGGAAAGCCGATCTGATAGCTGTTGAGCCACAGCTAGGGAAAGCGGTGATCTGGAGAAGCAGTGGCAGTGGTTTTCCATCAGTGGCTCCCCTAATGCAGAACCAGGGCAATCTTAGCAGCTATACATTCCTGACGGCCGATATGACCGGTGATGGAAAAGCCGATCTGCTGGCCGTTACGCCGGCCACCGGCCGCACCATTATCTGGCCCAGTACAGGTAACGGGATGGGAGCTGCCGCGGTATGGACAGACAACCAGGGTAACTATACCGGTTATACGTTTTTGGCCGCTGATATGACCGGAGACGGAAAGAGCGATCTGGTAGCAGTCATACCCCAACCTGGCCGGGCAGTCATATGGAACAGCACCGGCAGCAGTTTGGGGACGGCCGCTTCATGGATGGAGAACCAGGGCAACTACACCGGCTATAATTTTATGGCGGCCGATATGACCGGCGATGGCCGGAGCGACCTGGTGGCCGTTACACCACAATATGGTCGCGCCGTGATGTGGAACAGCACTGGCAGTAGTTTCGGCGTTGCTGCCGCCATGATGGAAGGCCAGGGCAATTACTCCGGCCACACCTTTTGCCTGGGAGAATTTAACGGCACTGATTTCTCCGGTGATAAACGATATGACCTGCTGGCTGTAAAAGATACCACCGGCCAGGCCACCTTATGGTCCTACAATCATGCGGTATGGAAAGTCGATTCTACTGCCATTAAACCTGCGGAGTTGCAGCATCTCGGTGGTAATGCGTGGAACAATGATGACATCCAGCAACCTTACCTCGTATACATGCCGGAGCAAAATAAACTATTGATGCAACTGCTCTCCTTCCCTGCTGTGCCCAACGGTGTTAACAGCAGTCAGCGGGTGCTGGTGTCCAGTACAGACCAGGGCGCAAGCTGGAGCGGCAGGTCACAGTTCCCGATAGGCAAGCCGATAGGTTTGACCTATGCTGGTAATGGCGTATTATATTCTTTTGAAGAAGATTTTAACCACCTGTTCTATAAAAGCACCAATTACGGTGTCTCCTGGGTCTCCACCGGTACTCCTCCGACATCAACCACGTCCATCTATGCCTGGAACCCGGTACTGGTAACCAACAATGGCGGGACACAGCAAATAACCGAAACCGGATATAGTCAGAACAATACCCCTTTTGGGCAGAATGTTAATTATTTTTCACAGCCCTTTATCCGGTCTTCCACCGACCAGGGTGCTACTTGGAGCGTACCCAGGGCTGTCACTAACTGGAAAGGCTACAATGAAGTCAGCCTCGTGGTTGCCGGCAATGGCGACTGGGTAGCCGCGTTAAGGAAAGATACGGACCCGTCACAGTTTAATTATAACGATCACCAGGTAAACTACGATAACTATAGTGGGTTGGCCGTTTCAATTTCAAAAGACCAGGGGGCTACCTGGTCCAATCCTCAGGTACTGTTTTCGTATGGCAGGCACCATGCCTCAGTCATATTGTTGAACGATCAGCACACTTTACTGATGACATATGCGGTCCGTGTTGGTGGTGCACGATGTGGAACAGATGACAATTTCTGCAACTCGCCTGATGGTTATCCCTATTATGGCATCGAAGCCGTAGTAAGCACAGACAATGGAGCAACCTGGAATATTGATAAAAGATATGTTATTTCAAGATGGAAGGGCAATCTCCCTTTAACCAACCCCTACTACTTCTTCCGTTCCTGTCAGTCTACGTCCACCATACAGCTGCCGGACGGTACGTTACTTACCGCCTATGGCACCGGACGATACCGGACAACCTCTTCTAACGGAGGATGGTTCATGGATACAGACGTAGTGAAATGGAAATTATGGTAGTAATTCAACCATATTCCAAAACAGAAGGCGTCTCAAAAATAATTGAGACGCCTTCTTCAATATTTATTTAAAAAATTGATTATAAATTAAGATCAGTCACGCCTGTGACCTCAGTGGAAATTTCACCGAGCCAGCCACCTTCTGCACGCAGACCGGTATACACCCGGATAAAGTCCACGCCTGGCAGCCGAACAGCATTGCCATTCTTGTCCACCGCCCAGCTGATTTTGATGCGCGCGTCCGGATTACTGTTGGCCCAGTTGTCAGCATAACCGAAAGGGAACGCCATGCTTACATAGAAGCTGCCTTTTCCGGACTGGTCTTTCACACCTTCATCAGTAAGGCGTGTACCCGTAAACGTGATACTGTCGCCTTTCCACTGCGGGTAATAAGGCTGCGCGTGGAACTGGTTACGGGAGAGATAACCGGATTTGCCCTGATTGTCTTTCCAGCGGATATAAGTGGTATCAGTGAGATAAGCGTAGTCTTTATTAGGAGTCTTCGTTTTATTCTCGTCCGGTTTGTAATAAGTGATGCTATAGTTGTGGATGGTTTTAGGGCTCTTGTATTCAGAACCGGCAATTTCATACCATTGATCATCCGGCAATCCGTTGCCATTGGCATCATAAGCCACTTCGATGATACCCGCTTCAGACCAGTTGGCAAAAGCATTGCCCAGCACGGTAAAACTGAAAGAGTCCGGAACGTTCACAATAGTATGGTCAAATCCCATTACCACATAACCGCCGAAGCCGCCAAGGTGTATCATGGTACCGTTCTTCAGCGATTCTTCTGCCTTAGCCGTCATCTTAGCCTGGTCATCGCCGGCCTCCCATTTTGGCAGGTCATGCACAAACTGGCCGGGTGCCGGGAAGTAGTCAAACACACGGGCAACTCCATTCACATACTTGCCGGCAGTCACTTTAACGGGAACGTTTACACGCTCTTCGCCAACACTGTTTTTGGCAACGAAAGTGAGGGTGTAATCGCCTTCTTTGGGGAAAGCATACACCAGCTCCTTTGTGGTAGCGATCGTGTCATTGCCCAGTTTCCACAGGAAGGAAGTGGAGGCGCTTTCATTCTTTACGGTGGCGGATACACGCACCAGTTTCATGTTGGCGGTCGTTACGCCGCCCGGCGGGACGTTGACAGACACGTCCGGCTTCGTGGAAGGCGTATCGTCAGATTTGGAACAGCTGCCGGCCAGGAGTACCGCCAGTACAGTGACAGGTAAAAGTTTATATTTCATAATGGTTGAGTTTTATAGTTTTATAGTTTTTTAGGAAGGAAGACAAAGTGTGCAGGGATATCACCGGTAATCACTGACCATCGCTTTTTACCTGTTTTATCGAAACAATACAATGTGCCGGGAGACACATAATCACGGGCATCAGTTACATAAATATCCCGGGTTTCAGGATCTACCATGATACCATAAGGCATTTTGATGTTCTTCTCTGTGCCGTCAGTAATAAAATTGCCCGGCAGCAATGTTTCCGTTTTCACATTCACCATGGCATAGTTGATTTTCCAGGAAGCGGTATTATAGCTGTACTCGGAGCCATACAGGTAAGCGGTATCCCCTGCAATGCAAAGATTGCTGGCCGCAATGGCGATACGCTTTTTTACCTCGTCGGTTTTGGTGTCCACCACATACAGGGCAGAGGGCCGGTTATAGTAGTCTCCCCTGCTGGTCACATACAAATCGCCATCGCTGTCAGCTTTCAGCCGGTGCAGGTTAATATCCACATGGATTTTTTTTATCTCTTTAAAGGTGGCCAGATCTATCACGGATATGGTGCTGTCATAGTCCGGCGGACGGTAGCCACCGGAATTGGCCACATACAGCTTGTTGCCTATTACGGCCATTTCTTCAGGCTGGTAGCCGACTTCCACCTTGCGGGTAATTTCCAGGGTGGCGGTATCCACTTCGGCCACAATACCCAGCGGCGAACGCGGGTCTATTACTACAGGGCCTGCGTATGAACTGATATAGGCTTTCCCGTTAGCAAACGCCATGTAACGGCAGTTAAGCAGATCTACCTGCTTTATACGCTTTGCAGTAGCAGCTTCCAGCACCTCTACCTTGTTGGACACGTTGATGACGGCGTACAACTTACTGCCGTATATTTTGATATCGTTGCCCACATCGCCCAGTTCTTTCACCACGTTAGGGTTCACGGTGGCGTAGATGTTTTTATTGTACGTTCCCGTCGTGAAGTCGTAGAAATCGAGGGTACATTTGTTGCTGCCCATGTTTCCTTCGTTGAGAAGATAAAACCCTTTGTAGGTGGCGTGCGTTACCGGTGTGTCCACAGGTGTTACTACCGGAGGCACGATATAGTCGCCGTTACGGCAACCGGCCATGGCCAGCATGGTCATTACTACAACTATTCTGATAAAACGTAGTTGTTTAATCATCTTTTAAATATTTACAGAGAGAATAAATTTGTAGTTTCTTCCCGGCATCGGGTAGTTGATCACCACGTCATAGTATTGGTTCATCAGGTTATTCACCTGTGCGGTAAGCCGGAAGCGGGTTTTATTGACAGTACGTGTATACGCCAGCGCGAGGTCGCTGGTATACCAGGGCAGCGTGTAGTTGGCCGGTATATTGGCTTTCGCATTGTACCGTTCGCCGGTGTAGATAAAGCTGTAGTTCAGGTCCCAGGCCTTGTACAGGCCGCCTATGATCAGCGAACCGCTGTGCCGGGGAACGTAGGCTATCTGATCTCCGTAGAACGAGTCTGATTTATCAGTATAATCACGCGCTTCCTGGAAGGTATAAGTGGCCCTGGTAGTCACTTGCAGGTCATGCAGCAACTGCCATGCTGCCTTTGCCTTAACGTCCACGCCTTTGATCTTCACAAAGCCGAGGTTCATCATGGTCCAGCGGAACTGGCTGGAGCCAGGCACCGCCACGATTTTGTCGGTCACTTCATTGTAGTAGGCATCTGCTTCTACGCCCAGTTCCTGCAATATGCTTCCGTGGAAGGACTGGTTCCAGGTGAGGCCTGTATTGTATTGCGTGGTGAATTCCGGTTTCAGGTTGGAGTTGCCTATTTCCGTGTAATAGAGATCATTAAACGTGGGCATTCTGAAAATGCGCTTGTAGAAGCTCCTCCAGGTGACGGGTATTTTCGCTACCGGCTGCCACGATACAAAAACCGCCGGTGTCAGCTCCTGCCGGAAAGGCGAGGCTGCATTGCGTTTTACCTGTTCGTTCATGTTGGTGTTCAGCAGACTGGCCTGCGCGCTGAAACGCTGGAAGTTGACGGACGTGGCCAATGCCACCAGGGTGGTGAAGCGCTGCGGATAGGAGAAGCCTTTGAGGTCCGCGTCCAGTTTGTTCCATTGAAAATCCCCTGACAGTCCTACGTTCCACCAGTTGGTCACCGCAAACTGATTGGCGACCGACAGGTATACTTCCTGCTGATAGTAGCGGTTCTCCGCAAAGTAGGCAGTATCCGGGGCGAGGTAATGCGTATAGTCGTAGGCGTATTTACCGTTGAACATCAGGCTGTACCTGGGCGAGATGTCTTTGCGCCAGGATGACTGTGCAAAGAAGTTCCGGTCCCATTGGCGGTCCACATGTACAAACAGGTTGTTGGCCATATAGCCGGGCAGGCCGCGTTCTGAATCGTAAAAGTAGATTTTGGAGTTCCATTCACCACCGTTCATGACACCGTGCAGGCTGCCTTCGAGGCGGAAAGCGTTGATATCGCCGTTTTTGCGGATGGCCGTGGTATCATATCCCGCGGCAGGGTTTTGTTTGTCGGTTTTCCGGTAGCGGAATTTATACTGGCCATTGGCGTTGGTCCACTCACCGCTGAAAGTGGCCGACACGCGGCTGCTGATTTTCTCCTGCCATAGCACGGAAGGGTTGACGAGGCCAAAGGAGCCGGTCTTAAACGTTCCTCTCAGGTGTCTTCTTTCGCCTTCTTCGAAACGGGGCTTTAGGGTGGTGAGATAGATGGAGCCTGAGGAGCCATAGTCTTTTGCCGGTTGGAAGATGCTGCTTTTCTGGCCGTTGTAGAGCGCTATTTCCTCCATGTTGTCCAGCGAGAATTTGCCCAGGTCCACCACGCCGTTTTGTGCGTTGCCCAGTTCGATGCCGTCATAGAACACGCCGGTGTGGTTGGTGCCCATGCTGCGTATGTCCACTGTTTTCAGGCCGCCGATGCCACCGTAGTCTTTTATCTGGATACCCGAAAAAAAGCGCAGCGCATCCGCTACAGACTGGGAGTTCAGTCTTTGCAGCTCCGCCCCTTTCAGTTGTTGCCCGGGGGCGATTTCTTTACCGCCCCTGGGGGCAATGACAGATATTTCCCGCAGGTCTTTGGTCCGGGTGCTGTCAGTTTGCTGTTGCGCCATCAGGGACACAACAGGGCATCCTGCGAGCACCATGTACAAGGTGGTCCTCAGTAATGGGATACGCATGTTAATTCACCGTTTTGATAATTCATCCAACGGCCTTCGTAACAGGAAATAAAATCAAGGTGGATAACAGCAGGGTATCAGTCCTGCATCATGACTCATTTCCAAGCCTCATTCCACGAAGGCTTAAAAAAACTGATGCATGGCAGGTATTCTGACTTATCTCTGCTCCGGGCGGCCTTCCCATTGAATGTTCAACAGTGGCCGGATGGTTGCCCGGGCGTTTATGGAGACTTACAGCAGCGGGACTGTCCCGGATTTACACCGGTGTTCCCTTTTAATTACCCCACACCGCAATGGAGGGGGGTAAACCATTGCGGTGCGAAGGTAGTGCTTTAATTTATTTCTTCAAAAAGTTGTCAGGAGCTTATGGTCGATCGCGCATTTAATGAGCATAGCGGTATTGCGGGCTTTCAGTTTGCCCAGCAGGTTGCGGCGATGACTGTCTACCGTATCGCTGCTGATAAACAGTTTTTCCGCAATTTCATGGTTCGTATGCCCGTTGGCGATGAGCCACAGCACTTCTTTTTCCCTTTTGGTGATATGTAGTTCCCGGGTACGGGCGGCGCCGGCAGTGGTTTCCAGTTCGGCGGCCAGTACGGCGGAGAGGTAAGTGTGACCGCTATAGACATCGTGAATGGCTTTTAGCAGCTCCTCTTTATCGGCATTTTTCATCAGGCAGCCGCTCGCGCCGCTGTCCATCATATCCTGGATGCCGCGGCCGTCTTTATGATAGCTCAGTCCGAGCACCATCGTATCAGGATGGTTCTTTTTGATCAGGTGGCATAATTCCGCCCCGGCAATGTCGGGCAGCATGGTGTCGAGTAATACCACGTCTGTCTGGTGGTGCAGCAGGAAATTGAGGCAAGACTCCCCTGTTCTTGTTTCCCCTGTCAGTTCTATATCCTTTTCATAACTGAGTAAAGCGCGAAGTCCCTCTAATATCAATGGATGATCATCCACAAAATATAATCTGATCATGGTTTTTCATATTTGCTGTAACGTTGGCATGCTTAGGCATGGTATCTCCCGGGAGAACCGTTCTGTTTAGATTTCATTTACTACCCGTAATATATAAAAAAAAGAAAAAGAAAGCTATCATGAAAAGTTTACGGGATCAGCAGGCTGTTATTCCATCCGGGTGTTATGTCCGGCTGGAGGAAGCCTAATACTGACAGTCCCACGCCGGCAATACCTTCGAGTACGTTGTAACTGTTATGGTAATCGGGATGATGATAAAACTTATACCCGGCAGGCCCATCCTTCCAGGTGTTCATACTGAGTGTTGTTTGCAACCACTTTTCAGCGGCTTTTTCCAGGACGGGATCTCCGGTGGCGATAGCGGCCTGTTGCAGTATATGTGCAATCCCCGCGCTGCCGTGACAGATGCAGGCATCATGCACAGCGCCGTTCCGGGTATCCCGATGCCGGGCGATATCATGCAGGATGGTCAGCGCAGCTTCGTTGTAATCTGCCCGTTGCAGGCGTTTTCCGGCCCCCAATAGAGCGACAGCAATGCCGAGGTCTCCATAACACCACCCAAGGCGGCTGTGTTTATCACCCACCGCTTCACCGGAGGCATCTGCCAATACCGGGTAGAGTGATTCCCCTCCCCCACCATGGCTTTTTTTATGGGACATCAGCCAGCTGATGCTTCCTTCCATCAAACGGCGCACTTTCTCGCGGGCAATGCCTTTTTCGTATATCCGTCCGAGTATAGCGATAATAGCGGGCACTCCATGGGCGAGGCCCAGGTTGTACAAATCGCGGTGCTGGTACTGTTCACTCTGCGAAGAGAACACGTCTTTCCAGGTAATGCCTGTCGGGAACCGGTGCGCCGATTGTTCGAGATAATCCACCAGGCGTTCCAACACCGGCGTGGCCACCGCAGCCGGCCGCTCCAGAAAATACAATGCCGTACCCACGCCTTCGTGTAGAAAATCGTTTTTGCCAGCGGACAAAGATTCTTCCATAAAAGCAGCTACCATCAGGTCTATTTCCCCGAAAGCATCTTCCACCTCATCGTCTTCTATATATCCCATCTGTGCCAGATGTTGAATACACCAGGCCACACCGGCCACGCCACCACAGAAAGATCCGTTCAGCGGCAGTTCCGATAAAGCCTCTATACTTTTTTGTACAACAAACAAAGCCTTTTCCAGATGCTCATCGCGGGAAGTATGCTGATAATAATAGGCATAAAATAAAGCACAGCCGGTATATCCTCCCAAAAGCCCGGCATTGTTGTCGTTGGCAGTAAAGTCATCCAGTTCCCGGCTGATATTTTCCAGCACGGCAGTCATGTCGTCTTTGTAATCCATGTAATCCATCGTTCCTGAGATATAATGTTCCCGGGCCTATAGCTCCGGGCTGAGAATGTTGTGAACAGCGATTTTATGCATACCCTAAAACATAATAGCCCCGGGCTTTAACCCGGGGCAACTGTAATCCGTGAATTCCGTTTAATACAAGCAGGAGTCTACACTGCAGATCGGCGCACCAGTGCTTATGCACTTGCGGGAGCCAGCCAGGTTTTCTGCACCGGCAGTCTGCACGTTTTTGCTAAGGTCAGATACCCTGATCTTGCCTAAGCTGAGTTTTTTTTCAGTTTGCTTTTTCATTAGTATCGTTTTTAAATACAAATGTTTTTGTTTAGAACCGGCAGGAATCAACACTGCATACAGGCGCGCCCTGGCTCAGGCAGGAGAGCGGGTGGGAAACGCAGGCAGCAGAGCGGTTATCGGCTTCGTTGGTCTGCATGTTCCGGCTCAGGTCAGATACTTTGATCTTACCCAGGCTAAGCTTTTTTTCAGCTTGTTTTTTCATCTGCTATCTATTTAGTGATTAACAACTTTTAGTTGACGGAGGAGTACATTTGGCCATCAGGCTGCATCCTGTGTAAGTAGGCGCTTTGATATCGTTATTACCCGCTTGGGAAGCATTCAGTTTTGCTACTTTAATCTTGTTGAGCGCCAGCTTTTTTTCAAATGTTTTTCTCATAAAACAATTTTTATAGGTTTAAATAAAAGAAGAGTGATTGATAAACAGATAACGGATTTTGGACAGAATCTCTACTTTGAGGGTGATTAAATCAGGTTTTCTACGGATTACAGGATACTGTTAAATGTAAGCAGAAACCATGAAACCATAGCTCACGGAAAAACGTGATTTTTAAAATTTTATTTGTTTAAACATGAAATTTACCGGTTTTACGGGATAGCCTTACGTACCTGTTTCTGTTACCTTCAGTGGCCTAAGCGCGCACCGAAAACCATGATCAAGGCTGAAAATTTTTACGTTGTCAGAACACCGCTGTTACCGGTAGACACCACCGGCAATCTGGCCCACCCACATCTGGCCCAACATATCCGGCAACTACTGCAAATACCTTTTTTCCGCGAAGCTATCTACATCGCCTCACCGGAGCTGTTCCAGGAACTGGAGAAATGGGAACAGGGATACGAGGATGATAAATTATTGTATGCGCTCTATCGTTACTTCCTGCGCATGAGCAGCCGCTGCACACCCTATGGGCTGTTTGCCGGCTGCGCTACAGGTGCAGTAAGCGAACAATCAGGCATACGGCTTCATCATTACCGGCAACATATTAAACAAAGCCGGCTTGACATGAACTATGTGGCAGAACTGGTCAAAGCCTTTACCGCCATCCCCGAAGTCAGGGAACAGCTTCTCTTCTACCCCAACAACTCTTTATATAAATCAGGTAGCCGTTACCGTTATGCGGCCTACCAGCTCACCAATAAATTCCGCCACTATTTCCTGACTGCTGTTAATGCCAGCGACTACCTCGACGCAGTACTGCACAGGGCCGCCCAGGGCGCTACGCTGAAGGATATACGCAACAGCCTCGTTGATGAAGCAGCCGGTATCACCGAAGCGGACGCCGACGATTTTACGGAAGAGCTGCTGCAAAGCCAGCTGCTGGTCAGTGAACTGGAACCAACCGTCACCGGCGAACAGTTTTTCAAACGTTTCCTCGAACGGGCAGCCACCTTGCAACATACCGGCGACTGGCCTGCCGTGCTCCATCAGATACAATCACTGTTGCAAGACCAGCAAAGCAGCATCGATGCATACCGCCACGTACATTCGCTGGTAAAATCGCTGGTGCCCGATACCAGCGTCAAAGACCTCATTCAGACCGACCTCTTTGTCGCAACGGTGCAAAACACGCTCAGTCAACACGTCATCGACGATATCACGGCCCAGGTGGAACAACTGCGCAAACTCATACGCCACCGGCCCCATACCGACCTGGAAAATTTCTGCCAGGCTTTCAGCCGGCGGTATGAGGAACAGGAAATACCGCTCAGCCTCGCCCTCGACCCCGAAGCGGGCATCGGCTACGGCCACCACCTCGGGCATCATACAGACCATACGCCGCTGGCCGATGACATCGCTGTAGCAGCAGCCAGTACACCGGCCACAAGGCCCGTAAACAAGCTGCAACAGTTTCAGCAACAACAACTCTATCAGTGCCTGCGAAACAACAGCACCGAAATACTGCTCACCGATGCAGACCTTGACGCTATACAGGAAAAAGAGCCATCCCCGATGCCTTACAGCATGTACCTGATGGGCAGCCTGCTGGGCGCCAGCGCCGCAGCTATAGATGCCGGCGATTACCTCTTTGAGATGAACGGATGCGCCGGCCCTTCCGCCGCCAATCTGCTGGGACGTTTCTGTCATGGTGATGAACACCTCGCCACACAGCTAAAAGCCTGCCTCGACCGCGAAGCGGCACAGGAACCGGATAAAATTTTTGCGGAAGTGGTACACCTGCCGGAAGCCCGCACCGGCAATATTTTAATGCGCCCCCAGCTGCGCGATTATGAAATCGTATATCTCGCCAACTCACAGGTGGCCGAAGACCACCAGCTGCCGTTGTCAGACCTGATGATCAGCGTACAACAAGGCCGTGTGGTGCTGCGCTCCCGCAAACTGAACAAGATCATCGTGCCCCGCATGAGCACCGCCCATAACTACCGCAACGGCCTGCCCGTGTATAAATTCCTCTGTGAACTGCCACTACAGGACTTTTCCGGCAATATCGGCTGGGACTGGCAACTGCCGGGTGGTGAAACTTTCCTTCCGCGCGTGCGCTATCGTAACATCATCCTCAGCAAATGCACCTGGACGCTGGATAAAAAAGACTTTCCCGATCTCGACAGCAGCAAGTCGTCCCTCGCTATTTTCCAGCCTTTCAAAACACGGTGGCAACTACCCTCCCATGTGGTGATCGTGGAAGGTGACAATGAACTGCTGATAGACACTACCCAGGAAGCCGCACTGCAGCTGCTTTTACGACAGCTGCGCAAAAGCGGCACCCTTACCATCCAGGAATTTCTCGGCACATCCGAAAACTGCTGGATAGAAGGTCCCGATGGCCGGCATACCAATCAGTTTATCATCCCTGTGCATGACGCTGCCGCTATTCCAAAAGATACAACGGCAACGGACACACGTCCGGCGGCTGCATCCTCCCCGCAGCGGCAGTTTATGCCGGGCAGCGAATGGCTGTACCTGAAAGTATACTGCGGCACCCGCACCGCGGAAGATTTCCTGAAAGAAACGCTGCATCCGCTGGCGCAACAACTCACGGACGCATCGCTCATCGATAAATGGTTCTTTATCCGTTACACTGATCCGGACCATCACCTGCGTATCCGGTTTCATCACGGCACACAGCCTGACTTCTGGCAGACAGTACTAAAGCGGTTCTACGCAGCCGTACAGGATTTTTCCGGCAAAGCATTGGTATACCGCATACAAACGGACACGTATGAACGGGAAATGGAACGCTACGGCGAAACCACCATGGCGCTCAGTGAAAGCATCTTCTGTTATGACAGCGAGGCGGTCGTGCAAATGACCGGGCTGCTGGACGAAGAACAGGGAGAAGACTACCGCTGGCAACTGGCCCTGCGGGGCACAGACATGCTGCTACAGGATTTCGGGTATTCACCGGATGAAAAAACCGCTTTCATGGAAAGAATACAACAAGCTTTCTTCCGGGAGTTTGGCGGGGAAAAAGCACTGTTACATCAGCTCAACGATAAGTACCGCAAGGAGATGCGGAAAATACAAAGTATACTGAACCCACATGATGATGAGCGCAACGGCGTAGAGGAGGCCGTGGCCCTTTTCCGGCAGCGCTCAGAAAAAATACGGCAACTACTGCATCAGCATGGACCACTCCCCGAAAAAGCAGCGCTGCTGCCCAGCTACATACATATGTTCCTCAACCGCCTGTTCCTCGCCAATCAACGTAAACAGGAACTGGTGCTCTATCACTTCCTGAGCAAGTATTACGCTTCCCAGTCCGCCATCCGGAAACAACAAACTACCACCGGCTCTATTCATCACATAAAATCGATACAGTATGAAAAAGAAAAATGAGAAAAAAATGAAACTGACCACTATCAAAGTGGCCAGGCTGACTGCTACACACGAAAAGAACGCTTTTGGCGTCACCCGTCCCACCACAACAGTGATTCGGACGTTTGACTGCTAATCATCCAAAGTTGCGTTACTATCCGTAACGCAACTTTTTATCTTCAGAAAGTAATTTTTTCAATGGAAATAAATGCAGGGGTTGTTTCTGTTGCCAGATGGCCGGCATAGCTCTCCTGCAGGGTCAGTGGCGTCAGCGTCCAGGTGAAGCCCTGCAACTCCACCGCACTGTCAGAGAGAATATGTATGGCAGGCAGCTCCACAATGCCTATCCCATTAGCTTTGGCCACCGCTTCCTTCATGGTCCAGTACCGGTAAAACTGCCAAACCGGATCGGGCGCAGTCACTACCTGCCGCCATTCGTTTTCCGCAAACTGTTCCCGGAAATCACTGAAATCGATCCCCCCGTTTTGTTCTATATCGATGCCTACCCGCCCGCTGGTATCCACTGCGCATACCACCATATTACCGGAATGGGAGATATTGAAATCCGGCCCGTCGCTCCAGTACGGCCTGCCGGCCGATGTATACAGCACTTCCTCCAGGTCCGGCTGCCGGCCTGTCTGGGAGAATGCGTGCAACAACAGGTGTTTGCCTAAAAGAGAGGCATGTGCGTCCTCCCATCGATGAAAACGCAGCACCTTGCGCCGTGCCTGTTCCGGCAATACGGCCAACAACCGCTCAAAACGATGCTCTGGCAGCGGTGTGTCAAAAACGGAATAATAAATCGAGACAGCCATAAACGGAAGATATATTTTTTCCCTGATTTGATGATATGAAATTCCCGGGGCTGAAGCCCTGGGACGTAATATCCCCCAAAATTGTCGCAACGCCCCCCGGCGCAATCCTGCTGCATGCTGTAGTTTTGTAAAAAACCAGTGTATGTCACAGATCAACGTGTACCTCAATTTTGATGGCAAATGCGCGGAAGCCATGAAGTTTTACCAGTCCTGTCTGGGTGGCGAGCTGACTTTGCAGACCGTAAAAGACTCTCCTATGGCCAACGACTGGCCTGCCTATAAGCAGGACCATGTACTGCATGCGAGCATTACCAAAGGACCGCTGCTGCTACTGGCTTCCGATATGGGTGAAAATCCGGCGGGCAACAATATCAGTATCAGTCTCACCTGCGACACAGGCGAGCAACTGGAAGAAGCTTTTGAAAAGTTGTCTGTCGGCGGAGAACGGACCCGGCCGGTGCATGACTTTTTCGCGGGTAAAATTGCGGCACTGAAAGACAAATACGGCTTCTACTGGATTCTCTATTCCCACAACGGCCAGCAGTAAAGTTGACAGTAGTCCTGCCTATTCTGGCAGCAACACCGGCCACGCTTTGCCAAAAAGGCGGAATTATATTCTGGAAACATATTTGAGCGTTTGTTCCATTATGGAAAATGCACTCAACTTCTTAACATATCATCCGGTAAACGATGCCGGTTTACTGGATGCATATTCTCAAACGGTTACCGGTGTAGTAGGCACGGTCGCCGAATCCGTTGTACATATTGAAGTACAGCGCCCTGTCAACGATAGGCGCCATCCGGAAAGAAAAACGCAGGGCGGCTCGGGATCGGGCTTCATCATTTCTTCTGACGGCTTTATTATCACCAATAACCACGTGATAGAAAAGGCAGAAAGCATCCGCGTTTCTTTCGTTGACGGCAGGAAAGTCAATGCAGAAATAAAGGGCGCCGACCCCTCTACGGATATTGCCGTGCTCAAGATCGATGAAACCGGGCTGAAAGCATTGTCTTTCGCGGATTCAGCTGCGTTACAGGTAGGCCAGATCGCTATCGCCATCGGTAATCCCATGGGCCTGCAATACACCGTTACCGCCGGCGTGGTGAGTGCGTTGGGCCGCACGCTCCGCGCCAGCAACGGCAGGCTTATCGACAACGTCATTCAAACCGATGCGGCACTCAACCCGGGCAACAGCGGCGGACCGCTGGTCAACTCCCTCGGACAGATCATCGGTGTTAACACCGCCATGATCCCTGCGGCACAGGGACTGTGTTTCGCTATCTCCTCCAACCTCGCAGCACAGATAGCCGGCCAGCTTATCCTGCATGGAAGAGTAAGACGCGCCCTGCTCGGCATCGCGGCCCAGCCGGTGAAACTCACAGCCCGCATGATCGCGGCCAATAAACTCACCACTCAAAGCGGCGTTTATATCGTTGAAACAGTCCCCGATGGCAACTATGACAATAGCCAGCTACACGCCGGCGATATCATCGTGGCCTTCGATAATGTTCCCGTGGCCAGCGTTGATGATATGCACCAGCTGCTCACCGAAAAACAAATCGGCCGTAAAGTACCGCTGGACGTGCTCCGCGGAGGACATAAGGTAACGATTACGGTTACACCGGGACCTAATGACATTTAGGGATTATTTGATTTACGATTTTTTGATTTCATAATCTGATAAAAAAGGGAGACCTAAGCGGTTACATTCGCTTAGGTCTCCCTTTTTTATCATTCGCGATTTTGATCCACAAAATCAAAAAATCCCTGAATGTCTAGGTTTTGGCTTTCTCAAAATTGCCTTTGTCTTTATTCTCTCCTGTAACTGTTTTCAGTAAGATGACCACCGGCGAATCTGTTGTTTTGCCGGGAAGATGCAGGAAATATTCGTTCCGGCCAATCCACTCCGGTGTAAGCGTGGTATTGCCCTGCACCATGGACGCTCCTGTGAGTTCGGTGCGTGCCGGCAGTTTCACCCGCAGACTACCGGAAACGGGTATATTAAATACTACCATGTATACGCTGTCTGTTCCTGCCTTACGGATATAATATCCCCAGTCCTGTTTCTCAAAACCAGCGTAGGTGCCGTTGTAAACAGCCTCTCCGTTTACTTTCATCCACTGCCCGATACCGACGGCCAGCTGCTGCTCTTCGGCACGGAAAGTGCCGTCTGCTTTAGGGCCGAAGTTGAGCACAAAATTGCCGTTAAGCGACACGCTCTTCACCAGCATCTCCAGTATTTCATTGACGGTTTTCACATGGCCCGTCCATTTGGCGTGGTAGCCCCATTGGTTTTCCGGCACCGTCATCACTGCTTCCCAGTCGTTGCCATGCACATCTTCGATGGTAGCCGGCAGTTTTCTTTCCCATCCCTGTTCGTAGTCGCCCATCAGGCGGCCGTTAGAATCAAAATGGCGGGCGCCTTTTTCATCGGCGCGCAGGCGGCTGCCCATCACCAGCCCGGGATGCAGCGATTGCAGATACTGTTCCAGCTCATCGCTGAAAGCGCCATCGTTTTTCCAGGAATCGTCCCAGGTACCGTCAAACCAAAAGCCTTTGATGGTAGGATACCGCTGCAACAGTTCCGCCAGCTGGTTTTTAACGAACAGCTGGAAACGTTTACCGGCAGCAGAATCGGCGGCATTCTTCAGCGATGCGCGATAATCCGGATGGTTCCAGTCGATGATGGAAAAATACAGGTGTACATCAATGCCTGCCTTGTTATACGCGTCGATCATCGGTCCCAGCAGGTCCTTTTTCCAGGGCGTGGCAGCGATGGTGTATTTGGAATACTTGCTGGGCCACAGACAAAAACCATCATGGTGCTTCGTGGTGATGATCATGTATTTGGCGCCCATGCTTTTGGCCTGTGCGGCCCACTGCTGCGGATTAAAATTCACCGGGTTGAACTGACGATATAATTTATCATACTCCTCATGCGGCATCTCTTTCCAGGAACGTATCCATTCGGCGGCGCCGTTGTAGGTCTTACCGTTCCATTCCCCTCCCGGGATAGCGTACAGCCCCCAGTGAATAAATTGTCCAAAGCGGAGCGACCGCCAGCGGGCCATGTCAGCATCGGTACGGTTGCCGATGCGATGCGCGCCATGTTGCAGCGCAATGGTATCTTTCTTCGGCAGCTGGACCTGCGCGGTGGCCTGTAGCAGGAAGGTGCAGCAGGCGGCCGTCAGTATGCCGGTAATCATTTTCTTCTTCATGATGATACTATTTTATTCCGATGCCTGTAGCTGCCAGGTGATCGTGTCTGTCAATATCTTCCCGTGCTGCACACCGGTGGCAATGATAGTATTAGCGCCGGGTTGCAGGACAACGTCATCAAAGAGAATATCTCTCTTATTAGCGCCCTGCCTGCCGGTCAACGGTTTTCCATTATTCACGGAAAGCGTGATTTTTTCCATATTGCTGAACACCTCCACCTGTACCTTTGCATGCTTGCGGATGTTGTTGCGGCGTTCTGCAATATAAATCATCGGCTCAGGGTTCCAGTTGGCCTTGTACCAAAAGAAGGCATCCTTTTTCTGTTTACGGTCATAGGTGATCAAACCTTTCAGGTTGCGGGCATTCACGCCTCCCCTGTTCCACATGGGAACGGCAAACTCAAACGTGTTCCACAAATAGGAAGCGGCAATGTAGGGATGCTGCTCAATAACAGCCCATTGTTTGACGTGTGTGGCCGTCTGATAGGTTTCAGGGAAAAACTGTCCGTTTACCGGGTTAAAGTCGGTGGACAGGCTATCAGTATGTTGATGAATGTTTCCGTCTGCACCATATTCTGTCAGCATCAGTTTATAATCGGGATACTTTTGCTCCAGACCTTTCACCCAGCCTTCAATATCTTCTATTCTGCCTTCGTACCAGCCGTAGTAGCGGTTCATGCCCTGTATATCCGCGGCCAGGTTGGCCGGACGGTCCATTTCACCATAACCGCTGACAGCGGTCGTATACCGGTCCGGGTCTTCTGTTTTGGCCAGATCGTTCAACTGACGCGTGAGTACGGCCACATGTTCATCAGGTGTTTTGGCGTATACTTCGTTATGCAGTCCCCATACATAAATAGCCGGATGGTTGAAGTTCTGGCGGATTAGCTCCGTCAACTGCTGTTTGGCATTATCCCCTTCTTTACCGGAGGAGTTATTGACAAAAGGTATTTCCGCCCATATTACAAAGCCCATGCTGTCGCACTGGGAATACAGGTATTCGGCCTGCTGGTAATGCGCGAAACGGATGGTGGTAGCGCCTATTTCTTTGATCAGGTCGAGGTCTGCTTTATGTTGTGCATTGGAAAGGGCGTTACCATAATCCTGCCATTCCTGGTGACGGGTAACGCCATGCATCACATATGGCTGGCCGTTCAGGAAAAATCCCTTGCCAGGGACTACCTCAAAACGACGAATGCCCAGTGGCTGGGTAACCGCATCCAGTATTTTTCCATCAGCCATCACCGTGGTGGTAAGCGAGTACAAGTAAGGATCTTTCTGTCCGTTCCACAAATGCGGCCGGTCCACCTGCAGGTCCTGGCGGATGATATTGATCCCCTGCGGGCTGACATTCACCTTTTTACTGTTGGCGGCCACCTGTTTGCCCTGGCGGTCTTTGATCACCGTCTGCACGGTAATGTCTTTGTGGTGCAGCTGTTTGTTTTCGATCTTGGCCGTTACGCTGATGGCGGCCTTTTGCGCGTTTACATCGCTTTGACGGATATAAATGCCTGGCGACGCATAGTCTGTTGTGGTAATATTGATATCGTTGGTAACGATGAGACTTACCGGCCTGTAGATGCCGCCGAAGATACCGAACAGGAAATGATTGATGGGCAGTACGTCCTCACGCGCGCTGTTGTTCGCTTTCACGACGAAAGTATTCTCTTCGCCGTATTTCACCGAGTGGGTGATCTCATAACAGAAAGCGGAATAGGAACCTTTATGCTCGCCGATCAACCGGTTGTTGACATACAGACTGGCAACAGACCCAACGCCTTCAAAACGCAGGAACAACCGTTTGCCTCTCCATTGCGGGCTTACCGTAAATGTTTTGCGGTAGCAGGCTTCGCCGGCATAGAAGTTTTTGCCTTCCTGCATGTCCCTGTTATTCCACGTATGCGGCACCGTTATATTTGTCCAGCCGGTGTCCGGCTGGTTTTTGTCGGTGGTCAGCGCTCCTTTGCGAAAAGACCAGCCATCATTGAAAGGCAGTATGCTGCGGCCTTCCTGTGCGTATCCCCGTAAAAACAGGGATACACACAGCATACCGGCCAGTGAAAATTTCTTCATAAAAAATTATTTCTGATAGCCGTCGTTCTGCGTCAGCACCGCATCTTTGTTCACATCGATCTCTGACTGCGGGATGGGCAGGTGTATATTAAAATCGGCGATGGTAGGCGCCACTTTCGGATTGTATTTGCGGACGCGGTCCACCAGTTTTTTAGTGCGTATCAGTGTGAGCCTTCTCAGTTCTTCTGCTGTCAGTTCACGGGCCCTTTCATCGAGCAGGTAGTCCATGGTCACTTCCGCAGGTTGTACCGGCGTAGCTTTGGCACGGCCGCGGATTACGTTGATGCTGGCCGCTGCATCGGCATTACGGCCTTGCAGCAGCTGTGCTTCTGCCATCAGCAGGTATGTTTCACCCAGGCGCATTTGTATGCGGTCTTTGTAGGATTGCGCCCCCTGGATGTCCTGCGGCTGGAACTCGTACCATTTTGTCGTATGTGCGTACATGTTCTGAATAGTGTCAAAGCCGGTAGGGAACACCTGTTGACCGTATTTCGCAAAAGCCGGATCGTTGTAATAGTACGTACGACGGATATTGTAAGGTGAATTACGCATATCGGTTTTCTCGTACAGTTCGTACGTCCACCAGTTGGTAGGCCTGATTCTGCCGATACCGCGGCCACCGAGGGAATCACATACTTTCATGCCCTGCACGTTCACATAGAAAGGTCCCCATTCGCGGCGACGCTGGTCAAATTCGGTGCTACCGCCACCGGGGATATTATACTGCTGCTCAATCACCCATATCGCTTCTGTATTGCCCTGGCTGCGTCGCATATTGCCGTAGGTGAACATGTCCGCGAAAGGATCGCCGGGCATCGATGCTTTGATACCGTACCGAGCGGTGATGAGGGTAAAGAACTTACTGTCAATTACCCGTTTGGCGGCAGCTTCCGCCTCAGCAGGTTTGTTGGCACGCAGCAGCGCTTCTGCCAGCAGCTGTGACGCGGCGAATTTATTGATACGGCCCTGTTTCTTTACGCTGGCCGGATCAGGCAGGTTAGCTTCTGCAAAAGTGAGATCGCTAATAATGAAATCTATCACTTCCGCTTCAGAAGCTCGGGTATAATCCGTACGTGGCACCGTTACCGGCTCTTTGATAATGGGCACGCCACCAAAGAGGATAGACAGCTGGTTATAGGCATATGCCCGGAAGAAGCTGGCTTCTGCTTTGTAAAAGGCGCGCTGCTGGTCGGTGAGCGTAGCCTTTGGATTAGCGGCATTGACGATGATATTGTTCGCTGCGTTGATCACGCGGTAGTTCCAGTTCCAGATGGTAGACAGGGAGCCGGTCTGTGAGTTGAGGTTGCGGTAATCTTCGTAGGGCGCCTGCACTGCGTTGGGCTGACCGGTAATGGCCATGTCTGTGCCTACATAGAAAGTGGCCAGCAGCCCCTGGATGTTGCCATAGTCATTACGCACGATGCTCTGCATGCCGGTGCTGGCCGCTTCAAAGCCCAGTTCGTCCACCAGCGTGTTGTCTGGCGCGTACTTGGATTTCAGTTCTTCATCGAGAAAGTGTTTGCTGCAGGATGTTCCGCCGGTGATCACCAGGCCTGCCAGCAAAATGCCATATATATAAGATGATTTCTTCATTGTCTTACCTGTTTAAAATTACAGACTGATGTTAACGCCAAATACGATAGTGGCTGTCAGCGGATAAAAGTCGGAGCTCTGAGATCCGCCTCCCTGGCCGTTGTTCAGACGGGTAGCGCTGGAGGTGGCTGAGGTAGGCGCTGTTTCCGGGTCCCAGCCAACCCATTTGGTAAAGGTGCCCAGGTTCCGGCCACTGAGGTACATCATCAGGTTACCGATTTTATAGCGTTCCAGCTTTTTCTTATCGAAAGTATAGCTGAAGGTGACGTCTTTAATGCGGATAAAGGAAGCATCGTTGGCATACTTATACCCTTTAGGGTTGTTATAGATCAGTGACGGGTTGGTGTTGATCTTGTTTTCTGACGTCCAGTAGGGTATTTCAGCGGGCAGGTTTACCGTCCCGCCCTGGTCGCGGTTATCCAGGATATAATTGGAACGGAGCACGCCATGTACGTCCTGGATAAAAATATTCAGCGAGAAGTTTTTATAGGTAAACGTATTGGTGAGGCCGGCGATGTATTTGGGTAATTGAGAGCCCAGGTAAGAGCGGTCGGCCGCATCTATTTTACCGTTACCGTCCATGTCTTTGAACTTGATGTAGCCGGCTTTTGCGCCAGGGTCTATCTTCATATCCTCGCCTTCCTGCCAGATACCAATCATGGTATAATCGTATATGCCTAACAGTGATTTACCAATGAACAGGTTGTTGCCGATGTCATCTTTATTATCTCCATAAAGTGATACCACTTTGTTTTTGTTGAAGGAGATATTGAAAGATGTCTGCCATGTGAAATTATCCGATTGGACGTTACGGCTGTTGAGTAATATTTCAATGCCTTTGTTGGCTGTTTTGCCGATGTTGTCGAACACGGAAGTATAACCGCTGACAGCTGGTATCTTCCGGCTCAGCAGCAGATCGTAGGTATTGGTGCTGTAAGCCTCGATGGTACCGCTTAAGCGGCTGTTCCACAGGGAGAAGTCGATGCCCACGTTGAAGCCTTTGGTGGTTTCCCATTTGAGGTTAGGGTTGCCAAGGGTGTCGGGCACTACACCGATGGTAGTTACACCGTCATAGATGTATTGCGCGGTATTCATTCTTGTCAGCGTCTGATAGGCGCCGATGGCCTGGTTACCGGATTTGCCGTAGGAAGCACGCAGTTTCAGCTGGGAGATCACCGGTGCGGTGGCCGCCATGAATTTTTCGTTGTGCACGTTCCACCCTACCGCTACGGAAGGGAATACACCGTATTTGTTGTTTTTGCCAAAGCCGGAGAATCCATCGCGACGGATAGTGGCAGTCACGAGGTAGCGACTGTCGTAGGTATAGTTGGCGCGGAACATCTGTGACAGCAGGCTGCCGCTGGAATAGCGGGATTCTGTTTTCTGTACCTGGCCGGCAGCGAGATTGTTGAAATCGAGGTTATCGTTGATGAACGAATTGGCTTTGAGCCTGGTGGAGAACAGTTCATCGCGCTGTGCACTGTACAGGGCGGTGAAGTCCAGACCGTGTTTATTGAAACTGGTAGCGTAGGACAGCAGGTTCTCCACGATCCACTGTTTGTTCTCTTCGTTGTACACTTCTGCGGAGCCCAGCTGGTCGCCGGCTTTGCGGCCAAAGTAATCCGCCGTGCGGGACGGCCGGTAGCCGTAAGAGCCGTTGACGCGGTATTTGAGGCCTTTCACGAAATCAGGTGCCACTTCCGCGTAACCGCTGACCGCCATGTTTTTGTTGCGGTTCAGGCCAGGGTTGTAGGTGTTCACCAACGGGCTTTGGTACAGCGTCTGTGGCGCAATCGGATACACCTCATAATCACCTTTGGCGTTGTAGAGCGTACCGTAAGGGCTCAGGGAATTGGCATCGAAAAGCGTGGCTTTGCCGCCGTCGCTGTTATTGTTGACGAGGAACATGTTCAGGCCTGTTTTCAGCCAGGAAGTAACATTCGCGTCTATATTGGCGCGGATGCTGCTACGGTTGAACTGGAACCCTTTAATAGTGCCTTCCTGTTTGAGATAGGTGCCGGACACATAGTATTTTACGTTGTCGGTGCCCCCGGATAGGCTCAGCTCATGGCTCTGGATATAGCCCTGCTGGCCGATTTCCTTTTGCCAGTTTACTTCCGGCACTCCGTTGGCGTAGTTCGTTTGTTCGGAGAGGTAAGGCAGGTCAGGCGCAGTAGGACGGCCAGCCTGAATATTGTACCAGTGGTTCTTGGTACGGTATTGTTCCCCGTTCATGTTCTTCATTACATTCGATTGAAATTCCGGGCCGGCATAAGCGTTATAGGAGATCACAGGTTTACCGGACTTCCCTCTTTTGGTAGTGATCATGATCACGCCGTTAGCGCCGCGGGCGCCATAGATGGCCGTAGCAGAAACATCTTTCAGCACATCGATGGCAGCGATATCGTTCGGGTTGATGTCGTTGTAGGTACCGCCGAAAGGCACGCCGTCCAGCACGATCAACGGGGCGTTGCTGGCGTTGATGGATTTCATGCCACGGAGATAAAATGCAGGCGAGCTACCTGGTTTGCTGGTATTGTTCACAATGTTGATACCAGCGGCAGAGCCCTGTACTGCCTGCAGTACGTTGGTCACAGGCAGATTTTTAAGACGTTCGGTAGGTACGGAAGAAATAGAACCGGTGACATCACTTCTTTTTTTGGTGCCATATCCTACTACCACCACTTCGTTCTGTTGTTCCACCGCCATTTTCATGGTGATATTAAGCGTAGCGCTGGCGGAAACCGTTACTTCCTGTGGCACCATGCCCAGGTAGGAAAACTGCAATACCACCGGGCCATCGGCAGGCACGCGCAGGGCGAAGCTGCCGTCAGTGCCGGTAGAGACGCCCTGTGCAGTGCCTTTCACCCTGACAGACACGCCGGGCAGGGGGTTACCGCTTTCGTCGGTAACCTTGCCTTTGATGTCCAGCGGCGCCACCGCCTCCATCGTGATGGAAGCCGTAGCGTGGTTGGTTGTTTTAGGAGAAATGAAAATGGATTTGTTTTCAATCACATACTTCAGCGGCTGGTCTCTTAATACCAGGTCAAGAAATTCCGCTACCGGCATATTCTCTGCCGAGATAGTGACCGGGCGCGCCTTCTGCAGCACGTCCCTGCTGGCAACGATGGTGTAACCCGATTGTTGACGGATGACACCGAAAATTTTTTCCACCGGCACATTCCGGCCGGACCAGGTGATCAGCTGGGCATACCCGGCGGCACTGGCTTGCAACATCACAGCGGTAAGAAAGAAAAAAGTCAGCTTCATGACTAACAGCATTTTGGTTGGCAACCATTGACGGACACGGCTTCCCATTGGTACAGGGGCATAGCACGCCTGGTTGCAAAGAGCAGTTTTTTGCATAACTTTGCAGCGGTTTGGCTTGTAAAAAATGGTGTTCTGGAACACTCAACGTTTTTGCATGGCTGTAACCATCCAGCCGGAAGTGGGTCGAAGCACTTTCGGTTTTCTATTACAGGCAGACATCTGATTGATATTTGAAATTGTTGTTCACTGTTTTTTCCATAACGGCCCGCCAGCGGGCACTATTACCGGTTGATTCAGATTTAGATGTATTTTGATTGTTTACTGTTTCCCTATGATCAATGTTCTGTTCTCCAAACGGAAGGCTACGCCCGATTCCCTTAAAAAAGTTAATACGCTTGACAGATTCACATCACTGCCTATCTCGCCCACAAAAGTAATGTCAGGCGGTGTGGAGGCATAAGTTACTTCTATATCGTACCAGCGCGCTATCATAGCGATAACGGCGGTTAGTTTTTTATCCTGAAAATTCATTACGCCGTTTCTCCAGGCCATCACAGCGGCGGTGTCCACATGGTTGTTCAGCGCAATGGTGCCGGCTTTTTTGTCAAACAACAACTGCTGGCCGGGTTTCAGCACACTGGGATGTTCCGGCACATTCACACGGACAGCGCCCTGCAGCAGCGTGGTGCTGATGCCAGGGTCGTCCGCATAGGCACTCACATTGAAATGTGTTCCCAGCACGGTGACGGATGTTTTACTGCTCAGCGCCACCACAAAAGGCGTTTTGCCTTTCGTTACTTCAAAATAGGCTTCTCCCGTAAGTTCCACTTTCCTTTCCGTACCGGTGAAGGCAGTGGGGAAGGTGAGGGCGCTGGCGGCGTTGAGCCATACCAGCGTACCATCGGGCAACTGCATTCTGAATTTGCGGCCTCTTGGCGTATGCAGCGTATTGTTGACAGGCGTCCCTGTTCCGGACGGCTGGTATTCCACCTGCCCGTTTTTTAATACCACCTGTGTGCCCTGCGCGGTAGTGATCAGGCCATCATCGCGGTTGTCCAGCACTACCTGCTGACCGTTGGCCAGCGTAAGCACGGCGCCGTTTTTACCGGGCAGCACATCGGCAGCTGCTATGGGTGCCGCCGGTGATGCATGCCGCTTATGCAGCAGCCAGTAACTTCCGGCGGCGGTGAGCAACAATACCACGGCGGCAGCGGCAGCCCAGCGGCGTATGCGGCCTATCGGACGTACACGGCCTGTATTCCCCTGCTGCAAAATACTTTGCAACACAGGCTCATACTCCGCCGGATCGTATTGCGGGTCTGCTTCGGTATGGGCATGCAACTCATTGAGCATCGCCACCCATTCCGCATCATCAGACTGTTTCCCCAGTTCGGCAAACAACTCCTCCTCCTCTGCCGGTGTGGCCATGCCAGCGCAATACCGCTGCAACAAAAACCTGTAATACTCTTTTGCTTCCACTGTAGGTCTCCCGCTTTTACTTCATCAGACGCTAAAAAAATAAAGGTGTACTACGCCGCCTGAAAAAAAATTAAAAAATTCTTAACAACATCCCTATCAGGAAGACAGGGAGACAATCACCGGTATGCTTCTCCAGATATTCCCGGATAAACTTCCGGGCGGTGACAAGTTGGTTTTTGACGGTATGCTCGGAGATAGCCAGCGCTTCAGCAATTTCCCGGCGGGACTTGCCCTCCTGCGTGTTCAGGATGAACACCTCGCGGCGCGAAGCCGGCAGCTGATCGATGGCATTCCGTATATGCAACTGTAACTCTTTGACCCGGAACCCCGAGGTCACATCTTCATTATCTTCTATATCATCATGCGTAATGGCTTCTACCCGGTACTTCTCCCGGGCAATTTTTCTGAGAGCGGAGAGGGAATAATTAGAGGCGATGGTGTACATCCAGCCGGCCGGATTGTCGATACCATCCAGCGTATGCCGCAGCTGCCATACCTTCAGGAACACCTCCTGGAGCACTTCTGTGGCGGCTTCTTCGGAACGGAGCATTTTCCGTACAGATACGGACAGCACTGCATTATAACGATGATACAGTATACGAAACGCTGCTTCATCCCCACCTGCAATCCGCGAAAAAAGTATCCTGTCCTCGTGTATTTTCACAGTGCTTCCAGATTTTTCTTTCCGGAAACAAGATAAAACAATTTGATCATTTGGGTATTTTGATATTTTGATATTGGGTGTCTTAGGAGCAGCCATCTGAAAAGCAAGGCTGCTTCTTATCAGGAAGCAGCCTTGCACACGAAAAGGTCAATATCAAAATACTCAAATAAAAAGATAAAAAAATATCACGGCCAGGCTGTCTCCACACCACGGGCACGGATATAATCCTGGAACTCCTGCAATAACGGCGCCTGTTCCCTCACCTGCCGCGGCGTCACGTTTTTACTGCGGGCAAAAGCCACCAGGTTGCCCACGGCCTCACCGATGCTCCATTCTGTTGGGTGAAGACGGTAACAGCCATTGGTGATATGAGTAGTGCCGATGTTCTTATTGGCGGGCAACAGGTTCTCCATCCGTTGTGGCAACAAGGCCCCCAGTGGGATCTGGTAAGGCAGCGAACCGAAGTCTACATAGTTAACGCCGGCACAACTCGGATGCAGGTCTATATGGTAATAGCCTATGCCAACGCTGTCGTGGAAATTGGCGGCAGTCGTTTTCTCTGTCTGGCCGCTTTTCTGCGCCCGTTGCTGGGCGCCTACATGTTCTTCCAGTACGGTGAATACCGCTTTGATACGCCGCGACTCCCGGATGTATGGATATTTGGCCATGCCGTCGGCGGTGCCCATGATATCTTTACGGAAACGGATGCCAGGCCATCCCTTGCCGCCGTCGGGACGGGGCGCTTCGGTCTGCAGCCAGTAGATAAGCGATAAATTGAGCTGCTTGGCCCGCTCCACGTGATAGTGGAATTTCTCCGGACTGGCGCCGATCAGGTTGCCCAGCATATAATCATTCTGTGGCCAGTTAACGATGGTCACATCACCGCTGTAGGTTCCCGCCTCAAAGTTGTCCTTGTTGATAATACGGCGGTAGTTCCACAGGTTCAGCTTATCGCCGGTGGCGATGCCTTCAGGATGGAAGCCCAGCAATTTAGGCTTCAGCATACGCGGATCTGAATAGTGCAGGTCCAGCTGCCTGCCGGACCATGCGGGCGTAAGCGCCGGCACATGGTTCTTCCAGAAATCATACTCCGCCGGCTTCTCAATGATGAAGTTACCGCCAGGCACATAGTCCAGCGCAAAACAAACGGTGAAAGCCTGGTTGTTTTCCGGATTGCCTTTTTCCGGCGCATGCAGTTCGCCCGTTTCCTTTCCGGACTCGGTGCCGGTCACGAATTCGGTGCCGGTCAAAGGCAGCAGGTCCCCCATTTCTGTGGCGTCCGCAAAGTAGCTGCCCTGCAGGGTCAATTCCCGCTGATGACGCAGGTCCTGTGCCGTGAGCGACAGCACTTTGTTGCCAGATACGTTCGCCCGTACGACTTTAGTGTCTGTCAGCAGCACCAGTTTACCGCTGCTGATAAAAGGCGCCAGCATATCCAGCATCACGGCCAATGCCACTTTGGGCTCGTGACAGAGCCTGGACACGGAGCCGTCGCCCGGGTTGAGGTGCGTTCGTTGCCGGGCATCGGCCGTGAGTGGATAGTTGCGGACATAGTATTCACGGATACGGTTTCTCAATTCACGGTAACGGGCAGGCGCTCCATGCGTTTCAATCCACGGATGCTCGTCCGGCGGTACGCCCTGCTGGGTAAGCTGGCCGCCTATCCAGTCTGTCTCCTCGGTGAGCACCACTGTTTGCCGGTTATGCAACGCAGCGAGTGCTGCTGACACGCCTCCCAGTCCGCCGCCGGCAATCACCAGGTCGGCGGTGATAGTTTCCCGTTTAGTGTTTCCCTTTCCTTTGGCGCTCCCCTGCGGCTTCTTCTCCTGTGCCAGTCCCAGCGCAGGCTGTGTGATAACGGCGCCGCTACTCAGCGCCAGCATCTCTAAAAAATTCCTCCGTTTCATTATGTTAATATTTTTTCATGTTGATATTTTGATGTTTTGTTGGGCTGTCACCTATCATTCATCTCTTTAAAATATCATCAACAAAACAACCCTCTTCATCAATCAGCGCCATCACACTTACCAGCCTTCGTTCTGCGTCAGCCCCGGATTAATGTCCCTTTCTGCCTGCGGTACGGGCAGCAGCATCAGCTTTGGCGTCCAGAAGCGGGTTTCACGGGTATAACGCAGGTCCAGTTGCCCAGTGTAATCAGGAATGCTGTTCAGGTCATGCACGGCCGTCTTTTTGAAATTGGGCACGGGCGGCATGGCAGCAGGACTTTTAGCAATGCCCACTACTTTGCCCGGCATCACCAGGTCTGCTATGCCCCAGCGACGGATATCCAGCCATCGGAAACCTTCTACGGCAAATTCCACGGTACGTTCCCGTCGGATAAGTTTCCGCATTTCATTCTGATCTGTTTCGATGGCTGCCGGCACTGGCGGCTGTCCGGCCCGTTGCCTTACCTTGTTGATAGCGGCAGTAACAGTGGCGTCCAGCTGTCCCTGCTCTATTTTGGCTTCGGCGTAGGTGAGCAGTACTTCCGCATAACGCATCAGGATAAAGCTCACTTTGGCGAGAAACACGTTCTCATCGGTCATGGTGTATTTGGTCCACAGGTAACCCACACCGCTCTTCGCCGGACCGAAAGCATTGTCATAGTCAGCATTGCCTTTCACTGACCAGCTGCCATCCGCATTTTTAAAGGAGGTAGACGATTTATAGATGTCGTACACAAACGTGATGTTGTTCATGCTAAGCGTGTCTCCCGGCAGCGCTACGGTGTATTTCAGGCGCAGGTCCCTGTTTTTGGAGGGCTTTTGCGGATCATATAAGGGAGATTCATCAATCCTTTTACCGTCGGTGCATTCAAACTGGTCCACCAGGCGCTGGGTCGGGAAACGGCCCGATTGCCCGCCTGCGGCGCGGGAGCAATTGCCCAGCGGCAGGTAAGTGATAGAACCCGCAAGGGCATCGGTGTACAGTATTTCCAGCATGATCTCGTTACCGGCATTGGGTTTCTGGCCGCTGCGGGTAAACAGGTCCTGGTAACGCGGATTGAGCGACAAGCCGGATTTGTCTATGACCTGCCTGGCAGCATCTGCGGCAACGGCGTAGTCTTTGTTATACAGTGCCGTCCGGGCTTTCAGGCCGAGGGCCACGGATTTGCTGACCCGTCCTCTTACGGCGGGCATCCAGTCGAGCGACTGCGACGCGGCATCCAGCTCGTCATAAATGAACTTTACCACCTCTTGTTTGGGAGCGCGTTTCTGATTGTAAAACTCCGCGGGCTGCAACGGTTTGGTGATCAGCGGCGCATCACCGAACATGGCGGTGAGATAAAAATAAGCCCATGCACGCAACACGCGCGCTTCCGCTTCCATGCGGTTATAGGTGGCCGGCGCCACACTGGGTTTGGCTTTCACCATACCGTCCAGCATGGTGTTGGCCCGCTGGATGGTAGTATAGGCAAACGACCAGATGGCTGCCGGATGTGCGTTGTATGTATCAAAAGTGCCTTCTCCCAGTTCGTTGGCGCGCAGGATGGCGAGGTCTGTCCAGCCCTCGCTGCCCGACTGGTAAGGCACCAGCCCGAATTCCCATTTGATGGAACCATATACGGCCGTCAGGGATACGTTGATTTCATTTTCGTTGTTGAGGAAAGTGCCGGTGGCCGGCGCGCTGAGCGGCGCCCTGTCCAGGAATTTATTACACCCTGACATACCTGTCAGGAAAAAAGTGCAACCGATGATGCTATAAAAAAGTTTTCTCATGGCTTAGAAGTTTGCGTTAAGGCCGATAGTGAAGGTTCTCATGATCGGGTAAAATTCGCCTGCGGTATTTGTCTGTTCCACATCGAAACCGGGGAAGAATTTATCCCAGGTCAGCAGGTTCTGGCCACTGGCGTAAATTCTTACGGAGCGCAACCTGGCATTGCTGGTCACGGTTTTGGGCAGCGTATAGCCGAGCACCACGTTCTTCAGGCGCAAGTAAGCGCCGGAACGCATCCAGAAAGAAGAAGTGACGTAGTTATTGGCGATGCTGTTGGGCGTCAGCCGTGGATAGGCGGCGTTCGGATTATCCGGCGACCATGCGTCTTTCTGATGTTCGAAGATGGTGCCCTGGAAGTTGGCGGAATAGAAAGGCTGCGCGCCGGTGCCGGACATATAGTTGTTCCGTTTGCCTACGCCCTGGAAAAAGATGTTCAGGTCAAATCCTTTGTACTGGCCGTTGAGAGACAGGCTGTATTCATAGCGAGGGAATGAATTGCCCAGCACCACACGGTCATAGGCGTCGATTTTGCCGTCGGGCTTACCATTGGGGCCGCTCATGTCGGCATAACGGATATCTCCCGGTTTGGTGTTGGCAAAATGGAAAGGCGCTTTGTCGATTTCATCCTGTGATTGGAAGAAGCCTTCCGCTCTATAGCCATAATAGGAATTTAGCGGATTTCCTTCGCGCATGATGAGGGCGCCATTGATATATTCTTTACCACCCAGGCTTACCACTTCATTTTTTACATCAGAGAGATTGGCCTGTACGGAGTATGTGAATTCACCGGCGCGGTCTTTCCAGCCGATACCCAGTTCCCAACCGGTGTTGCGCATGGAGCCGATGTTGACAAAAGGAGCGCCCAGCCCTACGTAGGTGGGTACGCCATCCAGCTGCAGCATGTCCGTGATGTTGCGTTTGAAGTAATCGGCCGTTATGGTGAGGTGGTCGTTGATAGCGGTAAAGTCGATACCGGCATCCAGTATTTTGGAAGTCTCCCAGCGGATAAGCGGATTGGCGGCGGTTGTCAGCCCATAGCCACCATTCACCACGTTGTTGAAATAGTAGTCAAACGAGCCGCCGGTGCTGTACATGGCGTAGGTAGGGTAATAGTTGGCCACACCGTTCACCACCAGGTCCTGGTTGCCAAGGGAACCATAAGAACCTCTGATCTTGGCGCTGTTGATCACGTGGCTGATGGCTTTCCAGAAGCTTTCTTCAGAGATGCGCCAGCCGGCGGATACGGAGGGGAACAGCTTCCACCAGTTTTCTTTCCGGAAGCGGGACGACGCATCGAAGCGGCCGTTGAGCTCCAGCAGGTATTTCTCTTTGTAATTGTAGTTGATCCTGGAATAGGCAGATGCCATCGCATATTCACTTTGTGCGCCTGACATGGTTTGTCCCAATGGATCTGCCGCATCCAGGTATGGCAGTGAAGGAGAGATCAGGTTTTGACGTTGTGTGTTGACGTAGCTGGTTTTAAACAGTTCGGTGGTGAAGCCGCCCAGTACTGTGAAGCCGTGCTGTCCCATGTTCCGGTTGTAGCTTGCCTGGGTGCGGAACACGTTGCGCGTGGTTTGTGCGTTGTTGTCGATCAGCGAGTTGTTGGCCGGCCAGTTGCGTGCAAACAGCAGTTTGTTGTTGGCGATGTCCGGTGTATAAATTTTATATTGATTGGTCAGCTGTCTGGCGCGCCCATTGGCGGTATTGGAGCTGTAGCTGGCCAGCAGCTCCATGCCTTTGACGGGTTTGTAGGTGAGTGTACCGGTGAGTATGCGGGAATCGGTGACGCGTTTGTCCCAGCCGCCGTCTTTGGCCTGCGCGGCGGGGTTCATATTGGACCAACCTTCGCCCCATTCGCCGGTATTGAATTGTCCGGGCGCAATGGCCGGCAGGCCTATCATGGCGCGGATAATGCCCTGTGGTGATGATTGGCCGGGCCAGTTGCGTTCTGTTCTGTTCACCACGATATCCGCCGCGGCAGACAGTTTGCTGGTGATGGCAATGTCTGTGTTAAAGCGCAGGTCCAGGCGTTTGAAATTAGTATTGGCGGTTAGGCCGTTCTGGTCCAGGTATCCGCCGGAACCGAACACTTTGATTTTTTCGCTGCCGGCAGACAGGCTCAGGTTGTGGTTGTGCATGATGCCGTTGTTCACCAGTATCAGGTCTTTCCAGTCGGTGTTAAAGCGAGCGAAATTATCCGGTCCCAGTTTTTCATAGTCTGCGATCTGTTGGGTGAAAGCTGGTGGCAGTCCGGCGTTCACCTGTGCGATGTCCCACAGTTTCATATGTTCCAGTCCATCTACTTTTTTAGGCAGATTGGTAGGTGATTGTTTGGCCACGTAGCCGTTATAGCTCAGGCTGACGCCATTGATGCCTCGTTTGGTGGTGACGAGGATAACGCCGTTGGCCGCACGGGAGCCATAGATGGCCGCTGCCGCCGCATCTTTGAGTACAGAGATGCTGGCGATGTTATTAGGGTCTATCGCGTCGAGGCTCATTTCGATGTTGTCGATGAGCACCAGCGGGTTCTGGCCGGCGTTGATGGAGCCGATGCCGCGGATGCGGATGGTGCCGGCGTCGCCGCCAGGCACGCCCGACTGCTGGGTGACGGTCACGCCGGGAGCCGCACCCTGTAAGGCCAGCGATGCAGAGGCCACAGAGCGCGTCGTCATTGTTTTACCTTCAATCACCGAAACGGCGCCGGTAAGGTTTACCTTTTTCTGGGTGCCATATCCTACCACCACCACTTCTCCGATTTGTTTGTTGGCCGGTTCCAGGAGGATGTTGACCACCTGCTGGCTGTTGACTTCCAGCTCCTGTGATTTATAACCCACAAACGAAAAAACGAGTGTAGCCGTTTCCGTTGTACCGGCAAACTGAAAATCGCCGTTGGCGTTGGTTGTGCCTCCTTTGGTGGTGCCTTTCAGCACCACGTTGACACCAATAAGCGGCGTACCGTCTTTATCTTTTACGCTGCCTTTGAACAGGTAGCTTTTTTGCCCGAAAGCATTCGGCTGTTGCAGGATGACGAGGAGCAGGAGCAGAAAGCTGCTCAGTCGCCAGTGACGGGTAAATTTTCCCATACAAAACGAATTTTGATTGATAAAAAGCTTGATTAAAGATGAATGGTTGACATAGCCGGCCTGCATGCAGCCGGAGACAGTAACTACAGGTGTTGTTGATGGTTTAGTGTTCGCGCATATAGTTGATAGCTGTTCCCCTGGCCATGACCGGCATACGCAAAGCATAGCAACAGCCCATGGCTGGTGACTGGTTGTTTTAGTTTCATCAGAACGTGTATAGAGTTTGGTTGCGTTTATAAAATATATGGCTGTAAAAAGCCTACTTTATAATAAATGCCCTGGCGGAGACTAAAATAGTAATTCTTTTAAATAATCAACCTATAATTAATTAATTTTTTTAAAAACAATATTAAAACACAGACTGGAAGGGGCTTTAAATTTATCAAGCAAACATTACAGGATATAAAAAGTATAGAAGACCGGCACATAATCACCAGCCACCATGGCTAACAAGGGTCACGGACGCGCTAAGGTCTCTCCCAAAATCATTTTAAAGAATGGTCTAACAACCGCTTTAAGACCGCGGGATAAGTATCTCCGCTGTCAGTACCTGCGCCGTCCATAAATGCGCCGTAGGTAATACTATCACCGAAACAGAGGATGCGGTGATGGCGGCGCAACAGGCGATGCGCCTTCAAATAGGCATACAGTTCAGCCGCGATGAACCGGTAGCCCGCAGCGGTAGGATGTACCCCGTCTTCCCGGCCCATATTGGCCGCATTGACAATCAGGGAAGCGGCCGTTCTGCCCGGCTCACCACGGTCCACAAAAACCTGGTGCAGATCGAGACAGTACACTTGCTCCGTAGCGGCTATTTCCTGTACCACCGCCCGGGCACTGTCTATCCGGCGGTTAGGGTCCATATCGTACAATCCGCGCTGGTGGCGCATAAAAAGGTATCCGGTATCTACAGGCAGAGGAGTTACCAGCACCACAGCGGCACCGCTTTGGCGGACACGCCGCACCAATTGCCGGTATTGTGCTGCATACTGCACAAACGGCACCAGTTTCTGCGAATTGACCATATCATTAGTCCCTGCCATCATGATCACCAGATCAGGTCTGAGCGCCACTACATCTTTCTCCACCCTCGCCAGCAGGTCGGAAGTACTGTTGCCGCCGATACCTTTGTTGATGACGGTATACGGACGGGAAGTGCAGGCCACACAGGCCATCAGACAGTATAAGAGCCAAAAACGCATGATCAATTACGAATTACGAATTGGATTGAATTGGATGGATTGAATAGGATAAAGATATAGTGCCGCCTTCGTAATTCGCAATTCGTAATTCGCAATTCGTAATTGATTTGGTATTTTTATGGTTCAATTATTTCAGCGGCACAGGGATGAGCGAACAGCATAACAACTATACAGAGGATGCATTTATAGCGCAACTGGCGGCGGGAGACCAGCAGGTGTTCCGTCAGCTGTTCGACTGGCACTATAAAGCCCTGTGTTATTTTGCCGGTTCCATCATTTCTCACACACATGCAGCAGAAGACCTGGTACAGGAGGCTTTTTCCAAACTATGGGACAAGCGCGGCGATTTTCAAAGCACCGCCAGCATCAAAGCATTTCTGTTCATCTCCACGCGAAATGCCTGCCTGAATTACCTGAAACAACAAAACAGGCTGACAGAACGGGAACAGGAATTCCTGTACCATCAGGATGGCCAGACCACTCCCCTTCCTGCCGGCTTCGACCCGCTGCTGGCGGAAACGGAGCTGCTGCAGCACCTGTATGCCGCCATTGAACAACTACCCACACAATGCAAGCGGGTCTTTAAAATGGGTTACCTGGAAGGCCGCAAAAATGAAGAGATTGCCACCGCGCTTAATATCTCCTATAATACCGTACGGACCCAAAAACTACGCGCCATCAAACTGCTGCGCAGCAGCGTGCTGAAAAAACAGGTGCTGCCATTGTTGCCACTTTACCTCACGCTGTTGAGATACTATGACTATAAAGGATAAAACCAATGTTCGAGAACGTTAAACCCATTACACTGACGCTGGATGACGCTATCCGGCAAGGGCTGACAGCCGGCCTCTCCTACGATTTTGAATTCCTTTCCGAAGAAGTTCCCGGGCTGAAAGTGCTGATTTTTGAAGAAGATGTACACTCCGCCCAACTACTGGACCTGTACGATATTTATGTGGAGCAGGATATCGCCGGAATGATTTTCCGGGGCAACTTACAGGTGGACAATTCCATCATCGATTATGAACCGGACACCTACGCCTGCTTTCTTTGGGTAGATGGTGACCTCACCTGCCGCAACCTCATTGCCGGCTGCGTTCCCATACACGTAAAAGGCAACGTCACCGTGCAGCAAACTTTCATCGGGTATTACAATCACGGCGAGGTGACCATCGGCGGCGACCTGCATGCCCGCCTGTGGATAGAAGACGGCCACCAGACCATTGTGCAGGGCAGGGTAAATGCCATCACCTTTGGGCCGGATGAGCAGATCACCACGCCGGACTATACCAGCTGGCACGATGTGCTGCTGCCGGAAATGGCCGCTCAGCTGCTGGAAGACGGCTACCTCTTTGCCGGTAATGTGGAACTGATACGGCTGATTGAAGAAGGGAGGCCCGTCTTCAAACAGGACCTGGTACGCACCAGCATTTCTTCAGATGATTTTTACCAACTGCTGCATAACCCGCTGTTTGCGCCGGGGCTCGACTTCCTGACAGTCACGCAAAAGACATGGGCACTGCGTTTCAGCCGGTACGGCGACAGGCCGGAAGACTGGAAACTGGACACGCTCTATATGAGCAATGAAGAAGAGGGACGTGCTTTTTTTATTTCCACTGCACCGGGGAAGCCCTTGTCTTTTTATGAAGAAGTGGCCGAAAACGAGTTTAAAGAGATCACCGATCTCACCACTGAAGCTGGACAGCAGTTATTCCGTTACTTCAACAAAGCCCGCTCCGTCGTTAGCGCCAAAACCACCTGGAACGGGTATTACAAAAAAGAGATTGACAAAGAGCAACTGTGGCGGCTCATCTGGCTGTTTAATCCTACCAATGACACCGACAATTTTACGCCGGTAGCTACCGCTATCTTCCAACGGGTGATGCTGGCGGCGGAATATCCCTACACGTATATCCATAGCCGTTATCCCGAAGACAGTGAGCTGCGCGGGCTGGACGAGGCACCCGGCGCCACCCTGCCTGTATCCCTGCTGGACGGCCTGCTGGAGCATGGGCTGATCGCGGAACTTTCTTACAAAAAGCCTGTCTCAGCGGAGATACACAAACTGAACGAAATAGGGCAGCTTTACTGGAATACCAGCTTTGCAACGCCGCCACCTTATGCAGAAAATCCGGTCAGCGACGAGTACCTGCATTTTGTGAACGCCGAGCTGCAGTCACATGGTGCCATACTGGTTAGGGTAAACGCCGGCATGGGCAACTACCTGCTGGCCTGCATGCCGGTGGCCAACGTCCCGCAGCTGCAGCAATGGGCAGAGACGTTGGACGTAACCGTGGAGTTCTAAACGCTTATGTTCAAACAGTTATCCATTTATTAAAAAAAAATTCCAAAATTTTTATCTTTTCCTTTCATCGAAACTATCAAGTTGTTGTTTCTATAGTAAAACATCAACTTTGGGAGTACCTGACAGCCAACAACCAACTACCTTTTTACAACGGGTCGCCTACCTGATCAGCCGGCACCAGCAGGACCAGCTCACCGCCGGTGAAGCCGAAGAGCTGCGCGCATGGCTGGATGCCACACCAGAGAACCGTCGTTTTATGGAACAATGGAACGATACCCAATGGCTGGCCAGCAAACTGCAAAGTTATTCCCAACCTGATGTCAATACCGCGTGGGAGGCCTTTCGGGCCAAACACCTGACCGATGCCAACTTTGAACGTGCACCACGCAAAACCTTCCGGCTGACATGGCGCCACTGGAGCGCCGCAGCAGCGGTGGTTTTGCTGGCAGGCACCGCCTGGTATGTCCAGCGTTCCCGTCCCGCCGCGCCTGTCGCCCGGCAGCAACAGCAACAAACACCCGTGCTGCCCGGCACCAGCAAAGCCGTGCTCACACTGGCCGACGGCTCCACCATACAGCTGGACAGCGCCGGCAGGCAGGTGATTGCACAGGGCGCAGCCAGCATCCACCAACAGAACGGGCAACTCCGCTATGATATACAAAACCCGGACGCAGCGCCGGCACTGAATACACTGACTACTCCCCGCGGCGGCCAGTTCAGGGTAATACTCCCCGATGGTACCACCGTATGGCTCAACGCCGCTTCTTCCATCACCTACCCCACCGCCTTCCGCGAAGGCAACAGACAGGTAAGCATCACCGGTGAAGCTTACCTGGAAGTAACATCAAAAGCCAACCATCCATTCCAGGTCAAAATCAATGACCACACCACCGTAGACGTACTGGGCACCAGCTTCTGCATCAGCGCCTATGCCAACGAAAACACCATCAGCACCACCCTGGTGAGCGGTACGGTAAAAGTCAACACCGGCAATACTTCCCGCACCCTCACCCCCGGGCAACAGGCACAGATCACCAACGGCAACATAGTAGTCAGCCCAACAGACACCGCCGCCGCCATCGCCTGGAAAAACGGGGAGTTCTATTTCAACAATGCAGACATACCCGCCATCATGCGGCAACTGGAAAGATGGTACGACGTACATGCGGTATACGAGGGCAGTATCCCCGTCCGCACCTTCCAGGGCGAAATACAACGCAACCTGCCATTGGAAGACATACTGGAAGGCCTACAGTCAACAGGCATCCGTTTTCATATGAAAGGAAGAAACATTATTGTACAACCATAAATTGTCATGATTCACAACGAACGAAACCAGCCATCTATCAGCTATATGCGCTTACACTGACCTAAAACCGGCAGTCCGTCCATAAAAAAACCGGAGGTGATTGGACCCACCCCCGGCGAATGTCCGGACGAAGACTGTCATTATTAAGCTTGACGACTTAAATACTGATTTTTTACATCCAAACAATGCAAATCTATGCAATTGAATCTTTATGCAAAGACTCTTTCTATACCGGGGTCTTTACCAACCAAAATTGCACTAACAATGAGATTAACAGTGATGTTACTGATTGCGGCCACACTAAAGGTTTCTGCCGGCGCTTCTGCGCAGACGGTGTCGCTTTCTGCGCGCAACATCTCCATGGAAAATGTGTTTACGGCGGTTAAAAAACAGACCGGCTATCTCTTCTTTTACGACCGGACACTGCTGCGCAGCACCCGGCCGGTCAGCATCCAGGCCCAACAACAGCCGCTGCAGGATTTCCTGACCGAAGTGTTTAAAGACCAGCCACTGGACTACACGATCAAAGACAAAACCGTTTTCATTAAACGGCGCGACCTGCCTGTCAGTGCACCTGCCGTACAGGCGCCCGTGACCGGCACCGTGAAAGACGCCGCCGGCGTGTCCCTGCCAGGCGTAACGGTCAAGGTAAAAGGCACCAGCACTGGTACCATCACCGATGCGGAAGGCAAATTCAGCATCAAAGCCCATGCAGGCGATGTGCTGGTGATCACCTATGTAGGATTTGAACCGAAAGAAATTACCGTTGGCAGCAGCAGCACCATCCCGGTGGAATTACAGCCCGCCGTCAATGCCCTCAATGAAACGGTGGTTATTGCCTATGGCACCACCAGCAAACGATTCAATACCGGTTCTGTCAGCAGTGTAAAAGCCGGTGATATTGCCGCTAACCCGGTAATGGACCCGCTGTCTGCTTTACAGGCCAATGTGCCCGGTCTGCTGGTCACTTCCAGCAACGGGCTGCCCGGCTCCGCTTTCAACATCAGCATCAGAGGCCAGAATTCAGTATTACAAGCCAACCAGCCGCTGTTCATCGTCGATGGCGTGCCTTTCATCACAGACCCCCTCAATGAGTTCACCTCCGCCAACGGCAATCAAAGCCCGCTGGCATCCATTAACCCCGCCGACATAGAACGGATCGATGTATTGAAAGATGCAGACGCTACCTCCATCTATGGCTCCAGAGGCGCCAACGGCGTGGTGCTCATTACTACCAAACGCGGGAAAGCCGGTAAAACAAAGACGGAGTTCAATGTTTATACCGGCGCCAGCAAGGTAGTGAACATGGTAGACATGCTCTCCACCCCGCAGTACGTGCAGATGCGTAAGGAAGCCTTTAAAAATGATAACAAAACCTACGATACAGAAACGGCGCCCGATCTGACGCTCTGGGACCAGCAGAAAACTACTGACTGGCAAAAACTGATGATCGGCAACACCGGTCATCTTACGGAAGCTCAAGGCAGTGTGTCCGGTGGCAATACCCAGACGCAGTTCAGGCTGGGCGGCACCTTCCGCAAAGAGACCACCGTCATGCCCAACAACCTCGGCTTCACCAAAGGCGCGGGCAGCTTCAGCATCGACCATAGCAATAAAGACGGCCGGTTTCATATAGGCGCTGTCGCCAACTACTCCACGCTGCGCGATAATTCCATCGCCGCCAGCCTGGCCGGTTTCACCGACATGATCCCCAACTATCCGGTCTATGACTCCACCGGCAACTACTACTGGAGACCCGACGGCCTTAACCCGATGGCTTTCCTGCTGCGTAGCTCCGATACGCGCACCAATAACCTGGTGGCACAAACGGACATCCGTTACACCCTGCTACCGGGCCTTAACCTGAAAGCCAACGTTGGCTATACCCGCAGCGATATGCAACAAACGCAGCTGGTACCGCTGAAAAGCAACAACCCCAATACCACCACTACCAGTATGGCTAATTACGGCAACACACAAGCCAATACCTATATCATTGAACCGCAGATCGATTATACCACTCATATCGGTAAAGGCGACCTGCAGGTGCTCGTTGGCGGCAGCTGGCAGGAAGCGCTCCGCAAAGGCAACTGGGTGGTGGGCGAAGGTTATTCCAGCGACGCCATGCTGGAAAATATGAACGCCGCCGCCAAACTGACCTCCAAATCCAATACGTACGCCCTTTACCGTTATAACGCGGTATTTGGTAAAGTGAACTATAACTGGGACGAAAAATACCTGGTCAACGCTACGTTCCGTCGCGACGGTTCCACCCGCTTCGGCCCGGGCAACCGCTTCGGCAACTTCGGAGCAGTAGGCGCCGCCTGGATTTTCAGTAAAGAATCCTTCATGCCCAAAGGGTCTGTGCTTAGCTTCGGTAAACTGCGCGCCAGCATCGGTACTTCCGGCAATGATAATATCGGCGACTATAAATACCTCGACAGCTGGACATCCACCTCTTTCCCCTACGATGGCATTACGGGGCTCACTCCTTCCAGGCTGGCCAATCCCAACTACCGCTGGGAACTAAGCCATAAAAAAGAAGCGGCCCTTGAACTGGGCTTCTTCAACGACCGGCTGCTGATCAATACCAACTATTACCACAATATTTCTGACAACCAGTTACTGGACTATAAACTGTCTCCACAGACAGGGTTTCCTTCCGTCACCCGCAACTTCCCGGCGAAAGTGCTCAACAGTGGATGGGAATTTGAAGTCAACACCATCAATATCCAACGGAAAGATTTCACCTGGAACACTTCCTTCAATATGTCCATCAACAAAAATGAACTGAAGGAATTCCCGAATATTGAATCTTCTTCCTATAAAGATTTGATGGTAGTGGGTAAACCGCTGACCATTCAGAAAGGGTTCCAGTTTGCCGGCATTGACCCGCAAACCGGTCTCGCCCTTTTCCAGAGCACCAAAGGCGGCACTACCACCACCCCATCAGAACCGGATGATTTTGTGGTCCTGGGCAATAAGCTCCCGAAGTTCTTCGGTGGCCTGCAAAACAGTTTTTCCTATAAAGGCATCAGCCTGCAGTTCCTCTTCCAGTTCGTGAAACAGGAAGGCACTTCTTTCAACTATGGTTATGGCATTCCATATATCGGTTCGGCCAGCAACCAGAGCTTGTACGCGCTTGACCGGTGGACGGCTGCAGGAAACAATGCCGGCGTACCCAAGGCCACAGTAGGCTCCGGCGCCGCCAACTTCCGCAGCTACGCCATCTCTACCGAACAGTGGGGCGATGCTTCTTTTATCCGGTTGAAAAACCTCTCCCTGCGTTATGACCTTTCCAAATACGTACAAAAATGGAAACTGGCCGGCGCCAGCGTATATGGCCTCGCACAGAACCTGTTTACCATCACCGGATATGAAGGTTATGATCCTGAAACACAAGGCAGAATGATGCCTCCGTTGAAAACATATACCATAGGATTACAATTGTCACTCTGATAAAATAAACTGACATGAAACGCATTTATATATATATCACCTTACTCGCCATCACCGCCACTATGGCTTGTAACAAGTATGTAGACACTCCCCTGCCGAAAAACGAGCTGGTGTCCGAACTGGTGTTCACCGACGACAAAACCGCTACTGCGGCGGTAACAGGCCTGTACACCGATATGAACGGATTCAATTACCAGTTTGCCAATGTGCTGCTCAGCTTTTTATCAGCCATGCAGGCCGATGAAATGTATTATTTCTCAGCATTCGAGAACTACGACGTTTTTAAGGACAACAGACTGGTGCCCAGCAGCCAGTATGTAAAGAGCATGTTTGCCGACCAGTATGGTTTTATTTATCATACCAACGCCTGCCTGGAAGGGTTACAGAAAGCCACCGGTCTCTCTCCCAATATTAAAAACCAGCTGTTGGGCGAGTCTTACTTCATGCGTGCCTTCTTCTATTTCCACCTGGTCAATATGTATGGTGATGTGCCGTTGATCACCACCACCAACTACGAAGAGAACGGCCTCAAACCACGTGCAACAAGGGCCGCCGTTTATGATAACATCATCAAAGACCTGACTGATGCCGTGTCGCTGATGGGCAACGATTATCCGACAGGCACACGGGTACGCCCTAACAAAGCTGCCGCCAACGCCCTGCTGGCAAGGGTATATCTGTACAACCAACAATGGGCGCTGGCAGAAGCTACCGCGGGCCAGGTGATAGCAGACAACAAATATTCCCTGCTGACAGACCTGAACAAAGTATTCCTCGCCAACAGCGGAGAAGCTATTTTTCAGTTGCAACCCGTGAACGTGGCAAGTGGCCGCAATACCTGGGAAGGCTTCACCGCCGCTCCTGCCAATGCCACAGCCACCGCGGTGTTCCGGCTGGACACCTTAAATTTTATCCGCCGCTTCGAACCCAACGATCAACGACTGGCCAACTGGACCGGCTTCCGCAAAACGTCTACCGGCGCTACCTACTATTTTCCCTATAAGTATAAAATCAGAGTAGGCACCCTGGGCGTAGTGACCGAATACTCCATGGTGATGCGCCTCGCCGAACAATACCTCATCCGCGCCGAAGCCCGCATCCAGCAGGGCAAACTGGACGAAGGCCGCGCCGACCTGAACGCCATCCGTGTTCGTGCAGGCATTCCCGTATTGTCCAATACGCTCAGCAAAGACGACCTGCTGAAAGCCGTGGCCAAAGAAAGACACCTGGAACTGTTCACCGAATGGGGCCACCGCTGGTTTGACCTGAAACGGACCAAACAATCTTCCATCGTGCTGAAACCCATTAAAGGCGCCAACTGGCAGGATACAGACACCCTGTATCCCATCCCTGTAGACGCCACCAGCACCAATCCCAACCTCACTCAAAACCCGGGATACTAATGATGCGTACTTTTTCATTTGCCATATTGTTCCTGCTGTTGATGACCGGCGCTGCTAACAGCGCCTGGTCACAGCAACGGGTCGCCATCGCGCCGCAATACCCGCAGCGCGGTGATGTTGTCACGGTGACATACGACCCACAGTCACCGACAGCTGTTATCCCTGACAGCGTTTCCGGTGTCACGCTGGTATTCTCCTACTCTAATTTTTATGATGTAGCCACCAGAATACCCATGCACCGACAGGGCCACAAGTGGACGACCTCCTTCCGCCTGGCAGGTTTTGCCACCTATGCTACCTTTTACCTGGAAAGCGGTGAGCTCATTGACAAGCCCGCAGCAGACAGCCACTACGCAGTCACCGTATACGCCGGCCATCAACCGGTGGAAAACGGACTGCTGTACAAAGCCTATAGTCTGTCTGCACAAAAAGGCAAGTCACCCGGGCTCGCCGCCGCACAGGCCTCCCTGTATCAACAGGAGCTGGACCTGTACCCCGGTAACTATGAAGCTAAAGTACGCCTGCTGCAGTACAATATGCAGCACGCCCCTGATGCCAAAACCCGGGAAACATTCCGCCAGCAGGCATTGCAGGTGATCGCACAAAAATTTAACAACGCCCCCTCCGACCCCGGCAATCTCAACAAGGTGACCATGGGCTATCTCATTATCGGTGAAAACACCCGGGTAGACTCCATCCGCCAGGTAGTGATGAAACGTTTTCCCGGCAGTGAACCCGGCATAGAACAACTGGCTTCCAATATCCGCAAAGAGAAAGATACCGCCACCCGGATAAAACTGCTGGAACAGGCGCTGCAAAAAGAAACGCCGCAAAACGCCAACGCCTATACGGGCATACATGAACAACTGTTCCAACTGTACGCCGCACAACGACAGACCGAAAAAACGTTGTACCATGCCCGTAAGGTGGCCAGTCAACGCCGCAATCCCTGGACAGCACAAACGCTGAAAGAACTGGCCACTACGCTGCAAAGCAACCGGCTGGCACCTGATACTGCCCGTTACTATGCAAAGCTGGCGCTGGCACAGGCCGACAGCTTTCCGGCCGGCATCATCCGGTACTTCCCGGAAACAGGCTACATCTACCCGTTTGTCGATGACAGCACCCGCCAGGCCGTAACCCGGAAGGCACAAGCCAATCTCCTTTCCCTGCAGGGCCTAATAGACCTCCAACAGGCACGCCTGCACGAAGGCGCACGGCTGACAGACAGCGCCCTGGTCATCTCTCCGGACAATGAAACGCTCAACAATGCCACGCTTTTCTACACCCAAACCGGCAACCAGGAAAAGCTAAAAACCTTGCAACAGCTGCGGGAGAAAATACTGCTCGATAAAGCACGGCGCCAGCTGATCAGCCGCCCTGCCCCTTCCCTGCAGGCTTTCGTGGACATGAAAGGCCAGCCGGTACCAACCGCCGCGCTGAAAGATAAAATTATACTGATTGATTTCTGGGCCACCTGGTGCGGCCCCTGCATGCAGGAAATGCCCTACCTGCAACAGTTGTACGAGGCTTACAAAGACAATCCCAAAGTGGTGTTTATGGTGGTCAACAGCGGCGCGCGCAATACCCTCGCCGATGCGCAGGGCTGGTACGGCCATAAAAAATATACCTTCCCGGTATATTACAACACCGATCCCGACGTGGGAGAGAAATTCCGTTTCAATATTATCCCGGCTACCTACATCATAGATGCCAAAGGCAATATCCGTTTCAGCAACATCGGTTTTGAAGGTCCTGAAATTGCCGCTAAACTGAAGCTGCAACTGGAACTGGTGGAATCAGCCTCCTTCTGATTCCAATATGCCGGCAATAGCTTTGATCAGTCCCTTGTCTGTTACCCCATTCATTTTCCAGCCGCTTTTCATCTTCCGGATAATACCCTTGCTTTCCTCGTTCAGGTAGACGTCCCACTCCACACAATCCCCTTCCTTACAGGTTTCCATCACCGGGACGGCCTCTCCTTCATAGTCAGTGCCCTTATAGGAAAATTCCAGTCTTGTGGAAGCGGCTTTCAGCTGGGTGATCATATCTTCCAGAAAACTGATCATGCGTTTACGCTGATTGGCGAGAGAAGCGCTCCACTTATTTTTGGAAGCGCGCTTATGGGCTAACTTGAATTTAAAGCCGGACATTTTTGTCGTATAGTCGTCGGCGTTAATTTTGTCTACCTGCTGGTTCGCGACGATGTACCAGTGATAACCAGTCCCCACCGGTACACCGGACCCTTCCGGGGCATGACCGGCGCGGCGTTTGACAACATCGTAGGAAATTTCCCATAAATCGGGCGTGATCTTGGTTTCACGCCATACTCCGGCATCATAGTTCCATTTATGGCTCCGGCCGATTTTCATGCCGGTATATTGCTGTCCTTCAAATTGTTTCCACGCATTGTAACTGCCAGCAACAGGCACTTTCTTTTTCGCAACGGCCTTTTTCGCTGCCGGTTTTTTCTTTATCGCAGTGGGTTTGACGGCCTTTTTACGGGAAGGCGCGGTAACCGTTCTGGTTGCTGCCATCGTACTGGGTTTAACAAGACGGCATCAATAATTAATCCAATTACGAATTGCGAATTACGAATTACGAATTACGAATTGAGAGTCCGCTTTTGGAAAGGTTATTAAATAACCGCTCTGTAAGTAAGCCCCAAATTCGTAATTCGTAATTCGTAATTCGTAATTCGTAATTCGTAATTCGTAATTCGTAATTATTATAACAGTACCAGTTGTTCATACAGGCGCTGCAATGTAGCGGCCGCATCTGTGCACAAGCCGCCATGGGTCCTTGACGTTTGCACAATAGTGCTACGGGTGGCAGTCAGCCAGCGGAAACGGGAGGCCAGGTCCAGCATACCGATAGGACCGCCCTGCGGGCCGCCGGCACATATTTTTTCGATGGCGCAGAGATATCCCGCCAGTTCGGCAATGTCAATAGCCGGACATAAGGCACGCAGCCTGGATTCATCCAGCGTATAACGCATCTGCAGGAATTTCTGTTTTTTACAGTAGAGCATGACACCTACATTGAGAAACTCTTCCCGCTCTACCCGTGGCACTACGCGTATAACGGCGTACTCATATAAGTGTTGATCTTGCATATACTGCTTCTTTTACAAAAATTTCGGAAGAGGCTACCCTCCTGGTTAAAAACTGTGCATATACTTCGCGTCTTTCCGCTGCGGAAACACCTTCCTGACCGGTCAGCCACTCTTCCGGCACCAGGTCTACAATGGCACGGATACGCTCCGGTGTAAGAATGGCCCGGAAAGCGCTGTCCACTTCGGCGATCCGGGTGGCCTGTGGCAGCAGCACATGGTCTTTCACTTTAGCGAAAGGCCGGGTGGCCTGCTCTTCCCAGTTGTCCCAGGAATGATGGAAATACAGCGAAGCGCCGTGGTCTATCAGCCACAGTTCCCGGTTCCACATCAGCATATTGGTATTGCGGACGGTGCGGTCCACATTGGTGAGCAGACAGTCGAGCCATACTATTTTAGAGGCAAGGGTTTCGTCGATGGTAGTCACCACCGGATCGAAAGTAATAGCGCCGGAGAGGTAGTGCAGCGCCAGGTTCAGTCCCACGCTGGACTTTAACAGGTCCTGTATTTCCTCGTCACCTTCGTTGCGGCCATAGTCCTGGTCCAGTGAGGCAAATACGATTTCCGGCACTTTAAGGCCCAGCGCCCGGGCCACTTCCCCGCCGATCAGCTCTGCGATGAGTGCTTTTACGCCCTGACCGGCGCCTCTGAACTTCAGCACATACAGGAAACCGTCATCGGCTTCTGTAAGTGCAGGCAGGGAACCACCTTCCCGCAGAGGGGTCACGTAGCGGGTTACCTGTACGGTCCTGAGTGAATATTGATGATTGTTTATACCTGACATAACTGTTTCCATCCTGTTGTAAGGACGGCCCAAATTAGCTCATTTTTTTCAGAATCAGGTATGGTGCGGCATTTCAGGGCGTGGGACCAACAAATATATGCTGCCAGTCGTTCTTCATGCTGATAACTCCCCAGCCATAGCGGTGCGCATTGTTCAACGATTCGTTGTCATCTTCTTCATAGGCAAATTCCCTTTCTATATCATCATGATGCACCAGCAGTTGCAGGGACGGGTATTTGTTGCCCTGGCAGAAACGGAGCATGCTGACATCCCCACCGCCGCCCACATTGCCACAGGCCAGGATAGGGCGTTTGCCGATGTAATACTGTATGTTGACCGGCTTTTCCTTTTTATCGTTTAATGGATTGAGGCCTTTCAGCCGCATGATGTCATTCACACCGGCACTGTCCACATAGGTGTAATGAAACGTGGTGCCGATCACCTGCTCCGGCGGGATACCATAATATTTTTGGGAGATGGCCCGGATAAACTCTACCGTTCCTCCGGAACAGATATAGACCTTAAACTGATTATCACGCAGGTAGTTCAGCAGCTCCAGTTGCGGCTGATACACCAGTTGCGCTACCGGCACGCCTAATACGGGGTGTTTTACCACAGCGAAGAATTTCACAACGGCATCGTGGAAATCGGTTTCCGTCATGCCTGTATGTGTGAGGTCCATCAGGTCCAGCAGCCCTTTGCGGCCAATGGTCTTAAAATACGCCCTGTTTTTCTCGAGCACGGCTTTATAGGGCTGTTTGTTGCGCAGCGCCGGAGTTTGTTTTACCAGCTGAATAATACGGTATACTACGAACTGTTCCTGTATCACCGGTTTTTCCGCCCACAGGGTGCCGTCATTGTCGAAAGTGGCAATACGGTCTTCCGGCGGGACATATTGAGTAGATTGTTCATTGGTGATGGTTGATACAAACCGGATAATGGATTGTTTTACCGCGCCGCTGTTCCAGGAAGGCAGCGGATCTCCCTGTGCCTGGGCCCTGAGGGGCAGCAGTTGGATGACTATGATCAGCAGCCAGCTGCTGTCCCTGATGAGAATTCTGAATAAAGGGCTCATTTTCTTTCTTTAACGAATTTGCCGTCTTTATCGAAAAAGAGGCGCCTGAAATCATTGTCTTTTACCACCATCACTTCCCATTCCGCTTTTATTTTTTTGGGGGAGATCAACTGGTGGACTTTATCTTTTACCACCTTGTAGCCGGGATAGTGATCGGCCAGGTACATGCCGATGCTTTCCGGCAGTTTCGCGTCTATCGCTCTTTCCCGGGCCCTGATCAGGTGCCCGTTGCGATCATACAACGCTTCAATGTCCAGCTTGTCGCCGGTCATGCTGAGGGTGTAATATTCGTCCTGGAGACTGGGTTTATTCTCCTCGTCCACCTGCCAGTCCCGCTTATATAACCCTGTCGGTATCTTCATGATCTGGTTCAGACTGACATTGGGAAAACGTTTCTGGAAATCTGCCAGTATTTCCGGGGGCAGGTTCTCCTTTTTCACCCTTTCCGCTTTCAGGATGGTCTCTTCGTCCTGTGCCGCCACATATAGTGCAGGAAGTGCAAACAGCAGCAAAAGGAGCCGGAATGCCTTCAGTGTCTTCATACAAAATCATTTAAAATGTGATGAATACAGTGACTGTTGTAAGAACAGCCGGCAGTGGTAAATAGTTTAGCGGCCGCTTTTGGCCGCAAGGCCCCGATTCCGAATTGTTTCCTATATTTAGGCGGAAGAAAAAATCTGATACATATTGTCAAGGTCATCTATCCCGGATGAAAGAGAGCAACTGACAGCGATAGCAGCAGGTAACGAGGCCGCCTACACGCGCATGTTTAACGCCTACAGCCAACAGGTGTTCAACGCTGCTATGCTATATCTGAAAGACCATACCGCCGCCAGCGAAGTAGTGCAGGAGATCTTTATGAGGGTATGGTTAAAACGGGAGATGCTGGACACTGTCGATGATTTTTCCGACTATCTGTTTATACTGACCCGTAACCATATCTATGACAGCTTTCGCAGGCAGCTGGTAAAAGAGAAGGCCATGGCCTATCTCGGGATGCAGGACCCGGGCTATGCCAATGATACAGACCATGTGGTGCAGGAACACCAGTACCAGCAAATACTGCATAACGCCATCGACTCGCTGCCGCCGGCGCGCAAAAAGATATATCTCGCCCGCAAACAGGGGCTGAGCAACGAAGAAATCTCCCATCAGCTTAATATCTCCGTACACACCGTTAAAAAACAATTGCAACTGGCCCTGCGGTCTTTACGGTCTATTATCAAACAGCAGTTACATAACTTCTGGTTTTTTTGACAGAAAGAATGTGCTGGTCTCACAGGATGTTGTCATCCAAAAATTCTCCCGGTTAAAAAAAATTTAAATTTTTTTTAACGGAGGATACTCCTTTTGTTTCCATCGTTCGTCTTTATCCCTGTCACCATTTCTAAAGTCGCAATAATGACCGTCGCTGAAATCAGGCAATTACTGGAAAAATACAAGCATCAGCCGCTGAGCCCGGATGAGCTGGCACAACTGCAACAAGCAGTGGCCAGCGGTGCTTTTGAGGAGGAAATCAAGGCTGATATCCTGCATACCCTGCACGCGCAGTCAGCCCCTGAAGTGGAATGGCCGGAAGCAGAGAAGGCCGCTTTATTGCAACAGGTACTGCAAACTTCATCCTTACAGCCTGTACGTGGCCCCTATGCCCGGAAACGCTGGACCTATGCCGCAGCAGCGGTACTGGCAGCCGGCATTATCACCAGCGGCGTGTTCCTGATGCACCGCCCTGCCACGAAAGCCCCCATGGCCGCCGTGGTGAAATCCAATCCACTGGCACCGGGCAGCAACAAAGCTATGCTCATACTGGCCGACAACAGCACTATTACGCTGGACAGCAATAACACCGGCGCGTTGGCCGTACAGGGCAATACACAGATCAGCAACTCCAACGGCGCGCTGACCTATAAAGGTAACGGTGACAATAAACAGCCCTTGTACAATACCGTGGCCACGCCACGCGGCGGTCAATACCAGCTTACGCTGGCCGATGGCAGCAAAATATGGCTCAACGCCGCCAGCAGTATCCGTTTCCCGGCGGCATTCACCGGAAACGAGCGACTGGTAGAGATTACGGGAGAAGTGTATTTTGAAGTGGCCCAACAGGCTGACAAACCGTTCCGGGTAAAAGTCACCACGCCTGGCATGGAAGAAATGAGCATCACCGTACTGGGCACCAGTTTTAACGTGATGGCCTACGCCGATGAACAAGCGGTCCGCACCACCCTCGTGGACGGCGCAGTGAAGGTGGCCCGCGGCGCCCAACAAAGCCTGCTCAAACCCGGCTATCAGGCCAGTATTGAACCTGATGGCGGCACTTTTACCACCAGTACCGCCGATGTTGAACAGGCCCTCGCCTGGAAAGAAGGCAAATTCCGCTTCCGTAACACCAACATCCGCACCATCATGCGGCAGCTTGCCCGCTGGTACGATATAGAGGTAGCTTATGACGGCAACGTGTCTGACATTGACCTCACGGGCGTGATCTCCCGCCGGGAAGATGCCGATGCCCTGCTCAAAGCCCTCGAAACCACCCAACGCATAAAATTTACAGTGGACGGGCGTACTATCACCGCCAAACCGGTGACGCCACACTAGCACTTATACCTGTAACAATTATGTAACGTTTAAAAGATTTTCATGTTATGGACACTTAATTAACTATCAACCATTATGGTAGAAAAAACCGGACCCCGATTGCAGTCAGGGCCCGGCAAAAATGGCTACCAATTTCACGAGACAATTAGAAACTGATTATTTAAAAGCCACGAACACAAAAGTATGCAACAACTTACTACTGGCAAAGCCTGCCGCCCGGCCCGGCCTTTGCTCCGAAAATTTCTGTTGGTTATGAAATTAACTGCCACCCTTCTATTGGCTGTCACCCTTCACCTCAGTGCTAAATCGTTTTCCCAAACGGTCACCCTGAAAGGTAAAAGACTTGCCCTGTACGACGTGTTCAATAACATCAGCAAACAAACCGGTTACGAGTTTGTCTATGATGAAAAGCTACTGCAAGGCTCCGGCCCTGTCAATATGAATGTCAGCAACGCCCCGCTCACAGACGTGCTCGACAAATGCCTGAAAGGCAAACCGCTGGAATACGCGATCGTGAACAAGATCATCGTCATCAGCCCGAAGCCCGTACCCGAAACAGTGCTGCAGGCAGCGCCCATCAAAGGCACTGTTACCGGTGCTGACGGTAAACCGTTGTTCAACATCAGCATACAGGTGAAAGGCACTACCCGCGGCGCCATCACCAATGAACAGGGCGGTTTCTCCATTCAGGCAGGGCCGAAAGATGTGCTGGTATTCAGCTCCATCGGCTATGAAACTAAAGAAATCACGGTAGGCAGCAACACCAGCCTGTCAGTAGTGCTCAGCGCCTCCAATACCCAGCTGACCGGCGTCATGGTAACAGCTCTCGGCATCAAACGCTCCGAGAAAGCCATTACCTATGCCATGCAGCAGATAAGCGGCGGAGAGCTCACCAAAGCCAAAGACCCTAACCTCATCAATACCCTCAACGGTAAAGTGGCCGGTCTTTCCATCTCCCCCAGCGCCTCCGGCGTAGGCGGTTCCGCTAAAGTGGTGCTGCGCGGTAGCAAATCCGGTATCGGCAGCAATCAGGCACTGTATGTGATTGACGGGGTGCCCATGAACAACAGCCTCACCAATCAGCCTACCAGCGTTTATGGCGGCAGCAACGCCTACGATGGCGGCGACCCTATCTCTAATATGAACCCGGAAGACATCGAAAGCATCTCCGTGCTGAAAGGCGCTTCAGCAGCTGCACTTTACGGTAGCCAGGGCGCCAACGGCGTAATCATGATCACCACCAAAAGCGGTAAATCCGGTAAGGTGCAGATCAATTTCTCTTCCGGCGTAAACCTCGCACAGGCAGCCTACAAACCGGAATTCCAGAACAACTATGGTCCTGCTAATGCCGCCTCTCCACAAAGCTGGGGCGCCAAACTCAACAGTCCCGCAGCCAACAATATGTCATCCTTCTTCCAAACAGGTCAGACCTACACCAATTCCATCAGCCTGTCTGCCGGCACGGAACAACTTCAGACTTATTTCTCTTTTGCCAATACAGCCGCCACCGGTATTGAGCCCGGCAATAAACTGGGCCGCAATAATATCAACTTCAAAGAAACAGGTCACTTCCTGAACAATAAACTCACTGTTGAAGCGGACGTGAATTATGTCACTCAAAAGATTGACAACACGCCACTCTCAGGCTTTTACTTAAATCCACTGACCGGTTTATATCTCTTTCCCCGCGGTCAGGACATCCGGCCTTTCAAAGACCAGTTTGCGATACCCGACCCCTCCCGCAACTTCCTGCCTGTACAGAATTGGACCTACCTGGAAGATATCCAGCAGAACCCCTGGTGGATCACCAACCGCAACCCCAACTCACTGAACAGGAACCGCCTGCTGCTCAATGCCAATGTGAAATATGAAATCAATTCCTGGCTCAGCGTGCAGGCCCGCGGTAGCATTGATCGTATCAACGACGTATATGAACAGAAAATGTACGCCGGCACTTACAAAGTGTTGTCTCCCGCCAATGGCGTGTACAACTACAATAACGCCACTACTACCCAGCAATATGGAGACCTGTTACTGAATTTTAATATTCCGATCAATAAAGACTTCCGCCTTACCGGTTTGGTAGGGGGCGCGCTACGGGACCTGAAAACTTCCGGTGTGAAATTTAACTCCGCACAAGACGGCCTGAAAATCGCCAATGTATTCGTCATACAAAACTTCAACACACTGAATCCGCTCAATTCCGGAACACTGCCGGAAAACCACGGACAATATCAGTCTCTCTTCGGTAGCGCCAACCTTTCCTTTAAAGAAATGGCCTACCTGGATTTCACCACCCGTAACGACTGGGCCTCCAACCTGTCTTATACCCCCAGCAACAACTACTTCTATCCCTCCGTTGGTCTCAACCTGATCCTGAGCCAGATGATGGAGATGCCTAAAGCGATCAGCTTCCTGAAAGTAAGAGGTTCGTATGCAGAAGTAGGCAGCTCACCCGATCCCTACAAAAGCCATCCTGCTGATAACATCTTTGGCGTGGGTAGTGCTTCCGCCAATGTTCAAACACCTTTCACAGACCTGAGACCGGAGAAAACCAAATCGCTGGAATTTGGTATGGAATGGCGGTTCTTCGATAACAGGCTGACTGCAGATGTTACCTATTACAAAACCAACAGCCATAACCAGACATTAAGCATCGAGGCGCCATGGGCTTCAGGCAACCAGACCTTTTACTTCAATGCCGGCAATATCCAGAACAAAGGCATCGAAGCAATATTCCGCTATGATGTGTTCCGCGGTGGTAAATTCCAGTGGAATACCGGTATCAACTACTCCGTCAATGACAACCGTATTGTGGAACTGGCAGAAACCAATCCGGAGTTTGTGCTGAGCGGCGCTTCCGGCGCCAACTTCGTGTCCAAGTTCAAAGTCGGTGGTTCCTTCGGCGATATTTATGGTACCGTGTTACAACGCGATGAACAAGGACGTGTCAAAATAGATGATAAAGGTTCGCCGATCAAACAAGGCGGCGATTTTGTATACCTGGGCAATGCCAATCCGAAATGGCAGCTGGGCTGGAACAACAATCTCTCTTACGGCGATTTCACGCTGTCTTTCCTGATAGATGGTAAATTCGGCGGCCAGGTAATGTCCGTGACACAGTCAGTGATGGACCAGTACGGCGTGTCCAAAGCCACCGGCGATGCACGCGATGCAGGAGGCGTAGCGGTGAATGGCGTCGGTCCTGACCAGAAAGCCGTTACCAGCGTAGATCCGCAGAAATGGTACAGCACCATTGGCGGCCGCGAAGCCGTGTCCGGCGAATACATGTACAGCGCCACCGTGGTACGCCTGCGTGAACTGTCGCTCGGCTACACCGTTCCGGTAAAAAACAGCTGGATGAAAGCGCTGCGTTTCTCCCTCACCGGCCGTAACCTGATCTACTTCTACAAAAAAGCACCATACGATCCGGAAATGACCATGTCTACCGCCAACGGCCTGTCCGGTGTAGACATCTTCATGCCGCCGGCCACCCGCAACTACGGCCTGACGCTGAACGCCACTTTCTAATCTATGCTTCCACCGTAAAACTGAAAACATGAAACGTATCAATATATTTTCCGGCAAATACCGCCTCCCGGCCATCGCAGCAGGACTGCTGCTGGCGATGAGCGCCTGCACCAAAAACTTTGAACTGTACAATACGGACAACACCGGTATTCCCAACGGTATGCTGGAAGCAGACTTCTATAACCTCAGTTACCTGAAGACTGCCACCATGGCTATCTACAACTTCTCCGGTGGTGGCGATCCCAACTCTTTCCAGTTACAACAAAACCTGAACGCCGACTGCTTCTCCGGCTACATGGCCTCTGCCACGCCTTTCAATGGCGGCAGGAATAACCTGAGTTATTTTATGATGACCGGCTGGAACGGTGAAACCTTTAAAGCCGGATATCTGAGCGTGATGGGGCAACTGGCCAAACTGCGCCAGTCCAATATCCCGAAAGATTTCCCGGCTGTATGGGCCGTGGCACAGATCGTGCAGGTGACCGCCATGAGCCGCGTAACTGATGTGTATGGCCCTATTCCCTACAGCAAGGCCGGCACCAGTAAAACCAGCATCGAGTATGACAGCCAGCAGGACGTATACGCCCGCTTCTTCAAAGAGCTGGACACTGCCAATACCACGCTCCGCGATTTTATTGCCAGCGGTAAAACGCTGCCCTTTAAATTCGGTGACTTTGACCTGGTATACAATGCCAACTTTACCAAATGGCTGCAGTTCAGCAATTCGCTTCGCTTACGTTTAGCCATGCATGTTATCAAGGCTGACCCGGCGCTCGCCAAAGCTGAAGCAGAGAAAGCCCTGGACCCTGCCAAAGGCGGCGTGATCACCAGCAACGACGGTAACATGACAGTAAGGATTCCCGGCGCCGGCTATACGAACCCGCTGATATTTATTGCCAAGAACTGGAACGATATCCAGATCAACGCGTCTTTACAATGTTACCTGACAGGCTACAAAGATCCACGCCTCAGCAAGTACATGTCGAAGTCTACCGACGCCGCTATCCCTGCACAATACATCGGTATCCGCCTGGGCAGCGTCACCAGCGCTAACGCCAAGAGCGATTATGTGGGCTACTCTGCCATCAACTATACGGGCGACGATGCATTTACCCTCAATACCCCGGTACAGCTGATGACCGCTGCGGAAGTGTATTTCCTCCGGGCAGAAGCAGCACTGAACAATTTCGCCAATGCCGGCGGTACCGTGCAAACGCTGTATGAGCAGGGCATCAATACCTCCCTCGATCAGTGGCATGCAGCTGATGCCAATTACATCAACAACAGCGTGAACACGCCGGACAAATACATAGACCCGAAAAATGCGCTGAACAACATCGACACGCCCACGCATATTACCGTGAAGTGGGTGGAAACCGCTACCCCGGCAGAAAAACAGGAACGTATCAGCACCCAGAAATGGCTGGCCATGTTCCCTGAAGGACAGGAAGCGTGGACAGAGTTCCGCCGTACAGGGTATCCCAAACTGTTCCCGGTAGCCAACAACAACAGCGGTGGCACCATCAGCTCCACCCTGCAGGTGAGAAGACTCCCCTTCCCACAGAATGAATATAACACCAACAATGCAGCTGTCACCAAAGCCATCGGTTTACTCAGCAAGCCGGAAGATAACGGCGGCACCCCGCTCTGGTGGGACAAACGATGACGTGATAGCGACGTGGTAATGATATCGCAGGATAACAGTGTAGTTTGGTCATGATGTAATCATCATCGTACACTCTAAAAATTTGATGCTCCTGATGAGCAAAGCGCAGTCATACAAAAAAGCATTTTCTGCTTAGCGCCCGGCTTGTTCCGCGCCATCCCCGTAAATGATCCGCGCAGCTCACTGCTCATCAGGAGCATCAGTTATCATCATATCAATCACCGTTAAAATTTACGTATGAAAAAACAATTCCGCGTATGGTCATCCATGCTGATGCTGACCTCCTGTTCAACCCTTCTGTTCATGGCATCCTGTAAAAAAGACGGGGCCGTACCCAACAATCAGCAAACCAAAACTGGACCCACGGTGGAAACCGTCACTAAAGCAGGTGGTAAATCTGTCTGCTATGTAGAAGTCAACAGCAACAGCCTGCTCAATACCGGTAAGTATACCCTTACCACCGGCGGGCAGCAACTGTTTGACATTGCCATCATTTTTGCAGCGAACATCAATTACAACACCACCACCGGCAAGGCCGTACTGTACAACAACCCGAACGTGACCAATGTACTGGTCAACAAAGCCACACAGATCGTCCCGCTGCAAAACAAAGGCATGAAAGTATTATTATCTATCCTTGGAAACCATCAGGGCGCCGGCTTCTGTAACTTCACCAGCCGTGCAGCTGCCAAAGCATTCGCCCAGCAGTTGGCCGATACCGCCAACTACTACGGCCTGGATGGTATTGATTTCGACGATGAATATGCCGACTATGGCAACAATGGCCTGCCGCAACCCAATGACAGCTCATTTGTAATGCTCCTCGATGAGCTGCGGAAACTGATGCCGACCAAGATCATCTCGTTTTATTACTATGGTCCGGCAGCTTCCCGTCTTTCCTGGGGCGGAAAAAAGGCAGGTGATTTTGTCAACTACAGCTGGAACGCCATCTATGGCTCGTATTCCGTGCCTAATGTGGCCGGTCTGCCCAAGTCCAACCTCGGTCCTGCTGCGGTAGATATTCAGGCTACCAGTCAAAGCACAGCTAATTCGCTGGCCACACAAACCAAAAACAATGGTTACGGCGTGTACCTGTGGTACAATCTTACCAGTACCGATAAACATGTGTATTTCTCCGGTGTGTCCAACATCCTTTATGGCAGCAGCGTAACCTATACGCCCTGATGCCCTGTTTACAATTGTCTTGAGGAAACGGGCTGACTATTTTTGGTCAGCCCTGTTTTATGCCGGCTGGCCACCTAAAAAAATTTTCTCTCTAACCCTGTCATTATCAATCCCATCCATCCGGAGGGTTTATTATTTCCGTCTGTCACTTGACAAATTCAAAAAAAATCACTTATCTTAACATTATAGTGCAATCGATTGATTGAAGTAAACAGACTATAGGCGGGACTATTACACGGAAAAAGATAACCATTTATGAAAACGATTGCATTATAGCAGCACTGTAAGCACAAAAAGGAGAACACAGCAGCAGCCCGGCCAAACCCGACGAAGACCCTCTTGTAGCGGAGCAACAACGAAACACAAACAAAAATACCAGGTAATACAGCCACCTACAACGATATAAAACACTGTACCAGCGCGGAAACTATGACAAGACGGAAACAGTACCCAGATATCGCCTGTAATCACCTGAAAAATATACAATAATGAAAACGGAGACAACGCCTGCAACCAGGCGATGCCCCACTGTACCGAAACGGAGATGATGTAATGGAAACCTGTAACCAGACGGAAACCACTGTGCCCGGACACTTTTAACGGAAACAAACTATGTAGCATACCAACATCTTTTCTTTAATCACTCACCCCTAAAACAAACCCTTATGACCAAACATTTATTGTTTTTGTTGGCCGGTCTGTTGAACGTAGCCGGTTTTTGCGCGCAGGCACAAAACAAGCCTTTCCCGCAAGCCATCAGCTATCCTAACTGTATCAAGCCCAACAACGTTACCCAGGCTGCCATGAACGCCAGCGTGGCCAGTTATTACGATTACTGGAAAGCCACCTATCTGAAGAACAATCTTACTTCATTGCCGGGCGGCTACTATGTAAAAGGCGAAATCACCGGTAACCCGGACGGCTACAAAGCACTGGGCTCTTCAGAAGGACAAGGCTATGGCATGGTGATCGTAGTCCTGATGGCCGGCCATGACCCCAACGCACAAACGATTTTTAATGGCCTGTTCAAGACCGCACGGGCATTTCACAGCTCGGAAAACCCCAAGCTGATGGGCTGGGTGGTGGCCGATGCCGCCAGCGCGCAGGGACATTTCGGCTCCGCCACCGATGGCGACATCGATATCGCCTATGCACTGATCCTGGCACACTACCAGTGGGGCTCCAACGGCGCCATCAACTACCTCGCAGAAGCCAAAGACATGATCAACAACGGACTGAAAGTAAGTTATGTGACGACCAACAAACGCCTCAGTCTCAGCGATTCCGATTCCAAATCCACATACGACACCCGTCCGTCTGACTGGATGATGGACCACATGCGGGCCTTCTACCAGGAAACTGGCGACGCCACCTGGACTTCCGTGATCAACAACCTCTATAGCGTATACTCCCAATTCTCCGCCACTTATTCCTCCACCACCGGCCTCATCTCTGATTTCGTGGTGAAAAATCCACCAGAACCGGCCCCTCAGAATTTCCTGGACGAGTACCCGGAAACCAACGAATACAACTACAACGCCTGCCGCGTACCCCTCCGCATTGTGATGGACTACGCCATGTACGGCAACAGCAACGCACTGACCATCACCAACAAAATGGTGAACTGGGTGAAAACAAAAACCAACAACAATCCCACTGCTATCGTAGACGGTTACAAACTGAACGGCAGCAACCGTGGTTCCGGCCAGGAAGCCGTATTCATCGGGCCTTTCGTGGCCGCTTCCGTGGTGAGCAGCAACAACCAGGCTTTCCTCAACGCCGGCTGGAACTGGTTAAAATCCGCCAAAAGCGGCTATTACAGTGACTCTTACGGGCTTCTTTGCCAACTCTTCATCTCCGGCAACTGGTGGATACCCGGCAACTCCGGCCCTGTTAACCAATCGCCTACCGTGAGCATCACCGCACCGGCTAACAATACCGCCTATACGGCGCCGGCCAGTGTAACCATCAACGCTGATGCTGCCGACAGCGACGGCACCGTGAAAAAAGTGGAGTTCTTCAACGGCAGCACCAAACTGGGCGAAGACACTACCAGTCCCTACTCCTACACCTGGAACAATGTGGCCGCCGGTAGCTATGCTCTTACCGCCAAAGCCACTGATAACGGCAACAACAGCACCACCTCCGCCACCGTTAACATCACCGTGGCCGCCACGCCCGGTTGCAACCCGGTAGAAGCCAGCGGCGACGATGGCAACGTGGCCGCCAATGTACTAGACAATGATTTTAACACCCGCTGGTCTGCCAGTGGTGAACAGTATATACAATTCTGCCTCGGCACCGCACAAACCGTTACCGGCGTAGACATCGCCTTCTATAAAGGCGACAGCCGAAAAGCGAAATTCGATATCCTCGTTAGCAGCAACGGCACCAGCTGGACCACCGTAGCGGCCAACAAAGTCAGCAGCGGCACCTCCACTGCCTTCGAATCCTTTAATTTCACCGCAGTAACGGCCAAGTATGTACGAATTGCAGGACATGGCAATGATGTCAACGCATGGAACAGTTACACCGAAGTGAAAGTTAAAACGCAGGCCGCACTGGCAGCCACTTCTGCGGCTATCTTCAACCCCGTGAACGATGCGCCGTCAAAAGCCGGCAAGCTTAACGTGGACGCCTACCCTGTTCCTTTCCGGGAAGACCTGCATGTTACCTATACGCTGGATAAAGCCGGCGTCGCCAGCCTGATTGTATACAACCTCGCCGGTCAGCCGGTAGCGGTACTGGTTAACGGGCAGCAGTCCGCCGGCACTCACCAGGCCGTTTTCCATGGCGGCCGCCAACCCGGTGGTGTGTATATCATCAAACTGGTACAGGACAATAATATAGCGGTTAAAAGGATTGTGAAAGAACAATAAGTCCATTTAAGGATTTTTTGATTTTCCGGATGATAAAAAAGCGAAGACCAAAGCAAGTAATTAATCGCTTTGGTCTTCGCTTTTATTCGCAAAATCAAAAAATCGCAAAATCAAAAAACCCCTAAATATCAATGGTGGTGTATCCGCCAGATCACATTGCTGACATCATCCGTAATCAGTAAATCGCCATCGGCCAGCATGGCGATCCCTACCGGGCGGCCGTGTACCTCACTTTGGGTCTGATTTGCCACAAAACCGGTCAGAAAATCTTCCGGGGGGCCCGCAGGACGGCCGTTTTGGAAAGGAACAAAGACTACTTTATAACCGGAGATAACAGAGCGGTTCCAGGAGCCATGCTGCGTAATAAACGCGCCATGATGGTATTTTGACGGAAATGATTTGCCCCGGTAAAACAATAGGCCCAGCGAGGCGGTATGAGAGCCCAGCGGCACATCCGGCGTTATCACCGGCTGCCTGGGCGCCACGTGACAGGCCGTCCAGAACAACGACCACAACAACAAACGGTGAGTGATCTTCATAAGATAACTATTTACAGGATTCCTGATTATCCTTGCAAATAAAACTCCAATCGGCTTTAGCTGTCACAACAATATATTACGTATATTATTATTTGATTTTATCTATTAAATGACCGATATTTATAACCCTATGAAAATATCAAACTGAGAAATTTAGATTGGAATTTTTCACTTGTAAACCTGATTTAACCATATAACATGAAGCCACACACCCTCCTGGTCATCGATGATGACGCTGATGACAGGATTTTTTTCAGTGAAGCCATCAAGAAAGTCTCGCCCGATGTGGAGACCCACTACTGCGAAAGCGGTATCCAGGCCATTGATATGCTCTTTACCAGAAAAATTGTCGATCCGGATTATATATTCCTGGACATGAACATGCCGATGATGAACGGCAAGGAGTGTTTGCGGGAACTGGGGAAACTCATTCACCGAAGCATTACCAAAGTAGTGGTCCTCAGTACTTCCGATATGGTGGAAGATGTACAGGAATCCATGGCGCTGGGCGCCCGCCTGTTTGTCACCAAGCCGGATTCTTTTGATGCCCTCTGTCGTATTTTAAAAGATGTGCTGGAAGAAAAATGGCACAAGTGTTTTAAGTAGACTTCTTCAGCAGGAAACTGATTCTTCCGTTCGTTTCCATATACGCCTTCTCTATCTTTTCCAGTGAGTCTTGTTTCGTCTCCAGTCTGAGACTTTCCATCAGGTCCGATTTACTTAACGCTGCTACTTTCATATTATCCCAGTGCATCTGGCCATTCTCATACAGCAGCAGGCGTTTTCCTTTTATTATATCGTTAACGGCGTCATTGGCGGCGCATGACCATGCCATGATACGATTGATGACGACCATGGTGGCGGATGCCGCCACCGTGGACCAGAAAGGTGATGCCCCAATGACTCCCCTGGCGAGAATAGCGCCCATCATAATGATAATGATCGTATCAAACGGAGAACGTTTGCCAAAGATCCGCATGCCTCCCAGCCGGATCAGGAGGAAGGCAATAAAAAACATACAGACGGCGCGGACAGACATCTGCAAAAGGTCCAGTTTCTCTCCGTCGCCCCACAAGACAACAGCGATATCCATATCAAACGAATTTTATCTGCTCATAGGCCGGGGCCGCGTCCAGATAGCCGGCCGGTTTAAACAGCCTGCCTTCCAGTCCGTGGTAGGCCACAAAAAAGCTCTCCAATTCCCGCACCAGTTTATCCGGCACCACGTCCACTTCCTTGTAGACCCTTGACAAAAACGGCACGGCAATATACCGGTCCATCCGTACCTGCGCCCCGTCGGGCTCATACACAACGGCCTTAATGGCGCCGATTAACCGGCATTTAATCATACAACCGGTAAAAGTTTTGAATTCGGACAATACCATCACGTTCAGCGGGTTTCCATCTTCTGCCCTGGTGCCGGGAATGAAGCCCATGTCAAACGGGAACATCATGCCGGCGGGCAATGCCTCGCTTAAAACAAAGAAGCGTGACACCGGATCAAAATCATATTTTTCACTGCTCCCTTTGGGTGTTTCAATCACCACATGCAGCTCTTTTATAATCATGTATTCGCAATTAACCTGGTCAACGATAAAAGAGATAAATAGGCGGACAGCTGCATCGATCAAAAAAAGTACCAATCGAAGGAGGCCGGGTTAACATTTACATGGCAGGCAAAACAACGTTAAAAACGGCGCCCTCGCCCGGAATGCCAAATGCGCGGATACACCCCTTGTGGTTAAGGGCGATCTTGTTGCACAACGCCAGCCCGATACCGGTGCCTTCATAAGTGGTACGGTTGTTCAGGCGCTGGAAAATCTGAAAGATCTTATCTTCATACACCTGGTTAAAACCAATACCATTGTCTTTTACAGAGATCTCATAATAGCTGCGGCTGCTGTCCAGTTCAGGATAAACGGCAAAGTCCTCCGGCGTCAGCAATCGTGCGCTGACGCGTATTTCCGGGGCACGGTCTTCTGCGGTGAACTTTAATGCATTACCGAGCAGGTTGTACAGCAGCTGGTTCATCTGTAACGGCACCGCGGTTATAACGGGCAACGGATCAATCGTCACTGTAGCGTTTTTCTGCCCTATCGCCACTTCAAAATCATTGATCACATGTGTCATCACCTCATGAAGGTCGGTGGGCACAAAAGGATCATCCGTACGGTTTAGACGGGAGAAATTCAGCAGGTCATGTATCAGCTGTGACATACGCCGGGCGCTGATCATCATCTTTTCCACGTACAATTTGCCGGTATCGCTTAACATGCCCTGTGTGGAATCACTGAGCAGACCGGCGAACGTATGAATTTTCCGCAGCGGCTCCTGCAGATCATGACTGGTCACAAATGCAAACTGCTCCAGCTCCTTATTGGATTTTTCGAGATAATAGTTGGCTTCTGTGAGTTCGAGCGTACGCTGGGCCACGATCGCCTCCATTTCCTGCGCCACCTGCATGTAACGCGCTTCGCTTTCCTGGAGGGCGGAGAAAAGTTTTCGCTGTTCGGTGATATCCCGCGCTATCTTAGATGCCCCAACAATACGTCCCTGTGCGTCTTTCAGGGGAGATACCGTCAGGGAGATGTCCAGCAGGCGGCCATCTTTTGTTTTGCGTTGGGTTTCGAAGTGGTCAACAACCAGTCCTTTCCTGAGCCGGTTTATAATTTCTGTTTCTTCCTCTGCACGGTCTTCCGGTATCAGGATCATGATCGATTGTCCTATGGCCTCCTGGCTGGTATAACCAAAAAGTTTTTCTGCGCCGGGGTTCCAGCTGGTAATGATGCCATCGAGCGTTTTACTGACAATGGCGTCGTCGGAGCCTTCCACGATGGCGGCCAGGCGTGCCATATGTATTTCTGCGGCCCTCAGGTCGGTGATATCGATCAGCATATTAACGGCGCCGGTTATACGTCCCTGCTCATCGAAAACGGGGTCAGGGTAGGGCTGCACATGTCTGCGGGTGCCGTCAGGTCTTTCCACGATGATTTCTGCCCCGCGGATAGCCTCTCCTGTCTGCAATACCCGGGCCATCGGACAAGTGTCCAGTGGTACCGGCGTAATGCCATCGATATCAAAAATTTTCCAGGAGCCGCACCACATGTCTTTTCCGACAACAGGTGCACGGCCCCATAATTCCACGGCGGCTTCATTATACCACAGTATGCGGCCGTCCGCATCGCAGGTATATATTGCTGCCGGCAGGCCTTGCAGCAGATGACGGTAGTACCGTTCGCTGCTTTCCACCCGCCGCAGGGCATCTACTGTTTCCGTCACGTCCACCGCCACCATCATGATGCCGGTAATGCCTCCGTTATAATCCCGCACGGGGTGCAGCACATAATTAAAATATTGTTTGACGTGACTACGCTGACGGATAAACGTTAATTCCTGTGCTTTGCCTTCATAGGGTTTACCGGTATGCAGCACTTTGTCCAGTATTTCACGGTACCCGTTGGTGTTCAGCGCTGGCACGATGTCCAGCAATGACCTGCCCACCATTTCTGTTTCTTCCATGCCTACTGTTTCGAGATAACGGTTGTTGGCCAGTTCCACGATATGGTCCGGCCCCTGCAATAGCAGAATGGCTACGGGCGCCTGCCTGAACAGGTCGCGCAGTTGGCTGGCCACATAGTTGCGGGCTTTTGCCGTATTGATATTCGCATCTACCCTCGACATCAGTTCACGGGAAGAAAAGGGTTTGGCCAGGTAATCGTCGGCACCGGCGCCCAGGCCTTCCACCGTCGCTTCTTCGCCGGCCCTGGCAGACAACAGCAGTACCGGCAGGTGCATGGTGGCCGGGTTTTGTTTCAGTAGTTTCACCAGTGCAAAACCATCTATCAGCGGCATCATCACATCGCTGATCACCAGATCGGCAGGACGGCGGGCAATGGCTTCCAGCGCGGCGGCTCCGTCGCCTACGGCTACTACTTCATAACGGTCGCCCAGCAGTTTTTTAATATACTCCCGCATGTCCGCATTGTCATCGGCCAGCAGGATATATGGCTTGCCTTCTTCGTTACCTGCCGGCTTAAAGGAGGTGGTGCCATCCCACCGGGAAGCTTCTTCCACAAAGGCATGCCGGCTGTCGAGACCTCCATGGCCCGTTGCGTCATGTTTTACTTTGTCTGCCGGAAGATGGGCATATCCCAGCGGTATACTGACGGAGAAGATGGACCCTGCGCCTTCCTGGCTGCTGACGGTGATATGCCCACCATGCAGCCGTACCAGCTCATGCACCAGTGACAGGCCAATACCGGTACCTTCCTGGCTTCGGCCGTTTTTGTTATATACGCGGTGGAAACGTTGGAAAAGATTGGGCAGTTCAGCAAACGGAATACCTACGCCGGTATCTTCCACTATCAGCACCATACAATCGGTATGTTCCCGCAGGCTGATGGTGATCTGTCCTTCCAGCGTATATTTAAATGCATTGGAAACGAGGTTCAGTACTATTTTCTCCCACATGTCCCTGTCCACATACACTGGTTGTGAAAAGTGGTCGTAGTCTGTCACCAGCGTGACACCGGCTTTACGGATGGCCGGCTCGAAATTGCTCACCAGGTCACGGACAAATGAGGCCATGTCTACGGGGCAATAATTTGCGTGTATTTTACCGGCTTCGATACTGGAAAAATCCAGCAGGGAATTCACCAGCTTCAGCAGGCGCCTTGTGTTGCGTTGCGCCAGTTGCAGTTCTTCCACCATACCGTCAGGCAACTGGTCTCCCCGGTCCAGCATATCTTCCAGCGGGCCTAACATCAGGGACAACGGCGTTCTGAATTCATGGCTGATGTTACTGAAGAAAATAGTTTTGGCGCGGTCTATTTCCAGCAAGGCATTGACCCGTTGTTGTTCTTCTTCATACGCCCTGGTAGCTGCAATGGCGCTCCCGATCTGATCGGCCACCATCCGGAAAAACGCCAGGTATTTTTCATCAGGTTGCCGGTGTGGGTTCAGACCAATGATCAATACACCATAAGGCGCACCCGAATTGCTGTCCAGCACGGGTACTACCAACGCTTTGTCGGGCGATAATTTCCAGGCGCCGGACGGCAGTGGCCCTGCTTTACTCCGGAGCTGGTCTGTCAACACCGGCTTATGGCTTTGCAGCACCTCGGCCAGCGGCCATACCAATGTGTCGTTGTGTACGCCCGTTTCTGCCGGGAAGAAATTTTCCGGCAGGTCATTAGCTGTATAACGATTGAGATACTCCGGCTCATTATCGAGCACATAAAAACAAGCAAAAGGGAAATCGTATTCATTTTCCTTTAAAGCCAGGAGGCTGTTGGTATATACGTCCCGTACCTGTTTATTGTTCAGGTTGAACCGTGCGAGGTCCTTCAGCGTGCGCATCTGACGGGCAGATATGATACGCTCTGTATCGTCGGTGTTGGCGCACAGGATACCTCCGGGCTCGCCATCGTCACCGGGAATCGGGCTGTATGAAAACGTATAGTAGGTCTCTTCCGGATAGCCGTTGCGCTCCATGATCAGCAGCAGGGCTTCATCGTAGGTGCCTTCGTTGTCGCGCATGCACTGTTCCACACGGGGCTTGATCTGGTCCCAGATCTCCGACCATACCATACGGGCCGGCTGGCCGAGGCTGGCCGGATGTTTGCCGCCGACAATAGCACGGTAAGCATCATTATAAAAATTGAGCAGTTCAGGTCCCCACCATACAAACATGGGTTGACTGGAAGTGAGGATGATCCTTAAACAGGTTTTCAAGCTTTGAGGCCATCCATCTACCGCGCCTATCGAAGTTTGCTCCCAGGGATAGTTTCTGATGAGGGCGCCGGTTTCACCACCACCGGCAAGAAAGGGATACCTGTCTGCATTAACTGTATCAACAATGGCCATCAGCGATATTTTCATTTAAATCCGCTATAAATATAAGGATTTAAACGTTCCGGCTAACACGAAATGGTTACGGATCAAGCCGCCACGGCCTTTTTCAGGGACAGGCGCCATAGTCCTACCGCACAGATGATACAAACAACGATCAGTATGGACCACAACATAACAAAGCCCCAACGTTCCGCTACCAGCGCGCCGCCACCCGGTCCTATCACCTGGGCCACCGACCAGGTCAGCGCATATGCCGCTGCATAACGTCCTCTGTTCGTGTCATTGGAGCGGCCCATGATCACCGCGTTGATAAAAGGAAACGCCATCATCTCCCCGACGGTAAAAAACACTACCCCCAGAAAAGCAAATATGACCGGCACCACGGGCGGCACCAGGAAAAACAGGTAACCAACCGCTGTTACCACCACACCGCCCACAATATAGTACAGCGATGATTTGCGGCTCTCCCATCGTCTTACCAGCACCATTTCAAACAAAGCGATGATTACGCCGTTCACCCCCAGCAACAGTCCTATCAACGACTCGTTCATATGCCAGTCGTTTTTCCAGTAGATCGGCACCAGACGGAAAATAAGCCCGAAAGAGGCGGTATAGATGGTGACCCAGATCAGGAAACGGAACAGGAAAGGATCTTTCCAGATGGGAAGCTCGCCGGTAACATGACTGACAGTGGCGGTGCGCGGCGCTCCTTTGTAGGCCGGCAATAAAAAGGTGATCAACAGTCCCACTAAAATATATACGCCCCCTTCTACCCAGAACAACAGGTGATAGTTGATGGCCGCCAGGATACCACCGATAGAGCTGCCCAATGCCCAGCCAAGGTTCATCGCAAAGCGGTTGAGCGAATAGGAACGGGTCAGGTTCTCCGGTTTGGAATAGGCGGCAATGGCTGCCCCGTTGGCAGGTCTGAAGGCTTCCGCCACAAAGCTCAGTACGACCGTCATCACACAGAGGACGGAAAAATGAGTGATATAACCAAAGGTGATGAACAACAGGCCACCGGCAATGGAGGTAAAAATCTGAACGGCCCGGAAACCCAGTTTATCAATGAAGTAGCCGCTTGCCAGCGATCCCAGTACAGCACCGACCCCAAATAAGGTTATAATAAGGCCCGCGTCGGCAATGTCGCGGTGCAGGTTCTTCGTCAGATAGATGCTCAGAAACGGCGCCACCATGGTACCCGTACGGTTAATCAATATCACCAGGCTCAGTAGCCAGGTTTCCCTGCTCAGTCCACTAAATGAAGACCGGTAGGTCTGCGTAATCTTTGCTAACATTCTCCTTTCTTGGTTTCTTTAAATGATTCGCTGAACCCTTTTTTAAAATATGGTACGCTTTTTAGTAAGTAAATTTCACATTAAGCTGCTATTTTTAATTAGTCCAGTTTGGAGATTTGAGGTAGACCAATTCTTTCCTGCTATTTATTTTTAGCTTTGCCACATGCCACCGTCTATGAGAATTGACTTTAAAAAGCAACTGCAAGAGAAACTATTATACCTTGTTGGCCCACCGGAACAAGTAACCCTGGAAAATCGCATTTTCAACTCTATGTGCCTGATCGCAATGGCAGTAAGCGTTGTACAGATGCCGTTCAATTATTTCACCGGCCTCAAAATGACCGGATATATTTTCGGACTGCTGCTGGTGGCATTGGCAGGCCTGTATTACCTCTCGCGTTTTAAAGACCGTTCCGCGCTCAGTATAGCCATTTCCGTTGTACTGGTCAATTTGTTGTTTGCCTGGATTTATTTTGTGAGCTCCGGCATCTCCGGGGCCAGCCTGATGACCTTCACGCTCACCTTCTTTCTGGTGATGATTGTGGCGCCCCGCGGACAATACGTGCTATGGCTGACCTTCAACCTGTTGCTGGTGACAGCCGTTATTCTTATCGAGTACTATCATCCTGAACTGGTGCCTAATATGTACCCGGACCGGGAATCGAAGATAGTGGACCTCTCTGCTACTTATATCACCAGTGTGCTGGTGATATTTTTCGGTACCATCTACCTGAAAAATGCGTATAACAGCGAAAAACAACAAAGAGAAGAAAAAACAAGGGTGCTGGAAGTGCTGAACACAGAGAAGAACAAACTGTTTTCCATCATCTCCCACGATCTGCGCAGCCCGATGGCCTCCATCCAATCTTATCTTGAACTGATGAAAGACATACAGCTGCCGCCTGAGCAGAAGTTGCAGCTGGAAGCAGAACTGCTGATGATGGTCAATAATACGCAGGACATGCTGTACAACATGCTGTTGTGGTCCAAGAGCCAGTTGCAGGGACTCACCGTACACCTGGCGCCGGTGAATGTTCACAAAGCCGTGATGCCGGTGCTGGACATACACGCTACATTTATCACCAACAAGCGGCTGCACCTCACCACTGATATTGATAAAAATATCATGGCCATGGCCGACCTCAATATGCTGCAGCTCATCGTCCGCAACCTCGTGGGCAACGCCATCAAATTCACTGCGCCCGGCGGACAGATCACGCTGGACGCCCGTCAGGAAAACCAGCATTGCCTGATCACCATCCGTGACACCGGCACCGGCATAGACCCTAAGCGGGTACCGGAAATCTTTTCGCTGAAAGCCCGCTCCACCTTCGGCACCGGCAACGAAAAAGGCATCGGGCTGGGCCTTTATCTCTGCAGCGAATACACTGCAGCCCAACATGGCCGCCTATGGTTCCAGAACAATCCGGACAAGGGCTGTTCGTTTTTTCTGTCATTTCCTTTGGCCTGATCCGGGAAAATCGTATCTTTGCCCCATCATGTGAGAATTACCCACGCACATATAATCTTCTGTTCCGCTCCGGAACCTTGCGCCTAGCAAGCATTTCATCATATTTTTTATTTTCTGGCTTAAACAAATCGCACGGCATGCCCGGTGATTATTCGTACATCTAAATTTAAACCCATGAAACAAGTAGCACACACAGCCGCCCGGAACCTTAATGTTTACACGACAAACAAAACGCATGCTACTCACCGCACAACACCTCCATTTTCAACTGCCGCCCAACAGGGTATTATTTGACGACCTGCATTTCACACTGGACAAAAACGAACATGCCGCTATCACCGGCGACAACGGCGCCGGTAAATCCACCCTGCTGAAAATACTGGCAGGCCAGCTGGCGCCGCAAAGCGGAACGATTGTGCGGAGTGCGCCCCTCTATTATGTGCCACAGCATTTCGGACAGTTCAACGACCGTACCGTGGCCCAGGTACTGGGCATCGACGCCAAAATTCACGCGCTCCAGGCCATCCTGGCCGGTGATACGCAGGAAGCCCATTTCGACGCCCTGGGCGACGACTGGGACATCATGGAACGATGCGAACAATTGTTCGCCCGCTGGGACATCGCCCATATTCCGCTGACAGCGCCCTTCTCGCAGCTCAGTGGCGGAGAAAAGACAAGGGCCTTCCTCGCCGGCAGCGATCTGACCGCACCAGCGGCCATCCTGCTGGACGAGCCCACCAATCACCTTGACAAAACCGCACGGTCACAGCTATACGAATGGGTGGCCCGCAGCAGCAAATCCCTGCTCGTGGTAAGTCACGACCGGCAACTGCTGGAACTGTGCAACCCTATCTGGGAGTTGTCCAATGCACGCCTGCAGGTGTATGGCGGCAACTACGCTTTTTATGAAAAGAAAAAAGCGGAAGAAACAGCCGCCCTGCAACAACAAATCGCCCATGCGGAGAAATCCCTGAAAGAGGCGCGGGCAGCACAACAGCAGGCTGCTGAAAGGCAGCAGCGCGAAAATGCGCGCGGGCAGAAAAGCCGCGCCGAAGGGAATATTCCCAAAATCCTGATGAACGGCCGCAGGGACCAGGCTGCCAAAACCACTGCCCGCACCCAGGAGGTGCACGCAGAAAAAGTAGCAGGCCTGCAAGCCACGCTGGACGCAGCTTCTGCCAACGACCAGGTGGCACGTATCATGAAAGGGCATTTTGCCACGCCTCCCGGCCATAAAGGCAAAATACTGGTACAGGCCGAAGCACTTAATTATGCCTGGGCCGATGGCGCGCCACTATGGCCGCAACCACTCGATTTCATCATCAAAAGCGGCGACCGGCTGGCCATTTCAGGTAACAACGGCAGCGGTAAATCTACGCTCATAAAACTCATTACCGGCCAGCTGCCGCCCCAACAGGGACGCCTATACGTAGCACCGTTCAGCAGCCTGGTGCTGGACCAGGACTACAGCAGTATAGACCGCAGTAAAACCGTACGGCAGCAAGCCGCCGCCAACAATGACATCAAAGTGGACGAAGGTAAACTCAATACCATGCTGGTGCGGTTTCTCTTTGGCCCCGATGACTGGGACAAACCCTGCAGCGCGCTAAGCGGCGGAGAAACACTCAGGCTGGCGCTGTGCTGTATGACGCTCCGGAGCCAGTCGCCCGATATGATCATCCTGGACGAACCGACCAACAACCTGGACCTGACCAACATCCAGATGCTGACACAGATATTCGCCGCGTACCAGGGCACGCTGGTCGTGGTATCGCACGACGCCCGCTTCCTGGAAGAAACGGGCGTCACGGAAACATTGCAATTATAATTTCTTAATTGCCCAGTGTTTTCAGGGCGAGGTAAGCCATCAGGCCCGCGCCGGTTTCCAACGCCTGCTCATCGGCATCAAAAGTGGCGGTGTGCAGGCCGGACACAATGCCGCGGGCCTCGTTGCGCACGCCGAGGCGGTAGAAACAGGCATCCGCCTGCTGGGAGTAATAGGCAAAATCTTCCGCCGCCATCCAGATATCAAGGTCCACTACATTATCCGCGCCGAGGAACTCTTCCGCATAGGTGCGGGTAATGTCGGTTAATTTTTCATTGTTGATCAGCACCGGGTATCCCTGATGTATTTCAATATCGCAGGCTGCCTCCATGCCTTCGGCTATAGAGACGGCCATCTTTTTTATTTTGGCATGCGCTTCCCTTCTCCACTTCTCATCGAGAGAACGGAAAGTGCCTTCCAACCGCACTTCGTCCGGGATCACATTGGTGGCCCCGTTGGCCAGCATCTTGCCAAAAGAAAGCACAGATGGCAGCAACGGGTTCACACGACGGCTCACGATCTGCTGCAGGGCTATCACGATATGACAGGCCACCAGCACCGGGTCTATGCCCAGGTGCGGCATCGCGCCATGACCGCCTTTGCCTTTCACTGTAATAAAAATCTCGTCATTGCTGGCCATGTAACGGCCGCCTCTGAAGCCCACTTTGCCGGCAGGCAGTTCAGGCATGGTATGTTGCCCCAGTACATGATGCGGGCGCGGGTTTTCCAATACGCCTTCTTTGATCATCATGCTGGCGCCGCCGGGGATCAGCTCTTCCGCTGGCTGGAAGATGAGTTTCACGGTTCCCGCGAAATCGTCTTTCATCCTGCTGAGGATAGTGGCGGTGCCCAGTAACGATGACGTATGTACGTCGTGCCCGCAGGCATGCATTACACCGTCATGTTTGGACTTATAGGGCACATCGTTCAGTTCCCGGATGGGCAGGGCGTCGATATCCGCCCGCAGCGCCACCACCTGGCCATTTCCGGGCTTATTGCCTTGTAACAGGGCCACCAGACCGGTATTGGCTATTGGTTCAAAGGAAATGTCCAGCTCCTTCAGTTTGCCGGCGATAAAGGCAGCCGTGTTCACCTCCCTGTAGGACAGTTCCGGGTGCGCATGCAGATAGCGCCGGTTGGCGATCGTTTCTTCCTGGATATGGCCGGCCAGCTGCCGGATTTTTTCTTTAAGCATTGACGATATTTTTTTCCTTTTCAAGGAAAGCTTTTACGAAACCGTCGTCTGTCAGCTGCGGATAAGCGGCCGCCACACGGTCAATTTCTTCCAGCTGTCCCGGGGATAAAGTCTCCCTTTCATCCAGGCACCAGATGCCCTCCAGCAGGCCCTGTCGCCGCAATACCTCATGGATACCGGCGATGGAACCGTGGAAAGCGTTGGAAGGGTCAAACAGCGCCGCATTCATGTCGGTGACTGCTATCCCTTCTGTCAACAGTTTTCCTGCGCCCGAATAATCCTCAATGATACACTTTTTTATGCGATCGAAGAGCGGCACTACCTGGCTGGTCCAAACCGACCAGTGGCCCAGCAGTCCGCCCGCAAAACGTTTAGTCACCTCGCGGCCGTTGACTGTAAAGCGGTACGCCGTCAACAGGTCTGCCACAATATTATCATCGTTGCCGGTATACAGCGCAATATCATCGCAACGGGAGGAATGACAGACCGCCCTCACCACGTCGAGGGTTTGATACCGGTTGAACGGCGCCGTTTTAATGGCCTTCACGCCGGGGACCTCCACCAGCTGCTCCCAGAAACGATAGCTCAGGATACGGCCGCCCACAGAGGGCTGCAGGTAGAAGCCAAAAACCGGGATGATTTCCGATACTGTCCGCACATGGGCTATCAGCTCCCCTTCCGACAGATGGTTTAAACCGCCCAAACTTAATAAACCCAGATGGTAACCATATTTCAGTGCCGTCCGGGCTTCATCGGCCGCTTGTGCCGTAGGGCCGCAAAGACCGGCCACTTTGATAAAAGGGCGTGCCAGCTGCGCGGCGTCTATTTCTTCTGCCGCCAGTCGCAGCACGGTCTCATATAAACCTATTTTGGGATCGCGGATGGCAAACTGGGTCGTATGTACGCCCACCGCCACACCGCCAACGCCACTGGCGATATAATAACGGGTAAGCCGGCGCTGACGGCGTTCGTCGAGCTGCCTGTGCGGGTCCAGCGCCAGCGGGTGCGCCGGGATAACAGTGCCGCTGTATAATAAATCCGGTATCATGATGGGTTGATTGTAAAAGATGATGAAGATTAAAACTGCCCTTCCCTTTCCTGGAAGTGTGTAGCCTTGGAGATGGTGCGGCCGCCCTGTTGCAGCCACGCCGCGGTGAGGCCGATCATTTCCTTCAGCGATACTTTCGGATAGCCGAACAACCGGAAGCTCTCTGCAGCGTTGCTCAGCAAAGCGGTAGGTTGTTCTTCATTCACCAGGATAGGTTCTTTTCCGAGCAGCTTACCGAACTCTTTGGCTATCCATCGTACCGGCGCTGTTTCCGGGCCGGTGATGTTCAGCAGTTTTGCAGGCGCGGAGCAATGCGCGAATGCGCGTAAAGCCATTTCATTGGCATCGCCCTGCCAGATCACGTTCACATGGCCCATGCGCAGATCGATCGGTTTTTCGTCGCGTACCGATTTGGCTATTTCCAACAGTACGCCGTATTGCAGGTCGTTGGCATAGTTGAGCCGGTACACCAGCACAGGCGTATTGTATTTGTTGGAGAAATGCTGGAACACCCGTTCCCTGCCGAGGCACGACTGGCCGTACTCCCCTACCGGCGCGGGCGCCATGGATTCATCCGCGCCACCGTCCAGCACCGGTGTCAGCGGGTATACGTTACCGGTAGAATACACCACGATACGGGAGTGGCGGTATTTCTCCGCCACTCTTCCGGGAAGGTAGGCATTCATGGCCCAGGTAAAGGCCTCTTTGCCGGTGGTGCCGAATTTGGTACCGGCGAGGTACAATACGTTTTTTACGTCCGGCAGTGCGGCGAGGTCGTCTTCATTCAACAGATCGGCGGCAATGGTTTCGATACCGTCCTGTTCCAGCTGTTCTTTTAAACCCGGTTCTGTCAGGCGCGACACGCCGATGACCCTGCGGGGCACACCGGACTTGTCGATGGCCTGTTTGGCCAATTTCGCCAGGCTGGGACCGATTTTGCCGCCTACGCCCAGCAGGAGGATATCGCCATCCAGGGCCGCCATGGCCGCTACCAGTTCGTCTGATGGCTGCAGTAACGCTGCTACTGTTTCCTGTATGTTACCTGTCATATGGTTGGTTTTATGTTGAAAGATGATAGATCGGTATGCGCGGCACTGTCCCTGTCGAGATAGAGGACGGCCGCGGGATGTGTCCGTAACACAGAAGAAGGACATGCTTCCCGGACAGCGCCCTGTACGGTGTGTTGCACAGCCGTAGCTTTCTTTTCACCAGGCACCATGCAGAAGAGATAACGGCCACGCATCAACGCAGGAACGGTGAGCGTGAGGGCATAACGCGGCACCTCGGCTATCGTCGCAAAACAGCCGTCATTGACCTGTTGCCGGCGGCAGGCCTCATCCAGGTCCACCATCTTGACCAGCACAGGATCATTAAAATCAGCCACATGCGGGTCATTGAAGGCGATGTGGGCGTTTTCGCCGATGCCCATGTTCACTATGTCTGTCGGATATTGCTCCAGCAAGGCGGCGTAGCGGCGGCATTCGGCCACCGGGTCTGCCGCCTGTCCGTTGAGATAAAACACTTCCCGGAACGGAACTTTAGAAAAAATACGGTCCCGCAGAAAATTACCAAAACCCTGTGGGGCATCGGCCGGCAGGCCTGCATATTCGTCCATATGGAAAGCATTTACCCGTTGCCAGTCGATACCCGGTTGTACCGCCAGCGTTTCCAGGAATTCCTGCTGCGAAGGCGCTGCAGCAAAAATGATGTTGACCACAGGCTGCACTGCCAGCAAGCGGACAATGGCCGCTGCGGCTTGTTCAGCCGCGGCCGCACCCATGATCACGCGCGTGGGGTGTACCTGCACTTGTAACTTATCTGCAAAAAATTGAATCATGTTCACGCAAAGGCACTAAGCAGCAAAGTCATTTGCTACTAGGCCTGTCTTTTTTAAGATGTGATTATCGTTGGTTCATTGCTCCTTCGCTGCCTGCATCCCTTTGAGGAAAACCGAGCTTACCCTGATTTGTTCGTCGAAGAAAATGATGTCAGCATCTTTTCCTTCTACCAGCGAGCCGGTATGGCTTGCGATGCCGGCGATAGCAGCAGGTGTAGCGGTGGCCATGCGTACCGCCTCTACCAGCGGCACCTCCGCCATATTGACCATGGTGCGCACCAGTTGGTCGGCCGTGGCCACGCTGCCGGCAAAAGAGCTGCGATCGGGCAGTTTGGCTACCCCATCTTCCACAATCACCGGGATACCGTTGTCCAGCCCTCCGAGGATGCTTTCTCCTGGCCCCATGCCGGCGGCGCGCATAGCATCGGTGATGAGAGCGGTTTTGCCCGGCCCTTTGATTTTATACACCAGCTTTAACAAAGGCGCCGGCAGATGTACGCCGTCGGCAATAATCTCCACCGTCATTTCATCGATCAGGTAGGCCGCTTCAACAGCGCCGGCATAACGGAAAGCATTGCGCCGTGTTACGCCCGACATGGCGGAATACATATGCGTAATATGCGTATAGCCGTTCTCGTATGCTTCCAGCATTTCTTCGTAAATCGCGTCGGTATGGGCGGCGGCTGCAAGAATTCCTTTAGATCGCAGGTAACGGCCGAAAGGCAATGCCCCCGGTAGTTCCGGCGCCGCGCTCCAGCGTGTCACCACATTGGACGACGCCAGTACTTCCATATACTCCGCAGCGTCCGGGTTACGGATGTACTTCGGGTCCTGTGCGCCCCGCTGGTTCATGGCCACATACGGCCCTTCCAGGTGAAGCCCCGCGAAACGCGCGCCTGTGCCATTCTGTTTGTCCGCCGCTTCATATAGTGCTATTGCTCTCAACAGACTGGCCTTGTCGCTGCTCAGCGTGGTCGGCACCATGGAAGTAGTACCAAACTCACGGTGTTTGCTGGCCACCGCCAGAAAAGCCTCCACGGTGCCATCCATAAAATCATGGCCACCGCCGCCATGCACGTGCAGGTCCACAAAACCCGGTGACACATATTGACCTCCGGCATCTATCACAACAGCATCGGGCATGTCCACGTCCCGTTCACTGACAGCGAGGATACGCCCGCCTTCCGTGATCAGGGTGCCATTACGGATAACCCGGTAAGGCGTGACAATATGCCCGTTGACAATCTTAAACTTTTTCTGTTCCATGTAATTCTTTTTCAGGGTGTACTTTCAACGAACGCGCCACAGGCCTCCAGTGCCTGATCCTATGCCCATAGAAAGCGTAAAATATCAGGTACAGGTAACAAGGGAATAACACCCAGTAAGCATGACGCACATCATAGTGGTCAGCGAAATAACCGTATAAAGGCGGCAGCATGGCGTTACCGCTCAGTCCCATGATCATCAGTGAACCACCCAGTTTGGTGAACCGCCCCAGCCCGTCCAGCGCCAGCGGCCAGATACCTGCCCATACCAGCGAATTGGCAAATCCCAGCAACACCACAAACCAGATAGACACGTCAGTGGTATGGCCTAACAGCCTCACTTCGCCCCGCATATAAATAATACCGATGGTGAACAACGCGCCTAATAAGGTACAGATACGCAACGCATTCACCTGGCTGAGCAACTTCGGAATAGTAACGATCCCCAGCAGATAACCGCAGATGGTCACAAACAACGTATAGGACGGAAACGTCTTCGCTTCCATCAACGGAATATGCATGGAAGTCGCATATCCGATAATGGTATCGATCGCTACCACCTGTGTGCCCACATGAAGAAAAATAGCCACCGCGCCAAGTATCAGGTGCGGAAAACCAAAGATGTTCTTTTTACCGGCATTGGCAACCGCTACATCACCTTCCTCCTTCTCCGTGTCGATATCCGGCAGCGGGGAATAACGAACCAGTAGTCCTAACAAAAACAATACGACGGCCACAATACTGTAGGGCGTAATCACGCGGCGGATCAATTCGTCCAGTGCGGCTTCCTTCACGGCGCCGGTCATATGCTGCAATTGCGCAAACAGCGTGCTGTCGGTCGGTTTCAGGATCACCGCCGCAAAAATCAACGGAGCAATAATACCCGCGCCCTTGTTGCAGATGCCCATGATACTGATACGTTGGGCAGCACTTTCCTTTGGCCCTAAAATGGTGATATACGGATTGGCGGCGGTTTGCAGCACTGCCAGTCCCAGTCCTATGGTGAACAGCCCCAGCAGAAATACTTCATACGTGCGCGTGTAGGCCGCAGGGATAAAAATGGCCGCTCCCAGCGCCATCGTCCAGAACCCAATCATGATGCCTTTCTTAAAACCCACTGCTTTCAGCAGGTAGGACGAAGGCACCGACATAATAAAGTAAGAAATGTAAAAAGCGAAGGCTACAAGATAAGACTGGAAGTTCGTCAGCTCGCAGGCAATCTTAAAGTACGGTATCAGAATAGCGTTGACCCAGGTGACAAAGCCGAAGATAAAAAACAGCAGCCCGATGATCAGGATGGAGATAAATGTATCTCTGCGGCTCAGTTGTCCCGGGTCAACCCGGTTAGTGTTTTTCATAAATTACGAATTACGAATTACGAATTACGAATTGGCGCTTACTGATAGAATCGTTCTGTTAGAGAACTCTTCATTCGTAATTCGTAATTCGTAATTTGTAATTGATTACAAAGTCGGTTCCCACCCTTTCTCATACTCACGCTTCCAGTATTGTTGGGCTTTAGCATCGTTCAGGATATGCCCATTGCTGGTATCGATATGCAACGCGTTGCCGGAACGGAGCGAGATATTGCCCAGCTGGCATAACAACGTACTTTGGTATCCGCCCAGGATGTCCGCATTGAGTTTAGCGCCGTTACGGATGCCTTCGAAGAAGTTCTGGATATGCAGCGCATCGAGGCTTTCCGCAGGGTTCATCAGGTTACGGGGGTCAATGATCGCCTGGTTCTTCACTTCTTTCACCACTTTGTTGTCCAGGTCAAAAATCGTATAGGCGTTACCGTCAATCAGCAGTGAACCTTTTTCACCGTAGAAGATAACGCCGACGGAGTTGCCTTCCACCGTGCGGCCGTTGCAGCTGCGGCCTTCCCAGGTCATACTGGTATTGTTGGGAAATTCCAGCGTGATCACCTGGGTGTCTGGTGTTTCCCAGTCGTCGGAGTAACGGTAACGGCCCCCCGCAGAAGTAACGCGGCTGGGATAATTTACTCCAAGGCCCCAGCGCATCAGGTCTATCATATGGGTGCCGTTGTTCAGCGCTTCTCCGGTGCCCCAGTTCCAGAACCAGTGCCAATTATAATGTATCAGGTTATCTTTCAGCGCGCGGCGGGGAGCAGGCCCCTGCCACAGGTCATAGTTGAGCCATTCCGGCACAGCTATTTCCTTTCCCCGGCCGATAGATTCACGGTTATTGGTATACCATCCTTTGGCGAAATACGCGCGGCCGATAGTGCCCTGGTGCACTTCGCGGACAGCCGCTTCCACATTAGGCCAGGAGCGGCGTTGGTTGCCCATCTGGATAACGCTTTTATATTTATCCGCTACTTTTACCAGCAGTTCACCTTCGTGAGGATTGTGGCTGCAGGGCTTTTCGAGGTATACATGTTTACCGGCCTTGGCCGCGAGGATAGCCGCCGGTGCATGCCAGTGGTCCGGCGCCGCCACGATGAGGGCGTCCATGTTTTTATTTTCCAGCGCTTTGCGGAAATCCGGAACATCCTTTGGTTTCTTCTGCGTGATCTTAAATACACTTTCAATACACTTTGCCGCCGCGCGGGTATCCACGTCAGACACAGATACCACTTCACAGTTCTGCTGACGGGCATAGTTGTTGGCCAGCGCCAGTCCGCGGGAGTTCACGCCCATCATGCCTACCCTCACCCTGTCATTGGCTCCCAGGATACGGGCGTAACTGGCGGCGCTGATACCGGGCAACATACTGCCCAGCATCATCGCAGCGGTGCCTTTGGTTGTTTTCTTCAGGAAGTCTCTACGGGACGCCTTCATAAGCTATCAGATTTTTGGTATTGGAATTACAGGTTTATATATTGGATGTATTCGGTAATGCGATGGTTTTTCCCCCCTTGCGTTTGCTCTCTTCCGCCGCTTCCATAAAGGCCAGTATCTCCAGCGTTTCTTCCGGTTTCACCGGCGCCACGCCTGTGCGGAAAAAAGACGCAATCTCCTGCAGCAACGCCTCATAGCCTTTAAAAGGGCCCAGCAGCAGGTTTCCTTTTTCGCCGAATACGCGGCCGCCGAAATCATCCGGACTGTTGCGGGTGCCTCTGAAGGTGCCGATGCGGTCATCTGCCCACTGTCCTACCACCACATCGCTGCCGGGCGTGTTAAAACGTGTGACCATTTTACAACCGCCGCCCATTACCGCGAAAAGAGTTTCCACTCCGTGGATGCCGTACCAGAAAAGATCGGGATGTGTTTTTTCCAATGCAGCCGGACTAAAAGTGTCTGCGCCGGTTACTTTCCCGATAGCGCCCTGTTTCACCTGCTTCACGCTGTCCATGAAACGTAATGCGGAAGAGGAGAACACCGGCACGTTATATTTTTTCGCCGCTTTAACGATGGCGATGCCGTCTGCCAGCGAGGCGGCCAATGGTTTGTCGATAAACACCTTTTTGCCGGCCTTTATTGCCGGCAGGGCCTGTGCCAGGTGCGGCCGGCCATCGTTGGATTCCACCAGTATCACATCCGACTTATCGAGCAGCGCCTGCATGGAGTCAACGATCTCCACGCCCATGGCTTTCACCTGTTCTATATAACCCGGCAGTCTTTTTTTATTTAGTTCGATATCAGGGCTCGTTTGCGGAAAGGCCGCCACTACCCGCATATTTTCCAGTCCGGGCACCGTCACCGGATTATTGAAACTTTTGGTGAACGCGATAGCATGGGAAGTGTCCAGTCCGATGATGCCAATGCGTATCCCGTTCATTTGTTGTACCGGGCTCCTGCCATAGAGGGGCCGGAGGTTTCCCAGTAGTCCTGCTCCTATACCTGCCAGCGCGGTGTTACGGATAAAAATGCGGCGACTGCTTTTCATGTAAGAATTTTTACGGTTGCTTTTTAATTGGTACGGACGAGCTGATGAATGTCCTTATATATAGAATTAACAGTTGGCCTGTTATCGAAAATTTCAGTTGATCGCTGCGCCGCCGGAAGCGTTAAATTTCATTTTCCGGGTACGTACCCGAAAAATAGTTCTTTTTTTGACAACACACAATGTTTTTTTATGAGCGTGTGATTTTCAGGAATGCAAACGGGGGACACAAATGGTCCCCCGTTGAAAATAAATAAAGCTACCTGGCTCCCGCCAAGGCATCAGCAGATCAGTTTATTGAACGTAGTCATCAAAATAGGCAGTCCCCATGAAAGTACCTTTCGCCTTTTCTTCTTCTATAAAATCTTTATAGGAATAATTTTTCCCCTGATGCTCAGGCTTCTGCTTTTCTTTCAGATACTCACCATAGTAAGAGAAGCCACCGCCGGAAGTAAACCATGCCAGGAAAACCGGGCTTTGCTCGCTGATGACGGTCCAATCACCGGTGATGGTTTTCTCACCTAAATTCACCACAGAACTATTGGTGGTAAGAAGATAATAGGCACCGTCTTTATGCCACACCTGGTGGGTAAATTCCTTGCTCCGGTAGTGATAGTCTGTTTTACCCATTTTCTCATTCACGAGCTTGTCTAAAGCGGCGGTTTTGTCTTTTGTTTCCGTATGAAGCGCATAGGCGCCCATTTTATTGTTCTCCGGGGTCAGGAAAAAGGTTACATAATTGGAGAAGCCTTTGCTGTCTTCGCTCTCCGGCCCCATGCTACCAGTGAAAGACTGCCCGTATAAATGCAGCAGGTCCGGCTGCTTTGACGTATACCAGACACATTCCTTTATCTCCATATCTTTTTTCAAATGATATTTACTGATCATACTGGTATCAGCCGGTAAGGAGAGGGTTGATAAATCAAAATTATTCTGTTGACATGATAACATAAAAACACACAACAAAAGATACAGAACATTTTTCATTTTATATATAGATTAAATCAGCGGGCAATCTGTGTTACGTCATGCCTTCACTGAAGGGTTAAGCGTTAAAAATATCACTTTCCCTGCTTTTTTTGATACTCACACGAAAAAATTCTTTTCTTTCCCGAAGATTGTGCCTATCTTTCGGTAACGTACCCGGAATATAGCCGGTCTTCATCCAAAATCAATACTACAGAGGATTACATACCTCTTGCAGCCAATATCAGCAACACATCCGAAAATCGTAAAAATCAACCTGATGTCATCTACCGGACCAACAATGGAAAAAGCGCCCGTCACCGAAAAAGGCAGCGCAACAAAAAGCAGTCAATATAAGGCATGGCTACAGTCACTCGGCCCAGGGTTGATCACGGCCGCACTGGTATTCGGTCCCAGCAAGGTGACCATCGCCTCTATCATGGGCGCCAGCTACGGATTTTCCCTGCTATGGATCGTGGCAGTGGCCATTTTCTTCATGATCATTTTCACCACCATGGCAGCCCGGGTAGGCATCGCTACCAACGAATCCCTGCTCAGCACCATCAGTCGCAAGTGGGGACGTCCCGCCCGTATTGCTATCGGCGTAGGCGTGTTCCTGGTGACGGCCTCCTTTCAGGCAGGCAACTCCATCGGGGCAGGTATTACACTGGCAGAAGCCACCCATACCAATAAAACCATCTGGATCATCGCCTGTAATGTGGCCGGTATCAGTATCCTGTTTTTCCGTGCTTTTTATAAGATGCTGGAGAAAATCATGATTGCGCTCATCATCATGATGCTCTTTGCGTTTATTGTGACCATGGTACTTTCCCATCCGCCTGTGGCGGGCATCGCTTCCGGCTTTGCCCCCTCCGTGCCTGCCGGTTCCCAGAAACTGATCATCGCGTTTATGGCTTCCTGCTTTTCGATAGTCGGCGCCATCTACCAATCGTATCTTGTACAGGAGCGTAAGCGCCTCCGGCCGGATGTAGCGCAGACGGGCAAAGAAACGCTGCCCGGCATGCTGATACTCGGCTTCATGAGCGCCACCGTGATGATCTGTGCCGCCACGGTGTTACATCCTGCCGGCATTAAAATCACTACTGCCACCGATATGGCCATTGCGCTGGAACCGGTGTTCGGCAACGCCGCCGCCGCGCTTTTCCTCATTGGCCTGTTCGGCGCCTCCTTCTCCTCCCTGCTTGGCAACGCGGCGTTGGGCGGCACATTGCTCGGAGATGCACTGGGATATGGCGGGCAGCTCAGCTCCCGCATGGTACGTACATTCATTGCCGTGATCATGCTCATCGGTGCGGGCGTGGCCATCACTTTTGGTAAACTGCCACTGGAACTGATTGTGCTGGCGCAGGCAGTCACCATCTTCATTGTGCCTTTTATCGGTATCGCCCTGTACCTGGTGGCGAACGATGCGGCCATTATGGGCAAGATGAAAAACAATACTTTTACCAATATCGCCGGCGCCATAGGGCTGATCGTCATGTTACTACTGGCTGTCAGCAACGCCATCACGCTGTTCTTTTCTTAAACCAACCACCTGTTACCACGTATGAAACGTACCGGTATTCTCTTTTTGATTGTCGTGATATTGGCCGCCGGCACTTACTGGCTGCTACGGCCTGCATCCACCATTGACTTTGACCAGCCTGTTGAAGCTACTTTGCAACTGGACAAAACCAACCTGGGCATCAGCACTATCGCCTCAGATCTTAACGTGCCCTGGGAAATAGCCTGGGGGCCGGACAACCAGATCTGGTTCACCGAACAAAGCGGCACCATTAGCAAGGTAGATCCACATACCGGTGTCAAAAAACTACTGCTGACAATCCCTGATGTGTATCGCCAACGCACGCTCGGCCTGCTGGGCATGGCCATCCATCCCGATAAGAACAAACCATATGTGTTTGTAGACTATACCCATCTCAACAAAGACTCATCTATCGTGTCCCGGCTGGTGCGGTACACCTATGCGGCCGATACGCTGAAAGATCCCTTATTGCTGCTCGAACTTCCCGGCAACACCGGTCATAACGGCTCAAGGGTGGCCATTTCCCCGGACGGCAAAGTGCTGCTCTCCACCGGCGACGCCGCCCGTGACCAGAATGCCCCGGACACCGCATCACTAAACGGTAAAGTGTTGCGCCTGAACACAGACGGTACCGTGCCTGCCGATAATCCCTACCCCGGCAACTATATGTGGTCCAGAGGCCATCGTAACATACAAGGACTGGTGTTCACCGATAAAGGACAACTCTTCGCTTCCGAACATGGCGATGCCACCGACGATGAACTGAATCGAATTGAGAAAAGCGGTTACTATGGCTGGGCGCGCATCGAAGGATATGCGGACCGGCCGGACGAAAAAGCCCACGCAGATTCCTTCCCGTTCATAGCGCCGCTCAAAGCATGGACTCCTACCATTGCGCCCGCGGGCATCGACTACTATCATTCCGATAAAATTCCTGAGTGGAAAAACTGCCTGCTGCTGGGTACCCTCAAAGCGGCCAGTCTGCATGTGCTACACCTGAACGGCGCACAGGACGCCGTCACAGCCGAAGAAATACTGTTCGCCGGAAAATACGGGCGCCTGCGTGATCTCTGCGTTTCCCCGGAAGGTGATGTATATATCGCCACCAGCAACCGCGACTGGAACCCGGGCAAGGGCTTTCCGTTACCACATGACGACCGTATCCTGCGCATCGCAGCGCTGAAGCCAGGCCAGTCGGTACCAACCACGGCTATACGGGAAACGGCTCAACAGACGCCGGCACCGGCTGCCACTACCAGCGGCGCCACCCTGTATAAAAACTACTGCGAAGCCTGCCACAAGCCGGATGGTAAAGGAGTGCCCACCTCCTTCCCTCCCCTCGCCGGTAACCCGCTTGTCACCGGCAGCGCCCCGCCACTGGTGCAGACCATCCTGCACGGCCGCACAGGCGACACCAAAAACAAGAACAGCGCCTATGGCGAACAGATGCCGGCCTTCAATTTCCTGAAAGACGGAGAAATCGCCGCCATCACTACGTATATCCGTAACAGCTGGGGCAACCATGCCGACAGCATCGGCGTTACCGCCATCACCAAAGAAAGACAACCCTGACACCATGAAGCAAAACATTATATTTGCCGGCATAACAGCAGCGTTGCTGTCATGCGGCACCACCCGACAAAAACAATCATCTATGCATCTGATCGCGCTAGATCCCGGGCACTTCCATGCTTCACTGGTACACCAACAGATGTACCCCGGCATAGATTCCACTATTCGTGTGTTTGCTCCCGAAGGGCCCGAAGTAAAACAATACCTCGCCAGCATCGAACGGTTCAACCAACAGTCCGGCCCGCCCGTACACTGGGCCACTGATGTGTATACCGGCACCGACTACCTGGAGAAGATGCTGCAACAGCCAGCCGGAAATATAGTGGTCATCGCCGGCAACAACCGGCTTAAAGCCACTTATATCCGCCGCTCCGTCAATGCCGGTCAACATGTGCTGGCCGATAAGCCCATGGCCATCGATACAGCAGGCTTCGATTCGCTGCAGGCGTCTTTCCGAGAAGCAGCAGCGAAAAAAGTACAGCTCTATGATATCATGACTGAACGGTACGAAATCAGGAACACGTTGCAACGCGAGCTGGCACAATTGCAGGAAGTCTTCGGCACGCTGGAAACCGGTACTGTGGACAATCCCGCCGTGGTAAAAAACAGTGTTCACCATTTCAAAAAACTGGTGGCCGGCAAAACCATGGTACGCCCCGCGTGGTATATGGATGAAACACAACAAGGAGATGGCATCGTGGATGTGACGACTCACCTCGTAGACCTGGTGCAGTGGACCTGCTTCCCGGAACAGACCATCGACTTCCACCATGACATACAGATAGACAGCGCCCGTCGCTGGGCCACCACTATGAGCTTACAGCAATATGCAGATATCACCGGGCAAACCGGCTTTCCTCCTTATCTGACCAAAAACGTCGATAAAGACAGCATGTTGCATGTATACGCCAACGGCGCCTTTGACTATACCATCAAAGGCGTTCACGCCAACATATCCGTTACCTGGAACTACCAGGCGCCGGAAGGCACCGGCGACACACATTACTCACTGCTCCGCGGCACCAGGGCATCGCTGGTGATCCGGCAGGGAGCGGAACAGCAGTACAAACCTGTGCTGTACATTGAGTCCGCCCTTCATAACGACACCGCCTATGCGAAAACGGTCGAAGCCCATATCGCCACCCTTGCCCCAAAATATCCGGGCCTGGCGCTGAAAGCCAATGACAAAGGCTGGGAGATAGTCATACCCGAAGCGCTGGCGAAAAAACATGAAGCCCTTTTTGGCAAAGTGATGCAACAGTTCCTCGAATACGTGCAGAACAACAATATGCCCGCCTGGGAAGTGCCTAATATGCTGGCCAAGTACTACACTACCACGCAGGCGCTGGCGCTGGCTAAAAAGCAATAACCCGGCATTATAGTATATTTGGAAAAATTATAATCATCAACCGATATGAAGAAAAAAACGGCCGAACAGCCCCTCGGCGTCAAAGAGATAGCACGAAGGGCCAATGTGGCCATCGCCACTGTGGACAGGGTTATCCATAACAGGCCTGGTGTTTCCCCCAAAACAAAAAGTAAAATAGAAGCCATCATACGGGAACTGAACTATCAGCCCAATATACTGGCCAGAAGGCTGGCATCCCGCCACGTGCTCCGGCTGGCGACCGTTCTGCCGAAAGTGTCCTCCCAGGAAACTGACTTCTGGACACTTCCGGTAGCCGGCATCCAAAAAGCGGAAGAAGAAATCAAACAGTTCGGCGTTAAAGTAGAACCTTTTTATTTTGACCTCAACGACCGGAAGTCTTTTGGCAAAGTCACCCGGCAGTTGCTCAAAAACCCGGTGGACGGAATCTTGCTGGCGCCTTCCTTTATCGAAGAATCCATTACGTTTATCCGTTCCTGTAAGGAACTCAATATTCCGTATGTTTTTATCAATTCAGATATCCCGCACCAGGAAAGCCTTTGTTATATCGGCCCCGACCTGTTCCGCAGCGGTTATCAGGCAGGACAGCTAATCCATTATTGCACGCCCCGCAACGCAAAGGTACTGGTGCTCAATATCTCCCATGAGATAGAAGACCATCACCACCTGCTCCGTAAAGAAGAAGGGCTGCGGGCTTACTTCCAGGACACCAAACGTCCGATTGTAAAAAAAGATGTCCGTCAAACAGACCAGGCATCGGTTGAAAAAGAACTCTCGAAAGCTTTGCAGCAACATGCGGACGTGCGCGCTATTTTCGTCACCAACTCCAGGGTGGCCGCCGTTTCCCGTTACCTTGAAAAAAAAGGTATCGATAAAGACATCCTGCTCATTGGCTATGACTTCACCAAAGAAAATGTATCACGCCTTGATCAGGGGCATATCGATTTCCTCATCTGTCAACAACCGCAGGAACAGGGCTATCGTGGCATTATGGCGCTCTACCAGCACCTCGTGATGAAAGTGCCGGTAGAGAAAACGCATTTTATGCCTATTGATATTATCACTAAAGAGAACCATGCTTTTTATATTCAGCCGTAGCTTCCACGGTTACGCATATACGATATAGAAATACAGTACCACACCCGTTATCAATGCCCACCACAACGTTGGGCTACGCAATCCTTTTGACTGCTGCAACAGGTCGGCGGGCAGCTTCAGGCTTTCGCGGTTCCATATGAGTCCTTTCAGTTGTGCTTCCGGTACCGGTTTAGTCAACAGGCTCACAACGATGCACAGCACCACGCAGGTCCAGAAAACAATGCCGGTGCGGTTAAAGAAAGGCATCGCCGGGAAGATGACCTCCATGGCAATAGACATCGGGATGGTGAGAACGCCTGCTGCCAGCGCACCTGCATGCGTGGTACGTTTCCACAGGATGCCCAGCAGGAACATCGCCGCGATGCCGGGCGTAAACAACCCATAGGCATTCATCAGGTACAGGAAGACCGGCTTTTTGGATTGTGTCAGGAACAAGCCGGTACACAGGATGCCAATCACGATGATCACGGCGCCGGCCCAACGGCCAAACCGCACCGCCTCCGCTTCTGTGGCTTTTTTACGGAAGTAGGGCAGGTAAATATCTACCGTCAGGATGGTAGTACATGAATTGATAGCGCCGGAAAGATGCGACATCACCGCTGCAATGAGACCCGCCATCACCAGTCCGACAAGGCCTGTAGGCAATAACTTCTCCACCAGCGTGGGAAACAGCAGGTCCGGTTTTTCCAGGTCAGGAAAAAGTTTAGGCGCCACCAACGCCGGCACCGTAATGATCAAAGGCACCAGGAACTTCAGGTAATCACCAAACACCACGCCCATGCGGGCATGCCATTCGTTCTTCGCCGCCAGTACCCGCTGCACGATAAACTGGTTCGTAGCGCAATAAAATACACTGATACACAGTACCCCGCCGAGGTACATCGTCCACGGGAAATCGGGGTCGTTGGCCGGCAGGATAAGGTCCCAGTCCTTCATGGTGTCAGTAACGGCACTAACGCCGCCTGCCGCATTTACGGTAGCGATCGTGAGTGCAATGCCACCCATCACCAGTACGATCAGCTGCAACATCTCCGTGTATATCACCGCCCGCAATCCGCCTGCAATGGTGTAGATACCGGTGATGACAGCCAGTATCACCACACAGGTCATAACGGATATGCCTAACAGTGAGTGCAGCGACAACGCGCCCAAGTATAATACGGCACTGATTTCCACAAGCACGTAGGTCAACAGGATCAGGCCTGCATAGGTAGCTCTTGCGGCCGTACCGAAACGTTTTTCCAGGAACTCCGGCACCGTATAAAAACCGTTGCGGATATAAAAAGGCAGGAATATCCACAGTAGTGCATTAAATCCCATCAGGATAGCGCCCCATTCCATGGCGATGGCCACAAAGCCACGGCTGTAAGCCATGCCCATAGCGCCCACCAGGTGATGGCTGCTGATATTGGCAGCGATAATACTGCCGCCGATCATCCACCAGGGCAGTTTATCGCCTGCGAGAAAATAATCGCGTTTAGTCTGCTGCGCTTTCCGGGAGGCATAAATACCCAGACCAATAACACCCAGGATATAAGCGCCGAAAATAACAGCATCGAGCAAAGTCAGGTTCAGGTTCATGCGGTTCGGATCATTCGTTGTGAAATAGTAGTGGCGGAGCGTATAAGCCGCTCCAGTGAGCCTTTCTCAAAAGGCGTTTGCCATACCGCATAACTTTGATGGCTAAACGATGCCGCCGGCGGCAGGTAACCGGCATAACCGTTGACGATGTTCATAACGGCCACCGCTGCCAGCGCCAGCTCACGGCGCAGCTCCAGCTGGAAGCCGGAATACGCTTCATTTGGCTGGCCCGCCAGTATCGTGTTGCCCAGTCGCCATATCCATAACGGCATATAGGCCACCGCGCCCTCTCCCACTGTTTTGCGGATACCGCGTTGCCGCCATAGCCGCTCTTTCATCACATGGTCTTCACAGGAAGCCCAGGCGGTTTCTATCTCCGCGAGGGAAGGCATCGGTTTCAATACCATTTCCACTGTTGCCATCTCGGCCATCAGCGTAGTGTCAGCAGGCGCAGGTGATTTCTTCCAGATGGCGAGTGAAGCGCCGGATTCCACTACCCCGGTGAAGGCCAGCGCCGTATCAGGAGGTAACATGCCTTCCAGCGTTGACAATACCGCAAATCCCAACTGGCGGCCGTAGCCGTCGGCCAGCGATGTATCCCCGCTGTATTGCTCGGCAGGCGACAGTTCACCGGAAGCACCCTGCAAAAACAAACAGGGAGCGCCGGTAGTCGGTTCCACCACGCTGCGCATGCCACCGATATAGTCGGGCGACAGTAGCTGATTGTCCCACGCCAGCGTAGTGGGATGACACGCATAGTTCACGATGGTGCCGGTAATCTGACCTGCCATGTTCGTGATACGGCCCACCAGCACCGTGTCGTCCGCAGTAGCGGCAGGGTTGTAGCCTACCACCAGCCTGTCTCCGCCGGGTTCAGGAAAATCGCGGTTCACCGCCAGGGTGCAATGGCCGTATTGCCAGGTAAGGGTGGCCGGCTGGGCCGCAGCCATTGCGTCGCGGGCGGCCTGGGTAGCTGTTTCCTGCAGCTGTTGCAGGAAAGGAATAATCAGGTGGCCGCCCGGCTTGCCAGCATCTTCACTGAAGGTGCTGGGGCCGGCATGGGTATGTGTCAGACAGAACATCAGCCGTTCTTCCGGCAATGACAAGGCTTTCAGGATGCCATGCCGTAAATTTCTTTCGTCCGCGGCGCTCTTCCACCATCCCAGATCAGCGGAAAAGAGCACCAGCGGCAGCGTATTTTTATCTGTCTGAAAAGTAATACAGGTAAGTGTCAGCGGCATATGCACGCCTGCCGCCACATCGTGTGTGGCAGCGCCCCAGTTGCGGGCAAAGATGCCCACCGGCGGCGTAATATCAGCCCTGGCAATGCCTATGATTCCGTGATAGTTCGTCATATCGTGGGTTTGTTACAAGAGTGACAGGCCACCGTCCATCAGCAGCACGCTGCCGGTGATATGCCTGTTTTCCGGATCGCAGAGGCGTACCACTTCCCGGGCCACCTGCTGCGGTGTGATGAGTTGCCGTACCGGTGTTTTGAGACGCGCCTGCTCTTTCTGCTCAGGCGCCTGTTCCCACACGACACGGCTAAGCCCTGCATCTACATACCCCGGCGCGATCTCGTTGACCATAATACCGTGTGGCGCCAGTTCCAGTGCCATACATTTGGACAACATACGCAGACCGGCCTTGGAGACGGAATAAGCAGGGATATGGCTATGGGCCACTTCCGCCGCCCAACTGCCCACGAATACCACGCTGCCGGTTATACGTTGTTCCAGCATACGGGCCGTCACTGTACGCGCCACATGAAAAGCACCGTCCAGGTTCACCCGCAGCTCTTTGCTCCACTGCTCCGCCGTGATCTGGTAAAGTCCCGATATCGTGACAGTGGCAGCATTGGCGACCACCATACTCACCGGTCCCAATGCCGCTTCCGCAGCCTGCAGCCAGCGGCCCACCGCCACGGCATCAGATACGTCCACCGATGTATAGTGACAACGTGTGCCCATTGACGTTAGCTCCTGTATTAATGGTCCCGCTGCTGCTTCGGGTTGTATATCACCCAGCGCAACGCCGGCGCCCTGCGCTGCAAACGCAAGCGCTACAGCCCTGCCAATGTCGCCAAGGGCGCCACTGACCAGGACTGTTTTTTTCTCCAATAGTTTTTCCATAACTGCTGTTTTACCAGTCACCCACACTGCCATCTTTATAAAACGTCCGCTGTAACACCTCCTGTTGGAAAGGATGTTTTTTCACAGCATCTTCGTTGATCTCTATGCCCAAACCCGGACGGTGATTCGGTTTTACGGTCCGTCCCTTTTTCTCTACGGTAAATCCTTCACTCACCACTTCCTCACGCCACGGCACATCGTTGTGCACACTCTCACAGATAGCATAGGAAGGAGTGGCAAAGCCCAGTTCAATAGATGCCGCAGTGCTCACCGGTCCCTGCGGGTTATGCGGCGCTACCGCTACACGGTACGCTTCTGCCAGGGCCGCTATTCGCCGTACTTCGCTCAATCCGCCGCAATGGGTGATGTCCGGCTGGATTACGCTGACAGCACGCTTCTCCAGCATGTCCCGGAAAGCGTGTACGCCTACCAGTCTTTCACCACTGGCAATCGGCGTTTTCACCGCGCGCTGTATCCTCGCAATGTCTTCCATCGTTTCCGGCCAACACGGCTCTTCAAAGAAATACAAACCATAAGGCTCCAGCGCTTTCGCGAACTGTAGCCCCATCAGCGGGCTGGGACGGGCGTGACAGTCGACCATAATGTCAATGTCTTCGCCAACGGCATCCCGCATGGCGCGCACGCAGGCTTCTGCATAACGAACAGGCTTCAGTCCTTCCAGTGGCATGGTTTCCGGTACGGCCATCGACTTAAAGGCTGTAAAACCATCTTCCACCGCGCGCGATGCCAGTTCACCGAAGCGGGCGGCATCATCCGGACGGGTTTCGTAAAAGTCCTCCATCTTGCCACCGCCCAGATGGCAGTACAGACGGATATAATCCCTTACACGGCCGCCCCACAGTTCATGACAGGGCACACTATGTATTTTGCCGAGGATGTCCCAAAGCGCGATATCAATACCGCTGATAGCCGTGCCGCGAACGATACCGTTGCCATGCCAGAAATGCTGGCGGTACATCATCTGCCACAGGTATTCAATGCGGCGCGGATCTTCTCCAATCAGCAACTGGCTGATATCTTCCACAGCACCTACAACGGCCCTGGTATGCCATTCCAGTGTGGCTTCGCCCCAGCCCCACAGGCCAGGCTGGTCTGTAATGATTTTGATGAAAATCCAGTTACGCATCCGCGCGTGGCAAACCTGTGTTTCTATCGCCGTTATCTTCATAGCGCTGACAATATTGATTTGGTTTTCTCTAATGTTTCTTCGATGTCTTTGGTCGTATGTGCGTAAGAGATACTGCCCTGTTTGATCGGTAACGGGAAGTTAAAGATTCCTTTTTCGATCAGCTTCAGACGGTATGTTTTATCAAACGCAAAATCGTGGTGTTTCAATATGTCATGATAATCCACCGCAAGATGGTCCATAAAATACACACAAAAAGCGGAACCCTGGCGGGCAACCTGAAAAGGCCGGCCGGAGGTGCTGAAAATATCCTTTAAACCGTCTTCCAGCATCTGCCCCAGCGCGTTCACATGATCATATACTTTAAACTCGGCGGAAGCCAGCTTCCGCACGGTGGCAATGGCAGCTGCCGTTGTCAGCGGATGTGCATTAAAAGTGCCCGCTATCAGTACTTTTTTGCTTTTATCGGGATGGATAAAATAATCCATGTATTTTTTCTTCCCGGCGATCACTCCTACAGGATAACCGTTGGCCACGGCTTTTCCGAAGGTGCTCAGGTCCGGCGTAACGCCGCACAGCTGCTGATACCCCCCCAGCGCATGGCGGAAACCTGTTTTCACTTCATCGAATATCAGCAGGAAACCATGTTCATCTGCCAGCCGGCGCAATCCTTCCAGGTAGCCGGGCTGTGGTTTCACCACGCCGATGTTCTGCAAGATAGGCTCCAGCAGGATGCCCGCCACGGGATAACGTTGCAGGACATACTCCACAGAAGCGAGGTCGTTATAGTTGATCACATGTACCAGTTCAGCATGTCCTTCCGGGATACCGGCCGACAGGGAATCGAACGGATATTCACCGGGGCTTACCCGCTCTCCCACATCAGCCAGGCTGCTGATCACGTTGCAGGCCACATCATTGTGCCAGCCGTTGTAACCACCCTGCATCACAATGATGTGATTTTTTCCGGTAACGGCACGGGCTATACGAATAGCGTGATAGGTGGCTTCAGAACCGGTGGTGGTGATTTCGATGCTTTCCGCGGAAGGCACGCTGTCACAGAAAAGCTGTGCAAACTCACCTTCCAGGTTGGTGGGACCGGCGCCCATCAGGAGCGTGGCATTGTCCAGTGCGGCACGTACCGCCCCGTTGACATCGGGGTCGTTATGTCCCAGGAACGAGGCGGCAAAGCCGGCCTGATAATCGATGTATTCGTTGCCTTCCAGGTCAGTGACCCGGCTGCCTTGTCCGCTGACAAAACAAATATTGGGGTCCGACTTACGGTTGAGTGATACCACACCTCCGGGTATCCATTGTTCATTGCTCTTTAAAAGCGAGGATGATTTGGGCCATGCGTTCATAATAGCGATGCTGTTAAAATTTTATGTAAAATCTCACCTATTCCCTGTTCTGGATGGACACCCCGTTTATACGGCTGTTTTTAATGACCGCACCGGCCGACTGTAACAGCAGGTTGCCCTGTATATGCCGGTGCCGGATGTCTACCTGGTTGATATTGAGAGAATCGATAACTGTATTTTCGTCAAACAAAAACTGCGGGTTGGCGTAGCGGTCTTCCTCCCGGCTAACCTGGCTGATGTCCAGCCGGTCCATTACGGATTGTTTTACGCTGATAATGCCGTATACCACGGGCAATTGCGGCTGTGTGGAACGCCCGTACACATTGGCGCCCGACACGTCCCTGATCGTTACACTGGAGAAATAACCGGTCTTGCCGAAAAGGCTGTAAAACAGCACTGATGCCATGGCCGTATTACCATGTACTTTTTCAATCATGATGTTGCTTACTTTCCTGTTCTCAAACGTGTAAAAAGCAACTGCCTTCAGCGCAGGAATGGAATCGTAAATATTTTCGGGGCTGATGTTCCTGACAGTCACATCGTGATAATCCACCGCGGGGAAAGGCGACATCTTTCCCTGGAAAGACGCGCCGCCGGCCGCAAAGGCCACCAGGTCGTCGTTGGTGAAACCGGAGATGTTTTCAATGAGCACATGGTTGCCGCCACCGGTGACACCGTCGCCGTTCTGCATCAGCGCGCTGGTCTGCCGCGTATCCCTGAACGGATTTTGCTGAAACCGTATGTCGTGTATATGCACGGTATCACATTCCATGTAGGCGATGCCCCAGCTGCGGGTACTGTCTATCTGCAAATTTCCGACTTCCAACCGGCGCACTTTATAGAACAGCATACCGAAACAAAAATCGGAGCTGTCTACCGTGCTGCGGATGGTACGCGTCTGTGTCCAGCCGTTGCCGTTCCATTTGCCGCCGGTCACTTTAATATGTGCGTTACCGTTAACCAGGTCTTCGTTCTGCAGCAGGCACTGATTACAGGAAGGCTTCAGCTCGATGTAAGCGTCCGGGCTAGCTTCCAGCGTAAAGTAAGAGGGCAGTTTAATGGGCCGCGCGATCAGATAGTGCCCTTTCGGAACGAATATTTTGCGGGTACCGTTCTTTTGGGCTTGTACAATTGCTCGTTGAAAAGCTCTGCTGTCGTCTGTTTTACCATCCGCCAGGGCACCATGAGCGCGCACGTCGGTCACATGCTGGGCACGGGACATTATACCACAGAGCATCACTATGCTGATGAGTATTATCCGTCTTACGATTCTTTGCTGGTATAACATCCCGTACAGTTAAACTATGGTTGGTTGTTGATGATATTAATATCCTTCATTTTGTTTCAGCACGCCAGGAGCGTACTGATCGATCTGGCGTTGTGGCACCGGGAATACCGCCATGGTGGCTTTGGGCAACAGCGCCACTTTGGTGGCCGCGCCGGTAGCCGGATTATAGTCTCTTTCTTCGCTTGTCATGACGGTCAGGAAACGGCCGGTACGTACCAGGTCAGGCCAGCGTTCATTTTCGTAGGCCAGTTCTAGTTGTCTTTCGAGCAACAGGATATCCAGGAAACTATCGGGAGTGGCAATATCGGCAGCAGTGTAATCATGGGCCGCATCGCCGAAAGCCCTTTCCCTGATGGTGTTCAGCTGTGTCAGCGCACTGCCTTTATCGCCGCTGTTGTAAAGGGTTTCAGCGTAAAGCAGGATAACATCTGCCAATCGCAGCACCGGCAGGTCCTGACCGGAAGTGGCCCCGGTGAATTTGGTGGCGTACTTTTTCACGTAAGGGCCCCATGCCGGCGGATCATTCGGGGAGGTGGCCTTCACCACGTAGTCAGAAATAGTGGATGCTTTCCGGCTATCGCCGGTGATATATTTTTTGTTCAGGCTCCAGGACGGAAAAGCGTACTGGTTGCCGGAGCCTACCACACCGGCAATGCCGCCGATAGGGGCAAAATCAATGCCCAGCGAGTGGCCGTTGGCACCATCGGTATATTTGATGGTGAAGATGATCTCTTTGTTGTCTTCCGAAGCGAGGCTCCACAATGTAGCAAAGCCAGGCTCCAACTGATAGCCAAAATCACGGATGGCTTTTTCCAGGTAAATCTTAGCATTGGCCCAGTCTTTCCGGTATACATATACCTTACCAAGAAGACCGGTGGCTGCGCCTTTGCTGGCACGTCCCCTGACAGCGGAGCCGGGTGCAGGCAACAGGTCAATGGCTGCTTTCAGGTCGGAGATGATCAGCTCATATATCTTGTCGGCCGATTCGCGCGGCATATTCTTCGCTTCGCTGATACCGGGTGTTTTAGTCACCATCGGCACACCGCCAAACAATCTCACCAGATCAAAATAAAAGAGCGCACGCATGAATCTGGCTTCACCGGTGAACTGCTCCTTTTTGCCGGAGGCATAGTCCACAGGACGGTCTATATTTTCCAGCACGGCATTGGCACGACCGATACCATAAAAACTTTTCTCCCAGAAATCCGCCACAGCAGTGTTTTCCGGGTTAACGGTCAGATAGTCCAGGTCATTCACGCCGGGCATGGCGGTGCCCATATACAGGTTGTCTCCGGGCATCTCCATCAGCAGATAGTCCTTCGGTTTACGGTCCTGCATACCACTGTAGATACCGATGACTGCCTGGTCCATATCATTGGACGTTTTATAAAAATTGTTGGTGGTCAGGGAAGAATCGGGCGTCATATTCAGCAGGCTGTTGGTACAGCTGCTGCCGGCAAGCGCCAGTAGTAGGATTGGTATATAAAGTTTGTTTTTTCTCATGGAATACGCTTTTGTTGGTTAGAAGTTAAAATTGAATCCCAGCGCGTAAATGCGGCTGATTGGTTCTGCCCCGTAGTTAGCGCCCGGCATGCTGGCAACGCCGTTCACCTCTCCTTTCGTATACCCTTCAGGGTTATATCCATGGAATTCTTTTTTGGTGAAGATGAACAGGTTGCTGGCAGAGAGGTATACCCGGAAGTTGGTCACCCGTAGTTTGCGGACCAGTGTTTCAGGCAGGGTATAGCCGAGGTTTACGTTACGAATGGCGAGGAAGGAGGCGTCTTCTATATAAGCGTCAGACATAGTCTGGAATCCCAATGTATTGAGTGCGCTGGCCGGCACTTTACCGTTGCCCGGGTCAGTGGGCGACCACCACTGGTTTTCCACCAGGGAGCGGCGCATCGCGCCCAGCAGGGCGCCCTGGTAGAACTGGTTTTCGTAGTTGTACATCTTAGCGCCGAGCGATGCCTGCATGGCAATGCTCAGGTCAAAATTATTGTAGGAGAAATTGTTCACCATTCCCAGGATGGCTTTGGGCTGGAAATTGCCCAGTATCTGTTTGTCGTTGGCATCAATCTTTTTATTGCCATCGGTATCTTCAAACTTTGGGTTACCGGGGCGGGAGCCCGCGATACCCGGATTGGCCGCCACGTCAGCGGCATCTTTGTAAATACCGTTGATTTTGTAACCATAGTAGGAGAACATCGGTTCGCCCACACGGAGTATCCAGTTCATATTGGAAGAAGGGTCAGCGATGATCACGTTGTTGACACCGCCCAGGTCCTCCACGGTGTTACGGTTGCGGGAATAGTTGAAAGATGTCTGCCAGTTGAATTTACCGACGATATTACGGGTGTTCACTTCAAATTCTATCCCGCGGTTACGTATCTCCCCGATGTTGGTCATGGTAGTACCAAAGCCTGTAGTGGCCGGCACCGGCATGCTGTACAGCAAGTCGGTGGTCCGTTTGTCGTAGTAATCAAACACGATGCTGATGCGGTTATCCAGCACAGACAGTTCAGCGCCCAGGTCGATGCCTTTGGTTTTTTCCCAGCCCAGTTGGCTGTTGCCGTAGCTAACGGCTGCCTGGCCTTTGGTCACCACGTTACCGGGCGAATAGAAGGTATTGCCCATCAGGCCGAGGTATTGGAAGTCGCCGATGTTGAAGTTGCCCGTCACGCCCCAGCTGGCCCTTACTTTCAGGTCACTGATAGGTTTGAAGTCTTTCAGGAAACTTTCCTGTTTCACGCGCCAGGCGGCAGACACAGAGGGGAAATAACCCCAACGGTTATCCGGGCCGAAGCGGGAGCTGGCATCTGTACGGATGGAGGCTGACAGCAGGTATTTATCTTGATAACCATAGTTCACACGCGTGAAGTAGGAAATAAGCCCCCATTTGCTTTTGAGCGTATTGCTGTTGGGCGCCAGTGTGGCGTTGCCCATCGTGTGTATGATATCGTTATTATAACTGCCGGCCACAGCGTAGAGGTTCACCGACTTGCTGTCGTTACGCTGGTAGGACGCGCCTGCGATGGCAGAAAGATCGTGGCCGCCTTTAAACGTAGTGTTGTAGCTCAGTACGTTTTCATTGAGCACATTGATATTGGTGCTGGTGATGTCCGTGCCTGAGTTTTTGGCGGCGCTGGTAGCCCAGGAGGCCTGGAACTCGTCGCGGTTACTGAAGTCCATGGTAGTACCTACAGAAGAGCGGAAGCTCAGTCCTTTGGCGAGGTTCAGTTTCAGATAGGCTTCACCGATATTGCTGATGCTGCTGCCGTAGTATTCAGAGCCCTGCAGGGTGGCCATCGGGTTTACCTGTCCGGTCACCACGGCGCCCCAGTATTCGCGCGCCGTAGGGTAGGTACCGTTAGGGCGCTGCACATCTACAAAAGAAGGATATTTGGAATAGTTAGGTATCTCGGATGGATTATAACGGCGTTTGGAATAGGTAGGGTTGAGCATGAAGCCTACGCTCACCACTTTGCTGGCCTGCACGTCCACATTGGCCCTGAGGCCATAGGTTTTAAACCAGGTGTTGACCATGGCGCCCTGTTCGTCTTTGTAGGTAGCAGCCACGTAGTAGGTGGCCTTATCTGTGCCGCCGCTGGCGGAAATATTATAGCTCTGAATGGGTGCCGTGCGCATGACAGCGTCCTGCCATACAGTATGACCGGTTTTGAGCACGTCGCTTACCTGGTAGGCAGCGGGCCTTCTGGCATCACCCCATACCGGCAGACTAACGTCACCGCCTACCCAGGCGTATTCCCGGTTCTGGTATTTGACTGCATAGTTGTAGTATTCATCGCCGGTGATCCAGTCGTTGTGTACGATCGCTTTGCCCAGGCCTGCGTAGCCGTTGAAGTTAAATTTCGGTTTACCGGCCACGCCTTTTTTCATGGTGACGAGGATAACGCCGCCGGCTGCACGTGAACCGTAGATAGCTGCGGACGATGCGTCTTTCAGCACTTCCACCGACTGTACATCGTTCATATTGATCATACCGAGGTTGCCGCCGGGGATACCGTCGATCACTATCAGCGGGTCATTGCCTGCGCTGATGGAACCGATGCCGCGGATGCGGATGGTGGGCGCAGATCCTGCCTGGCCGCGTGACTGGGAGATGTTCACCCCTGCCATACGGCCTACCAGTGCAGCTTCCGGACGACCAGCAGGCACCTGGTCGAGTATTTTGTTTTCCACTTTAGCCACGGAGGCGGTCACAGAACTTTTCTTTACCGCGCCATAACCGATGACAACTGTCTCATTCAATGTGGTTTTGCTTTGAGCCAGGGAAATAAAAATATTATTGCGGTTGCCGATGGCAGTTTCTTTTTTATCATAACCGATGTAGGAGAAGGAGAGCACGTCGCCACTGGCAGCACGGATGGTAAAGTGTCCTTCCGCATTGGTGGATGCGCCGGTCTGTGTGCCTTTGATAAATACCGTAACGCCCGGAAGTGCAACCTGGGTAACGCTGTCCACCACTGTCCCCTTAATCTCCCTGACCTCCTGTGCTATCAGCTTTTGTGGCTTGCAAAGACCTGCAGCGAGTAACAGCAGGGTTGCAAATAGGTAAAGGTGTGTTCCTTTCATAATTCTGGTTAGATAAAATGGTTAGATAATCCCGTGCGTATGATAGCCATGCGCCGGTTGCTGTTGACATGTCATCCGCAGATACAGATTTTAGTGCAGGATGAGTTTTTCGCGTTTTATTTTATTAACCGTTCACTGTCCTAAATAACAGAACACATGTCGGCATTACAGGTTGATAAATACGGGCACGGTTACACGATGCGTTGGCACTGCCCGCGAGTTCACATAACGTTAGCTTTAGTACCGGCCGGGAACGGTCAGTTGTTCGCCACTCTGTTTACAAATATATTTAAATTTTGTAAACAAAAAAATATTTGCGAAAAAATATGGGAAGGGGTAAATCCGGGGACGTCCAATAAAAAAGAAGGGGTTATTCTACTTCCAGGGTAGTCACTTCTCCACGCAGCAAATGCTTTACCAGCGCGTCTTCCGCCTTTTTAAGGTCTTTATTTTTCAGGGCCTGAAGGATAGCGCGATGCTCTTCATCAGTCTGTTCATAATCGTCCATTTGCACCAGCATCTTGCCCAGCTTCATGTGGAACAGGGGGATATTGCTGGACTGGTATATCTCCATCAGTTTGGTATTGCCGGCGAGAGCTATCAGCGTTTCGTGGAACTTCATATCTGCTTCACAGGCGCCGCCCATGTAACCGCTTTTTACCATATTGGTAAAGTCGTCACAGATTTTCTCCAGTGCGGTGATATCGGCCTTGCCGATCTTGTGGATGGCCACCCGGATGGCGCCCAGCTCCAGCAGCTCGCGCAGCTCCCGGATCTGCCGGATATCTTCGGCGGTCATGGACTTAACAAAGTAACCGCCTTTCTCCCCGAATACCACCAGATTCTCGCCCAGCAACCTTGTCAACGCCTCCCGCACGGCCATGCGGCTCACTTCCGTTTTCTTGGCCCACACGTCTTCTTTCAGGCGCATGCCCGGTACCAGCTGATTGGAAAGGATCTTACGACGCAGTTCTACATACACTTTATTGGCTAATGAATCTGTTTTCATAGTAAAAATTGTAAACGAAATATTTATTCAAAAGTAAACAATTTTAGGATAGCTATACCGTTTCAGCGGTAACCATACCCAAAATTTACAAAAAACTATTGCTTTTCAGCCAGTAACTGTTGAATATATTCTTCCATGCGGTGACTGCTATAGTCTGCCGCGCCGGTTTCCCGGAACACGATCCGTCCCGCTTTATCTATAATGAGCGTAGTGGGCAGCGTGCCGTTGTATACATTTTGAGGCACATTTGCGGTCAACAAAGCAACGGGCAATTGGTACCCATGGTCCCGCATAAACGCAGCGGCCTTGCCAGGCTCACTATCAGCGTCCACGATCAGGAACACGATACCGGGGTTATCTTTCCATTGGCGGTACAGCCGGTCCACAGAAGGCATCTCCGCCCTGCATGGCGGGCACCACGTAGCCCAGAAATTAATAAACACCACCTTCCCCTTCAGGGAAGACAGCGCCACTGGTGCGCCCGTAGCGTCGCGGAAAAGCATCTCGGGCGCCGGCCAGGCGTCTTCATTTGTTTTGGGCACTGAGGGCTGCAACAAGCCCACCTTCATCAGCTGCTGCATAAACCATACCTTTCCTCCGGGAATGAACAGTATCGCCAGCAGCCCTGTTAACAGCAGTGTGTAAATAATATTGGAAAAGGAAAATCGGCGCATAAGGGGCAAGATAATAAAATCCCGGGCATCGCGAAGGCCCCAGGACTAAAGTCCTGCGCTACCAGGCCGGAATATCGGACAGCGCCGGTTTACGAGGAAGTTAAGCCGGACTCAATATGCCTTTTTGCCACCTGTAAAAACTCGTCTTTAGTCATATATTTTTCCAGGAAATCTTCCAGTGTGCCCTTGTTATCTATCTCCTGAAAATATACTTCATGGTCAGTACTGTAAACAATGGGATTTTCGGGGTCGGGATCAGTCAGGCATACAAAATAGTGATCGGGGAAACCGTAGGAAGAAAAGATGCACATAAATTCCATGTCATTGCCTTTAACAACCGCCCTGACCTCTTCCTCCTCAACAAGCCCGTCCAACTCGCCTTCATCGCCAGAACCGGCTTTAAACGGCGTAAACAGCCAGGAACGGAAGAAGTCTTGTCCATAGGGAATCTCATGATCAGAGAAATAATGCGCCAGCAGGTTGTCATAAAAGGTATCCGGACTGGTGTTATACAAAGCCTTATGTTCTTCATAAAATTCATCAAGCCCAAAGCCTTCCCAGTCTCTTGTCCAAAGCGGGTGACTAAAAGTAATTCCCTGCCATATGTCCTGAAGGGTGGCACCATTCGCCCGTTGAATGTTGCCACCCAGCTTTGTTATCTTATCTAAAATTGTTTGCTTCATCCTTCAAATGTAAATCCTTCAGCGCGAAAACCGATCGAAGCAGGGAATTTCGTTCTTAACACTTTGTTTCACTCTCCGGTGTTGGCACAAATTCAGGATCAAGATACTTCGGCAAAGCATTGTTGATAAAGTAATTCCAGCCACCGGTGAAGCTCTCCCGGGTAAAGGACTTCAAATGCTGCGGGAATGTTTCCAGTCCCTCATGCGTCAACGTTAGTCTTGTCTTATCTCCTTCCGGCTGCAATTCAAAAGTCAGTAAGGACTCTCCTTCATAATCCCTGTACGTCCAGGTGTAGGACAGCTTCCTGTCAGGTACCACAGCTGTTACTACACAATTGTGGACATATTCAATGCCCTGGTCTGCGGCCACAAAACTAAACGCAAACCCTACTTCCGGTTTAAAATCAGATACCTCAAAGTACCATGCTTTCATTTTTTCTTTTACGGTCAATGCTTCCCAAACTTTGCGGACAGGCGCATTCAGTAGCCGTTCAACGACCAGCGGTTGATTTTTCATAACACATGATTTATAAGTGATGGTTTATTTTTTTTTCTTTTTCTTCTTACTGTCCTCTTCCAGGAAAGCTTCCAGCGCGTCCAGTTTCTTGTTCCAGAACCGGCGGTAATTTTCCACCCATTCCGATACCTCTTTCAGCTGATGCAGGTTGGCTTTGCAATGACGCTCCCTCCCCTGCTGCTGGATAACAATAAGCCCGCACTCCGTCAGTATCTTTACATGCTTGGATATAGCGGGACGGCTGATATCAAAATGGTCAGCCACCATATTCAGGCTCAATGACCTGTCGGCCAACAGATGAATAATCTCCCTCCTCGTAGGGTCTGCTATCGCCTGAAAAACATCTCTGCGCATAAAATTTTAATTTGTAACCGTTCAGTTACAAATATAAGTAACCGATTGGTTACAAAAAAATAAAAAAATGAGATGATCGGTTTTACTTATATTCATTATATGTCAGACTTACATCTTACAGCCTCTCTCTCCACCTCCGGCGCTCTTTCTGCCGCCATCAGGCAACAGCTGCTTACCGGCGAAACCTACGCCATCAATGACATTCCCGGTACCGGCCCGCTACACGACGGATTGATAAGAAAAGAATTTCTGCGTAGCCTGAACTACGTAAAAAAAGGCACCAACTGGTCAGATGACGAACCTGATGCCTTCGCCCCCTGGCTACAGTTAAGAGCCCGGTTATCAGATAACCCCGTAGACAGACTGGTCATATGGGCGGCCACTGACGGAGATGATTATATTTTCCTCAGAATGGCCTGCCACTGGCCGGAAAACATACCCGTTAACGTTATACAGGTGAAAGCACCGCCGATACATGGCTCGCACAGTCTGGTCCTTTATTCCACGGAGCAACTGGCGCCATTGATCAACCAGGGCGTATTGCTGAGCAATGCAGCACGCTACGCGCTGGCCCGGGAATATGAAACCATCGTGGCCCGCCCGGAAATGCTCAGGGAATGTGATGAGCATGGCGTACTACAGTTCCTGGACATCTCTGCACATGACCACGAAATCATGGCGCAGTGCAATGGCCGTTGGAAACCTGCGGCCAGGGTAATTGGTCAGGTGCTTGGATTCAAAGACCCGCGCAACAATCTTAATGACGCCTTCCTCAGCTCCAGGCTGGAACATCTGATCGTTACCGGCCGCATAGAAGCCGATGCCCCTCGCACTTCTATAAGAGACTTCCAGGTAAGGCTTGCGAACCAATAACATCAACCATAACAAATGCCCCCACTGGCACACAGCCAATGGGGGCAATATTCACCGCTCTTATCTCCTCGCATCAGGAGTATTACAAATCAACCTGTATATCATAGTTCCCCGAAGGAATTTCATACACCGCATAACCATCCTCCGTTCTTAAGAATTTCACGTCTTTGTTGTCAGACATCGGCTTTCCTCCTTCCTTTACATTTTTGGCGTCTTTGGACGGCACATATACGGTGGCCCGCGTATTAACCGGAACGCTTATACGCCATTTAAAAGACTGGCCTGTTTTCTCCCAGTGGCTGCGTATCATGCCATATCCTGAATAATAGGAAGCATCTACCTTTTTTAAATCCCCTGTCACCAATGGTTTCATGATGATATGCTTAAATCCTGGTACTGCAGGATCAGGCTGTATAGCGCCGAGATTCTGATAATACCATACCACCAGGTCGCCCAGCAGCATCACATGATTACCGGAGTTCATGGCAGGATCGGCTGTATTGCCGTTCCATAGTTCCCATATAGTAGTGGCGCCTTCTTTGGCCATGTATCCCCAACTGGGATAAGTGGTATTCGTTGCCAGTTGGTAGGCGATATCTCCCCTGCCATAGTTCGTGAGTGTGCGCATCAGCCATTCCGCACCCACCAGGCCGGTGCTGATATGACCTTTGTAATCATTAAGCGTTTTATCCACAATGTGCTGGAACACCTTCTTCTGCCGGTTTTCCGGGGCCAGCTGATATGCCAGCGAGAAGATGTTGGCCGTTGGTGTGTTATTGGCATAATAACCGCCTTCTTCGTTCAAAAATTTCTTATTAAAAGCGGTCTTCACCTTTTCTTCCTGGCTTTTGAATGTGGCCACATCTCCGGTATTGCCGGTAATGGTAGCAAAACGTTCCATCAGGGTCAACAGATGATAGTAGAAAGACGTTCCCAGGAAATCACCGGCTGTCTTGCGTGCAGGGTCTTTGGAATGGATCAGTTCCGGGGACTCCGGCGGCATACACCAGTCGCCGTAAGTGTCTTTGGTCATAATATCATCCTTCATATACTTGTCTTTCATGTAAGCCATCCATTTTTTCATGGAAGCGTAGTGACGGCGGATAGGCTGATCGTCGCCATATTGTTCATACATCAGGTTGGCAATGATCAGGTAGGCAGCGGGCCAGGTCATGTTATCAGAATACATGCGCCAGTAAGACGGCGCTACGTTAGGCACACTGCCTTCGGGCGTTTGAGCGTCTTCAATGTCCTGCAACCATTTCGCGTACAACAGGTGGTTGTCGAAAATAAAGCTTTCTCCCCTGGCGCCCACGGCGCGGTCTCCCAGCCAGCCCATGCGCTCATCGCGCTGCGGACAATCGGTGGGCATTCCACGATAGTTACCCCGTATTCCCCAGTAAGCATTTTTGTAAATCTGATTAATCACTTCATTGGACGTTTCAAAATGACCGGTAGTGGCCATATCGTCATATACTACCCTCCCTTCAACTGCCCCAAGGTCGGGCTTTCCGGGATAACCGGTTACTTCTACATAACGGAAACCGTGGTACGTAAAACGTGGTTCCCAGTCTTCCGTGCCTTTTCCACTCAGTGTATACTTGTCCGTTACCTTTGCGGACCGCAGGTTGGCCATATACAAAGTGCCATCGTCTTTCAGCCTTTCTGCAAACCGCAGGGTTACCTGTGTTCCCCTCTGGCCTTTCACTTTCAACCGCACCCACCCCACGAAATTCTGGCCCATATCGTAGATGAACACGCCTGGCTTTACTTCTTTCACCTGCCGCGCCTTCACGGTGTCCATTACACGAATATTATTGTTCATCTGCGCTACCAGCAGCTCACCGGGTTTGGACACCAGTTGTACCGGCAACCAGGAAGCGGCATGGAAGCCGGGCTTGCTCCATCCCGGCATTTCTTTGGTGGCGTCATATTCTTCGCCGTCATATTCATTGTTGGCGCCTACCGGTCCGGCCGCGGTCACCTTCCAGCTGTTGTCGGTAACAATTTTTTCTGTAGAACCATCTTCATAAACCACATTCACCTGACAGATCATTTTAGGGTAACCAAAATTGGTAATCGGCGGCAACCCTGAACCATTGCCTCTCATGGAGAAATAACGTCCATTCCCGAGGATGGCGCCAATGGCATTGTCTCCCTGCTGCAGTTGAGACGTCACATCATAGGTATTGTAAAACGTGCGTTTGTTATATTCTGTAGGACCGGGAGCCAATACGTCTCTACCGGTTTTGCTGCCATTGATGTATAGTTCGTACAATCCTACCCCGCTGATATAGGCCGTTGCCTTTTTTATTTTTTTAGGGAGACGGAAATCTTTTCGCAGGTACCTGGCCGACAAACGGGTAAAGGTATCCGTGGGCCGGTCGCCCGCGAAAGCGCTGTCCAGGCCTATCCACACCGCCTGCCAGTCAGATGGCCGCAGCAGCCCCATAGACCACGATGCCGGCATGCTCCAGGCGGATTCTTTGCCGTCGCTGGTCCATACTTTCACTTTCCAGAAACAGGCATCACCGCTGCCCAGCGGTTTACCAGCGTAGACAACGCCGAGCGACTGGTCTGAGCTGATTTTACCGGAATTCCACAGGTCTGCTTTATCAGCTTTCAGGTTTGCCAGGGAGGAAGCCACCATCACCTGATAGGCCTGTTGCATCAGGTTGCGTTTGTGGCTGGTGATCTCCCAGCTCAGCCGGGGCGTGGTGGCATCGATGCCAGCCGGGTTTTCACGGTATTCACAACGCAAACGGCCCAACGTTGGCTGGCCTGTTTGTGCGGTACAGGACACCGTAATAAACAATAACAAAAGAACAATCTGTCTGATCATGATAAAGGATTTTGAATACTATTGCGGGTTTTGAGTCAGGTTATCTAAGTTGATATCAGTCTGTGGAATGGGCAACAGCAATCGGTTCGTGGTCACCTGATAGGCGTTGCCTGGAATATAGTTTTTCTGTTGCTTCTCACGCAGTCCATGAGCGTTCATAGTTTCCACCGCTTTACCGGTACGCACCAGATCGTACCAACGGTGGTTCTCAAAGGCCAGCTCCACTTGTCTTTCATGATACACCGCTTTGCGGAAGTCTTCCTGGCTGGCGATGTTCAGCGCCGGATCGGGGTTTCCGGCCGTCTTTCCTGGCAAACCGGCTCGCTGCCTCACCTGGTTCAACAAGTCAAAGGCTTCTCCATTGGCCACAAAAGCCTGTTCATTCAAACACTCTGCTATCATCAGCAGTACATCGGCATAGCGGAGCACCGGGAAGTTATCGTTGGTACGTCCAACCTCCGTATAGCCGTGGTTGTATTTTTTCACGTAGGGGACCGCCACAAATGCGCCATTGGCCGCCTTGTAGCCCTCCGCCATAGATACGCCCTTTCGCTTGTCGCCCGGCTCATAGGCGCTGATCATATCGGCTGTAGGGATATTCCATCCGGAACCACTGCCGTTGATGCTGGTCTTACTGTCACCGGTGACCGCACTACCGGAAGTGTATGGCGCAAAGATGTACATAAACGTGCTGAACAGGCCTGTCTGCGCACCCAGGTATTGTATTTCGAAAATCGATTCCGGCCCGTTCTTTTTTCCCGGTTCAAAAATATCCGCATAATTAGGTACCAGGCTATAACCCAGCGTGGTCACTTTTTTGAGGGCGGCCAGCGCCTCACTGTATTGGTGGCGGGTAAGGTATACTTTGCCGAGCAACGTATAGGCGGCGCCGGAAGTGGCCCGGCCAATGGCAGCACCGGTATAGGCAGCCGGCAGTTTGGCAGCAGCATCGGTCAGATCGGCGATAATACGTGCATACACCTCATCCACCGACGCCCGCCCTTTCGACAGCGCACCACCGGGAGCTACCACGGAATGTTCCCGCAGCGGGACCCCACCAAACTGGCGCACCAGGTTAAAATAATGAAAAGCCCGCAGAAATTCTGCTTCCCCCGTATATTGGTCCTGCGTACCGGATGAAAATGATTTGATGTTGGGAATATTATCCAATACGTCGTTGGCCCTGGAGATACCGACATAACTGTTTTTCCAGAAATTGGTAATGCATTCGGCTGTAGCGCCCACCAGGAATTCATCCACGAACTCCCACTGCTCATGTCCCCTGTCGGCGGTATTGTACTGGAACGCGGTATTGTCGGAACGCATCTCTCCGAAAATCCAATAGCTCTCGGTACCTAACGGCTGCAGAATATTATAAGCCCCGTTGACCGCCTGTTCTATCTCTCCTTCTGACTTATAGAAAGCAGCACCGTTGATGGACGTTTCCGGGTTAAGGTCCAGGAAGCTTTTACCACAGCTGCATAAACATATGCTGATAACTAAAAAATATCGAACCCTTTTCATGAGATACATTTTTTCTTTTAAAAAGACAGGTTAATGCCCAGTGTGTAAGTCCTTGCCAGTGGATAATTGGTAAAATCCTCTCCAGGCGTCAGCGCGGTGCTGGTGGCATTGCCGGACACCGTTTTACGGCTCACTTCCGGGTTGGCGCCGGAATAACGGGTAAACGTATGCAGGTTCTGCACGCTGGCGTATATACGTGCCCGTGAAATAAACCGCGTCCGTTGCAGCCAGGCTTTGTTCAGGTTATATCCCAGCGTGATGTTCTGTATGCGCATAAACGACCCGTCTTCTACCCAGGAGGAGTTGACATCGCGGTAAATCACGCGGGCGCCATTGGTGGTAGGTGTATTACCATCACCAGGATTTTGGGGAGAACGCCAGCGGTTCAACACACTTCTGTCTGTATTAAAGATCCCGTCAATGTTCTGCAGGTATTGGTTGGCCGTTTTCAGTACCTGTCCGCCTTGTGCGCCTGTCAGCACAATCCCGAGATCAATGCCCTTAAAGGAAAAATTATTCGTCAGTCCCCATACAAATTTGGGATTGGGATCACCGATGATGGCAAAATCATTGACCGGTTCTATCACACCGTTGCCATCCACGTCCTTGTATTTGATCGAACCCACGACGGAAGTAACATGTTTGGGCGATTTATTCAGATCGTCCTGATCTTTATAAATCCCTTCTACCACATAACCATAAAATAACCCTACCGGCTTGCCCACTTCGGTGATATGGGTAAAAGAACCTTCACCGCTCCTGCCGCTGTAGATAGGGTCATTACGATCATTCAGCGCCAGTACCTTGTTCCGGTTGAAGGCAATGTTCGCGTTGGTGGTCCAGGTGAAAGCGCCACTCATATTCTCACTGCTCACACCCACTTCCAGACCGTGATTCTCCACCTTCCCGGCATTGATGATTACATTGGTGTAACCGGAAGACAAGGGTATCTCTGAATTATATAGCATGCCTTTGGTGAGACGTTTGTAATAATCCACGGTGACGCTTATACGATTACGGAAGAGGCCTATGTCAACCCCTGCGTCCAGCTGGGAAGACTCCTCCCAGGTAAGGTCCGGGTTACTGAGCGAGGAAGTGGCGCGGCCGCTGGCAATCTGATTGCCCAGCACGTAGTTGTTGGTCACTACATTGGACATGTACGTATAGTTGCCGATGTTATAGTTGCCGGAAAGGCCGTAGCTCAGCCTCGCTTTCAGATCGCTGAGCCAGGAAACCTGCTTCAGGAACGGTTCTTCCGAGGCCCTCCAGGCGATGGCGGCGGAAGGAAAGGTGCCGTAGCGGGTGTTATACCCGAAACGGGAGGAGCCGTCGGAACGGACCGTAGCGGTGAACAGGTATTTGTCTTTGTAAGCGTAGTTCACCCGCCCCAGGTATGAGAGAATAGCCCACTCCTGCACATCCTGGGAGTAGGACGGAATAGTGGCCGCAGCCCCGATGGGCTTAATCAGGTCGTCCGGATAATTGCTGGCATTGATCACCAGCACATCTTCGCGGGATTTCTGGGCGGTATAACCCAATACCACGTTCAGCGAGTGGTCCTTATGAAAAGTACGGTCATAGGTTAGCAACATCTCGCCCAGCCAGTTCAGGCCATTAGCCTTCGATTGGGAAGAATTGGGGATGCCGGGTGGCGGATTGTTCACGCCTCCCAGGAACGATGGATTAAAGACGAACGTAGAGCCGTTGCCGTAACTCACATTAAAACTGCCTTTCGCCTTCAGGCCGGGGATGATCTCATATTCCGCATAGGCGGTGGCCAGACCAGTAAGCGATTTTATTTTAGTGGCGCCATATTCGAGGGAGTTGAGCGGATTAGCCGCGCTGAACATTCCCGGAGAACTGATATAAGGCGTGCGTGCGCCGTTTTTATCTGTCACCGGTATCAGCGGGCTTAACCAAAGGCTGCGGGTGAGCACATCAGTAAATCCGTTCTCGAAATCGTTGACGGCCTGCGTATGGTAAGTTGGCGCGAGGTTCAGGCCTATCTTTACTTTACGTCCGATATTACTTTCGATGTTAGCCCTGACCGTATACCGGTCATAGCCTGTATAACGCAACACTCCGTCCTGTTTAAAATATCCAAAGGAAAAATAATACCGGGTATTTTCCGAACCGCCACTAACGCTGACGGTTGTATTATGCTGGGGCGCCTGGCGCAATACTGTATTATACCAGCTGGTGCCTTCGCCGTATTGTTCAGGGTTCCGGTACTCCTCGGGAATGTCTGCATCAATGGCTGTCTGGCCGCGGGAAGCAAAATCATCAACGATAATATCTTTTCTGAACTGCGCAAACTCGCGCGCATTCAACATTTGCGGCCTCCCTTTCTGTGGCACTTCCTGTATGCCGTAATAACTGTTTACCTGCACCAGCGGCTTACCCTTTTGGCCTCTTTTGGTGGTGACGATCGCTACGCCATTGGAACCGCGGCTGCCATAGATCGCCGTAGAGGATGCATCTTTCAGTACCGTGATGTTGTCAATATCATCCGGATTGATGAAGCCCAGCGGGCTTGCCTGTTGGCCGAAGCTGGCAGCTATCGGGAAGCCATCTATGACAAAGAGGGGATCGCTGCTGGCGCCGAAGGAGCCGGAGCCGCGGATTTTAATGGCAGCGCCGCCGCCAGGCGTACCGGAAACAGTGCTGACCTGTACACCGGGTATCTGGCCGGTCAGTTTCTGGTCTACGCCAGCTACGGGCAGGTCCTGCATTTGTCTACTGCTCAGCGTTGCCACGGCGCCGGTGAGATCTTTCTTCTGGCGGGCGCCATAGCCGATCACCACTACTTCGCTCAGGCCGGCCGTATTGGACGTCAACAGCACATTGATCACTGCCTGTGCTCCCACTACTACCCTCTTTTCTTCATAACCGATAAAGCGGAAAGCCAGTGTTTCACCAGGTGATGCTGTGATATGAAAGGCACCTTTTGCATCGGTTTGTGTGCCGATGGATTTCCCCACTACCTGCACTGTTACGCCAGTGAGGGCGCCAGAAGCAGAATCTGAAACGATGCCGGTAATCTGTTTCTGCTGGGCCAGCAGGAGCTGGCAGCATAGTAGCGGCAACAGGCCGCATAGCCAGCCACGGCAATGCCATAGCCGTAGACGTGCGTAACGTTTAGACATAACGTGAAATCTTTTGTTGAACAATAAGTGTTTGACTATTGGATAATTTCAGGCACAACGGCTCCGGCACGGGCTACAGCCCCGTGTAACAGCAACGGTTATACGACACAGTATTTTATTTCGGATAATGGCTATCGCAGCCCACTGGTTGATACGGTTAATGGCATCTCTGGCATAACGTGGAATTTTATCATGCAGTAATACGAAAGGTAAATTAGGGCAAATATCCCGGGCAACTATCCTGTCCCATGCTGAGACGGTTAAAAGCAACATACGGAGGCATAATTGTTGAAGCATTTCCCGTGTAACAATCTGTAGAATTATGCATCCGTCATTAGCAGCAAGCGGCCTCATTCCGGAGCAGCGTCAGGGAGGGCAGTCCAATACCAGCTACAGCCGGCATACGGCCAACCATGAGGCGTCCGTTGCATTATATGAAGCGGCACGGCGCAGATTGCTCGATGTAAACCAGTGGCAGCTGCTCACCGGTCCCCTCGGTGCCAGCTTCCAGCTCGTGAATGCAAACGGGGAAGCAGTGGACCGTTTTGCCCATCAGGGAGATTATATCCGTATTAACCTCCCCGGACCGGGCAACCGTACCGGACAGGGTTTCGACTGGGTACAGGTAGAGCAGATCAGCAGCCAGGGTGATGCCTATACCGGCATACGCGTACGTCCGTTACCGTTGCCCCACGGTGCAGACAGGGAAACAGCGCATTTCTTTAAACGCTACGCCACCAGTTCCTTTATTGTAGAGAAAAACGGACTGACAGTAAAAGCCAGTGTATATGGCAGAAATGAAATTCCCAATACAGGAGTCCGGGGATTGCTTGACAAAATCAGGAATTTATTTATCAGCATAGGCGCCATCCTGGGCCTGTCGAAAGCCCAGTGGGGTGGCCTGGTGAGAGGCATCATCGAAGGTTAAATGTCCTATTTATACAAATGCTGGTCCTGGATATAATCCACCCCGTGTTTCTTCAGGTACCCTACTCCCCATCCACTCATAAATTCGTATAGTGGTGCGAGTGATCTGCCTTCTTCTGACAAAGTGTAATGAACGCGGTAAGGTTTGTGCGATACAATGTTTTTTGTCACCAGTAAATCCCTTTCCAGTTCTTTCAGCTGCTGGCTAAGCATTTTTTCCGATATCCCCGGCAGGTTCTCCCGCAATTTGGCATAGCTGCTCTGCTCCTGCCAGTGCAGGTGTGACAATATCAGCAATTTCCATTTGCCGCCAATGAAACCGAGGGTAACGTCCACCGGACAGGTATATGTTTTATCGTTGAGTGTGATCATGGCTCCCTACTTTTTGGTAAGCTATTGCTCCTGATACGCCGCTTGCATACATTTGAAAGCAATTTTCACTAAATTAACAAGATGACAAACGATAAAAAAATTCCCACCTTATATGAATGGGCCGGTGGAATGCCTGTGTTTGAAAAGCTGACAGGCATTTTCTACAAAAAAGTGCTGAAAGACCCGCTGCTGGGACCCGTTTTCAAACACATGAGCCCGGAACACCAGCAGCATGTGGCCCATTTTATGGCGGAAGTATTGGGCGGCCCCAAAACATACAGTGACAGCGAAGGTTCCCATTATCACATGGTACACAAACATCTGGGCAAACATCTCACCGAACAACACCGTAAAAGATGGGTGGAGCTGCTGCTGGAAACAGCTGATGAGCTGGGCCTGCCGGCAGATCCGGAATTCCGCTCCGCCTTCGTGGGTTACCTCGAATGGGGCACCCGCATCGCGGTGATCAATTCACAGGAAGACAAACTGGAAATGGACAAGGAACAACCCATGCCAAAATGGGGATGGGGAGAGACAGGCGGACCGTATATACCCTGATCATCTCAAATTAATTACCTGGCTGACCAAATAATAGATATCTTTATCTGCCACCATTCCTTTTTAAGCAGAACAGATATGAAAACAATGAAACGCCTCTCCTGGCTGTTGCTGGCATTTGTTAGCCAGGCAGGCTTCAGCCAGCAGCAACCACAGAAGCAACCGAACATCATCTTTATCTTCTCAGATGACCACGCCTACCAGGCTATCAGCGCTTATGGCAGCAAACTGGCACAAACGCCCAACATTGACCGCATTGCCCACCAGGGAGTGCTGTTCCGCAACGCGCTGGTGACCAACTCCATCTGCGGCCCCAGCAGGGCCACCCTGCTGACAGGCAAGTACAGCCACATCAACGGCTATACGCTGAATGAAAAGAAATTTAACGTCGGTCAGCAACTGTTCCCGAAACTGCTGCAACAAAATGGCTACCAGACAGCATGGATTGGCAAATGGCACCTCGGCAACCTGCCGGAGGGATTTGACTTCTGGCGTATCCTTAATAATCAGGGACAATATTATAATCCGGACTTCATCGGTCCCCGGGATACTACCCGCGTGGAAGGTTATGTGACCAATCTGATTACCCAATTCTCCGTTGACTGGCTCAATCACCGCGACACGTCCAAACCCTTCTTCCTGGTAGTAGGCGAAAAAGCCACACACCGCGAATGGCTGCCCGATATCCAGGACCTCGGCGCATATGATGACAAAACATTTCCGCTGCCGGCCACTTTCCGCGACAACTACAAAAATCGCATAGCCGCGCAGAACCAGGACATGACCATCGACAAGACCATGCGCCTGAAAGAAGACCTGAAAGTACATGTCAACTACGAAAAAGGTATCTATGGCCGGTTTACGCCAGCACAAAAAGAAGCGTTCAAAGCATACTACGAAGGAAAAGTCAGCAAAGAATTCGACGAGAAAAAACTGAGCGGCGATGCACTCGTGGAATGGAAATACCAGCGTTACCTGAAAGACTATCTCTCTACCGCCCGCTCGCTCGACCGCAACATCGGCGCGCTGCTCGATTACCTGGATAAAAACGGCCTCGCAGAAAACACCGTCGTTATCTACGCATCTGATCAGGGCTTCTATATGGGCGAACACGGTTGGTTCGACAAACGTTTTATGTATGAAGAATCCCTTCGCACACCATTTATCATCAAATATCCCGGTGTTACAAAACCAGGCACCACGGTGAATCAGCTGATGCTGAACATCGACTGGGCACCTACCATCCTGCAGATGGCCGGCGTACCGGTACCGGCAGACATACAGGGAACTTCCTTCCTGCCATTGCTGGAACAAAACCCCAACAAAGCGGCATGGAGAAAAGCAGCTTATTATCACTACTACGAGTTCCCCGAACCACACCATGTATATCCTCACTTTGGTGTGCGCACTGAACAATATACACTGGTACGCTTCTACGGGGCCGGCGACAGCTGGGAACTGTATGACCTGAAGAAAGACCCGCAACAGGTGAATAACATCTATGGCAACAAAGGCACGGAAAAAATTACCGCCGGCCTCAAGGCCACACTGAAAAAACTGATCCTTCAATACAACGACCAGGAAGCATTGAAAATACTGGAGTCTCACTGATCCTCCCACCTGTCACGTAAAGTATATGCCTTTGCGTGACAGGTCCCTCCATGGAAAAAACCGTATCTTCGGCCCATGAAGAATCCCCCTGCCTGGCAGTTTAACATCGTTGACCAAAAACGAGGCATCTGGAGTTTTGCAGCAACCATGCTGGCCTTCTTCAGCACTGTAGTACCCGGCCTCCTGCTTGACCTGAATATTGGCATCATCATCACCGCCATGCTGGTCGTCGTGTTTACCGTTCTCTTTCTTACCCTGAGATGGACATGGAGAAAAGAAGCCCTCACGCTGTTTCCCGACCGTATTGAGTCCGCCCTGTATGGCACCATCTATTTCACCGATATCCGTAAAATATCCCGGCCCTGGGGAGCCATGAGCCCCGCCATCAGGCTCCGGCTAAAAGACAGGCGTGTTTCCTGGAGCATGGTCCGCAGCAATCGCGCGCTGGTACAAAACACGCCGGAAGAAGTGATGGTCTTTGAAGACTTCCTGCAGCAGCTGGAAACAGCGATGAACAAGCAGGGCCCTCAACACGTCAGGCCTCAGTTCAAAACCGATGATACCAATCCCCATGTAACACCGGCCGAACAGTTAAGTCAAATCAACCGTTCCCGCAATAACAACGCCGGCCTCATCATAGGCGCTACCATTGTCATAGTAATACTAATGGGCGTAGGCACCTGTGTCACCCGTTCACGGACACCGGATTTTAAACGCATGAAAGCCGCTTCAGAAGAGCGTTTCTACAGGGGTAAACAAAAGGTGGAAGAGCTGGTGGCCCAACGAATAGAGAAAGAAGGAGGAGCTTTCCTTTATACTAACGATCACGCAGCAACGATCAAATTGTTCCCGTATATCAATACAGACAATCCGCTGAATATTGAGCTGTTTCAGTATACCGGGGCCAACAAAGATATTGATGCCATCCTCGCTAACCCCGACTCTGTGCAACTGGACATCTATGTTATCAGTGGGGATTCCGCTGTTCGCAGGATGAGGCCCGGCACTTCCGCCCGGCAGTTTTTTTTCCGTGCCTATGATCCCAAACAACGGATACGCCCGGCCAATGTACTGCCCGATGATACTACAGGCCAGGAAAACTATCCTGTGCTGGATATCAGCTGGCGGGTACCGCTACAGGACACCACCAATATGCAGTATGCCATGGACCGGAGTATTCCCGGCATGGACCTCATGCTTGCCCAGGTAAGGCTGCGACCCACCTTTTACCTGTATATGACGGGCAAAGTGAACCAAGGCATGAACGAACCGGCTTTCAGGGAGGCTATCATTACGCTGAATAAGCTGTTGCACCGCAACCATGTAGACACCAGTACGTTTGTTATCCGCCGGATTTAAGGCTCCCGCGATTGCAGGAAGGCCCGGAGCCTTTCAAACTCCAGCCGCACCGGCTGCATCGCCTGCCGGATATCGGTGCTGATTTCCCCGAAAAGCTGTGCTATCGTATCGGGACTGCCAGCCATACTGCAACATTCCAGTCGCTCCGAAGTGGACTGGACGCCCGTAAGCCCTACAATACCGGTAAAAGCCCTCAGCTGGTGCGCATAATATTTGACCTGCTCCCGGTTGTTCTCTGCAATTGCATTGCCCAGTTGTGTTATCCGGGCACCGATCTCTGAAAGGAACCCCTCAAACATATCAAAAGCGTACGAAGGCTGATGCTGGTAAAGTCTTTGCAGATACGCGACATCCAACGCCTGATGGCGGAATTCAAAAGAAATGGCGGGTGCTTTTTTCATAAGGGGTATTTTGGGGGAAGATGACTACTATAAAGATACCTATTTGCCCTTAAATTCTTTGTCAATTCCGGGCAAAACCCTTAATTTTGCCCGCTGTGAGAGAAGCCGCATCAGCTTTGCTTTGATGCGGCTTTCTTTATAGATAGTTATTATACAGTGATATGAAGACATACTTCCGACTCTTAGCTTTTGCCAAACCTATTAACAAATTCGCTATTCCCTATATACTCTGTACGCTGCTGTCGATTATCTTCAGCACCCTGAACCTGGCGCTGCTGGCTCCACTGCTGGCTACCATTTTCAGTAACGTAAAAGAGGTCCCGGCAAAACCTCAAAACTGGTTCGATATCTTCGCGGTTTTTAACTACTACACGGCCTTTGTTTTTAACAAGTATGGCGCGATACAAACACTCCGTTTCGTATGTGGCTGTATTGTGGCGTCTGTATTACTGGGCAACCTGTTCCGGTACTTTGCAGACAAAATCATGGAAAGCCTGCGTATCCATACCCTCCTGAACCTGAGAAAGGCTGTTTTCAACAACGTCATGGACCTCCACCTGGGATATTTCAGCAATGAACGCAAAGGGGACATCATCTCTAAAATCGCCAGCGACGTTCAGACCGTACAGTATACAGTGACCGGCACCCTGCAGGTGATCTTCAAAGAACCGGTGGCCCTGCTGTTTTACCTGGTAATGTTGTTTATCATCTCCTACAAATTGACGCTGGCCTCCATGCTGATCATACCTGTAGCGGGCTTTCTCATTTCCAGGATCGTTAAAAAGCTGAAACAGCATGCAGAGGAAGCCCATCGTACCTACGGCCTGATGATCAGCTACCTGGACGAAGCCCTCCATGGCATCCGCATCATTAAAGCCTTCAACGCAGTGAAATTCACCACCGACCGTTTCAATAACGAAAATGTCCGCTACTCTAAAATTGGACGCGCCATGGCCAGCAGGCAACAACTGGCCTCGCCGGTGTCTGAAACGCTGGGCGTAATGATGGTGGCCGGTATCGTATTGTATGGCGGCACCCTCGTACTGTCCAACCAGGGTGATCTCAGCGCGGCGGCCTTTATCGCCTATATTGCCCTGTTCTCCCAGGTGATGAGACCCGCCAAGGCCATCTCCACTTCCTTCAGCAACATTCACTCCGGCGTGGCCGCCGGTGAAAGGGTACTGGAACTGATCGATGAGAAACCAGCCATCGTGGATGCCCCCGATGCAACTGTCATCACCGGCTTTGAAAAAGATATTGAATTCAGAAATGTGTCTTTTGCCTACGGCGAAAAAACCATTCTCAAAAATATTAACCTGATCGTACCAAAAGGCAAGACAGTTGCACTGGTAGGTCCTTCCGGCGGCGGTAAGTCCACCATGATGGACCTTATCCCTCGTTTTATAGAGCCGCAGTCCGGTAGTATCCTTATCGATGGCCGTCCGCTGCAAAGCGTGACCATGGAGTCTTTACGCGCGCAATTGGGCCTGGTCAACCAGGAGTCGATTCTTTTCAACGACAGCATCTTCAATAATATCGCTTTCGGCAAGCCTGATGCTTCACCTGAAGCAGTGGAGGCAGCTGCCCGTATCGCCAATGCCCACGATTTTATTATGGGCACGGCCGAAGGTTATCAGACCAATATCGGCGATAAAGGCTCCAAACTTTCCGGTGGCCAAAGGCAACGTATCTGTATCGCCCGTGCTGTACTGAACAATCCGCCAGTCATGCTGCTGGACGAAGCCACTTCCGCCCTTGATACAGAGTCTGAAAAAATGGTGCAGGATGCGCTTAATAACCTCATGAAGCACCGTACTTCCCTTGTTATTGCCCACCGCCTCAGTACCATTCAGAATGCCGACCTCATCGTTGTGCTGGAAGACGGACAGATCGTGGAGCAGGGCTCACACCTCGATCTGATCGCCAGCAATGGCCTCTATAAGAAACTCATCGATATGCAGACTTTCGCCTCTGGTAAGGAAGATGCAGTAACAGAAGCGTAAATAGATTAAAAACATTTACATATTAATATGACCATATATATTATGGCTATTACCAAAAAGGCGCTATCAATATGATAGCGCCTTTTTCATTTGAGGGAAATAAAAAAGGGGCTTGCTAAAGAAAAGCAAGCCCCTTAAGTATATTAACCTGTGGACAATCGTAGATGTCCCGAATGATAATGTTAGTGATGATAACCGTTAGTACAATAGGTGATCCCTTTTTTTAACGTGTCCAGGTAAACCCTGTAGTTAACGTTCTCATGCACCCGGTCATTGAGAGGATGGTGCAGATGATAACAAACCGCTTTCATCTTTACCTTTTTCTGGCTCAGGCCAGAGTTAATAAACCGTGCGGCCAGTTCGATATCCTCATGGCCCCACCCTTTTAGTTCATTATTATAGCCATTCACACGCAGAAAGTCCTTCTTCCAATAGGCGCAGTTAGCACCGATAAAATTATTGGAACGTTTGCTTTTCTTAATCAGTAACGGCGCGAGGAGCGGAATACGAACACCGTTAAACCGGTTCTTTATACCACGGCCAAATATCGTCACATTGCCGAATTCACCGGAGCGCAGAAAATAACGGGTTTTGTCTTCCGGCAGCAATACGCGGCTGCCACGGATATAATACCCTTCTTCCGCTTCATTGATATGGTCCCTGATAAAGTTCTCATTCAGTACAATATCACCGTCTATCTGTATAATATAGTCAGATTCTGTACCGGAGATAGCCTGGTTGATGATGATGGTTTTTCGGAACCCGTCGTCCGGATGCCAAAAATGTTTTACCGGAATAGTAGTACTCCGCTTGAACGTTTCAATGACATACCTGGTAGTGTCGCCTGATCCGTCATCTGCGATGATTACCTCATTCGGCAAAACAGTTTGCCTCAGCACACTTTCAAGAACGAGCTTTAACGCTTCTGGCCAATTGTAGGTCGTAATTAATAAGGCCACGGACATCCTATCACCCATATAATCTGAACTTATATAATTTTTATTATTTTTTAACGCTGTTTTTCGTCGAGCACCAGCTGATACCTGTCTGGTATAACGCCTGTCTTCTTACGTTTATTACAGCTGCACTCTCCCCCTGCCTATGGCATTAGAAGCAATGGGTGCTGCAATCAGTGAAAAGTGTAGGTCTTTGTCAGTTTCAAACTATGCTCGTTATCTCACCAATCATTCTCTATTGTTAGCTAACGAATTAAGGTCTTCAAATGTTACACATACATAAATACAAAAGGTTAAAATTCTTCAATAAAGTAAAATACTAGTATGGCCAGGTGACAATTAGCGTATTTTTTACCTTTATATTTTACTCTGTTAAAGCGATAAAAACATTATCCCGCTAAAAATATGTCAATTTTATGCAATTTATAATTAATTATTACAATGTCCAATATTTTTTTATGCCGTTCCTTTTACCTGTTTTCCGTTAGCGGGATTTTAACCCTGCAACATTCATGCTAACCTCATTATTCACCGGTATCTATCTTCTTCACCAACTCCTGCCGCACCGCCGCCGGCACATTGGACAATAGTCTGTAACCAGTAGCTTTTTCAATCTCTTCCACAGAAGTTAGGTATGCAGACCACTTAGTGTTCACCTCATTATCATTAGGCGTATTAACGGCAATCACACGCGTCTGCCGGGACACCCGCTTCAGGTCATTATTACCCTCCGGCAACACCACGATCACCTTCCAAATCCGTGCAGGCACATTCACCCGGCTGCCGGCAATTCTTCTCGACATGCCCTTGCTACCGGCACCACCACTGCCATAACTGCCCATGATCACATATACCTCGTTGCCGTCTTTCACCAGCGAACGGGTGTACCCCTCCAAATTGGACCATAAATGCTGGTTGTGATTAGGCGCCTGAGGAATCATGTTCGTCATCAGGAAAGTAGCCTCATTGGCATCCCGCGAAGCGGTCCGGTCGCCCGAAGGACAGTTATGCCCCCGGTCAAACCCACTGCCACTATAGCTGAACTGCGTCACCTGGAACCAGCCCTGCGGAATATCCGCATCAGGCCTGAAATCATTGCCTCTGGCCATACGCCCCAGATCACTGGCAGAGACATGCCAGCTTACCCAGTTAGGTGTACCATTATCGCGGTTGTAGGACAAGGTATAGTAACCTTTATCCATCAGGTAGTTGTTGGGCATCACCACGGCAGGCGTGGCATTGCTGGGATTGCCCAGCAAAAGGTTGTCATCATCTCCACCTACGGCCCCTTCCCCTTTCTCCGGCTTCACCACCGGCGCTTCTTTGCCGCCTGCGCTTACCCGGATGGCGTCTATATTAAGACGGCTCCCGCTTTTGTCCGTTTTCCGTATCCGGAAACGGATAGTGGACGAGGTGGTAGCGGTGAAACTAACTGTCTGCAAACTATTGGAGCTCACCTCCACGGTATTGCCTACTTTGGTAAAACGCTGTCCACGGTTCACGGATGCCCATAATTCCCAGGCGCCTTCTTTGTCCTTGCCATACAACGCATACTTCATGCTAACCGTTACAGTGCCATTCACCACGATATCAAAATCCATAGTGGCCATCCCGTTATCACGGATACGCAACGCCTGCGCGCCCGTTTTATGGTCTTCATCCAGACTGCCGGTCACGGCATCTTTGAACTCCCAGCTGCCGCTGGACAGCTCCACGCTTTCTGAATTGTAATTGGTCTTGTTGCCTTTTTCGAAATCTTCCTGTAACAGGTATTTGTTGGTCTTCTTTTTAGCATGCGATTTCGAGGCAGTCTTCCGTGGAGGTTCTTTTTCCTTTCTTCCGGCTATCTTCCGGGAGCAGGTAGTCACAGCAAAAGTGACAAGTATAAGTATAACGGCTACGGCTAAACTATTATTCGTTTTTTTCTTCTTCGGTGTCTTCTTCTTTGGCTTTGGCATAGGGCCGCGAAGATAATAAAGAAGATGTTTCTCGCAAAGGCGCCAAACGGCAAAGAAGGTAAAGATTTTTTCAAGATAAATAGCTCGCAAACGTGCCAGACAGCAAAGAGCACTGTGTTTATGTTTTAAATAAAAAAACAAAGGAGCAAATATCAGATTTGACATTCGCTCCTTTGCTTTTTTTGCTCACTGACATCATTCTTTGTATGCTTTGTTCCCTGGTGCCTTTGCGAGGCCCCTTTACGGAAAGAAACTAGAAAAACAATTGCGACAACACGTTGGTCGCATCATTGGTTTTCGGCTTTAGCCCCAGGAATTTGGTGTACTGGGCCGCTGTCAGCAACAATTTGAGTTTGGAGAAAAGACCGCCTTGCAGGCCGGCAAACTTGGAAGCATAAGACGCAGGATTGCTCTGCTGCAGGGGAAGAATGCCCGCTTTCTGCTTCAGGAAACCTGTCACCAGGTCGGTCACTTTCGGTTTCTGTACTTCCGTCAGCCCCAGGGCCGGCGTGAGCTTCGACAGAATACTGCTGGCTACTCCGCTGTAATTGGCTAAAGGATTCTGTACACTCCCGGCCGTCTTTTTTGCCTGGTCCAATATACTCTGCGCCTGCACGGAGGCTGCAGTAAAAAAGCAAACACATAACAAAGAGAGGAAAACTTTTTTCATGTTGCAGGATGGTTTATGTAATGGAAATGAAAGTGACAGTCTACACACTATAAATATAACGATAAAAACAGTGCCCCGGATTGGCCGGAACAAATAAAAGTTTGTCCCGGATGCACCAACCAGCCACCTGAAACCGTCCTAATATTGTACCCGCAATCAGCAAGCTACATTTGCCTTTGCCACATTCCTGCACCATGTACGAAGAACGCATCAAGAGAAGAGACTTACTACAGAAGATCACCAGCGCCGAACAAGCTGCCACGTTGTTTAAAGACCGGATGATCGTGGCCTCCAGCGGTTTTACCAAAGCGGGAGATAGCAAAGCGGTATTAAAGGCACTGGCATCAACAGCTCCTGCTAAACCTCTCAGAATAACGCTGCTCACAGGCGCCTCACTGGGTCACGACACAGACGGGGCCCTGGCTGAAGCAGGCATACTGCACAAACGAATGCCGTTCCAGGTAGATCCTGCCTTACGCAAAAAAATCAACAACGGTGAAGTTCTCTTTATTGACCAGCACCTCGGTGAAAGCGCCTCCTTTGTGGAAGAGAAAATCATTCCCCGCGTAGACATCGCCGTCATCGAAGCATTGCTGATAGAGGAAGACGGCAGTATCGTACCCACAACTTCTGTCGGCAACTCCGCGGCGTTTGCCGCTGCGGCAGACAAGATCATCATTGAAATAAACCTTTCGGTGCCCCTTTCCCTGTACGGGGTACATGATATTTTCTCTGCCGGCATATGGCCTGACAAACAAATCATTCCTATCACCCATGCCGGCGCCCGCGTAGGGCGGCAGTCCATCCCGGTTGACCCGGAGAAAATTGTGGCGGTAGTACTGACCACCACCACCGACAGCCCGGCATCTATCAATGAAAGGGATGAAAAAACCACCGCCATCGCCGGCCATCTGCTGGAGTTCTTTTCGCATGAAATCAGCAAAGGCAGGCTGCCACAGTCACTCCGGCCATTACAGTCGGGTATCGGCAAAGTAGCTAATGCGGTCATGGAAGGCTTTATGGATGGCAATTTCCATCATCTCACCATGTACTCAGAAGTGATACAGGACAGCGCTTTTAACCTGATTGACGCAGGTAAACTGGAAGTAGCGTCCGCCTCTTCCATTACGGTGTCCCAGGCTTGCTACAACAGGGTTTTCAACAATTTCGACAAATACAAACCGCATATTGTCCTGCGGCCACAGGACATCAGCAATGCCGCGGAGGTCATCCGCCGGCTGGGCGTCATCAGCATCAATACGGCCATTGAATGCGACATCTACGGTAATGTCAATTCCACCCACATTGGCGGCACCGCCATGATGAACGGGATCGGCGGCTCCAATGATTTCGCACGCAACGCATACCTGAGCATATTTGTAACACAGTCATCTTCCAAAGCCGGCGGCATTTCGCACATTGTTCCAATGGCTTCCCATATAGACAATACTGAACATGATGTAGATATTATAGTGACAGAGAACGGTCTGGCCGATTTACGGGGACTAGCCCCCCGGGAACGGGCAGGACTGATCATATCCAAATGCGCGCATGCCAGCTACAAGGACGAACTGAACAACTATTTTTCCAATGCCTGCAGCCATGGAGGCCACACCCCTCACCTGCTGCAGGAGGCACTTAGCTGGCATAGCCGCTTTAACGAAAACGGGACCATGCTTAGAACTGTTCATGTATAGTGTGTGTGAAAGGATGAAAAAAACCGGCTCTTCACTGGGAGCCGGTTTTTCTTTTTATAAGCTGTTCAACTGTTACCGTATAAGCGTCACCGTTCCTTTTATCAGTTTGACAGTACCATCTATATATTCCACTGTCGCGAAATACACATAGGTGCCCATATCAGCTTTCTTTCCATTTACCAGCCCGTTCCAGCCATAGCTCCGGTCGTTGGCAGGCGTATTCACCGCTTCAAATACCTTGTTGCCCGAGCGGTTAAACACCGACAGGTTACGCACCTGGCGGATATCCCAGCTGCCAATTACATAGAAATAATCATTCTGCCCATCGCCATTGGGAGAAAAAGCATTTGGCATGCTGATGCCTGCATTGACGAAAGTCTGTATCTGCACACTGGCCGTATCGGTACACCAGTAGTCGTTGGTGGCCGTTACCACATAACGCATGGAGGAAGTGGCGGCCGCCACCGGATAAGGACAGGTTGCGCAGGACAGCCCCGATTGCGGCTCCCAGGCATAGGACGAAGCCGGTCCACCGGTAACGGTTGTACGCAACGGCACGTTGGCTGGCCTCGGCAGTGATATCAATGCCGGCGCAGCGCTAACGGAGAAGGCCTCATAATCTACCGCGCTCCGGTTGTTGGTATAGTCCGTCTCCGCCCATACAAATCCGCCTTTGTCATTTACCACAGCCACCACCTCTGCAGTACCAGGCGCACTGAGCACATGGGTAAACTCCCGGCAGTCACCTTCTTTGGCCACCGGCGTATAAAACAACGGTTGTAGCAACGTGGTGCGTTCGTTACCGGGATCGCCGTTATAAAATGATACCGGTATTTTTTGGAAGATGGTATCGTAGCCATTGGCTACACATACTTTAAACTTCACGAGAATATGCTGGTTGTCGTAACAATGCGCCGATAACAAGTTGACGGTAAGGTCCGGCGGCACCAGGTGCACATATTCCTCTCCTGTCAATACACAGCCGTAGCGGTTCGTCAACTTCAATCCTATCCGGCTGCTGTCCAGCATCTGAACAGATGGCGCCGGACAAATACCACAGTCCATCGTATAGGCATCACTGTTGTCCCACCGGATCGTGACCGGATCAAAGCCTTTCACCTCATAATAAAAATGAAACGGCGCTTTACGGAATACCGTGGTGTCTTTCGGCAATACCGTCAGCACAGGTGCTACATAATTGGCTGTATAATTATTATTGGTATAATCTGCTTCATTCAGCCCCGTGGCCGGCGGAAATGGCTGACGGTCTTTGTTTACCACGGCCACTACCTGTCCGGTGGTGGTATTTCGAAGGTATTGCCCATAAGTGCCACAAACGCCAACAGAAGACAGCGGCGTCAGAAAGGTATTGCCCAGCCTTATGGCAGCAGGATCAGCAGGAAGACGGTCATAAAAATCTACCTGGAGGCCGATAGGTATATCGCCTTTAGCATATGCATTACACAAGGAGAACGCCACATGCAGGCTGTCACCAGCGGAACAATCCACTTTGTCCAGTTTTATCGTATAGTCGTCTACCGGAGGGATGTGTATGGTGGCCATCGTATCTGCAAAGCAGGCGTATTGTGTATAGCCCCGCACTTTCACGGTAGTGATGGTATCTTTGCGGTAAGGCGCGGTAAACGTAGCATTGATGCAGGTAGTGCAGTCCAGGTAAGGCGACGGGTCCCAGGTGGCGCTGGTCAGGGTACCTCCTTTGGCCGTGGGCTTCAGCACCAGTTGTTGCTGTGGCGTCAGGGTATAGTCGCCCGGTGCAAGCGACACATGAAACCGGAAGCCTTTCTTAAAGCTGACATTATTGGTGTAATCGCTTTCTGTTACGCCTGTATTGGGAAATACCAATGGAAAAACAGTCCCGTTGTCATTCATCACGGTCACCAGCGTATCGATGCCTTCGCGGCCGGCGTCCACAATGGTGGTGTAGAGTACCGACACACATTTACCGGGCAGGTCTGCGGGCAGCAGGAATGGTGTTCCCAACCGCTTGCCCTTTCCCAGCCGCGGATCATCGTCATAAAAAGAGACAGGGGTATTTTTAGGGATGGTCTGATATCCTTTGTTTTCAAAGTAAAGCTTTACCCGCAGCTTGTTCTGCTGGTAACACTCCACCCCGGACACGTACACCACGCCATCGGCGGTAGGATCGTCCACTACAATGGTAACGGGATTGGTAGTGTCTTCGCAATGCCCGTCAGTAGCGTATAGCCGTACCTTATAATTAGCGGGCGTGTTAAATATATAGTCCAGCTGTTCATTAGTGCTCACTACTGTTTCGGCCATTCCTTTATCGTTGCTGATCAGCCATTTCCAGGAGGTGGCGTTGCGGGAGCGGTTGGTAAATACCACATGGTCTGTCTGTATGCCGAGTTTGGAGGCGATCTTGCGTTTATCCGGATAGAAGCGGGCCACCACGCCGCAGCTTACCGCCATGGCATCGGTGGTGGAAGCATGACAGCCGGTTACGTTGTCGGTTACACGCAATTCCAGCTGATAGGTTTTCTTTACTGTCACGGGCAGTGCCAGGGTAACGCCTGTCCCGGCCGGCGCGCCGTCTACCAGCCATTGTACCGACTGCCCCGCTGTAATGGTGGCGGTAAAAGTGACCACATCCCCGACCACCGGATAAGCGATGTCACGGCTGAAAGCGGCGGTGACGGCACTTGCACAGGGATCGTTGCAAACGGTGCTGGCCTGCATCAGCGGCAGGGCGGCGGCGATAAAGTTACGCATGCGGGTGGTCTGGCCGGCGGTGAAGCCGAGCACGCAGCCGGTGCCCTGGCCATAGTCCATGAAATTGTCCGGCAGGTCAGGCACATCAACCGTGAAACCGGACAGCGTATCGGTGCTACAGGAGTTTTGAGGGGCGCTGCAGGCATAACCGCCGGTGATGGTCCTTTCCGGCGGGGTGTCGCAAACCATATCGCCGTCAGTGAGACAGTCATCATTTTTACAATCGCGGGCGGCAAAGGTATGCAGCAGGCTGAGGTAGTGCCCCATTTCGTGGGCCAGTACACCTATGCCCAGTCCGGCCACCACAATATCGCCGCCGGCGCTGGCATATCCGCCCATGGTGAGGCGGCTCCAGTTGCCGCAGCTGAAGTCCTGCATATAGTCGGAGCGGATAGTGGACACCACCCATATATTGATATAACGGGTACGGTCCCACGCTCCCATGTCCGTTACTTCCCCTCCTTCCATGTCCACATCAAAATCGTTCAGGTAGGTATAGGTACGAACGATGCCGCTGGTGCGACCGCCATCGGGTGCCGTTTTAGCGAGGCAGAACCGTATTTTGGTATCAGTGCGGCCGCCGGTAAAAGCGCCGGTGGCGCCGTAAGCGTCATTCAGCTGCTGGAGGGCGTTGGCCACGTCCAGGTCCGTATAGGCGTTGAGGTTTTCGTTGAGTATATGCACCACCACTGGCAGGGTGATGATGGCGGGATCGGCCGCAGGCGCTCCGGGCACCGTCACATAGTGACGTTGCAGCAAGGCCTGGTTAATGGCCTGTTCCCGTGCCAGGAACGAAGGGTTCCGGCGCCATTGCTGTAGTAAAACGTCTGTGCCACAGGGACGTACCGTGGCAGGCATTCCTTCCTGGGCATAGATCATAATGGGGACCAGCAGCAGCCATAACACTGCTACCAGGTTTTTCAATGTGGTAGTGCTCATCTAGACAATAATAGGACGCGCAAATATATATTAATTTATTATAATCAATAGTTATCATTTCCCTCTATAGGGTCATCAATATTATCATTCTGCAAAAGAGCAACAGGAATAAAATGGTTGTTCTACTTTTACGGCTTGATACTAAACCAACAGACTGTGACACAAGAACATACCCGATCCGGCTATTTTTTCCTGATATTGATACTTGGCTCTTTGACGGCTTTAGCGCCGTTTTCCATAGACATGTACCTGCCGAGCTTTCCTGCGATCGCTAAAGATTTTGGCGTAGAGCAGGCCCGCGTGGGACTGTCCCTCTCCAGTTTTTTCATCGGCATTTCAGCCGGGCAGCTGCTGTATGGGCCATTGCTGGACCGTTTTGGGCGTAAAGTACCGCTCATACTTGGATTATTGGTATACATCGCTGCCTCGCTGGGCTGCGTATATTCGGCCACGTTAAACAGCCTGGTCATACTTCGTTTTATCCAGGCGCTGGGCAGCTGTGCCGCCACTGTGGCTTCCGTGGCCATGGTCCGCGACCTGTTCCCGGTAAAGGAAAACGCGAAAGTGTTTGCCCTGCTGATGCTGGTAGTAGGCGCCTCCCCCATGCTGGCGCCCACAATTGGTGGTTACGTGGCCGCCGCTTTCCACTGGCATGCCGTATTTATTGTATTAGGCGGTATAGGCCTGCTGTTACTGCTGGCCACCATCTGGTGGTTACCGGAAAGCTACCGGCCGGATACCACGCTATCGCTCAAACCGGGGCCCATCATTCAGAGCTTCTGGACGGTGGCCACTACGCCACAGTTTTATACCTACGCTTTTACCGGCGCCATCGCTTTCTCCGGACTGTTTGCCTATGTGTCCGGTTCTCCGCAGGTCTTTATGGACGCCTACCACCTCGATGGCAAGACCTACGGCTGGATTTTCGCCGGACTGTCCGTTGGTTTCATTGGTTGCAGCCAGGTCAACAGCCTCCTGCTGAAAAGATATGAAAGCCGGCAGATAGTGCCCGTAGCACTTACCTTGCAGGGTATCATCGCGGTGGTGATGGCTGTCAGCGCCTGGAACGACTGGCTCGGTCTCACCAGCCTGCTGGTGTTGTTGTTTTTATTCCTTTGTTGTATGGGCTTCATCAATCCCAATACAGCAGCGCTCTGCCTGGCGCCGTTCACGAAAAACGCCGGTACCGCTTCTGCCCTGATGGGTGCGCTGCAAATGGGCGTTGGCGCGTTGGCCGCCACCGTAGTGAGCCTGTATAACACTCATAATGCCGTTCCCCTCGCTGTTACCATGTGTGGTACGTCTCTTCTCGCGGCAGTCGTGCTGTTTATAGGCCGCCGGCAGATCAAAACCACCGTTGCCGCCGAAAAAGGCAGCGCCGTTTTGTCCCACTAGAAAAAATCAATAAAAAAAGTCCGTCTCCCTGCACGCAGGGAGATGGACATACGCTTGCTTTCCCCGATCTTTGCTCTAAGAAAAAACTGTAGTCGTCGTTGAATCTGCCCGCGGAGAAAAAAATTTCTCCGGACGAAAGAAAGATATTAATTTATCAACATATTTAAAGACTGGATAAATAGTCTTCTATTTTGTTTGAAAAAAACCCAAATTTGACATAGTACTTTTCTGCGTGATACCCTGTTTTAAATAATGACATAAATAGAGTATCTCAGGCACAAAATAACCATGACATTTTAACTGACCTATTCCTGTCAAATAAGGATTATGTATTGACATTCAGTTTTAATCGTATAAGTTTTATGGATGACCAAAATACCATCAAACCCACGCCCGAACGCAAAATACTTCTGATAGAACGCGATGACCAGTATTTTACCCCTTTGGAGCTGATCCCGGACGATTTCAACGATACCGTGATTCCCTTTGCCCGTCAGTATTTCAAGCAGGACGCGGATTGCGATATGTTCTGCCAGAATATCAAAGTAAGGGATTTTTCCATCTGGCACCACGAAGTGCTGGCCAAAAGAAACATTCTGCTCACGCCCTATTCGCCGCGGCATATCCTGGCCCTTCACTTCAACCAGGCCGATGCTGTGGTGGCCAATATTCACGGGAGAGGCGACTTTAACATGATAGGGCGTCAGATCTGCCTGTTTAACCTGCCGGAGCAAATGCACACCGTTCCCGTTATTCCTGGGATACAGATCAGCAGCTTTCATATCAACATTATACCTGGTTGCATGGGCGCACTTGTACGGGAATTCCCGGAACTCAAAGGCCTGCTGCGCAAAAGAATCAGCGACCAGAGCGAACCGCTCAATCAGCGTGACTGTACCACCAATATCGCTATCCAGCAGTTGCTGGACATTATCAAGGAATGCCGACTGATTGAAGATCAGGCTGAATGCCTCCTGCGCCGCTGCTGCGTGGCTATCTTCAGCAACTACCTCTGCCAGGACGCCACCCCGGAAAATATCCAGCGCCCGGTAGATGATGCCACACTGGTACGTGTCTTTCAATACCTGAAAGATAATGTAGAACTGGAATCGCCCCTGATGCACACCGCCTTTCTGTTTAACCTGCCCAGCGCAGTACTGGCTGGCGCATTTGAAAACATGTTCTACATTCCCCTGGAAGATTTTGCATTCCAGCAGAAAATGCTGAGAGCTTATCATCTCCTAGTATATAAAAATATCACCCTCGCTGAAATCGCTCACAGCATTGGCCTGCCAGACGAGGAGGTATTCACGATAGCATTTATCAACTATTTCCATTGCGATCCGCTGTACATACGGAACGCCCAATGACCATGTCCTATTCATATATCCGCAGTCGCCTGATTTTTTTCAGGCGACGAGCGGTATTTCCCCCCGTTTTCCCGTCCTTTGCACAAATCTTTTTTCATGCGTGCATTCCTGTCAGCATCATTTCTGATGCTGCTCTTTGTTACTTCCGCCGCCCAGTCGCTTCATTCCTTCGCTGATAGTCTCCGGCAAGCCCATCGTATCCCGGCACTCGGTTATGCTGTCGTATCATCAGATACCATTTTCGATATTGACATGACAGGCTTCTGTAAAATCAATTCTGACATTCCGGCCACCATAGATCATCAGTTCCGTATTGGCTCCAACACCAAAGCCATCACCTGCATGATCGCGGCCATGCTGGTGCAACAACACCTGCTCTCCTGGGACACCCCCTTCTTTACACGCTTCCCTGACTGGAAAGCCGGCAGTAATAAGGCATATCATCACCTCACCCTCCAACAGCTGTTAACCTTCCGAAATAACCTTGCGCACTATACGTATACTCATCCTCATCCCCGCCCGGAGGAAATTACCGGCAGTGAAGCCAGCCAGCGCCAGCAATTTGCGCGCTGGCTGCTACAACAGCCACCCGTCGCTGACACAGGTCTTAACCTCACCAACAGTGGCTACGCCCTCGCCGGTCTCATGCTGGAAAAAGCCAGCGGCAAAAGCTATCCTCAGTTGCTGGAGGCACTAGGTCTACAATTACATATCCGGTTTGGCCTTGGCAGTCCTAACGTTAGCGACACTACGCAACCATGGGGCCACGATGCACAAGGCCGTCCTGAAGCACCGGCCTATAATCCCAGGCTTAACTGGCTGCAGGTGGCCGGCAACATCCACGTCAGCCTGCGGGACTATAGCCGGTTTATACAGGAACAACTGCGCGGCCTCGCTGGGAAATCTCCACTGCTTCCAGCCAGTATTTTCCGGCAATTACATTTTGGCCTCCCAGGCTTTGCCTATGGCTGGTTCACAGACATCAACGCTAACGCGCACCCCATATCGTACAACAGCGGTACACCAGGCACTTTCGTCACCACAGTGAAAGTGATCCCTGCTGTCAACCGCGCTTATATTGTTTTCACCAACATACAACAGGAAAACACCGCGAAAATTGCCAACATGCTCCTGCATGCGCTCGAAACGAAATATGGATATTAACCTGTATCTTTAATACACACAAAACCTCTCCCATGGCTTTTGATGAAAAAATGGCCGATCGCGTCAGAGAACTGATCGCACCTGCGTCGGCCAACATTGAAGAAAAGAAAATGTTTGGCGGTCTCTGTTTTATGGTCGATGATAAAATGTGCGTAGGCGTAAAAGCCGACAACATCATGCTGCGCATTGACCCGGCGCTGACAGACGCCGCGCTGGAGGAAGAAAGTTGCACGCCCATGGTGCATGGTGGCAAAATAATGCCGGGGTTTGTATACGTGGACAACTCCGCCCTACGCACGAAAAAGCAACTGGAACACTGGGTAAACAGGGCTTTGGCATATAACAAAGTAGCTACTCCGTCCAAAAAGAAAACTGCTGCCACACCGAAAAAGAAAGCTGCAGCCGCTAAAAAAAAGTAATTGTTCATGGCCGCCGGTAGGCCGGTTTACAAATGTTTTTCTATCTTTAGCGCCCCCTATAGTGATAGCATTATCATTTTTAAATCTGTATTCTTTAACTGGCATTATCTGGAAGCTATGAACACTTTTACAATTATTACGGCTTTAATCACTATCAGTGCGCTGATTTCGTACATCAACAACCGGTTTATCAAACTCCCCGGCACCATAGGCGTGATCGTGGTTTCGCTGTTGTTGTCCCTGCTGATTTTGTTTACCGGTAAAATTTTCCCCGACGCCTACGCGTTTATCAAAGACCTCACCAGCAGTATTGACTTTACACAAACACTGCTGGATATTATGTTAGGCTTCCTCCTGTTTGCGAGCGCCCTGCAATTCGACTTTCAGAAACTGAAAGAACAACGTTACCCGGTGCTGATACTCAGTACCGTCGGGGTAATCGGCTCTACCTTTATCTTCGGTTATCTGCTGTATTGGGCCACAGGCCTGCTGCATATTGAACTGCCGCTGCTTTACTGCCTGCTGTTTGGCGCGCTCATTTCACCTACCGATCCGGTGGCCGTAATGTCTGTACTGAAAAAATCAAAAGTGCCTTCTTCGCTGGAAACCATTATCGGTGGAGAATCCCTCCTGAATGACGGTACCGGTATCCTGCTCTTCGTTATCCTGAAGGAACTGGCTGCCAGCTCCGACGCGCATGTTTCTTTTTCACATACGGTCGCTCTGTTTTCACAGGAAGTGTTCGGCGGCATCCTGTTAGGCGTTATCTCCGGCCTGGTAGCTTATCGCACCATGAAACGGGTGGACGACTTCCAGATCATCGTCATGGTGTCATTATCCATGGTAATGGTGATATCCGTACTGGGCGCCATGTTGCACGTGTCTATTCCGCTGGCAGCAGTTTCTGCCGGCCTTATCCTTGGCAATACCTCCCTGGGCACCAAACAATCAGAAGACATGCAACGCTACTTTCATAACGTATGGCATTTGATAGATGAACTGCTCAATACCATTCTCTTTGTGATGATCGGGCTACAAATTGTACTGATGCCTTTCCTTAAAAATTACTGGCTGACAGGCCTCTTCGCAGTACTCTTCGTACTGGTGGCCAGGGCAATGAGTATCTATATCCCGTCACTACTACTGAAACGTTCATTGAAAACAACCTATAAAGGCATTACGATACTGGTATGGGCCGGACTTCGTGGGGGCATCTCCGTGGCACTCGCCATGTCACTCCCTGAATCGCCCTACAAGGAAATTATCCTCTCGGGAAGTTATTTCGTGGTACTGTTCTCTATCATTATACAAGGGCTTACCCTGAAACGGGTGGTCAACAGAATGATCGCTTAAACGGTTATACACAAAAAGAAGAGGACGTCTCAGTTTAGTTTGAGACGTCCTCTTCTTTTTGTGCACAGTGTATAACCTGCACGGGTAATTACTTCCCCTCCCTGCTTTCCAGCTCCTGAATTCTTTTTTCCATTTTGATCATGTGTAAGGTCATCTCTTCTATTTTCTGCAGCAGCAGTTTATTCATTTCACCTACGTCCACCCCCTTTTCAGCAACTTCTTTTTCGGAAGGAATATCAGGCAGACGTTTGTTGACTTTGATGAAGGCTTCTGTTTCCTGTAAAGAAGGGAGTTTATAATCATCATGAAAAACAAAATCGGCCCAGGTACCTTGTGCCACCTTTATTCTACGGGCACCCAGCGAGCCTTCCACGACCATTCTGAAACCAGTCACCGGCTCCGTCCCTATGCCCATTTCCCCGTTTTCGTTCATAATTAACCGGTAATTGGGGACTTTGCTGGCGTCCTCCACATCGGTCGTAAAGAGATAGAGTTTATTGCCTACGCCACCCAGGCCAATCTTTGTTGTGCCTGCATCGAAAGCTATTGCCTGTCCTGCTGGCAGCCGGAGGGGCTTTCCCCAGTTGTAGGCTGTCCAGCTAACACTACCAAACAAATACAATGAACCTGTCGACTTACCCTGGCTGTTTACATAACTATCCACGGAAGTCTTAAACGTATGGGGAGGTTCATTCAGTATCGTCAACGGCAGGGGATTCGCTACGCCATCGAATACAGCAGGCGCCTCTATCGCATAACGGGATGTATAGGAGTAAGACGTACTTCCCCTCAGCCAGATAATGATTTCATTCGTGTTATTACCGCCGGTAGCATCTCTCCAGCCAGCGATAAATTCATGGTCAGACCCACCCTGGTGAATATCCGCTTCAATAAAATCAGACCGGTTTCCCCAGTTGGTAACATGATAACGAAATTTCGCCAGCATAGAACCTCTCCAGGGACCATCGCGGTGGACATCCGCCCTTCCTATTTCCAATTCTGAAGCAGTATTGGTAAACCAGCCGTTGTCTTTCCATACAACCGGATAAAACTTGTCAAGGTCGCCACCTACAACAAAAGTGCCCGATGTTTGCGCCGATGCTGTGGCAGCAACCACCAACAAAAAAGACCATAATAAAGCAAGGGAAAAATATTTCATAGATATCTAAGGTTTTAAAAAATGCGGGATGGGTATAACAATTTTATGACTACAGTTACAATATGGTTCGCAATATAATAAACTTTGCATCTGAAACAAACCGGAAGGTATTTGTTGCCGCCTGGTACAGAAATTAAACAGCAGGTGCCTTCCGGCTACAACCATGGAAGACACCCGCTTCTTCTTATTTTACAACAATGTTGCGCGTCAGCTTAAAATCTGTGGAAGATGGTCCAACGTGTACGCCATATGTTCCTTTATAAAGCTTCCAGCGTTGCTGTGACAGGTCCCATTTCTGCAACTCGGCCATGGGTATTTCCAGCGTCACAGCAGTGGTATTGCCCTGTTTTACCGACACCCGCTTAAAGGCTTTCAGCTCTTTCAACGGCATCCTTTCCTGGCCCGGATAGGTGATGTATGCCTGTAATACTTCATCTCCGTCCATATTACCGGTATTGCGCACGTTAACGGTCATACGAATGGTATCATTCGGTTTATAACCGTTGGCCGGCGCCTGTTGCCAGTCATACGTAAACGTGGTATAGCTGAGACCGAAACCGAAAGGATAAGCTGCCTTACCCTTAAAATAACGATAGGTGCGGTTTTTCATGCTATAGTCCTTGTAGTCCGGGAGGTCTTTCACCGACTGATAAAAGGTGACCGGGAGGCGCCCTGCGGGCGAATATTTTCCGAAGACGATGTCCGCGAGCGCAGTACCGCCTTGTTCGCCAGGGTACCATGCCAGGATGATCGCATCTGCGTAAGGCTCAATGGCAGTAACATCTACCGCGCTGCCGGCGGTAACGACTGCTATGATCGGCTTTTTATGCGCAGCCCTTAACTTCTGCATAAAAACCACCTGCGAACGGGGAAGGCTCAACGAATTTTTATCACCACCGGAGGCAGACAGGAAAGCATCTCCTTCCTCCCCTTCCAGCAAAGGCGTAAGTCCTATCACGGCAACTGTCACATCACAGTTCTGAGAGGCCCAGATACCACCGAAGTGCAGCGTATCTGTAAAATCACATCCCTGGTCATATTGAGTGGCCATGCCCGGTCCGGCTGCTTTGCTGAGGCCGGCGGTGAAGGTCACCATATTGCCGGACACGCCGTGATAGTTGCCCATCAGCGCTTCCAGCGAAGCGGAATTGGAACCGGTGACCAGCATAGAGGCGTATTTGTCTTGTTGCAACGGCAGCACACCGTTATTCTTCAGCAATACCATGCTTTCTCTTGCGGCCTGGAGCGCCAGTGAAGTATGCCAGGCATTGTTCACGCTGTCGGCCCCGTAACCGCTGTAGCGGCTGTGTCCCGGCGCATCGTACAGCCCGAGCTTCATTTGGGTACGCAGACTGGCGCTCAGCGCACTGTCTACGTCCGCAGGTTTCAGCCAGCCTTTATCGATCGCTTTTAATACATCATCCTGTAAAATATTTGCGCAATCCAGGTTAACGCCCGCTTTGATAGCGGCAGCAGCCACTTCCTCGCGGGTAGGAATAGCTTTATGGCGCAACCAGATATCGTCCAGCGCCCAGCAGTCGGTCACCACCTGTCCGCCGAATTTCCACTCCTTCCGCAGAATATCCTGCAGCAAGGTGTTACCGGTGCAACATGGCTGGCTGTTTACCCGGTTATAGGCGCACATGATAGATTCCACATGGCCGTCCACCATCTTTTTGAAGGCATAGAGATAAGTCTCGCGCAGGTCTTTTTCATCTACCACCGCATTGAAACTGTGGCGGTCCGCTTCCGGTCCGCTATGTACGGCAAAATGTTTAGCGCAGGCAGCTGTTTTCAGTACTCCCGGCTCATCGCCCTGCAGGCCATGTACAAACGCGCCGGCCATGGTGCCTGTCAGATAAGGGTCTTCCCCATAGGTCTCCTGTCCCCGGCCCCACCGCGGGTCGCGGAAAATATTGACATTCGGCGTCCAGAAATTAAGCCCCATATACTGCACGTGGCGACCAGCGGCAACGGCCAGGTTATACTTCGCGCGTGCTTCTGTGGAAATAGCAGCGGCCACAGACTGCGCCAGCGGCGCGTTAAAAGAAGCCGACAGGCCGATGGCCTGCGGATACACAGTGGCTTCACCGCCTCGGGCTATGCCATGCAACGCTTCGTTCCACCAGTTGTAGGCAGGAATATGCAACCGCTCAATAGCGGGACTGTTATATCCCAGCAGGGAGATTTTCTCCTGTAACGTTAATGTATGCAGCAGGTCATTGACGCGCTGATCAACCGGCGCACCCGCCTTGCGGAACAGCGGCTGCTCCTGTGCAAACAATGTTCCCACCTGTAGCAGCGCCATCGCATATGCCAGCAGTTTTCTTTTTTTCAACATGCTAAAAGCCTTAAATTGTATATGAATTAATTCCCGTCGTACATCGCAAGTTATCGTGTTTATTTTGTAATCAGAACGGGCGCCGGCGGATTGCTTATTAAGAATCAACAATTAATAAAATAGTATAAAAAGATGATCGCCAACAGCACTAAATGGGAGAAAATAAGGGCCGATTACCCGGTCTTCAATACATATACTTACCTCTTTACCAATGGCGGTGCGCCTGTCAGCAAACCGCTGGTGGACAAGGCCACCGCGCTGCTGACCGATCTGAGTGAACAGGGCCGGGGCGTAATGCCCGCCTGGAACCCCGAAGTAGAGGAAATACGGGCCACCATGGCAAGTATGATCAACGCGAACACTGCTGAAGTGGCCTTTATCACCAACACTGCACAAGCCATGGGATTGCTTGTGGGCATGTTTCCCGCGACGTTTGAAATACTTACCATGAAGGATGATTTCCCCACCAGCTTCGTTCCCTGGATACATCACGGCCATCCGGTACGCCTCGTGCAGCCGGAAGCCAACGGCGCAATACCGCTCAGTACTATCGAACAACAAATTACACCGGACACACGTATACTTATCCTCAGCCATGTGATGTTCCGCTCGGGCTACCGTCACGATCTGCAGGCTATAGGGGAGTTATGTAAAAAAAGAGGTATCATACTGATCGTGGACGCCACACAGTCTTTTGGCGTCAATGAAATAGATGTGGCAGCCTGCAACATCGACATTCTGATTTTCCATACCTACAAATGGGCGGCGGCAGGATACGGCTCCGGTGGCATGTACGTGTCCCGCCAACTACAGGAAAAATATCCGCCTAAAACCATGGGATGGTACAACGTGACCTATCCCAATCCGGATTTTGATACCACGCAGGATTATACGCAGTTTAAGCCCAAACAGGATGCCACCGTATTTGAACAGGGCACCCCTCCCTTTCTTAATATTCTGTTGCTCGGTGAAGCGCTGCGTTACATCAATGCCATCGGCATCGCAGACATTCACGCATATATCCAGGCGCTGGTCACTTACCTGCATGAAGAGGCACGGAAACATAAAGTGGAAGTCCTTTCCAACTTCGGGCCGCAGCACCTTTCGGCGATACAGCGCTTAAAAATCACGCCCGGCCAGTTCCGGCAACTCGAAGAAAACGGCATCATGGCGCGCTATAAAAATAACATGCTCACGATCGGCATTAATTTCTATAACAACAAAGCCGATATAGACACGCTTTTTGCGGCCCTGCAATAACTTATACTTTCAGGCCACCGAACATACTGAACAGGATGATGCCCAGCACCAGCAGGGTAATCACCACGTACATACGGTCTTTCTCTACGGCAAAACCGATCAGGGAAAAGAACACGCGAAGGATGGGTGTTGCCAGCAGTATCAGGGCGCCGAACTGGATAACGGCCGACGGCTTAAAAGTGGCCAGCCCACGGAAAATACCGCCGAAAGTGGTGTATTCTTTGCCTTCCCCGGTAAAAGTGCTGTAGTCGGGGAGACTGTCAGCACCGTGTTTGGCAAGGTATAATATGCCGCCCACAAAAGCGATGGCGCTGGCGGTGATCACACCAGTACGCAACACCTGTCCTACCAGTAAAGCTATGTCCCGGTCGCCTGTTAATGTTTTGATGAGTTTCATGGCTTGTGTTTAAAACTGGTGATGTAATCCGTTGTAGATCATTTCCAGTGCCACAAAAGAAATGGCCACACAGAAAATGTAACGCAACGTTTTCGGGTTCATGATCGTCAGCAAGCGTGCGCCGGTGAAGGCACCGCCCAGTACGCCCAATACTACCGGAAAGGCAATCCCCGGATCTATATAGCCACGCTGGAGATACACCACCGCACTGGCCGCGGCGGTAACGCCGATCATAAAATTGCTGGTGGTGGTGCTTACCTTAAAAGGAATTTTCATGGCGCCGTCCATGGCCAGCACTTTCAACGCACCGGAACCAATGCCCAGCAGCCCGGATAAAACGCCGGCCAGCAGCATAATAGAGAACCCGCCGCCGATGTTCTGCAACTTGTAGGGCACCTCTCCCTGTGGCGTAGGGTAACTGCCATTCAGTTTTAATACATAGGATAAACGGCTGCCTTCCTGTAAGGCATGCTCATGTTTTTTGCGAACGGTCATCAAGGCGGAAAAAATCAGCACTACGCCAAAGAGTACCGCAATAGTATTGGTCGGCGTAAAAACGGCTATCAGCGCCCCTCCTACCGCCCCCAGCGTAGTGGCGATCTCCAGGAACATGCCCAGCCGCACGTTGGTGATGCCTTCTTTGATATAAGCCGACGCCGCCCCTGATGAATTGGCGATAGACGCCAGCAAGGCCGCACCAATAGCGTAACGGATATCCACATGAAAGACCAGCGTCAGCAGCGGGATCACGACCACGCCACCGCCCAGTCCTGTCAATGAACCTAAGAGGCCCGCCACATATGCTCCGGCAAGCAGTATCAGGCTGAAAATAAGTATGTTCATCTTTCGGAAAGTTTAGTAGTTGTTGTCCAGTATATCTTCCATGGCTTGCCGCGATAACTTGACGTTACCGCTCCTGATGGCTTCATACAGCTGTTCATGCAAATGGTGGCTGATCGCAAAGTGACTGATGCTCTCCGTGTCCCGTTTGGCAAAGAAGTCCCGTATCACCGCAGTAAAACTGCGATAAAGGTCGGCCAGCACATGATTGCCGCTGGCTTTGGCAATGGCGGTGTGAAAAGCAATGTCCGCTTCCATACAGTCGTGGTACTGCTGTCCAAGGATCGCTTTTTTACGCAGGTCAAGATATTTCTTCATCTCCGTCAGCGACGCTTTGGTATGATGCTGCGCCGCCAGCTTCACTATTTCATAGTCCAGCATGCGCCGCACCTGGTTGATCTCTTCAAAGTCCGCCCGCCGCAGCCGCTGGTCCAGTGATTCTGTCTGTACCGATTCACTGACATAGGTGCCGGAGCCTTGTTGCACTCGCAATACCCCCGACATGGCCAGTGTTTTTACCGCCTCGCGGATAGTAGAGCGCCCCACCGCATATTGCACCATCAGTTCAGGTTCTGTCGGTATCTTCTGCCCCGGCTTATAAATACCCTGGGAGATGTCTTTCTGGATAGCGTTGATAACGCGGTTGGAAAGTTTCGATGTCTGGTCCATATAAAACTTATTACTCTACAAAGGTATGATGTTTATTTAAAACATCAGATGATTTAACAGAAAAAAATAAAAAGCCGCCTCTGCTGTGAAGAGACGGCCAAATAACAAGCATGATCCGAATGCTTTTATCCTAGAAATTAAAATTGTCCGGGTCAGGGCCCACTCTCTCCCCACGGTCCAGCGCATCGATGGCTGCCACATCTTCTGCGGCGATCTCAAAATTGAAGATCTCTGCATTGGAGATGATACGTTGCTGCTGTACGCTCTTGGGGATGGTCACCACGCCTTTCTGCAAATCCCAGCGTAGCACCAGTTGCGCTACAGACACGCCGTATTTCTCTGCGAGCTGCTGCAACTCAGGCACTTTAAACACTTTTCCCTGCATCAGCGGGCTCCAGGCCTGGTATTGAATATGATGCTGACGACAGAAATCGAGCAACGCGGGCTGCACCAGGAACGGGTGAAACTCCAGCTGGTCAACCATAGGCAGCACATTGGCGCCCTGGAACAGGTCTTCCAGGTGATGTTGCAGGAAATTGCTGACACCAATGGCTTTCACGCGGCCGTCCGCATACAGCTTTTCCAGTGCCCGCCATGTTTCTTTGTACTGTCCTTTGACCGGCCAGTGTATCAGGTAGAGGTCAAGGTAATCGGTTTTCAGTTTCTCCAGTGATTCATCAAAAGCTCTCAGGGTTTTATCATATCCCTGGTCGGCATTCCATACTTTACTGGTAATAAAAATATCTTTTCTGTCTGCTTTATTGTTGGCCACCGCAGTGCCTACACCCTCTTCGTTCTCGTAAATCGCTGCGGTGTCAATATGCCGGTAACCTGCATCCAGTGCATACGTTACGGCGTCTATCACTTCCTGTCCGTCATTGGTCTGCCACACGCCCAATCCAAAATAAGGCATCTTTACGCCATTGGCCAGCTGCACAGTGCCTGTAAGATCTGTAATGTTCATCGTTTATATTTTATCTTGAAATGATTACGCAAAAGTACATCCTCTCTGTCAGATGCTATCGGTATAATCCTGTGAATTTTCTGTAAAAATAGAAGACAACTGAAAGGGCTTTTTTGTTGGCATAAATAAAATCACTATATTTGCATCGCAAAAATTTACTTGCGTAACAAAGATGAAACACACCTTCACATATCAGACAAACAGGAAAAACGATTCCGTTATCAGAGCGGTAATTGCAAGTACCCGTATTGTCTTTATTCAAGACGGGGAGGCAGATCCAACCCGGATATAAGAGGTATCATCAAATGAAATAACTCCCATTATCATACTGGAGGCCTCTTCATCCGAAGAGGCCTTTTTATTTTGTCTCCCCCACTTTTCCAATTACGGTTTTACATGCTGTAAATGATCATTGCCTTATGAAAGTATTGATCACAACAATGACGGTATACATCCGGCCACGCCGGTAATGTCTGGCTTGCTGTTGCCTGAACGCAATGCCTCTCATTACCGCATGAGAGGCTTTTTTTATTCCATTTTTAAAGAAGATGATTTTATGAGACAACAATTGTCCCGATTCAGAAATATAGGTATCATGGCGCATATCGACGCCGGCAAAACAACACTCACGGAAAGAATGCTGTATTACACCGGCATCACACACAGAATGGGCAACGTAGATGACGGTAATACCATGATGGACACCGATCCGCAGGAAGAAAAACGCGGCATCACCATCTCCTCTGCTGCTATCACCACCTATTGGAATTATGCAGACGATAAATACCAGATCAATATTATTGACACGCCCGGCCACGTGGACTTTACAGCCGAAGTGGAACGTTCCCTGCGCGTGCTCGACGGCGCGGTGGCAGTCTTCTGTGCCCGCTCCGGCGTACAGCCGCAATCGGAAACAGTATGGCGACAGGCCGATCACTACGGCGTGCCACGCATTGTGATGATCAATAAAATGGACCGTCAGGGCGCGGACTTCCAACGGGTAGTCAATGAAATACGGGAACGCCTGCACGCAAATGTAATCCCGTTGCAACTGCCAATCGGCCAGGAAGACAGCTTCACCGGCGTGATAGACCTCGTCCGCATGAAAGCATTGCTCTGGCACGATGACGACGGTAAACTGTTTGAAGAAAAAGACATACCGGAACAACTGCTGGCATCTGCCATGCAGGCCCGTCGCAGCATGATAGAAGAACTGTCGCTCCTGTATGAACCTTTACTGGAACAATACACCAGTTCGCCAGACAACATCAGCGAAAACCTGATCGTGGAAGCCATGCGGTACGCTACGCTCCACATGCTGGCCGTGCCGGCCTTCGCGGGCGCCGCCTATAAAAACAAAGGCATACAGCCCTTGCTGAACGCCGTAGCTGCCTACCTGCCTTCCCCGGAAGATATTCCCGTGGTACATGCCGCCGATCCGGATTCCGGAGAAGCCATCGCCATACCGGCCAATACCGAAGCCCACGTGGCAGCGCTGGCCTTTAAGATCATGGTGGACGACTACGTAGGCAGGTTGACGTTAGTGCGCGTGTACGCCGGCGTATTACGCACCGGCGACATGCTCTGGAACAGCCGCACCGGTCGCACGGTACGCATCAGCCGACTGCTGCGCATCATGTCCGACAAGTTCGAGCCCGTCACAGAAATAGGCGCCGGCGACATCGGCGCGGTAGTAGGCATGAAAGACGTTAAAACCGGCGATACCCTCGCGCATCCCGACCATGCCGTATTGCTGGAACGCATCAGTTTCCCCGAACCGATGATCGGCTACGCCGTGGAAGCGAAAGCCTCCAAAGACGCTGACCGCCTCGGCGAAGCGCTGGCAGGACTGATGGACGAAGACCCCACCCTGTCTGTTGAAGTGGATAAAGCCTCCGGCCAAACCATCCTCAAAGGCATGGGCGAACTGCACCTGGAAGTGGTGCTGGAGAAACTGGCAACGGAATACCAGCTCCAGGTCAACAAAGGCGCGCCGCAAATTGCGTATAAGGAAATATTCACGCAACCGGTCACCCATCATGAAGTGTTAAAAAAACAAACCGGCGGCTCCGGCAACTTTGCAGACATCACGTTTGAACTGTCGCCGCGGGAAGACGATAAGCCGGGACTGGAATTCATCAACGATATCAAAGGCGGCGCCATACCGAAGGAATTCATTCCTTCCATCAGCAAAGGCTTCGAAGCAGCGATGAGGACCGGCCCGCTTAAAGGATACCCCGTTCACGCCATGCGCGTCCGGCTGCTCGATGGTAAAATCCACTCCAACGACTCCCATGCACAGGACTTTGAACAGGTAGCGATGATCGCTTTCCGCAATATCGCGGCACAAGCCGGTCCGCTGATGCTGGAACCGGTGATGTCGGTGGAAGTAACTACGCCAGAAGAATATACCGGCGCGCTCACCGGCGATCTCAACAGACGCCGTGGCGTGATCAGGCACATGGAAGTCAAAAACAACGTGCAGGACATCACCGCCAGTGTGCCGCTGGCCGACCTCTTCGGGTACGTGACCACGTTACGTACGCTTTCTTCAGGAAGGGCCAACGCCTCGGTTACTTTTGAAGCATATCAGCCGGTCAGCCGCTGATCCCCTAAAAACGAAAGCCCCGACGGACATTACTGTCGCCGGGGCTTTCTGTATTTAGTTTCATGCCTACAGCGGGCACTTCTGATGATAATCGATCATTTCAATAGGCGCCTTCTCAATCTCGATGCCTTTGTAGTAGGCTTCTATTTCATCCAGCACCGCTTCCACCTCTTCCACTGTCTTAAGCGTTACCAAACGGCTGCGGAATTCCTTGATATTAGGCAGTCCCTTGAGATAGTTGGCATAACAGCCGCGCATTTCATTAATGCCTACGACCGGGCCTTTCCACTCCACAGACAGGCGCAAATGTTTTTTACTCACCGCAATACGTTCTTCCAGTGTAGGGCCGGGAAGTAACGCTCCGGTCTTCACATAATGCTTGATTTCGCGGAACAGCCACGGGTAGCCGATAACGGCCCTTCCGATCATGATGCCGTCCACCCCGTAGCGGTTTTTATATTCAACTGCTTTCTGGGGTGAATTGATATCTCCATTACCGAAAATGGGAATATGGATGCGGGGATTGTTCTTCACTTTTCCAATAAGGGTCCAGTCGGCTTCTCCCTTGTACATCTGACAGCGGGTGCGGCCATGAATGGCCAATGCCTTGATGCCTACGTCCTGCAGCCTTTCCGCCACCTCTTCGATATTTTTGGTATCATCGTCCCAGCCCAGGCGTGTTTTGACCGTTACAGGCAGCTTAGTGGCCTTTACGACTGCGTCAGTGAGACGCACCATCAGGTCCAGGTCTTTTAACACCCCTGCTCCGGCGCCACGGCCAGCCACCTTTTTCACCGGGCAGCCAAAATTAATGTCCAACAGGTCAGGATTGGTGACATCCACGATTTTAGCGGCCAAAGCCAGACTGTCCTCGTCACCCCCGAAAATCTGAATGCCCACCGGCCTTTCGTATTCAAAAATATCCAGCTTACGACGGCACTGGATCGCATCACGGATCAGGCCCTCACTTGATATAAATTCAGTATACATCAGATCAGCCCCGGCATCTTTACAGACAGCACGGAAAGGTGGGTCGCTTACATCCTCCATGGGAGCGAGCAACAAGGGAAAATCGGGCAGTGTTATGTTGTCAATCTTAACCAAAATCTGTATTTTCAGGAGCGCAAAGATACAGCATTTGCACCGGGCACAGTATGCAGCGGATTCAAATGTTTGTCAAAAAACACGCCTTATCACCCCATTTGGGAACGAATATTGATCCGGTTCCCAGGGCTGAAGCCCTGGGCTACGATTTGTTATTCAGGTCCTGTAAATGAAAATAGTTTATCAGACCTCAGTACAACCAGTAGGTAGATACAGCCCTATTAAAAAGAATTAACAATTAAGAATCAGCAATCAAATTAGCATTGGTATCTAATTAGTATTGGTATCTAAATCATCTTCAAATATTATTATCCATGAAAACAGGTAAACCACACATATCACACCTTTCCACTAAATAGCCTGAAAAACAAATCGTAGCCCAGGGCTTCAGCCCTGGGACGTGAATGAAAAAATATATGTCATGCAGAAATTCGACGCAATCGTAATCGGTTCAGGACAGGGGGGCAATCCCCTGGCGAAGAAAATGGCGGAGAAAGGCTGGAAAACAGCCCTGATAGAACAACGGCAGCTCGGCGGCACCTGTATCAACGACGGCTGCACGCCCACCAAAACCATGATTGCCAGCGCACGGGTGGCCCATCTGTTGTCCCGCAGCGAGACCTGGGGGGTCAATAATATGGGCTACACAATTGACCTGCCGGCCATTGTGGCCAGGAAAAACAAAGTCGTGGAGCAGTTTCGGAATGGCACCGCCCAAAGCCTCGAAAAAGCGGGTGTTACTGTCTTTTACGGCACCGCGTCATTCACGGGAGTGAAAACCATCTCTGTGGCCATCAATGATGGCGGCAACCAGGAACTTGCAGCAGAACATATTTTCCTCAACACCGGGGCAGCGCCTCATATCCCGGAGGTCCCCGGCCTTCGCGATGTGCCTTATTTCACCTCCACTACCTTACAGGATGAGGTAGTAGTGCCACCTGAACTGATCATTCTCGGAGGCAGCTACATTGCGCTGGAAATGGGACAGTTGTACCGGCGTTTGGGCAGTGCCGTTACTATCGTGGAGAAAAGCCCGCAACTGATGTCCAAAGAAGATCCTGATGTGGCGACGGTGATGAAAAAAATCCTCGAAGCGGAAGACATACAGGTATTCACTTCCACTACTACGGAAAAAATCAGTGGCAGCCAGGGTAATATCCAGGTGGAGCTGCAGACGGGCGGTAAATCCCAAAACATCACCGGCACACACCTGCTGGTGGCCACAGGGCGCCAGCCACAAACGGCTTCATTACAGCTGAGCAAGACCAACGTCACCCTCGATGAAAAAGGGTACGTTCAGGTCAACGACCAGCTGGAAACCAGCTGCCCCGGCATCTACGCATTAGGGGACGTGAAACCCGGCCCGGCCTTTACGCATATCTCCTATAACGACCACCTCCTGCTCTATAAAAACCTGTTTGAAGAAGCAGAACTCAGCACCAAAACAAGGCAGCTGCCCTACTGTATGTTCACCGATCCGCAACTCGGACGTATCGGCCTCTCTGAAACACGCGCCCGACAGGAAGGCTATCCGATAAAAGTGGCGCACCTCAGTATGGACAAGGTGGCCAGAGCTATCGAAACCGGCGAAACAGCCGGCTTTATGAAAGCCATTGTACACGAGCATACCGGGCAACTGCTGGGCGCGGCCGTCATCGGTACGGAAGGCGGCGAAATCATGTCAGTCCTGCAAATGGCCATACTTGGCGGTATAACGGCAACGCAGCTACGGGAAATGATCTTCGCCCATCCCCTCTACGCGGAATCACTTAATAACCTGTTTATGACACTGGAAAAATAAAGGTCAATCTGAGTATTATTTTCCCCAACACCGTCTATTTATTATGATCAAAGTATCACATGTTTCAAAAAGTTTCAGTCACGGTAAAAATGCAGTGAACGATCTGTCTTTTGAAGTACAACCCGGTGAAACGCTGGTGCTGCTGGGCACCAGCGGCTGCGGCAAAACCACCACGCTTCGCATGATCAACCGGTTGCTGGTACCAGATCAGGGAGAAATTTTTATCCAGGGCAAATCTGTCAATAACGAAACACCGGAAACACTGCGCCGCAATATCGGCTATGTATTACAGAACACCGGCCTGTTTCCGCATTATACCGTTCTTGAAAATATCAGCGTGGTGCCACAGCTGCTGCAATGGGACAAAACACGTATCCGTTCGCGGGCGCTGTCGCTGATGGAAAAGCTGCGCCTGTCGCCCGTCTCCTACGCCCACGTATATCCGCAGCAACTCAGTGGCGGCCAGCAGCAACGGGTAGGACTGGCACGTGCCCTGGCCGCCGATCCGCCCATTCTGCTGATGGACGAACCATTCGGCGCACTCGATCCGCTTACCCGCATCAGCGTACGAAAAGAATTTAAACTGCTCGATGAACTGAACAGCAAGACCATTATTCTTGTTACGCATGATGTGGAAGAAGCATTTGAACTGGGCAGCCGTATCTGCATCATGAATGAAGGACGTATTCAGCAAATGGGCACCGCTGCCGAACTGCTGTTTAAACCCGCCAATGATTTCGTGCGGCATTTCCTGGACAAACAACGGCTGGAGCTGGAATTAAAATCCCTCCGGCTCCGTGACATATGGCCCTACCTCGATGGCGCCGGCAGCATGAACGGTATCCTGTTGTCTGCCGACACCAACTGCTGGGACACCCTCGAAAGCCTTACGCAGGACAAAGCCAGCAGTACTTTCAGAGGTGAAGAGAAACACCTCGACGGGAACACGCTGATGAACGCTATCACCGCTTATAAAAAAACTGTCAGTCAGCATGGACACGCCTGAAACGTTTTTTGATTTTGTCCGGCAGCAGTCCGGTAAGCTGCTGGAGCAAACACTCACCCATACCGGCCTTACGTTTATCTCTGTACTGATAGCCGTCTGCATTGGCGTGCCCACCGGCATCCTGATCTCCCGCCGTAAGAAACTGGCCGGCCCGGTGCTGGGCGTTACCGGCGTGCTGCAAACCATTCCCAGCATCGCTTTGCTGGGATTTATGATACCATTGCTGGGCATCGGTCCCAAACCAGCGATAGTAGCGCTGTTTCTGTATGCCTTGTTACCGGTGGTACGCAATACCTATACTGGCATCCTGGGCGTAGACCCCAACATTACCGAAGCAGCCACCGGCATGGGTATGAGCCCCCGGCAGCTGTTGCTCAAAGTACAACTGCCACTGGCGATGCCCGTTATCCTGGCCGGCATCCGTACCGCTACGGTCATCAATGTGGGCGTGGCCACGCTGGCGGCATATATCGCCGCGGGCGGCCTGGGTGAATTTATTTTCGGCGGTATCGCACTCAACAATACGCATATGATGCTTGCCGGCGCTATTCCCGCGGCGTTGCTGGCCATTCTGTTTGACTGGGGACTGTCACGCCTGCAGCGCCTCAATATGCGTAAGGCTCGGAAAACAGTGCTGGTACTGCCCGCGGTACTGCTCCTGCTGTCATCCTTTTACCTGTTGCCCGAAACCTACAGCACCCGCATCAAAGCAGGCTTCACGCCAGAGTTCATGGGCCGCAAAGACGGCGCCATAGGATTGGGCAACGTCTACGGCCTTCATCTGCGCACCCTGGTGATCAGTGACATGATCATGTATAAAGCAGCCTACGAGAAAAAGCTGGACGTCATCAGTGGCAGCAGTACCGATGGTCGCGTAAAAGCATTTGACCTGGTGGTTTTGAAAGATGATAAACATATTTTTCCGCCTTATTATGCCGCCCCCGTTGTTCGTCAGGCAGTGCTGGAAAAATATCCCGAACTGGTCCCGGCACTTGACCAGCTCTCTGGTACAATTAATGATAGCATCATGACGGAGCTTAACTACCGGGTGGACTATCTCAAACAGAATCCACAACAGGTGGCCAAAGATTTCCTCGTGTCGGCCCGGCTCTGGAAACCAGCCAGGAACGGCACCAAAGGCACCATCCGCATTGGCGCCAAAATTTTCGGCGACGGTTACATTCTGGCCAATATGTACAAAATGCTGATCGAAGGCTATACCGATCTGAACGCCACTACCAAAACAGGGCTCGGCGGCACAAAAATCGTCTTCGATGCATTGGTCAATGACCAGATAGACATGTACCCGGAATATACCGGCACCGGCCTGCTGGTCATCCTCCAGGCGCCGCAGCAAACAGTAGACAGTATTATCGCAGACAGCAAAAAAGTATACGACTATGTAAAGAAAGGATTTGCCGAACAATATCACGTCAGATGGCTGCAACCCATCGGCTTTAACAATACCTACGCGCTGATGATGCGCCGGGAACAGGCTTCCAGGCTGCATATCAGCAGTATATCCGACTTAGCGACATACGTGCATCATCACTAACCACCAGTAGTCATGCAATTGAAAAAAGATTATTTCACCGTACGTAACCGGACAGAAGATATTTGCGCACCGCTCAAAACAGAAGACTATGTAGTGCAACCGGTGGTGGATGTCAGTCCACCCAAATGGCACCTCGGACACACCACCTGGTTTTTTGAAACTTTTATTTTGATACCTAACGCTAAAGACTATACGGAGTTTGACCCGCAATATAACTTTGTCTTTAACAGTTATTACGAATCGGTAGGGGCCCGAGTGATCCGTACGGACCGCGGCAATCTGAGCCGGCCTGCGGTAGAGGACATCATGCGGTACCGCCGCCATGTGGACGAGGCCATGGAAGCCTTCCTGGACAAGGAACACACACCGGAGCTACAGGCACTCATTACGCTGGGGCTTAACCATGAAGAACAACATCAGGAACTGCTGTACACCGATATCAAATACATCCTTGGTCACAATCCGCTTTTCCCCGCCTATAACCCGGCTAAAACGTCTCCTGTCGCAACAAAAACAGCCGGTTCCTGGTTAGAGATGAAGGCAGGCATATATGAGATCGGATTTTCCGGTGGCGGGTTCTGCTTTGATAATGAACTGGGCCGTCATAAGGTATACCTGGGCGACTATAGCCTCAGTGAGGCGCTGGTCACCAATGCAGAGTACCTCGATTTTATACAGGCCGGCGGCTATCATGATTTCCGCTACTGGCACGCGGAAGGATGGGACTGGGTAAAGAAAAACCAGGTGGAAATGCCGATGTACTGGTACAATATCAACGGGCAATGGATGCATTACAACTGGCAGGGACTGCACCCCCTGCTGCCGGATGCTCCGCTCTGCCATATCAGCTACTACGAGGCCGCCGCCTTTGCAGCCTGGAAAGGCATGCGCCTGCCCACGGAATTTGAATGGGAAGCTGCTGCCCCCCAACTGGCGTGGGGCACGCGCTGGGAATGGACGGAAAGCGCCTATCTCCCCTATCCGGGCTTCACCAAAGCACCCGGCGCCATCGGCGAATACAACGGTAAATTCATGATAAACCAAATGGTACTCAGGGGCGCCTCAGAAGTCACGCCCCCACATCATAGCCGCATCACTTACCGCAACTTCTTCCATCCCTCGCTGCGATGGCAGTTTACCGGTATCAGGCTGGCAAAATAGGCTTTCATCTAAAAAGACTGCGTATGCAAACCACTGTAATTCCAGGCCGTACGGTCCTTTGTAAAAGAAAACCGGTGACAGGCACTTTTTATCAGGAAGTAGTTAAAGGACTCAGCGCACCGCAGAAATATCTGGACTCCAAATATTTTTATGATGCAGAAGGTGACCGGCTGTTTCAAGAAATCATGCAATGCGAAGAGTATTACCTGACCGGCTGCGAAATGGAAATCCTGGCCTCCCGCTCAGCTGAAATAGCGAGTGCCCTGGCACAACATGCCAGCACTTTCGATGTGGTGGAACTGGGCGCCGGCGACGCCACCAAGTCTATTCATCTGCTGCGGCAGCTGCTCTCCAACGGAACTGATTTCACCTATTTCCCCATCGACATTTCGACGAACGTGATCGGCCAGCTGGAACAACAGCTGCCTACCATGCTCCCCAACCTGCGGATGAAAGGACTGAACGGTGAATATTTCGATATGCTGCAACAGGCAAACACCTACAGCCATAAAAAGAAAGTAGTCCTGTTTATGGGCGGCAACATCGGTAATTTCAACAGCACTGCGGCACATGATTTCTGCATGGAGCTCAGCGATTATCTGTTGCCCGGTGACCTGTTGCTGACAGGCTTCGATCTCAAAAAAAATCCACACGTGATACTACAGGCGTACAATGATAAAGCCGGTATCACCCGGGCGTTCAACTTCAACCTGCTCACCCGTATCAATCGTGAACTGGGGGCTAATTTTGACATTACGAAGTTTGAGCACTATCCCACTTACGATCCGGGCACCGGCGCCTGCAAAAGTTATCTGATCAGCCTGGAAAAACAACAGGTACAAATAGGCCATGACGTCCGCATCGATTTTGAAGCCAACGAGCCGTTGTACATGGAGATATCACAGAAATACACGCCCGAGGAAACAGAACAGCTGGCGCTGGAAACAGGGTTCCAGCCGGTTGCCCGTTTCTTCGACAATAAAAAGTGGTTTGTGGACACTCTCTGGAAAAGAGTGTAGATAAGTTTATTTCCAGGCATTCAATAACCGGCGTATGGCTATAATTTCCCCGGTATGATAACTGGTGTGATCTGCTATCAGCACCGCTTCCCGGAACAGGTGCTGCCCGTCGCCATAAGGAAAGGGCTGGAAGAGGTCTGCCTCAGGCGCCTCCAGCAGTTCTATAAAAGCATGCGTGTCGGCCTTGATCTGGTCAAGGCTCTTCTGCCATACATGATCATTGGCCGGCACCGCCGTTTTAGGCCAGTAGCCTTCCGGCCAGCGGGGTGACTTGTAATCGGCATCGCGGCTGAATTCGAGAATATCTGCCTGTGTTATCCTGATGTGTTCCACCAGCTGCCAGATACTGTAAGGCAGCCCGTTGGGCACCACGCCCCGCAGTTCGGCCGGCAGACCTTTGACAGCTTCTGCAAAACTTACATGCGCGTGGGCTTTCAACAACAAGTCTTTCAGTGTCTTAATGATCTCCTTTTTGATGTTCATAGCAACACAGTTTAAATTAGTTTACGGATCATTCCCGGAAATATAAACCCGTGAAAGGGCAACATAGTATACCAATACAATTTTCCTGCTAAACCTTTCGCCCTGAAAGAGGCTGTCTGCACCAGATGGCCATCCGCAATCCTAAACTCCAGCCAGGCTTCACCCGGCAATTTCATTTCTGCGTATAACAACAGCCTGCCCGCTTCGCGGTCTGCTACCTGCACCCGCCACACGTCCAGGTAATCCCCCGCCTGTAAATCTGACGGATGCCTGCGGCCCCGCCTTAACCCCGGCCCTCCCGCTATCTCGTCCATATAACCGCGCAACTTCCACATCCAGTTGCCGTAATACCACCCACGTTGCCCGCCTATGGCCCATATCCGCTCCAACGTAGTCTTCCTGTCTGTTATTTTTCCAGTTCTTCTATCAAAATACTCTATCATTTTATAAAATATTTTATCACCTTTGCCAGACTTCGGCCACGCGAATGTACAGCACCAAACGACTTGTAAAACCCAAATTCCGCTTTGTTAACCGATGCTCGATAACAATCGCTTAACAATTGTTTACGAAATTGAATTTCTGCAATCCCCCCTGCAAATACGAACTTAGCCACATTGACCATTATGGAACCGCCGTCTGATGCGGTAAATAACCGAAAAAACAATTACAACCCATTAATCTATTCACCTACTCATGCACTGGAAAAACTAATGCAGGCCACTACAACCGGATTCAACCAAATTAAACGGCAACTGATGCTCCTTTTGCTGGGTTGTTGTGCGCTGTCAAAGATATATGCACAACATACCATTAAAGGGACCGTCTATCAGAAAGACACCAGAAAAACGCTTCCCGGCGCAGCAGTATTGCTCTACGATGAAAAAGCACGCATAAAAGCCCAGACACAGTCAGATGAACATGGCAACTTTACCATCGGAAACGTACAGGTAGGCTTCTACCGGCTACTGGTCAGCTTTATGGGCAACCGCACCGAAATGATCCCCGTGGAAGTCAACCCCAGGCTAAAGACCGTTACATTCAACTATATCCAGCTATCACCCTCCATCAGCCTTAGCAGAGTGGAAGTAAAAGCAGACAGGCCACTGATGTCTATCCGGAAGGACACCATCGAGTTCAACGCCGGCGAACTGCCCACCCTGCCCAATGCCAATATGCATGAACTCATTGAAAAAATACCGGGGCTCACAATGGACGATAACGGTAACCTTTATTACCTGGGCGCCCCCATCAAAGAACTGTTCATTGACGGTCGCTCGCTGTTGCAGAACATGAGCAACGTTAAAAGGGTCATGGAAATACTGAAAGCCGATCTTGCTGACAAAATTCAGATATCAGACAAAAAAAATATCTCCGGTATCACCGAGCCTGGTAAAAATGAAAAAGTACTTAACATCATCGTAAAAGATGAAATGAAAAAAGGCGTCCGTGGCACCGTCACCGGCGGATACGGCACGCATGACCGCTATAACGCCGGCACCACGCTCAATATATTCCGCAAAAAACTGACAGCGCTGGGCGATATACTCGCCAACAATAACAATACGCAAAGCGATGCCAGCACCAACTATCAGGGCAGCTTCATGGGCAACAATCCACAGGGGACCAATAAGCTATTCAATATTGGCACCTACTACACCATGGAAATCAACAAAAAGATCAAACTCAATGTAAACCTGAGGCACCAGGAGCAGGACATGACCAGCAGCGAGGCACAGGAGCGGGAAAACATCTTCGCAGACAGCAGCACCTTCTATCACAGCAATAACCAAAAACACCTGATCAGCAAAAAAAACGGGGGCATCCTCTTTATGGACATACAACCCGATATCAACAACAAAATTATTGTGGCGGCGATGATGGAAAGAGAACATAAAGAAGTACACAACAACCGCCTGTACAACACCACTGACAGCCGCATGGACACGCTCAACAACGGTATGCTCAACAACAATGACAGCGCGGTCAATAAAACACTGGACGCCACGGTCAGTTACTCCCATAAATTCGGCAAAACAGGAAGAATACTATCATTGCAAACATCCCTGAGAAAATCCTGGCAATACAGCTATCAGTTCAACATCAGCCAGAACGATGTTTTCCTCCCGTTTTACAGTGCTGATACCATCAATCAGTTCGTATCACCGAAAAATGAAGTATCCAGTACCTCCACCTCTGCAACCTATAATGAACCAATCGGAAAATACTGGTCAGTAGCGCTTTACTACTCGTTTCAGAACGCCCTCACCAAAAACCGGCAGAACACCGCCGATTTTAATATTTTCAAACACGATTATATACCGAACGACTCGCTGACATACCGGTTCGACAGTAGGATCATCAATCATACGGTGAAACCATCGCTTACCTATAACCGGGGGAAACTCATGCTCATCGGCGCTGCCGGGCTTTCACTCAGTACGCTGACCAGCAACAATTATACTACACACAATAAAGACGTGCGGCACACCACCTATGTGGACCGCGCACTCAGTGCCATCATCAAACTGGACCCGTTTAAAACCATTAATATCACGCTCAATGGCATTACCCTTCCATTAGACGCGCAGCTGTTATGGCCCGTTAACAACAACAGCAATCCGCTGTATATACAACTGGGTAACCCAGGCCTGATCAATGCCTTTGCCAATAGCCTGGCATTCAGTTATTTTTCCAACAGTATTAAAGGAGTGGCGTTTGCACATACGATGGAAGGAAGATATACGCAACACGCGTTTTCCACGGCTGTATTCACCGATACGCTTGGCAGGCAGGTGAGCATGCCGATCAACGTGTCCGGCAACTGGGGCATTACCGACAACACCATGCTGGGCTTCCGGATCAAACATCCCGGCATTACTGTCAATTACAGCAATGCATTTGAATTCAACAGGACTATTTCACAAATCAATCATCTTGACAACATTGTAAAAAGATACTCGTTTCTTCAGCTGCTGGCGGCGTCCATCAACTGGAAAAAAAGAATGGAGTTCACGGCCAAAGTGGGCGTAGATTACAGGGGCAATATGCTATCGCTGCAAGACGACCATTACACCGACTTTATCCAGTATACGCTTGCCTTCACGGCCAATGCCTGGCTACCGCTGGATTTCAATGCAGGCTCCAATGTGCAGTACACCAATAACACCGATGCCGCCACGCACTTTACACTGCTCAACGGGTGGATCGGTAAAACGTTCCTGCACAACAAATCACTGTCTGCCAAATTCTACGCTTTCGACCTGCTGCGGCAAAACAAAACTGTAGTGGCCTATTATGGCTCTACTTACCGGGAAAGGCTGGAAACCACCAACCTCTCCCAGTATTTTATGTTCAGCCTTACATATGCCTATGGCCGCAAAGGGGCAAAAGCACCGGCGTCCAAAGTACCCTGACATATCAATGCTCCCATAACGCTCCACCTCCGGCGATGGTCACCCGTAAGTGGCCTTCCCGGTGAAAAGCGTCCAGCTGGGCATAGGCTGCTTCTATCGCGAGGTCGTTCAGCACTGCATATTCTTTGGTCGTCAGCGTCGGGAAGTAGGAAAAAGTATCCAGTCCGCGGAGATAAGTACGGGCCTGTGCCTCGGGGAAAAGTTTATGCAGCGTAGTAGTAAACACTGAATAGGGTTTGGCTCCGTACACCAGCTCTTTATTTCCTGCCGCATTGATCATAAATACCGAAGGAAACCCTCGTACGCCCATTTGTGCGCGCAGTTGCAGGTCCTGCTCAAAAAGCGTCGGAGCGGTAGTGTCAAAATCACGTTGCAGCTGTGTAATGTCAAGCTGTGCGTAGGTAGCGGCAGCCAACACAGGCTCAGGGCGGCAGATATTCTTTTTTTGCAGGAAAAGCATTTCACGCAGGCGGCGCAGGAAAATCACGCTTTTATGTTCATCCTGCAGTTGCGCCGCCTTAAACCAGATGGAAGGCGGATAAGAGGATGGCAAAGGATCTTCCAGCCACACGTTGCCGTCTATCGGCATCTGGTAATGGCCGCTTACTTCTTCCCAGTGATGGGCCACGTCGGAAGGGCCGCTGATACCGCCGGAATTGTACACGTCCCAGGAAGGCAGCAGCCCTCCCATATGATAACGGATATCCAGTACATGGCCGTATTCCAGCTTTAAGCGGCGCCATTGTGGTTCAATGCCCCAACAGGTAGAGCAGATCGGATCGGTAAAATAAATGAGCTGCAGCGGCTTGTCTGTTGGCAAAGTAGTATGCGCTCCGCCGGCTGCTGCCGTGGCGCCGGGAATCTCACAAACGCCGGTCGCCGGATCACAGAATAAAGGTTCTCGCATGATATAAAACGTAAAAAGCGGAAGGTACAATAAAAAAAGAAGGCCTGCATTCGTTATATGCAGACCTTCCGGTTTTATTGTAAACGGGAAATGATTAGTTGCCAGCCGGTTTTTCCAGTAATTTGAAGAACTGGTCCAGTTGGGGCAGGATAACGATCCTTGTTCTGCGGTTAGCGCCGCGTCCTTCCGGTGTATCGTTGGAAGCTACCGGTTGGTATTCGCTGCGGCCGGCTGCTGTCATACGGGCTGCCGGTATCTGGTACTGGTTCTGCAGAATACGTACCACAGAAGTAGCTCTCTTCACGCTCAGGTCCCAGTTGTCAAGCAGTACGTTCGGACGGTAAGGCACGTTGTCAGTATGACCTTCTACCATGAACTCGATATCAGGCTGATTGATGAGCACTTTGGCCACTTTGCCCAGTACTTCCTTCGCGCGTTCAGTCACATCATAGCTACCGCTCTTAAACAGCAGTTTATCGGAAATATCGATATACACTACTCCTTTTTCTACCTTGATGTTGATGTCTTTGTCATCCATATTGCCGATCGCTCCTTTCAGGTTCATCACGAGCTGCATGTTCAGAGAGTCTTTACGCGCAATGGCAGATTGCAGGTCTTTGATGTAGGCGTCTTTCGCACCGATGTTGTCAAGTGACTTCTTAATGCTTTCCGCCTGGGAATTGGATATGACAGACAGCTCTTTCAGGTGTTCCAGCATCTGGGAGTTGTTGCTTTTCAACTGGGTCTGTTGTTCCTGCAGGTTGTCCATCTTGTCTTTGTAGGCAGCTGCTGCCCTTGCGGCGTCTTCTTCACATTTTTTCCGCTGGTTCTCGGTAGCCCTGTAGAGACTGTCCAGTCGTGCATACCTTGCTTCAGATTCTCTCAGTTTCCTGGGTGCAGAGCAGGAGGCCATAATGGTAACAAGTGCCACAGGTAAGGCTAAGTATCCTATCCTCATAAAATAGATTTTAAATAAAACTAATCTAACAAATAAAATATATAAAAAATGGCAGAGGTACAATGGAGGATGCACGAAAGTAACAAATAACAAGCCGAAGAGTAAAAACATGAAGGAATTCTAATCCATTTACATTAAACTAGTTTTTTATATCTTCAGTTAATCCCTCTAAATTCAATTCGTTAAACGAACCCATAAAAAAAAGTTAATATTATTCAATAACTAAGTAACTTGGCAACCTGGGCATATTGCTGAATCTATTTTCCATTAATTGCTGTAAAATGTATGAGAAAGGTGGTTTCTTCGGGTCAACCAACAATAAAGGAAATTGCAAAAAGGCTGAATATCTCTGTATCTACTGTATCAAGGGCATTACATGACCATCACAGTATAGGACTGAGGACCAAAGCCCGGGTAAAAGCACTGGCGGAAGAGCTCAATTACGAGCGTAACCAAACGGCAGTTTATTTTCAACAGGGTAAAACCTTTACCATCGGTATCCTGTTGCCCGAACTCTCTGAAGCTTTTTTTTCCAGTGCCATCAGCGGCATAGAAGATACCGCCTATAGTAACAATTACACCGTACTGCTGGGGCAATCACACGATGATGAGGCCCGGGAAAAACAGATCATCCAAAGCATGAAACAACACCGGGTAGATGGCTGTATTGTATCTATCGGTAAAAACACCCGTAACTACGATCACTTTGAAATGCTGCGCCAGGCACGTATTCCGGTAGTATTCTTCGACCGTGTGCCTGACCTCCATGATATACACGCCGTTTCCTGTAACCTCGAATCCGGCACCATTCAGGCGGTAGATTTCCTGCTGAAAAAAGGGCACCGCGTAATTGGCATGATCAACGGCCCGGAACAACTGGTGGCCAGCAAGGAAAGGGCCACCGGCTACATCAAGGCGCTGCGCAAACACCGTCTCAAATACGACCCGGAACTGATCGTTAACGCAGACCTTACCGCCGCCGGCACTGACGCCGCCATGGAATACCTGCTGGCACTGAAAAGAAAAGTGACCGCTGTGGTCACCTTCAACGACTATGTGGCCATGGACGCCGTGCAATATGCGCTCAAAAGAAAACTGGAAATAAACAAAGACATTACTTTTGTATCTTACGCCAACACGCCGGTCAGCGGATATACGGCCTTTCCGCCGGCTGCCTCGGTAGAACAGTTCCCCTACGAACAGGGACAGGCGGCCACCAATATGTTACTATCGCTGCTAAATGGAGAACATCCGCTCAACGACTATACCAACACCATTATGGAGTCGCGGCTGGTGATACATGACCGGTAAAATTCAGGGGGGCTGGCGATAACCTTGCCACAGTAAAATACCGTGGCACAGGCATCGACCTCATTGTTCGCTGTTCTGTAATTGCTGCTTAGAGCTGAAATCTATTTTCTGTAATTGCTCCACTATTTTAGAGAATTCTTTCGACATTCCGTGTACGCAAACGCTTGCGTTATCCGCGCAAGCGTTTGCGTAAAGCCCCTGAAACGTGCTTTTCTCTCTCTTTTCCTGTATCTTGTCCGGTGCTAACCAATAATCACGTATGGAGAACAAAACAATGCTATCCCTGATGCTACTGCTTGTCTGCTGCAGCAGCCTCTTTGCACAATCACCCGCCCTTGTTTATCAGGACGCAATGGACTTTCCCGTCATCGGTAAATACCACCAGGAACACAACTACAACCGGCTGCCGGCCAAATATGAGAAAACGGTCAGACCGGCCGTATGGTCGCTGAGCCGCAATTCCGCTGGCATCGCTGTCCGCTTCCGCACCAATGCCACTACCATCGGCGCCCGCTGGAAAGTGCTCAACAATAATTCCATGAACCATATGACCGCTACCGGTGTCAGAGGGCTCGACCTCTACGCGATGGTGAACAATAAATGGCAGTTCGTTAACAGCGCCATCCCGGAAAACGGCTTTAATTCTGAACGTACGATACTCAAAAAAGGCGACAGCACCTGGCGGGAATATGTGCTCTTCCTCCCGCTGTACGACGGCATAGATTCCCTCTCCATCGGCGTCAACGCAGGCGCGGTGCTTGAAAAACCACAGCAGTCCCTGCTGCCGGACAAAAAGCCCATCGTATACTATGGCAGCAGTATCGCACAGGGCGGATGCGCTACCAGGCCAGGCATGGCTTATACCAACATACTCGTCCGCCAGCTGCAACGCCCCATCGTCAACTTCGGCTTCAGCGGCAACGGCATGTTTGAAACAGCTGTAGGCGAAGCCATCTGTGAAACAGATCCTTCGCTTATTGTCATCGATTGTAATCCGAACACTTCCCCGGAGCTGATACATGAGCGCGCGGTGAAACTGGTACAGCAAATACGCGCCTGTAAACCGCAAACAAAGATATTGCTGGTGGAGAACTACATGTATGAACATGGTTATTTCGAAAAAGACGTGCATGACATCGTATTCCGCAAAAGAGCGGAACTGAAAAAGGCCTGTAACGACCTGCTGAAAGCCGGCGTTAAAAACCTTTATTACCTGCCCGGTGACGGCTTCCTCGGAGATGACCACGAAGGCACAGTAGATGGCGTACACCCCACCGATGTTGGCATGGAACGCTTCGCCGCACACATTCTTCCCACCCTGCGCAAACTCACGAAAGACCAATAAATACAGCCTGTGCCGGATGATAAGCCTTACATATGTTAATTTCCCTATTTAATGAATGTTAAAATTATCATCCGGCATTAGCTCTCTCTTCCTTGGTAACGCCCTCCGCCCGCCCTCCTCCACTATCAGCACCCTTTTCCGCTTCATCCCCCAACTCCCCGCCCTGAGCTGTTTTCCGGCCAAATGGCCGAACTTTGTACCGCAAAAAATCTATTCATCTGTAAATCTTAAGATTATGAAAAAGATGATGATTTATCTGTTAGCCACAGGAGTCAGCGTGTTTGCAGCGATTCCTACTCATGCCAATGAGGCAAGCCGTCACCGGCACAGGACCAAAGAAGAAAAACGGGAAGCCAGGGCCGAAAGGAAAGAAGCCAGAGCTGAAAAAAGAGAAGAAAGAAGAACAGGTATGACCATGTCTAACATGAATACCACCAGCCCCATGCCTGTCAATAGTTACAACACCATGTGGTACCCGCAGGCAGCATTGCCGGTAATGGAAGACTATATTCCTTCCGATATCCTGTCTAATCTGAAAACAACCTACGGCTCCGACCTGTATGATGTGACTTCCATGAAATGCAACAATGGTGGTGACTGTTATACTGTACGCGTGATTAAAAATGGCGCTGTACAAACGTTTGTAGTCAATTCCGATGGTAATACTGTTGTGCAATAACAGTTTGTCATCTCCTGCTTAAACGACCCGGCCATCACCGGCCAGGTCGTTGTTTTTTAACATCATGCCCCGGGGCTTTAGCTCCGGGAATTTTTTTTATATATTGGGTGCCAGTATTTATTTAAAACCACGATAGTGAAAAAGAAACTTTTTGTACTCGGTAGCCTGGTCCTGGCATTTTTCAGCGCTGTAGCCAACCCGGCAGACAGCGTCCGGATCAAAGGCATCCCCTATCCCTGTAGCTGGATCAACACACCGCAAAGCTTTAACGTGGCTGCTGACAGCCTCTCTATCACTGCCGCGCAAGGCTCTGATTTTTACAATTATCCCGGTGGCAACTACAACATCGCTACTGCCCCCATCCTGGCCTTTAAACCGGATGAAAATTTCGTGCTCACCGCTAAAATCAAAGTGGATTTCAAAAAAACGTACGACGGTGGCGCCATCTATGTAATGGTGGATTCTACCCAATACATCAAATTCCTCTTTGAAAACAGTCATTACGGTAAACTCGCAGTCTGCTCCGGCGTTACCAACACCTATACCGACGACAGCAACAACGCCGTTACCGGCAAAAACGAAGTGTATTTCCGGCTGGCCAAATCAGGTAACATGTTCGGACTCTTCTATTCTCTTGAAGGAAAAAACTGGGAAGCGGTACGACTCGTAAATTTTGTGGCCAAAGCACCGATTAAAATTGGGTTTTCGTCCCAGTCGCCTTTGGGAGACAACTGCACCAGCACGTTCTCTGAGATTGTTTATACACCGGGCGTATTTAAAGACGCCAAAACAGGAGGCATGTAAAATCAGTCATTTATCTTTATAAAAAAACAGCGAAGGAGATCTCCTTCGCTGTTTTTTTATAAAGACTGATATTGTTTTATTTCAGCTGTGCGTCGAAATAATCAGTGATTTTCTGCATTAGGTGTACTCTGTCTTTGCCCAGTACGTTATGCAGGTGACCGGGATACACAAAGTAATCTACCTGCACGCCGTTATCCACGCAGGCTCTCAGGAAATTGACGGAATGCTGCCATACCACTACGTCATCGTTGGTGCCGTGTATCAGCATCAGATGGCCTTTCAGGTTTTTGGTTTTGGTAAGCAGGTTGGAGTCGGCATAACCTTCGGGATTCTGCTGTGGCGTGTCCATATAACGTTCGGTGTACATCACTTCATACATGCTCCAGTCGATCACCGGGCCGCCGGCCACTGCAGCCTGGAACACGTCCGGATGACGCAACATCAGCGAGGTGGTCATAAAACCACCGAAGCTCCAGCCATGTACGCCCATTTTCTGCTGATTCACATAAGGCAGTGATTTCAGATAGGCTACACCCTGCAGCTGATCATTCATTTCCACAGTGCCCAGCCTGCGGAACGTGGCCTGTTCGAAAGCCATGCCCCTGTTGGCGCTGCCACGGCCATCCATCGTAAATACAATATATCCACGTTGTGCCATGTACTCGTACCAGAGGTTTCCGCTATAGGGGAAAGTATTTTTGATCAGTTGCACGTTAGGTCCGTTGTACAGGTATACGATCACCGGATATTGACGGGTACTATCGAAGTCCGCCGGCAATATGAGCTTCCCATACAGCGGGGTGCCATCGTCCGCTTTCAGCGTTACCTGCCTGATTTCCGGCCGTTTGAAATTTTTCAGGGGATCTGCGGCTTGCAGAATAGTTTCGGTGTATTTACCGTTCAGGCCCGTGATAACGGCGGAAGAAGGCACGTCTTTGGAACTGTAACTGTCCAATACATACTCGCCATTGTTGCTCACCTGGATATCATGCCAGCCGGCCGCCTGGTCAAGGCGGCGCAGGGCAGCGCTCTTCAGGTTTACGGCATAGGCATGTTTTTCCATCGGGCTTTCTTTGGCGGCTGTAATGATCACTTCATTGCCGGCGGCATGAAAACCCTGTAATTCATTTACGACCCAGTTCCCTTTGGTGAGTTGTTTTAGCAACTGCCCGTTGGTATTGTACAGGTACAAGTGCGTATAGCCGTCACGGTCACTCCACCAGATAAACTGGTCAGGTTTGCCGGGCACAAAAGTGAGCGGATGCGACGGATGCACGTATTTGGGATCTGTTTCTTCAAAAAGTGTTTTGATGAGTTCTCCGGTAGTGGCGCTGTACTGGTTGAGCCACAGGTGGTTCTGGTCCCTGTTGAGCAACGCCACGTAAACAGACTGCTGATCAGGCGCCCAGGTAACGCAGGTCAGGTAATGATCTGCTTCTCCGGTTGTTTTCAGGAAGATGGTTTTGCGGGTAGATGGCTGATAAATGCCCAGTGTTACCTCGTGTGATTTGCCACCGGCCATGGGATATTTGATGATATTGGCACGGGCAGGCACTACAGACCAGTCTACGACCGGGTAGTCGTTCACCATGCGCTGGTCCATCCGGTAGAAGGCCACCTGGTCGCCATTGGGAGAAAAGAAAATACCTCTGTCGATGCCGAACTCCTCTCTGTGAACGCTTTTGCCATTCACGATATTAATGTCAGCATCCTGTGTGATGGATTGTTCCTGGCCATCGACGGCACGCAGGAAGAGATTATTTTTCACTGTATAGGCTATGGAACGGCTTTTAGGGTTGACCGTTACATTCTCTGCGTCTGAAGGCAGGGAACACCACTTGCTGAACTGAATGGCACCGTTTTGAACAGCACCGTTATACAGGTCATTGCCGATGCTGAACCAGGCGTGGGCATTGTCTGTCCAGTGCAACGCGGGCAAACCACGTAAAGGGCTTTTGGAAGAAAGCTGCTGGCTGAGGGTGTTCAGGGTCAGCAGGGTATCTGTTTTAGGAAGGGCTTTGCCGCCCAACACGGTATATTTCACCCAAACCTGCTGTCCTCCGGCTATTACTGCTCTGGTGTAGGCGTTTTCGCCAGGTATCCATTCAAATTGTTTCAGTCTTTCAGGCGCCAGGTCCGCACGAAGTCCATTGGTGGCCTGTGCCATGGTGTACAGCTGCTGCTGGGCACGGGCGTCTTGTGCCCCGGCGGCCATGCAACCAGTCAAAAGCAATATCAGTCCTCTTTTCATCCTTACATTTTAAGGTTCCAAATGTAAAGAATTGCGAGGTATGCACCACCGTTAGGGGAGCTATGCGGATAAATATCAGGATAAAAGGAGGAAAGATGTGGGGTAGATGGGGGTATCAGCCTTTGTTCATGACAAGCTTGCGTTGCAGCCATTCGCGCTCTTCGGGCAACAGGTATTCCGCTCTTTTTTCGGTGATCCAGGAGAAAGTCTTTTTCACTTCACTTTTAGCGGTGCGGAAGCGGAAAAGGAACTCCATGCCCAGCATCAGGTCTGTGAAGCCGTTTTTGAACGTTTCCAGGGAAAGCCGGCCACTGTTGCGCCTTTTGGTGAGCATTTCTGTGATACGGGTAATGACTGCCTGTATGGCGCTTTCGTCCGCATATTTATAAACCGCCTCCATGGCTTCCGATTTCAGCTGGCCGCGGAGCAGACAGCGGGCGTAGAAAAGGGCTTCTTTCTCTTTTTCAATGTCCGCTATTGTAGCGAATGCCAGTCCTTTTACGTCCTGGCGCGGATGTTCCAGCAGGCGTTTGAGCGCCGGCAGGCTTTTTTTGGTGGCCACTTTGTTCAACAGCAGGGCTATATAATATATATCATATTCATTTACAGTCCGTTTAAGCAAGTTCAGCGCAAATTCTTCCACCTGCGGGTTGTTAGTGCAGCGGAGGGCAAACAGCGCGGAGCGGCGTACATTGTTATTAAGCGACTGGGCATTGTTCAGCAGCGGGTCCAGGTTCATATACCCGGGGATAGGCAGGCCGCGTTCCAGGTCCTGCTGGATAGCGGTAATGATATCTGGCTCCTGTTCTATCCGGAGGCGGTCCAGCATAAACCGGATCACTTCAGGGTCGTTGGTGTTCCTGGAGAGCTGAATAATAATAAAGCCGGCGGCGCGGCGTCTTTCCTTATCAGATTCGTTTGCAATGTACTGGTACAGAATCGGCACATACGCGTGGTTGGCCAGTTGTTCGGCCTCCCGGAGCGCCTGCCAGCTGATCGTTTGGGAGTTATTTAACTGTTCCGAGCGGTCGCATATACGTGTGACAAGGTTAATGAGATAATCATTCATCCTAGAGTTATTTTGATCTGCTACCCTCTATTTTCAATTATCATACCAACCTGAACAAAAGCTGGAAAAGGGCTACGGGAGGGCTTTATCAATTAACAGTTTTATGTTACATTTGCCCCTGTATTTTTTGGACAGGTTTTGATACTGAATAGAACGAAAAGCATGCACATACTACTCAAAAACGTAAAGGTAATAGCACCTTCCTCACCCTTTCACGGGCAGCAAAAAGACATTTCCATACAGAACGGTATCATCCAACAGGTGGGCGACCACCTGGAAGATGCACGGGCAACGGTCATCTCCGGAGAGAACCTGCACGTGTCTGCGGGCTGGATGGACATTTTCGCCCATTTCTGCGATCCCGGGCTGGAACACAAGGAAGATCTGTATACCGGCGTAAAAGCTGCGGCCACCGGCGGTTACACCACTGTCATGGTGGTACCCAACACCCAGCCGGCCCTGCATACCAAGCCGCAAATCGAGTATGTACTGAGCAAAACCCGCCATGCCGCCGCCACAGTGCTGCCCATTGGCGCCGTTACCAAAAACCTCGAAGGCTCCAGCCTCGCTGAAATGTATGAAATGCAGCAAACCGGCGCCGTGGCTTTCTCCGACGGCCTTAAACCAGTACAGTCGCCAGGCCTGCTGCTCAAAGCCTTACAATACATCAAGGCTTTCGACGGCACGCTGATACAGCTGCCGGACGATCAGAGCATCTCCGCTCACGGACTTATGCATGAAGGCATTTATTCCACCCAGCTGGGCATGCCCGGCAAACCGGCGCTGGCAGAGGAACTGATCATACAACGTGACCTGGAACTGGCCAAATACACGGACTCCCGCATTCATATCACGGGCGTAAGCACCCGCAAATCCATAGAACTGATAGCCGCCGCCAAAGCAGACGGCATCAAGGTGACCTGCTCGGTTACCCCTTACCACCTGTCGCTCACCGATGCGCAACTGGTCAACTATGACTCTAACCTGAAGGTAAATCCGCCGCTGCGCACCGCAGATGATGTGAAAGCTATACAGGAAGCCATTGTGCATGGCACCGTAGATTGTTTTGCCACCCACCACGTGCCACACGAGTGGGACGCCAAAACTGTCGAGTTTGAATATGCGAAAAACGGCATGATAGGCCTGGAGAGCAGCTTCGGCGTCATTCGTCAGTACCTGCCGCTACTCCCGCTGGAACAACATATTGCTATGCTGACAGAAAAACCGCGCGCCATCTTCAAACAGCCGCAACCCGTGGTACAGGAAGGCGCCGCCGCCAACCTCACCATCTTTGACCCGGCAGCTGATTGGGAATTCACCACCGCCCACATCGCCTCCAGATCAAAAAATTCGGCTTATATTGGCAGCTCACTGAAAGGCAGGGTTATTGCGACAGTGAATGGTCCTGTTTTTCACATCAACAAATAAACCTGTATGCAAGAATCTCCTAATCCCGGCGTGAAATGGGGTTTCATCGCCGGAGTTGTTCTTATTTTGTTGAATGTGGCGACCTGGAAGGCAGGTCCTCAGGTGCTGTTTTCCTTCTGGAACAGCATCAGCCAGCTGGTATTGCTCATCATTTTCGCCGTACTGGCCGGAAGAGAACGCAAAAAACAGGTGGGAAAATACATTGGATTTAAAACCGTTATCAGACCTGTATACACAACTTTTGTCCTCAGCATGTTAATGGTAACAGTGTACCAGTTTGTATTATATAAGTACATTGATCCGTCATTGTCCGCCGCACTGAAGGCCGATACGCTTGTTTCTACAGAACGTACCATGCGGTATTTAAAGGCGCCTCAGGATATCATCGACCAGCAGCTGGAAGGTATTAAAGCGGCTGATTTTTCTGTAAGCATCGCCAAATCATTTCTTGATTATTTGAAAGTGCTTATTTTCTATTTCGGCATCGCTGCCATCGTATCGCTTTTCCTGCGCAAAAAAGCGCCGGAGCAACAACACTCATAATACTATTCTATTAAGATGAACATATCCGTAATCGTTCCTTTAAAAAACGAAGAAGAATCACTTCCTGAACTGGCCGCCTGGATCGACCGGGTAATGCAGGAGCACCGTTTCACCTACGAAGTATGGATGGTGGACGATGGCAGTACTGATGGCTCCTGGGAAGTGATCCAGCAACTGGCCATGGCCAACCCCTGCATCAAAGGCATCAAGTTCCAGCGCAACTATGGTAAATCCGCCGCTCTCAACGAAGGCTTTAACGCCGCCCAGGGCGACGTGGTGATCACCATGGACGCCGATCTGCAGGACAGCCCGGATGAAATTCCGGAACTGTACCGCATGATCGTGGAAGATGGATATGATCTGGTCAGCGGCTGGAAAAAGAAACGTTACGATAATGCTTTCACGAAAAACCTGCCGTCCAAATTATACAACTACACCACTACCCGCATGAGCGGCGTCAGGTTGCATGATATGAACTGCGGGCTCAAATCCTACCGCAAAAAAGTGGTGAAATCCATCGAAGTATATGGCGAAATGCACCGGTACATCCCCGTCATAGCCAAATGGAACGGCTTCCGCAACATCGGTGAAAAAGTGGTGGAACACCGCGCCCGTAAATACGGCGTCAGCAAATTCGGACTGGAACGTTTTATCAACGGTTTCCTTGACCTGGCATCCATCATGTTCATCGGTAAGTTCGGCAAACGCCCCATGCACCTCTTCGGCGCATTGGGCACCCTGTTCTTTTTCTTCGGTTTCGTGATCGCCTTCTACCTTGCCTTCGCAAAAATTTTCTACGACCAGTATAACATGACGGACAGACCGATCTTCTTTCTGGCACTGCTCTTTATGATCATCGGTTCCCAACTGTTCCTGACCGGGTTTATCGGTGAACTGGTTACCCGTAACGCTCCCGAAAGGAATAGCTACCTCGTGGAGGCAAGAATGGACAAATCAATTAACTAATGGCCAACACCAAAAAGAAAATACTCATACTCGGTACAGCCTATCCCTTCCGGGGTGGGCTGGCTGCTTATAATGAAAGACTGGCGGAAGAGCTGCAGCTGACAGACGACGTGGAGATATTCACGTTCACCGTGCAATACCCCGGCTTTCTCTTTCCCGGTAAAAGCCAGTACTCTACCGACCCGCCGCCGCAACACCTGCGGATAAAACGGCTGATCAATTCCGTGAACCCGCTCAACTGGCTGATCGTTGGGCGCAAGATCCGGAAAATGAAACCCGATATCATCATCACCAAATACTGGTTGCCCGTGATGGGCCCGGCGCTGGGCACACTGCTCCGCCTGGGAAAACGCCGCAATACCAAAGTAATCGCGGTACTGGACAATGTGGTGCCACATGAAAAACGCCCCGGCGATGTGGCGTTCACCAAATATTTCCTGAAACCGGTAGATGCTTTTATCGCCATGAGCCAGTCGGTGCTCGATGATCTGAGAGTGTTTGAGCCCACCAAAAAGGCGTCGCTCATCCCCCACCCGATCTACGACAACTATGGCACACCCATTTCCAAAGCAGCAGCACGCCAACGGTTGCAACTGCAACCAGGCAAACGGTATATCCTGTTCTTCGGCTTTATCCGTCAGTACAAAGGCCTCGACCTGCTGCTGAAAGCGATGGCCGACGAGCGCATGAAAAAATTGGACGTTCATGCTATCGTGGCCGGCGAGTATTATGAAGATGCAGCACCCTACCTGCAACTGCTGGAGGAATTGCAACTGGGCGACCGGGTGCTTATGCACACCGATTTTATTCCCACAGAAGCCGTAAAAAACTATTTCTGTGCAGCCGACCTGGTCGTACAACCCTATAAAAGCGCCACCCAGAGCGGCATCTCCCAGATCGCCTACCATTTCGAAAAACCGATGGTGGTCACCCGCGTGGGCGGCCTCGTGGAAATGGTGCCTGACGGCGTAGTAGGCTTCCAGTGCGATCCTGAACCAGCGTCCATCGCCGCAGCCATCGAAAAATATTTCATCGACAACCGGGAAGCGGATATGACCGCTGCCCTGCAACTGGAAAAACAACAATACTCCTGGTCGCGCCTCGCCCGGGAAATTCATACATTAGCAGCATCCTGATCATCCGCTTAAAAAGTAAAAAAATTGATCTACAGAAGTAAAGCACCATTACGTATAGGCCTGGCCGGTGGAGGCACCGATGTAAGCCCGTATTCCGACCTGTATGGCGGCGCCATTCTCAACGTTACTATCTCGTTGTATGCCCGCGCTTCCATAGAACCATTGTCTGATGGAAAAATCATTTTTGAATCCGCCGACAGAAAAGAACAACTGAGTTACGACGCCGTATACCCGCTGCCGTTAGACGGCAAACTGGACATCCTCAAGGGCGTTATCAACAGAGTACAAAAAGACTATGGTGGCCTGCCCTCTTCCGGTTTCAGGCTCACTACCTACGTAGACGCTCCTCCCGGCTCCGGACTGGGCACCTCCTCCACCCTGGTAGTAGCCGTGCTCGGCGCCTTCGCCGAATGGCTCAAACTGCCATTGGGAGAATACGATATGGCACACCTCGCCTATTCCATTGAGCGGGAAGACCTGCAACAGGCCGGTGGCAAACAGGACCAATATGCGGCCACTTTCGGCGGCGTGAACTTCATGGAGTTCTATGGTGGCGATAAAGTGATCGTGAACCCGCTGCGTATCAAAGAAGTACATCTGCATGAGCTGGAAAACAATCTCGTGTTGTTTTACACCTCCACCAGCAGGTTGTCTTCCACGATCATCTCCGAACAACAGAAAAACGTGAACGACAAAAAGGACGACTCCATTGCGGCCATGCACCACCTGAAGGAACAGGCCGTGATGATGAAAGAGGCCCTTTTGCGCGGCTCCATCGATAAAATAGGAGAAATCCTCAACTACGGTTTTGAATATAAAAAACAGATGGCCAAAGGTATCACCAACCCCCAGCTCGATGAGATCTACGAAGCGGCCCGCAAGGCAGGCGCCAGCGGCGGCAAGATCTCCGGTGCCGGAGGCGGCGGTTTTATGATCTTCTACTGCCCGAAAAACACCCGTTTTAAAGTAGTAGACGCCCTCAGCAGCTTTGGCGGCGATGTAAAACGTTATACCTTCACCCATCATGGTATTCAAACCTGGAGTATCTAATTTTAAAACAATCCGACATGAAAACAAAAATCGCCCAGACCATCCGTGAGAGCATTGCCGTGAAAGAAGCTATTTGTCAGGATGAAAGGCTGTTACATACTATACAGCAGGTAGCCGAAGTGATCGGCCTCAGCCTGAAACAGGGCCACAAAGTGCTGTTCTGCGGCAACGGTGGCAGCGCTGCCGATGCACAGCACCTGGCCGCAGAATTCTCCGGCCGTTTTTATAAAGACCGTGAACCGCTTTATGCAGAAGCCCTGCATTGCAATACCTCTTATATGACCGCCGTAGGCAACGACTATGGCTATGAACATGTATATGCCCGCATGCTGCGTGGTATGGGCCAGCCCGGCGATGTGCTGGTAGGACTTTCCACCTCCGGCAACTCCGCCAATATCCTCGAAGCCATGAAAGTGGCACGGGAAAAAGGCATGACAATAGTAAGCTTCACCGGCGCCACCGGCGGCAAAATGAAAGATGGCAGCGACTACCTGATCAATATCCCTTCCACTGATACGCCCCGTATCCAGGAAGCCCACATCACGGTAGGCCACATCATCTGCGAAATAGTGGAAAATAACCTCTTTGGCGAATGAGTATGGAATGTATCGTACTGGCCGGAGGCCTGGGCACACGCCTGCGTAGCGCCGTAGCCGACAAGCCCAAATGCATGGCGCCCATCGGTGATAAACCTTTTCTGTACTTCCTGCTACAATACCTGCACCAGCAAGGCATCCGCCATGTGGTGCTGTCACTCGGCTACCTGTCTGAACAAGTGATCGCCTGGTGCCGGCAAACACCACTGCCGCTACGTGTATCCTTCAGCGTGGAACAGGAACCACTCGGCACCGGCGGCGGCATCCTGCATGCCCTGCCGCTGCTGGAAGGCGATCAGCTGTTCATCGTCAACGGTGATACCTTCTTCGACGTGGACCTGCTGGCAATGGTCCGGTTCAACCGCAACAACCCAAGCCCGCTCACGCTGGCGCTAAAGCCCATGCAGCAGTTTGACCGCTACGGCAGCATTGTGCTCAGCGCCGGCAATAAAATAGAGGCGTTCCGGGAAAAACGATACTGCGACCAGGGCCTGATCAACGGCGGCATCTACCTGACCAGCGCCGCTTTCCTTCAAAGCCTGTCCCTGCCGGTGAAATTCTCTTTCGAACAAACAGTGCTCGAACCACAGGCCGCCCAGGGTAACCTCAACGGCTATATCAGCGATACCTATTTTATCGACATCGGTATACCGGAAGACTATAACAAGGCGATCGATCATTTTTCCAAAATATAGATATGTACCTTTTTCTTGACCGGGACGGTGTTATCAATGATGAAATAAAAGACGGGTACGTGCTCAATCCCGGCATGTTCCGCTTCAGCGAAGGCGTGCTGGAAGCCATGCCCCTGCTGTCCCAACGCTTTGAACGGATTTTTGTGGTGACCAACCAGCGTTGTATCGGACGGGGACTGCTCACCATTGACGGCCTGCAGGAAATCCATGCGCAAATGCTGGCCGCCATCCAACAGGCAGGTGGCCGGATAGACCACATCTATTTCTGCCCCGACGTGGAGAGCAACAGCCCATGCCGCAAACCCAACGCCGGCATGGCCACGCAGGCGAAAAACGATTTCCCGGAAATTGATTTCACCAAAGCCGTCATGGCAGGCAATACCCTCAGCGATATGCAGTTTGGCCGTAACGCCGGTATGCAGACCGTGTTTATCGCCTCTACCCTGCCGGATACGCCTTTTCCCCATCCGCTGATCGATAAAAAATATCCCGACCTGCTGCGGTTTGCACAAGACATACAATAATTTAAAGCCAGAACCGTATTATAGATATGATAAAAAAAATAATACTGTCACTGCTATTCCTTGTACCAACCGCCGGTATATGGGCGCAAAGGCCTGATGCTGCCGGCTATGCACGCCTGCGGAAAGATCAGGACACGTTGCAGCAGCTCAGCCGGGAAATATTCGCCGGGAAAGGCGACGCCGGCAGGGAAGCCGCGACTGAACAGTTTATCCCGGCACTGGTACGTGCCCTTAAAACACCTTACTCGTTCCGGTTTCCGTTCGACTCCCTGCGTACCGTGTCTATACAATATCCGCAAGACAGCAGCTTCCGTATTTTCACCTGGGCCCTGGAAAGGGAAACAGGCTTCTACCGCCACTATGGCGCCATTCAGATGAATACGCCGGATGGCCAACTGAAGCTGTTCCCGCTGTTTGACATATCCGATTATATCACGAATACGGACACTATCGCCGGCAACAAAGCCTGGTACGGCTGCCTGTATTATAACATCGCACAACGGCACTATTTTAACCAGGAGTATTACACGCTCTTCGGCTGGGACGCCAATAATCCCCGCAGCCAGAAAAAACTGGTGGAAATGCTCACCTTTAAAAATGGCACGCCGGTTTTCGGCGGCCCCTTCTTCAGCTATGCGGAAGACTCCGTGCCCAAACCGACCCGGAACCGCTTTATCCTTGAATATAAAAAGGAAAGCACCGCCACGCTCAACTACAACAAGGAACTGGACATGATCGTATTTGATCACCTGATATCCGAAACCAATGAGCCGGCAAAAAAATACACCTACGTATCAGATATGGATTACGAAGGCTTTAAATGGAAAGGCGGGAAATGGACGCACGTCAACAAAATATTCCATGACGCTATTCCATTAGGTAAAGGTGCGCCGGTGCCACAACCGCTGGACCAGAAAAAGAAAAGCATGACCAACCCGCGTTCCGCAGAGGATTATCAAACGGAGCAAAACAACAAACAACCCGCGAAAAAGAAACAATAGCTATTTAGGGATTCTTTGATTTGCGATTTTTTGATTTCGTGGATGATAATAAAAAAGAAGACCAAAGCGATTCACTCGCTTTGGTCTTCTTTTTTTATTCGCTCTGATGATTTTCGAAATCAAAAAATCGCAAAATTTAGAACAGCTCACCTTGCACCTGTGAGTCATCATTCGGGTCGGGGTCTTCATCCTCAGACAACAACTCGGCGCTGATGAGGTCTTCTCCTGCAATACGCGTACCTACTGTTCTCCAGCCGGTCACTTCCACAAATTCGGAAAGATCGATCTCCTCTTCTTCTGGGCTGCGTTTCTTGCCGGTTTTCAGCAACACCACCGGTTGTGTGTGGGTGGTCACCATTTCCAGGTAGTTGCCGTTACCCTCCTTAATGAACAGGAATTTATTGTTTAAGGTCTGTGTTTCAATACGGAAACGTTTTACGTTGAACTGCTTTTTATCGGCGTCAAAGTAAATAGCCGTTACGATTTTTTCCGGGTTGAATTTCTCGATATACACCACATCGTTGGATTCATAACGGTTGGTGAGCTCAAAGTTTGTCAGCTCGTAAGTGCCATTTTTGAAAGCCACGAATATTTTATCGTCTCCTTCAAAGCTGCCGATGTACACGCCTCTCTCTTCTGTATTCAGGCGGCCTGTTTCTGAATCGTACCAGATTTTCTGGCCGGCCAGGGTGGACACGCCTTTCTCTTTAAATTTCACGCCACGGATCGGGTATTTGGTCACCTGGTTGCCCATAGAGCTACGGCCTTTGATAGCAATGGTTTCAAAGAACAGGTCAAATTCCTTGTTACGGGCGGAGCAATTGGGGCTCAGTTTGATAGTGACCACTTCCGCTTCCCCGTTCGGATTGGCTGAGAAATAGTGGACCTTGGAATTTTTCTCTCCTTTATGTGCCAGGTCATATTCTTTGTCACGGGTAACACCGGTAACGTTGAAGCGTTTGGCGTAGCTTACGCCTGTTTTACCTTCCACATAAATCATGTTGTAGGTCGTGCGTTCATCGTTCTTGCGGAACACGTCCACATGAATGATATCCTTGCCCACAAAGGTTTTGTCGGCCACTTTGGTGACCATCATCTTACCATCGCGGCGGAATACGATGATATTGTCGAGATCGGAGCAGTCAGCCACAAACTCGTCTTTCTTGAGGGACGTGCCGATGAAGCCGTCTGCACGGTTTACGTATATCTTGGTATTGGCGATGGCCACCTGTTGTACCTGGATGGTATCAAAGGTTTTAATTTCCGTTTTACGTTCGCGGCCTTTGCCATATTTCTTCTGCAGTCCTTCATAGTAGGACACAGCGTAGTCCACCAGGTTTTGCAGGTCGTTTTTCACCTGTTTGATGTCGGCTTCGAGGCCTTTGATCTGTTCGTTCAGTTCATTGATATCGAGGCGGTAAATACGGCGTACAGGCTTCTCCGTGAGTTTCACAATATCTTCACGGGTGATGTCGCGTTTCAGTTGTTTTTTATACGGAGCGAAACCTTTATCAATCGCATTCAGCACTGTTTCCCAGTCTTTATGCTTTTGTTCCAGTTCCTTGTAAATCCCTTTTTCAAAGAAGATTTTTTCAAGGGAGGTGTAATGCCATTTGTCCTGGAGTTCTGCCAGCCTGATTTCCAGTTCCTGTCTCAGCAGTTCTTTGGTGAAGTCGGCAGATGCTTTCAACAGTTCGGAAGCGGTCAGGAAGTGTGGTTTATCATCAACGATCACGCAGGCGTTGGGTGAAATGGATATTTCACAGTCCGTAAATGCGTAGAGCGCGTCGATGGTGATGTCCGGAGAGATGCCGGGCGCCAGCTGCACTTCAATTTCCACTTCAGCGGCGGTATTGTCCACCACTTTACGGATTTTGATTTTGCCGCTGTCGTTTGCCTTTACAATAGACTCCATCAGCTGAGTGGTAGTGATGCCATAAGGCACGTCTTTGACCAGCAGCGTCTTTTTATCTTTCTCCTCGATGTGCGCGCGCACCCTTACCTTGCCACCGCGTTTACCGTCGTTATAGGCGGCCACGTCGATCATACCGCCGGTAGCGAAGTCGGGGAACAGTTCAAATTTCTTTCCTTTAAGATATTTGATGGAAGCGTCTATCAGCTCGTTGAAGTTGTGCGGCAATATTTTGGTGGACAATCCCACCGCGATACCTTCAGCACCCTGTGCCAGCAGCAGCGGGAACTTCATCGGCAGGGCCAGCGGTTCGTTTTTACGGCCGTCATAGCTCAGCTGCCAGGTAGTCGTTTTGGGATTAAAAGCCACGTCCAGTGCGAACTTGGAGAGGCGTGCCTCGATGTATCTTGCCGCCGCCGCATCGTCGCCTGTGCGCACATCGCCCCAGTTACCCTGCGTGTCTATCATCAGGTCTTTCTGGCCGAGGTTTACGATGGCATCGCTGATGGAGGCGTCGCCATGCGGATGGTACTGCATGGTTTGCCCGATCACGTTGGCCACTTTATTAAAACGGCCATCGTCCATTTCTTTCATGGCATGGAGGATACGGCGCTGTACGGGTTTCAGTCCGTCTTCCACGCTGGGTACGGCGCGCTCCAGGATTACATAGGATGCATAGTCCAGAAACCAGCTTTCATACATGCCACCCACGTGGGTGATATTATGCAGCGATTCGTCTGATGTTGTATTTTCAATATCCATGTATAATACGCTTACTATTTTTCGATAAACATTTTTTCAAGATCTGTTCTCCAGACACGTACGCTGTCTTTCTGTACATCGGCCATGGAGTTCAGTTCTATAAAGCAGCAGTCCGTTTCGGCGATCAGCTGGTGCCATATGTTGACAGGCACTTCCACGCGGGCCGGCGCCACTACTTCGATGGTACGGATTTCATCTCCTCCTACCGGGCACCAGTGGATCAGCGCTTTACCGGTGAGCAGGAACATGATCTCCGGATTTTTGTTGTCGCTGATGCCGGTATGGTAATGCTGGCCGCTGCTACTGCCGGCATGCCGGTAACAGAGCATAAATTCCCCGGTGCGGGTACAGTCCCAGAGATAGTTGCTTCCCCGGTCGTCTTCCCCGGCGAGAGACAGGGTTGTTACTTTTATCATTCCGTTACAGGATTTGCAGTGTTATTGTCTTCTCCCGGCAGCTTCACTTCAAAGTCACGAATTGTTTTCAGGTCTCCTTTGCTTTCCACTTTACCCTCTTTCACCAGTTCTTTCAGGCGCCATCCCAGGAATTGGTCCATCACCGGATATTTCAGTTTACCGGTAACCTGTTGTACCACACGCCACGCTTTGACAAACTCTTTACCGGTTTGTGCCAGCAGCTCCTTGTCATAAAACAGCGTAGGTTCTCCCTTGATTTTTTTTCCGCCTTCCAGCATCCGGATACCGGCGTTTTCATTCATAAGGCGGTGCCACTCTTCCCCGTCCAGTTCAAACTCCGCGAGGGAGATAGCCCTGGCGAGTTTTTTTGCTTTAAGATATTCTTTAGGCAATATCTGGTGCAGATGGGTAGGATAAAAAACAGCGCCTTTTTCATTGAGGAAAGGCAGGTTGTTCAGGTAGATGATATAGATGCGGCCTGCGAAATCATACAGCTGGCTTACCAGCCAGTAATAACCGCATACATCGCGGGCATTCTGACCTGCCCATATCCATACTTCGAGGTCTTGTTCTTCTTTCAGTTGTGTTTTCAGGGCTTTCAGCCTGTCTGCGTCGCCGGGCGCTTCTTCCACGGCCGGCGCTACAGGAGCTTCCTGCCCGGTTGTTTCCGGTGTTAACTCCGGTTGCTGCACCGGCGCCTGCGGAACAGCCGCCAGCTGTTGCCACCACTGGCGACGGTTGGCTTGTCCTTCTTTGGTGTCCAGTATAAACAACGGGCCAACAGACAGGTCGTCTTCAAAGCAAAGCAGTTCGCCCTGCATTTTTTCGTCCATGTTGACGGCTTCTGTCAAAACCGGTACAGATGCCTCGCCAAACACAATGTGTAAAAGCCCCATCTTCGTTTATTTAAATTTCTTCTTCAATCAGGTCCTTTTCGTACCGCAGGTTGTTGATGATGAATTCCTGTCTGGCCTGGGTGTTTTTGCCCATGTAGTATTCCAGTAACTTCTGGATGTGAATGTCTTTAGACAGGATGATCGGCTCTATGCGGATATCGTCACCAATGAAGCGGCCAAATTCGTCCGGGGAAATTTCACCCAATCCTTTAAACCGGGTGATCTCTGGTTTGTTCCCCAGCTTTTTCACCGCTTTCTGTTTCTCCTCTTCGGAATAACAGTAAATGGTTTGCTGTTTGTTGCGTACGCGGAACAGCGGCGTTTCCAGGATATATACGTGCCCGTTTTTCACCAGGTCAGGGAAAAACTGCAGGAAGAAAGTCAGTATCAGCAGGCGGATGTGCATACCGTCCACGTCGGCATCGGTAGCTACCACGATGTTGTTGTAGCGCAGCCCTTCCAGCCCTTCTTCAATATTGAGGGCGTGCTGCAGCAGGTTAAACTCCTCGTTTTCGTATACGATCTTCTTGGTGAGGCCGAAACTGTTCAGCGGTTTACCCCGTAAGCTGAACACCGCCTGTGTTTCCACGTTGCGGGATTTGGTGATGGAACCGCTGGCGGAATCACCTTCCGTAATGAAGATGGTAGTTTCCAGTCGTTTTGTTTCCAGTTCAGCTTTCTCTTTGCCGGTGAATTCATCGTTGAGGTGAAAACGGCAGTCACGCAGTTTGCGGTTATGCAGGTTGGCTTTTTTCGCTCTTTCGTTGGCCAGTTTTTTAATGCCGGCCAGTTCTTTCCTTTCGCGTTCGCTCTGCTCGATGCGTTTCTTCATGGCATCGGCCACAGCAGGATTGCGATGCAGGAAGTCGTCCAGGTGTTTGGACAGGAAGTCCAGTATAAACGCCTTGACAGAAGGACCGCCTTCAAATACCACCTGGGAGCCCAATTTGGTTTTGGTCTGGGATTCGAACACCGGTTCCTGTACCCGAACGGAAACAGCCGCACAGATGGATGACCGGATATCGGTGGCTTCGTAATCTTTTTTGTAGAAGTCACGCACCGTTTTCACGAAAGCCTCACGGAAAGCCGCCAGGTGCGTACCGCCCTGGGTAGTATGCTGACCGTTGACGAAGGAATAGTATTCCTCACCGTATTGGTTTTCGTGGGTGATGGCCACTTCAATGTCTTCTCCTTTCAGGTGGATGATGGGATAGCGCAGGTCTTCCTCGTTGGTTTTACGCTGCAGCAGGTCCAGCAGGCCATTTTTGGAGAGGTATTTTTTCCCGTTGAAATTCACTGTCAGGCCGGCATTCAGGAAGCAGTAGTTCCAGATCTGGTTTTCCAGGAATTCGGGGATGAAACGATAGTTTTTGAAAACGGTATCGTCCGGTGTAAAGGTCACCAGTGTCCCATTAGGTTCGGAAGTGGCGGTTTCCTTGTGTTCCTTGATCAGTACGCCACGTTCAAACTCTGCCACTTTCATGCGGCCATCACGCACTGACTGCACGCGGAAATAGCTGGAGAGGGCGTTCACCGCTTTGGTACCCACCCCGTTAAGGCCTACAGATTTCTGAAAGGCTTTGCTATCGTATTTGGCGCCGGTATTAATCTTACTCACCACGTCTACCACCTTGCCCAGTGGAATGCCACGACCAAAGTCGCGCACAGTCACATTGTGCTCGGTCACTTTCAGGTCTATCTGCTTGCCAAAGCCCATGGTATGCTCATCGATACAGTTGTCGGCCACCTCCTTCAGCAGGATGTAAATACCGTCGTCCATGCTGGAACCGTCGCCCAGCTTACCGATGTACATACCTGGACGGAGCCGGATATGCTCCCGCCAGTCCAGTGACCGTATGGAGTCTTCCGTATAGGAAGCAAATAGATCTTTGTTATCCGTCTTATCCGTGTTTGCCATATTATATTAAAGTTTCCTAAATATTTATTTTCCTAGGGTTTAAAAAGCTGCTGCAAGGATACTAAATCTTTTAGCAAAATCCGATTGCTGGCAAAAATAAAGGATTCAGTGAATCATCCCAAGTATTAGTTATACAATATGTCTAGATTATTAATTATCAATGTATTGATCATGTTAAATTTTGGGGTAAGAAGGAGGACATCTATATATTATCATATTTTTCCATTGGGTTATTCAATAATTTCTATAAAAAATATTTTTTATTTAAATAATTCATTATATTTACTCAAGACACACACTTATTGAAAACATCCTAACCTATGTCCTTATGAAAACACTTTTTATCATTCTCGTTTTAATCGCCCTGGTCGCGGCAGTTATCGCAACTTACATGATTCGCCGGGAACAGGAAAACAATATCGGTAATAAATTCCTCCGCCTCATCCGGAAATTTGATTCCTGGCAAATGATGCGGTAATCTGTCACACACAGCAAGGTCTTCCTACATTACTATCAGCAAAAGAGCATCAGTCTGGCTATCGCCTTCAGAGGAGTGTCATGTTTTTGTACACAGGGAAAAATTATTTAACCATACAATCCCATCCTATGAAAACTGGTCTGTTATTCAAAACGGCATGTCTTATCATTGCCGCAGTGGTACTCTGTGCTCACTTGTTGCGCAAACACGCAACGAAGTAAAGAACTATAAAGGGCGTACGGGAAAGTCTTAAAGGGGTCTTCCCATACGCCCAATTTTATTTGACCGGTAAATCACCTTTACCTGTAACTTCTGCACCCCGTCTTCGTTTTAATATACTCACCCGATCATTGTCAAGATCGTTCCCTCACTTCTGGTATTCCACTGGAAAAGTATATTATTAAATCAATACACATATCTAACAAATTATAAAACAAACATTTAGAATATTTAACTTATTTTCTCTAGCTTTGCCGCGAATTTATCGCAAGCCTGACATGAGTAAAGTCCTTTTCACTTTTCCTTTAAATCCGATAGAAAAAACCAGCGGCGCACAAACCCGTGTAATTACGTTGCTACAGTATTTTAAGGAACGGGGCATGGAGGTTGATTTTTTTTCGCTGACCGACTATTGGGGCGTGACCTCAGCGGAAAATATCAAAGCATTCAAAGAAAGCGGACAAGTCAGGAACGCATGGTTTTATCCAAGAAAACCGGCCAAGAAAAATTTCCTTCAATACTTTTTCTCGTATAAAATACCCAAACTGCTGCACCGTGTAAAAGGCGCAATCCCTAACCACGTAAGCCCTTATCTACAGGAGAAATTCAACAACATACTGGAACAATACCAGTACGATTATATCATTGTCAGTTATGCTTACTGGGCTGACCTTATAAAAGACAACCCACGCATAGGAAATGCCGTTACCATCGCCGACACGCACGATCTGCTGGCCGCGCAACACCAACACGACAAAGGCGTGGAACGTGGCATAGCGTTGGGTGACGAATTAAAAAGATTATCGCGGTTCGACCAGGTTTGGCTATGCTCTCCGGAAGAAAACTATTTCTTCAGCCAGTTCCTGAAAAACCAGGTGAAATATATTCCGACCATGGTGGAAGAACCGGCGAATATAAAAAAGGATGTTCCCGTGAAATACGACCTGATCTATGTAGCCTCGCATAACCCGCACAATCTTGCGGCGGCTGACTGGTTCTTCAAACAGGTATTTCCCTTGATTCCTGACCACGTCACGCTTTGTGTGGTTGGATCAATCTGCCGTTTTATTCCTGGCGGCCATAAAAATATTACGCTGGTACCATTTGCAGAAGACCTCAGCGAATATTACCTGGCGTCGAAAGTAGTGATATGTCCTATGCTTTCCGGAACCGGCGTGAAAATAAAAGTGGTGGAAGCCATGTTATTCGGACTGCCTGTTGTATGTAACGAAAGAGGCATGGACGGACTGCCGGACAAAAATAATTGCGGCTGCCTCGTAACACAGGACCCGCGCGAGTTTGCCGGTTATATACTGAAATTGCTGGAAGACAAGGCCTTTCATGCAACACAAAGCGAACTGAGTGCCGCTTCCTTCAGGAATAATTTCGCAGCAGCCAACGTATACAAAAAACTGGACAAAGCACTCAACTACACCAGCGCCAACTAACACTCATCTTGTAAAATCACCATCAGCATGGCTAAACAGCAACGCGTTTTATACTTCTTCCCTTATAATCCTATCGGCAGGCAAAGTGGCGCCCAAACCCGGGCCATCACCCTTCTCCGGTATTTTAAGAGCAGGGGCATGAAAGTAGACCTGGTGTCCCGCCAGGGCGACTGGGAGAAAATTACACCTGAAGAAATGGACATGGTGAGAAACAGCGGGTTTGTAGAAAATGCCTGGTTCTGGTCCCGTAAGCCACCCAAAAAAAATCCGCTTGTTTACTTTTTCCAGTACAAGTTGCCGCACATGCTGTTCAACCGCAAGCTCAATCCCATAAAAGGTGGCCTGCCCAACCTGGTGAATCTGCACCTGCGCAGGGAATTCGACAAACTGCTTCAGCAAAATAAATATGACTATATCATTATCTCCTATGCCTATTATGCAGATCTGATCAAAGACAACCCATTTATCAACGGTGCCTGCACCATCATGGACACGCATGACCTGATGGCCTCACAACACCAGCTGGATAAAAACGTGAACGTAGGCGCCGCCCTCGGAGACGAGATCAGAAGACTTTCCCTGTACGACCAGATATGGGCCTGTTCGGGCGAGGAGAATTATTTTTTCAGCCAGTTCATTCGGAAAGAAACGCTCTACATCCCTACCATGGTAGAAGAGCCAAGGCAAGACGATGGCCGGACAGAAAAGAAATACGATATTATCTATGTGGCATCAGATAATGAAAACAATAAAAAATCAGCCGCCTGGTTTTTTGATAAGGTATACCCCTTATTGCCACAGTCGTACCGCCTCTGCATCATAGGCAAGATCAATGCACATATTCCTCAAGGCCTCAGTAATGTCACTTACCTTCCATTCGTGGAAGACCTGAGCGATTATTACCTGGCTTCGAAAGTAGTGATATGTCCTATGTTGGCCGGCACGGGCGTCAAAATAAAAGTACTGGAAGCCTTCTCTTACGGAAAGCCCGTTGTTTGCAACGAACGGGGACTGGACGGGCTGCCGGAAAAAACCGACAATGGCTGCCTCGTATCGGAAAGCCCTGCCGGGTTTGCAGATCACATCACCCGCCTGCTGACCGATCCCGCACTGTTTGCAGAACAAAGTGCATGGAGCGCCGCCTCTTTCAGGAAAACATTTGCAGCAGAAAAAGTGTACCAACGAATTGATGCCGCATTAAAGGTTAACCAGCCATAAAATATTTCAGCATGCCATCTCCGCCAGTAACAGTCATCATACCGGTCTATAACCTCGCTCCATATCTGGAAACCACCATCCAGTCGCTGGTGGGGCAAACCTATCCCAATACGGAGCTGCTCTTTGTGAATGATGGTTCAACGGACAACTCAGCGGAGATACTCAAGGCCGCAGCGGAGAAATACCCGAATATCAGGTCCCTGCACCAGGAAAACGCAGGACAGGGTGCCGCCCGGAACAACGGGCTGGATAACGCAACCGGCGAATTCGTCCTCTTCCTGGATGGCGACGACTGGCTGGACCCCGTCACCCTGGAACGGGCAGTGGAAGCGGCGTTGAAGGAAAACGCAGATATAGTTTGTTTTGGCTACAAAAGCGTAAAAAAGCAAGCCGATGGCAAGCTGGAAGAACTGTATAAATTTGAATACGACCCGGCTGTCTTCCATGAAGACCTCGTTTCCTGTTTCCTTGCGGAAAACACCGTGAGGAAAGATGCAGTGAACACCGCCACACTGGGCAAGCTGTACAAACGCTCACTGATTGAAACACATCATATCCGGTTCCGTCAACGTATTTTCGAAGACTCCCCTTTTATGCTGGAAGCGGTTTATCACGCTACCAGGCTGACCTGTATCAGCGGTTATTTCTACTACTATCTTCAAAGGGGAACAGAAGGAGAAGCGTCTACCATGAACAGCGGTTTCAGGGCAGATAAAGTTGCGCTCTTTTATCAGGCAGACCAGCAAATGAAATCATTTCTTCTTTCCAAAGGGGTATGGTCCAGGTACCGCAATGATTTCAGCCGTTACCATAATGCCCGTGTGATTATTTACGGTGGTTATTTCGAATTGTACCGGTACAGCCATGTTGCTACAAAAGAAGCATACCGCGCCTTTATAAAATTGCTGCAAAAACACAGTGCCGACCTGGGATGGGAAAGAGCCTCCCTCTTCAAGACCTACAGAAAAAGAGTCCCTGTTCTTCATATCGGCTTATTCCTGAGCAGGATCAGTCCGCGGCTGGCTGACCGCTACTTCAGGACTTACGAAAAAAAATACGCGTTCGACCGGCCCTCATCCGGTAATTGACAAGGCTGCGTCCAGGCGTTTGGAAACTTCTTCAGCGGAGAAACATTGCAGGAAAGTATTCTTCGCCATCTCACACTGTTTTTTATAGAAATCATGGTCCTGCAAAAGCTGCTCTACGAACTGTGCAAACTGGCCGGGCGTTTCAGCCACCAGGCAGCCGTTATTGCTTTTAAACGGTAAGCCGTCCGTTCCTCTTTCCGTACATACTACCGGCAGGCCGTGCGACAGCGCTTCCACCACTTTTACCTTCACGCCTGTTCCCTCCAGCATGGGTGACAAAGCCACACGGGCATTGACATACATCGTTTCCAGGTGCTGAACGTAAGGAACGAGCGTTACATTTGGCAGGTCTTTGGGCACATGGGCGGTAATGGTGCCTACCACTGCCAGCCTGATATCAGGAGACAGCAATGGATACACTTCACTGAAGAACCAGGCGGCCGACATAATATTTTTAGCGTTGTCACTGGCTACATACACAAGATCATATTCCGGCGTCGCCTTGCTGCTGACGGGTATGGGATCAGGCAGCATCATGGGAATGTATTTTACGCGGTCGCCAAGAAACTGGGAGAAGAAATAACTCTCTTCCGGCGAAATGGCCCATACCTGGTCATAAAGCTCCAGGCGCCTTAACTCATCGCCCAGCGCCACACTTACGTCAAACCCCGGCTCATGCTGGAGCAGCGAGGACTCCAGGTCATGTGTATCTATGATGGTCAGCGATTTGGCAGCAAGGGGATTTTTATAGATCAGGTCGGCCCAGAAAGCGTAGCTGATGATAATATAATCGTAATGCTTCCGGGAAAGCACTTCATTGAACTGCTGCTGCAGATGTAAAGTTACACGGTTAAGAATCCCCCCTTTCGGACTGGTCTTCCTGATTAATGATTTGTTCGGGAGTTTATATCCAAAAAAATAAGAAACGGGATTTCCTTTCTTCGGTTTTCTTTCCAACAGGTATACTTCATTTACCAGGCCTGTTGCTTTCAACCCGGCGGTCCCTTCATCAGTAAACGTACCCCAGTGTTTTTCAGATACAAAATCGACTTCCAGGTTTCTTTTTTTGAAATATTCCAGGAAACCTAAAGCCCTGGTCACATTGCCTGCATTTTTCGCCAGTGGGTTGACCGGAAAGTAGAACAATAATCGCTTCACTTATAAAAAATTAAAACGTATGGTCTTTATAACATAATGACAGAGTCGATCTTCGACACTTCCTTGTAATAGCTGATCACTTCTTCTTCGTTCTGCACCAGCAGCTTTATGGTAAATGACCTGTATTTCCCGTTAGATGAATTGATGGCAGTGATCTCCGCCGGAGTACCGGCAAATACCGATTTCAACGCAGCGATCTTTTCTTCCTCTGCCTTCACGATGAACTTAAAGGTATAGATTGTAGGAGAGACGATAGACTGTTGCAATAACGCCCGAAAATTCTCATATGGATCTCCGCTCAAGTTGGCATCCCTGTTCTCTTCAATTGCCATTTTCTGTGTTTATTAATTACCAAACCTGCAAATTAACCAATTTTAGGCGCTTACAGCCAACACATTAATAATAAAATGATATTATCATGTAAAAGTTATTTCATGAATAGTTTTCTGCAGGACAGTATATAAGAAATACGGGAGGCAGATGAAGACTGGGGCGTAATATCGTTTAAATAAAATTGGGCGGGCCTGAAAGCCTTAGTGGCTTCAGGCCCGCCCATGATATGTTTAGCGGTTGTAGTATTTATTTACCGCATCAGTCCTGCTACGGACGTGCAGTTTCTCATAAATATTATGAACGTGCCTTCTTACTGTTTCTATACTGATAAACAGATTGCTGGCAATTTCCTTATACAGGAAACCTTTGGACAACTGGTCCAGAATTTCTTTTTCACGCGTGGTCAGTGCTTCCAGAGCCGGATTAGGTTTGGCTTGTTTCTGAAAAAAGGCCACTACCCTTCTGGCAATCTGCGAGCTCATAGGCGAACCGCCTTCATGCAGGTCCCTGATGGCTTCCAAAAGCTCACCGGGAGAGGTTTTTTTGAGGATGTACCCACTTGCACCGGCTTCCAGTGCCATGAAAATTTTGTCGTCATCTTCATATACAGTGAGCATCATAAACTGCATATCCTGGTACTCTGCTTTCAACCGGGCAATACATTCAATACCATTCATCCCACCGGGAAGATTAAAATCCATCAGTACTACGTTGGGCAGCAGTTGAGGGATTTGCTCCAGTGCGGTTTCTGCATTATTGAAGGTGCCAACACAGGCATAACCGTCAGAACCATTAATCAGCAATTCCATAGCCGTGCGGATATCATGGTTATCTTCTACTATCGCAATAGAAATGATGTCCATGTTATCCTGGGACTTCTTCTTTGAGTATACCGTCATGTTTATAGGAATTATAACACTTAAATGTTACTTAAAACAAATGTATGTTAATTTAGTGGGATATCGAGAAAAACTATTGTCCCATTGTTGGAAGTGATATCTGCATTACCGCCCACTGCCATCATCCGTTTCTGAATATTTTTCAAGCCATTGCCAAACAAACGGACTTTCTCCTGGTCAAACCCTTTGCCATTGTCTTTGATCATGATCGTCATGTTTTTATGCATTTTCACTTCTATGATTACCTCACTGGCCTTCGCATGTTTCATCACATTATGCAATGATTCCTTCACGGCCAGATAAATGTTCCGCCGCGTACCGCCGCTAAGTTTGATGTCCGGGATAACTTCAGGGAAGAAAAACTGATGCGAGATGTGCGCATGCTCCAGGAAATCGGCAGCAAAACTGCGCATATACGCGATCAGATTGGCCAGGGAATCATTGGAGGAATTCATCGCCCAGATGATTTCACTCATCTTGTCGATCATCTCCCCGGCGGTTTCACTGATTCGCTCAATCTCTTTCGTTTGTGATGTATCCGGTATCTTTCTTTTGGCTATTTCGCTCAGCAGCCTGATCGTGGACAAACCAGACCCCAAATCATCGTGCATGTCACTGGAAATGCGCGCCCGCTCCTGATCTACTGCCTGCTCCTTTTCCAGTTTCAGCTTCTCATGCCTTATTTTATAATCAAGATACAACGTAGAAAAATAATATGCAATGCCTAACAGCAACAACAACAATAAAAATCTAAACCACAACGATTGCCAGAACGGTATCCTGATCTGTATCTCCAGCATAGTAGGCGTAGTATTCCAGCTGTCATCATTGTTAGAGGCCTTTACTTTAAATACATAACTGCCCGGATGAAGATTCGTATAACGCGCCATCCGGAACGCGCCGGCCTCCACCCAGTCTTCATCAGCACCCTCCAGCTTATACTGCACCTTGTTTTTCAACGGATTGGTATATTCCAGCGGCACAAACTCTATGGCGATGGTATTCTGATTGTATGGCAGCTCTACCCGCTTCAACAGTGATATCGCCGTATCTGACTCATAGGGCTTGTCCAGCACTTCCATCCTGCGGATGATCACCTTGGAATTGAACGGGTTTTTCCGGAAATCTTTCGGATAAAAACCATTCACGCCACGGGTACCGCCAAAAAACAACTCGCCGTCAATAGACTTATAGAAGGCGCCGGTATTGAACTCGTTGGACTGCAGCCCGTCTTCATGGTTAAACGTGGTGATCTCCCGGGTTACCGGATTGATCTGTGTAACACCTTTGTTGTGGCTCACCCAGATACGGTCTTTATCATCCAGTAACACGCCGTACATGTAATCATTGATCAGTTTCGGATAGTCGTAACTGTTATAATGCGTTTTTAACCGCTCTGAAGCATCGTATACAAACAGCCCCTTACTGGTGGCTATCAGCAGCTCTTTATGCGGGGTTTTGTTGATACCCTTTACCGTAGTGCCTTCCGGCAGTCTCACATACCGCCAGTGCGAATCAGCCAAATGTTTGATATACAACGCAGACTTGGTCCCCACATACTGATTGCCCATATGGTCTTCAAAGTAAGTGGTCAGCAATTCGTCCTGGAAGTCATGCACCACAGACACGGTATAATCAAACCCGCCATGTTCTTCAAAACGCAACAGGTAACGGCCATAATTAAAATACAACTCCCCGTTGGCGCGCTTGAACAGGAAGGGGAACGGATCTTTCTGCGGCGGCAGTTTTAACGCCTCCACTTTGGCGGTAAGGTCCCGGAAGCCTTTGGTCTGTACATTGAACAATCCAATATGCATCCCGGCAAAATGCAGCCACAGGTGTTCAAAATTTTCACGGCAGATAGCGCCCAGATCGTTGCCCGGGAACTTATGCGGGTACAACTCGTTGCTGATACGCTCAAGGAACTTGCCCTGGTCCCCGTAGATGTTCAGTCCGTCACGCATCAGGCCTACATACAGTTTTCCATCATCGTGCTTATATACCGCCTGCACCATGTTGTGAGAAATATAAGGAGAACGGTACAGGTTGAACACCTTTTTATGCGGGGAATATTTCTTCAGTCCGTCTCCGTCTGTACCCACCCACATATTATCAGAACCATCGCGGTAGAGATAGCTGACGAGGTTAAAGGAGCGTGTTTCAAATGTATTGAAGCTGACGATATGCCGGATAATTTCATTGCGGGCGATGCTATAGATAAGAATACCGTCCGTTCCGCCGATCCAGGCGTTACCTTCATGATCGATCTCCATCACATTGGGCGTAAATGCATCGCCCCATTCATTGCGGTAATCATAGCTGAGGTCGCTGAATTTGTTCCGGCGCTTATTAAATACGATAATGTGGCCTTCACTGACAATCAACAGGGAATCCGCGTTCAGGTTACGCATAATGGGGCTTTTGCCCACACCCGGCAGACAGTAGGTTTGCAGCCGCAATGTTTTAATGTCCAGTGCCAACAGCTCGCCTTCGTCGCCGCTCATCCAGATGGTATTACCGTCTTTCAGCAGCGCGGAGGGAATGATGCCCATACGCTGAAACTGGGACGGGTACAGAATAATACGGCGGGTCGCGTAGGTACTGTCATCCAGTACGTACAGCCCTTTCATCGGACGCCATACCCAGAGGCTCCGGGTGGCGGTGTCTTCCCCCAGTATCCTGAATTTGACATTGGCATCCCGTTCCTGTGCATTCACATTGGAGGTGTCTACCAATACGGTGCGGAAATTATTGCGGTATTTATCGTAGAGGCTGATACCATTATTATGGGCCAGCAACAGCTGATGGCGGCTGTCACGATAGAATGAGTATCCTTTGTATCCTTTCAGGTCAAACCGGTTGATCACTGCCCGGTTACCATTGCTGCCGCGTGGTACCAGTTCTCCTTTCCCCTCTCCTGCCCTTAGCTGGGAGCTGGGCTTGTAACGGTATTCGTTGAAAGTGTACCCGTCGAAACGGTTGATGCCATCGCGGGTGGCAATCCAGAGAAACCCCTGGTCATCTTGCGTGATATCAAAAACAGTGCTTTGGGAAAGCCCGTCATTTACGCTGTAGCTGTCAAAAATATACGGCTTCTCCTGCGCATATAGCATGCTGGTACCCAACAGAAGGGCGCATAGGCTCAGGTGAAAAAGTTTTTTCAAGTGGCGGGAATGAAGCACGCTGATTTAGTTATTGACAGTAAGCTGGTTTAGGCTGTTTTTGCAAATATATAATTCTGCGCCACACTTTCTAGCTATTTTGTATTTTTCTTGCGGTTTAACAGATTGGAAATAAATATTATAATTAATGCCCATACTTTCTCATTACAGGCAACTTCCGTTTTCCATTGCCTTCCGGTTGATGATTTTCGCGAAGCGAATCCTGCCCTCCAGCCTCCTATTATTGATGCTGACAATCCTATGCCTCATGGCATCGGCACAAAACGACCGGCCTTATTCAATACATGTACTGGAGGCACATCCGCCCCTGAAAAGCATACGCGGCCTTAGCGCCGTTACAGATGATGTTGTATGGGCCTCCGGCACGGGCGGCATGGTAGGACGCAGCATCAATGGAGGCGGCACCTGGGAATGGCATCAGGTAAAAGCCTGCGACAGCTGCGACTGGCGCTCCCTTTATGCCTTCAATGACCAAAAAGCGGTGGTGATCAATGCCGGAGAACCGGCGCATGTATTCCTTACCGAAGACGGCGGCCAGTCCTGGCAACAGGTGTACTTCGACGCCACGCCTGGTATCTTCTTTGATGCTGTGGCATTTTATAATGATCAGGAAGGCATCGCTATTGGCGACCCGCTGCAACAACATTTTGCCGTGCTCCGCACACACGATGGTGGCCACACCTGGCAACAGGATACACCGGCGCAATCTCCCGAAGCCGCTTCCGGCGAATCTATTTTCGCTGCCAGCGGCACCAGCCTCATTGCCCGCAATGGGCTGACCGTCTTTGTTACCGGCGGCACGGTCTCGCGCTTCCATCAGCTGTCTGGTACCCGCTGGAACAGCAGGCCGCTGCCGTTGTTGCAGGGACAAGCCAGCACGGGGGCCTTTTCTGTGGCATTCCTGAACAACTGCACCGGCATCGTGGTGGGCGGTGATTACAGGCAAGACACTATTCGTCAACAAAACTGTCTGCTTACCGGCGATGGCGGCCGTACCTGGTCCGCCCCCGTAACGGCGCCCGGCGGTTTCAAGTCCGCTGTTGCCTGGCTCACGCCGCAAATACTGGTGGCCACTGGCACCTCCGGCACGGATATTTCTACGGACGGTGGTAAAAACTGGCAGAAGATTGGAGAAGGATTTCACTGCGCCGCAAAATCGGGAAATGGAAAACGCCTATTTTTGGCGGGCAAATCCATCGCGCGTTTGGAAAGGTAGAATAAGAAACGGGGAATCCAAAACACTAAATAAAAAGGTGCTCCTGGAAAGGCGCACCGGAAAAATAGGTTAAAGCAAAAAGTACATTTACCATATGAAGTTACTAACTAATCAAGTCAATTTTCACTCTTTTTTGTCAAACGAGTGATTTAAATCGTAAACGCAGGAATTATCGCATCTAACGCGAATGTCTGTACTACTCTGATTTTTTTATGTAATTTAAGACCATGCAACAGCCGGGAAAATTAATCCGGTAATAACACAGGCTGTTGCCCGTGATTCACAAAAAGAGACTATGCAAGTTGAAACCTCGTCCAGTAAATACGGTATTAAACATTACCCTGATGCTATCCGTGAATGGAAGAAAGAAGGAAACTATTTTTGTTTTTATACCAGCGAAACCATTTTGGAAGTAAGGGTGATCGCAGACAAGATCATCCGTTTCCGTTACGCTGCTGACGGCACTTTCCAGCGTGATTTCTCCTACGCTACCAGCGATACCCTCGAAGAATCCCCCATCTCCTTTGGCATTAAAGAATGGGAAGAAACTTTTGAAATATATACCGACGTCCTGAAAGTATTCATTGCCAGGGACAATCTGCGTATCACCATCACCGATAAAGACGGGAAGGTGATCAATCAGGATGAAATGGGCTTTCACTGGCAGCACTATCTGCAAAAAGGCGGTAAAATCGTTTATTGTAGCAAGCTCGTCCAGGAAGATGAATGTTTTTACGGTCTCGGTGACAAGCCCACAGACCTGAACCTTCGCGGCAAGCGCCTCGAAAACTACGGCACCGACGCCTACGGTTACCAAAAAGACACCGACCCGCTGTACCGTAACATCCCCTTCTATTACGGGCTGCACAACGGTATCGGGTATGGTATTTTCTTCGACAATACTTTCCGCACCATCTTCGACTTCGGGAAGGAACGGGAAGACGCCTGCAGCTTCTGGGCCCGCGGCGGCGAAATGAACTACTATTTCATCTACGGTCCCGAACTGCTGGATGTTGCCGCCACTTACACCCGCATCACCGGTACGCCTGAACTGCCGCCCCTGTGGACGCTCGGCTACCACCAGTGCCGGTGGAGCTATTACCCGGATAAACGGGTGCGGGAAATTGCCGCAGAATTCAGAAACCGCCGCATTCCCTGCGATGTCATCTACCTCGACATCGATTATATGGACGGCTTCCGCTGCTTTACCTGGAACAAAGAATATTTCCCTGATCCTGCAGGACTTATCAGAGACCTGGCAGCACAAGGCTTTAAAGTAGTGGTGATCATCGATCCCGGCATCAAGGTAGACCCGGACTACAGCATCTACCAGGAAGGCGTGAAAAACAACTACTTCTGCAAGCGGGCCGATGGCGCCCTCATGGAAGGCGATGTATGGCCGGGTAAATGTGTATTCCCCGACTTTACCAATCCGGAAGTCAGGGAATGGTGGAGCAGTCTTTTTAAAGGCCTCGCCGAAACCGGCGTCCGTGGCGTCTGGAACGATATGAACGAACCCGCTGTCTTTGAAATGGGCACTTTCCCGGAAGACGTACGGCATGACTATGACGGCGAAGAAGTGAGCCACCGTAAAGCCCACAACGTGTACGGCCATCTGATGAGCAAGGCCACAGCTGCCGGCATGAAAAAATACCTGCTGCCCAACCGGCCTTTCCTGATCACCCGCTCCTGCTATGCCGGCGCACAACGCTGGTCTTCTGTGTGGACCGGCGACAATGTTTCCAGCTGGGAACATCTGTGGCTGGCCAGCATACAATGCCAACGCCTCGCCGTCTCCGGTCTCTCTTTCGCAGGCAGTGATATCGGCGGCTTTATTGGTGAACCCGACGGAGAGCTTTATACCCGCTGGATACAGCTGGGCACTTTTCATCCGCTGATGCGTACCCACTCCGCCAGCAACGAAACCGGTTTCAATCAGGAACCCTGGAGCTTTGGCCCTGACTATGAAAAAATAGTCGCCAAATTCATTTCCCTGCGTTATGAACTGCTGCCGTATCTGTACACCACTTTCTGGCAGTACGCCACATATGGCACTCCCATGCTGCGTCCGCTCGCTTTCGTGGCCCAGCATGACCCGGCCACCCACAACTGCACGCATGAATTCATGATGGGCGACGCACTGCTGATCAGCCATGTCAGTGAAGAAGGCATGAAGGAAAAAGCAGTGTACCTGCCTCAGGGAAAATGGTACTACTTCTGGAATGATACCGTATATAACGGCGGCCAACAGACCACCGTACCTACCCCCCTGGAGGAAATGCCGCTGTTTGTCAAAGCCGGCACGGTTGTTCCCCGCTACCCTGTTATGCAGCATACCTATGAATCTCCTGTGACTGAGATGCTGCTGCATGTGTATTACGGCGAAGAAATCACAAAGAGCACGCTCTATGAAGACGCCGGCGATCACTACGGCTACAAAAACGGCCAGTACAATGTGATCAACTTCAAACAGGCTTCTTCTGCGGAACAATTTACGCTGAAGAAAAAATACTATGTCAACTATGAAGTAGCGTATACCCATCACCGTATCATTCTGCACGGACTGCCTTTCAAAGCAGCCACCGTACTGATAGACGGTACAGCGCTGACACTGACGAACGATCATTATTTACCTGACGGCACTATTTCGTTTATAGTTGACCGTGGGTTTGAAAATATTACGATCCACAAAGCATAGTGCTTTTTTGTTGCAAGACCGGTCATGTGAATCCTGATGGATGCCCATGGCCGGTTTGTCTTTTTTTGGAAGATCAATATTTACCTTTATGAGAGTTGCCATTATTGGAGATTACAACCCACAGGCGGCCACCCATATCGCCACCGGCGATGCGTTACTGCATGCTGCCGGTCAACTGGGCATGTCCGTCACCTTTGATTGGGTTCCCACAGAAAACATCTTACCGCAGTTTGAAACTATTTGTAATGGTTATGACGCCTACTGGATTGCCCCGGGGAGCCCGTACAAAGATTTTGCCGGTGTGTTACAGATCATCCGGTACGCCAGAGAGCACCGTGTGCCTGCTATTGGTACCTGTGGCGGATTTCAGCATATGGTGATCGAATTTGCGCGGCATGTGCTGCAGCTGGAAGATGCGGCGCACGCAGAGTATGATCCCTATGCTTCCAGATTGGTAGTGACGCCGTTGAGCTGCTCACTGGTAGGGCAAACACTGCAAATCCACATCAGGGACCAGCATTCAAAGGCAGGCCGGTCTTTACAAACAGACCAGATAACAGAACGGTATTATTGCAACTTCGGATTAAATCCGGATTACCAAACGTTGCTGCATGAGCATGGTTTTCAGGTGGTTGGTATTGACGCTGCCGGAGAAGCCAGGATACTGGAACTCGAAGGGCATCCTTTTTATGTCGCTACGCTTTTTGTGCCGCAAACCAGTTCCACTGCTGCGCATCCGCACCCGCTCATCAGCGGCTTCCTGCAAAGTATTAAGTCACAGGCAGAATCGTAAAGGTGCGGCAGGGTCGCGCGTATGACATACAGGACATCAACAATCTCAGGGCACACATGCATCACCCTGATCTACATGGTAAAGGATGGCGTTTTGCCTGGGCTACCTAATCGGCAAACACACGGACAGCACATCGTCTGCCATGTCTACGCTGATAGCCGCAACAGCTTAACTGTCAATGATGAATGATCAAATAAAAGAAGGAAAATTATTACAACTGGCGAAAGAAGGTTTTAAAAGAAAAAGGCTCTCAGATAGAGATCTGCCGCCGGGTTCCTAACCTATGCCAACTTTAGAGACCATAAAATTAATGGCTTAAATGCTATGCACAAAATCCCGGCAGCCACGGAAGGCAGAATGAACAAAATGAACGAATCCGTTAACATTGAATTAAGAAATCGGCACTATAAGACGGTCAGGCTTCCGGCAATTTAAAATTTAAGTCTCCCAAAACGTAGGCCAACAAAGCATTTCAGCAACAAAATCCATTTAGCAACCAACACAAAAAAATCCGGATATCCTGCTATGCAAAATTTGTCGGGATAGTGACGGAACGTTACCGATCATATCTGCATATCAAAATATCCGGTATATGCTGCTCAATAAAAAATCGACAAAAAGAAAATGGAAATCAGCGCGCAAAAAACCAGCAACACAAAAATGGCGCGGAATAAAATTTCAGTTCTGTCAGGAGTGGATTCCAGGCCATTCAATTCATGAGGTCCATCTCCGTGGTTGATTATCAGGTTTTTCATACAAACAAATTAAAGGATTCACAATAAAATAGCGTAAACATTGCCACCAGAGCCTTATTCATCATTTACTCCTTGCTGAAAGTACAAAATAAAAAGCTAAAATGGACAACTTTTATCCTTCATTTTGACGCAAAAACCCGTTCATTTTGTTCAACCCTTTTAATTCCGCTTTTTCCGCTTCTCCGCTGCCTGGTGGGGCAAAGTCGCAGGAGCAGGTGCCGTAGGGGGCGTTGCGACAGTAGTGCTGTCTTCCCCCATATCCTCCGGCGTTACGAGCTCTCCCCTTTTGTAATAAGCCTTCGCCATTTTACCGGTATCTTCATCATACAGCTTCCATACGCCGTTACGCACGGAATTGCCCTGTCGTACAATCACCACCGGCGTTTCCTGCTGACTTACAGGGTCTACCACCATCACGGTGTCTTTTTGCCCCTCTATTTCTGTGGCCATATAAACACCTTCTTCGGCCCGCTTGCCGTTAGGATAAAAGTATTTGCAATAACCGTCCAGCACATTGTTCTTATAGGTTTCTTCGGCAATGATATTCCCGCCAAGGGACGTTTTCTTCCAGACGCCTTCTTTCCGGCCATTTTTATAGTTCCCCTCCCAGATATACCCCGGTTCGCCACGCAGCTCCTCCACTTGTTCTATCCAATAGCCCTGCTTGCGCTGCTGGGCATCTTTCTGGTTCCTCGCCTGCTTAGGCGGCTGTCCGGCCTGCCCCTGGGCGTACCCTGCGGCTGCCACCATTAGCCCGATGAATGTCCCCACTATTATTTTTCGCATATACTGTTATTTTATCACAAGTTAAATAATTCTGACATGCATTTCTCCGGGCAATAAAAAAGCCGGCGCACCATGAGATGTGCACCGGCTTTGCTGTTTTTTAGTTGCGTTACTATTTATGTAATGTAATATCTCCCAGCTTGGTATCCTTACCCCGCTCAATGGTCACATTGTTAATGGTAGTGTCTTTATACCCGTTGGACGTGTTCACATACACGTTCCAGGTACCGGTTTTCAAACCGCGCACTTTGAATTCACCACTTCTCCAGGGCAAAGCATACAATGTGTCTTTGTTGCTGTTGTAAACGGAGATCACAGGGTAGGCATCCCAGGGCGTAACGCGGCCGGAGAGGCTGCCCATTTTCAGGATAGTGAATACGTTGATGTACGGACGCAGGATGAATTTACCGTTCCAGGTACGGATAATGGAACGCTGTATATCGAAATCCAGCCACAGCTGCAGATTGTCGGTAGACACTTCATCCCATTCGTTATGCCTGATCCTTACAATAATTTTTGACTGGCCGGACACGGAAGTAACCGGGTAAGTCACACTGTTCTTCACAAGGGAATTGTTAGATCCAATTGTAATACGGATCTGCTTCATCACGCCTTTCTTTATCAGGCCGCCCGCCAGCAAAGTATCAGCGCCATTACGGAGCGTCAGCAGGTCATACACGCCCGGATGAATGTTCAGGGAATCCCATACCTGACAGGAATCGCGGCCCTGACGGTCGTGGTCATGGTCTTCGTCCCACCAGCAACGGTCGCTATCGTTCCAGCTATCGTCATCGGCCTTGCCGCAGGTATCTACCAATACCTCTACCTTACGGATGTCCAGCATTACTTTGTCGAACAAGCCCGGATCATCTGAAAGAAACAAACTAACCTTCTGCTGATTTTGGGGAATCGGCTCCGTGGATGAAGACTGGTCTTTTTTACAGGAGTACAACAGGATGGCGGCCAGCACTGGAATCGACAATACCAGCAAGCCCCGTTTAAGGAGAGTACTTTTCATACTTTGTAGGTTTTTATACAATAAAAAAATTATGGCTGATGCATGATAGCTATTAGCAGATAGGAGCCGGCTGTTAATACCACCGGATCGTTGGTCTTCTTGGTGTCTTCGGATTCGTTTACCAGGCGATGACTAGTTGCTATATGCTATACAAAAACGCTTGTATCTCTCCTCTTATTGCAGTCTCTCAAACGTCAAGATTATAGATAGAATAAAAAGGAAAAGGTTTAAAGACATGAAAAGAAAAATCCGGTACACGGACAGTGCCGGATACCGGATTCAAATAACATGTATGTCAAACAATTATGCAGTAACGGGTTTCAATATGGTTACGCCCAATGGCGGAACACGCAGGGACAGGGTATATTCACGGCCATTATAAAATTGTTTCGCGGCATGCAACTGACCGGTATTTATCACCCCGCTTCCATAATACCGGGGATGATCACTGTTTAATACCTCTTCCCACAAGCCTCCCAGCGGAATACCCACCGGATACTGTTCGCGGGGCACCGGCGTCATATTCAGCACGACCAGCATCACATCGCCGGCCGCTTTCCCTTTGCGCATATAAGCCAGCACACAATTGTCATAGTCGTTGACGATCATCCATTCAAAACCATCGCCTTCAAACTGCAGTTCATACAAAGCGGTGGATTCCCGGTACAACCGGTTGATGTCTTTTACAAAGTCCTGTATCCCCTTATGGGTGGCGTGTTTCAACAGGTGCCAGTCCAGTTCACGTTTGTAGTTCCACTCGGAAGTTTGTCCGAACTCCCCGCCCATAAACAATAACTTGGTGCCGGGATGCGTATACATATAACCATACAGTAAACGCAGGTTGGCGCATTTCTGCCAGTCGTCGCCCGGCATTTTATACAGCAACGGCGATTTGCCATGCACCACTTCATCATGGCTCAGCGGCAGCATATAGTTCTCGCTAAAGGCATACACCAGGCTAAATGTCAGATCGTTCTGGTACCATTTCCGGTGAATGGGGTCTTTTTTGAAATAATCCAGCGTATCATTCATCCAACCCATCATCCACTTCATGCCAAAACCCAGTCCGCCTACGAAAGTGGGCCTTGACACACCATAATGATTGGTGGAATCTTCTGCAATGGTCTGTACATCGGGAAACAGGGCATAGATGGTCTCATTCAGCTTTTTCAGAAAACTGATCGCTTCCAGGTTTTCATTGCCACCCAGTTCGTTCGGTTCCCAGCCGCCCCGTTGCCGGGAATAGTCGAGATGGATCATAGAGGCCACTGCATCTACCCGCAGGCCATCAATATGAAATTTGTCCAGCCAGTAAACAGCATTGCTGAGCAGAAATGACCGCACTTCGTTGCGGGAATAATTAAAGATATAGCTGTTCCAGTCAGGATGGTACCCTTTGCGCATATCTGCATATTCATACACATGGGAACCGTCAAACCGGTACAAACCATGCGCATCATGCGGAAAATGGGAAGGCACCCAGTCGAGGATCACCCCGATGCCTGCCTGGTGAAAAGCTTCCACCATCTCCATAAAATCCTGTGGCGTACCATAGCGGGATGTAGCGGCATAGTAACCGGTTAACTGATACCCCCATGAACCGTCAAAAGGATGTTCCATCACTGGCATCAGCTCCACATGGGTGAAGCCCATCTCCTTTACATAAGGCACCAGCATAGCGGCAATTTCGCCGTAGGAGTAAAAGCTCTCTTCGTTGTTGGGGTCGGGCTTTCGCCAGGACCCTAAATGCATTTCATATACCGCAAAAGGGCTGTTCAGATGGTTGTGTTTCTTTCTGCCCTGCATCCATTTTTTGTCATGCCAGGTATGGTCCAGCGGATGTACAACGGAAGCTGTTTTAGGCCGCACCTCCCACCGGGTGGCATAAGGATCGCCTTTAAAAAGCTCTTCACCGCTGTTGGAGCGGATAAAGTATTTGTACAGATTACCGGCTTCCACGCCGGGAATAAACCCTTCCCAGATACCGGAACTGTCCCAGCGGGGCAAAAGGGTATGACTGTAATGGTCCCAGTTGTTAAAATCACCCATGACGGCCACAAAGGCGGCGTCCGGAGCCCATACGGCAAAATAGGTGCCTGCTACGCCTTCGTACTCGAGCGTATGCGCACCGAATTTTTCGTATAGCCGGTAATGTGACCCTGCCTGAAACAGGGCAATATCTCCGGATGAAAAAAGTGAAAATGGTTCTACTGACTGCAAAGGGCGATTGATAACTCCGGTCATAGTAACGTGTAAATTGGGTGTCTGGATAAACAAGATAGTCTAAATTTGGCTATTTGTCGTTTAGATCTTTGGTTATTTGAGATGTAAGAATTTGCGAAAATAGGGTATTTGAGAGATTTTCCGGCCAGACACTGCGACACAAAAAAATTTGGGTATCTCAATATCCAGGTGCGCGAGGCAGCCTGAATATCAAAATACCCAAATATCAGAATATTAAAACGACTTAGTATTTACGTTTAAACGGAGGTTTACCGCCGCCGGAAAACTCACGTTTTTCACCGGAACGCGGACCACCGGAGGTCCATGTTTTTTTGCGCGGACCGCCTTCGCCACGGTTGTTACCGTTGAAACGGCCACCGCCGCCGCCACGTTTATCACCGTCCTGGGACATTTCAATCCGCACAGCACGACCGTTGTATTCCACTTTTTTGAAGCTCTGGGTCACTTTTTCCAGCTCATCATTTTCCACTTCAAAGAAAGAGTAAACACCTTTCAGATCAATACGGCCGATTTTGTTGCCACGAACGCCGGTGTTGTCACACAGGTAGCGGAGCATGTCGCCGCGGTTGAAATCGTCTACGGAACCGAGGTTGATGAACAAACGGGTGTATTTACCGGAACCACGGCGGTCACGGCCTTCATCACCGACGCGCCTGTCATCTTTCGTGTTCAGGTCCGGAGCATCCTGGTAGTATTCGAGGAACTGGTTGAATTCCAGGGAAGCAAAGCGTTTGATCAGCTCTTCCTTGGTCATCGCAGCAAATTCTTCGTATATACGTTCCAGGTATGGTTCGATCTGTTCTTCGTTGACAGTTACGTTGTGCACTTTATGCACAAGGCCAAACAGTTGTTTTTCGCAAACAGCAAAGCCATCGGGCACTTCAGCTTTCACAAACTTTTTGCCGATCACTCTTTCGATCTGGCGGATTTTCCCGGTATCACGGCCGCCGATAATGGCAATGGATACACCGGATTTACCGGCACGGCCGGTACGGCCGCTACGGTGCGTGTAGTTTTCCACATCATCCGGCAGATCGTAGTTGATCACGTGCGTTACGTTGTCAACGTCGATACCACGGGCAGCCACATCGGTAGCTACCAGTACCTGCAAGGCTTTTTCGCGGAAGCGTTTCATCACCTTGTCGCGCTGCTGCTGGGTCAGGTCTCCATGCAGGGCGTCGGCATTGTAACCGTCCTTGATCAGGGATTCAGCGATCTCCTGGGATTCAATTTTGGTACGGGTGAAGATGATACCGAAGATATCAGGATTATAATCCACAATACGTTTCAGGGCAGCATATTTATCACGTGGACGCACCACATAGTATTCGTGTTCGATGTTGGCGTTACCGCTGTTTTTAGTACCAACGGTCAGCTCAAACGGATCTTCCATGTACTTTTTCGCGATACGGCGCACTTCCTGTGGCATCGTAGCGGAAAACAGCCAGGTCGTTTTGGATTCCGGGGTGTTGGACAGGATGCTGTTGATGTCTTCCTGGAATCCCATGTTCAGCATTTCGTCGGCTTCGTCCAGTACGGCATAACGTACGTTGTCGAAGTTAACGGCGCCACGGTCGATGATATCGAGCAGACGGCCGGGGGTGGCTACCACAATGTGTACGCCTCTTTTCAGTTCGCGCAGCTGTTGCACGATGCTGGAACCGCCATATACCGCCACAATGTTTACTTCACCGAGATATTTGCTGAAGTTTTTGAGGTCGTTGGTGATCTGCAGGCACAGTTCGCGTGTGGGGCACAGGATCAGTCCCTGTGGTTTGTTGATTTTCAGGTCCAGTTGCTGCAACAATGGTAAGCCAAAGGCAGCGGTCTTACCGGTGCCCGTCTGGGCCAGTCCCACAAAGTCGCGGTCTCCGGTTAAAAGAACGGGAATAGCCTGTTCCTGGATCGGTGTTGGGGAAACGAAACCCAGGTCCGTAATTCCCTTCAAAATAGGCTCTTGTAAGCCCAGTGATTCAAATGTTGTCATTGATTTGCATTAATCGGGCTCCGTCGGGAGCCATGTAAGGGCCCTTCGCCTGCGGGCGGCGGGCTGTTGAAATATTTTCTATACCAGTTCACCTTCGAGGTCGTAGTCAAACGCCTTGGTGATACGTACGTTCACAAATTCGCCGTGTTTCAGGCGTTTGGTGGTACTGATGATCACCTCATTGTCTACTTCCACAGAGTCGAACTCGGTGCGGGCCAGGTATCTGCCGGCCTCTTTTTTGTCTACGATGACTTTCAGTATTTTACCTACCCTTTCCTGGTTTTTCTCCAGGGAGATTTCCTGTTGTACTTCCATGATCTCCTGCGCTCTTCTCTCTTTCTCTTCGGCCGGGATGTTGTCTTCCAGCTCATAAGCGCTGGTTCCTTCTTCATGGCTGTAGGTGAATACGCCTACTCTGTCGAAACGCATTCTTTCCAGGAAGCCTTTCAGTTCTTCCACATCGTCTTCTGTTTCACCGGGGAAACCGGCGATCAGGGTGGTACGGAGACAGATACCGGGTACTTTGGCGCGGATCTGGTGGACCAGTTCCTCGATTTCTTCGCGGGTGATCTGGCGTTTCATCGCTTTAAGCATGGCATTGGAAGCATGCTGCAGCGGCATATCGAGATAGTTGCAGATGTTAGGGAACTCGTTCATTACGTCGAGCACTTCCATCGGGAACTTTGTAGGATAAGCGTAGTGCAGGCGTATCCATTCCAGGCCTTCCACCTGCGCCAGTGCGCGCATCAGGTCGGCGAGGCGGCGCTGTTTGTACAGGTCCAGGCCATAATAGGTAAGTTCCTGCGCGATCAGCATGATTTCCTTTACACCAGAGCGGACCAGCTTTTCTGCCTCTTTCACCAGCTCCTCGATAGGGCGGGACACGTGGCCGCCGCGCATCAGGGGAATGGCGCAAAAAGAACAGGTACGGTTACAACCTTCCGCAATCTTCAGATAAGCATAGTGGGAAGGCGTACTCAGTAAACGCTCGCCGATCAGTTCGGATTTGTAGTCAGCATCAAATTTTTTCAGGAGCATGGGCAGTTCCATGGTGCCAAACCAGGCATCTACGCCGCCAATCTCTGATTCCAGGTCACCACGATAGCGCTCGCTCAGACAGCCGGTCACATATACTTTGTCCAGCTTTCCGCGTTGCTTCAGTTCTACCTGTTCCAGGATGGTATTGATGGATTCTTCTTTTGCTTTGTCGATAAACCCACAGGTGTTCACTACCACGATGTTGTGGTCCCGTTTGGTGCTTTCATGTACTACATCGATCTCATTGGCCAGCAGTTGCCCGCTCAGCACTTCTGAGTCAACCATGTTCTTCGAACAACCAAGCGTAATAATGTTAACCTTGTCTTTCTTTAAAGTTTTCGTCTTCAAGGGCGAATGTTTTAGAGCATGCGGCCGGTTTTTGCGGCCAGCTACCGCCACGAAGACACACAGACACTAATTGTATAAAACAGCAGACTTACTGTACGTGACTTTGAGCCTTAGTGGGGGTTGAGTAAGGAAGGTGCAAAGGTAGGGAAAATATTTGGTTATTTGGATATTTGGGTATCTGATTATTGGATTTGCGGATTGGGGAAGTTACGGATTTTGGAATTTAATGCCATGGCAGACCATCTTCCATTATCAATATTTAAATAGAGAAGTAGGTGTTCCTCCCCCGCCACGGCGGGATTCAGGCATCAAAAACTCCAAAATCCGTAATAAAATGGTAAAATACCTAAATATTTAAATAGCTAACTGGGCCATGGTTCTATCAGCACGCTGGCGGGCCAGTTCACGTTTCTTGTGATACCACCACTGCGGCGCCAGTTTGATCATCAGGTTATTGATGCCCCGAAGACCGACTATATGATATAGTCCGTTTAGCTTGCCGGCAAGGTCGTCCAGTGCCCGGAGGCTCATCGCAAAACCTCCATCCATGTACTCCATGTGATGCCAGTAGCCACCAGGCATAAAAAGGGTATCCCCGTGGTTAAGGATCGTTGTCAGTCCTTTGGCGTGGGCCAACGCAGGAAAATGTTCCTCGTCCAGCTTTTCGTGCCAGTTGACAAACGAAGCAGCACTTTCCACCGTAAAAGGCATGCGGTAAATGTAGGGGGACTGGTTATTTTCCAGCAGCAATACCCGCTTACGGCCAATGAACTGGGTGTGGAAGATATGCGACATATCTATATCATAGTGCATATGTGCCACTGATCCGGCACCACCGACGAACAACATCGGGTATTTTTTCAGGAAACCTTTAGCGTACTGGTCAGGCCAAACAACATCCTGTACCAGCTGAGGGGCGTGTTGGAAAATATTGAACAGGAATATCCGCAGTTGTACCGGGCCCTTTTTAACCATATCAATATATTCTCCGAAGGTAATATAGTCATCCGCTCCATTCACCAGTGTATTGGCCCCGGCACGTTCATTATTGTAAACGCCCACCTGCTTGTCCCCGACGATACTCTTAAAGTAGTCCCAGGTCCATTTGCTGTAGGCAGGCGATTGTTTACTCAGCCCTGCTGCTGAGATGACAACGGGTTTACGGGGTAAGTAATAATTTTTGCGAAACTCCTCAGGTGTAATGTCGTCAACTCGGTCTATGTTGTTTATGATCATAACTACGAATTGTTAAGTAGGATTACAAAAAAATACTATAATTCAAATGTAACAAATGCAGACTTATAAACGGACAAAATGTAAAGAGCGAAAACGTGGCCAAAAATTAAATATCCGGACTTAAATGGTAAGCCCGGATACCTTATTTACCTAAAGTAAAATCTTAAGTGGGCTTGATTCAGATTTCAAAACAGCACACACAATACTATAACAATCAATCATTTATACTAAAGAGCGTTTCTACAAACGCTTCTTTATCAAAGACTTGTAAATCTTCCATTTTTTCCCCGATACCGATATATTTTACCGGGATTTTAAACTGGTTGGCGATGGCCAGTACCACCCCGCCCTTGGCGGTGCCATCCAGTTTGGTGATTGCCAGTGCAGTCACTTCTGTAGCGGCGGTGAACTGACGGGCCTGTTCCACGGCATTTTGCCCGGTAGAACCGTCCAGCACCAGTAACACCTCATGGGGAGCGTCGGGGATGACTTTTTTCATCACCCGCTTAATCTTTCCCAGCTCTTCCATCAGGTGGGCTTTATTGTGCAAACGACCGGCGGTGTCCACGATGATCACGTCCACATCACGGGCAGCGCCGCTTTGTACCGTATCAAAAGCCACTGCTCCCGGGTCGGAGCCCATTTGTTGTTTCACGATGGGCACATCTGCGCGTTCGCTCCAGATGGTCAGCTGGTCTACCGCGGCAGCGCGGAAAGTATCGGCGGCGCCCAACAGTACAGATTTACCGGCTTTCTTGAAATTATAGGCCAGTTTACCGATGGTGGTGGTCTTCCCTACGCCGTTCACTCCTACGACCATGATGACGTAAGGCTTTTTACCGGCGGGCACATCAAACTCACGGAAGCCGCTATCGGGCGCATCCACGAGGATGGCTGCAATTTCCTCCTTCAGTAATCTGTTTAATTCACTGGTTCCCAGATATTTATCCTTAGCTACCCTTTGTTCGATCCTGTCAATGATTTTAACCGTTGTATCAACGCCCACATCGGCAGAAACCAGGGCTTCTTCCAGGTTGTCCAATACTTCGGTGTCTACGGTCGACTTACCGGCGATGGCACGTCCTATCTTACTGAGAAAGCTTTCTTTGGTTTTTTGTAACCCCTGATCAAGGCTTTCCTTCTTTTCCCTGGAAAATAGTTTGTTGAAAAAACTCATAGTTTAGTTTAATTGGGCTGGAATCTCTGATTCCTTATCTGCATTATCCGGGTGCTGGCAGGCAGCATTCGAACTGTTCCAAACAGGCTGCTAAAATACAGCTTTTGTGTTAACAATCGCACCCAAAGGGGATAAAGAGACAATCTTATGGTAAAATGAGGGATACGGCTGGTACCAACACAAAAAGCTGTCCTTTAACGGGACAGCTTTTCAGTATTATTAGTAAAGCCGAATTACTTTTGATTGATGTGCTCCTGAACTTTGTCCTTGTGCACAATTGCTTCTTTGAAAGTATATGCACCGGTTTTAGGAGAACGTACCGCTCTGATTACCTTAGTCCACACTTTAGATTCAGCTGCTGCCTTAGCATCTTTTACTTTCGAGTTCTTTGAAGCTGCTTTTGCCATTGTATTGATTGTTTTTATGGTCTAATGGCGCTATGGCTATCCAGAACAGCCATTCACCATTTAACAATTACTTATTTAATTTCTTTGTGTACAGTCACTTTCCTCAGAATAGGATTGTACTTTTTCAACTCCAGACGTTCAGGAGTGTTCTTTTTGTTCTTGTTGGAGATATAACGGGAAGTTCCGGGCTGACCAGAGTTTTTATGCTCTGTACATTCCAGAATTACCTGTACTCTGTTACCTTTTTTTGCCATTGTGTATACAAATTAAGTGAGTCCTTAGAATTAGATTTCCGTACCAGCTGCACGCAATTCTTTGACTACTGCATACAAACCTCTTTTGTTGATGGTTCTTAAACCGTCAGCAGATACCTTTAAAGATATCCATTTGTCTTCTTCCGCGAGGAAAAAGCGCTTTTTCTGCAGGTTGGGCAGAAACCTTCTCTTTGTCTTAATGTTGGAGAAGGAAACATGGTGACCTGTAATCGGCTTCTTTCCTGTCACCTGACATACTCTTGCCATGATTTAAAAAATTTAGGAATGCAAAAGTCAAACTTTTTTATCGATTTTGCAAATATTATTAGATGAATTTATTCACAACCCGTCTAAATCCGTTTAATCCCAGGTGTCCAGTTAAAAAACAAACACAGCGCAAACCATTGATAATCAATTGTTGCAGGACGAATTTACATCTGTCCGGATGAGGTCAATATTTTTTATATAAATTTTATAACAATACGACCAGACTACGCAGTACTGCGCCAAGGCGAACGGCCTCCAATACGCGGAGCTGCTCTGTACCCTGTTTCAGTACGGCTTCTTCATGCGAAGTTACACACATTTCGCATCCGTTCAAAGCAGATACCACCAAACTCAACAGTTCGAAAAATTCTTTGCCGATAACCGGGTTGGCCATAATGCTCATCCGGATACCCGCAGGCGTAGCGGTATAAAACTCTTTGTTAACGAAGTGACGGAAACGGTAAAACACGTTATTGGCGCTCATCAGGGAAGTACAGCTGATCACTTCGGCGATTTCCTTTTCGGTAGCTCCTTCAGCAGTGGCCAGTTTCTCAAAGGAAGCCTGCAACACGGGCTGTTTATCATTGACCGCCACGGCCACCCCGATCAGGTAAGCCTCTTTTTTGGTCAGTGTGCCCGCATTCAGGGCATTGGTAACGTTTATCTTTAAGTCTTTCAGGTAACGCGCATCGGCATTCACCAGCGCCTGCAGGCTTGCGGAAGGGGTTGTCCCTGCCAGGCCCACGGCCTCCAGCAGCTGTACTGCCGTATCCTGATTTGTAGTTGCAAACATAATTTGTTCTGTTTATTTAAAACAAAGCAGCAAAGGGTCCTTTGCTGCTTTGCGGATTATTATTCAGATAAAATTAAACAGCCAGGGTAGCTTCGCCTTTGTTCCAGTTGCAAGGGCACAGCTCATCTGTCTGCAATGCGTCCAGCACACGCAGTACTTCTTTTACGTTACGGCCTACAGACAGGTCGTACAGAGACACCCAACGTACAATGCCCTGAGGATCTACAATGTAAGTAGCACGGTAAGCCACTTTTTCGTTGGCTTCCAGGATGCCCAGTTCAGTAGCCAGGGATTTGGAAGTATCAGCCAGCATCGGGAATTTCAGGTCACGCAGATCTTCGTGGTCCCTTCTCCAGGCAGCGTGTACAAACTCGCTGTCGGTAGAAGCACCGATCAGTACCGCGTCACGGTCAACGAAATCCTGTGCATGTTTGTTGAATTCGGCGATTTCAGTAGGACAAACGAAAGTAAAATCCTTAGGCCACCAGAACATCACCATCCATTTACCGGAAGCTTTCAGCTCTTCGGAAGACAGATCATAAAACTCTTTACCCTTTTCGATGGAAACAACGGCCGTTTTTTTGAATTCGGGAAACTCAGACCCTACGGATAAGATAACATTTTTCATATTCTATATCGATTTTTGATTTACAAACAGGCATTTTATCAATTACCGGCGCAAAGATCACTTTACATTCATTATTAGTCAAATAGATTTTTAAAATGTGACATTGAGTTTGTCTATATATGTTCCTTTTAACAGGCACAGGAAGGATATCCGCAGCCGTTTTCCCTATAATCAAAAAAAATCTTCCTGACTTAACATTTTAATGCTATTTCTGTAACTTTTTGGCACGCTATTTAGTTATATAAGCAGAGATTTTTAAATTCAACAACAGCATGGAAATGAAAAAGAAATACGTATTACTGGTGATTATTACGATTGGACTAGCTTTGATTCCGTTTATTAAAAACAGCATCATCAAACAGGATGAATTTGACGCTACCAAAGATCTGTTCATCTAGTGTTTAGCCGGTCCCATTGTGCCGATCAAAACTGCCCCGGACCGGGGTCAGGACTCCATTTGCTGTTTGGTTCGTAATGCTGCCATATTGCACCCCCTACCTTCCTTAACAGTTCCCAGGCTTCGTTATCCCGGTCCCAACGCTGATCCGCGTTGTTTTTTGTGATGATGCAATACACATAGTCGCCGTGCGGCGCATTGACCAGGACCACCTCAGACCTGGACGCGTCTACCGCCCCGTTTTTGGAAGCGGTACGGACATTCGGCGGTACCATACGCAACCCTTCCGTATCCCAGAAATTACGGGTAAGATTACGGTACATCCGCTCACTCGCCGCATGGCTGACAACTTCCCCCTTATAGATCTGCTCCATCAGCATAGCCATCTCCCGCGGAGTGGTCTGCCCCCACCCATATATTTTCCAGTCCCCTGCCCTTCCCGGCGTCCGGGAATTGACCCGCGTATGCGCGAAACCATGGGTCTCCAACCATGCATTGATCTGCGCCCCTCCCCCGGCCAGCGCCTGCAGCCACAAACTGGCGGTATTGTCACTCATCGTCAGCATCAACATCACCACCTTGTCCAGTGTTATCTGCTGACTGTCACGGAAAGCGCCCAGGATGTCATCTCCCGGGTACAATAGTGAGTCGCGGTATGTCAGCAGCTGACGGTACTGCAACGCCCCTTCCTGCAGCTTGTTGAATATGCCCACCTGTATCGCCATCTTCACCATACTGGCCGTGGGAAATACCGTATCAGCGTTAATAGCTACCGTACTGCCGGTTTTGAGGTGATGGACGTACACACCCGCCTGGCCATGATGCGCCGCCAGCAATGGCGCCAGTTTGTCATACAGCCGCTTGTCTGTCTGCTGCGCCAGGGCAGTCTGCACTGCCACCGCGAAAAAGAGGAAAAAGAGGGTCTTTTGCATATTTTGGTTGATTTACCCCGAAGGGGATGAAACAATCAGTGTGTCCTGTCATCCAATATAATACAAAACCCCGGGCGCCACAAAGGCCCCGGGGTGATATCTTTCCGGCCTGTGCCGGTCATAATTACGTATTGGCGTGACCGTTATCAGGTCACTTCATTGATCAGGTCTGCGAAATTGCGGATGCCGATCATTTTGGCAGACGTATAGCCCTCGGCGTAGTCCACCCCCACCATTTTGCCCAGCATTTTGGCGCGGTAAACAACGCTGTCGAAGAAGCCGGAACCGGAAATGTAAGTCTGCGGTTCGTTGTCTTTCGGCGCCAGGAACTGTGAGCTGAACGCCTTGATGGCTTCCAGTTTTCTTTCCATGACCGGCGTAATATCCACCACAAAATCAGGCTCATGATAGCGGTCCTGCAGGAAATGAAACACCTGTTTAGGGCGCCATGCCTGTTGTGCCACGCCATCCACGGACGTTTCTATTTTCCGCAGGCCTGCCAGGAAGCAGCTGTCGGCAATCAGTTTGCCAGCGCGGCCGTGGTCCGGATGACGGTCATCCATCGCATTGGCCAGCACAATGTCCGGCTGGTATTTACGGATGGCGGTGATGATCGCCATTTGTTCCATGGTGTCGTTTCTGAAGAAGCCATCAGCCAGACCAAGGTTTTCCCTTACTTCCAGGCCCATGATCTTAGCAGCGTCCTGTGCTTCTTTTTCCCGTAAGGCAGGCGTGCCACGGGTACCCAGTTCTCCACGGGTAAGGTCCACAACGCCTGTTTTCATGCCTTGCTGCGCGTGTATCATCAATGTACCTGCACATCCCAGCTCCACATCGTCCGGGTGTACAGCGATTGCGAGTATATCCAGTTTCATGCTGTAAATAAATTGAGGTGCAAAGATGGGAAATAATTGCTTATGGCATCACTTTTCGGTGCTGACGATCAGTACACCGGCCTGGCGGTTTTTAAGGTGATAGCGCTCTTCCAGTACCTTTGGGGACACTATTTCCAGCGAAACAAAGGTCTTGTTGTCCACCGTCATCAGGCGGGTTTCGTCTGTGGGGGTGATGACATGGTCATTAACGATATACTGAAAGCTGCTGTCGCTGCCATAACGGCGCAACAGGCTGTCGTATGCAGGCGAAGCGGTGCTGAGCAGGCGGCGTACCCTTCTGCGTGCAAAGGGCTTGGTTTCCACATATACCACACCGTTGGCAGCCTGGCTGCCATATTTCAGAATAGCTTTTTGTCCGTGTGCAATGGTGATCAGACCAATCTGGTCAGGGGGAAGGTTTTCCATCAGGGCGGGCGTGGCCGGTACACTGTCTATTACATACACCGGCACATCATTTTCTTCATTTTGCGCCATTGCGCCGAGCGTGGTCAACAACAGGCCGCATAACAATATCCTGGCTTTCTTCATACAGCTAAGATAGCCATATTAATTATAAGCACGGTACCGCTGGTACATTTCCAGCTCCTGGACAATGACTTCAATATCCTTGTCCTCCTGCTTATCATAATCGCTTTTCAGGTTGCCGCCAAAGAAAAAAGCCACTGTTTGCCATACGCGGGCATTAAAACCGCCTTTGAGCTCTTTGATGATCTCATAGCAGTTCTGGCCGGTTTCCCGGTCAATCAGCTTCATGAGCACTTTACCCTGGTATACAGAGAGATTTTGCAGTTTGTCCCCGAACTGTTCCTTCATTTCCTTTTCCTTGGAAGCGAGGAACGCTTTTCGCTCTTTTTTGGAAGACATGGTAGCGAGGCGGCTGTTCACGTCCTTGAGAAGACGGGCGGCCGTGCGGGCATAAGGATAGGTAACATATACCGCGTTGCGCAGGCGGTTATAACGTTCCTTTTCTTTCCGCAGGGCTTTGGGCATTTTGTCCACCACATCGAAAATCGCAAGGGTGATCACCGGAATGGTGTCATGTCCTACAACGACCGCATGCAGGGCCACGGTATCCACGCCATGAGGCGCCTGCGACTGTGCGCTGGCTTCCTGGCGGCAACAAAAGCTGCCTGCGATCAGGATGGCGGAGAAAAGGATTTTACGGCGACGATGCATACTATTTTTAACGATGCTAATGGGTAAATGTTACCACAAGTTAAAAAACATTTCAGATTAAATAACAACTAAAAAGGGCTTGAAAAACCGGTCAATGCACAGGCTTCATTTTCAATACCGAATCGGCAAACTGGTTGATCGCATTGGCCACAGCAGGCAGATCATGGCCGGTCAGCCTGCTGCCCATCACATGCGCGCCTGCGCCCGGAATGGGCACTGCATCCTTCAGGCTGTCGGGCGTACCCAGCTCCTGCTCCATTTTAAGGATAGCGGATACACGAACGGTGGGGTCCTGATGCATTTCATCTTTATAATAGTACAGGTTCAATACCGGCTGATGTACCTTTTTAAAAGTAGCGGGCGTCATGGAGGTCTCCAGCAGGTTTTGCAGTTGTACCACTGCCTCCAGGCGGTATTTGTTGTTCCAGTACTGTGCCCTGAGCGCATTGGTATCGCCGGACTCCTTGTATTTGCCGCCCTTTACCAGCCGGGCCAGTTGTAACCCCCAGGGATCATTGGCCAGAAAGGCCAGGTCATCGTTGATGGCTATATTGGGTGACATATTAATAACGGCGTACACGTCCTGCGGATAGGTGGCAGCCAGTTTCAGGGCCAGGGTACCGCCGGTGGAAGTGCCCATCAGGATCACCTTACGGCCCAACGCCTTCCCTATCTGCAAGGCTTCTTTGGCATCCCGCCACAGACCGTCGGCCGTCATGGTCAGCAGCGCATCGGAGGTATCGATACCGTGGCCGTCCAGCCGGCTGAGGAACATGTTACAGCCGTAACGTCTGGCAAAATCGCGGTGGATAGGGTCCCCTTCTTCCTGACTGGCAGAAAAACCATGCAGGTACACCACCGCATAAGGCGTGGGCTGAAAAGCTGAATCTGCCCATACAATGCGGGCTTCGTTGTCCGGCTTCAGCCGGTGAGCGGCTTCCCGGTCATGGATATATTGTTCCAGCGCGTGGCCTTCCTGCGGCACCGGCGGCAGGGTGAGCGAATACACCGGAGTAGCGGGATGCGGGCCCACAAAGAACAATACGGCCAACAGGATGCCGATAAGGAGCAACGATATGCGCAGCGATCGCTTCATAGTGGGATGAATTGATTTAAATGACCAGGGGACCTGAATTACCTGAAAATCTACGTAAAATTTTCAAGCAATCCGGGCCCCCTGTATTAACTAATCAAAAAATCCTTAAATATTTACCGGTGTTTTCTTCGTTGGTGCTTTGCTGTTTCTTTCTGATTTCCTGGTACGTTGTACAATGCTCATGCCCGTACCTACGATCGTGATGATAACACCCAGCCACAACACGTTGATATAAGGGAATACCAGCGCTTTCATGACCACATAATCACTGAAACCGGCTGTCTCTTTCACTTTCAGCTCGATTTTGTTTTCAGCGGGCATGATCTTCGTAAAACGTACGCTCAGGTTCAGCGGGGCCAGTGTGTCTTCCACGCTGTACTGGTAACTGCTGTCGCGGATAAAGTAAACCGGTTGCAGGTTAAAGTGGTCATCTGTTTGTGTATGTACTTCCAGTTTAGCGCCTACTGCCAGATCATTTTTCTCGGCGACGTAGTTTTTGTTTTTAGGCGCCGGCTCCAGTGCTTTCAGCACCATGAAACCTTTAGAGAAGAAAATGGAGTCGCCTACTTTTATCTCATGTGCCACATAAGCCGTGGTGTCTGCAGCAGCAGCTTCCGCTTTGTTAGGCGCAGCTGACACATAGGTGAAGATATCCCTGGTGAGATAGTGCTTGGACGCCGGGTTGGACGACAGCGCATTTTCCTTGCGGTTGACAAATGCATCGGGATAAAGGGTAAATCTTTCCTTCACTTCGCCGGTGGTTTTGTCTTTACGCTCGTAGTGCATCACGTAGTAGGTTTTAGGATCTCCTTTTGCGATGGAGTCGCCTACATAGGTCACGTGATAATCGCCCATCTGCACCTGTACATCTTTCGGCAGCATAATATTCTCACGCGGGTTTTGCTTGCTTTCCTTACGGAAGAAGCCATCGTTGAGCATCTTCATTCTGTCGATGGAAATCACCTCCATTTTGGAAGAAGAGATCAATGCGCCCAACAGCACCATACCGAAACCGATGTGCGCTACAGAGGCGCCTGCACTTTTCAGTTTGCCTTTAAGGCCGCTGAAGATATAGGTGAAGTTAGCAGTGATGGCATAGATGCTGGCGAACAGCATGATATAAATAGCGGTGAGGAAACCTGCACCATAGTTATCGTAAGTGATGGGGCCTTTCCAGGCGATCAGGGCAGTGAACACCACCGCCAGCGCGGTAGGCACCCAGATTTTGCGGGTAAAGAACCCTTTAGGGGTGTCTTTGTATTTCAGGAACTGTACCACAGCGGTGAGCACGCCCAGTACAATGGCGATCCAGATCTGGATTTTGTTGTAGTGGAACATTACGTCTGATGGCGGCGCAATATCGTCCATTTTAAACAGTCCTTTCAGGCCGGTGAAAGACAACAGCTTGTTCCATACAGGGATAGACGTGGTGAAAGTGATCTGGATGGCCGCAATCAGCAGGATCAGGGAACCAACGAACAGCCAGAATTCACGGGAGTAGGTACTTTCCTCTTTATTGTTGCCCGGGATTTCTTTTCTGCGTGCGATCAACAGGAAGATGGAAGGTATGGTGAACACCAGCATGCTGAACAGCAGCTGTGCCGTCATGCCCATATCGGTAAAAGAGTGCACGGAAGTGTCGCCCAGTACGCCGCTCTTCGTAAGGAAAGAGGAGTACAGGATCAACACATAGGATATGAAGAAAAAGAAGACTGTCGATTTGAGCGCATGGCCGGTGTGTTTATAGGCCAGCAGCGTATGCAGACCGGCCACCATGGTCAGCCACGGAACAAGGGAAGCGTTTTCCACCGGGTCCCATGCCCAGTAGCCGCCGAAATTGAGCGACTCATACGCCCAGGCGGCGCCCATCATGATACCGGTGCCCAGCAGCGCCACAGCAAACAATGTCCATGGCAGCACCGGTTTTACCCAGCCGGTATAATCGCGGGTCCAGAGACCGGCGAAAGCGAAAGCAAACGGAATGATCATGGAAGCGAAGCCCAGGAACAGTACTGGTGGGTGGATCACCATCCAGTAATTCTGCAGGGTGACGTTAAGCCCGTTACCATCATGAATATGCTGCATGTAGTTAGCCTCCTGGAAGATAGGCGCAGCCTGGTTTTCAGGCGCCTGTCTGAGCAGCATGAACGGGTTGCTGCCCACTTTATAGCCCAGGATGAAGATACCGAGCAACATGCTCGCCATTATCAGCTGTGCGAGGGAGAAGACTGTCATCACCGGCGCTTCCAGGTTTTTGGAAGTACGGATCAGGATAATACCGAGGATGCTGTTCCAGATGCTCCAGAGCAGGAAGCTGCCTTCCTGGTCGGACCAGAGGCTGGAGAACAGGTATTGTGTCGGCAGGTCGCGGGAAGTATTGCGCCAGGCGTATTTATATTCAAAATAGTGATGGGACAGGATATAGAAAAGGCAGCTAAAGACAGCTATCACGGCGGCTGACTGTATCACAAATGCCCAGCGGGCCAGCTTTTTCCATGAATCACGTACCAGCGGCTCTTTGACTTTAACAGCGTTATAATATGAGATCGTGGCTACCAATGATGCTACAAATGCCAGAATGGCGAAGAAATGGCCCAATTGGCCCGGCAATAAGTGTTCCCCTTCAAATTTCATGAGAAATGGTATATAGATTGAAGAATTTAAATATTTTATTATTCAGCTATTTCATTATTGAAAATCAATAAATAACTAAATGACAAAATATCTAAATCCGAAATTTTTTAAAGCTGTTTGTTGCCTACGACAACCTGGTCGTCCTTATATTTAGACGGGCATTTCATGAGAATTTTACTGCAATGGAACTCATTTCCATCCATTTTTCCGGTGAGGACCACGGACTCCGCTTTTTCAAAATCGGTAGGTTTGGCGCCGTAGAAAACGACTTTGCGGGTTTCGCCTGTTTTATCGTGAACGTAGAAGCTAAACAAGTTAGCGTCCTTTATAGGATCATAATGCATCGCCTGCAGGGTGTCCAGTTTACCGATCACATGGAACTCTTTCCCCTCTTTCTCACGTGCTGTGGCAAATGTTTCATAGGTACTAAAATCGCCTACCATGGTTACAATCACACCAATTGCAACCGCAATGACCACCAGCAGAATAATATTTGTTTTTTTCATATGAAAATTATCTTCCCTATTGTTGTGACACAGGTTGTAAAATCCGCTACCAGCAACGATTCTCCAGTTATCTTACCCTACCTGCATTTATCTCTTTCCAATTCACGGGGCAAAATTAACGCAAAATGACCGTCTTCCGACAAAATTTATATAAAAGGCAATTCTTTTTATGGGAAGGAAGGCTGTAAGTAAACATAATCCTATCTTTGCGCGGAATTTTGAAAAGTAAGATTATATCATGGCTGATTTATCTCAATTTGACCCTAACTCGGTGGGGCTGTTGTCCAACAACGTTTTTGGTTTACCTTTTTCTGAAGAAGAGGCCAGGCTGGTATTGTTGCCTGTACCCTGGGAAGTGACCGTATCCTATAGTAATGGTACAGCTCGCGGCCCGGAACGTATTTTCAGGGCTTCCTTTCAGGTGGACCTGTACGATGCCGATGTAAAGGATGGCTGGAAACAGGGCTTTTTCATGCGTGAACCAGACAAACATCTGCTGCTGCGCAGCGATTACCTGCGCAAGGAAGCGGAACTGTACCTGAAATTCCTGACCGAAGGCGGAGATATCTCTGAAAATGAATTCCTGAAGAAAACGCTGGTGGACGTCAACAACGGCACCCGTGCCATGAACGAGTGGGTATACAACCAGACCAAACAGCTGCTGGGAAAAGGCAAGCTGGTAGGTTTGCTCGGCGGCGACCACAGCACCCCGCTGGGCTTCTTTAAAGCCATCGGCGAACATAAAGGCGATTTTGGCATTCTTCAGATAGATGCCCACTGCGACCTGCGTGACAGCTATGAAGGCTTCCAGTACTCCCACGCTTCCATTATGTACAACGCGCTGGCGGAAGTGCCGCAACTGACCAAACTGGTACAGGTGGGCATCCGTGACTACTGCGAAGAAGAAGTGGATTATATCAACGACAGCAACGGCCGCGTGGTGACATTCTTCGACAAACAAATCAAAGAACGCCAGTTTGAAGGTGAAACCTGGAAATCCATCTGCGACAGCATTGTGGAAACGCTGCCGCAACAGGTGTACATCAGCTTCGACATCGATGGCCTCGACCCTAAACTGTGCCCGCACACCGGTACCCCGGTAGCCGGCGGTTTTGAGGCAGAGCAGATATATTATCTTTTCAAACGCCTGCTGGCCAGCGGCCGTCAGCTGATTGGCTTTGACCTCAACGAGGTGAGTGCCTCTCATGACGACTGGGACGCCAACGTAGGTGCGCGCGTACTGTTCAAACTCTGTAACCTGCTGGTCAGCGCTAATTCATAACCATATGTATAGTTTGCGTATCATGCAGCCGGCAACAGCCAGCAGGCTCCGGCTGTTGCCGGTCATGCACGGCCTTGTAGGCATCCTGTTCCTCTTCGATGCCATAGGCAGCTACAGGGGAGCTCAGCCCAACTGGTTGCTGGTAGGCTTTTTTATGGCCGTAGGACTGCTTTCCCTCGCCTTCCCGTTTATCGTGAAGCGCACTCGGAAATTCAGTGAAACCAACAGTATCGCGAGGTTGATACAGGCATTTATCTGCGTAAGCGGCAGCCTGTATTTCCTGGGGCATCAGCAGCCCCTTACCGGCCTGCTGATGTTCGTGGTAGGCATTGGTATCGCCTACATCGGCTGGATGGAATACAAGATCTTCCAGCCGGTTTACGTGAAAATGGACAATACCGGTATTACCCTGCCCACTACGTTCTCTGAGAAACGCATTGGCTGGAACGAGCTGAATAATGTAATTTTGCGGAATGACCTGTTCACTATGGATTTCAAATCCAACAAGATCATCCAGCTGGAAATACTGGATGAGCCCGGACAGGAAGAACGTGAAAAAATGAACGGATTTTTCCGGGAAAGACTTAACTAATTTTATGCTGAAACAAACACCTTACATATTATACTCCGACGGGAAAGGAAACATCTTTGAAGACACCTCTATGGAGGTAGTGGGCCGCAGTGGCTGGGATGCTTTCCCAATTGATCCGGAAGAATGGATCGAGCTTCCTGAAGGCGGTAATCTGTATGAACTGCCCGGACGCCGTGGTATCGGAATCGACGTTGCCACCGGTGAAATGGGCCTGTGTGACAAAGGTTGGGCCGTAGCGGCGTTTATTCCGCCTGCCCATACCGGTTTTTACCTCGCAGCGTATGAAACCATGCCAGACGCTCCCACCCTGCCGCTGTTTTGTTACACCGCAGTAGGCTGGCTCGACGGCAAATTTTATGTGCCCGCTACCCGTATCGAAGCCGATATCCGCCAGGAATGTGCCGGCTTTGACGCCAAAAAAGTAAAACAAGGCGTTAACCAGCTGATAGAGGCTTACCCGCACAACAGGCTGGTAAAGCACCTGGCAGAAAACTGCGCCCTCACGTATGAATGCCCCGCCGCCCGTAACTATTTCATGGGAAGATGGGAATGCCCGATTCCTTCCTCTCCGGCCTGCAACGCCAACTGCGTAGGTTGTATCTCCTTCCAGCCGGAAGACGAGACCATCGTGTCCACGCAGGACCGCCTCCGTTTCAAGCCTACCGCGGAAGAAATCGTGGAATATACCGTACCGCACCTGGAAACAGCCCCTTTCCCGATCGTGAGCTTCGGCCAGGGTTGCGAAGGCGAACCACTGCTGATGTGGGAAACCATCCGTGAGTCTATCATTCAGATACGCAAGCATACGCCTAAAGGCAGTATCAATATCAACACCAATGGCAGCAAACCCGATGCGGTGCGCGCCCTCTGCGAAGCAGGCCTCAACAGTATCCGTGTGAGCCTTAACTCCGCCCAGGAGAAATATTACACGCCGTATTACCGTCCCAATAACTACGTGTTTGAGGATATCATCGAAAGCCTGAAAGTAGTGCGGGAATTTAACGGATGGACTTCCATCAACTATTTTGTTTTTCCGGGGATGACCGACACGGAAGACGAATATGAAGCCCTGCGTAAACTGATCCGGGAAACCGGCCTGAACATGATCCAGTGGCGCAATTTCAATATCGATCCCGACTGGTACCTGGGCAAACTGGGCATTACCGAGCCTGGCCCCTGCATGGGCATTAAGCAGTTACAGGAAATGATACATGAAGAGTTTCCGGACCTGAAGTTTGGATATTTCAACCCGCCCATGGAACGCATCAAAGGTGACTACATGGCCGATTTCGCTCACTAAAGCGCTACTTCCTCCCACTCACTGATAAAGCCGCTCCTATGCGCGTTCTCTTGCCCGAAACGGTATTGACGCGCATAGGCGGACGGTGACATGCCCGTCACTTTCCGGAATACCCGGTTGAACGTGATAGGGTTGTTATATCCCGTTGCATATGCCACAGAGGCAATACTTTCCGCATCGCCATTGATGATTTTCTTGCAGGCCGCGTTGATACGGATTTCGTTGAGGAATTCGAGGTATGTTTTACGGGTGTGCTTCTTGAAATATTTACAGAAGGCGTAAGTGGTCAGATGCGCCACCGAAGCGATTCTGGCGAGAGAAATGTTTTCCGCGTAGTGTTCCAGCGTATACTGATAAATATCGTTCATCCGCAGTCCTTCCGATTCACTGTAGGCGTGACGCAGGAAGCCGGTGGACAATGACTTCCAGTCCTTCACCTGGCGGGAGAAATAAGTCAGCAGCGACATAAAGGCAAACAGCCTTTCCGCCCCGGTGAGTTTACAGAGCCGCATAATTTCCGCCGCTGTTTTCTCCTCATATGCCGCCGGCAATTGCAGGCTGGAACGGGTCAGTTGCAGGAACTTGCGGACAGACTCCAGCTCCGGCAAAGCCAGCATGCCTTTCAGCGCATTGTCATGGTCAAAGAAAATATGGATGGCGTGGATGTTTTTCTCTTTCAGGTTTTCAAAGTAGCGGGCATCGCCCTTGAACATGTGCGGCTGGTTGGCGCCGATCACATAAATATCGCCGGCTTTGAACGGCTGGGTATAGCTGCCCGCAATCAGGGTGCCTTCCCCTTTGATAATAAGGGTCAACTGCGCCTCTTTATGACGGTGCAGGTAATTGTAGAAATAAGGAAGTATGTCCTCCTGGATGACCACAGACCCTTCCTCAGCTACCGGAACAGTAAATTGAATTACTTTCATTTACCAATTTTACTCCTTTTTAGGCAAAATTAGCTATTCCCGGACAATATTCGTTAAGTCTTGAACAATTACGCTGCTATCATTTTTTCTGCCCGCGCCCGCTTCTGTTGCAACCATCGGAAGCCTAAAGCCGACAACACACAGCCACCGGCAGTAATGGCCCACCAATAGGTAAAGCCGATATGCTCCACTACAAAAGCCCCGCTGGTAGGCGACACCACGGTTGCCAGCGAATAAGATATCGTATAGAGAGCGGCATATTGGCCACGGTTATGGTCCTGGCTACGGCTGATCCAGAAGCTGTTCATAAAAGGCAGGCAGAGCATCTCCCCAAAAGTGACCACTATCATGAACACAGCGGCGATACCCCATACCGGTGGCAATACACAGAGCAACACATACGCCAGGCACACCATCATGGCACCCCTCGAAACATATGACAGGTTAGGCAGTTTACCATCCAGGTGATGGATCATCACCATTTCCACCATCACGATCAACAGGCCGTTGATAGACATATTAAGCCCAATGGCCCATTCCTGCATATGGACCACCTCTTTGAAATACAGCGGCACCATGCTGGAAAACTGAAAGAGGCAGATAGCGTTGATCATGCCAAACAGCAGGAACCAGAGATACAGGCCGTCTCCCCATACTTTCTCCGTTTTTCCGGCAGTGGCCGCCTTTTCCGGTTTGGCAGGCGCTGGCACCGGTGGCAGGAAAATACGCATCAGCAGAGCCGCCACGATACAGGTGCCGCCATCCACCCAGAACAGCCATTGGTAGCTGATACTGGCCAATATCCCGCCCAGCGCGGGCCCTACCGACCAGCCAAGGTTGACCGCCAGGCGGTTGAGCGAATAGGAACGGGTACGGTTCTGCGGTGCGCTGTAAGCCGCAATAGCAATGCTGTTGGCCGGGCGGAAAGCATCGCCAACGGAACTCAGCACAAACACGCAACCGCATATCTGCGGAAAGGTGCGCATCTGTCCCAATAAAATGAGCAATAAACCGTTAGAGAGGAGGCTCCAGAACTGTACCTGGTAAAAGCCGATGCGATCAGACAACCAGCCGCCCAACATGGCGCCTACAATAGCGCCACTACCGAAACAGGCCATGACCAATCCGGCCTGGGCAATGGAAAAATGCAGATGAGCTGTCAGGTATACTGTCAGAAAGGGGACCACCATAGCGCCGCTGCGGTTGATCAGCAACACCAGTGACAGCCACCAGGTAGCCGGCGAAAGTCCCGTATAGGCGTTCTGGTAAAGACGGATAGTTTGTTTGAGCAAATTCATACAACGGCCGCAAAATAAAATGCAACAAATAGGATTAACAGCATAGTTTTTGCAAAGATAAAATTCAGATCGCTGTATCTATATTTTTTTTCATTCAAAAGTTTAACTTTGACGCTTACTGGCGCTTAATCAGCTATCATGGAGGAAAACAACCGTAAAAAAAATATTCAGGCATTGGGAGTAACGATCGGCGTACATGCGCTGCTGTTAGTAGCACTGGTATTTGCCGGTTTCTCGGCGCCACCGCCCCTGCCCGACCAGGACCTGGGGATGGAAGTAAACCTCGGTACCTCCGATGACGGGATGGGCGATGAACAGCCGCTCAACCCCAACCCTCCCAGCGCAGCTACCTCTACGCCTGCTCCTGCAGAAAGTGAGCAGCCCGCTGCCACGGAAAAAGATAACAGCGCCCCGCAGGAAGTGGCCACACAGGATGATGAAGAAGCCCCGGAAATAAAAAAGCCGGAGAAGCCGGTGGAAAAGCCAAAGGAGCTGCCTAAAAAGCTGGAACCCAAACCAGTGACAAAACCGGTAAAGAAACCGGCAGCAGAGCCCAAACCAACACCTCCTGCACCCAAACCGCAGCCTAAAGCGGTTTATTCCGGCGGCACCAGCACCAGTGCCAACAGCGGCAACGGCGCACAAGGCTCCAACAATTCCACAGGCGAAGGCAATACTGGTAAGCCCGGCGACAGGGGCCAGCTCAATGGCGACCCTAACGCCAAAGGCTATACGGGCGGCGGCCTCGGTGGCGGACGCTCCGATTTCCGCCTCAACGGACGTAATCTTATCAGCCGGCCAAGCGTTACCTACGACGGCACTGAGTCCGGCTATATCGCTGTCAATATCAAAGTAGACCAGCACGGAAATGTGATCGCTGCCACGTTCAGCATGAAAGGGTCTACCCTCAGCAATCCACAACTGATAGACATTGCGCGCAAAGCAGCGCTCAACGGTCAGTTAAAATACAATGCAAATCCGGACGCGCCTGAAGTGCAGTTCGGTACCATCCGCTTTTATTTTAAAGCAGAATAGCCAACATTTACGATTTTTTTGATTGATGGATTTTTTGATTTGAGCGGTAAGGAAATCAAAAAATGTCCTTTTTAATCCTATGCTATCCAAAGTGGACCATAATCTTTTTGAGAAACTGTATTTATACGCCAACGATGAGAATGCACCGAATCCTGTTCAGCACTATGCTATTTTTATGGCCGGCCTGTGCGGCCATGGCCCAATCATTTCCCGGTTACAATACCAGCAATTATGCGGGTATTTACGGTGTACTCTCCAATCCGGCCAGCGCGGCAGGGTATCGTTACAAGTGGGACGTCAATATCATCGGCGCTGACGTGAAAGGCGGCAACACTTATGTGAGAGTGCCCAAATCCGTCCTGTTAAATCCTCCTCCGAGCAACAAATGGGTGCGTAACCAGGATTATTTCCTGGACACTACCGCTAACCGCAAACAGAACGGATGGGGAATGGCCGAAATAGTAATGCCTTCTGTGTTATACGCCATCGATGAAAAACAATCCGTTTCCTTTGTGTGGCGGGTGCGTGCCAGCGCCAGCGGAGGCAACCTCCCCACGCCGCTCGCCAATTTCTTTGGCAACGACTTTCCCAACATGCAATACCGCGGCAAAAACCTGAATATTGAAAAAGTGGGCGTAGGCACACATATCTGGAATGAACTGGGCTTTAGCTACGCCCGTACCATCCATGAAGGATATACCAGCCGCTGGAAAGCCGGCGTTACAGTGAAGCTGCTGAGCGGCATCGCCGCCGGCTATGCACAGGTGGCCAACGCCAGTTTCGTGCTCAATAACAGGCGCAATGCCGACATCACCAGCGGCACTCTCCGTTATGCCTACAATGAAGAGCTGGACCACTGGCAAAAGCCCGATACCCGCAACCTGCAACTCTTTCATAACAACGGCTTGGGCTTTGACCTCGGCGTTATTTACGAATACCGCCCGGACAACGGCGGCTTCGGCAAGTTCGAAAGCTCTGATGCAGATGAATATAAACTGCGCCTTGGCCTTTCCATCAACGATATCGGCCGCATCAAATATCAAAAAGGCGCCTACAATACCGATCTCGATCTCCGGAAACAAAATATCAATCCAAACGATATTACCTACAAAGACAAAGAAAGCCTGAAACAATACTCCCGCCGGTTGAACCGCTACTTCACACCTATTCCAGGTGATGACAGCAGCTTTGTGATGGTGTTGCCAGCCTCGCTCAACCTGATGGCCGACTACAATATCGACAGCCGTTTCTTTGTCAGCGCTAATGCCGTCATTGCCCTGAACGCAGGAAAAAACGGACTGGCCAGAACATATGCCATGACCCAGTTGTTAATTACACCACGCTATGAAACAGAACTGTTTGGCGCCTATATGCCATTTGTTATTAACCACAACGGGCAGGCGGATGTAGGGGCCGGCTTCCGTATAGGGCCGTTGGTAGTGGGTTCTTACAGTCTTTTTACCACGCTTTTCCAACACCGCATCAACCATTCGGATGCTTTCGTAGCTTTGCGGCTCAATCCGGGCATGCTGGGCAAGCGCAATAAAAGCAAAGGCCAGCTGGGATGCCCGGTAAATTATTAATTTACCTTTATGAACGCATATCAGGAAGCACTGGACTATCTCTACGCACAACTGCCCATGTTTACCAAAGTAGGGGCCAGTGCTTATAAAACAGACCTGCATAATACGGTCGCTCTGTTGCAACAGCTCAACAATCCGCAGCATACCTTCAAAACCATACACGTCGCCGGCACTAACGGGAAAGGCTCTACCAGCCATATGCTGGCGGCCATCCTGCAACAGGCGGGCTACAAGACCGGCCTGTACACCTCCCCGCACCTGCTGGATTTCCGGGAGCGTATCCGTATTAACGGACAGGTAGCGCCGGAAGACTTTGTAGTGGATTTCACCAATAACATGCGGCCGTTCATTGAAACCATTGAGCCCTCCTTTTTTGAGTTGACCGTAGCGATGGCCTTTCAATATTTTTCGCAGGAAAAAGTGGACATCGCTATTATAGAAGTGGGACTGGGCGGACGGCTGGACAGCACGAACGTGATCACCCCGGAACTGTCTGTCATCACTAATATCAGCTTTGACCATAAAAATATCCTGGGAGACACGCTCCCTCTGATAGCCTCCGAAAAAGCCGGTATCATCAAGACCGGTGTGCCCGTGGTGGTCAGCGAAACGCAGGCGGAAATACAATGGGTATTCCGCGACAAAGCCGCCGAAACCGGTTCCCCTGTTCATTTTGCAGACCAGGAATGGATGGTGGACGGCAGCGATATAAAGGACAACCATCTGCACCTAACGCTACTGGATACACGACAAAACAAAATGTACCATCTCAACCTGGACCTTAGCGGTCAATACCAGGAAAAAAATGTGATGGGCGTTTTATCTGCCGTCAAAGTATTGCAGCAACAGGGCTGGCATATTACCTGGGAGCATGTATCAACAGCTTTATCGCATGTACGCAAGCTGACAGGGCTGCGGGGACGTTGGGAAGTAGTGAGCGAACATCCGCTCACGGTGATGGACGTAGGCCATAATGAAGCCGGTATCAAAGAGGTGGTGCAGCAACTGGAGCATGTCAACTACCAGCAGCTGCATATTGTGACGGGTTTTGTCAAAGACAAGGAGGTAGACAATGTGCTGCCGCTTTTCCCGTCCACGGCCACGTATTATTTCTGCAGGGCACAGATACCCCGGGCCATGGACGAAGTAGCGCTGGCGGAAATGGGCGCCCGGCACGGGTTGCAAGGCAAGGCCTACGAGTCGGTACAAGCCGCGTTGCAGGCAGCCCGCCAGCATGCCAAACCAGAAGATATGATCCTGGTATGCGGCAGCTTCTTTATTGTGGCAGAAGCGATGTAATTATTTCATTTCCATACGTCCCATGTGCATCAGTGCGTACATCAGGCCGGTCACATGCAGGCTGTGAACAATTTTATTGTCCAGTATCAGCTGTTGCACATCGGGAACAGACATCAGCACCACTTCGATTTCCTCGTTGTGGTCCAGCTGTTGTTCTTTCACTTTACGGCCGCCGGTAGCGAGGAACATATGGGTGTAGTTGTTACTGGAGGCCGTATTGGCAGCCACTTTTCCCAATAATATCAATTCCTTGAATTCATAGCCTGTTTCTTCAAGCAGTTCACGTCCCATCGCAAATTCAGGAGAAGGGTCTGTCTTGTCCATGGTGCCGCCGGGAATTTCCAGCAGTGTCTGACCGATGCCCTGACGGTATTGGCGGATCATGATCACCTGGCCGTCTTCTGTGATGGCCACGGCATTTACCCAATCGTTATATTCCAGTACATAGTAAGGTTCAACAATTGTTCCTTGCGGTGTAATGCATTTGTCTTTGCGTGCGGTTAACCAGTCGTCTTTGAAGAGATATTCAGACGACAGCAGTTTCCAATCCATATTCATAATAATACTTTACCAGTTCATGCGCTCCTTCAGTCCCTGTATATGGCCGAGGTGGTGCTTTCCGTGCCAGGCATAGTTGGCTGCCATGGTTTTCAGGTTAAAGCGCCGGCCATGTTCCGGGTGAATGAAAGAACGTTCCCATTGTTCGGGTGTCAGGCGGTCCATCAGGTTGGCCCAACGGGTGTGCAGGGCGTGCAGCAGGGTGATCGACACGTTGATGGGCGTATTTTTCACATCTTCCAGTTCAGCCCAGGCAGCTTCATCGTATGGTTTAATAATAGGTTTTTCTTCCGTCAGCGCCATTTTCATGCGGGAAATAGCGTTGATATGGCTGTCTGCCAGATGGTGCACCACCTGCTGAATGTTCCAACCGCCGGGCCGGTAGGGCTTCTGCAGCTGGAAAGCGTCCAGGTTTTGCACGGCCATTTCCACCAGGGTGGGAAGGTCACGAATGTCATTGACAGACTCCCGCAACATGGCGGGGCTATAATCCGGCAGCGGTTCAAAACGACCGATAGGATATTGTAATGCTTCCATAAGCGGGTTTATTAAGACTCGCGAAGGTCTTTTCCGGTAAGATGGATAAATACATCTTCCAGATTAGCTTTCTTCACTTCTTTACTACGCTCGAACCCTTTGGACACGAGGTTATCGATAAGGGCATCGGGCGAGTCAATAGCGATCACCTGGCCGCTGTCCACGATAGCGCAGCGGTCGCACAGGAATTCAGCTTCATCCATGTAGTGCGTGGTGATCACAACAGTTGTTCCCTGTGACCGTACCTGCAGGATGAGGTCCCACAGATTGCGTCTTGCCTGCGGATCGAGGCCGGTAGTGGGCTCGTCGAGGAAGATGATACGGGGCTTGTTGATCAGGGTGGTGGCGATAGAGAAACGTTGTTTCTGGCCACCGGAAAGTTCTTTGTATTTGGACTTAGCCTTGTCTTCCAGGTTGAAGAGGCGCAGCAGTTCCATGGGTTCCACCGGCTGGTTGTACAATCCGCCGAACATCTCGATCAGTTCCACCAGATTGAGCCCGGGGTAATAACCGGAGCTTTGCAGCTGTACACCAATGATTTTTTTAATATCGTTAGGCGCGGCGTCCAGGTCGAATCCGCCGACGGTCACCTTGCCTTCTGTTTTGTCGCGTAATGTTTCAATGATCTCCAGGGTAGTAGACTTACCAGCGCCGTTAGGGCCCAGGAGGCCAAATATCTCATGTTCGTACACGTCAAAGCTGATCCCCTTTACTGCGGTGAATTCCCCGTATTTTTTCACCAGGTTTTTCACCTCAATGATCTTGTTCTTTTCCATGCCACCAAATTATAAAAGAATTACGAATTACGGATTACGAATTACGAATGAAGGGTTGCGCAGTCGTTGCTTCTCTTAAGTATGGGCAATATTAGGATTATATATTATCTTATCAATCAATATAAAACCCTAAAATTAACGGACTCCCCATTCGTAATTCGTCATTCGTAATTCGTAATTGATTTAGTGTTTGATGAACACCTGCGTAAAGAAAGTGATCCTTCCTTTACCGGCGGTGCCTATCCCGATCAGGTTATAGTCACCCAGCATGTTACGCCGGTGGCCGGGGCTTTTGATCCAGCCATCCACTACGGCTTCGGCGTCGAGGGTGCCATAAGCCACGTTTTCGGCGGCGGCCCCTACCCTGCCCATCTTTTTGGAGACGATAGCCACGCGGTCCTCAAAACCTTCGTGCCCGAAGCCGGTGCTGCCATTAGCCATGTCGCGGCTATGGCGGCGCGCCTGCTGGCTGATGGTCTCATCCAGTTGCAGCGGTTTCAGTCCTTTGGATTGACGGAATTTGTTGGTGTAATAGAGGATCTGCTCTTCAAGGCTTCCTCCTGTTGTGGTGCTGTCTGCACGGCTGGCGGCACGTGAACACGCGCTTACCTGAAATGCGGCAAACAGTGCAAGCAGTAATACAAGGATACTGCGGCTTTTCAAAATGGACATAAAACTGATGGTTAATAATGATAATTTCCAGCATGCAAGCAAGCGCTGTACCAAATTATCCAGCGTGGATAACTTTATCGGCGCCTGTTTAAAAAACGAAGGCCCGGACGTTGCTATTGTACGCCCGGGCTTCTTTTGATATGCAATTAACAAAGCGTGTTCCGCTATTTGTTCATAATGTCTTTCCAGGTTTCCATCATATTTTTGGAACCGATGAAAATAGGCACCCGCTGATGCAGCTGTACCGGTTTCAGTTCCAGCAGGCGCTGACGGCTGTTGGCCATCGACATGCCACCCGCTTTTTCCATGATGAAAGACATGGGGTTACACTCATAACAGAGCCGCAGACGGCCTGACTTGTACTTGCCGAAAGCCGGGTACATAAAGATACCGCCCTGTATCAGCGTACGGTGTATTTCCGCTACCATACAACCCACGAAACGGTGCCGGTAGATACGGTCGTTTTCATCCCGGGCCATAAAATGGTCGATAGACTGGCGTACCTTATCGTCATACAGGTAGTAGTAACCTACGTTGACGGAGAAGATATCGCTTTCCGCGGGGCATTTCAGGTTGGGGTGCGACAGGCAGAACTCTCCTATGGAAGGATCGAGGGTAAAGCCCTGTACACTGCGGCGGGTGGCGTACACCATCATGGTGGAAGAGCCATAGATGATATAGCCGGCCGCAATCTGCTGCGTGCCCGGTTGCAGGAAGTCTTCCAGGTTACATTCCTCTCCTTCCGGCGACAGGCGGCGGTAAACGGAGAAAATAGTCCCGATGGAAACATTCACGTCGATATTGCTGGAGCCGTCCAACGGATCGAGCAATACCACATATTTGGATTTTTTTGAGTGTTCGTCGGTGAAGGCGATAAAGTGTTCTTCCTCTTCAGAGGCTACGCCGCAGCAGTAAATGCTGGTACGCAGTGAATTGATAAACTGTGCATTGGCAAATTCGTCGAGCTTCTTTACGGATTCGCCCTGGACATTGGTTTTCCCGGCTTCACCCAGTATATCGGCGATGCCCGCCTTATTTACCTCCACATTCACCCTTTTTGCCGCCAGACCAATATCACGCAGCAAACCTGACAACTGGCCGGTAGCACCGGGATAGTTCCGTAACTCCTGGATAGTGAATTCATCCAGGGTCATTACCTTTTCCTTGTGATTCATAACGTTTTTCAGTTTTCCGGAACGAAATTAACGGAATACGCGCTTATTTTAAGGGAAATGTCATTTCTCTGTAAACAGATTTTAAAACAATTCTAAACTTGCCTTACTTTGCCAAATAATTTTTCAAAAGGACAAACTATCATATGAAGGTTTTCAAGTTTGGCGGCGCAAGTTTAGAAAGTGTTGAACGCATTAAGCAAGTAGCACAGATCGTCCAGTCATTTCCGGACGATAAACTCCTGATCGTTATCTCAGCCATGGGGAAAACGACCAATGAACTGGAAAAGGTAGCGCAGAACTTTTACATGCGTAAAAGGGAGATCGCTGCGCAGTTGCTGTACAATGTGGAGCAACACCATATCCAGGTGGCCGAGTCCCTGCTGGGTACCCGTCAGCATCCGCTTTTTCAGCAGCTGCAGCAATTCTTTACCGAAGCGGAATGGACGCTCGGCGAGAAACCACTGCGGACGTATGACTACTACTACGATCAGCTGGTGGGCATGGGCGAACTGCTCAGCACCGCCATCGTCAGCGCCTTCTTTAACACCATAGGTTTATCCAATACCTGGGTAGACGTCCGGGACGTGTTCCGTACCGACGACAACTTCCGGGATGCCAATATCGACTGGGCCTTTACCCAGAAACAGGTGACCGACAAAGTGGTGCCGCTGTTCAATCAGACCAACATCGTGATTGCACAGGGCTTCATTGGCAGCACCGACCAGAACGAGAGCGTGACCCTGGGCAGGGAAGGCTCCGACTACTCCGCGGCCGTATTCGCCAACATGCTCGACGCTGAAAGCCAGACCATCTGGAAAGACGTGGAAGGCCTCAAAAATGCCGATCCCAAACTGTTCCCCAATACCGTCAATATTCCGGAGATCAGCTATGGGGAAGTGATTGAAATGGCCTATTATGGCGCCCAGGTAATCCACCCGAAAACCATTAAGCCTTTACAGAACAAACAAATACCGCTGCTGGTGAAATGTTTCCTTGACAAGAACCTGCCCGGCACGGTCATCAAGGAACAGGCAGACACCAAACAGCTGCCTCCCATTATTGTACTGAAAAGGAACCAGGTATTGCTGACCCTTACCTCCAAAGACTACGCTTTTATCACGGAAGATAAAATCAGCGATATCTACGAAACTTTCCACCGGCTGAAAGTGAAGATCAACCTGATGCAGAATGGCGCCATCACCTTCTCCTGCTGTATTGACCACAACCCGGAAAAGATCGAGCTGTTGATCAAAGCACTGCACAATGACTTTAAAATCTCATATAACGAAGCCCTCGAACTGCTGACGGTACGCTACTACCAGGACGGCCTCCTGGAAGAGCTCAGTAACCATCACACGGTACTGCTGGAACAGCGTTCCAACATCACTGTACAACGGCTCTTAAAGAAATAAAACAGACCATCGGCCATCACCCGGGAAGGGATGGTGGCCGATTTCCCCATCCCTTCCCGGCTCGATAACACCTCGCATAAATTAACCGCTTATCCCCGTATTTTAACAGCCATACCATTCCCCGTTTTAGAACAAACTCCCTGCTTAATTTTATATTGGTTTCCACTGCTTTGAGATTGGACATGTGCCCCTGCACCCCCTGGAAAAATTTTTTTTCGCCGGATGTGCAACCTTTTTTCAGACAGGTCGTCTTTAAGATGTTAAATGTGCTATGATATGAAAAAAGCCGCCCTGTTGCTGATAGTTACCTGCTGTATTGCACTGGTTGTCGCCTGCAAAGGCCTCCTGAAAGATATGGCACCGTTACAGAGCAGTCCACCAGACATACTGCCTTTATTTGTGATAACACATGCCAATTGCCCTGGTATTCCACCCGCTGCCCAGGCCAATGCCTCCGTTACCCCTGATAATGCGCAGCTGAAAACCGAACCCATTCAAGATGCTGTAAAAACTATATTCGATATATACCGTTCACAAAACCAGATCCGGCAGTAACCGACAGACTGTCTTCCTAATCACTTATTGGATCGCTTCTGAGAAAATCTAAACGATAGTATGAAAAAATTCATCGTCGTGCTGGGGATGCTTATGTCCGTTATCATGAGTTCTTTCGCACAAAAAAATACCACCGGCACCATTTCCTTTAAAATAACAGACGCCTCCGGCAAGGCACTTCCCTTTGCCAGCGTGCTTTTACGCAAAACAAAAGACTCCACGCAGGTAAAAGGGGAAATGAGCTCCGAATCCGGCGAAGGCCGTTTTGAAAAAATACCCTTTGGCCAGTATTTCCTGCAGGTATCACAGATGGGTTTTACCACCCACTATGCCGATAATTTTACGATAGACGCCTCCCATGCCACTGTCAGCCTACCGGCCATTGCCCTGCAGCCGCTCTCCAAAAGCCTGCAAACGGTGAATGTGACCGCTACCAAACCCTTCATCGAAAAAAGCGCCGGTAAGACCGTGCTCAATGTGGAAAACAGTGTTACCGCTGTAGGCAATACCGCGCTCGACATCCTTAAAAGAGCCCCCGGCGTACAGATCGACAACAATGAAAACGTGAAAATGAAAGGGCAGACAGTGACGGTGATGATTGATGGCAAACTCACCTACCTCAGCGGCGAAGACCTGACCAACCTGCTGAAAAACACGCCCGGCGAGTCTATCGCACAAATAGAAATCCTGACCAGCCCGTCTGCCAAATACGACGCTTCCGGCAATGGCGGGATCATCAACATAAAAACAAAGAAAGGCAAGCTCACTGGTATCAATGGTACCATCAATGCCACCCTGTCACAGTCCCGCTACGGCACTTACAGCGCCAATGGCACTTTCAACTGGCGCACCACCAAATTCAACCTGTTCGGAGATCTCGGCAGGACCGACCGTAATTTCCAGATCACCCGTAAATACAGCAGGGCATTCAACGACAAAGGCGTTACCACCGAACAGACGCAGGACATCTTCCAGCGGAACCGGTTCCAGCGCAATGCCGCCAAAATAGGGCTCGATTATTTCCTGAATGACAAACACACGATAGGTGTATTGGTTAACGGATTCAAGAACCGTTTCAATAACCAGATTTACAGCAATACCAATTTCATGAACACCCCGGGCGCCCCGGCCGATTCCATCGTAAACTCCTACACGACCAACAACAACCATTTCAATAATATCGCCATCAACCTGAATTACAAGGCAGTATTGGATACCGCCGGGCGCGAATACAGTGTGGACGCGGATTATGCGCGCTTCAACGCCGACCGGTCCCTCGTACTGAATGACAGTATGCTGGACGTAAAAAGCCAGCGCGTACGCAACCCGAACGGCATTCGCAACCAGGGCGGCACACAAATCACCATCAAAAGCCTGAAAGGCGATTTTGCCTGGCCGCTGGGCAAAAACGGAAAAGTGGAAGCCGGTTTAAAAGCCAGCCTGGTGACCACAACCAACAGACTGGCTTATGATTCCCTCAAAAACGGCGAATATATTTTTGCGCCCAGCCAAAGCAATGAGTTTAAATATCAGGAAGATGTATATGCTGCCTATGCCAGCTACAAAAAACAACTGACGCCTAAAACCGGTATCCAGGCCGGGTTAAGGGTGGAGAACACCAAATCCGACGGATATTCCGTTACGCTCAAAAGCCAGGTGGTGCGTAACTACACCGACTTCTTCCCCAACCTCACCATCGATCAGAAACTGAACGACAACAACAAAATCAGTCTCGCTTACTCCCGTCGCATTGAACGCCCGGAATACAGCCAGTTGAACCCGTTCATGTTCTACCTCGACAGGTATACTTTCTTCCGCGGCAACCCATACCTGCAGCCGCAATATACCAACAATGTGGAGCTGGCGTATACTTTCAAAGACAAATACATCGCCACGCTGGGATATAACCGTACCACCGATGTGATCAACGAGTTCCTGTACCAGGACGACAGCGCCAAAACATCTACCAGCACACTGATGAACTATAAGAAAAGCCATGTGTACAGCCTCGCGGTGACATTGCCTTTCCAGGTCACCAAATGGTGGATGAGCGACAACAACCTGAATGCTGCTTACAACGACTATTACTTCAACAACAACAAGAACCAGGCGGAGATGACCAGCAGCTTTACCTATAGCTTCAACAGCACCAATACCATTACGCTGCCGAAGGACTTTAAGCTGGAAGTAGCCGGTTACTATAACTCCCCTTTCGTGTATGCGATCTTCAAGGGTTATGCGGAGTACAACCTGAACCTGGGCATCCAGAAAACTTTCTGGGATAAAAAAGCTACCATCAAATTCAATTATAACAATATCCTGCGGAATGAATCCTACAGAGGTATTGCGCAATACAGTAACCTGGCGCTGCACATCTTCAACACATGGCAGTTCAGGACAGCCAGCATTTATTTCAGCTATCGCTTTGGCAACAGCAGTATCAAAGCTGCCCGCGACAGAAAAACAGGTACCAGTGATGAACAGAAAAGGGCAGGTTAAACAATCATTTTCATCATCTGCTGGATCAGTTGCATCATCGCGGTGGGATATATCCCCAGTCCTATCAATACCAGCGTCAGCAACATCAGTGTGATATTACCGGCTACAGGCAGCGAGGGCTTGATATAGGTCACCTCTTCTGTAGCCGGTGCTTTAAACATCATGGCGATAATGCGGATATAATAATACAGACCTATCACACTGTTGATGACCAGCATAAACAACAGGAACCACATGTGCCCGTTCACCCCTGCCATCACGATATAAAATTTCCCGATAAAGCCGGCCGTCAGCGGGATGCCCGCCAGCGACAGCAACATGGCGGTGAATACCGTGGCCACCCAGGGATAACGCCAGAACATACCGCGGTAATCGTCCAGTGTCTCTGCATCCTGTACACTACTGCTCATAACGATCAATACGCCGAAAGCCCCGATGCTGGTAATGAAATAAGCTACCAGGTAAAAAGAAATCGCCTCCAGCCCTGTCTGCACACCAGAAAGAAAAGCAACCAGAATGTAGCCCATATGGGCGATAGAAGAATAAGCGAGTATACGTTTGATGTTTTGTTGTGTCAACGCCAGCCAGTTGCCTACAAACATGGAAGCCACCGCCACAATGGCCAGCATCCACCATATCATCGAGTAGTCGTTGCCGTGAATGTCCACATAAAAACGGATCAGCACCACCAGCATCCCTCCTTTGGAAATAGTCGCGATAAACGCCGATACCGGCAACGGAGCGCCTTCGTAGATATCGGGCGCCCACATGTGGAATGGCACCACGCCCAGTTTGAAGCCGATGCCGATCAGCATCATACCAAAGCCGGCCAGCACGGTAACGGGTATATATCCGGCCTGCCGCAGCGCCGCGCCGATACCCGGAAAATCCATATGCCCCGTAAACGCATATACGAGCGCCATGCCAAACAGCAAAAACGCGGAAGACAAAGCCGCGAGGATAAGGTATTTGATGCCAGCCTCGTCTGAACGTTCACGCGCCCGGAGATAGGCGATCAGCCCATACAGGCTGATACTGAGTATTTCCAGGCCAAGGAACAAAGACATAAAGTGACGGCTCACCACCAGCACCAAAGCCCCGGTGGTGGCCAGCGGCAGCAACAGGTAATATTCCTCCTTCCGTTCTTCCCGCTCTTCAAAATAGTTGTAGGACAACAGTAAGATGATAAAACCCGACGTCAGTACCAGTCCGGTATTAAAGAGAGAAAACTCATCTACCACCAATAGTGGCGGCACCGTATGCGGGATATACAACATAGCCGGTATGATAGCCGTCAGCGCCATCAGGTAGGCCAATAGGGAAAAGGCGTACGTAATGCGGTGATTGCGCCGGATAGCAATCAGCAGCATGGAAATCACCACCGCGGTGAACAGGGTGATCAATGGTCCGAGGCTTATGAAATCAGCGAACGACATAATCATTTTTTTGAGAAGTATTCAAAACCGGTTGCGGATGTAACCCCAATAAAAGAATGGCCATCACCAGTGCTACAATGATCACCAGCTCCCGTTTGTTAAGGTCCGGCAAAACATATTGCCGGTTAGCCGGCCCGAAGAACACTTTTTGCATGATACGCAGTGAATAGGCCGTGGCCACCACCAGACCAATGGCCGCAAAAACAGTGATCCAGCGGTTGGCCTGCCAGCTGCCCAGCAGAATGAGGAATTCTGCTACAAAATTGCCCAGTCCAGGCAAGCCCAGCGACGCCATTACAAATATCATGGCCGCGCTGCCCATCACCGGCATCCTGGACCACAGTCCGCCCATCTCCTGTATATTACGGGTATGGATACGTTCGTACAATGCACCTGCAATGATAAACAAGGCACCGGTGCTGATACCATGCGCGATCATCTGCATCACCACCCCCTCATAAGCCAGTGCGTTGAAAGAAAAAGCACCGACCAGCACAAAACCCATGTGGCTCACGCTGGTATATGCTATCAGCCGCTTCAGGTCTGTTTGCGCATAGGCCAGCATACCGCCATAGATTATTCCCAATACCCCCAGGAACATGATCCACGGCGCAAAGTACACGGACGCTTCCGGGAACAACGGCAGCACCAGCCGCAGGATGCCATAGGCACCTGTTTTCAGCAGCAGCCCCGCCAGCACCACACTGCCGGCCGTAGGCGCTTCGGTGTGCGCATCAGGCAACCAGGTATGAAAAGGAACAGCCGGCAACTTCACCAGGAAAGCGATCAGGAAGCCCAACATCAGCCATCTGGCGGTTTCCTGCTGCATAGGGGTATGCAGCAGCGAAAAATAATCGTACGTATATACACCAGTGTTAGCGCCATGTATAAAGTACAACGCCAGAATAGCCAGTAACATCAACAGGCCGCCGGCCTGCGTGAAAAGGAAAAATTTGTTGGCCGCATATTCCCGGTTTTCATGTCCCCAGATACCAATCAGGAAATACATGGGTATCAACATCATCTCCCAGAAAAAATAAAAGAGAAAAAGGTCCATGGTCAGGAACACGCCAGTAATACCGGCCAGCACGAACAGGAGATTAAAATGAAAAAAACCTACCCGCTGATTAATTTCCTTCCATGATATCAACACCGCCAATGCTCCCAGGAAAAACGTAAGTACCAGCATCAGCAGTGACAAACCATCCATTGCGAGGTTTAGGCTGATACCAAAATGTGGCACCCAGTCCACCTTGTACCGGTATAACCACCGGCCGCCGGAAGCCTCCTGCGTAGCCCATATCTGACCAGTGACGGCCAGATCGACCAGCAGGCATGCCAGCGCTATACATCTCGACCACAGCGGATTCCGCGCGGCCGCTATCCAGGACAGCAACGCACCCGCCAGCGGAATGATGATCAGTAACAGGAGAATCATTGTTTGTTCATTTTAGCCGTTAACGTTAGGAAACCTCATGCAACCGCCATATCAATACCGACAAGATGGCCACCGCACCTAATACCACCCCCATGATGTACCATCGGAGTATGCCACTCTGCGTACGTGCCATAACGTTATGGCAGGCTTCCGTCAGCTGTGCCGCTCCGGTATATATTTTATCGATGAGATCTTTCCGGTTGATGTTGGACAGGTACACGAACGGCCTTACGATCAGCGCGTCATAGAGCGCATCGATGTCCCATCCACGCCGCCAGAAGCCCTGTAGCCATACCTGGCCGGGCATACTGAGGAAATCCACCATGCCCTGCGGCCTTTTCAAAACCCATACATAGGCGAGCCATATGCCCCCCAGCGCCAATACCGCCGATATCAGCTGGGAAGCCCATTCCAGGGCCACGCTTTCCTGTGCCATCTGCACTGCGGGCAATACCGGCGCCAGCCAGTTGCTGAACAACGTTACATGTCCCAGCGTATGGGGCAGTTCGATAAATCCGGCGATGGTAGAAAGCACCGCGAGTATGTACAACGGCACCATCATCACAGCACCGGGTATATGATGTACTTTCGTTTTGGCTTCACCGTAAAACACGAGAAAAAACATGCGGAAAGTATACATGCCTGTCAACAGCGCGCCCAGCACGCCGGCCAGCCAGTAGGCTTTATGCCCGCCAACGGCGGCCCATGAAAGCCAGATGATCTGGTCTTTGCTATAGAAACCCGCCGTTACAAATGGAATGGCGGTCAGCGAGGCGCAACCGATCAGAAATATCCAGAACACACCTGGCAGCATTTTTTTCAGTCCCCCCATTTTAAACATGTCCTGTTCGTGATGCAGTGCTACGATCACTGCACCTGCGCCCATGAACAACAATGCTTTAAAAAACGCATGTGTCACAAAGTGGAAAATGGCCGCCGACCAGGCGCCACAGCCCAGGGCGAGGAACATATACCCGATCTGGCTGATGGTAGAATACGCCAGCACCCGTTTGATGTCTGTCTGCACCAGCGCGCTGACGCCGGCCATGAGCAGCGTAACAGCACCTATAATGGCAGTAGCGGTTTGCGCGGCTGGTGATAGCCCAAATACCACATGCGTTCTCGCTATCAGGTACACACCGGCTGTCACCATCGTGGCAGCGTGGATCAATGCACTCACCGGCGTAGGGCCGGCCATGGCATCCGGCAACCATGTTTGCAGCGGCAGTTGTGCGGACTTGCCCACTGCGCCGCCCAACAACAACAGGGCTATAAGCGTCACCATCGGGTCTCCTTTATCCCACAGCAGCGGCGCCTCCCGTAACAGTTGCTGTATGTTAAGCGTGCCCATATATTCAAACAACAGAAATAAAGCGATAGCCATGGCGGTATCGCCTACCCTTGTCACCAGGAATGCCTTGCGGGCCGCGTAGTTATTGGCCGGATCTTTATACCAAAAACCGATCAGCAGATAACTGCAAAGCCCCACTCCTTCCCAGCCCAGATACAACAGCAACAGGTTATCTGCCATGACCAACACCAACATAGCCCCCACAAACAGGTTCATGCAGGCGAAAAACCGGCCATAATCTTCATCATCGTGCATATAACCGGTGGCGTATACGTGTATTAAAAATCCAACGATGGTGATCACCAGTGTAAATACCACCGACAGGGTGTCTATCCGGAAATCAATACCGGCAGCGAAGCCAGGCACCTGTATCCATTGCCATACATGCTGTACCAACGGCTCCTTCCCGGCGCCAGCCACCGTTGCAGCCGCCACCAGCGCCACTATGGCCGACAAGCCCACGCTGCCGCAACCGATAACGGTAACGGCACTACGGCTTATACGCTTCCAGCAAAGCATGAGCAGGCATGCGCCGAGAAAAGGAAAAGCAGGTATGAGTGCAGGCAACATCTGATAAAATTTTAATGGTGATAAGGATTCATTAACCATTCATCCTGCTGGCTTCATCACTGTCCAGCGTACGGAGCTGATGGTACAGCTGCAGAATCAACGCCAGCCCTACTGACACCTCCGCAGCAGCCATTGCCAGGATGAACATAAACATCACCTGCCCGTCGGCCTGTCCCCAGTGCGAGGCGGCCACCACAAAAGCAAGTCCCGCGGCATTGAGCATAATCTCTACCGACAGCAGCATAAAGATGATATTGCGCCGGATCAATACGCTGATCAGTCCGAGCACAAACAAGATACCGGCCAGTAGCAGGCCCGCCGTTGTTGGATGCAGGTTCATGTGTTCAGGTTATTTTCAAGAAATCGATGTAGTGTTTTCTTATGTTGCCGTCCCAGGTGATAAGCCCCTACAATGCCTGCCATCAGCAGGATACCGGTCAGCTCCACCGCTATCAGATAGGGACCGAACAAAGCCATGCCAACTTGTTTGGGCTGCACCACCTGAATACCGGCTGAAGGCTGCCTGTTTTGCAGGATCAGGTATAACAGTTCACCTAACAGCACTACACAAAATATCCCCGGCACTATCCATATCCGGGGCCGCAGCCAGGCCTTCTCATGCTCTGCAGTCTCCAGTCCCAGGTTGAGCATCATCACAAAAAATATAATAAGCACCATGATCGCCCCGGCATAAATGATGATCTCGAGCACCGCCATAAACGGCGCGCCATAGGTATACAATACAACTGCTACCGCCAGCAGCGATACCACGAGGTATAACAAGGCATGCATGATATTGTAACAGGTGATGACCCTTACGGTGGCCGCCACGGCTATCAGCGCAGCAACGATAAATGCGATGTCCATAACACTTCAGATTTATGGTAACAGGCTTTTGATATCTACCGGTGGTTCTTCATGCTCTGCGTCTCCTTTGTCTTTATCTTTAATAGCAAGGCCCGCCACTTTGTAATAGTTGTATCCCGGATACTTACCCTGACTGGGGATCAGCAGATCGTGCTTTTCATATACCAGGTTCTGACGGTTGTATTCAGCCATTTCAAAATCAGGCAACAGCTGGATAGCATAGGTAGGACAAGCTTCTTCACAGAATCCGCAGAAGATGCAACGGGAGAAATTAATCCGGAAAAATTCCGGGTACCGCCGTCCGTGTTCATCTTCTGTCGCCTGTAAAGAGATACAGTCTACCGGACAAGCCGCCGCACAAAGGTAACAGCCCACGCAACGTTCTTCTCCGTCAGGGTCTCGTGTAAGCGCGATACGCCCTCTCCACCGTGCCGGCAGCGGCGCCTTCTGTTCCGGATATTGATAGGTGTCCCGTTTGTGGAACATATGCAGAAACACCAGCCACATACTACGCAATAGACTAAACATACATTTGGGTATTTTGATATTCAGTTATTTGGATACTAACCAGAGCTTGATTGCCGCTGTCACCAGCAAATTCAGTAATGATAAGGGAAACAGCACTTTCCAGCCGTATTCCATCAGCTGGTCGTACCGCGGCCGTGGCATAGATGCCCGCAGCAGTATGAACAACGAAATGAAAGCAAACGTTTTAATGGCGAACCAGACGACAGGTGGCAGAAAGGATGGTCCCAGCCAGCCTCCGAAATACAGCGTCACCACCATGGCAGAGATAAGCGTTACGCCCAGGTACTCACCGATGAAAAACATACCGAACTTCATCCCGGAATACTCCGAGTGAAAACCAGCCACCAGCTCACTTTCAGCTTCAGGTATATCAAAAGGCAGCCGGTGGGTTTCCGCGATGCCCGCCACCATGAAGATGAGGAAGCCCAGCAACTGTGGGATGACAAACCACACGGTACGTTGCGATTCCACTATCTGTTGCAGGTTAAAACTGCCGCTGAGCACTACCACGCCCATGAGTGCCAGTCCCATGAACACTTCGTAGCTGATCATCTGTGAGGCGCCTCTCATGGCGCCCAGCAGGGCGTACTTGTTGTTGGAGGCCCAGCCGCCCAGCACGATGCTGTACACGCCCAACGATGACATGGCGAGAAAAAAGAGAATGCCGATATTCAGATCGGCCACCACGATGCCCGGCGCAAAAGGCACGATCACAAAGCTCATCAACACACTGGCCACTACCACAGCTGGGGCGAATACAAACACCACCTTGTCCGCAAACGGCGGAATCCAGTCTTCCTTAAAAAAGAGTTTCAGGGTATCAGCCAGCACAATGAACAGCCCGAACGGGCCTGCCCTGTTGGGACCGTAACGGTCTTGCCAGAGGGCCAGCATCCTGCGTTCCAGCCATATCAGTCCTGCGGCTGTGTTCAACAGTACAAAAAGTACTCCTCCTATAATCCACCAGGCGTTTATCATAGCTTTAAATTTTAACCAGTTGCGGCGCTTCCGCCACCTGCATATGCGGCAACCCTACCGGGATACCGGCGGCGCCTTTTTGCAGGGTGTCGTTGATGACGACCGGCAGCGCATACTGGTGCCCTTTGTCCATGAAATAAAGCAGATGTCCGGCAGCCACCTGAAAACGGCGTGCGTCTTCACTGTGCAGCATGATATATGGAGCAGGCATCCGTTGGGCAATGCCCGGCGTATGCACGCTCAGTTCTTCCGATCCGAAAATATGGTAGAGCGGCACCAGTAGCAGGTGGCCCCCCACCGGTATGAACGGGTCGGGTATATTGGTATAAAATTTCGTTTGACCGTTTACGTTAGGCTCCAGCAGGCGCTTGCCGGGGTTGCCACCGTGCAGGGGGCCGCCGGTTTCCACCTGGTATTTGTTGACCGATTGTACCGAGTTCCACCCTGGCGCCCAGAAGAAGGGAATAACGGAAGAAGGTGGTTCGCCGCGGTATCCTTCCATGGTGAAAGACAGCGCCGTGTCTGTATCTTCCGCCGGTTTGGGTTCGCTGACGTTTATATTGGCCTGCATAGCGGTACGGCCGCTGTAACGGTGTGGTTCGCGTGGTATCTTCTGCCCCGCGATCCTGAAATCAGCCGGAGGCGTGATCGTTTCAATGCCCGCAAATACCGGATAACGGGCCGCGATGGCTTTTAGCAGATCGTCGTAATGTAATATCGAGCGGAGGTGGGTATGGCCGCAGATATCGCCCAGCTGCAACAGCCAGCGCCAGCTTTCCTGTACGGCGCCCTGAGGATTCAGCACTTGCAGGAAACGTTGGGCACGGCCTTCATTATTGACCAGCGTGCCGTCTGCTTCCGCAAAAGTGCCGGCAGGCAACACGATGTTTGCCTTTTCTGTAGTGGGATTGTGCAGGTGGTCCAGTACAATTACTTCCTTACAATGTTCGAAGAACTGAATGGCCGTATGCTGGTCCAGCCGGCGGTACAAATCATTTTCCAGGACCAGCACTGTCTCCGCGCTGCCGTTTAATACGGCGTCCACAGCTGATTCCAGGCGGAGGCCTCCAAGCATTTCCAGGCCCATGCTGTTACATTCGGGCACGGTGAAAGAGAGCATCGCGTCGGCGCCTTGCTGTTTCAGGGCCCAGGCCAGGTTGGCCGCAGCCCTGATCACCTGTTCACTACCGCCTCCGTAGCCGGCTATTACCAGCGGTCTCTTCGCCCCCCTGAGCGCAGCAGCGATGGTAGCAGCGGCCTGTTTCCCTTCATCAGACATACCCGTCACTTCCGGTAGGGTACCGTCCAACAGATGACTAACAGCAAAGGCTATACGCGCAATATTGTCCGGCGCGGTATGATAGGCGCCGGTAGCCACTTCGTCAAGTTTAGTTTCCACCACGTTGAGGATAAAAAGCGGTCCTTTGTCTTCCTGTACGGCTTCCCGCACTGCTGCATCCTGCCACGCCGGTATGTGGATATTGCTGATCACATTTTCCACCGGCATACGGCGTACCGCCTGCCGTACAGACAGCGCCATCATAGGAGCGGTATTGGTCAGGTCTTCTCCCAATATCACCACCGCATCGGCGGCAGCAGCTTCCTGCATGGAAGCGGAACGCACAGGACCTTCTTTCAATAACTTCAGCATCAGCTGCACCAGCTCATGTTCTATCTCACCAATGCCCAGGTAAAAGTTATTTTCTCCCACCAGTTCTTTCAACACGTAGTTCGATTCCACAGAAGCCCGCGGAGATCCGATACCAATCGTTTTTCCCGGTTTCATGCGGTTCCGTACGTGTTGCAGCACGGGAAGGCCGTTGGCTTTATCATTCGGACCATGTACCACCAGCGGCTCGCGGATACGGTCTTTGCTGTTGACAAACTCATATCCGTAGCGGCCCCTGTCGCACAGGAAATAACCATTTACCGCGCCGTTGTACCGGTTGGTGATCTGCCGCAGGGAACCGTAACGTTCGCCGGCAATGATGTTACAGCCCAGCCCACAGCCCTGGCAGACAGACGGCGCTGTGGTCAGGTCCCATTTACGCGTATAATGCTGTTTGAGCGTTTTATCGGTGAATACGCCTGTAGGACAAACTTCCACCAGGTTGCCGCTGAATTCATTTTCGAGCGTACCGTCCTGCTGACGGCCAAAATAGACATGGTTATGCGCTGCAAAAACATCGAGGTCTTTGCCACCGGCAAAATCCTTATAGAAACGCACGCAGCGGTAACACTGGATGCAACGGTTCATTTCGTGGTTGATAAAAGGGCCGAGATGCTGATTGCGGTAGGTCCTTTTAGAGAAATGATAATCGCGGTAGGCATGGCCGGTCATAACGGTCATGTCCTGCAGATGGCAGGAACCGCCTTCATCGCATACGGCGCAATCATGCGGGTGGTTGGTCATCAGCCAGCCGATGACATGGCTGCGGAAAGCTACTGCCTCACTATCGTTAACGGATAAACGCATACCGTCTCTCACCGGCTCCATACAGGCCATCATCAGTTTGCCGCGGGTATCCTGTTCATCTTTAAAAATTTTAACAGCACACTGGCGGCAGGCACCTACCGAACCGAGGGCCGGGTGCCAGCAGAAGTAAGGCAGGTTGAGGCCGAGCGACAAACATGCTTCCAGCAGGTTTTTGCCTTCCTTCACCTCATATGGAATATTATCAATGTTGATGATGGGCATACGGACATTTTTTTTCTTTGATATGTTGTTCAAAATCTTCCCTGAAATATTTCAGGGCACTCTGCAGGGGCTCCATGGCCCCGGGCGCCAGGGCACAGAAGGTGTTGCCGGGTCCCAGCAGTTTGGTATGTCTTTCCAGCAATTCCAGGTCGGCCTGCTCACCGGTGCCATTTTCCAGCGACCATAATATCTTCTCTGTCCAGGGCAGTCCTTCCCGGCAAGGGGTGCAGAAGCCGCAGGACTCCTGTGCGAAAAAGTGTTCGAGGTTATGTACAAAACCGACGGGACACGTGTGGTCGTCGAGTACCACCATCGTGCCGGTGCCCAGCCTGCTGCCTGCGGCAGCCACGCCTGCAAAATCCATTTTCACGTCCAGGTGGGCATCAGTCAGAAAATCGGTGGACGCGCCACCTGGCAAGGCCCCGCGGAAGCGATAGCCGTTCCGCATACCGCCTGCATGTTCTTCCAATAGTTCGCGCATAGTAATACCCATTGGGAGCTCCCATGCACCGGGTTTATTGACCCTGCCACTGACGCCATAAATTTTCGTACCTCCGTCGGCTGTGTAACTCAGTGATTTAAACCATGCTTCGCCGTTATTGACGATATGCGAAATCCAGCTGAGGGTTTCTACGTTATTGACGATGGTCGGTTTTCCGAATAGTCCGCTTACCTGCGGAAATGGCGGCTTAGCGCGAGGGGTGGCGCGTTTGCCTTCGAGGGAGTTGAGCAGCGCGGTTTCCTCTCCGCACATATACCTGCCCACTCCGGTGTGCAGCTGCATTTCCAGGCTGAAAGCGCTGCCCAGGATGTTTTTCCCGAGATACCCGGCCGTATAGGCGTCGGCGATAGCACGGCGCATTTCACGGGCTGCGTCCTTGTAAGCCCAGCGCAGAAACACAAACGCATCCGTAGCCTGGATGGCATAAGCCGCGATGATCATGCCTTCCAGCAGCTGATGAGGATTACCTTCCAGCAGCCAGCGGTCTTTAAAGGTGCCCGGCTCCATTTCGTCTGCATTAGCGATCAGGTATTTGGGACCGGACACGTTCATGGGCACAAAACTCCATTTCACACCGGTAGCGAAACCAGCGCCACCACGGCCTTTCAGGTTAGCGTCCTTGACCAGGGCGCCGACCTGCGCCGGCTCCATGTCACGCAACGCTTTACGCAGGGCGGTATAACCACCCACGGCCTCGTACTCCCGGAGATGCAGGGCAGCGCCGTTTTCAGGAATATGTTGTGTGAGTGGTCTTTCCATTGTATATAAAATTGGGTTAGTGATATTTTTCCAGTATTTGTTCCAGGTCTGCCGGCTGGATATCCCGGTACAGATCGTCGTCTATCATCAGCGCCGGCGCATGATCGCAGGTACCGAGGCAGGCATTGGGCAGCAGTGTAAACCGTTCATCGGCTGTTGTCTGCCCATAACCGATCAGCAGTATTTCGTGTAACCGCTGCCGTAATACCGTATATCCCATCACGTAACAGCTGATGCTGTCACACAGCAATATCACATGGCGGCCTACCGGCTGGCGGAAAATGAGGTTATAGAACGTTGCCACGCTATCTACTTCAGCGGTGCTCATCTCCAGCATCGCAGCGATATCGGCCACACTTTCGTCAGATACCCAGCGGCGTTCCTGCTGTACAATCTTGAGCGCTTCAATACAGGCCGCCTTTTTAACAGGCACCTGTTGGAGCTCGTGTGTGATCTTTTCTATTTCGATAGCAGACAACATATCATTTTCGGGTTTTGATATTTTGTTATTTTGATATTTTGTTGCGTGGCCATGGTGCCGTTCATTACTGAAATAATTAAATAATCAAATAGTCCGATGGTAAAATTTCATCGGTCTATATCCGCCAGCACATAATCCATTCCTCCCAGTATTGACAACAGATCGGCCACAGTGTACCCTTTGCTGATGAGCGGTATCATCTGCATGTGGGGGAATGACGGCGTCCGGATACGGGTACGGTAGGAAGCGGTATTACCATCGCTGATAAGGTAATAGCTGTTCCATCCTTTAGTCGCTTCGGTACATACCATGGCTTCTCCCGGCGGGATGACGGGTCCCCAGCTGACATTCAGAAAATGGTGTATGAGCGTTTCGATGTCATGCATGGTGTGTTGTTTCACTGGCGGGGTAGCCAGCGGGTGGTGCGATTTAAAATCGCCGGCAGGCATGTATTCCAGGCATTGTTGCACAATGCGGAGGCTCTGCCGCATTTCTTCCACCCGTACTACCGCGCGGTCGTAACAATCACCATTATGGGCGACCGGGATCTCGAAAGCAAAGTTTTCGTAGCCGCCATAGGGCCTTTTCTTGCGCATGTCCCATTCCAGGCCGCAGGCGCGCAGGCCGGGACCTGTAACTCCCCATTCTATGGCTTCTTCCAGTGTATAAATACCAATACCTTTGGTGCGTACTTTAAACAGGTAATTTTTCATGACCATTTTATCATACTCCCGTAGTTTGCGCGGGAAGTATTCCACAAAATTCTTAACCAGCGTGTCCCATCCTTTGGGCAGGTCCTGTGCCACGCCGCCGATGCGGAACCAATTGGGGTGCATGCGGCCGCCACAGATGGCCTCAATGATTTCAAATACACGTTCCCTGTCGGTGAACATATAGAAGACGGGCGACAACTGGCCCAGGTCCTGCGCAAACGTGCCATACCATACCAGGTGGCTGGCAATGCGGAACAGTTCACAGAGCATTATGCGGATGACTTGTGCGCGCAGCGGCACTTCAATACCGGCCAGTTTTTCCACCGCCAGCAGATAAGCCAGGTTGTTATTGACGCCGCCGAGGTAATCGACGCGGTCGGTGTAAGGGATATAGGTATGCCATGATTGCCGTTCACCCATTTTTTCTGCACCGCGGTGGTGGAAGCCGATATCCGGCACCGCATCGACGATGTTTTCCCCGTCCAGTTGCAGGATGATGCGTAACACACCGTGTGTGCCCGGGTGCTGGGGCCCGATGTTCAGGAACATAAAATCGGCATCGTCGCTATGGCGCTTCAGTCCCCATTCTTCGGGGCTGAATTGCAATGCGTGCTGTTCACGGTCAACTTTTTCATCGAAGAGTTTAAATGGCCCCATTTCAGTGGCGCGGGCGGGGTGCTCCTTTCGGAGCGGGTGCCCCTGCCAGGTGCGGGGCATGAGAATACGTTGCAGGTGTGGGTGGCCGTTGAACCGGATACCGAACATATCGAACACTTCCCGTTCATACCAGTTGGCAGCAGGCCATAGGTGGGTGATGGTGTCCTGGGAAGGGAATTCGCCGTGGAGGCCGACTTTCAGGCGTAAGAACTGATTTCTGTCAAAGGAGAAGAGTGTATATACCAGCGTGAAATCATATGGCTTGTGGCCGTTTTGCTCTTTTTTGTACGCACGCTCATCGATGGCCGTAAGGTCATAGAGCATACGAAAGGGCATTTTGATATCGTGTTTGAGGTATTGCAGTATGGCCACAATCTTCTCCTGTGGCGTCCTGAGGGTGGGCGTCTCATCCCGTGTAGTGAGCGGCGTGATGATATCTTCGCCGAAACGGGAGCTTAATTCCGCTACAATGCTCTCTGGCATGGCGTATTAAGTTTGACTGTGAGGGACAGGATTGTTGTTGATTCGTTCTTGCTTAGGTATTATTCATATAACCGTTACTGTTAGTAAACAATTTTATATTTCGTCAGGTGTTTTAAACTGTGTCATTTGTTGCCTGTGATCGTGTAGCCGTTCCCGCTGAGATGTTTTTTCGGGGCGTATCACGCCCTGGTCGCCGATTACCCAGCTGAGCGGCCGTTGTTCCTTGCCCACGCTGTCGCGCAGCAGGAGCAGTCCCTGCATAAAAGCGTCGGGGCGTGGCGGGCAGCCGGGCACGTACACATCTACCGGGAGGAACTTGTCCACCCCCTGCACTACGCTGTAGATATCGTACATACCGCCGGAGTTGGCGCAGGAGCCCATAGATATGACCCATCGGGGCTCCATCATCTGTTCATAGAGGCGTTTGATGACAGGCGCCATTTTGATGAATACGGTACCTGCTATGATCATCACGTCTGCTTCACGGGGAGTGCCACGGATCACCTCAGCACCGAAACGGGCGAGGTCGTATTTGGGGGTCATGGCAGTGGCCATTTCCACAAAACAACAGGACAGACCGAAGTGAAAGGGCCACATGGAATTCTGCCGTCCCCAGCCGAGGAGGCGTTCTACGCTGGAGAACAACACGCTTTGTTGCACCACGTCTTCCATGGAGGTGTTGCCAGCTATTTTACCAGCGGGGTCCCCGGCTTTTGTTAACCACCATTTCATATTATGCAGGTGTTATTGTTGAACAATGAGCACGGAGCATACGGTGTTACATCATGGCCTGTTGCTGTTGAAGCGGCGTAAAAGAATCGTTGTGTGCCTGGCTTTCTTTTTTGCGTTTCTTGTATGCGCGTAAAATTTTCCGGCCATCCGGACCGAAGTCCAGCGCACCATTCCGCCACTCATATATCAACACGGCCAGTAGGATGAGAATAAATACAGATACGCCTGCGAAGCCTACCCATCCCACTTCCTGGTAGGCGATGGCCCAGGAAATGATCATTACTGTTTCAATGTCAAAAATGACAAACAGCATGGCTATCAGGTAGAATTGAGAAGGGAAGCGAAGTCGTGCAGAGCCCGTGGACACTATACCGGATTCATATGCTTCACCGGTAGCACGGTCTTTATGCCGTTGCCCAAGTACATAAGACAGCCCCAGTATGAGACTAACCAGTATCAATACTATGCCGCCATATGCTACAAATGGCCAAACAGGGATGGTATCATTAACAGCGCTTTGCAAGGTGTTCGCCCTCCCGAGCGATTGACTTTAAAGTTCCGTTTATTACCAATCTTTTGAGTCTGCTTTTGAAGAATTGTGTCTTTAATCAAAACCGTTTTGGGGCAGGAAGAAAATATTGTTTCGGTAGTTAGTTATCATAACGTCAGAAACCTCATAACGGTATAGGCTATATGCTAATTTGAAATTACAATTAATCCGTCAATAAAACAAAAATGTTTTCACTGCGTCATGTATGCGTACCGGTTATATAACACTCCAGACTGGTGATGATATGGCGCTGATCGTCTATAATAAATTTCACTACGTCACCGATAGAAATAAGGCCTATCAGTCTTCCCTGCTCATCAGTAACAGGCAGGTGACGAATACGTTTGTCTGTCATCTTCACCATACAGTCTTCAATAGAGTCCTCTTCTGTAACAGTAATAGGACGCTCTGTCATAATTTCACGGATCAGTGTTTCCTTGGAAGCACGACCTTTTAAAATAACTCTGCGGGCATAATCCCGTTCAGAAAAAATCCCGAGGAATCTGTCATTTTCGTCTACTACAGTGAGCGCGCCCACATTACGGTCTACCAGCATTTGCAGGGCTTCAAAAACGGTGTTGTCCGGGCGGATAGAGTAAACCGCGTGACCCTTGCCCTGCAGGATATTACGTACTTTTCCCATGGCAAGCCTGTTTTAGAGAGTTAAGAAATATGAAAAAACCTTGTTTACCTAAGTTAAGCAATTTAACCGGGAATATCAAGGGAGAATTCAAACAGCCCTATAGGCGCCGGCTCCGGCGGGAAGGATGAAATATGCCCGCGCTCCCGGGGCTGAAGCCCCCGGAGCGATGATGTTATTCAGACTGTTTTAATGAAAAAACCCCGGATGATAGTCCGGGGTCCTATATAAATAAACAAGATGGCATATTGTTAATACAGCGTCTCTACACCTTTGACTACTGCGGGCTTGTCCTGGTGCAAGTCCAGCACCACGATCTCATTATTGCCTTTTTTCAGCCAGGAAGCGGGGCAATACAAACGATGCTGCGGCCCTATTTCCCAGTAGCGGCCCAGATTATGCCCGTTTACCCATACCAGGCCTTTTTTCCACGCGGACACGTCGATATAGGTATCGCCTGTTTGCGTCAGGGCGAACGTGCCTTTGAAGAACTGCCCGGGCCTGCTGGTATTTCCGGAGGAAGCTGTCAGGCCTGCCACCTCTTTTTCTGTCAGCGGCAATCCATATACGTCCCAGTTCATCAGGGTCATGCCATTGAGTGTCACACGTTCGGTGATGCCTTTACGGTCAATGATCGCGTCAGCGAAGTTGATACGTCCCATTCCTTCTACCAGCACTTCCAGTACAGGATTGGCCACATCTGTTTTAGGCAGCTCTATTGACTTTTCTCCCAGTCTGCGGTCTATTTTACCAACATATTGTCCGTTGAGGAACACTGTCGCGTAATCATGCAGGTCCCTGATCACCAGTTTCCCGCTTTTATGGCCGATGAGCGTTGTTTTATACAGCATAAAGCCATAATCCTGGCCATAGGCCTCAAATGGGCGTGGCTGAACGTCGTGTACCGCCTTCGGCAGATGGTCCCACAGGCTGGTGAAGGGTGTCAGGGTCACCTCCGGAAAACTGATCACGGGAACAGGCGCCGGCACAGGAGGTAATTTTTTGCCTTTAGGGAGATAGGACGCCAGTAATTGGCGTAAGGCTTCGTACTTGGGCGTAACCCTTCCCTGCTCGTTAATCGGCGCATCATAATCGTAACTGGTGACGTCCGGCTCATAACCTTTGCCACCGGAGTTGGCGCCGGCGGTATAACCGAAGTTGGTGCCGCCATGGACCACATACAGGTTGAATGAACGTTTGGTGTCCATCAGGAATTTCACTTCTTTCACGATACCTTCGGTACCCGGCCGTTGCCAGGCTTCGCCCCAATGTGTCAGCCAGCCGGGATACGACTCACTACTGAAAGCCGGTACGTCAGGGTTTTGTTTTTTAGCTGCTGCAAAGTCAGCTTCCGACCCGCCAGAATCCAGGCCGATAGCGGCGCCATCAACGGTGCCGGCTTCCAGCATAAAGGCGGTAGGGCCGTCAGCGGTATAAAAAGGTATGTCAATGCCGTTTTTCACCCACAGGTCTTTGAGCGCATGCAGGTAATTTTTGTCATTGCCATAACTGCCATATTCGTTTTCTATCTGCATCATCACTACCGGGCCACCGTTGGTCACCAGCATGGGTTTCACTTCGGCAGCCAGGTTCGTTACATAACGTGTGACGGCTTCCATATAACGCGGGTCCATACACCGTACCTTGATATCGGGCGTCTGTAGCAGATAAGGCGGTAATCCGCCAAACTCCCATTCGGCGCATACGTACGGACCGGGGCGCAGTATCACCCACATGCCTTCTTCCTGGGCAATGCGGATAAATTCCGCAATATTGTGATTGCCGGTACTGAAATCGAACTGCCCTTTTGTCTGCTCGTGATAGTTCCAGAACACATAAGCGGCAATGGTGTTGCAGCCCATGGCTTTGGTCATTTTAATGCGGTGACGCCAGTATTCATGCGGGATACGCGCCGGGTGCATTTCTCCGCTGATCATCTGAAAGGGTTTGCCATCCAGCAGGAACTCCGATTGGCTGAGGGCAAAAGTGTGTTTTTGCTGTGCAAAGGCGGCCTGTCCCAGGGTGCAGGACAAAGCCAGTGCGAGTATTGTCTTTTTCATTGGTTCACTTTGATATGAATTACAAATTACGAATTACGAATTACGAATTGAGGGCTGTCTCATAGGGCGATTACTTATTAACCGCTTTATAAGACAGCCCTCAATTCGTAATTCGTAATTTGTAATTCGTAATTGTATTAGATATTTCCTTTCTTCAGCTCATTTACGGCATGGTCACAGGCTCTTGCTGTGAGCGCCATGTAGGTGATTGACGGGTTTACACAGGAAGAAGAGGTCATACATGCACCATCAGTGACGAACACGTTTTGGGCTTCATGTACCTGGTTGAAACCGTTAAGCACCGAAGTTTTCGGGTCTCTGCCCATTCTGGCGGTGCCCATTTCATGAATACAGTGGCCGGGAGGTGGCGCACCGTCGTAACCATGTACGTTTTTCAGTCCTGCTGCTTCCAGCATTTCGATGGCGCTTTGCTGCATGTCTTTGCGCATAGCTTTTTCGTTCTCCTTGAATTCACAGTCGATATCAAGGGTAGCGAGGCCGTATTTATCTTTTTTGTCTTTGTTGAGCGATACTTTATTCTCAAAGTATGGCAGGTGCTCACCCCAGGAACCGATGCCCATGCTCCATTTGCCAAGGCCTGTCTGTGCTTCTTTTAATGCTACGCCGATGCCTTCGAAGGTCTCGCCTCTTCCTCTGCCGGCGCCTCCCTGGTAACCGAACCCACGCACATAATCTTTCTGTTTCGTTTGATCGTTGACGTTACGGAAGCGGGGAATGTAGATGCCATTGGGCCTGCGGCCTGCGCCATGATACTGGTCTTCAAAACCGTCAAATTCACCGCCGGCCCCTACGCCGTAGTGGTGGTCCATCAGGTTATGGCCCAGTTGTCCGCTGGCATTGCCGAAGCCGTTAGGGAAACGGTCAGATACGGAATTGAGCATGATCCAGGCAGTGCCCAGCGTAGAAGCGTTGAGGAAGATGATATTCGCGTAGTATTCTACTGTTTGCAGGGTATGCGCGTCCATTACACGAACGCCGGTCGCTTTGCCTTTGTCCTTATCGTACAGTACCTCCAGCACGATGGAATCTGGGCGCAGGGTGAGATTGCCTGTAGCGGCGGCAGCCGGCAGAGTAACGCCGTTGCTGCTGAAATAGCCGGTGAACGGACATCCGCGGGCGCACATGCTGCGGTACTGACAAGGGCCGCGGTTATTGAGGCCTTTGGTCAGGTGTGCAGCACGACCGATGGTCATGATACGATCATTATATTTCTCTTTGATACGGGCAGCCACGTGCTTTTCCAGGCAGTTCATTTCCATGGGAGGCAGGAAAACGCCGTCAGGCAATTGCGGCAGTCCTTCCGCCTGGCCGCTTACACCGATATACTTCTCTACATAAGCATACCAGGGCGCAATGTCTTTGTAACGGATAGGCCAGTCTACACCGTGACCGTCCTTCGCGTTGGCCTCGAAGTCCAGGTCGCTCCAGCGGTACACCTGACGGCCCCACATGATGGAGCGGCCGCCTACATGGTATCCGCGCAGCCAGTTGAACGGTTTTACTTCGTTGTACGGATTTTCTTTATCATTCACCCAGAACTGCTGGGTAGCTTCGTCAAAGGCATAACAACGGCTCTGGATGGGATGGTTTTCCCGCATCTCGTTGCTGGTCTGCAGGTGGTGTTTAAACTCCCAGGGGTCCATGGTAGCGGTAGTATAGTCCTTGATATGCTCCACGTTGCGTCCCCTTTCCAGCACCAGTGTCTTAAGTCCTTTCTCTGTGAGCTCTTTGGCAGCCCAGCCGCCGCTGATACCGGAGCCAACCACGATGGCATCGTAGGTATTTTCCTTTGTCGCTTTTATATTGAGGTTCATGATATGTTGATGTGTGGTCCAGATTCAAAAATTGAAATGCAGCGAGTGACACCGCTGCATTTCAGTTTCCCTAAATTTTACTAAATCAAAAATTAAATGATCAATATGTCGATAATCAAATAATTAGATGTTGCCTTTTTTCAGTTCTTTCACGGCATAATCGGCAGCGCGTGCGGTGAGGGCCATGTACGTGAGCGACGGGTTTACGCAGGCCGCGGAGGTCATGCAGGCGCCGTCTGTTACGAACACGTTTTTCACTGCGTGCATCTGGTTGAAGCCGTTGAGCACGGAAGTTTTCGGATCGCGACCCATGCGGGCGGTACCCATTTCATGGATGGCCATGCCCGGATAAGAGCCGTTATCGTATGTTTTCACGTTTTTGAGACCGGCCGCTTCCAACATTTCGGCGGCATCGTTCATCATATCCACGCGCATTTTCTTTTCGTTCTCTTTGAATTCGGCGTCGAATTTCAACACTGGCTGGCCCCATGCGTCTTTTACGGAAGTATCGAGGGTCACCACGTTGTCTTCGTACGGAAGGCATTCGCCGAAGCCCCCGAGGCCCATGCTCCATTGACCTGGTTCGGTGAGCATTTCCTTGAAGTCTTTGCCCACGCCCATTTCAGCGATGCCACGGCTCCATCCGCCACGGCCGGCGCCGCCCTGGTAACCGAAACCGCGGAGATAATCGCGTTTGTCGTTACCGATATTGCGGTAGCGAGGCACATAGATACCGTTGGCACGGCGACCGAAGAAGTATTTATCGTCATAGCCTTCAGCGGTACCGGAAGCGCCTGTACGGAAATGATGGTCCATCAGGTATTTGCCCAGTACGCCACTGTCGTTGCCCAGTCCGTTAGGGAAGCGGGAAGAAGTGGAGTTGAGCATCACGAAGGTGGAGCCGAGGGTGGAACCGTTGATGAAGATGATCTTGGCGTAGTATTCCACCATTTCCTTGGTGTTTTTGTCGATCACCCTTACACCGGTTGCTTTGCCTTGTTTTTCGTCGTAGATAACAGAATTTACGATGGCGTCCGGATGGAGCGTCAGGTTACCGGTGGCCATGGCAGCAGGCAGCGTAGACGACTGCGTGCTGAAGTAGGCGCCAAACGGACATCCGCGGCTGCACAGGTTACGGAACTGACAGCTTTCACGGCCGGGCAGTGGCTTGGTAATGTTTGCCACACGGCCCATGGTGATAATACGGCCTTTATATTTGCTTTCAACGGCTTTTTTCACGTCTTTTTCCACGCAGTTCATTTCCATAGCGGGCATGAACTGGCCATCAGGCAGCTGGGGCAGTCCTTCTTTCTGACCGCTGATGCCGGCAAATTTCTCTACATAGTCGTACCAGGGCGCTATGTCTTTATAACGGATCGGCCAGTCTACGGCGATACCGTCTTTCAGGTTGGCTTCAAAGTCAATATCGCTCAAACGGTAGGACTGGCGGCCCCACATGATGGACTTACCGCCTACGATGTCAGGACGGTACCAGTCGAAGCGTTTTACTTCGTTATATGGGCTCTGGGAGTCGTTGATCCAGTATTTTTCGTTGTGCTCACTATAAGGGTAGTCGCGGCTCAGTTTGGGATGGGTTTCGCGCTGGTCTACGGTGATGCGGCCACGATGCGTAAATTCCCATGGGTCTTTGGTCGCTGTTTCGTAGTCTTTCACGTGTTCCAGTTTCTTGCCACGGTCCAGCATCAGTACCTTCAGGCCTTTTTCTGTCAGTTCTTTGGCAGCCCAGCCACCGCTTACACCGGAGCCGATGACGATAGCGTCATAGGTGTTCTGCTCCTGTGCTTTGATATTTAAGTTCATGGAATGTCATTATGGGTTTGAAAAGAAAGATACCGGCCGGCGCGGGCCAGCCATTCCGCCTGTCTGTAATGACGGCTTAAACAGCCCAGGCTTTATCACCTTTTTTGTAAGGGATGCAACCTTCGTACTTACCAGGTACCGGCACATAGCGTAATGCCTGGGTAGCGCCTTCCTTGGACGTGAAATAACCCAGCAGGGTCAGTTCCTTCAGGTACTGGAAGTAATGGGTAGGATCGCCTTCTTTCTTGTCTTTCCGTTTGTTGTACTCCACCCGCTCTTTATCGATCTGGGTGAGTAATTCGGTGCGCTGCTCAGGGGTAATGTCCATAAAGTTCTTTTTGAACTGTTTCTGGCTGGCAGCATCAATTTTCTTCAGGCCATCGAGGAATACCTCCTGGTCGCTTTTTTTGTAGCAATCGTTCATCATCACTACAATGAAATCGTCAACCTTGGCGGCTTTGGCACCAGGTGTACTGGTGGTGGGTATGATGGTTTCCGCTATTTCAGCCAGTAACGCTTTGGTTTCAGGCTTGTGCAAATCATAGTTTTTCGGTGCGGAACCGGTGCAGCTTTCTAATGCTGATAACGTGGAAGCGGAAATGGCAGTCCCCAACAAAATCGCCACATTCCTGATTGCGTCTCTTCTGTGCATAAATAGTATATTGATTTGACCTTTGGACAAGTTTCAAAAAAAAAATCTAAAAAACAAATAGAATAATGATGAAATACGCGTGATAGATACCGAATCGTTGAAAAAAACGAAGATCCGGGCAATTTATTATATGCCCGGATCTTCGTTTTATTTTTACCAGTGGTCAGGATAGTCCCGGCCTACATAATATACTTGCCCCTGTCGTCTACCATTACGACTGGCAGACGGTGGTGTTTCTCAAAATAATCGTACGCACTCCGCAGCTCTGTCCAGAACTGTTTGGAGGAGTTGTCGGTCAGGGAGAAGTTGCCCAGGTACTCCATTGACCGGCTGTTACCGAATTTTACCGGGAATACGTGTACTGGAATAAAGTCCTGGCCGGCATTTTTGGCGTTTACGGCCAGAATGTACACCTCATCGATGAATTCGTTGGTCAGCGGGATACAGCCCACCGTGATACAATCGCCATGGATGTAGATTTCGCCGCCTGGTTTTTTCGGATCGCTCAGGATGCGGTCAGAAAAATTAGGGTAGTTGATACCCAGCGACAAGTGATAGTTGCTGTTTGGGTTGAAGTCGTTGATATAATAGAACCCTTCCGGTACCTGGCGGTCGCCTTCTTTTCTTTTAGGCCCCATTTTACCCGACAGGGTACACACCCGGTACGATTTAAACAGGCGGAACGTATCGGCCACACTGTTCTTTACCCAAATTTCCATTTCACTGTCCAGCTTGAAAGAGCGGACGAAAATGTATTTGGCGGGATAAGTAAGGCCTTTTTTCTCAAATTCCTTCTTTAGTAGTTCTTCTTTTTCCCGGTACGCCTCCCCTACTTTAGGGAACATTTTCTGGTTATCCAGGAAAGACTGTTGAGCTGAAAGGGTCCCCACCCCCAACAACAACATAGCCAAAACAACAAGTCGCTTCATATCAGATTTTCACAAAATTTTAAGAATTACACCAGATTTATGTAAGCAAGATAAAACAATAAGAGTGACAAAATGAAATATATCACCATACTTACTTTTCTGTTGGCTATCTTCAGTATATAGTGCTTGTGCCCCTGATAGATCAATATCGCCGTAAATGCCTGAAAAATCCCACCTAATAAAAACAGTACGCCAAACAGTGTTTGTATGCTCATAAAAAAAACGAAACAGTTAATATGAATATTGTACCGTAAAGTTACGCGAATATTGTTATCCTCAGAGTTTTGTCCATTCCAGTTTAACAGTTCCTTCGTCCATGCCATTGCGGAATGTGCCGCGTACCGGGTACCTGCTGGCGTTGTAGGCGTAGCTATAGGTATGGGTGTAGGTACGGGAGGAATAGGCAGTGCTGATGCTTTCGGACAGTACGTTATGGGCTGAGAGGTTGGCAGGTGTCACGTCCATCAGGTAAGCCAGTTCCGGGCAGAGCTGTTGCGGGTTCTGCTGGCGGTCGTAGGTGTAGGTGACGGTGGAGGTGAGGTTAAAGCGGTTTTGGCCGGGCTGTTTGCCGTAGTTGTCCATCCGGGCCACATTGCCTTCCTTGTCCCAGGTGTACTGCTGATAGCCGGACACCTCAGTTTTAGCCGGCTGTACGGCCAGGTGGTAGCGGGCGCTGATTTTCCCGTCGGCGTTGTATACGAGGGAGTCTACAGTATATACCATATTGTTCCGGTAGTAACTGATCGTTTGCAATTGACGGCTGCCGGGCATGTAGCTGAAAGTCGCGTTCAGGTCGCCGGTGAGGGCCGTGGCGTCGTCCGTGGAGAGTGTCCTGACGAGGCGGCCGTTTTCATATACCGGCAGCTGTATGTCCTGCCAGGTGGTACCGTCTTCTGCCTGATGTACCTGGATGATTTTCCGGAGCGTTTTATCCGGGTTGTACTCCAGCGATGTGTTGCCTGCCGGGGAGGATATTTTGTGCAGATAAGTGCCTCCGGGCGTGTCTTTATCTGCCCGGAAAGCTGTTGCAAAGGCCATTGATGTTAACAACAAGGCACAGGTAGCCCATTGGGCTTTGGCATAATGTAGCATAGGTGTATATATTTAAAAAATTATCTATCTAAATATTTTAAAATATCATATATACAAATAGGGAAAAAGCCAGGAATATGGTTTTTATTTAAAGCATTGATTTTCGTCGGGTATATCTACGGAAAACAACACAGAATGGTTTTAGTGAAGATAATAAATATATATTATGAATTGTAATATATATTTTATTTTTATAATAATTTAAGAAGATATAAATACAGTGGCTGATTATAATTGATGAGTTTGCTATTGACAGCAGAAGCCACATTTTGTCGCTGGAAGATGCATAAAGCGTTCTACCCTGCTATGAGGGAAATAAAAAAACCGCACTGTGTTTCCACAGTGCGGTGCAGGCGTTGTTTTGTTTTAGCCTTCAGCAATATAGCAGGCTTGCGATGGAGGTTGTAACCAAAGCCGGGTTTCTATCCTAACAATTATAAATTACCGCGCAGGGCCTGTTCTCTCTCGATGGACTCAAACAGTGCCTTGAAATTTCCTTTACCGAAAGACTGGGCGCCTTTACGCTGTATGATTTCAAAAAATACGGTTGGACGGTCCTGGATAGGTTTTGTAAAAATCTGCAACAGATAGCCTTCATCATCGCGGTCAACCAGGATACCGAGCTTACGCAGTGGTTCTATAGACTCATCGATGGTACCTACTCTTTCCAGCAACGTATCATAGTAGGAACCAGGAACGGTCAGAAACTCCACGCCGCGGTCCTGCAGGTCGGAAACGGTTTGAATGATATCATTGGTAGCGATGGCAACGTGTTGCACGCCAGGGCCGCCATAGAAATCCAGGTACTCTTCGATCTGGGATTTTTTCTTCCCTTCAGCAGGTTCGTTGATCGGGAATTTCACACGGCCGTTACCGTTACTCATTACTTTACTCATGAGTGCCGAGTATTCGGTGGAGATATCGCTGTCGTCGAAGGAGATCAGGTTTTTGAAGCCCATGGTGCGCTCATAGAAAGACACCCAGGTATTCATTTCGTTCCAGCCTACGTTGCCCACGCAGTGGTCTACATATTGCAAACCGGTATCAGTAGGGTTATAGGCGGTCTTCCACTCCTTGTAACCTGGCAGGAACGGGCCATTATAATTTTTTCGTTCAATGAAGAGGTGTACGGTATCGCCGTAAGTCTGGATACCGCTGCGCACTACTTCGCCGAATTCATCTTTTTCCACCACTGGCTCCAGATAGGGAGTAGCGCCACGTTTAACGGTTTCTTCAAAAGCAGAACGGGCATCGTCTACCCAAAGCGCCAGCACCTTTACACCGTCGCCGTGTTTGGCCACATGGCGTGCAATATCGCCATCGGGCAACAGGGAGGTGGTCAGTACGAAGCGAAGTTTGTTTTGTACCAGCACATAGGAAGCCCGGTCTTTCACGCCGGTTTCAGGGCCGGCGTAGGCCACTGACTGAAAACCGAAAGCGGTCTTATAATAGTGTGCGGCCTGTTTTGCGTTTCCTACGTAAAACTCAACGTAATCAGTACCGTTCAATGGCAGAAAATCCTGCCCAGTCAGGTTGGAAGCGTTTGCTACTGCGGTTTCCATAATTCAGTGTTTTAGATTTTTGTTGTTTAAGTTGTTTTGGTGTGTATCTGTTGATGTTTTGTTGTTGTATTTTATTCTGCCCAGCTCATCACATAACCGCCGTCTTCAATGCCCAGTGCCGCCTCGGTGATTTGCAGGGGGTGGAAAGTGTCTACCATTACCGCCAGTTCTTTGGTTTCTTTGGCTCCAATGCTTTTTTCCACCGCTCCGGGATGCGGGCCATGCGGTATACCGGCAGGATGCAGTGTGATCATGCCACGGGTAACGTGTTTGCGGCTCATAAAGTCACCGTCCACATAGTAGAGCACTTCATCGCTGTCAATGTTGCTGTGATTGTAGGGAGCCGGTATGGCCTGCGGATGATAATCGAACAGACGCGGACAGAAAGAACACACTACGAAATTGTTGCCTTCAAATGTCTGATGTACCGGCGGTGGCTGGTGAACCCTGCCTGTGATAGGTTCAAAATCATGGATAGAAAAAGCGAAAGGATATTCACAACCATCCCATCCCACCACATCAAAAGGATGATGTTTATAGTGAATGGGATAGATCACCCCTTTCTTTTTTATGTTGATCAGGAAGTCTCCCTCCTGGTCTATCGTTTCCAGATTTTTAGGCTGCCTGATGTCGCGCTCACAATAGGGGGCATGTTCCAGCAGCTGTCCGTATTTGCTGAGATACCGCTTCGGATAACGCATAGGGCTAAACGATTCCACAATAAAAAGGCGGTTGTTTTCCGTAGCGAAACTGATTTGGTAAATGGTGCCGCGGGGAATCACCAGGTAGTCGCCGTAGCCGAATTCCAGTTGGCCGTATTGTGTTCTCAGCAATCCGCTTCCTTCGTGCACAAAAATCATTTCATCCGCGTCGGCATTTTTGTAAAAGTAGGTTTCCATGCTTTTACGTGGCGCGGCCAGTACGATATGCAGGTCACTGTTTACCAGTACGGCTTTGCGGCTTTTCAGGAAATCATCTTCCGGCTGGATATTAAAGCCCTGAAAGCTGCGGTGTTTCAGCATTTTCTCTTCCGCCACTTTCGGTGCCACCACATAGGGCTCATCCACTTTCACGATTTCAGTAGGCGGATGGCAGTGGTACAGCAGGCTGGAATGGGAAGAAAAACCCTCTGTAGAAAACAATTGTTCCGAATACAGTCCCCCGTCCGGTTTGCGGAACTGGGTATGTCGTTTATGTGGGATTTGTCCTAGTTGATGATAATGTGGCATAACGCGTTATTGATTAAAAGACTGTTTTGGTGTATGTAATATTGAATTGGTGTATGACGCTAAAAAATCTGTTGTATTGGATATTATCACGCAGCACAATAAAGGCTGATGCTAAAAGACAAATTGCCGGTAAAACGATGTGCGCACATGCAGCAACAGCGATAAGAAAGCCATTACAAAGTTACGCGATATAAACAGGAAAAGCAGCCGGAAGGGGCTGTTTCGGAAGGGTTATGCCAGAGCCGAATCCATGGCGAGGGTGGCCATGAGAAAGTAGTAGTTAAGCTGACTGTTGCTTGTATATTTCAGTGAAACGGACAAGTGGCGAATAATTTAGTCAGCTAAAGTTAAGGATATTTTATTTCCTTCCAAGTAAAATATTGTTTTAGCAGGAAAATACTAGCACCTAAAACCGTACACTTTGTTTTTATGGCCATTACCTTACCATCCTTTTAAAAACTATCTTAGTGTTCTTTAGTATATATATCATGAAATACTTATTGTTATTGTTTTTGTTGCCCTTTACTGTTTTGGCACAATCAAAAGGCCCCAACCAGCCGTTGAGCATCCCTAAAAGCTATAAAAAAGTGGCTGAGGCCACAGGCGATCTTGACAAGGACGGCAAGGACGAACAGGTGATGATCTATGACACGGAACCAGACAAGGAAGATAATTTTAAGAGGATATTATATATCTGCCGGGTCACTGACGGAGGATTAAGTCTCTGGCAACAAAAAGTGCTGGCTGTGCTGCCCGCCCATTCCATGCCACAGTACACCGAGGTAAAAGACCTGGCCATCAATCGCAATACGATAGTGCTCAAACAGGAAGAGTACCCCGGTGGCAGGAACCTCACACAATACACCCACATCTTCCGCTTTCAGCAAAACGACTGGTACCTGATCGGTTCCAGGGTCGCGATGAACACGAATTGTTGGGGCGCACAGATCTTCGAGATCAATTTTTCCACCGGCGACATAGTGGTGTCCGTGGTCCCCGATGGTGGTTGTGACGAAGAGAACAGTACCCAGCCAAAGAAAAGCCGCCAGCAATACAAACATACGTTTACCACCCTGCCTCTGCTGGATAAATTGCAATTGGGGGAAAACCAGCTGCATATTCCCGGATGCAAGGAGACGATTTATTATTGAGTCCCCAGGGCTGAAGCCCTGGGCGACAATTTGTTTCAGTTTATCGGCCGCATTCCGCTCGTTATTCTCCATCTCTTTTTATCGAAGATCATTTGTCATAGCTTATGTGACAAATGAAACATCATTTAGTGGTTCATTTTTCGCCTTTTTTGTCATAAAAATGTCTTTAAAACATTCTTTCCGACGTTCAAATCCAGCCTAAACTGAAATATACAGATCAAAAAAATCGCAGTATATCGTACAAAAATTCACGTTAAATAAAATTTTTTAAATAAAAACTAATTATATAGATATTATTTAGATGATTTATAAATATCCCCACTACCCTTTTATTTACCGGTAGAATTCCAGACTTTTGTTACACAATCGTCATAATAGTGCAAGCAATCGCTACATATCATCTCTCCTCCGCCACTCCCTCCTCCCAGGGGGAATGCCTGAGCACTATTATTACGACCACCATTACAACCCCGGCGCGGGGTTAGTTTTCACATATCATCCAGCGACCACACCCGTGGTAACAACCGGAAACCCGGAATATCCATTCGTATAAATTTTATTCACTATGCAAGTACTTAAGTTTGGTGGTACTTCCGTTGGAAGCGCCAAAGCCATAGACCAGGTTTGTCAGATCCTCAAAAAAAACAAGCCGGCAGGCCGTTATGCGATCGTTGTATCGGCGCTGGGCGGCACTACGGACAAGCTTATACGTTGCGGGCAACTGGCCGGTGAAGGCCAGGAACAATACAAGTCCGTATTACAGGAAATAGAAAACAGGCACCTGGACACTATCCGCGAATTGTTCCCTATCACTGCGCAAAGCAGCATGATCAGCCAACTGAAGAAAAAACTCAACACCCTTGAAAACCTGTGTGACGGCATCTTCCAGGTAGGTGAGCTAAGCGCCCGCTCGCTCGACAAAATCATGAGCTACGGAGAACTGATCTCCTGCGTGATCGTGGCGGAAAAGCTCAGGCAGCAAGGTTTCTCTGCTACCTGTAAAGACAGCCGGGAACTGATTATAACCGATAACAACTATGGCCACGCCACTGTTAACTTCCACGCCACCAACCACCTGATCACAGAATATTTTGCGCAGCATCCGGCAGACTATGTGGTACTGCCCGGCTTTGTGGCCGCAGCCGCCAATGGCGACACCACCACCCTGGGCCGCGGCGGTTCCGATTATACCGCCGCCATCATCGCCGCAGCTGTAAACGCAGACCTGCTCGATATCTGGACAGATGTAAGCGGCATGATGACTGCCGATCCCCGGCTGGTGTCCCAGGCCCTTCCCATTGCCCACATTTCTTATGAAGAAGCCATGGAGCTGTCACACTTCGGCGCCAAAGTAATTTATCCGCCCACCATACAACCGGTGATGGATAAACGAATTCCCATATGGATCAAAAACACCTTCGCCCCGGAAGACTATGGCACCCTGATACAGGACACAGAAGAGCGTTCTTTCCCGGTGACCGGCATCTCCGGCATTCAACATATATCCCTGCTCACCCTCGAAGGGAGTGGCATGGTCGGCATTCCCGGCTTCTCTAAAAGACTGTTTGAAGCGCTCCTACAGGAACGCATCAACGTTATTTTCATTACCCAGAGCTCTTCCGAACACTCTATCACCGTGGGCATACACGAAGCTGATATGCTGAAAGCCAAAACAGCGGTAGACAGTGAATTTGCCCAGGAGATACACGACAAACGCATCGATCCGCTGCAGGTGGAAAAAGACCTCTGCATCGTGGCAGTGGTGGGCGACAAAATGAAAAACCACCATGGCACCAGCGGCAAGCTGTTCGGCACCCTCGGCCGCAACGGCGTCAACGTCAGGGCTATCGCCCAGGGCTCTACGGAGAAAAACATCTCCGCCGTGATCAATAAAGCAGATCTCAAAAAAGCGCTCAACCTGATACATGAAGCGTTTTTCGAAGCACCGCTCAAACAGGTCAACCTGTTCGTGGCCGGCGTAGGCAATGTAGGCAGCAAATTACTGGAACAACTGCAGCAACAACAGCATTACCTGCAGGAAGAACTGGGATTACAAATAAGAGTGGCCGGTATGGCCAACAGCAAAAACGCCCTGTTCAGCGAATATGGCATCGGCCTTCACGACTGGAAAAACCAGCTGACACAAGGCGACGCCATGGACCTGGCCTCCTTTGTGGAACGCATCAAAGCCATGAACCTGCGTAACAGCGTTTTCGTAGACAACACTGCCAGCGCCGATGTGGCCGCCGTGTACCATGAGTTCCTGCAACATGGCATCTCCGTGGTCACCTGCAACAAAATCGCCTGTTCATCGGACTATGCCTATTACAAAAAGCTGAAAGACCTGGCCCGTAAATACAACGCTTCCTTCCTCTTTGAAACCAATGTGGGCGCAGGCCTCCCCGTTATCAACACCCTCAATGACCTTGTAAGGAGCGGTGACAGGGTACAGAGCATTGAAGCGGTGCTTTCCGGCAGCCTGAACTTCGTATTTAACCACTTTGTGAATGGCAACAGTTTCCGCAGCGTGGTAAAAGCGGCACAGGACGAAGGTTACACTGAGCCCGATCCACGTATTGACCTCAGCGGCAAAGATGTAATGCGAAAAATCCTGATACTGGCACGAGAGAGTGGCGCCGCTATCGAAATGGACGATATCACCAACCATTCCTTCCTGCCGGAAGCCTGCCTGGACGCCCCGTCCGTAGCTGATTTCTACGAAACGCTGGACGAACATGCGGACCATTTCCAGCAGTTGTACCACGAAGCGGCCAGCGCCGGCAAGAGGCTGAAATTCGTGGCCCGCTATGCCGATGGCCAGGCATCCGTAGGCCTGCAATGTGTGGCGCCCGACCATCCCTTCTACAAACTGGAAGGCAAAGACAACATCGTGCTTTACACCACCAACCGGTACCAGGAACAGCCGCTGATTGTAAAAGGCGCCGGGGCCGGCGCAGACGTGACCGCCTCCGGAATTTTCGCAGACATCATCCGGTCGGCACGTTTATGACGTCCTGTTAAATCTCTGTAACCTCGTTGCACAAGCAACACCGAATGATTAAATTAATGAACGCAACCCTTCCCATATGGACAGTATAAAAGTATTCGCCCCCGGCACTGTTGCCAATGTAGCCTGTGGCTTCGATGTCATCGGTCTTGCCATGGACGCGCCCGGCGATGAGATGATCCTTCGCCGCACCAGCGCGCCTGGCATCCGCATCAAAGCCGTACACGGCGCCGACCTTCCCGTTGACCCGGCTAAAAACGTAGCCAGCGTGGCAGTTCAGGCATTGCTGCAGAAATATGGCCACCCCGATACCGGTATTGAAATAGAGATATTCAAACATATCCATCCCGGCAGCGGCATCGGCTCCAGCGCCGCCAGCAGCGCCGGTGCCGTCGTGGCGGTCAACCACCTGCTGGGTGAACCGTTCACCAAAAAGCAACTGGTACGCTTCGCCATGGAAGGAGAAAGACTGGCCTGTGGCTCCGCACATGCCGACAATGTGGCGCCGGCCATCCTCGGCGGGTTCACGCTGGTACGCAGCTACCGCCCGCTGGACATCACCACCCTGCATACCCCCGCAGAACTATGGGTGACCGTTATCCATCCGCAGATAGAAGTCAAAACCTCCGATGCCCGCGAAATACTCAAACAGAAAGTGCTGATGACAGACGCCATCCGCCAGTGGGGCAACGTAGGCGCCATGGTAGCCGCGCTCTACCAGGAAGACTATGACCTCATCAGCCGTTCACTGGAAGATGTTATCGTGGAACCGGTACGCTCTATCCTCATTCCCGCTTTCCAGGAACTGAAGCTCAAATGCAAGGAAGCCGGCGCACTCGGTGGCGGCATTTCCGGTTCAGGGCCGTCTGTGTTCATGCTCAGCAAAGGCGAAGCCAACGCACGCAAGGTCGCGGACACGATGAACAACGTATATGCGCCACTGGGAGTGGACTACAAAATATACGTGTCACGTATCAACACCGCCGGCGTTAAAATCATTGACTAATTTTTCACCAATCCAAATCGCATGCAGTATTATAGTTTACAGGACGCACAGCACAAAGCATCATTCGAAACCGCCGTTATACAAGGCATTGCGCCAGACAGAGGATTATACTTTCCCGCGCAGATCCCTTCATTGGACCCGGAATTTATTACTCACCTGCATACCTATACGGACCAGGAGATCGGCTATGAAGTGATCCGTCCGTTTATCGGCGATGAGATACCAGAAGCCGCACTGAAAAAGATTGTGAACGACACACTGCATTTTCCTTTTCCGATACAAAAGGTCACCGGTCACACTTACGCCCTGGAGCTTTTTCACGGCCCCACCCTCGCCTTTAAAGACGTAGGCGCCCGCTTCATGGCTGGTTGCCTCGGGTACTTCCGGCGTAGCAGCAGTCGGCCAGTCACCGTGCTGGTAGCTACTTCCGGCGACACCGGCGGCGCCGTGGCCAGTGGTTTTTATAATGTTCCCGGCGTAGATGTGGTCATCCTCTACCCTTCCAAAAAAGTAAGCACCTTACAGGAAAAACAACTGACCACCCTCGGCGGCAATATCCGTGCGCTGGAAGTACAGGGCACTTTCGATGACTGCCAGCGTATGGTGAAAAGTGCTTTCCTGGATGCAGACATACAGTCGCACCGGCAGCTCACCTCCGCCAATTCCATCAACGTGGCCCGCTGGCTGCCGCAGATGTTTTATTATTTCCTGGCCTACAAACAGATGAAAGCCGCCCATCCGCGGCTGGTGTTCGCCGTGCCCAGCGGTAACTTCGGTAATATCTGCGCCGGTATGATGGCCGCCGCCATCGGGCTGCCGGTATCTCATTTTGTTGCCGCCACCAACGTCAATGATACCGTGCCCCGATTCATGCAAAACGGCCGGTACGAACCGGGCAAAGCGGTACCTACCCTGTCCAACGCCATGGACGTGGCCGACCCCAGCAATTTCGTACGGGTATTACAGTTATTTGGCAACAGCCTGCCGGCATTAAAAGAAAAATTCACCGCTTACGCATACACGGACAAAGACACTGCTCGCACCATGGAACAGGTATGGAAAGAACACCATTATATGCTGGACCCTCACGGCGCCGTGGGTTATCTGGGCCTGCAGCAGTTTCTTGCTAATGCACCTGAGCTGACCGGCGTATTCCTGGAAACAGCACATCCCGTGAAGTTTGAAGACACCGCGCCCAAAGCCGTGCGTGACGAAATTCATACACCGCCCCGCGTGATGTCGCTCTATGGCAGGGAAAAAAACGCCACGCTCCTGCCGGCAGATTACGACGCGTTCAAAAACTGGTTAATGCGCTAAGGATTTCTTAGTTTTGGCGGCGTATGAAATATTTACCTATCCTCGTGGCCATGGCTGGCGTCGTGGCCTGCAACAATGACCACAAAAAGCCCGAACAGCAGGCTGGCGCCGACTCTGTGCTGTACAGCGATATTATCCGGCCGGTAACTGATTCTATCCAACATTTCCCGGACCAGGACGCGCTGTATTACCGCCGCGCATTACTGCTGTTCAATACAAATCCGAATCTTGCGCAGGCCGACTTTGAAAAAGCAGCCAGCCTGAAGCCGGCCAACCCCGACTATTGGGCAGGCGCCGGAGAAGCGGCACTGCTGGAGAGCCACTACGACAAAGCAGAGCTTTATTTCAGCAAAGCGCTGGCTAACGCTCCCACCTATACGTATCTTCAGTACAAGCTGGCCACGGCCATGCTGGAGAACAAACATGTCACACAGGCAGACAGCCTGGCCAACGTGCTGGCCGGCACCGCCGAAGGAAAGGACAAAGCTTTCTACCTGAAAGCCCGTATGGCAGAAGACCGTCATGACACTACGGCCGCCATTGAACATTTGAAAGCAGCCGTAGCCGCCGCCGGCCCGCATGCAGAATACGAAGCCGTGATGGAACTGGCCGACCTGCTGCGTGCCCGCAAAACTCCGGAAGCCGTACGTTATTATACAGCAGCGTGGCACCAGGACTCGCTCAATGCAGCTCCCCTCTACGATGCCGGACAGGTACAGGAAGAAATGGGCGACACCAACGCCGCCATGAACACCTACCGGAAATGCATCGTGGCCGATCCGGGGTTTGCACCCGCTTACATGGCGTTGGGCAATATCCACAGCAGCAGGAACCAATGGAAAGAAGCGTACAATTTCTATAATCTGGCAGCCAAGGCCGCTCCTACCGATGCACAGGCCTACTATCAGCGGGCCCGCTGCCAGGAACAGCTGGGCAATAAAAAAGAGGCGATAGACGACTATGCGAAAGCAGCGTCTTTCCGGAAAGATTTTAAAGAAGCAAAAGAAGCCATGCAACGGCTGAGCCGCTAAGCGGGCCAGCCGCGTTTATGTCCTTCGCAATGCTTACATTTAGCATATAAAACTGATTACTATTGGAAAACGCTCCTGTAATGATAGCGCCGTCCTTACTGGCGGCCAATTTCCTTGAACTGGGGAAAGAAGTGGAAATGGTGAACCGCAGCGAAGCTGACTGGTTTCACCTGGATGTAATGGATGGCCGTTTTGTGCCCAATATCAGCTACGGTCTGCCGGTGATCGCGCAGATCAAAAAGGTGGCTCGCAAACCGTGCGACGTACACCTGATGATTGAAGAACCGGAGAAATATGCCGCTGAATTCAAAAAAGCCGGCGCAGATATCCTTACAGTACATGCAGAAGCCTGCATACACCTGCACCGCAATATCCAGCAGATAAAAAGCCTGGGCATGAAAGCCGGTGTGGCCCTTAATCCACATACGCCGGCAGTGGTGCTGGAAAACGTGATACGTGATATAGATGTGGTGCTGGTGATGAGCGTTAATCCGGGTTTCGGCGGACAAACATTCATTGAACAAACCTATCAGAAAATAAGGCAGGTACGGCAACTGATCAAAGACAACCAGGCAACAGCCCTGATAGAAGTAGATGGCGGTATCAGTATAGAAAATGCCGGCCAGCTGGTGCAGGCAGGCGCCAACGTGCTGGTGGCAGGCAGCTCCATTTTTGCTTCAGCAGATCCCGAAAAAACAATAGCAGCACTTAAGCAGAGAGGTGGTCAATAATCTCTTTGGACAAGGGTTTGGTAAGATAGCCATTTACCACCGGATAGTGACGGACACGCTCTTTGTCTTTCTCATCAATGGAAGAAGTCAGCACGAAGATGCGGATTTGTTTGGGCAGCTGGTCATGGAAAACACTGTATTCGTCCAGAAACTCCCAGCCATCCATAATCGGCATATTGAGGTCCAGCAGAATAAGGTCGGGCAGCTCCTCCACCTTATCTGCATGCTGCCGGATATGGTCCAATACATCCTGCGCATCTGAAAACACCCTGATATTGGTGCATATCCCCTGCCGTTCTATCATGATTTTAGCAATTTGCTGGTGAATTGGGTCGTCGTCTACTATAAAAATCATATTGATCAGCTTCATAAAAGGGATTATTCCGGCCTAAATGTAATAATAAATTTGGTTCCTTGTCCCGGCCTGCTTTCTGCCTTGATACTTCCACCCATTGCCTCCACCTGTGTTTTGGTGATAAACAACCCGATGCCTTTCGCATCCTTGTTACGGTGAAAGGTTTTCCGGAAGCCAAACAGCTTGTTACCGAAACGTTCCATATCGATACCAATGCCATTGTCCTGCACCGTGAGCACGATGTAATCGTTCTCCCTAAATGTCTGTAGATGCAGCTCAGGCTCCCGTTCGGGTGAACGGTAACGGATTGCATTGGTAATGAAGTTCTGCAGGATACTGTCGAGATACACCCGCGGATACTCTATTTGCGGCGCCTGCTCAAAATCATAGGTAATTTTGATGTTACTGGTTTCAATATCTACCAACAGAATATCTTTCACTTTTTGTACCCGCTCCGCGAACAACAGTTTTTCTTTCTCCACATTCACGTCTTTCCGTATCTGCACCACCTCCACCAGGTCGTTGAGCGTTTCATCTATTTTTTTGATCACCTCATGCAACATGCCCAGGTACAGTTCTCTTTCCTGCTGGGACGAGGCTTCGTTATGCATCTGCATCAGCGCGCGCAGGTTGGCGATGGGCGCACGCAGGTTATGGGAAGTAATATGGGCGAAGTCTTCCAGTTGTTTGTTCTGGTTGACCAGGTTTTTGTTAAGATTGGACAGCTGATCGTTGGCTTTGCGCAGGTCTTTCTGCATTTTGCGGCTTTCTGTAATGTCGCGCATGAAGACCGAGATACCGCCGTCCTGCATGGGCGTCAGGAGGAAGTCGTACCATTTGTCCGGTTTAGGGAAATAAATACCGAAAGATTGTGATTGTTGCTGCTGAATGCATTCCTGCAGGCGTGCGTAAAACACGGTGCCCGACAGTTTGGGGAACACTTCGAAAATATTGCTGCCCATCTCCACTTTCTGGCCGATCATTTTTTCGGCTTTCTGATTGAGGAAATTGAGCTTGCCATCTTTCTCCATGGCAGCGTAGCCCATGTCTACCGTGTCGAAGAAGAGACGCATCAGTTCCGTGTTGCGGGTCAACGCCTCCCTAATGGCCGATTGTTCCGTTACGTCCTGCACTACGCCGAACAGGCGTGTATGCCTGCCGTTATCATATCCGGGCTGGCCGATACAACGCACTCTTTTCGTTTGTTGTTTGGCGGAGATGATGGTCAGCTGTGCATCGAACGGTTTGCCGGTCTCAATACATTGTTTTACGAGTCCTTCCAATACCGGCTGGGATTCCGGCGAGAAAAAGCTCATCGCTGTGCGGTAGTTGACCGGCGTATCCGGTTCCACATCGTGTATTTTATAGGATTCGTAAGACCAGCGGACTTCTTCTGTGTCGAGGTCCATTTCCCATCCGCCGATTTTTCCTATTTCGCCTGTTTGCAGCAGGAATTCCTGGTTTTTAATATTCTCCAGTTCCTGTACTTTCTTATCGGTGATATCGTTTACCAGCGCAACCACGATCATCTCTTTGTCCACCGGTTCAATTACCGGGAAGACGGTGAGGTCGAAGTATACTTCGCGGCCGACGGTGGTCCAGCGTTCATCCTGGCTGAAATCTATTTTCTTTTCCACGCGCAGCGGTTTTCCTTCTTCGAGTGCCCGGAGGAACAGTTTGTCCAGTTCAAAACGGGTGGCCAGGTCGTCGTTCATGACGTTGAAATTGCGACGGGCCGCGGGGTGCGGGGAATTAAAGAAAAATCTTTGTGTTTGATTGATGCGGCGGATAAAGCCGAAGTTGTCAAACTGGATATAGCCGATGGGTAGATTTTCGATGATATTGTCGAGCAGTCTTTCGCTTTTCTGGAGGCTGATTTCTGCTACCTTTTTCTCCGTGATGTCATCAAGGATGAGGAAGTAGTTGGCCATTCTGCTGTGACGGTCTGTCACCGGGAAGATGGTGGCTTCATAGTACAGCGGAAAGAGGCGGGTAACGTTACCATAGTTTTTTTCCGCGTAGTTGAGGAGGATTTCGCGTTTCAGTGTTTTGCCTGTATCGCGGGCCTCTTCAAACATGCGGGCGAGGCCGTTGAGGCGGTAGAACGGGTCTTGCAGCCATTTATATTCCGGATTATTAAGGAAGGCGTGTTGCGGGCCCCATATCTGGCGCTGGCGGCTGTTCATCTCCACGCAGGTGCCGTCCGGTTCGAACTGTTGGAGGCCGACGGGGAGGTTTTCGAGTATCTGGCGGAAATATTGTTCGTCTTCCATGACCCGAAGTTCGGGCAGTTTACGGTCGGTGATGTCGAGGCCTACAAGGAGGCATTCCTGCAGGAGTCCATCGTTGCCCATTACCGGATAGATAGCTGATTCCAGCCACAGCTGGGTGTTCCCATCATGCAGCAGAAAGCAGATTTGCTCTTGTATGGATTGTCCGGTCTGTAGTTGTTGCCAGATCCGGACCCACTGTTTTTCATCGGCGGGCAAGAGCAATTCCCTGAAGTAGCGTCCGGTGGTGAGTTCCGGTGGTTGCTGCAAAGCGTTTGCCATTCGCGGATTCAGGGTAGTAATGCATTCAGCGGCATCCAGATTCACAGACAATGCGCAGGCATTGATGGCAGCTTCCAAATGCTGCAGATGCCGGTAATGCTGTTCCAGCATAACGTCCTTCATTTAATTACTAGCGGGATTCTAAGATCGTTGTGTATTTAAGCTCAAAATAGACATTATATGACAAAAAAGCGTCATTACAATACTAAAAGGTACAACTTCCGGCATGATTTTCCGTGTTTTTCAAAACGGACTATTTACCGGTAGTGCCTGTTGTTCAGGGAATTATCCACCAGTTGTGGATTTTCAGTTTTCAGATTTTGTTGATTGATCAATATCTTTGCGTTCATTTTCCGGCAGAGCCGGAGCTACAAATAAAGTAAAATAAAATATCAATTAATGAAGTTCTGATTATTAGGGGAACCTGAGCGTGAAAAGTGGAAGCGTTTCGAGCAAAATGATCACAGAATTTAGTGATTGCTTAACAATACTGCTCTCCAGGTTGTCTTTAAATTCCTATATTAGGAGTGAGAATTTTGAATAATTTCCCGGACTTTAAATCGTTGAATCATTGACTGAATCCATTATTAACTTAGACAGTATTAATCCCATTGAGTTTTTCGGTGTTAACAACGGAAAACTGGATTTGCTGAAGAAAAAATTCCCACTGTTGAAGATCCTGTCCAGGGGTACCCAGTTAAAATTGAGTGGGGCACCGGAAGAAGTGGCCACGGCGGAGGAAAAAATCAGTCAAATCGTAAAATATCTCGAACGTAATGGTAATCTGACAGAGAATTACTTTGAGCAGATCCTGGGGGATGAAGAGGGAACGGCAGTTGATCATTTCAGCGACCGTAACCCTAACGAGGTGCTGGTATTTGGTCCGAATGCCCGTACAGTACGGGCCCGTACAGCCAACCAGAAAAAAATGGTCGCACTGGCGGACAAAAATGACATTGTATTTGCCATAGGGCCGGCGGGTACGGGTAAAACCTACACGGCGGTAGCACTGGCGGTACGTGCATTAAAAAACAAAGCTGTTAAAAAAATCATTCTTACCCGTCCGGCGGTGGAAGCAGGTGAAAGCCTGGGGTTCCTGCCCGGCGACCTGAAAGAAAAAATTGATCCTTATCTGCGGCCATTGTATGATGCGCTGGACGATATGATCCCGGCAGAAAAGCTGAGCTACTATATGACCAACCGTGTCATAGAAATAGCGCCGCTGGCTTATATGCGCGGCCGTACCCTGGATAATTCCTTTATTATCCTGGACGAGGCGCAGAACGCCACCGACCTGCAGATCAAAATGTTCCTGACACGTATCGGTGCCTCCGCCAAAGCTATCATCACCGGCGACCTCACCCAGATCGACCTGCCGAAGAACCAGAAATCGGGCCTTGAAAAAGCCACCCGTATCCTGCGTAATATCGACGGAATCGGGTCTGTAGAGCTGGATGAAGAAGACGTGGTGCGCCACCGCCTGGTGAAGGCCATTATCCGGGCGTATGACGCAGATAAAGAGAGAGAAGGATAATTGACGAATTTTTTCATTTAGTCATTTATAAATTGAAAGGCTTGAATTATTACGCCTTAATTTATAAATGACTAAATGAAAAATTTTTTGAATATTAACGCTTTTTTAACGGTCTTTGCAGTAAGTTACCTGGTTTTTTAAGGGGATAATTCAGTTCGGAAGCCTGTGATTCAGCATTGCGGTGATAGTACTTTGCAGATTTGAATGTTTAACCCTATTTTTGTTCTGATATAATAATTATCGACCGCATGACCAATTATCGTCGAATTCTGACACTGGCAGTGATGGGATTGATGCTGCTGAGCAGCTGTAAGAAACGGGCCACCCCTCAAGAGGTAGCGCTGGCGTTTATGCACGCTATACAGGATTCGAACTTCGACCAGGCCAGAGATTATGCCACCAAAGAGTCTCAACAGGTAATACAGATTTACTCCATTTTTGACGGCCGCCGCAGCGATGCGGAAAGGGAAAAAATCCGGAAGGCTAAAATAGAAGTTGTTGGCGTAGAAGAAAACGGCAACAAAGCTTCCGTGACCATTCAGAATTCCTCCGCCAACCAGCAGGAAATCCTGCAGCTGGTAAAGGAAAGCGGTCAATGGAAAATTTCACTGACATTTGAAAGTATCATACCTAACTATATTCCCCCGGCCAGCCAGGGCCTGGACTCCACTACTGTACTAACGCCGGACACCACTGCCGGCGGCATGGGAGTTCCTGCAGTTAAATGATTTTTGCCGCTTTCTGCGCTTTTTTGCGTAAGAAAGGGATAATTTTTAGCTATTAACCATCAGTTGCCTTAATTTTGCCGATGCATGAATGGGCAGGGGTGATTGATTTCCAAAGGCCAACGAGGGAAACCACTGACCATATCTTCATGAAAAGTGAAGTGAATACTGTATTCACTTTTCAAACATTAATACAATATTGAACAATAAACCTTAAAAGCAGAAAAGTAGACTATTATGATGACAAATCCCTGGCACAGTGTGAGTCCCGGGTCTGAGGTACCACACATCGTAAATGCCATTATCGAGATTCCAAAGGGATGCCGTGCCAAATATGAACTGGACAAAGAAAGCGGCTTGCTGAAGCTGGACCGCGTTTTATACTCCTCTGTATACTACCCTGCCAATTATGGTTTCATTCCCCAGTCTTACTGCGATGACCATGATCCGCTGGACATCCTGGTACTGTCGCAGGTGGAGTGTGTGCCGATGTGCATCGTTGAAGCCAAAGTAATTGGTGTTATGCAGATGATAGACGGCGGCGAGGCGGATGACAAAATCATCGCTGTAGCAGCTAACGATATGAGCGTAAACCACATCAATGATATCTCTGAACTGCCTCCTCATTTTATCGATGAGATGAGACACTTCTTTGAAGAGTACAAAAGACTGGAGAAAAAATCAGTGATCGTGGAAGAGTTCCAGAACAAGAAGAAAGCTGAACAGATCATTAACCAGAGCTTTGAAGATTACAGAAAAATCTTCAAACAGAGCTAAATAAATCAATTTTCGGATTTTTGATGTTGGAATTTCAGGTGTTGTTTTGACATCTCCCCAAATTCCAACATCACAAATCCGGAAGTTTTAGAAAAGTCTTTTGATAATCCGCAGCTGATGCGTCCTGACGTGGGTATCAGCATTAATGATGCCCTGGTTATCGATCGGATCTATGCGTACCTTACCGGAAGAGTGGATGAGCTCATGATCATTGAGCAACAGTCCCACGTGCGTGATCCTTCCTTCAGGATTATCAAAAAAGGCAAGGTCCCCCAGCCTGGCTTCCTGCAGAAAATCAACCGTGGCACCCTGTGTAGCCTGTTGAGACGCATCACGAAGCAAAGGTATCCCGGACAGTTTAAATACATTTTGTACAAAACCGGAGCAATCCACCCCAAAGACATTCCTGCCGCCCCAGAGATAAGCCGTATTCAGAAATTTCATAGCATCTGCCAGCAGATGTTTCGTATTGACAGGAGCGCCAGCTGCAGGCAGCGCGTGTGGTTTTTCCAGTAAAGTCACCTGTGTATTTCCCCATTTTGCGGAAAGGTTGGTATACCCTTTCAACAAACAACCAAAGGGAACGATCATAGATTGACCGTTGAGCAGGATTTCATTGTTCCATTCCGGCAGATAGTGGGTAGCCGGGGCCTGGTATATCTCGTCGGACACTTCTTCGAGGTGAGACTGGGAAGCCCAGCCGATATAACCGTCATACTGGTTCACCACTTCCACCCATCCGTCGGGGGCAGTGTTGATGATCTCCACACCTTCGCCCCAAAGCAGCTGGGAAATCATTTCACTTCTGTGTGCGGCGGTGGCCCTAAGGGGTGCTACAGGCACAACAACGATCGCGTATGGCATATTAATTGTATAATTCCGTTTTTTAATTCAATAATCTCGCGTCTGAATGAACTTTTTCCGCTTTTATACGTAAATATAGAGTATTAAGTTTATGCACCAACAGTTAACCAATTTAGCAGACAAGGAACTTATATCCCGTGCCCGGAAACAAGACCGGGAAGCAGAAGGTGTACTAATGGACAGGTATAGTCATTTACTGGTTGCCATTACACTGCCTTATCTGGATAAAGCCCCCAAGCCAGACCCCAACATCGTATTTCCCACCCTTTTGCAACGGCTCAGCGCCAGTCTCAAAACCCAGACGATCTACAAAGCCAACGAATGGATATTGCATATACAGAAAGGATATTTCACTAATCCTGACAAAAATATCCCTTTCTACCCGTCACGGGATGGCAGGGACCTTTTGCATATTGAGAACAAAGTCGAAAAAGCAGGTACCAATATTATTGACCGCCAGGACCTGGCCGTAAGGCTGGAACAGGCCCTTCAGCGGATGAATGCCGACGACCGTGATCTGATAACGCAGTTCTATATTGATAATAAAAGCTTTGCCGATCTGACCGCTGCCATGGGAATCACACGTGAAAAACTGAGGAACCAGCTGAAAGCAGCCAAGGGAAAACTTGCCAAGCTATATATGAATCAGGGATATGTTTAGTAGTAAACCAAACAATGAAAAAATTTTAAAGGTATTTTCCGGCATCCGTTGTCTTAGTAAAGATCAGTTGCCCCGCTATATGGAAGGGAGGCTGACAGATATTGAAAAACACCTCGTAGAGCAACATCTTGCCGACTGCGACCTGTGTTTTGGCGCGCTACAGGCGCTGGAACAGGAAACCGGCAACGAGCAATACCAGGACCTGACCGGAAAGCTCCAGCGTTTTATACATGATAGTATACAACCGGTGTCTCATGTCCATAAGGTAGCGCAGTACACCAAAAAGGAAAAGACCAAGGAAAGCCTGCTGGTATATTTCTGGCTGATCGCCTTTTTGGTGATCGGCGTAGCCAGCGTGTACGTATTACGCGGCCACCTGCGCAACCAGCCACCGCCGCCGCCCCGTATGTTGGCGGCCGCCCAGCCTGCCGCAAAAGACTCGAACACGGCCACTCCCCCTTCCGGAGAAGTGACCAATCAGCCTATTGTAACATCTGAACAGCCAGCGCCGGCGCCCGGTCGGCAGACAGCCGCCACCCCTGCCACCGTCACTCCGGCCACCAAGCCTGCCGCCACAACGGCCACGCCGGCCTCCCCGGCGCCGCCACGCCCCACCGCTGCAGACTCCATCGCCAAAGCCAAAGCCGCTGCACTGAAAGCACAGCAGAAAAAACATGCCGCCGACAGCATCCGCAAGGCCCAGGCCCTTCAGAAACAACAGGATTCCCTGAAAAAAGACAAGGAAAAGGGAAATGACAGCGACGACAAAAAGCCGGAACCCCAACCTGCGCCTAAACAGGAAGTCAAAGAACCGGCACCGCAGCCTAAAAAAGAAGCCCCTCCCGCCGCTGAGCCTATTAACAGCGACGAATACCTCTATAAAGCTGCCATGGTGTACCAACAACAAGGCAACCTCGGCGAAGCTATTGACAGGTACAAACGGATTGCCTCCAATAGCTCCGGCAAATACGCCGAGATGGCCACCTATCAGCTGGCTATCTGCTACCGCAGCAAAGGACAAATGAATAAAGCGCGCCGGTTTTTCCGTGAAGTAATACGGATGGACGGCTCTCTCAAAAACAACGCGCAACAGGCATTGGACAGCATGTAATCAATTATAAATTACGAATTACGAATTGGAGTTTGTCTTGTAGCCAAGTCTGCAAGTGAATACATATTTGTAATTCGTATTTTTGTGGAATTTAGCGCTGTCTGCATCTTACAGGCAGCATTCTTTTTAGCCTGTGAATAATCCAGCGATACAACAACTGACAGACCAGGAGTTACTGCAACGGTTCAAAACTGATCAAAACAGTGAATGGATAGGTGTGCTTTTTGACCGCTATGCCCTGTTATTACTGGGTATGTGCATGAAATACCTGAAAAACGAAGAAGATGCACGCGACGCCGTGCAACAGATCTTTCTAAAGGTATTATCTGACGTCAATAAACATGAGATACAGTTTTTTCGCGCCTGGATATACCAGGTAGCGAAAAACTACTGCCTCATGCAGCTACGGCAGCATCACCTGAAATACCGGGAAGAGATTACCGATAAACATGCCGGGGAACTGGCCGCTGATCCGGAAGACCAACAGTCGCATCAGGAAAAAGACCTGATGCTTAACAACATGGAACAGGCCCTGGCTTTTCTGAGCCCGGAACAGAAAATCTGCGTAGAGCTCTTCTACCTGCAAAAGAAGTCCTATCAGGAAATAGCCTCACAGACCGGTTACAGCCTGTTACAGGTAAAAAGCTATATCCAGAATGGTAAACGTAATCTCAAATTAATACTGGAAAAACAACAACGCGCAAACAAGCGTTAATTTGCATCAAATACGATATGAACGAGCATTTCAATGATATATTTGTCACTACGGGCTGTCCCACACAACAGCAGCTACTGGACTACGTGCAGGGCAAGCTGTCTGCGGAAGAACAGCATGAAGTGGAAATGCACCTGACTGATTGTGAATTTTGCAGTGAAGCTCTGGAAGGCCTGTCCAACATCAAAGACAAGGAAAAAATCCCTGTGTGGATCAGCGAAATGAAATGGGACCTCCTGAAAAAATTACGGAAGAAATACCGCACCCGCAGGAAAACGGAAAATTATATATCCCTTGCCGTTATCATCCTTTGTATCATTTTCCTGGTACTGGCGATATTCTGGGCATATCATTTTGCAGTAAAACATTAAGTTCCGGAGGATTTGAAAACAGGAGAACTGTCAGGGTTAAACTTCTTCAAATCTTCCGGTCATCTCTCCCCGGCTAATACAGGGTTTTGTTATTCATAGCTGCCCATTGCCGGAACACTTCCAACGCATTTTCATCCCGCAAAGCTATCAGCGGGATTTTCTTTTCTTCATGCGGCTTGGTGATCTCGCGATAAATAAAAGAGTCATCGAAATTGATGGCAGCAGCATCTTCCTTGGTATTAGCATAATACACTTTTGACGGCCGTGCCCAATAGATAGCCCCGAGGCACATGGGGCAAGGCTCACAGGAGGTGTATATTTCGCAGTCTGTCAGCTGGAAAGTGCCCAGCCTTTTACAAGCATCACGGATAGCCATTACTTCCGCATGGGCAGTAGGATCATTTTCACACAGCACCTGGTTCCATCCTTCTCCCACGATCTCCTCCCCTCTTACCACTATAGACCCGAAAGGGCCACCATCCCCCTGCTCCATTCCCTTACGGGACAAAGCCACTGCATATTGCATGAATTTTCTTTCTCTTTCTCCAATCATAAACGCTACAAATATTGGTTCATTCAAATTTACCGAAAAGAAGGCATAAAAAACCCCGCGAAGAATCGCGGGGTTTATCGTTAACTATGTATCGTCGTATTTAGAATTGCTTGTATTATTTGTTTCGGATGACTACCACGCCGTCGAAAACATCGATCAGCACGGGTTTGGATTTATCAATGTCTCCTGCCAGTATTTTTTTGCTGAGCAGGTTGATGATTTCCTTCTGTATTAATCTTTTCAGCGGCCTTGCGCCAAACTGCGGATCATAGCCCTGTACAGAAAGATACTCCAGCGCATAGTCAGAAAATTCCAATATCATGCCACTTTTTGCCACCATGTCCTTCAGTTGCTGTAACTGAATGTTAATTATTCCTTTAATTTCATCACGCAGCAGTGGCTGGAACATAATCACTTCATCCACCCTGTTGAGGAACTCCGGTCTGATGGTAGTACGCAGCAGTGCCATTACTTCTTCTTTCGTCTTGTCTACTACTTCCTCTCTGTTGGAATCGTTAATGTTTTCAAAATTTTCCTGGATAATATGGCTGCCCATATTGCTGGTCATGATGATGATGGTGTTTTTGAAATTCACTACGCGGCCTTTGTTATCGGTCAGACGGCCATCATCAAGTACCTGTAACAAAATGTTAAAAGTGTCCGGGTGTGCTTTTTCGATTTCATCGAGCAGCACTACAGAGTAGGGCTTACGGCGTACTGCTTCTGTCAGCTGACCGCCTTCATCGTATCCTACATATCCCGGAGGCGCGCCCACCAGGCGGCTTACGGAATGTTTCTCCTGGTATTCGCTCATGTCGATGCGGGTCATCATCTGATCGTCATCGAACAGGTATTCTGCCAGTGCTTTGGCCAGCTCGGTTTTACCCACCCCGGTTGTACCCAGGAAGATAAAGGAGCCGATAGGCCGGCGCGGGTCCTGCAAACCAGCGCGACTGCGGCGGATAGCATCGGACACGGCGATGATGGCTTCTTCCTGTCCCACTACGCGGCGGTGCAGCTCTTCTTCGAGGTGCAGCAGCTTGTCTTTTTCACTCTGCATCATCTTCGCCACCGGGATACCGGTAGCTTTGGCCACATTCTCCGCGATATCTTCCGCATCTACTTCCTCTTTAAGAAGACGTTTGTTATGCGCAGATATTGTACTCAGTTCTTCCGTCAGGTCCTGTACCAGTTTTTCCTGTTCTTTCACCTTACCGTAGCGTATTTCCGCCACGCGGCCGAAATCACCGTTACGTTCCGCCTGTTCAGCTTCCAGTTTCAGGTTTTCGATGGCCGACTTAGCGCCCTGGATCTTGTCCACCACTTCTTTCTCTGCCTGCCACTTGGCTTTGAACGTATTCCGTTCTTCGCTGAGGCGGGCTATTTCTTCACTCAGTTCCCTGAGTTTATCTTCGTCATTTTCTCTTTTGATCGCTTCTTTTTCGATTTCCAGCTGACGTATCCTTCTTTCCAGTTCATCCAGTTCTTCCGGCATGGAGTTCATTTCCAGCCGCAGTTTGGCTGCGCTTTCATCAATCAGGTCAATGGCTTTGTCAGGCAGGAAACGATCCGTGATATAACGGTGCGACAGTTCTACCGCGGCAATGATCGCTTCGTCTTTGATCAGCACATGGTGATGGCTTTCGTACCTTTCTTTCAGGCCGCGGAGGATAGAGATAGCGTCTTCCACGCTGGGCTCGTCCACCAGCACTTTCTGGAAGCGGCGTTCGAGCGCTTTATCTTTTTCGAAGTATTTCTGGTATTCATTGAGCGTAGTAGCGCCGATAGCACGGAGCTCTCCACGGGCCAGGGCGGGTTTCAGTATGTTGGCAGCGTCCATGGCGCCTTCCATGGCACCGGCACCGATCAGCGTGTGGATCTCATCGATAAAGAGGATGATGTCTCCATCACTGTCTGTCACTTCTTTCACCACTGCTTTCAGTCTTTCTTCGAACTCACCGCGGTATTTGGCACCGGCCATAAGGGCGCCCATATCGAGGCCGTAGATGGTTTTTGATTTCAGGTTTTCCGGCACGTCGCCATTGAGGATACGGTGTGCCAGTCCTTCTACGATAGCGGTTTTACCTACGCCTGGTTCACCTACCAGTATCGGATTGTTTTTAGATCTGCGGGAGAGGATGTGCAGGGTCCTGCGGATTTCCTCATCGCGGCCTATCACCGGGTCCAGCTTGCCTTCGCGGGCCAGCTCGTTCAGGTTTTTAGCGTATTTCTGTAATGTATTGAACTGGGTACCGCCGCTTTGGGAATTAACGGTTTCGCCCTTACGTAATTCTTTGATGGCTGCTTTAAGGCCTTTCTCTGTGAGACCGGCATCTTTCAGCAGTTTGGAAGTATCATCGCTACCGCCGAGGAGGGCCAGCAGCAAATGCTCCACGCTTACAAACTCATCTTTAAATTCCTTAATAGTAGCGCCTGCACGCAGTAAAGCGTTGTTGGCGTCGCGGCTCAATACTTGTCCGGCTTCGCCGCCCACCATTTTGGGATATTTCTGCAGCTGCTCATTGAGTTTGGTATTGAGCAGGCTGGTATTTACAGCATTCTTTTTCAGCAGGTATTCTACCGGGCTGTCATTGTCTTCCAACAAGGCCTTTAAGATGTGCCCCGTTTCGATAGCCTGGTTTTGGTTATTAAATGCCAGTTGCTGCGCCTGTTGCAGTATTTCCTGCGATTTTATAGTGAAGTTATTCAGGTTCATATAGTAATGTTTTGCTCCTTTTTTTAGTGATTTACAAACGTGTTGTAGTATTAACAAAGCCTGAACCAATGTTGTTTTTCGGAAATTATGACATATTACGTATAAGTTTCCTGCATTTTTAGCAGAAGATAAGGTTATTAACTGTTAAAATAGCATGAAAGACTTTAAATCAGCGCCGTATATTAGCGTTTCTCTAATATGTGAGCGATGAAATCTATCAACCTCTATCTTCTCCTGCTGATGTCCCTGGCGGGACCGCTGGCTTCCAAGGCCCAGGAACGTGTGTCTAACGACACCGTATATATACCAGCAGGCATCCGCACCGGCGACCCATTGCCGCCTGATGGCAATATCATCCGGTTACAGCATGTGCTGCGGGAGAAACGGGCAGCCTATCCCGGTAAAACACTGGCCATCATCTTTACGCAGCCCGGCACCTGGTACCTGGACACCACGCTGGTCATCACACCGGAACTGGCCAACGGCAACGGCAGTATTGTATTTATGCCTGCCAACACGGGTGACAGCATCACCCTCAGCGGCGGCCAACCCATTAAAGTAAAATGGCGGCGCTGGAAGAAAGGTATCTATAAAGCCAGGCTCGACCTGCCTTATAACTTTGATCAGTTGTACATCAATGATGAACAACAGGTACGCGCCCGCTACCCCAACTACGACAGCAGCGCAAAACACTACAACGGCAGCGCCGCCGATGCGCTCAGCCCTGAAAGGATAAAAACATGGAAACATCCACAGGGCGGATATGTTCATGCTTTGCATAAGGGAGAATGGGGCGGTTACCATTACCGCATCACCGGCGTAAACCCCGACAACACCCTGCAACTCGAAGGCGGTTATCAGAACAACCGGCAGATGGGCATGCACGCCGCCCATCGTTTTGTTGAGAACATTTTCGAAGAGCTGGACACCACCCGCGAATGGTTCTATGATCAACCTGATAAAACACTGTATTATAAGCCGGCACCCGGTACCCGCCTGTCAAAAGCCAACGTGGTAGTATCACGGCTGCAACAGGTGATAGCCCTCAAAGGCAGCGCAGACAATCCGGTACGGAATGTGACCATCGCCAACCTGCGCTTTGCACATACCGCCCCAACGTTTATGGATACACGGGAACCGCTGCTGCGCAGCGACTGGACCATTTACCGCGGCGGCACCGTCCTGCTGGAAGGCACCGAACACTGCTCCATCCGGGACTGCGAATTTGACCATAACGGCGGCAACGCTGTTTTTGTAAGCAACTATAACCGCCACGCCCTCATCAGCGGATGCCACATCCATGATGCCGGCGGCAGCGGCATCTGCTTTGTCGGCAATCCGGACGCCGTCCGTTCACCGTTGTTTGAATACAATGAGTCACAGCCACTGGCCGCCATCGATACCGTACGCGGCCCTAAAACCAACCACTACCCGGACTCCTGTACAGCCTATAACAACCTGATTTACCGCACCGGCACCATCGAAAAACAAACTGCCGGCGTGCAGCTGTCCATGGCGATGAACATCAGCGTACTGCATAACACCATCTATGACGTACCCCGTGCAGGCATCAACGTGAGTGAAGGCACCTTTGGCGGGCATGACATTGCATATAACGATGTATTTAACACAGTCCTGGAAACAGGCGACCATGGCGCATTCAACTCCTGGGGCCGCGACCGTTACTGGCATCCGGACCGCCGTACCATGGACAGCCTTACAGCAGCACACCCTGAGCTTATCCTGCTGGACGCCATCTACACCACCCACCTGCATCACAACCGCTTCCGCTGCGATCACGGCTGGGACATCGATCTGGACGATGGCTCCTCCAATTATTACATCTACAATAACGTGTGCCTGAATGGAGGGCTTAAACTGCGCGAAGGTTTCTACAGGACTGTAGAAAACAATGTTATTCTCAATAACTCTTTCCATCCACATGTATGGTTTAAAAACAGCCATGATATCTTCCGGCACAATATTGTCACCGGCCCTTACAAACCTATTGGCATCCATCACTGGGGCGATGAAATTGACAACAACCTGTTCCCGGCAAATACAGCCCTTCCCACGGAAACAGACAAACATTCCGTTAGCGGCGATCCGGGGTTCGTCAACCCGATTGGAGGAGACTACCGGGTGAAAGCCACCTCCCCTGCCCTGCTCATACTGTTCAACAACTTCTCCATGGACAGTTTCGGCGTAGTATCCCCGGCACTGCGACATCTGGCGAAAAAAGTGCCGTTGCCCGTACTGGCGCAACAACGCCTGCTTACCACATCTGAAACCACCTGGCTGGGCGCCCGCATCAAAAACATCGAAACATTGGGAGAACGCTCGGCAGCAGGGTTACCGGACGACAATGGCGTGTACGTAATCAGCGTGCCGGACAACTTTCCTTACCAGTTGCAGGCCGGTGATGTGATTTTAAAAGTTGGAGATACGGTGGTGGAAAAAGTAAAAGACATTCTGAATGCGTATAGCCGTCAGGGTGACAGACGGGAAAAACTGACTATTTTCCGGAATCAGCGACTGCAAATTATTGGTCCCCAGGGCTGAAGCCCTGGGCTACAATTAGATTTGGTTGTCTCTTGCGGCAGTGGGGATATTACATGCAGTAGGGTTGATAGGTATGTGGAGCGGAGATTGACAGGTGTTTGGTGTGGAGATTGACGTTTGGTGCGGAGATTGACAGGTGTTTGGTGTGGAGGTTGATAGACGTTTGGAGCCGAGATTGTAACAAAAGTTAAGGGCAGACACTTTAAGGTGTCTGCCCTTTTTTCAATCATCCTTCTATCAACACTTAATAACATCTGTTATTTCTTCCGAAATCCTGAAATCAAAAAATCGAGCATCAAAAAATGTTACATCCATTCTTTTACCAGCGCTTCGTGTTGGCTGATCCATTGTTTTACAGCGACGTCTTCTTTACCGTCGGCATCAGCCATGACGTTCATGAGGGAGCTTAATTGTTCCGAATTGAGTTTGAACTTACGGAAGAAGTTAACCGCTACGGTGTCTTTCACGGTGAACTCGCTGTTGGCGATGGTCATGATTTTCTCCATGTCGCCGAATATCATTTTAGGATCTTCAAGGAAACGAAGTTTGAAACGGGCGAACATGTGATGCGGCGCCCAGCCCGTTACCACTATTGGCATTTTTTCATCGATACTTTTCTTCAGGGTCGCCATCATAGCCGCTTCGCTGGAGGATTGCAGCTCATAGTCCAGATCATAGGCGCGGATAGCGTCTTCCGCTTTGGTCATGATACCTGCGCCGGCATCGATGCCTACTACTTTACCGCCGAAAGCAGGTTTCTGTTTGGCCAGATCTTCGATGGTACGGGCGGCGACATAGTCTGGCACTACCAGGCCAATCCTCGCGCTGTCGAAGTTGGTATTAAGCACCGTGACTTTATCTCCGAATGTTTCCATGTATGTTTTATGGGTAACAGGCATCCAGGTGTCCATAAACACGTCGGCATCGCCACCGGCGACAGCTGCGAAGATGGGCGCCACGTCGGCATTTTTGAGCGCGACGGTATAGCCTTGCTGTTCCAGGAGCACTTTGGCCAGGTGGGTCATGGCCACCCCTTCCGCCCAGTTGACATAACCGATGGTAATTTTCCTGCTGCCTTTTTTATCGCCCTGCTGACAGGCGGCGAATGTCAGCGTTACTGCCGCCAGTGCGAGGAGAAGAATTTTTTTCATACTATCTTTATTTAGCGTTTTTCTTTAATTTCTTTTTACCGAACGATTGTGTGATACGGTCCAGTATAATGGCCAGTATCACTACAGCAATACCACCTTCGAAGCCCAGTCCTATTTTGAGCTGGGTAATCCCTTTCAGGACAACTTCCCCGAGTCCGCCCGCTGCGATCATCGCTGATACCACTACCATAGAGAGAGCCATCATAATCGTCTGGTTGACGCCAGCGAGGATAGTCGGCAGTGCCAACGGCAGTTCCACTTTAAAGAGCAATTGCCGCGGAGTAGCGCCAAAAGAACGGGTAGCTTCCACGATATCTTCCGGCACCTGGCTGATGCCCAGCGTGGTCAGTCTTACCGCAGGCGGCATAGCAAAGATAATGGTCGCAAACACACCGGGCACTTTCCCCAGCCCAAAGAAAAGCACCGCAGGGATCAGGTACACGAAGGCCGGCATGGTTTGCATGAAATCGAGCAACGGGCGCATCACACGACCGGCGGTCCTGCTTCTTGCCGCCCATATGCCCAGCGGAATACCGATGATCAGCGCAATAAAGGCAGATACCAGTATCAGGGAGAGTGTTTCCATGGTAGGCGCCCAGTAGCCCATCGCGTAGATCAGGGACAGGCCCAGTGCCGTAACCACGCCTATGCCCCATCCGGCCCGTCGCCAGGCGAGGATGGCCACCAGTGTGATCACCACATAGAAGGGAAGGAAGGTGAATAATCCCACCACCCCGTCTACCATGGTTTCCACGCAGGCTTTTACCATCTTAAAGAAGGGGCTGAAATTGTGCGTGAGCCAATTAATAAATTGTTCTATATATTTTCCGATTCTAATCATACAAAATTCGTTTATGCTTGCGGGTTAGTCTGGCTACCCGTGGTTTCAATTATCAGGGATGTCTGGGATATCAGCCCCAGCAGCTTGTTATTGGCGGGGTTTACCACAGCCACTGGTTTATCTGTTTCCGCGATGAAGGGCAGCATTTGTTCCACAGTGGTATCCGGGTGTGCTACCGGCACATCGCGATGGATGACCGCTTCGATGGTTTTATCGCCCCGTTGTTTTACTTCCAGCACTTCATGGAGGTATACGAAACCGAGGAAATGTTTATCTACCGTAACGGCTGGCAATATTTTAAGGCCGGTGGCCCTCATTTTACGGAGACTGCCTTCGGGGCCGTCTTTCCGGAAAACGGCCGTCGTGGGTTTGGTGTCCATGAGGGAAGAGGCGGTGATGATCGCTTTGCGGTCAACCTTCTCCACGAAGGAGCTCACATATTCATTGGCCGGTGCCGTGAGGATTTCTTCCGGTGTACCGATCTGTATCACTTCTCCGTCTTTCATGATAGCGATGCGATCGCCGAGGCGGATGGCCTCATCGAGGTCGTGGGTGATGAACACAATGGTTTTATGCATTTTTTCCTGGAGGTCCAGCAGTTCATCCTGCATCTGGGTGCGGATAAGCGGGTCCAGGGCAGAGAAGGCTTCGTCCATGAGCAGTACTTCCGGCTCGTTGGCCAGTGCGCGTGCCAGGCCTACGCGTTGCTGCATCCCCCCCGAGAGTTCAGCGGGCATCATATTTTCATAGCCTTTGAGGCCTACCAGTTCGATAACATTACGCGCCTTCTCCAGTCTCTCTTCCACCGGCATGCCTTGCAGCTCGAGGCCGAAAGCCACGTTCTCCAGTACAGAGCGATGCGGCAGCAATCCGAATTTCTGGAACACCATGGCTATTTCCTTGCGGCGTACCTTCTGCAGGTCGGCATCGGCGAGGGCCGTGATATCCACGTTATTGAGCAACACTTTGCCGGCACTGGGTTCTATGAGGCGGTTCAGGCAGCGCAGGAGGCTGGATTTACCACTGCCGGAGAGGCCCATGATTACAAAAAACTCTCCTTTTTCAATTTCAAAGGAAGCGTTTTTCACGCCGACGGTAGCACCGGTACGTTCCAGTATGTCCGCTTTTGATTGGCCTTGCTGAAGCATCTGCAGCGCCTCTTGTTGTTCGCGGCCGAAGATCAGCGTAAGATTTTCTATTTTTAGTTTAGGCATCATCGTGATTTTAGCATTTAGAAATAGTACCCGATGTTCAGGTTCAGGCGGCTGTGCCAGCGGGCATCGGGCGTACCGGCAGCCAGGGCTTCGTTCCATACAGGTCCCAGCCACGGATGGTTTTTACCGGCGGCCCAATCCACATAAGTAAATATGTGGCCTGCCGTGATCATACATCCCAGCACATTCATCTGGGAGTTGTAAAGCCCTTTGCCCTGTTTCTGCATATAGGAGTAATCGTTATAAAACGTTAATGCACTGACAGGTCCCCAGTGGACCGGCTGTGTATAAGACAGGGAGGCCGTGTGCATAAATGCTTCAGCGGCTACCTGATAAGACGAGCCATAGGCCGCCATTTCCACATGGTCCGCTAGTTGGGCAGAGTCGGCCACATTATAGCGGTAGTACATGGATTGCAGTTTGAGGTTCCAGCGGTCTTTGTTCAGGTTGCTGTGTACCGCTGCGGCCCAGTGGCTTCCCATGTTTCCGGAGGGGATGTTATACAATCCGCCCAGCATTACGGAAGCGCCTATACTGTTATTTTTATTCAGGAAATATTCCACGCGGGCATTTCCCTGATTGACTTCTTTATTGCGGCCAGCCACATCGTAAGAGTAGCGGCCGGGGTCAATGGCCGACTTATCGCCGAAGCTGAGTTCTTCCGCGTTCTTGAAGAATGCCAGCTGATACAGCCAGCGGTTGGCGCGGCGTTCAAACTTGATCCCCATATCATAGTCATCTTCTTTCCCAACATAATAAGGCAGGTTAAAAAACCAGCTGTGCGAGTTGTAGGTCACGTTACCGAAGGGCACCTGTGTAAGGCCTATATCGAGGTGCGTACTATCGTTGAAGTGATAGCGCACATATCCTTCCTTGAGGAAGCTGCCACCAAAATCTTTTGAGTAAAAGCGGTATTCAGCGTGCAGCGATAATTTTTTCCAGGACGCGTCCGCATTTACGCGGAACATGTCGAAGCCGAAATCGCCACCTCTCTTCATCTGTTCCTTTTTCCAGGACGAGAGGTTATAGTTAAAGCGCAATGCGCCTCCGACGTGAAACGTGGGTTTATCTGTTTTTCTGGTTTCCGTACTATCCTGTGCAACAATAACCAAACTAGGCAAGAGAAGCAATAAGCATAGCAACAACCAATGCAATGATTTTATCATAGTCATCAATTATTTAATATGTTTAAGCTGATCTATTCCCGGGCGACATAGGGGACCTATGAGCATGCCACTGCACTGTTGACAGCGAGCGTAAAAGGAAAACCGGGCGCGAAACGGCCCGACAAATGATCAAATTTCCAATAATATTGACTGTTATAGCGTAATGCGTTGTGCTCGGAAGGCACTTTTAAACAGTCGGGTTTTGCGTTAAGCTTTGCAAAAATACGAAAAAATGGCTCCGCTGCCAAGCATTTTTTGAAAAACATCAAACAACCTCGCAAAAGAGATTGTTATAAGTTCGGTTGAATTCCAATCTGTTCCAGCAATTTCTTCATCATTAAACCCTACAATTATGTCATTTGACTTACTTGAAAGTGCAAAAAGTATTTTTAACAGTAATGTCGTTAGTCAGGCTTCCTCACAACTGGGGGAGAGCGAAGGCGGCATCCAAAAAGCATTAAGTGGGATTGTACCGGTCGTATTAACGGGACTGTTAAATAAAGCCGGTTCAGGTGGAGACGCCGGTGGTTTACTGAATATGATCAAAGGCGTGGCAGGCGACGCTAATCCGTCAGCCGTGGCGGGCGCCTTGCAAAGTGGCGGTGGTGGCCTGCTGGCCAAAGGCGGGGACCTGCTGCGCAGCCTCTTTGGCGACAAAATCAGTTCTATCACGGGCATGTTGTCTTCCTTCGCAGGCATCAAGGAATCTTCTGCCAGCACCTTATTGCAGACAGCCGCACCAGCCACATTAGGCGCAGCAGGACAATATGCGGCGCAAAACAACCTTACCCCCAATTCTTTCCTTTCCTTCCTGAATACACAAAAAGACAGCATCTTAAACGCCGTGCCCGGCGGCCTTAACCTGGCCGGCATATTGGGCCTTTCCAGTCTGGGCGACCTTGGCAAAAAACTGGGCGGCCTTGCTGCAGGCATTGGCGGAGCAGGTATTGGGGCCGCTACCGGCGCTGCCAACTCCGCGATCAACACAGTAAAACAGAGCGGCGGCGGCAGGTGGATATGGTCACTCCTGCTGATACTGGTGGCCATCATCCTGCTATGGTACCTGATGAGGGGCTGTGGAGGCAATAAGCCTGAAAGCACCACCGCCACCGATAGTATTACCACCAGTCAGCTGGCAGATTCCGCAGCCACGCATGTAACAGAAGGCGGTCCTGTTGTCAGCCGCGAGAATATCCAGGTGACACTGCCCGATGGTACCGTACTTCAGGCCTACAAAGGCGGTATTGAAGACCAACTGGTGACCTTCCTCAAAGACGACAGCCGGCCGGCCGGGAAAGATGTATGGTTTGATTTCGATAACCTCAATTTCAAAACCGGCAGCGCAGAGCTCACACCGGAAAGTATGCAGCAGGTGAAAAACATCGCTGCCATCCTCAAAGCTTTCCCTAAAGCTAAAATCAAAATCGGCGGTTACACCGATAAAACCGGCGACAGTACCAAGAACCTGAAACTGTCGCAGGAACGTGCCACAGCTGTGGAAACAGCCCTCAAAAACGAAAAGGCGGACATGAAACAGCTGCTGGGCGCCGAAGGTTATGGCTCACAATTCGCCAAAGCTGAAGCCACCGCTCCTGATGAAGAAAGGAAAAAAGACAGGCATATCTCTGTGAGCGTACGGGAAAAATAATTACGAATTACGAATTACGAATTGAGGGCTGTCTCATAGGGTGGTTACTTATTAACCGCTTTATAAGACAGCCCTCAATTCGTAATTCGTAATTCGTAATTCGTAATTGACCTATTCCTTCACCAGCACCATCCGGTTGCGGTCTGCACGGTAGATGGCGGTATAGAATTTTGCAAATTCGTTGTATTCTGCCGCGGGGAAAGTACCAGCTTTCCGCTGCAATTTGCGTATATACGTAATAGTGTTACCTTTCATGGCAGCGGTGGCGCTGTAGCTGCCGAACTTCGTTTGCAGGGCTACCGGCGCCGGCATTGCTTCAGCTTTGTAACCTTCCGGCACCGTAATGCTGACAGAATCTACATGTTCAAAAGCGAATTTCAGCACTACATCAGAGATACGGTTACTATCCGGTTCCAATTTACCTACCCTGCTCCGGTTGAGGATATTGGGGACAATAAAAATACGTTTGCCCGTTACCGTGGCATAGGCATTGCAGTTAAGGTCCAGCTGTTCTTCAATCTCCGGAATGAGCGCCGGCAGCTCCCGGCAGTCAAATTTACCTACATCATAACTTGACAAATCGAGGGATTTGCGCATCATCTCCAGCTGTTTGTCTTTGCTGTACACATGCAGCGCTTCATGCAGCGTTTCCTGTTCTTCACCGCTACGCATAGTAACAGCAGACACCTTCAGGTTGCCGTTGTCCTGCATGACCGCATTGACAGTACGTACCTGCCGGTTGTCTTTCATGCCCAATGCGGGCGTGTGCACCAGTTTTCCCCCTTCTTCCGTGAGCAGTAATACCGCACGGTCTGATGTAAAGCCACTCAGGTATCCGGCAGGAAGCGTATTGCTGGTACATTCCAGCCAGGTGGTATCCTTGTCCGGCACACACAGGATCACGTGATTGAAGTTATCATCCGGAAATTGTTCATTAATATATTTCTCCCCCTCTCCTGCTTTTACCCAGGCACAGTAGGATTTAATGCCCGCCTCTTTCAACAATGCCATCATGTAATTAGACAACGCCTTGCAATCGCCGTAGCCCTTTGCAGCAACGGTTTTGGCATCAAAGGTCTGTAAGCCGCCGATACCCAGCTGAATGCTGATGTAACGGTAATTTTGCTGCAGCCATTTATAGAGCGCCTGTATCTTCTGTGCTTTGGACGACTGACCGGCCGTCAGCTCCTGTACCTTCTGTTTGATGTTGTCCGGCAACTCATCTCTGCCGGCATTGATGGTGTAACCAAATTTACCCAGGCCTTCCCACGTGCTACCGTTGCCCTCGTAATCATCGAACTTAAAAACAGAAGGCGATAATAACACGTTGGCGCTCAGCTCCACAAATTCCCTGGAATAAGGTTCCCCTGCAAACGCAGGAATATTTTTCACTTCCCAGCTGTATGCTACTTTCCCTTTTTCAGCCACCTTTGGCTCCCCGGCAGCGCCGGAAGCCAGATAACGTAATTTGTAGCCTACAGGCGTTTCTACAACAAAGCGGGACAGTTCCACTGTACATTCTTTTATGATCTGAGGCATCCAGGAGCGGAGATGATAGGTGTTATTCACCCGTTCTTCCACTTCATATTCCACCGTATAGGGGTAGATGTTATGATAGAACCGGTGTACTTTATAGCGGGTATCGGTCATCAGGCTGCCGTCACCGTCTACACTGAGGTCTTTGATATCGGACTGTTTCAGTCTTTTTACCAGTTTACCGTCAGCGTCGTATAACGCGCCGCTGATGGACCTCACATCGACCTGTTTGTTATATGACTCTACGAGCGTACTGGCCTCAGCGCCTTCTTCATCGAGCACGGTGAGCACATAGTGGGTAACCACATTCACTTCTTTCGGACCGGAGATGGTCTGGACAATCTCCTCGAACCGCTTCACCAGGTGGGCATTTTCCCGCATAGAGTCCGGGATGGCCTTCACAGGATACACCGGGTCGCCGGCCATCAGCCTGGTACAGCATAACAATGCGGCTGCAAGGGATGACATTATTTTATACATGGGGGTTATTTTTTCTTTTTTAACACGATCTGTTCGGCCTGTTTTTTCACGACCAGGTCGAAAAACTCGCGCAGGGACGGATAGTCTTCCGGCGCAAAGTTAGCTTTGTTGAGTTTCACACGGGAACGCAGCTGGATGTGGTTATCCTGTTGCTGGATCAGGTACTGAAAAATGCCTTCCTCTTCGTTGTACTTTGCGATAGCTGGTTTCGGCAGCTCATCTATTTCATATCCTTCGGGCAGTTCCATGTTCAGCGAATAGATTTCGTCAAACACAGCGTTCATTTCAACCGGGAACTTGCGCTCCGCGGATTTGAAGATGTTGGAACGGTTGGCTTCCGTAAACATCGGGTTGATATAGATCAGCTGATCGTTGTCCAGCCTGATTTTGAAGTCAAACTTGACCATTACCGGCGATTCCAGTGTTTTCAGGTCTTCTATTTCCTTGTTGGCCAGTTCCACTTCTCCCACAAAGCCTTTGCGTATATTGTCAAAGAACTCTTCCTGATTTTTTTCCTTTACTGTTTTGCGGACTTTATAAGATTCGAAGTAGGTAGGTCTTTGCTGGAAAGAACCTTCTATCATGCCGTTTTCGATTTTGCCCAACATCACGCTGGTGAACTTTTGTTCGCGCAGGGAATCGGCTTCGAAAGACACGCCGGTAGCGCCTTCATCCACAATACGGGCAGGCCCGTTGTAGCAGTTGGGAGAAAGGCGGGCAAACCCCAGCAATGGGTCAGAGGCGTCGAGGCTGACAAACCTATCGTCGAGGCGTACCCCTGCAATGGTATAGTTAAAGCGGGCCAGCAGCGGATAAAACGGATAGATATGACCGTTATCCCGGGTGCTGAGGATCACCGGCCGGGCGTCCAGTTTCGCTCTTTTCAGCATAGCCACGAGCAGCAGGTTTACTTCCGCCACGGTACCGTTTTTACTGTTAAAGATGGATTTCAGTGTCCTGAAAATCCATACGCCGGAATGGTCCGTGCAGGTGAAATTGCTTCTCACCCAGTGATAGATCGCATTTGCTTTTTCTTCGTCTGTTTTGGCGTCTTTCACCAAACCGTCCACCACATCACCCAGGAAGCCGTTGTTATTACCAAGTGCAGAACCGAAGTTTTCATCTTTCATCAGTTCTTCCATCAGTTTGGGCCAGGTATTGGTTATCGGTTGGGGAGGCCTGTTAGGCCAGTTGATGGAAGCCAGCTGGAATTCTATCCGGTTGACGTAGTTATCCGTTGTGGTGATAAAATCTTCCTCGCGCATGGCCGGCACGTTTTGCAGGTACCATTTATAGATCATGACGCTGGGCGTAACGGTGGTCACTTCAGACGGTGAGCCTGCAGAGCCGCCATAGCCGTTGCTGGCTTCCGAGCGGAAAGTCAGTGTAGTACGGCTTTGTTCCTTGGAGAACACAAATTTCTCATATCCCTGGGGAATCTGGATGTAATCGAAATATTCCGGGATGCCTACACTGTATTCGCTGTAGCGGACAGGGTAAGGTCCCTGGAAATCCCACGAGCGCAGGTGTTGGTAGTAGGGAGACAGGACCGTATAGGTGTACTCGATAATGGTGCCCTCTTTTACGGCCGGAATCGCGAATTTCTTCACGGCGATGTTCTTATCCTGTTTGTCCGTGAAGACGTTTTTACTGTCCATTTTCGTTTCCACGACCTCCCCGTTTTCGAGATTGTAGGCAGACGCTTTCAGGTTCTGCACCTTCTCCTCTTCGGAGCTGCCTTTGTGCAGCGTAATTTTTACGGTGGCCAGGTCGTACGCGTTTTTGTCAATGATTTTGATACGGGCATGGACTTTATACACCATACGGAACCAGCTTCCATCGGATTCAAAGCGGGAAGAACCGATCCTGGCCAGGACGATAGCATGCGCTCCAGAGTCGCCGGCTACAGGGGGTACGGTAAAATCTTCTTTGGAAACTTTGCCATATTTTATTTTAGCGCCATCCTGCGCAAGGGTTGTTATGGCATACAGACAACCGATGATAAAGGTTAATAAACCGGACTTGCAGTTCATACAGGTATAGGGGATTGAGCTACGAAGATAATAGAAATTATGCATCGCGTGTTTGTTATCCGTAATTTTGCGGGGATGAACAACACCTTATATATCAAACAGCTGGCGGCTGAACTGGGTTTCGACCATTGCGGCATTGCAAAGGCGGAGCAGTTGGACGATGATGCCCGCAGGCTGGAGCGCTGGCTCAATAAGGGAATGCATGGCAACATGCAGTACATGGAGAACCATTTCGACAAACGGATAGATCCCCGTAAACTGGTGGAAGGAGCGCAGTCGGTGATCACGCTGTTATTCAACTATTTTCCTTCCGAAAGGCAGCGGCCGGATGCTCCTCAAGTTTCCAAGTATGCCTATGGACAGGACTACCATGAAGTGATCCGGGCGAGGCTCAAAACCATGTTGCTGCGGATGCAGGAGCATATCGGGCCGGTGCAGGGGCGCGGTTTTGTAGATTCTGCCCCGGTGCTGGAGCGCAGCTGGGCCCGCCGCAGCGGTCTTGGCTGGATTGGCAAAAACGGGAACCTCATCCACAAACAGGCCGGTTCTTTCTTTTTCATCGCCACGCTGATCACGGACATCCCGCTGGAATATGACAGCCCGGTCGGTGATTATTGCGGCACCTGTACCCGTTGCCTGGACGCCTGCCCCACCGGGGCGCTGGTAGCGCCCGGCGTGGTGGATGGCAGTCGTTGTATTTCTTATTTTACGATAGAGCTGAAAGAGCAGCTTATTCCTGAAAAGATGCAGGGGCAGTTTGACGGCTGGATGTTTGGCTGTGACACCTGCCAGGATGTTTGTCCCTGGAACCGCTTCTCCAAAGCCCATTCCGAAGCGGAATTTGCGCCTATACCGGCTATTCTCAATTTCAGCACGCAGGACTGGGAAGACATGACAGAAGAGGCTTTCCGGGAAATATTCCGGCACTCGCCGTTAAAACGCAGCAAGTATGCCGGTATCCGCAGGAATCTTCATTTTCTGAACCCAAAGCCTTAACGTTTTGCGGGTATTTGTTTTTTAAGCCAGGCAGTGAGCGCCGCTGCTGCCTCATAGTTGTGGTAGTCTGCAGGCAACCTTTTTCCGTCTACATATTCGTTGTAGAACCAGGGGTCGCCTACCGCGAAGACCGTCCCCTTCCCTACTTTGGCCACTGCCATGATATTAAAGCCGTTGTCCTTAAAAACAGCCCTGGCAGGCGCTTTCAGCGTAAGCGTAGACAGTTCCTTAATATATACTTTCCCTACTCCGGGGAAGATCTCATGGTTTTGTGGCAATACAAAGGCGCCTTGTTCCCAGTTACGGCCCTGTACACGGTTTCGGCTGTCGCCATTAAAATGAATCCCGAACTGTTCACTGAGCAGGTTGAAGTGATCAAACTCCGCATTGAGCGAATCATTTTGCAGCAACACGAGGATGCCACCCGCTTTCACCCAGTTGTAGATAACTTTAGCTGCTGCCGCGTCCATATAATTGGGTGCGGGTGATTCCTTGTCTGTGTCCGGGTCGATGATCATATAGATATCTGATTTCCGGAGATTGGCCGCAGTGGGCGCGTCATGGAGGGTATCGCGGCGGATGCCGAGCGAGTCGAAGATATGGCCCCATATGGACAGGCCGCCGCTCTCGTCTTCATCCCAGATATAGTGCCAGCGGACGGTATTGCCGGCTTTGTCTTTTTTGTGTTCGTAATTGTAGTGGTAATCCAGCGTCACGACCGGCTGGCGGCGCTCCTGTTGAGCACTGGCAGTAAGGGCAGCCAGCAGGCAGCCAAATATTGCCACGAGTAATTGTTTTCTCATCACATGGAATTAGGGCTAAAAAATACAGATTATCCTTGTAAAAGGGTAATACTATCGTATTAAATCATCCGCATATATTGTTAACAACATTCATTTATCTTTTAACAAAATAATATCTGCTAAATACTTGACAATGGATTTAGCATCACCTACTTTTGTACTCAATAAATGCTTTCAATCAATTATATATATCCCGGCTTCGCCGGAAGATAACTGATTCAGCTTTTTATGGACCTGAGTGCCATAACGTGGAATTTTAGAACTTATCGATGCGATTGAATATAGTACAGCATTTTGAAAGACATACTTTGAAGTATGTCTATTTTTATGTCAAAAAAACGATAGTAAATGACAGTACAAGAGTGGGAGGAATACTTTTCCGGCAAAACCCTGCCGGCAGAAATTAAGCTCGACGACGCGACAGTAATAAAGAATCCGCGGCAGTGTATAGACAGCCATTTAGCGGTTTTGAAGAATAGCGGCAACAACTCCACCTTTTCCGGATTTGGATTCCGGTTTGAGGCGATCCGCAAGCACCTGGAGCAGCAGGCCTAAGAAACTGTAATCGGCGGGAGGTCCGGGACGTGGATTTGATCAATCACTTCGGTGGTGTTTTCGTGCTTCTTCCGGACAGAGTTTACCGGCCAGAACTCAAAGGCGGAATCAGGAGCCTGGTAGCTGATCACCCGTTCAATGCCGGCATCTCCCAGCTCCGGGCTAATCCATTCCTTTGCCAGTTCCTCAGTGAGGACCAGCGGCATCCGGCCAGCATAATCTCCAGAGTTATGAATCTGGGACAGGGATTTATTAGCCTCCCGGGTTGCCAGGGTAAATGTCTTTGTTGGAACAAGGGTTTCGTATTGCCATTTGCCATCATCTCCTCTTACTGGTGCATCAGACAACGTCCATAGACCCGCGATAAAAAACGGTTTGTCACCCTGGCTTATGTAGTAACAGACCTTAACCAATTCCTCTTTTATACCTTTCTTGGTTTCCTTTTTCATGGGCACTTCCCTGTATTCAAAGAAGCCTGTCACGGGGATCAGGCAGCGCTGGTGCCGGATGGCATTCCAGTCAGTCCGCGGCTGCAGGAATTTTTCCGAACGGGCATTCAGGTAGAACTGCCGCTGTTTGGCCAAGTCTGCTGGCTTGTGAATGCGTTTCGGTACCGGTCCCCATGTAAATTCGTCCAGTTCCGGACCATCTCCTTCATCAATTACAACTGGCCAGGAATTGAACGACATCCCCAGCTGATGGTATTTTGGGAATATGCTGAGCTGCTTGGGAGCCTTACCTCTCTTGAGCCATGGCATTAGTTCCTCAAGTGTTGGGATATCAATTTTCATTGAGATGTCGTAGCACATTGGAAATTATTTAAAGATGTCATTTAAATCTACGATTAATTCCTGACCACATGGCCCTTCTAATCGAACCGAGAGGACACCGTACCGCAATGTCAAATAAGAATGCATTTTCCAGTCTCCCCAATTTGTATGTTTACGCATGTATTTATAGGCCTTTTCGTCAAGCAGGCCGGTAGTCTTATATTTCCTGCTGCCCAAGGCCCCCAAAAAATTACGGTATCCTTCCGGTTGATCTGCCGCTTTGTATAACTTCTCAACCTCTTCCGGCCGCTCCAAATTATAGACGTATTTCCGGGGATCAAATCGTATATGTTGGAAGTGCTCATTCGCTTCGGCAATTGTCTCATAGGGAGTAAACACAAAACTTTCCCGGATACCACTGGAAATTCCCCAGGGGAATGACTGCCTGACAACAAAACCGGCGCCATATATGATCCCATTGACGTGCTCACGTGTGAGGAGAAGCAAGGGATTTGTAAATACAAAACGGTTCATTGCGGCAGGTGTATTACTTTCAGTTTTTCAACAATATGCTCGAAACTAGCGCTCCATTGCCAATCTTGCCGGGTCTGGTAGTAAATCCATCGCTTTACCGGCATATCATTTACAAAATAACTCCATTCACCGTCTGTTGTTCGTCTTTCTCGCCGCAAGACCACACCAGTCAATGTGGTTAGTGTTTCGTCCAGCAGGTCCAGTTCATAATCGATCAAGCGTGTGACATGGTCAATGTCTTCCAACGCCAAAGTCTCATTTTGATTGGCGACCCACTCATAGTATCGATTACCATACACGTCCCGTCTCTCCTCCTTCCGAAGCTCGCAGACGACCTTTTTTTCGATGCTGACGTTGAAGTAAAACTTGTGCCATGCCCCTGTAACCTGCGAGATTTGAACGTGCTTCTTTTCATTACCCCAGAAGGCGTAAAATCTTATATCTACCCGACACATGCTAACAAATTTAGTACTCGCAAAAACAATAAACTCCGTAAGACACAGCCAATACAGAAGGAGGTCTCACGGAGTTTTTTTTAAGATATGTCATTGCGAAAATACTAAAATATTTAGCATTTCAAAGAAATTTTGATTCAATGGCATTGGCAATACCTATCATCAGGTCTTCAGGAAGGTCATCGGCCACAGCCTTAAGATGTCCATTCTCAGGGCGGAAGACGACCTCTGTGCCGTTGATAACGGTAGAGTAGGAAACAATACCCCCTTCTTCCCGCGGAGTTATGTGATAGTGAGTGCCATTTACGATAAGATCAAACGGCTCCATGGTAGACTATTTAAAGTAGAATAATTCTCCAGGGTGAACATTCAAGGCGCGAGCCAGCGCCTCAACAGTGGATATGGTGGTATTTACCTCACCTCGTTCAATTTTTCCGAGCTGTGTTTCATCCATGCCAGCAGCTACTGCGAGATCAAGGCGCGTGCGTCCTTGCTCCACCTTCCGGATTCTGCGAAGGTTGGCCCCAAACTGCTTTATGTATTTTTCATTACGAATGTTCACCCCGGCAATGTGCGCCAGAAAGTAGATAAAAAATAATGCATATATGCATTGTTTTAATTTTTTTATTACATTCGTTTATCTTTGCCTCCCCAAAAATATTACGAGGCATCGCTTTTAATCCTGTTCCACCGACCAAACAAGAGCACAGGACGAGAAGTGAGGCCCGCGACCTTTGTGCGCGGGCTCTTCTTTGTCTGGCTCATCTTGGTCGGTGGACAGCAAAGTTGAGTTCCGCGCCTTTTTTTATTTCCCCGCGCGGAGTTTGTAACCATAAACTCCCTCAAATATGCTCGATCCAAAAGAAGAACGGGACGTCTGGATAGAATCAATACTATTAGTGCTCTTTCTCGCTCTGATGGCGTTCTTCGCCTTACAAGGTTCACTACCTCATTAAAACAATAATAATCAACATACTACGGCAGCTCCTCAGTTTGTACAAACAGGGGATTTTTTTCATAATCCTTATAATCAAATACGATTAAACGCAAAATGCCCCGGATATCTACCCGGGGCAAATAAAAAGCCGCCCTGGAAAGAGCGGCCGGCATCTGACATTTAAAATGTTAACCCGGCGCAATGTTAAGGCACGCCGGCCAAATTTTCCAGTTCATTATTGTTCACCGGTTTCAGCCTATTCACTTTGTTCAAGGCACAAAAAAATCCGCTGTTTGGCGGATTATTCGCGGCGCTCATTCTTAGCCAACATTATACGATATCAAGACGTTTGCCAAGGGCGGTAGCTATTTTCGATAATATGTCCTGACCGGTGGAATATTTACCCTGTTCAATCCGGGATATGTTCTGTTTTAACAGTCCCGTTCTTTCTGCAAGTTCAACCTGGCTTATGCCTTCTTCTTCACGCAGAGCTTTTATCTTCTCCCCAATGCGCCTGCGGTGATAAAGGAGATCTACTTGCGGAAGCTCTTCTGCCAACTCTATGAGACGCTTTTTCATCGCTGATAATAGATCCTGGTATGTTTCATAGCCTTTTTCTTGAGCAACATCAGTCATTACCTCTTCATCTGCTTCACCTATTAAATAGGCGCCGTCCCAAAGGCTTATTGGCTCAAACATGTTGAACTCCGTTCTAACCTGCATATCAAGGCTTTCACTTGATCCAAAACCAGATTCAATAATTTCAGCTTGCTCAGACAAGTCATAACCTTTCGCTTCTAATATTTGCGTTAGTGTGTTCATGATAAACATTTACAGTGTTAAGAGAGAAAATTGCCGGGATTTCTCCCGGCCCCGGTGACTAGCGTTTGAAAGGTTTACTGCGAAGATCTATGTCTGATACATCTGTGAGGTCAATAACCAGATCGTTATTTTCATTGCGGGACGCTCTTGCTGTAAACCATGAGCCATCCTTGCTCCAACAATCATATTTCTTACTGTACTTGTCAAACAAACGGCCTTCATTTTCAAAACCGTTTTCGGTCAAGTGTTCGCCCCATGCGGCTTTTGCGTTGTCTGCTTTGATAATAATTTGTTCCATGTTTTTGTTGCCGTATTTACCCTGTTGCCGCCAGCTTTGATTTGTTGAAACAAAGATAGTAATCAAATTTGATTACTGCAAATTTATTTTGAAATTGCCCAATAAAAAAATCCGCCGGTCATGGGGGCGGATTCTTACGGAGCGGCCTTTATACGCGGCGCCGGGTGGTAACCAGCGCGAAGATGCAGCAGCGGTGCGCAGCGTATGTGCGTTAAATGCAAAACCCGCTAAGAATAGCGGGTAATATATTTTGCACCTGGCGGGTGCATGAGAAGTAAGAAAAAAACCAACCTTCACAAATCTATGCGGTCAGTACGCAGCGTATGTGCGTTACTGAAATATGGACATAGCCTGTTTGTACATACTCTTGAAGCTGTCTGTCAACTCATCAGCCGGTTCTGCGGTCGCAGATCCAGCAGCCCAGCTCTTTTTATAAGCACGTGCAAACTGTTCGATGTCAGGCACGTCCATCCTTAAACGTAGCTTGGGCATATCAATATGACCGCCAATGTACAGTCCACGGTCCTGCAACCGATCCAGCAGCATGTAAAGGCTATCAGCCAGGTTATTGAATGCTATGAACAGCCGGGGGTTATTGGTTCCGTTCTCAGCTTTCTGCACTACTCCAGAAATTAGCCCGTCGTATTGCGCCGGCCACCTGCCGGCATCGGCCTGAAGTCCCGAAAAGTTAAAGTTGATTCCTGACTTGCCGTTTCGTCCCTCTATTCGGAAAACCATATATGCCGCCCTCTTCACTTCCACCGGGAAACTGGTCTTTTTGATCTCCTGAATAACCACCGGCATTTCGACCGCGGTTCTTTTATACGGTACTACCGGCTTTTCGCTATAATAATTCTTCATAATATTTTTAGTTTAGATCTGACATAAACCCACAGGCCTAACAACACAGCCGTTCCAGCATGAGCTAACCAGTGCAATACGATCTGTCTTTTCTTCTCAGAGATGGTAGCCCGCTGGTCGGCGTTTTCAATCTTCAGCTGGCTGATCTGTCGGTCCTTATCTGCCAGGGAATCACGCAACTGCGCTATATGCGCCAGTTCAGCAGTACTCTTTACCGGATACGGAATACCTACCGTGTCCGGCCGCGGCGCTCGATAATTCCGCCGCAGGCTGTCCAGCGTGTTGGTCAACCGGGTCACCTGCCGCTTATACCGGTCCACCAGGTCTGCACACTGCCTTCCGATGCTGTCCGCGGCATACTGTTTGGCCCGGGCAAGTTCGACCAGTAGGCTATCACCAGACCGCTGCAGGGAATCCAACGTGCCGGTGTAATCCGGATTATCCGCCCGCTTATACTGCGGGATCTTGCCAGCGCTGTCTGGTATACAAGGGAAGTGCTTCAGCGATAAGTCAGCAAAGTCTCCCGGGTGCCGGTCAAACACCTGGCGGGCCTTTTCGGTAGTCATGCAGCCGGAAAGTATGAGAATAATGCAGGAGACTAAAAAGAGATACAGGCTGTAAAGCACTGCAGCATCACCCCAACTGATCGACCTATTGAGTATCTTTTTCATTTCTTGTCAGCTTTGTTTTGCAGGAGCAGTAATATTTCGCTCTGCTTCTTGATTATTTCATCCTGTTTCCGGGTTAACTCCCTGGTATCCTCTCTGTAATCGGTCATAAAAACTGCTTTCCAGTTTTCCAGATTGGTTACCCTGACCTCTGTCTTCGCGACCATAGCGCCGGTGTTAAATATCAATGTGCCAACGGCGATAATAAAAGCCGCCATAGCGCTCAGTAAGTGCCATACCTTTAGTTGCGCGTTCATCTTCTTCGGTTATTTTTAAGTACTTTCAGACAGGCGATTAGGAATATTAATCCCTGTAGCGCCACCACCCACAAACACTGCCGGCGGCAGATCATGTAATGGGGGATATCAATTGCTTGATTGATGGCCAAGGCCGTAATGAGTGACAAAACATCTCGGTCCCGCCGTAAATTGCTTCCCGTATAAAGCCACATTGCAATGAACGCGGACAGGTACGACAGCATGCCAAACAGATGGTAGAAATACCATTGTTTACCATCCCACATGTCTGAAGGAAAGAACCAATAAACGATATCCTGGCTTCCCAGCCATATTTGATGCAGGCAGGTAAGCGGCCAGGATATCGCCAGTAGGATCAATATGCCGTCTTTGCGTTTCATTTAGCAGGCGGCGGTGTTTTAATAGGTGGGGGCAGCGGGCCGCCTGGACCGTCCATAGTTTTGGGGGCGTCCTTCTTAGCCAGGAAGCTCACGCCAAACGCTCCGCTCAGCAGCAAGGTGATGCTGTCCAGGATGTCTAAATACTGCTTCACAGCTGGAAAGTATCCGGCATTAGTTGCCGCATGCATTCCCGCAATAAGGATAATAAGTACACCGATGACAACCTGCAACTTTTTGAAGAATGGTGGATTTTCAGTCCGCAGGCGATCTACAAGCTCTCGGAAGAAGTCCGCGCCAAGTATCATTTTAATCAGATTCAAAATTTTCATTGTTCACTGTTTTATGGATTAAGGGTTATTTGTTTCCAGCCGGTATTTCCGGTTCCGGTTTTTTTGAAATACGGAAGGCCGTTTGTTGTATCTGAATACCAGCTACCTACCGGGGCTGTTACGGCACCTTCCGGAGAACCGCTCCCAGATGAGTACTGCACACCGTTTATTTTAGCGCTTCCGTCAATTGTTACATTACCGCTGGAAAACTGAAAACTACTGGCTGAAAACGTTATTGGTTGACTGAAGAAACTGAACGAGTTTGTCGATCCGAACATCCCTAAAAATCCAACTTGCGCCCCTGTTTCGTCCAGAAAATTTATGTATGCTGAGCCCCCCGATGTAGCTTTACGCAACGAAAATGCCAGCCCATCGCGTGTAATAACATTGCCAGTATTTACGATGTCGTTGAGTGTGGGCGGCGATGTCCATCCGAAGGTGCCAGTATTGTCGATGGCAGTGATGTATTTACCGGTAGCGGGCGTACCGGCTTCCATCTTAAACCGGTTTTGACTTGCTACTATACCACTGTAGAACTTGATAGCACTACCTGTGATCCCCAGCGTATCAGTAGTACCGGCTATGCCTATTTTTCCTTTTTGTGAGTTGCTTGCATTTACCAACTCCATGTATGTCTCACCAGATGATGTCGCTTTTTTCAATGAAAGACCAGCGCCATCCCGGATATTACCGATGCCTCCACGTACCTGTAGTTTCGCGTCGATGCCGGTTGCTACACTATCTCCCATGTAAATCGGCCCGCTCTCCGGCCGCGAATTAAGCGACAAATTTGTGCCGTTCACCCAGACCGGGAATCCAAAATTTGATGTTTTTATTTCCAGTCTCTCATCAGACCGGGACCACTCGAACACTCCATCACGAATGGTTGATGTACCTACCCGTACGGACGGGTAGGTTGTGTCCTCCATGACATTCAAATTCCCATTCCACCAGTTATGCCACGATTTTGCCGGTGCGTCATCCACATATGAAGCAGCGTCCACCATCGTATGGTAGGGGAACTTCGCAGTACTTCCTACTCCACTTTCAAAGTCCCCGCCCAGTATTGAAACGTGGTCAGTAATACCTTCAGCAAGGAATGTGCGTTGCGCAGATGTTGCCGGGGTGGCCGTAGGATATGTGATACTCATATCATTCACGGTGACTTGCAGGCGAATGAACGTAAACAAATTTGAACGCATAGAGGTGCTGGTTATGTAAACTCCATGCGCAGCACCCTGATCAAAGACTTGTGCATAACAGCTTCTAAATACGCTATTCCCGTAATTGCCCCCTGAGCTATTGTTATCCAAACGAAACAGGCCGCCGCCGAAACCTTGTACTGTCTCGTAGTCGTTATAAATTGCGTTAGTAAGATTTACCGCGTAGTGATTCCCGTCGTGGCCGAATACCCGGATGTCCTTCCATGTGCTGCCCCAAAGCCCGTTATCTTTACCTGTGCTGTACGCAGGCGGCATATAGTAGATGCCGTTGCCGGTATTCTGAAAGGCGATGGAAGGATCAAACAACAGGCCTATGCCGTAAATGTTTACAGTTCGCCCAGCACCGGTAATTTGTATGATATCCTGGCCGGCGGTGACCTGCTTTATTACTGAACCTTTTAAATACGGACTTGAATCAGGCGCATTAATACTGTTGAATTTTGCACTACCGTAAGCTCCGATACCTGTTAGAACAGGATAGGAACCATCGCCGCGAATTGTAATATTCTTACTCACAACCAACGGTGCGGTGATTTTATAGGCAGCAGGCGCTTTAGGCATGTACACTGTACCATTTTCCGGCGTCGCATTGATTGTTGCTTGGATCGCCGCCAGATCATCCGTCGTGCCATCTCCCACAGCACCATACCATCTAACATCCATATATCCCAGCTCAGAATATTTAACCCTGGTTTTGATACTATCAACCAGCCCCGTGGGAACGATTACCGGGGCCCCTGTGGTACGCCGGAAAGTAAATGTTCCGGTTGGCCCGTCGTAGAATGCCGAATCTATAGCTGATATCTGAGATGGTCTTTTAAGAATCAAACGTCCACTTATATCAGGCTGTAGAAATGATAAGGTGTCTGCATTGGCCAACGGGAGAAATGTCACGGCAGAAGGCGTAAATTCAGCATACAAGCTGCCAGCGCTTCCTGTAAGCCTCGTGAAGTTTACGCCTGTACTGAAATAGTTGTTGGCGGTAGAATCATATAAATCAAATCGGTTAAGCCCCAGCTGACCGATATTCACGCCTTTGGTTTGAAACCGGAATACCCCCTGCTTACCGGCCGGTGAATAGGTGAACCCGGACAGACTATTGTCAGCCTCTGTAAACCCGAGAACCTGTGATCCGCTGGAAAGGCTAAATATTGGTTTCCCGGCAAGCCCGTAATTGAGCGAAAACCGGCTGCTCCCGGTTTGGATATCGGTATCAAAAAGCAAGGGCGCGCCGAGCTGGAAAGTGTTCCCGGTCAACTTCAGTCCATTGTTGGCGAAATACACATTGCCGGCACCTCCTGGTATGCTTATCCAATAGTTACCATTCCATAATCGAACTGGTGGTGTAGCGGGATGTCCAACGGTATCCTGTGGTAGAATTACCACTGCCCCGACACGGTTGGGAGCAAAACCTACAGTATCCCGAACGGGGAAATACAGCCCGTTATCGAAAAGCACATTCCCCGGGTATCGGTAATCCCCGTATACCGGTTCCGGTGTCTGGCCAAAGCAGATACACGGTATCAGTAGTAATAAAAAGATCAACTTTCTCATGCTGTAATCATCTCTTGGTATAAAACAAAAATGGTCTGGCCCTTGAACATGCCTTTAGGGATACTCACCTGGCTAATATTAGGATTCCATATATACTCGGTTGCTTTCAACGGTTTGGTTTCAAGCTCGATCTGCAAAATATTCTTACCGGTAAGCGGATTCCCGTTGATATCGGTCAGGGTGATAAGTGTTTCGCCATTATTGCCCGCGGTATACGATGTAGAACTGGTTTTCTGGTACATAGAAGTAGTAGGATTTGGTGGCGTCCATGGATTAGACGGGTTTTGGTTTGGATTGGTATTGCCATTCGGATTCTGGTCCACTATCGCCAATACATTCCCATTGTTGCCGAAGTTGGTGGCGTAGATAACACCTGAAAGCGTCATCTGCCGGTATACATTGGCATCCGTAACCAACTCGTCGTCATAGGTATACTTTTGTCCGGACAACGGTATGGCATTCGCATTTTCCACCCCGCTATCCTGGATGATTTTGTAAAGTAGATCCAAGCTGCTGTAACAGTTCAAGCATACATCCAATATGCTTTGTCCGTATACCGAGGTAAAGTTTTTAGCGGCCATTGTCCTTTGTTGCGTTTGGGTTTATGGTTAATCCATCTTGGGAAACCGTCACCGTTGGATTGGTGACAGTATAGCCGTCGCTGGTAAGGTTCAGTTTTATTGCTCTTTGCAATTGCTGCTGCTGTCCTGATGAATTTAAATACCCGAAAACGCCAACGCCGTCAGGGGGATTTTCCTTCCACCATCCAGGGAAAGCGTTTATTGTATCCATGATGTGCTGTTCGTCGCTTTCTGCAATCAGGAAATCACCATCGCGGACTTGCAAGTCATTTTGCATCAAAGCTATATCGTAGTTAACTGCCATGTATGACGGTTGTATTTTCAATTTCATTTCGTTGTGTCGGCGTGATAGTCCCGGTAACGGGGGTGGCCGTAATAGCGGTGGCTCCAGTCCCTGTAGTTACGCCAGTATGCACATGACTATTGAATGTTGTCACCAGGTCGTTCACTTTGTTTTCGAGAGCATTTAGTTTATTGGTAAGATCAATGACCTTTACCAATCCGCCAAAGCTGCCGTTATTCAGGGTGATTTTATCCGGTGATACATCAATGACAGAATTGCCTACTACGGTGTAAATCCTATCCAATTCACTGAACATGGCCACATAAGGGGGCACGTATTTACTCAGTACCACTACTACTGTGCTGTTGACTGCCGGCACATGCAGAACTCCGTCATCGACTTCTGCCATGAGCTGAGCGTCCAGTATATCGGCAACCGCCGTTCCTGTTATGTTACTGCAGGTGCAGGTCCGGTTGTCAATATCAACTGATTCGACATTACAAAGCATCATGGACACCTTATCTGAGGCGTCCATACCGGCCAACTGCCTAACTGCTCGCTCTATCTTTGAATCACTCATATGGCATTTCCTTTACTATCCAATCTTGCCACCTGGTAGTCCAGGGTTATAGTTTGCCGCATCCCGGCGGTACCCCCGGTACGGTTTACCGCCTTCACTTTGTACCTACCATTCCGCTCAGGCAGCACATCGTCTAAAATGTCCACATTGTCCCCCTGCTGTACGTAAGGGATACCGAATGTGGTGAATTTCCCCTTAAAGCCGTTATAGTAGTACTTTTGAAGCTCCTTTTTTGCCAAATCAATCAGCTCTGACGCGGTAGCTACATTCCAGAAGTATAGCGTTCGCCGTTCTCCGGCAGTATTAGGGGCAAAATCAGCTTTTTGGCCTGCCGGTTTTACTGTGCCTACAAACTGCCCATTTTGCTGGGTAACGAGTACCTCCAAACGTTCTTTTTTAGTTTTTGCCTTACCGTCTTTCGTTGTCACTGCCAATTCACGTTTATTTATTGAATAGGCGATGGCTGATAATTGGATATCGTCTTTTCGTTTATAGTCTAATTCGTCAGAGATGATATTTTGCTGAAATTTGAAAACTTTACGGCCACTGGCGATAGCATCCGATTCAAGATACACCTGAGCGCCGCTACGCAGCTCATTGCCTCTGAAATAGCTCTGGAAATGATAGTCCTTACGGAGCCGGGCCAGCACCTCGCAAACGGTTTCGTTTTGTGTCCGGAAGGCCCCGAACGTTGTTTTTGTCAGGGCATTAACCGTAAATCCTGACCCTTTAAGTAAATCGGTTAGTATGTCTTCAAGGGTTGCCGAGGCAGGATATGCCTTGTTGGGGGCAATTATCTGCTTCAATTTCCACATATTATCTTCGCACTCCAACACTATCGGTTGCTTGCTGGTAACCTGGGATATATACCCGGTAAACAGTACACTGGTCTTCAAAACCTCATTACCGGAATTTTCATAGTATCGGTATCCGCCTTCAATTGTAACCTTATCTCCACGTAGGAAAAGGGGTACGTTAGTCGAAAAGCCACCGATATTGACACCTGGACCGGTTAATGAGACGAGCTTACCGTTCCCATCTCTCACATACACGTTTTTGGGCAGGGTGATCTTTGCCTTGTTGGTAAGATCTTCCCAGCTGTCGGATGCCTCATACTCCGCGACAAAATCATAGCGCAGGACTGACTTACGATTTGGAAAATCGGTTGTCGGCTGCTGCGTGAAGGTGATATTTGTGACGACCCTATACATTCGTAATTAAAAGTTCGATCGGTGTATCTGAAATGGCATTGATGGTAAATATCTGCTGGCTGTATCCTCCTGGCTCCTGTGCTGTATTAAAATCGGCCACAACAATATTGTAGATATCCAGGTGCTGTAAATACGAGCTGGTTACCCGGATAGGTACCGGGGCGTCTATCAAACGTTTTAGGGCAATCACCTCATCTACTGGATAATGACCGTTTTGTCCGGTGAGTATCCCATTGATGGTGATCTGATAATCCCCTTTTCCAATGTATTCCTTCACCGTACCATCCCGGCCCTGTATAGCCGTAGAGACTATATTTTTAGGCAGGCTCACTGCCATCAATACTGTTACAAGTTTAACCGAGGGCACTGTTACTGTTTGGCCATTAGATCCTGTGTACGTAACACCTTCCAGCGTCAGGTCGGTAAGTACTGGCGTGCCTAAAGTGGATTGGTATAGTGCCTTATCCTGATAGGATGTTTGATCAATCTTACCTTCATAATTATTGGGTAGTGCTTTAACCATCCGCACATTTTGCAGATTATAGGCCCGTATGAGCTGTCCCGCTATATTTGCTGCTGTTGCCATCACTGTCCTGCTACGATTTGAGAATCATTCACAGCGCTTAGGAGTGCCTGCGTTACCAGTTCCTTCACCTTGCCGGCACCTTCTGCGATGTTCGTGGTCTTGACGGTAAACTCCCTTATCAGATTGTCTATTTTGATATTAATCGTATATGACTTCGAGCCGGTAACCTTGGATGCACCCGTGTCTGTTTTGTTTGCAACAGGCGCGGTCATTCCTGTACCACCCGCACCGGCCGCTGCCACTGTTTTGGGGGTACCGGATTTTGCTTCTTCTGGATTGTCTTTTGCGAAATCTGCCAAGCCGGCATCCCAACCCTTTTTAGCAGCTTCACCAATACGTTTTGCCGAGTTAAACATGGCGTCAGCCATTTGTTTGCTGCCGGCCATATATTCATTCCAATCGAAGTTAAATAATCCCTTTAACCCCCTATATAGTCCAGCAAAGACATCCGACACTATAGAAGCAAATTCTTTCAATACTCCCCACGTGGCCCAAATGAACGCACGGAACTTTGCGAAGTGGTTATAGCAATAGATAACAGCAGCTGTTACTGCAGCAATTGCGGTAATAATAAACCCGATAGGATTGGCTGCAAAAGCCTGGTTCAATAATACCTGCATGCCGGCCCACGCTTTTGTTGCAGCAGAGGCAGTGAGCATACCATCTCCCAGTAATACAATACTGGCATATTGTAAGCCCTCCCAAAACAAACTGGCTTTAGTTATAAGTAAGGCTCCAAACATCATCGTCTTATATGCCAGCCACCCACCAGCTGCCACGAAAAGAATAGATCCAAAATCTTTAACCAGGCGCTTGTGTTGAACAAGCCAATCCCAAGTGCTACGCATAGATTCGATAAAGCCAGACATAGATCCCACAATGGCATCTATTGCGGGTTTAAGATCGTCGAACATCTTAACCTTCAGCTGAAAAAGGGCATCCCCCAAGTTGCTGATCTGCACCGAAGTATTTCCAGCCATATTTTCCAAACCATTAGCGTAAATACCCCCTTGCTCATGTGCCTTCTTTAACGCGTTGGTAAGCATATTGTAGCTAATGTCCATATCTTTTACTTGTTCCGTATGCTTGCCAGTTGCTGCAGCCAATATACCGTAAATGTTTATTCCAGCTAAGGCAAATTGTTTTATGTCCATCGCACTGGCAACGCCAACGTTTTTTATCTGTTGCAGATTGACAACCATTCTATTAAGCTCATCATCCCCGCCTCCGGTGGCCGCAATAGCATTAGCAAGGTCAAGAACTGTGGCGCGGGCATCTTTTGCGCTAACTGAAGCAGATATTAATATCTTATTGGCATTTAGAAGACCGTCAAACGCAAATGGAGTTTTCATTGCATCCTCCATCGTGTTCTGAATAACCTCAGCAGCTGCGTTAGAATCCCTTAACATGGTAGTTAGTCCGGTCCGCGCATTTTCCACTTTACTGCCGGCATCAACAACATCCATGGCAAACTTTCTAACCTCGTTAAGGCCGAAAGCCAAACCCATACCTGCGCCAACCTTATTAATCGTAGACTGCAGATCGTTCATAGTGCCTTCCACTTTTTTGGCAGTACTATCCACATTTCTGAGCTGATTTGAAATCAGGTCACGGAGGGTTAATATATAGCTTACTGTCTCGCTCACTGTTTTTCCATTTGGCCGGTTTTCTTCAATGCAAATTCCAGATACCCCCAAAGTCGATAAACATCATCCTCTTCAAGGGTATCTGGATCTATGTGCAGGTAGTATAGGATGAAGGCAGAAATCTTAGTGTATTCAGAACTGCCGTCTGTTATGGCATTTTCTTCTATTTTTTTTTGAACGTATTGACTGCAAATTTGATGAGGTCCTGAGCGGCCATTGCGGCGCCAAGATTATACCGGTCATTTTCCGGCAGATCGCTCATTATGCGGGGATCACTAGCTTCCGGAATAATTGTCAATTCCAGCAGGTCCTGTGCTGCGGAAACCATCAGTCCGCCCATCGCCTTGTCCAGGATGCGGGTTTTTGCCAGCCGGTTTGGCTCTTTTAAATAGCCGATAATTTGTTCTCCGGTATCCGGGTCTTCGAATACAATAGGGGTAATTTTCAGACCATATTGCTTTTGCAGCTCATCTGCCTTTGCCTGAATTTGTTCACTGGTCAGTTTGGAGTCTTTTTTCATATTACAGATGTTCAATTCTGCCTATGATGAGCGGCAGGGATACAATTAATTTTGTGTCGTTTTGGGCCGCTTCCACGCCTTCTTCGGTGAACTCACATGCCCGCAGGATGTCCCTGCTCGTGTTTGCGATGCTGTTGCCGAAAATTACCGGTATGTCGAACATCCCGATTTGCAGAGGGTCCCGGTTCGGTGCGGCTGCAATAATCCTACGCAGCTCATCCTGGTAGATGTCGATACTACCCTCCGGTTCAATCTGGCCATAGCCACGTGATACCGGCTGATTGCCGTAACCGTAGTTATTCGTTTTGGTTTGCTTATTCTTGTAGCTGATTTTGGTGATACCAATTACCGGCACTCCGAAAAGAACCAGTTTGATATCAGCCCAGCTATAATTGACTCCGTTTATAAGTGCTACTGCCGCCATGGTTAAGAAATTGAAACGTTAAATCCGATGTTGACCTGAATATTCCGAGCCACACCAATTGGAACCAGGTTAATAGTGATCACGAGAAGTCCGGTTTGCAGGATATTCTGTGTGGGGCTAATTACCACCTGTTCTGCGCTTAATTCACCATCGCGGACCATCTGTGCGAGATTCCGCTCAGCCTCTGTTTCCAGGTAAGTAATTACCGTATCTGTCAGAGTACCATCAGCATTCAGGGTGATCGGGCTATTCAATACCGGCACAAGGGAAGTATAAACACCTCTGGTGGATTTTTGGATGGTCCTGTTGTCGCTGATGTATGCATAGTCAGATGTCGTGGCGATAGCCGTGCTGTTTTCGTTGAAATAAGAGCCGGCAGTACCCACGAACTTTCGGAGGAAGATGTACCGCTTGCCCTGAAGTGCCGAAAGCAGATTATCCGTTACAGATGCATCGCTGAACAGCTTACCGTTGGCAAAGGCCAGCGTGTCACACTCCGTTCCATTGCTGATATTGAACTTCTGTACCCAGGCAATACTCTCTGAAACCTTCGCAGCGGCAACTGCACCCAAAGCAGCGCCCAGCGTTGTTATGCTTTTTCCGTATGCTGCGTACAATTGCGCCCCAAGGGCGGCGCCGTCCTGTGATATAATGGCGCTGCAGAGATTCGCAGACAGCAGAGATAAATCCGCCAATGTGGATATGTCGGTAACACCGGAAAGGTCGCCAGCGTATAAAGCGATAATTTCCTTATGCTGGCTCACCAACGTACTACATACCCCATGAATAGCGGTAATGTCGGCAGCGCTGAAAGCAGCGCCGTCTTTATATACTCCAACCTGTCTGATCAATCCGTTGGCATAGTTTTGCAACGTGATGATTTCAGCAAATGTGTAAGATCCCGGCACCGCAAAGAACCCTACAAAAAGGTTGCCCTGTGGCTGTATCCGGAAGTACTCTGCTATGTGATAGTGCCATACTGCCTGCAACGATGCCACCCCGCCGGTGAACTGCGTAATTGTACCCGCGATTGTGCCGACGATGGTAACGGAAAGAGGGGTGCCTGAATTGAGGAATACCCCAAGCCCTACACGCGCTTTGATAGTTACAGTATCGGTGGCAGCGGTGGCTGTATAGCCATGATTTGCAGTGCCTGCATTGATAGCTGCCGCGATAGCAGTAGCCACATCCGCTGCTGCTGTTTCAGCTGCAGTCTTCACGTAGGTGCCCAGTGTTACCACTTTGCCACCTGGCTCAGTTACGGCGAATGTTGCTGTATTACCGTTTGTGCCTACCGTTGTGACCTTATAGGTTGCGGTAGCCTGTGTTTCGTCGTTATAATTGGCCAAAATACCGGCCGCTTCAGCATCGGATACGCTGAAAAACTGCTTTATCCGATTGTTGGTGCTGAATCCGGAAGGCAAGGTAGCCGTATAGAACACCAGGCCGGAAATATAATCCTGACCCGGTAAGGGGCGACCCAGGCCACCCTGTCCTAAAACGAACCGTACATTATTGAGCGCCATGTAGATTATTTTTTGTTCTTCGGTTTCTTACTGCCGTCTTCCAAGTCGGCAGTGGCTTCCTCCGATGTTTCAGATTCAGTATTGCTGGATTCTGCTTCTTCCGGTTTCTTACTGCCGTCTTCCAAGTCGGCAGTGAGAACTTTTGAATACCCGGCACACGGAGCTGTGACAAAATTTCCAATTCCATCCATGTATACCGCTTCTACATCGGGGTTATTGACGATATAGTGTTTGAGTTGTTCATTCATACCAAAAGATTTATTGAACCACCCTGCTGGCCTCTACCCATTTAGCTCCATCGAATTTGAAGCGAACAACTGCCCGTCCTGCAGTGGATAATATCGCCGCCCCAGCACTGATAAAGTTTGTGCCGATGAACTTAATCTTAGTACCAGATGCTCCGGAGGCAATTACGGTAATACCATCATCGGCGTAGGATGACCCAACACTGGTAATTTGTAATCCCAGGCTGTCTAACAGCACCACGCGATAGGTGGTATTGTAAGCTCCCGGAATAATCTTCGCCGTATCAGCAGCGGCAGCATCTGTAAAATTTTTATATGCATATGTCAGCGCTCGGCCAGTATTGTCACTATTTGGCGTAGTTCCATACCGAGGCGAAGTAGACTGAGCATAGCCGCCTACGGTGATAAAGGCCATGGCTATCAGGATAAAGACTGTTTTCACGTCACTGTGTTTTAATTGTTATAAAAACAAGGGTTACGGCTGGAAATTGGCTTGTGTCAGAGTAGTATAAAGGAATACCTGATCACTAAATCCGTATTCAACATCATACTTCATCAGACCTTTGATGAAGAACAACTCGGCGTTGTTCTGCAGGCGCATCAGCTGCAGTTGGTTGTCTTCTGTGCTGTTCATACCTACATAAAGGTTTGAATCAGTGTCAGGGAGACCTTCTGTGAACACGATAGTGTTGTCAGGCATACCGGCCAAGGGCACAACTTCGTATCCTTTGTAAAGGTTGATACCGCGATCGGTGGTGTTGACACCCTTGAATGTCTGAGATGTGGTAAGGAATGTCTGATAAACCTGCTCGGTATTGATTGAAACGAAGAATTTCAGACGTTCGTAACGTTTGGGGTTCGCCAGCAGAGCCTTTTTGTTTGAAGCCGTTAATGACAGCAGGCCGTCGAAGGCGTCAGCGATATTGGTATTCCCGCCACCGGTTGTGCCGGCAACAAGTACACCTGGGTTTGCAACTTTCTTAACGGTGGCATCTGCAAGGAATTTTACCAGGAAGCCGTCCCAGAATTGCAACTGGTATCTCGGGTCTGTTGGATCAACTGCTCCGGCATATGCCTTAGATCCCATCCAAACACCGTTTTCCAGTTGTTCAACAGAACGGTTCAGGGCCATTTGCAACATGTAGTTTTCGGCAGTTACCGGCAGCTCACGAGCCAAAAGAGTAGGGCTTAACTGTTCTGCGAGCCAGTGAGTTTCAAAATCTCTGGGGTTAAATTCGGTATACAGCATAACATCCTGTGGTATCAGCGTACGGCCGTCGATGGTGAATTGGCCGGCGCTTTGTGGCACCGCTTGCCTCGGCTGCAATGGATTCGAAAAGTCTACACGGCCGATAGTATGCTGCTTTTTAATACCATCCTGAACATACACTGCGCCCTTACGGATGGAATCCATGCCGTATGTTGCCGGAATCCAGAAATAACTGGCGAATGTACCGGCGTACTGGGTATCGTTAATAACTAAAGACATCTTTAGGGTATTTTATGGTTAATGCTTATTGTTTAAACCTGGCGGCCTTCTTTTCTGAGAGATGCCTTAAGAGATGCCGCATAAGAAGCAGCAGTAGTTTTGGTTTCCTTTTCGCCCAGCTTATTCTCTACAGGGATTGTGGCAGCCTGCCGGTTTAATGGCAGATTTTCAAGCAATGCCTTGGTGCCGTCCAGGTCTTCAATGCCTTTGGCAATCCATGGCTTAATTGCAGCATCTTCATTTTTAATCTTTCCGATAGCCACAAAACCCATAACCATGTTTTTAGCCTCGGTCGCCTTCGCAGACGCCTCTGCCTCTTCTTTTTCTTTTTTCATAGCTGCCAGTTCGTCCTTCATTTTCTTCAGTTCGTCCTTTTCTTTCTTGAGGCCGTCTTCCAACTCGGCGATTTTGGCTTCTTTTTCTTCCACCGATTTTTTACTGGCGTTTTCGACGTCGGTGAGTTTCTTGTTGAGTGACACCACTTCGGCTTCAGCGTTATATGCCTTGTCCTGGATGCCCTTAATGGCGGCCACGATAGCATCTTCAGGAACGCCTTCAATCAGCCCAAGGGCCATTGTAGTTTTGAGCATATTTGTAGTTTTTGTTATTTGATTTTTGAATGATTGCGGCTTGAATAGATATTGGTTGATCACAGCATTAGCTTCCTTCCATAACATTTTTTGATCGGAAGCCACCCCGGATAGGCGCTTGCGGTTATAATCCGCACTCTGCTCAATCACGTCGCATAGCTTCAGATTGAAGGCTTCCGAAGCATCCATAAAGGTTTCACGGTTCATCATCGCCTCACACTCGAATTGTCCCATACCACTTCGGTTGCAGATCATGGTCACCAGTGATTTGCGCATTTGCTCTAATGATTCGCTTTGGTCTTTGGGATCTTTGGAGTTAAAAGGGTTATGGTACATCAGGATACTGTAATCTGCCATGTAGCGCGTGCGGCCAGATTGGAAAACCACTGCTGCCATGCTCGCGGCAATACCTACACAGTATGTGTCAATCTTGGTTTTGCTTTTTAGTATGGCATTGTAGATGGAATATCCTTCGTATACACTTCCGCCGGGCGAATTTATCCATACCTGGATTCTCTTTTTGCCCATGCCGTCAAGGGTTAACAGCTCCTGTTGAAACAGGTCGCCCCTGATACCTTCGCCAATCTCATCATCAAAACCGATATGGCGATTTATGAGCATGATTGGCTCATCACTTTCAGCGTTCACTGTGTACAAAAATGGCATGATGTGAAATTAAAAAGGCCCCTCTACAGGAGCCTTAAAGTGATTCACATTTTATTATTGTTATTCTTAGAGATGGCACGTATTCGTTCAATCTCAGTCGCCGGCATGCCGTCAAAAAACGTTCGGATGATATGATTCAACACTTTGCCGCGTCGCATATCATTCGCTCTTCCGAAATCTTCGATTAGCGAATGGTATTTAGGCGTTGGATGTGCCTGCACCTTCCTTCCTGCTGTAGTGTTTTTCTTATTATCCATTTATGATGCGATTAAACTAACCGCTGAACCCACAACACTGCACGGTAGGGGTTCAACATACTAAAAGGTTGTCCTAATCCTTTTGAGCTTGTAGGTAGCGGGGTCCCTGCAGGATTAAATGTACCGCCGCCTAAAAAATTCGAAGTGCCCGTACCCGAACCAACTCGTTCGTATGTATGAGTATGTGCAGGCATTTCTGCCTCAATCAATGCTTTCATATTTTGTCCACCTACACTGTTAAATGGTGTTGTAAATTCGGCTTGCGCTGCATCCCACCCAAATGTAGTGCGTCCGCGCATGTCTATAGCACCACCCTGGCCGTTACAGTCGTGCCAGCCGACTGTATACGGATGTATACCGGCACCACTTACGTCAAAATAGTCGCTGTAGTTCCCAGATGGCCATTTCCATATCTTGATATCTCCGACGCCGCCCTGTATACGTCTGGTGATGTCAATGAAATCGTTATAGTTGGCTGCTCCAGAGCCGCTCAACCCCGGCTGAATGACACATTTTCGTATCTGGTGTACGTTGCGGTTAACGCCGTCCGTGAACTGCACCGGGTCAGCAATCACGTCGGAATAGAATGAAAGGCCGGTGGTGACGGTAGGCGGATTGGGTACTATACCAACAGCGACGTTGGGCCCGCTGATGGTAAAAGATGCAGCATCTACCAGGTAAACCTCTCCATTATAAAAAACAGAGCCGGCAGAGATGTTGTAGGTAGTCCCACTGCCGCTGTTTACGCAGCCGTTAAGTACATAAACCTTACTGGGATTGTACGCAGCACCGGCCAGGCATTGCCCAAGGGCGGCGATAGCCTCCTGATATGCCAACTGTAGATGTACCAACGATCCGGCTTTTAACGGCAACCCCACTGTGGTGCTTACTGCCGATGTATCTAATTTCCTCATAGTTAGTATGTTACAATGTCATAGAGAATACCGGCTATTATGTACTGATCGGCATAATTCCGGATTATTTTTTGGCAATTCATAGGATCGGGGTCAAGCGAAGCAAACAACGCTGCCGGCACATGAATCGTCATATTTGAAAATGGACTGAATACATAATAATTGATGATAAACTGTGACGAGTTGTTGGCAAAGACCACCGAGGACGTCCCCACCGTGCCACCGGATATAAAAACACCGTATGGCTTAGCGGCCACTGTGATGTATATATCGCTCACACCGGGTGGCTGCCGGAATACGCTGCCGAAATACTTATTGATGGCAAACTCAAAAATCAATTTGACACCGGTATACTGTACACGCTCAAATACACCAATAAAATTCTGCTGTACTACCATCCATGAGGACTGCACAGTAGGGGCATCTGTATTGCCGTTAATCAGGCTTTCGTAAACCTTTTGTTTGTACAGCACCCTGGCGTATTTATTGTAGCTCGTGCCGATTACCCAGGCTATCGCCGCGGTGCCGGTACGGTAATCCCCCATCCACAAATCCCGTAACCATTGTATCGGCTTAACCAGGGCCTTGAGCCAGGCAATAAACCGCTGATTCCGTTTGTCTGGCGGTGTTGCCTGTACTGCTATCTGATTAAAATCTACGTCGTATATGCTCATCATTCAGGTATAAACTGTAAAGTGTCGGCCGGCGTGTTACCGGCAGTTGTTTCAGGAATCATATACCCGCTGACGGTAGGCCACAAACGGGATATCACCTGATTGTTCAGAACCATATTGGGAACACCTCCGAATGAGGTGTTGTATGCCCGCGCTGCGACGTTCTGAAGCAGCACATCGGTAACCCCGACTACGTTACGAATGGCAAATTCCAGGCTACTGATACGCATCTGGCCGTTGAATGGCAGCTGTGCAAGGAAGGTGTTAATGGCCTGTATGACATTGGCACTGATAACATCGCTATACTGGCCATTATAAAATACCTGCCCCTGTATATACAGCAGGTCCGGGTCGGTGCTGATCACGTTATAGGATACACCCGCAGCGCCGATAGTATCAACATAGCTCTGTACAGCACTTAGCTGCGCCGGACTTAATGCCTGCGGCGGTTCGCCCTTAGCCACCTTGACAATCACGTTGTTTGCGATATTGGTCGTGACGCTGCACCTGGTGATTATCCTAAGTGAGGGGTCTACTACCGGGTAAGTAGGCGCCAGGTTAACCAACTGAACGATCTGCGGCACGTCGGCATTATACTGGAACTTGAAAACGCGGTCTTGTATCCAGGCAGCACTTGCCGGCGCTCCTTTTGATACTGTCGTCTCAATAGCGGCGGAAAAGATGTCCATCAGTTGTTCCAGCATGCCGATCGCCACACTGGTAATATAGGCCCACAGTCGGTAAATAGCCCGCTTACTGGTAGAGGTCAATGCCGGCGATAAAACAGGGTCGGCCGCCACCTGATCAAGTATCTGCTGTTGTATTTGTGATATCTGTCTTGCCATTATCTGCCTGCGTTTTTCAGGTTATCTAATATTGCGGCCCGGCCGTAGCGATCAATGTAGAAATCGCGGGGGAATTGCGTGTTGTTATCCACCCCCGGGAATATTGTCCACTACATTCACCTGCACCTGCAAACCGGTTGGCGGGTCTTTCGTAATGAACTTACCACTATCCGGGTCAAGGGGTGATCCCTTGGTATCAATAAAGTTGACTGCGAAATCAATTGTATAGTGGTAAATGTTGTCATGCTCATAGTCCTGTGCTTCCAGTATTTTGGTCATCGGACCGCAGCCGGTTGGGTGAAACAGCTGCAATTTCTCCAGGACAGCGTCCCGGAGATCAAAAACAATCAGGTCCTGTTCGAAAGTTCCATCCTGTGCATCATAACACTCATGTGCAATGTGAACACGGAAAATGAGATCTGCTGAAGAGATGCCGAGGGCCAAGGTATCCCATGTCGAACCGTCTACCGTTTCCAAAAACACTGCCGGCTTTGGGAAATTGTAATACTCACCACCCTTTTCATAGTCAATCTGATTATTCCAAATCCGTACAATCTGAAAATCAGGGATGGTTTTCAGGAGATTCAGAATATCGAGTATCGGTTGTTTTATCCCGGCCATGCCACCTATTTAAAGTTTTCTAATACGTATTGATTCAAAATCTGTTTGGCGATCTTATTGGTTTCTTTATTCCACCCTATGTATTGCCGCTTGGGCATTTTACCCCCGTTGCCCATTCTGCCGCCTTCGTTGTGAATGGTAGCATACGGCCGATTTACAACGAACTGTATCCTTTGGGCGGTTACCGATTTCATACTGTTATTCACCGCGCGGCGCAAGGCTCCTTTGCCTATAAGTATTTTACGCTTACGGCGGCTGAGGCCTTTCCGTTTCGGATATTTATACTCCGGCGTCCCTCTTATACGGCGCTTTACTTCTTTCCATGGCTTTTCGCCCCAACCCTGTTTATCGAATGACTTCAGAAAATAGTTCTTATGGGCAATACCGATCTTCCTGGCCAGCTTTAACCCATTCTTTTTGAAGTTATTCATTACTACATCGAAGTTGAACTTCTGTCTTTCCATTATGCTGTAGCGGGTTTATTTTGTCACATTATTGGCAAATCGAAATTTCTTCGGGCATAGGCGGCATCTCTTTTAGGCACTTCGGTGAAGTAGGGATGCTCTTTGGTAAATACTTCGCCGGTAGCACCGACGTTGTTTTGAAAATATCCCGGCATCTTACTATCTACCTCAGCCATCAAGCTGGACACTTTGGCCTTACTGGTGATCTTAGCATCTTTATCTTCCTGAATCAACGTACACCGGCAATTCCAGTGGTTAGTTGGTGATTTTGTACGCCATGCCGGATGGTTTACCGGCAAGCAAAGCCCATCTAAAGCGCGGCAGATGTCAGAGGTTACAGAATCCATTACAGCAGAATATCGCAGGTTAGGGTATATATCCGCGTCAAACTCTATCTGTTTCCAACGCTTTGCGTTCTGAGCCTGCGCCATGATCGTATCCCGTTCCGCTTCAGCCCAAACTTGGTACTTCTCGTATACCGGCAGTGCTTTATCCGCAAACTCCTTGTAACTCTTCGTTCCACGTTTCGCCGCCTGTAACTCCCGGGTCATCTGGTATGTCTTGGCGCCAGTAAAGGCCTGAATATTTATACTCAGGTCTTCGAAAAACTCCTTTTCACCTGCCATGCTACCAAACCCCTCGATAAGTGTTTTTTTGAAATCCTTTACCGTGGACTGGTAGTACTTAACCGGTAGCTTCCGCGCGGTTATCTCGCCCGAATACACGCCTTTCAGCATTTTATTTACCGCCGCCGGCTTCATCTGCCATATAGTTTAGTGATTTGATTCTGTATGTTCTGGACACTTTGGGTGATTTCAACATCATCCTCGTCATCGTCAGCATCCACATCCTCTTCTTCGACCTCTTTTGTATCGCCTCCTTTTACAGATTCTACTTTTGGGGCGGCTGGATTTACTTTAATGCCTGTGCGGTCTGTAAAATAATCCCAGTCAGGACTGCCTCCCGCTTGACTAATGGTTTGGAATATTTTAGCTGTTGCTTGATTGCTTTCGTCCTCCCGGCGCCTAAATGCTTCCTTCTCTTCATCATTTTTAAACTCAAAATGAAGAGTGTCTGGGATACGAAATCCAAGTTTTCGCATTCTCGGTAGCAACTGCTTGTTTACTAGAGATTCAAGAAAGTGTCCGTCTTTAGTCTGTTTTGATAGAATAGCAATTGTAATAGGGTTGTCCTCCTTGGCGCCACCTGCTCCCAATTTCCCAGGCGTACTACTCATAGCATCTTCATGCCCAAGAACAAGCTTTGTGACAGTCTTGACACAGCGCTGTTCAAGGTTGTCATAAGATTCCCATCCGGTGCCCCCCAACTTACTTTCGAGGAACTGTATTTCATCCATAGGGTCTATGATCGCATAGCCGGCAGATCCCATACTCTGAAGTGCCTGCTCCATCTCGGCCCGCTCTGTTTCGGTGGTTTTTGAAGTTTTGCCTAGCCTGTAAGGCATCGCGTACAATTCCACAAAATCTGCGTTATAACCTAATGTATTGCGTAGTAGTATTTCATAAAGACCAATCTTATAGAATAGTCCATAACCGCAATTGTTGACGCCCGTTTCGCTTTTGGTTCTCATCCATATATGCCAATCACTATATGGTTCTTCCATGAAGTTGATCCCATCAAGAGAATATACAAGCTGTGTAACCTGCAGGCGATCAGGCGACACGTTCCAACGACGCACAAGCGAAAGATCAGGGAAAGCATCATCCTTTATATCACCCAGTGATACAAGGGAGTAACCAAAGAACAGTGTGTCAATTCCATATCCCAAATAATCGGAAAACCAATCCTGTTCTTCGAAGTACTGCGTCATTACCTCGCTCTCGATACCTTTTTTATCACACAGTTTGTAATCACGGAGCAATGATAGATCCGCCCTGCGCTCCATAAGTGAGCCTACATGCCCATTCAGGATAGTATCAATAAACAGCCGCTGCATCCTGACCCTATGTGGATACCATGCGAGTTCCGCTTCCGTAACTGCCTCTCTCCACATTTGTATGTCATGGCGGAGGCGTTGCAATTGTACCGGCGCAATAATCTTACTCAGGTTTCGAATCGCCCCGCTGCTTTTGGGGTCAGCGATAGTGGCCGGCCTAGTGGGCTGACCACCTAAGCCAAATTGAACAGCGTTTTGTATATTCCCGAAAAAGCTCATTTGACTTCATTTGACGGTTTCACATACCGGCCAATGATATAGAGGCCGGCGAGGGCATTCAGTATAAGACCAGCGGCAACACCGAAGCTCCCAAATTTATCTATGGCCAACCCCCACGAAAGAATATCAACCATGGCCAATCCCACGACTAACATTAATATCAAAAGGAAGGAAATCAATTCTATTACTTGTTCTTTGTTCATCCTCAATAGCTGTTTATGTTTTTAATTGGGCCGCCCCACCGGATGCGGCCACCTTGGTGGGGTTGTTTTGCCGGCATAGCAGGCGTCACATCGCCTTTAGCGCACTTCTTCAACCAATCGATAGCGTCATCATACCGCTTAACTCGTAGCTCCGGGATATTCCGGGGGGCGATACGGCTATGTACATGGTACAACGCAATGTCCACCATGTAGGTAACCAGCTGCTGGCTACGGGTATCACCGGCTGTCCATACTGCGGTATTGGTTACCGGCGTGCCGGCAGGTATGGAGTAATGAACTCCGATACCCCAGAATTTTTGGCCCTCATTTACGTTGTCCGGGAAGATATTAGGATAGGGCAGGTTTTGATAATCCCGGTATTGTAACGCACCTTCTTGGCTCAAATCTATCGTAGCTACCCGGCAGGTATACACGACATCTTTGTAAAAAACCTTATCCCCTACAGCATATTGCTGGTAGAGGTTGAATGGAGGTTGTGGATAAGCGGCATAAAACATACTACCGGCATCGCCAAGCAACTCCCACTTTGAGGGGTCGAATACTCCGGTAGTAGCACTAATACACCTATAGGCCTTGCCGGCATTGGTGACACAGTCGTTAATGACATAGGCGGTTGCCGGCGCATATAGTGGATAATCCAGTACAACCCGGCTACCGGCTTTGTAGGTAGCCAATGTTGGGCTGTAAGGCTGGATGTTTTGCAGCTCGGCCGATAGATCGTACTTCTGAACCAGGTAACTGCTCGCCTCTTCAATAGCAGTACTTACCGCGCTATCCAGGATGGATGGGTCTGACCCGATTACCTGGCTCAGGTTTGCATCTTGTATCTGCTTTTTGAAATCTGCGTTGGTTAGGTAGTTCATTAGTAAAGTAGCTTACGGTCAACACTGTCAAGGGTAGACTGCAGGTCTATCCTTTTTTGCCTAATATTATCTCGCTTTTCAGTCGCATAATATAATTCACTTTGCAGCCGCCCCACTTCCGCGTCGGCTAAACATTCCTCTTTCTTCATCTCTCCGATCTTATCACAAATAGTATAGTATGCTGCTTTTGATATTCTGATTTTATCGTTCATATCAGTAACTGTTTTTGCTTATGTTCTTTCCGGTTGTCGGCTTCGTCACCACCCCACCTTTCTGGTATCGGGTAAACTCAGCAGCGAAGGCATAACACATAAAGTAGTCGTTCGCATCACTGGTGTGCCCGTATTTCTCGTAAGAGATACCCGTCTGCGGGTGCTTCTCTTTTATCTTGGCCTTTGTGCCATCCGCCGCTTCTTTCAGGTACATATAGTCCGAAATAGTCTTTGTACAGTTGTTACCTATTGTGAATAACAGACCATCGTACCTGAAAGCAAAGACGGTGTTTATGAAGTTGCCGCGCATTACAACCGCCGGCGCAACATTTGCTACCCGCAAAGCTGGCCGGTATTGGCTAAGCGCCCGCATGATGATCACATAGTCGTTTTGTCCCTTTTCCGACCGGGTATCCTCTTTCTTTCCATTGGGATCACCGTAGATGAACAGCCCCGCAGCATGACCTGGATACCGGCGAATAAATTCACGACAGACGTTCTCTGTGCGGTTATTCGGCGTTTCGAGGCAAATCTCATCGATCTGCCGGGCGTGCTTACCGTCTATCTGCCATATACAGCAGGTCATATACGGATTGACGTTAAAGTCAAAACTGATATGAAGAGCCTGTAACGGGTCATACGCCGTATTACCGGTATCCCTGGCACGGTCAAAGAGCTTGTAAAAATTCCCCCCTGTCTGCTTCCTGGTCCATAACCCTTTCGCATATACAGAATAGAGGTAGGGGTTTGTCTGTTTATACCCCTCGATCTGGGCCTTTACCTGGTCTGGCAACCACCGGTTGTCCTGATAGACAGAGTGATGAACCGTAACGGCGAATTTCACCTGCCGGCCCTCAACCTCGATGGCGGTATTAGTCCGGTATGATAGCTCATTGTGGCCCTCAAAAAACCGCTTCCAAAACCAGTTCTCTGTAAAGTCTCCCTCTATCTCCGGGTTTATGGTAAAGATCTCCTGTAAGCAATCCGCCCTATCCGACCGTATGGTGAGGCTGATAGTAGCAAAATCTTCTTCAGGTGGCACATCCTCTTCATACCAGACCCCGGTAGGGTCTTTTATGGATTTAAGGCTTGCCGGGTCGTCACCCCCGCGGGCGATGAATCGGTTGCCGTTTTTACAGATAATCGCCAGGGGGCTTGTCCTAAATGTAAAGAGCTGCTGTAGTCCGAGTGTTATGATCGTCTGCTTTATGTTCTCATAACTACTTTCCTGTATAGTGTTGTACTTTTTACGGTACAGTATGAATTTGAAGTATTTATGCGTCAGGCAATTGTATACCAGTTTCTTTGCTATGAAGTCCGATTTACTGCTACCCCGACTGCCGTAAAGGATGATAAACCGATCCCGGCACTTCACCAGGCGCAGAAACTTCTGGTTGATGATGCTCCGCCACTTGGCCCAAACAACACGGATCATAATTCGTCATCTTCGTTCAATTCCGGATCATCATCATCCTGGCTCTCCACTGTAATGACCGTCTGCTCTACTTCCTTCTTATCCACAAGACCCAAGTCGCGGGATATGAGGTTTTGTTGGAACAACCCTACCGCGGCGCCTTCGAACTTCTGGTTATAGATCATATCCTCTATACACGTAATCACTTCCAAAAAATCTGCTGCTATTTGATCACCGTGCTCCTTTTTCGTTGAGCACGATTTCCGAAACTCATTCCACCAGTGGCGAGACGCACCGACATACAAACAAAACCCCGCCACGGTATACGGGCGAGGCAATTCACGAAGAACACGTGTGGCAAAGCCACCTACGTAGTCTTCCTTCAGTATGGGGGTACTATCACAGTAGTCAAAATATTCTGTGGCTGCTTCAGATAGGAGTTCTGGGGAGGCAAACAGCTTTTCGCGGCCGTGTTTAGACCGCAATTTCCAAAGTTGGTTGTTTTGCTGAAATACTTTTCTCTTCTTCGATTCCCCCATCACAAAGTCATTTCACACCAAAGATATGAAATTCTCAATATTTTCAAAATATTCTGAAACTATAGCCTATACTGTACTTATAGTAATTTCAGAAATATATAAACAAAAGAAAAGCCGGCATTGGGCCGGCTTATAATACGCAGGACAGTTAATACGCTCCTTCCAAGAACAAATAGGCCGACTTGCTATAATCATTTTTGAAAATCTCTTTTGCCCCTGTACCGTCAACATTAATCGAAAATACTTTGACGGCCCCATACTGATCAATAGGAGCTACGCTGTAAATAATACGTTTCCCGTCTGGAGTCAATTTTGAATTGATATACTTGAATCCTGCCGGCACGGTAAACGGTGAAATTTTACTTTTCAAATTGCCATCCAAATCCAAAAGCCAGAGAGATGGATTAACATTATTTGCGGGATTAGTATCTCCTGTATAAAGCAAAATAGTATTTTGCTGTACCAGGCCGGGCGTCGTAGTAGGATTCGGATCCGCCTTTGCTTCTTTTTTACAGCTCATTTGAGTAATAATGACAGCAATGTTGAATGCCAACAGTATGAATGTTCCTAAAAGTAGTTTTTTCATAGTTTAAATTTAATATATATTAATAGATATCTTGCTTATGTGGCTTGGATTACAAATTACAGAAAGCCGTAACTCTGAAGTTACCCTTTTGCCCTTATACTCCGCTGGCTTCCAATTGGGCATAACTTTTAATGTCTGCAAAATTTTTTTATCAATCTCACCTTCCGGATATTGCCCTAAAACATCAAAATGTTTTGCAACTCCATTGCTATCTATCTCAAATTTAGTATGCAATACTCCATTGTGATTATCGGGTATTGATGCATTTGATCTTAAATATTCAATCAACGAATCTATCCCGCCAGGAAATTTTGGCTTGACCTCAGGGGAAGTGTATACCACCTCTTTATGCTGTTCGGCTGTTGGAGAATTAGAAGTTATGGGTTTGGGTGCTGCTTTTGCAAGACTATCCGCCTTGGCTAGATTATTTGGCACTCTACTGTATATCGGCTCCATACTGCCCAAAAATGTTGGCGATTGGACCACAATAGCACTATTAAATTTGGTAAATGATATGACTACTGTTTTTACCTTTTCGTAAGTTATCTCAACACTATATTCCCCGAATGGCATTGTGCTGTTTTCCTCATTCATAAATGTTTGACGCACAAAGCCACCTTTAATGGTATCATAACGAACATGAGCCATCTTAAAATATCTGTCGCCGTATTCCGGGGTATAGAAAGAGAAGTAATTGTCATTGAAGCATATTGCTGCTACCTTATTAACTGTCCTATCATTTGGCCCTTTAAGTTCAAGGTATTTTTTTGCAGTAAGGCAGCGTAACTGAGCCACCATCGGAGACGCAAATAGGTGGAAGGCTAAACAGAATAACAATATGCTTTTCATAGTGGATATAAACAATTGTAAATGAAGATTTTCGGTTTGTTAAGCGATATTCGATAACAACCGCTTAACAATTGTATATTAAAAGGAACCTCCTGGGTTACGGGAAACCGTACTAATTTTATCTTTTATTCACCGACACAACCCGTACGAAAATGAATTTTTGCGAATATTCCGCAGTGCGCATATACATGGCGCACCGGAAATATAATTTCAGTTTGCCGACCAACCACTACTTCAACCCTTATTTATTAACCGAAAAATCACACAGTCATGTAACCCTGTATCCACGATTACGCCAACAATGATATGTCTCCCTCACTTTTATCCTGTAACCTTAAATCACTGTATGAAATGAAGCGTACGAAAAAGCACAAACCAATTGAGACTATCCCACCGACCAAAACAAAATTGCCAAGATCAAACAAACACCTACAACCAACAGTAGCAATCAAAAAAGAAGAGAATGGGCGTGTGCCTACTTTCCAGGAAGCCAAGAGTCTAAACCTTCTAGCTTTCTCTTACCTCTTGCGGCAATTGCACGCTTAACATCCTCAAACGTTACACCCGTTTCTTCTGCCTTCCACTCTGCGTAATCTTCAAGGAGTGCCAACATTAAAGCTGTAATCGGGTTCATTGGGTCTCCCGGCGCTGGCCTTCCAGCGTCGGCTCCCAATTCCCTCTGAAACTTCAAATGGAACATATCAATGTGGCGCTGTTTCACTTCCTCCTTTCCGTTCAACAATGCTGATAGGTGCTGCCTCGAAAGTTGCATTCTTTCAGCAATCTCCCCCATGGATATCTTTTTCCCCTCCTTATATGTGTTCCGTTTTACGATTTCAACTAACTGCGACAGGGTTTCTTGCAAGTTCATTTAATAAATGGCGTTAATTTTAGACAACGTCGAAAATTTCATATTTTCCTACATTTGTCTTGTTATCTTACATAATCCGACATATATTTGTATTGTCAACGGCGGCAAAGCTACGGCAAAGCAACCGAAAAACGACGAGTGAAGATACTTAAAAAGAACAATACGTATAACTACGGTTTATGAAGTTGATAGGGCCTAAAAAAGAAAAAGAGATCAGGGCAGTTTTGAGGGGGGAAAATGTGAAAGGCATCTGCTCTGATCTTTATGCAAGAGGTGAGATAACGTCCCCGCGAGAGCAAACGGTATGGGAAGTGCTGAGGGGAGATAGCCATAAAATAGACACGTTAGAAGCCGTTGTGAAAGAGGCCAGGAGGCGCAAGGCAGAGAGAACCGCAAGAATCGCAAACATTTAATCACACCACTTTAATCCAACACCATGAAACAGACTTTCAACAGCCTGCAGGCGGAGCTTTGCCCACAAGTGTGGCTTTTTACCGAAGAGGAGGGAATCGTAATAGCGGTACTGACCCTGTGTGGTGGCCGTCCGGAGGATGCACCATATTATATGGAGAAAGGATCTGAAGAGTGGATGGAAAGAGAAGTGGTTGATCAGCTGCGCGCCGGTGGTAGGTACTACCCTGCTGACATGGATGATCCCCGCGTGAAGCTGTCCGACTTCGCCATCGACCTGGATGCACTGGAAGATGCCGACGACCTGAACATGCCGGAACTGGCAGCCGCTGTACGCGAGGTGCTGGCCGAAGAAACCAAATCTGATTACTCACCTGCTCAAAGAGCATAAATCTAACATAATGGTCACATGCGCTTTTAACAAAAACTATGATTCCGTCTACGTTTATGGCGCTTCCAGTATTGAGGAAGCACGAGAGGCTGCGACAAAGTTTTTCCGTGAGGATTGTGATGATGAGGCGTTGACACTTGGATTCTCCTGCTTTCAAACATGGGGGTATAACGAGCCGCAACCCGATGACTGGAGAGATTATCATGTCTTCTATGTGGAAGAGGAGCCTATGCCGGCAGCTTATTATCGGTACTAACACTTTTACTAACCTGCCGTAAGGGCTTAAAACCATCACAGTTATGAATTATCAATTTAAAGGCACCCCTGCACCGTGGATAGCGGTAGCGCCGACAGAACACAAAATCTCTTCCCGCGGGAACGACATCACCATGATGTCTGTTCAAACCGAGAAAACCAGGCATGAACTTAATGCCGGAGGCGCAACCTACCGGGATGATCCTCACAATGTATCGAACGTGATCATTTGCGACAAGTTTATTGAGGATCTGTCTTTTGATGAGCTGGTAGCCAATTGCCACTTATTGGCAGCAGCCCCCGACTTATTAAATGCCTGCCTGATGGCACTGATGGCCTGCGAAGAGGATATGAATCCGGAAGTAGTATTTATAATGACAGCAGCTATCCATAAAGCACTCAATATAAAATAAAAATGCCCGACGTGGCGCGCCGGGCGGGAATAGCGTCAAGTAAATCAGTAAAACAACTATTCAAATACGAAGGTATGAAAACGAATCCGAACATTCAAATCGTGGGCTTCTCCACCTCAGAGGACGGGGACCTGTTCATTGCCTGGGACCTGCGAGGTGTCCCGCAGCCGGTAGAAGACCTGCAAGCCGGAGAAGTTCAAGAGGCTATGATGCAGGCCGGCATAATCGAGGACTACCACCCGGACATGGTACTGGTTCTCCTGCGGGGATGGTGGGGGCACAGCAAAGAATGGGTAGGATTTATCGACTACCTGCGCCGCCGGCTCCGGGATGACAAAAACTTCTGCGCGAAACTTCTTTCCACCAAATATCAAAACGCTTAACCATGAAAGCATCAATACAGCTTCGTTTCTGGTATACCATAAGCATCATCAACGCCACGGCATGGGTTGGCATGGCAATATACCACCAGGAGATCAACTACGCCTTTTTTGCTTTTCTCCTGCCGGCAGCAGTACGCAGCCTGTTCTTCTTAACCTTCAAAAAATAGCACGATGACACTCCTTCAAATAAGCCAGCTGCTGGCAAAAGCAGCGGACCAGATGTACAAAGCACATCAATTCAACGAAGCCGCCCTTTCGGCTCATCCGAATGACTTCGAAACAGCAGAGGCATATGCATCTCATTTAGATTATAATGTCTTCATGTGCCAGCAGTCGAAGGAACAGGCCGACAAGCTTATGGCACAGGCCAATGCCGCAAACCTGTCTCTCACTGTTAAAGCCTTGGCAGCATGATCTGGCTATTCTTCATCTTGGCCATGCTTGCCGTGTCCGGATACTGTGTACGCTTAATTACCAAATACCTTATAAAAGCTGGCGATGCAAAACAATCTGACCGACTTCCTACACACCTTCCCTGCTCAAGTTGTGACGATAGTAATTGTCACTGTGGTCTGGGCGATTTTGATGCCGAAAGAAAATATTGACGGTGAGGACCGGTATAAAGACCGGACCAGCTACCGGAAAATCGGAAGGGGTGTTCATAATGAAGCGATAAAAGGGCAATAGGTAACGTATCGGCGGGTTGTATCCACCTCCTGCCCTTCTTTTAAAACTCGATTTATTAACCTTTAACTATATACGATAATGGCACAAGACGGCAACATAGAGATCAAAGGAATGGTACTAAAACCATTTGATTACGAAAGGGCTATTACCGGAGCGCGGGTTGTAACAAGATCCGGGAAACGGGTTACCAATCTGATGCATTTCGACGATGCTATCGGATATGTACTTGCCGGAACCGTTGATGGCTTACTATTAATTTGGTATGCCAACGGCAATCGCTTCGAAGAATCCGAACCGTCACAATATGACCTTTTCATGGCCCATGAGAATAAGACCATGTACTGCAGCGTATACTTGGAAGTAGGTCATTTCATCACTGGTAATACGCTTTACGAAACACCAGAACAAGCTGAATCCGACTTAGTTGACGGTTCATGGGTTGGCGAAGTCACATTCCAAATATAACACAACCTTTTTCATAACGTGGAACACATGACACGCGGCCGGTATCCACCGGCGGCATTTAAAAAACCTTCAATCATGCAGAAAATAGAATTTGAACACAAAAACCGGTTTGTTTCAGCTGAACTTATCCGAATGGACGAAAAAACAATAGTTGTAAAGCTGATCGATCCATACCAAGGCAAAAATGATTACTGGGAGCCGGGAGAAGAAAAAGTCTTTTACAGAAACAACTGCAAGAAAATACGGATCACCGGCGGCATTTAAGCAAAAATATGCAGGACGAAAAAACTTTGATTGAGCTGGGTTTTAGGAAAAACTACTTCGGTGAATGGTTCTTCCGTGGCAAACACAGAATATTTACCGCGAAAGTGATTGACTACAATCCTCCAGTAACATATGTACGGATATCAATAGTATCAGAAGAGATTGATATGCGACCATTGTCAAACAGAAGGGGTAGACATTTTCAAACATCATTAAAAGACTGCTGTTCCGAAGGATCTGTAGCAAGAGCCATCGAAGAATATGATACCGGCGGCATTTAAACTGAAGCTCTTTGATAAACATATTCCTTGTAAATGCACCGGTACGTCTGTTTTCCGGTAGGTGACCGCTGAGATCAACAGGCTCAAAGCGGGAAAAGCGACAAGGCGCGATCCGACAGCTTCGGCTGAAGTTCGGAAAGGTAGAGGTGAGATTCCTCTACCACTTGACCGGGAAGGGTATTCCCTTCTGTATCCACAGAAAGGTAGGCTGTTCGATCCAGTCCCCGGTAGCGATCAATCTGAATGCCCAGCGTTTCCACAATGGGGAGCAAGCCGGATGCTTAATACCGGCAACATGTGGGGTCTTTGGTGTTTGGAACACCCGAAGTTGAGGACGCTCAACCGCTGTCAAGAAGTGTGTTCGAATCACAGCCCTGCACAAGGTTACAGGAGAAAAGTACCCATTTGAAGCCCAGTAAGATGTTCGGCGGCCGCCACTGGGCACACGGAAAAGAGCTTGTCGGGTGGCTACCCGAGCGCGCCGGCGACTACCGGCACTTTTAAACAATTATCATGAAGCGGTTTTGGGAAAAGATTGAAAAAAAGAAAGTGGGATGCTGGAAATGGAAAGCCAGCACACGAGGCAAAACCGGTTATGGCGCCTTCAAATATAAAGGGAAAGTGATTGATGCTCACAGGTTCTCTTATATCCTGCATAAAGGATATATACCAGAAGGATTTCTGGTCTGCCATATATGCGATAACAGGCTGTGCGTAAACCCTTCACATCTCATTTTAGGAACATCTATGGATAACTATAATGACGGCGTCTCACGTGGCAAAATAAAGATTAACACCAATGAACACCTTCGTAAACACCCTAGCGGTGGCGCATATAAAAGAGGGTGCAGGTGTAATGAGTGTAAAAATATTCATCGTCACAGTATGAAAGAATGGCGATTAAAAAAGAAGCTAAAATCAGTTTGAATTGTGAACAATGAACGGATTTAACTTCTTACTACAGCTTTAAGCCGGGGCTGTTGTCCAGAACACGGGGTAAGGGGTAACCAAAACGAAAAACATGAAGTAGTAACGAATGGGCCTAATCCTGATTACGCACGCAAGACAGATAAATAAATGCCCCGTTTAGGCCCGCGGGAAATGAATACAGCAGCCGGGTGGCTGGTTCTCGTCACCCGGTTTTAAAAAACACAACATGCACACTATTTACAGAAATCTTAGAACATGGGGTGGTGCTATCCGCTGGGCGATCTACACCGGAATCATGGTTGCCGCCTACCTGGTGTTCAAAAAATAAAAAGCCCGCTGCGGGAACAGCAGGCAGAAATACAAATCAAAAATCAAATACAAAGTTATGGCAAAAAATCAAACTGAAACAAACGAAACAGCTGTAGCCCTTAAACCGGCAAGCCCTATCAGCCTCCAAGTTGTCGATATGTCGAAGGCAAACCTGCCAGATCTGGACAATGCAGAAGTCGTACCGTTTGATCTGATGGCGGATTATTGGGAACCAGAGAACGTAGGAGAAGCCAAAAATGTTTACTACGATTCAATCAAGACATCTGTGTTTCCGGATTTTAATGATCCAAGCATTCCGGTAGAGGTAGACTGTGCCTTTTTCTATGAAAAGTCAAATGGCACCCTAAAACCATGGCGTAATGCAAGCAAAAGGTTGGTTTCTCTGCTTGAAGCATTGAACCTGGCGCCGGGATCAGTTATAAGACTGGAATACCTCGGCAAAAAGAAAAACAAAAAGAACTCATTGCAAAGCGCTCAATGGTCTGTTAAGCCTCTAATCATCAAACAATAAGATATGGACTTCAACAAATTTCCTGATCTCGATAATGTGGAGGTGATTGACGAAGAACTTAATCCCCTGGCTTACAGTCCGGGGGATTACCCCACCATCCTTGACATGCTTCACAGTCCCCAGTTCAATTCGGACACCGTAGTTCCCATTGACTTGGTAGCACTCAGTAAGAATGGTATTCTGGTAAAAGACCCAATGGAAAAGTACCTCGCCAACAAAAGCAACTCATCTTCTGCCCTCAAGGAGGTTTTGAAGACGCCAAGGCACTACTATTTCTATATGAACCAGCGGCCGGCAAATAAGGCGAAAAAGCATTTTGACCTCGGCGAAATATGCCATCTGGCTTTTCTGGAACCCGAAATATTTGACCAATATGTTATTGAGCCTAAGGCCTCGATGGCTTCAAAAGAGGGTGTTACAATACTTATACGCTTCTACGAAAAGCTAAACTGCTGTGAAAATGCTGACTTATCCGGATGGAACATAAACCAGATGAAAGACCATCTGAGTGAGCTGCAGGCTACCTGCAAATACAAAGTAGTTGACGAGGAAAGCCAAGTTATAATTGACATTGTCCATGAGAACTATAAACGATATGGCGGCGGTATTATCTCCCGCATATTGAAAGGCGCCACATCAGAGACCAGCTTCTACTACAAAGATCCTGAAACCGGTCTGAAAGCGAAGATAAGGCCAGACTACTTCAATATTGAGGAAAACATTGGCGTAAACGCCATTATCAGCTACAAAACCACCTCAGCGCAAGACATTGGCAAATTCTTCTACGATACTGCAAAGTACAAGTATGAGCTATCAGAAGGCATGTACCTGGAAGGCGCCAGCCATGTTACGGATCGGAAGTTCAATGTGACAATCATGATCATGCTGCAGGTAGTTGAGCCATATATGGTTGCAGTTTTCTGGTGGGATGCTGAAGACCTACAAAATGGGAAATACAAATTCCGGCATGCAATGTCCACCGTAAAAGAATGCACCGAAAAAGGTATATGGCCCGGCTTTGAGGCCTCGGCAGAGAGTGGGCATAGCGGGATCATTGAAATGAAACAACCGGATTGGGCAACCAAAGCGCTTCATCCAGTAGACATTGACGAATAAAACGGCATAGATGAAAAAACTATTCTTTGATCTGGAAACGACCGGCACCAGGCACTGGAAAAATGGGATTCATCAGATTTCCGGCTGTATTGAGATTGACGAAAAAATTGTCGAAGATTTCAACTTTAAGGTGCGCCCCAATCCCGCAGCCATAATTGATCCGGAAGCACTAAAGATAGCAGGCGTTAGCGTTGATGTGGTATCAGGATATCCTACCATGCAAGAGGTCTACCAGCAATTTGTGACCATGCTGGCCAATTATGTCGATAAATATGACAAGACGGATAAGTTTTTCCTGATAGGATATAACAATGCGGCCTTTGACAATGCTTTCTTGCGCGCCTGGTTCGTACAAAATGGCGACAATTACTTTGGCTCATGGTTTTGGGCGAACGGTATCGATGTAATGGTGATGGCTTCAGAATACCTTCTGGACCGCCGGCAGAAAATGTCCGACTTCAAACTCAAAACGGTTGCTATGGAGATGGGCATCGCGGTTGATGAAGCAAGGCTGCATGACGCCAGCTACGACATATACCTGACCTGGTCCATTTATCACATTATTAACCACTACCGTAAAAAGCCAGCAGCTTGATCGGACAAACAACAAATCACATGTCAGAAAAACTCGACACTTATAGCAAAATACTACTTGCTACACAGACAATTAACTATCTGGCCTCCAACATGAACACCGTAATTACACAGGTAAGGTCAATACCAGGTATGTCCCAAATACAAATAGATGGAGCCGCTGCAACTGAAGAGGTGCTTATTGCAGCCCTTGGCCAGATGACCACGGTAATGGAGGCCCTAGGTGATTATGTAAACAACGTGGATATGGTATGCGCCATTGACGAAAGAATAACAAATGCAGCGTTTCAGATATTAATTCACGGGAAGGACAACGTCGAAGAATAACCATCGCATCTACCCAGTGCCTGATTGATTCACCGAAAAATTTTAGGGTATGACATATTACAACACAACACACTTGACAGGCCGACAACTGGCCAACCAAATAAAGGCCGCGAGAGGGCAGCAGACCATAATCGCTGAGTACTTCCGGAAGCACCCTAAAAAGAAGATAACCGCTTCGGAGCTAACAAAACATCTTAAAGCCAGGGCATTACTCAGCAAGCGCACGCCAATCACCTCCATCAGGAGGGCACTGAGTGACCTAAAATCTAAGGGTGCCATCCAGATGCTGGCGCAAACCAGAATAGGACCATACAAACAACCGGAGCATCTTTTCCAGAAAACTACCGGCGCCGGGTATGCGGAGATACACCCGATACAACAACCAACTTTATTTTGAGGTCATGGCCAGAGACAGAATGATTAGAAAGAAATTTTGGGACGATAGGAAGTTATCGAAGGTTAGCCGGGATGCCAGATTACTTTTTATCGGTCTTTGGAATCTGGCAGATGATTTAGGCGTCCTGGTTTGTGATCATCTTTTTATCAAGTCAAAGGTTTTCCCTTACGATCAAATACAACTCCAACAATTCGGCACCTGGTTAAACGAGCTGCTTGCTCATGGATTTATTAGTCAGTTCTCACACAAAAACGAGGATTTCTACTATCTGCCAAACTTCGGTAAGCACCAAACCATTAACCGGCCGAATTATAAGGACTTGTTAATCAACAGGGAAGAACTAAAAACAATATTCACTGAATGTTCAGTGAATGATCACGGAATCAGTAATGATGAATCACTGCCTAAAAGAGAATATAAAGAAGAATATAAAGAAGAAGAGAAGGTTAAAGGGGAATCGCCCCCCGGTTTCATGTCCGGAGAGCTTATGGATGGTTCAGTAAAAACCGAATCCTTCCCACACCCTCCCCCGGTTGCGCCGCCCCCCTCCCGCGCCGCCCCCCCGCTCGAAGACGTGAAACGGTTTTTCCGCGGCGCCGGCGGCACCGAAGAAATGGCCGAGAAGTTCTACAACAAGTGGGACAGCACCGGTTGGCTCAACAACGGAAGTAAAATAGTGCGATGGGCAGGGCTGGCAAACACATTTATCACTAACTACAGAGAAATTGAGGAGAGAGATGGACGAAAAGCAACTACAACAGGCAACCAATCACCTGCAGGTGGAACCGGCGGGAGCAAAGGAGCCTTTACCAGCAAAAGCGGAGGTTTCGCAATCCTTGCAGGACGGCTTAGGAACAACCTTCAGCAGTTTCCTCCCGGAGGAACAGCGGATACTACAGATGAAGTATAATACCAAACGCTTTGGCAACTACACGGACACCGAGCTACATACCATCATCGAAGCCCTTATCCTGAAAACTGCAGTAATCACCGGGTGGCAATTGGCCGAAGATGACGCATACGTCACCATACTGACAGACCAGCTACGTAAAAAGGCTATTGATGACTACCAGAACATAAATCCCGATGAGTTCGAGTATGCGATGCGCACCTATGGGACAAGGATCAAGGATTGGGGAAAAGCGTTGAATCTGGCCCTGATCGATGACGCCATATGTGAGTACCTGGGTAAGCGGCAGCACCTCTCTGAACTGGAAGCACAAAAAAGGGCAAACGAGGCCGAAATTACGGCTCTGCCTCCCGGCGAAACAGATTGGTCGGATGAGTGGGAGAAGATCAAGGATTCAGCCCGAAAAGGGGCATTTCACAGCGAGTTCATTACAACCTGTATCTACGATTGGCTCAAACGCAATAAAATGATCACCCTTTCCGGCTCCGAAAGATGGCAGCTCCTGGAAGACTGCCGGCAGGCATACGCTCTTGAAATGAGAGAAGCCCTCCACGCCTCCCCTGCTGCCAATCCGGAAGGCCGCCGCCTGTATGAACTGCTCGTGAAAGAAGGGGACGAATGGCGGCAGGAAGAAAAGCTATGGTCAGCTGTCGTAGACTACAGTAAGCGGGAAACTGTGAGAATCGAAGCGTTAAACGCTATTGCAAACGAACAAAATCCGGAATCGTGAAACAGATTTTCGCCAACAACATGAAGTACATCCGGAAGCTATCCGGATTAAACCAGACAGATTTCGCCGCTTACCTGAATGTAAACCGGCCCAACATCGGATCATACGAACAAGGGGTTTGCTACCCGCCTGCTCTTGTAGTTCTGAGAATATGCCGAAACTTTTCGGTATCGATAGAAGATTTATTCATGAAAAAATTAGAAGAACAATGCAAAAGACCTGCACCAAATGCAAAAGCACCAAGTCCACCGGAGAATTTGTTAAAGATCCAAGCCATCCGGGAGGCCGCAAATCTTATTGCAAGCAATGCGCAAATGCTGCTGTCAGGGAGCGAACCAGAAGGATGAAGGAGGAACGAGAAAAATATTTATAAACAAAAAAATAAAGAAAGTGGAAAACAATATACAGATTCTACCTACTCTCGACATGGCCGTATTACAGGAAAAGGCCAATGAATATGCCATGAAAGGAGCAATCGAAAAAATTAAGGAATACTATACTGGATACGATTCTCCTTTTAAGAAAGAAATCAGCCGCGTATTGGAAGCCCAGCAAGTAGGCGTATGTTTTGAGCTTCCAGACATCATCGCCAGGATCAATGAAGGGCTGACAAATGAGATCGACAAAATAGCCAATCAGGCTATAGCTCAAACATTCGTGCCAATGGTTTCCAAATTTCTCACCCGCGCTGACAAGGAAGTGAAATTTTCCGACATCCTCAGGTTCTTTATTGAGTATGTTGATGACAAAGAATCCTATCCCTATGACTATAATGCTTCTGTGAACGAAGATTCCAAATATGGATGGCTGAACGTTGAGCTTTCTGGCCCCGGAAAGAATGTCAAATTCACGCTACACGAAAGCAGGCGTAACAAAGAATCCAAAACGTATTCAGCATTGAGCCTACCACACACATACGGGTCGCAGTCAAGATACGAAACAATGACTCTTTCGGACAATGGCAGTGAATTGAAAATTCCATTCACTCCCAATGTCCTCCGCGACGAATTTACCGGATACATGGCTCGGCTAGTATTGAGCCAATCGGAAATAGTTATCGACACTACCGAATTTGACGACAGCATGTTCCCTGAAAGATGCCACTGTCACTAACAAATAAAAACGGTGAAGTATGGAATCTTACCTGGAATACCGGCGCCGCATTAAAAACGATGGCAAGCCGGAAAAGGAAAAGAAAGTGAGGAAGATAAAACCATTCAGTGACAAGCGGGCAGCTATCAACCGGGAGTATTCGAAACTCACAAAGCCCCTATGGGAAGGGAAAGAATGTGAAATCAAGGCTCCCGGATGCAAGGGAAGTGCCACCGGGATGCACCATAAACGTGGAAAAGCCACATCCCATAGGCTCCTGAATACCGAAGAAATGATACCTGCATGCACACATTGCAACCTGATATGGGTTGAAGAAAACAGCAAAGCAGCTGAATTATTAGGGTTCAAACTACCAAGAAATGGAAAATAAAACAACAAAAGAGCGTCCAATTCTCTTCTCCGGTGATATGGTTCGCGCAATACTTGACGGCAGGAAGACGCAGACCCGGCGGGTCATTAAACCGCAGCCAATAATTGATGAAGAAAGCGGCTATGTGTATTCCGGTGATCACAAACACATGTTTAAAAAATGTTTTCTTCATTCTCCTTGGCAAAATGGATATGCACTATTGTGTCCATACGGACAGCCTGGAAACATCCTTTATGTGAAAGAAACATGGATAAAAGGACACATGATCGACGAGAATGAAATCAGAATAGGCTCCGATCAGTATTTCTATAAAGCTGGACCCGACATACCAGATTGGCACAGGCCTGACCTGGAAGACGATCATCCAAATTTTTTGACACCACCTTGGAAGTCTCCACGCTTCATGCCGAAAGTGGCCGCTCGGATCTGGCTACAAGTTACGGAAATACGTGTAGAACGGGTGCAGGATATCAGCGATAAAGACGCGCGGGCAGAGGGAGTTAAACCTATGGAAGCGCTTCGCCCACACCTTTTCCGCGGCCCTCATCATTTCGCATTCGGCCGGCTGTGGCGCGATATAAATGGCACCAATAGCTGTGATAAAAACGATTGGGTGTGGGTGATCTCCTTTCGTATCCTGTCCACCACCGGCCGCCCGGCGAAATTCCCGGCGCTATGCGAGGCACTGTAAAGCTCAGTATAGGCGGGGTGCTGGCCGGCTATGAGGAGTACCGCGACGATGAACACCGCGACCGCATCCTGCTTTACTGGACCAGCACCCACCACCTGCAGGACAAAACACACACTATTACAATCGTACCTGATGAAGAAGAGGTCGAAAGGGCATATTACGCTGAAAGAGCTAAAGGCGTCTACCGTGGCAGGTTTAAACGAGGAGGTAATCAGGGAGCTGGAACAGCCGGCGAACCTGTCAAAGAAGTCAAAGTTCGGCAACCAGCGGACTGAGGTAGACGGCATCTGGTTCGATTCAGCGAAGGAGGCGGCCAGGTATAGTACCCTACGACTGATGGAGCGAGCCGGTTTAATTCGTGGTCTGCGTCTGCAGGTGTCTTTTGAACTGAACGCCGGCGGCAGCCACTCCCTGAAGTACATCGCCGACTTTGTCTACATCGATTGTGAATCCGGCCAGCAGGTCGTGGAGGATGCAAAGGGATTCCGGACCCGGGATTATCTGAAGAAAAAGCGCCTCATGAAGAAGGTGCATAACATTGAAATAAAAGAAGTATGAAATGGAACTGAATAAAATATACAACATCGACTGCGTGCATGATATGCACCAGCCGGTAGAAGATACCCAACGATGAGTATTAGGAATGATTTATTCAAAAGCCGTACCCATTTAAAAAAAGTGTATTAGTAATCACAATATAAAGGCCACCTCTTAATTCTTTATTCTCTGGGAAGTTGGGTAAAAAAGCAAAGTATACACGCTTAGTTATGTCTGGCTGCTCAGGGAACGTAAAAGCAATTTTATTTATAACATCATCTGGGCTATAATCCTTGTGATAATCATACAAGTAGTCGACAATTGATTTGGTTAAAATTGATTTTAGTTGGTACATAGTGAGGTGTTTTGCTATGCAAAGATCTAATAATCAATCATATAAAACAAATCAAAACATGAGACAAAAGCTGAATAGTAAGTAGAATTTAAAAGTTTAAACCGGCCCGGAAGGGCAACCAAATAAAATGAATAACAACATGAAAATACCCAGTATCATCGAGCAGCACCCAGAAGTGTCTGACTGGCAAGCCGAATACAACAAGGCAGCCCGCGCCGCAACTGATCCTATAGCCACACTGGATAAAGTAGAAGAGTGGGTTACCAGCTCTTTAGGTGCCGGACATAGAGAATCGTGGCGGAGAATAAGGGAGCACCTGGAACAGTACTGTCCGGAATGCAAACCGGATAACCAGGTATTTACACAATCGGCCGGGTAGACACCCAGCTGATGATAACACAAAAAACCCGTTAGAACCTTGCTATTGCTGAAGGTATGCCACCAATCCAAGATAAGTTTATGGGAAACCGTAATAAACGATATCATCAACGACAAAGGCTTTGTATGATCGGCCTGCCTTCCCAATCATACTTCGCCAGTGGGATTCAACTATCGTCAAGGGGACATCTGAAAGGCTGTATGCTCTTTTCACTTTCTGGTGAACTGGACGCCAAAAAGAGCAAACAAAGAATGTCAGTTCATAGGTATAGTGAGGTAACTGTCCACCGGGCCCACCGATGGTTATTTCCGGAAGTCGCTCAGCTGATATAAGGATATACGTAGCCATACCCAAATTTAAAACGCGTATTACGCAATAATCTACGGGAAACCGTAAACTAACCCGCCGCCGGTCGGTTACCGGCACCTTTAAACCACCGGCAGGGAGGCCGGAGAAAAATGAAAACGATTATAATAAAAATGTTCCTTGGTATTGGATTTGGTTCCGTTCACAACGATGAGCAGGAGCTACAAGTAGAAGATGATGCTACGAAAGAACAGATTGAAGAAGAAGTAAACGAAATCGTTAACGACTGGGCACAAAACTATATAGACCTAGGATATTCCTGGGTGGCACAGGAGGGCCAAACCAATGAATAACAATGAAGAGCTGATCCTACAGATAGCGGAGGAAATGGCATGGGACTGTCATAATGATCGGGATTCTGATTCTTACACAAAATTATGTACACAGATCGTCCCCGCCGCCCGCATCGCCGTTAAGTACATGGCAGAACAATTCAAATCTGCATGGATAATTGCAGGCATTGCATACGTCGGATGGGAAGATGATTGTCATGCTGAAATGGTTAATCGCGGTCTTATCCCGGAAGCCGGCAACACAGATAAGAAAATCAATACTATGGCCGACACTATAGCTGAAGTTGCAGCCATACAGGCCTATGACGAGGAAATGTACAGGAAGACGGGCAAAACGTATTTACAGCGCATTAAAGATGAACAGGAATCCGGCAAGGAGGCGGCAGGCGATGAAAGTAAGAATAGTTAATTGCAGATATTCAACATCGTGGTATTATGGTAGGAATGGGGAAATAATTACAGTTGAAGATGATGGATACAATGATTTATTATTAAAAATAAATGATGAAAATCATAGTCATAATAATTGGTATATTCTCAAATCAGACTGCGAAGTAATACCGGAACAGGAGTCCGGGATGGATGAGCAAAGGGCCTTGGAAAAATAGAACGATAAAAAATGATCAAGCAAAAAAGATCGCACGTTCATGGGCATCAGCTATTATATGGATGACTCAGGTTGATTCATTCAATAGCGGTGATTTGACAGCAAAAGATGAGCAGATGATTGTTGATGAGATGAAGAATATTTCTGCAAAACTTGGCCGAGGATTACCGGTACGCACACTTTTACCTGATATTATAAAATCAATATTAAACAACGAAAAGCGATGACAACACTTGAACAGAAACAGCAGGCGGCTGAAGCTATCTACGGAGTTCACTCGGATATGATACGACGAAAAACTGACTTCATCGCCGGGGCGGAGTGGGCCGAAGCGCAGCAAAGGTGGATACCTGTAACGGAGCATCTACCGGAAAGAGGACAGGGATGTTTATTTGTGGTATACCATCCGGGTGACACTCGACATGGGAAGGTATACGCCGGGCCATATACAAGTGACCCAAATTCACCATACATAGAGGAAAGGTACGTTTTTTCTACTCCTGGTTTCGGATTGTCTGCCTCTCACTGGCAACCATCACCCCAACCACCAGTGCAGGAGGGCGGACAAAATGCATAAATGTTATTGTAACAATGTTGATTTCGGCACCTACGCAAATCAGATTTGGGTTCATGCGCCCGCCCATATGCCAAAAGAAAACGGGTATTGCATTGACCGGTGTATCGCAGAAGAGATAATGGCACTTTGGATGCTGGGGATTAAAACCACGGGGTGCTGCTGCGGGCATAACACAGACGCCGCATTTATAGGGGTTGACTTTGGAGACATACAAAGGATGAAGGAAATGGGATACGTCCCAATTCATAACCCCCACCGACCCGGCGACGAAGATTCATTTTTACCAATGGGCGCAAAACACGCGGAGACTATTCTCTTAAAATACCTTGGGATGGATACGACCCCTTTGGAGCAAAGGGATAACGAACCTCAAGACATCAGGAGAGAGAGCCTAACACTACACATCCAAAACCACCAACTCCGGGAGCAGATAGCCCGACAAGAGGAACAAATTAAAACCCTGCTGGTTCAGGTAGCAGAAAATGGGACGAAAGAGGCAATAGCATTTGGTAAATGGCTGGAACATACTGATAATGGTACAATCCACTTTAACCCCCATACGAAAAAGGAATCGCCATCCATAGGCTTTTCCCCATACGATTGCTTTACTGAGTGCCTTATGGATGTCAAATCTTTATACAATAAATACAAACAAATAGAAGGAGGAAGAGAAAATGAAGAAGGAGAACAATCAAACAAACCCCAATAAGCCGCTTGGAGGGAGGGCTTACGGATCTATCCCCCATTTGCCAGGAAGCCGACTTGGTCCCGGAGACCACCATATCAGCGAAGGACAAGCTCTAATTGCCACTGTTAAAAAGAGAGATAAGCATGACCAGATCTATGTTCAGGAGAAACTGGACGGTAGTAACGTGGCTATTGCCAAAGTGAATGGGCAAATACTGGCACTGACGCGAGCCGGGTATCTGGCCAGCACCTCTCCCTTTGAACAGCACCATCACTTCTCACGTTTCGTTTCAAGCGATGAGCGCATATGGGCGTCTATTTTAAAAAATGGAGAACGTATTTGCGGAGAATGGATTGCCCAGGCGCACGGCACCCGTTATGGCCTGTCTCACCACCCCATGGCACAATTCGTTGCTTTCGATCTATTCCGAAATGGGAAAAGGCTGATGTATAATGATTTCATCAGCCGGGTATCATATAATATTCCCACACCATCGACCTACCGGAAGGATGATTTCGGCGCCGTATCAATCGCCGAAGCGCAAAGGTTCTTTGGACCTACCGGACATCATGGCGCGTTAGATGAAATTGAAGGCTACATCTGGCGAGTGGAACGCCACGGTGAAGTGGACTTCCTTACTAAATACGTCCGGCCTGACAAGATAGATGGTAAGTACCTACCGGAGAACAATGGTACCGGTCAACCAATTTGGAACAATTAAAACAGTGCAGAATGAAGAAGGAGAAAGAACAACCGGTAATCCACCAGTTCGGTGATTACTTCGCCGCTAAGAAGGCTGCAAGTGAATATTTCCTGGAAAAGCGCAACCACGACTGCGGCACTGTGATAGACGAGAAGCGAGAGACAAAGGAGGGATTATTTATATCATTCCGGTCCGCGCAGGATGAAACATTCCGGGAGAGATACCAGGTATTAATAAAATAGCAAAACTCTGTGTGATGAAGGAAGAACGTGCAGAACTGAAAGCAGAACTCAACCAACTTTTAGATCAGCGGCACCGGATAACAAACCGCATCGAGCAGATACGCAAACAGCTCGACTTCAAGGCGACAGAACTAACCGTAAGCCAACATGCGGTTGATCGATACCGGGAGCGCATAATGGATATCCCTCCCACCGCCGCCAGGAAGATCCTAAATGATCCCCAACTATTGGAGAAACACAAGCGATACGGAGAGGGCACCTATGTCCTATCAAATTATCCTAATGTCCTGTGTGTAGTCTCAAACTGGACTGTGGTCACCTGTTACAACCGGTACGCGCCGGAAGAGAAACTCAAATCTCTTGGCCGGTACATGGACTACTACATTGACAAACTATGCCACCGTGTGGATAATCCGGGCATCCCGATCAAAAAGTTCAAACAGTTTAGAAAAGACTATTATAAATAACCCCGTGAGGGAGAAAATGTGGAAATGATGGAAACAATTCAAATTACAGGAATATCGATGCAAGAATTGCAGGCGATGTTGAAGGAGTCAACCATATCAGCTGTAAAACAGGTTCTTGAAGAGCAGAAAAAGCCATCTGAATGGGAAGATATTTCAATTCAAAAGGCAGCTGAAGAGATGAACTGCAGCACTCGAACTATCAAGCGACGAATGAAAGAGCTGAACATCAAGGGGTATAAAGTAGGTAAAACAATCCTTATCCAGCGGAAGGATTTGAAAAAGTTTAAAACAGCAGCGGGGCTATGACCCCGCTGGCTTTTTGAAAGCCGGGTCATTTAATATTTCTTCAGCGTTCATTTCAAGCTCTATTTTTATATACCGGAAGAAGCTTTCCTCAGATTCATGACCAGTTATTGGCATGATCTCCCTGGGCTGCCTCCGAAGGTCTTTATACATCCATGTGGCAAAGAATCGACGCATTGTATGCGGGGTAAACAGCTCCCATCGGTTGTACTGTACTTCTTTTTTTATGCCCCCTTCCGTATAGACTATCAACTTAGTGCCAATTATTCCGGCCTCCTTGCAGATATTGGGAAGATATCTTGCGAGGTGCTGCCGGCAACTAACAGGGATCTTACCGTCATACTTGGTATATATCTCCTTCGCAATCCAGTGGCATGGGATAACGACCCTCTTTCCTCCCTTTTGGGTAAACACCTCAAATACATCACCGCAAAGCTTGTAATCATTTATCTTCTGCAAATCCCTCACACGGAGAGCTAAAAAGCACCCATATACGAAAAAGTCACGCGCCCGCTCCATGCCCGGCATCTCGAACTTATGATTATATATTGCCAAAATTTCATCATATGTTGGCGCAAGCGCGTCGCTGGTCTCCTGGGCGACCGTAAAATCCCTGTTATCCTGCACGTCATTCTGATGATACCCTTTGCGCTTGGCGTACCTTAGAAATATTTGCAAGTTATTTATAATATCATATATGGAATTTTGTGCATAATCCTTTTGAACTAACCATGATATTAAATTCTTCACGGAATCGATGGTCATGGAATAGCTAAGCCTAAAGTTGCTTTCTGGGTCAGCTGCACATTCCTGCCAACGCTGGCACATCCTTTCATACTGTGCAATGCTTTGGGATGAATACCTGGCCTTGGACTTTTTCTTCAGCAGCTTGCCGTCTCTCATGTCCTTTATCATCTCGGCATGGTCCTTGGCCAAATCCCTCTCCCCCTTTTTAGCTTTCCCAGGTTTTAGCTTCGTATTAAGATATCTTTCGAAGTCAGCCTTTATAATATCATCACCCATCAAGACAAACTTTGCAATATAGTCATTTGCAAGTTTCTTAATGTTTTGTAACTTGGCTGCGGAATTAGGGCTATCATCTTGCGCTTTAATTGAAGTGGGATATCTTAGGCGGCCATCTGAACAATGATAACTGATAAATAGGTATTTATTGGCAACAATGGTAGTACACTCTCCCTTCATTTTATGTCAAAATTTATGTCGAAAGTTAGTCTTTTTATGTCAGTTTTTGTCCAAACAACAGCAATTTATTTTCACATAAGAAACAATAAAACTCAATATAGTGGCCACATTTAGGACACAGTTTAACTTTTTATGGACCTGAGTGCCATAACGTGGAATTTTAGCGATAAAGGTCGAATTCTTTCGACCTTTTTTCTTTTGGGGAAGGTATAACCGGGGTGGCTATACGTATACTTTTTTTGCGCACGTTTTCCCATTTGCCGGATATTTCCGGAAATCATGCAAAAGCACTATCTTCAGCGACCAACTTCAACACTTCACAACCGTTTTGTCATGGAAATAAAAGTATTGACTGCGCCGGGGCTTGGCAGCTCTGGTCCTTTGCACTGGCAGACACTCTGGGAGCAGTCCATACCGGGCACCCGGCGGATAGAGCAGCATTCATGGGACCGGCCTGTTTGCAGTGACTGGGTGGCGGCCATTGAAGCTGCCGTGGCAGAAGCTGGTCCGCAGGTGGTCATTGCAGCGCACAGCCTTGCCTGTATAGCGCTGGCGCACTGGGCGGCGCAAACGCGGTTGCATATCACCGGCGCTCTGCTGGTAGCTCCCGCCGATGCGGAAAGGCCGGAATTTCCGCCGGAAGCCACCGGCTTCACGCCTGTTCCTTTACTGGAGCTGCCCTTCCGCAGCATTGTAGTGGCCAGCACCAATGATGAATATTGCAGCATTACCCGTGCTTCTTTCCTGGCTTCACAGTGGGGCAGCCGGTTTGTCAATGCCGGTCCCAAAGGGCATATCAACGCCAGTTCCGGCCTCGGTGAATGGCTGGAAGGACAGCGGCTGCTGAAAGAACTGGTACAAAACTGGCCTACCCTATAGCCCGTTTTTTTATCTGCAACTCCTAAATCGATTTTCTACAGGGAATCAAGGAGGACAATTAACATAAACATAAAACAGGGAGCCCTACATGAACCCATCCAGCAACTACCTTTGCCCCTTCGTTTTCATAGTTAAGCCGTTAAAATTCAGACAATTGAAAAAAATCATTCTCTTATGCACCGCGTGGTTGTCGGTTAACACCTACGCCCAAACGAAAACCTACACCCTGGCCAACGCCCATTCCCATAACGATTACGAACGTAAAACACCTTTCTACCAGGCAGCCGCCCTGCAGTTTGGTTATATAGAAGCAGACATCCATCTGAAAGACGGTGAGCTGTATGTGGCCCATGACACCCGGGACATCCGGCCCAACCGGACTTTCAAAGCATTATACCTGGAGCCGGTGCTCCGGCAGTTTGCCCTCAACGACGGCAAAGCCTATGTTGACGGCACCCCGCTGCGGCTGCTGGTAGACCTCAAAACTGCCGGCGTGCCTACGTTACAGGCTTTGCAAACATTACTGCTGCCTTACCGCCAGTACTTTGATCCGTCCGTAAATCCCAATGCGGTGCAGGTGATTCTTTCCGGAAACATTCCGCCGGTAAGCGCCTGGTCAGATTTCGACAAACTCTTTTTCTTTGACGGCCGTCCCGACAGCACCTACCCTGCTGCCGTAAAACAGCGCGTGGCGCTCGTCAGCACCGACTTCCACCTGTACAGCAAATGGAATGGCAAAGGCACTTTCCTGCCGGCAGAACTGGAAAAAGTAAAAGCGGTGATCTCCCAGGTCCACCAGCAGGGCTTTCCTTTCCGTTTCTGGGGCGCCCCTTCCGCCAAAACATGTTATTACAAACTGATGGACCTGGGCGCTGATGTAATTGGCACCGACTATCCCGAAGAACTGGCAGACGTACTTAAAAACACGGCCCACACCAGCACCGGCAATCTGCCCGTACATCCGGTGTATACGCCGACATACGCCTCCGACGCCACCCGTGTGAAATCCAAAAACGTTATCCTGTTCATAGGTGACGGTACCGGTCTGGCCGAGATGTTTGCCGGCTACACCGCCAACAAGGGCGATCTGAACCTGTTCCGCATGCGGCAGCTGGGCTTGTCCAAAACAGCTTCCACCGATAACTATCATACAGATTCCGCCGCAGGCGCCACCGCTCTGAGCTCCGGTTCCAAAACCAACAACCGGGAAATAGGGATGGACAATACCTACCATGCCATCCCGGTATTGCCAGAGATACTGGCCGCCAAAGGTATTCCCAGCGGCGTTATTGTGACCGAAGAAATTACCGGCGCCACGCCGGCAGGCTTCTATGGGCACACCGCTGACCGTGACAACACACAGGTGCTTCATCAGCAATTGATCAGCAGCAAGCTGCAGCTGGCCGTTGGCGGCGGCAAAGAAGATTTTGCCCGCGATGTAAAGGGAGACCTGCGCCAAACACTTGCCCAGTCCGGCATCCGTTTCTATGACGATCTCAATGCCTGGGACGCCACCACGCAAGGCCGTACCCTCGTTATCCTTTCTGACAAAACCGTTACCTCCATGCGCGATGGCCGTGGCCCCTATCTTAAAGACGCCCTTAAAAAAGCCTTGCAGCAGCTCAACGCTTCCGGCAAAGGTTTCTTCCTGATGGTGGAAGGCTCCCGCATAGACCATGGCGGCCATCATAACGATCTCGACTACCTCGTGCGGGAAATGCTGGACTTCGACGATACCATCGGTGAAGCGCTGCGTTTTGCTGATAAGGACAAACAGACCACCATCATTGTTACCGCAGACCATGAAACCGGCGGCCTGGCCCTGATGGACGGCAGCATCGCCAATGGTACGCTGCGCGGGCATTTCGCTACCAACGACCATACCGGCATACCTGTGATGGTTTTTGCGTATGGCCCTAACAGCCAGGAGTTTCAGGGGGTGTATGAGAACAATGAAATTTTCAGGAAGATATTAAAAGCGATGAAACCATAACCGATCCTCTGAATAACAAAAAACAGCAGCCACCGACGTGTTGTCGGTGGCTGTTCCTTTTTATCGCTATAGCTTGTAATAAAATGCGCCACGCTTAGAACTCAGTTTTTCCTTGTCCGGTTGTTTCACCAGCAGGCCGGTGGAGAGCATTTTACGGCTGAAGTTCCGTTTATCGAAAGCGTGCCCGTGTACTGTTTCGTACAGGAGTTGCAGTTGCGGGATGGTGAATTTCGGCGGCAGCAGCCTGAACAACAGCGGAACGGCAGACGACTGACAACGGATATATTGCAATGCCGCTTCCAGTATATGCCGCTGGGCCGCCGGCAGCGATGGCAGCTCGTGAAACGAGTGCCATTGCGGGTGACCGTTATGCAGCGGAAACAGCTTCTCCCTGCGGATATACATCAGTGAAAAAAATGCGACAGCTGCTTTGCGTTCTCCGGCAGTACGTTTGGAAGGACCAAAAACACCCAGTTGTTCCCGGTGTATTTTTTCATGGCCGGTCAGTGTTTGCTGGATACGGGCGGCAGTCTGATCGAAATTTTCGGAAGACTGAAGGCTATCGCCGGGCAGGCCCCACCTGCTTTTCAGGGGTTCGTCGCCATGCTTCACCAGTAACAGTTTCAGGTCCTGACCATCGAAACCGAAGATAATGTTTACCACCGTCACCAGCATAGAAGACCACCCGGTATGATGTTTCATAACAGTTTAACAGTTGACAGCAGCAATTTATGTCACCGGGATGATATTAAAAAAATATTTAGTGGGTTATGCCGTCAGCAGCTGCTGTAGCACGGGATCATTATAATCAGACACGAAAGCCCGTATATTGGAATAGCCGGCAAATTCTTCCCGTGTATGCATGGTCGTTAATGCGATAGCTTCCATCCCTGCGTTCAGTGCAGCTTCCACCCCTTTAGGCGCGTCTTCAAAAACGATGCAATCTGCCGGTGCAGCCTGTAGAGCCGTCGCACATTTCAGGAATACTTCCGGATTGGGTTTGCTGGTTGTTACATCTTCCGCGCTGACGATAGCTTTGAAAAAATCGTGCAGCTGCAGGTTGTCCAGCACATAGCTGATGTTGAAACGGTTGGCGGCCGAACCGATGGCCATGGGAATACCTTTGGCGGCCGCTTCGCGGAGAAATACGGGCAAACCGGTTATCAGTTCCAGGTGCGGACGGAAAGCCTCCTGGTACAGCACTTCTTTCTGATGGGCGATGTCCAGCATTTCCTGCATGGTAAAACGCTCTTTTCCGAAAATGCGCATCAGCAGTTCTTCATTTTTACCATACATATGGCCTCTTACTTCTTCCCTGGTCATATTGGCGCCCAGTTTGTTTAACATGCTGTGCCAGCCGTCCAGGTGAAATTCCATGTCGTTGATCATGGTCCCGTTGAGATCGAAAATAAACGCTTTCATGGCCGCAAAGATAATATATCCGCCTACAGTTTCTCTCCAGAATTAAGATGGAGTTTTGGAGACAAAAGCTCCTATTATGAAAAAACTATTGTTGCCGGTTTTGCTGTTCACTGTTATATCAACGTCCGCGCAAACATCCACCTGGCATGTATCTGCCACCTATCCCGTAAAAGGCGACGGGAAATGGGATTATATCGCTGTCAGTCCGGTGACGCAACAGTTGTACGTTGCACACGGTACCGAGGTCAATATCCTGGACAAGGCTACCGGCGCTGAGGCCGGCGTGATCCCGCACACTACCGGCGTACACGGCATCGCCTTTGCCGTTCCGTTTGGAAAAGGATTCACCAGCAACGGCAAACTGAATACCGTTACGGTCTTTGACCTGCACAACAACCAGGTGCAGGGAGAAATACCTGTTGGCGGTAATCCCGACGCCATCCTGTTTGAGCCGTTTTCCGATAAAGTCATTACCTGTAACGGCGCCAGCAAAGACCTGAGCATCATCAATCCGAATACGCAGAAAGTGGTAGCCACCGTGCTTTTACAGGCGAGGCCGGAAACAGCTGTTTCCGACGGGAAAGGCCGGCTGTTTGTGAACCTGGAAGACAAAAGCCGTATTGCCGTAGTAAACATGGCTACTTTCAAAGTGGAAAAAGAGTGGCCGCTGGGCAAAGGGGAAGCACCTACCGGGCTGGCCATTGACACCGTGCATCACCGGCTTTTCGCCGGTTGCGACAACAAGCTGATGATCGTGCTGGACGAGCATGACGGCCGGACCATCGCTACGCTGCCTATCGGTGATGGTTGTGACGGCGTAGCTTTTGACGCTGCCGGACAACTGGTGTTTGCCTCCAACGGAGAAGGCAACTTGTCCGTATACCACCAGGAGACAGCCGACAAGTATAAGCTGGTGGCCCACGTTCCCACCGCCAAAGGCGCCAAAACGCTGACCGTTGACCCGCTGACGCACACTGTATTTTTGCCCGTGGCCGATCGCCAGGCTGCCGGCGCCGACGGTAAAGCCGCCATCGCCCCCGGCACCTTCCGGGTACTGGCCATAAGTAAATAGTTCCGAACGGAACTATTTACTTATATTTGAAAACGTTACAGACCATTGTTATGAAAGCTGCTGCCGAAAGGTATCGCAACAGTTAAAGCGCTATTTGAAACATGGACCTCAGCAAGAAACATAATATCCATTTTGCCGGTAACCCTCAAGCCGGTAAAACACTTGTCTTCGGACACGGCTTTGGCATCGACCAACAGTCTTTTTCCCAAATCGTTCCCGCTTTTGAACAGGACTACCGTATTGTACTGTACGATAATGCAGGCGGTGGGAAATCAGACCTTTCTTCGTATAGCTATGAGCGTTATGAAACACTGGAAGGTTATGTGACAGATCTGACGGACATCATGGCCTTTGCGCAGGGCAGCCATACCACTTTTATCGGTCACTCAGTGAGTGGCATGGTAGGCATGATGGCCGCCAACAGACAACCGCATCTTTTCGATAAACTGGTATTGATAGGTTCCAGTCCGCGTTACCTCGACGACCAGGATACTTCCTATACCGGCGGTTTTGACGAAGCTGCGCTGAAGGCATTGTTTGAGGCGATGCAAACCAACTACGAAGCGTGGGTGATCGGCTTTTCGCCGATGGCCATGCGCAACGAAGACCGGCCGGAACTGGCCAGGCAGTTTGCCAGCTCCCTGCAGGCGTTGAGGCCGGACATCGCATTGGCCGTAGCAAGGGCTATCTTCCTGCTGGACCACCGGCCGGAGCTGCCTAAAGTATCAAAACCCACCTTGATAATACAGACAGCCAACGACATCGTGGTACCCGCAGTCGTCAGTGAATACATGGAACGGCATATCCCCGGCAGCAAAAGAATTAAAATAAACGCACAAGGCCATTTTCCGCAGATCAGCGCACCCAACGAAGTGATCGCTGCACTGCAGTCATTTGTATAGTTTATTCAGTATTTAATCTTTATACCGTGATCAAATGGGAGAGTAAAGCACTCGATTTTATCAACCAGACGAGCCGCTGGGACAAGGAAAAACATATATCCTCCTTTCTGGCGTTCAGTATTTCCCTGGTCAAAAACCTGCTGCAGGCAGATGTGGCGCTGCAACTGGAGTTTGAGCATGAACATTCCGCCAAGATAAAAAACGCTTCGCCGCATTTCCACAACGGGGCGGTGGTAAACCCAGACCCGGTACGGCAGCTGCTTTACCGCAATGCCTTCAAAACCATTTACTGGCCGGAGATTCCGTCAGACAATCCCCTGAAGGAGCAATTACAGGACCTTCATTGCGCCGTGATTATCCCGATCAATATAGAACCGCACAATAGCCTGCTACTGTTGGGATGGTCTGACCCGCAGACATTTGACCAGGGATTCCAGGACTGTATAGAAACCATCCGGCTGCGGCTAAGGGAGATACTCAGTCAAACACAGGAGCGGCTGTACTTTCAGGGCATTGCCGTCAGGTTTGCCGCTATCCTGCACAGCCTTCCCCACGCGGTAGTGTTTATCAACAATGACGGATACGCAGGCTGGGTAAACCAGAAGGCCGCAGATATCCTCGGGCTTGCGGGGCCCGGCGAACAGTTGCCCGCCATTCTCTCGGATGCCATGACATTGCTGCGTAACAAAGCGATGAATACAGAAGATATTTACAACACCGCCATACAGCTGTTTGCTTCACCGGAAAATACTATTGCCGACTGGGAATGGAAGCTGGAAGGCGATCCGCCCAGGACCTACCGGGTATCGTGCCTGCCGATAGCCTCTCAGCGTATCAGCGGCCGCCTTTGGATTTTTGAAGAGTGACCGGTCATATTTTTCGCCACAGGAAATAAAAAATGCTGCCTTGTCCGGGTTCCGACTTGGCCCATACCTTGCCACCCTGCTCTTCCACCAACATTTTAAAAATATTAAGGCCGATACCAGAGCCTTCTTCCTTACCATTGTAATCCAACCGCTCAAACAGGCGGAACACGCGCTCTGTGTCGCGCTGCTGCATGCCCGGACCGTTGTCCTTTACATAAAACTCGTAAAAATCGCCTTTGTCTGTGGCCCCTACGGCAATCAGCCCGTTGGCCTTATCGTTGTATTTGATGGCGTTGGAGATCAGATTCTGGAATATCCGTTGCAGTTTCAACCTGGGAGCTGTGATCACAGGCAATGTTCCGTCTGCCACAATGCAGATATTGGGCGGCGGGAACAGTAACTTTGAAATATCGGTGATCAGCAGGTTTATGTCTACCGTTTCTGTTGTTTCAGCGGTATCATTTTGCCGGGCATAGTCCAGTATAGCGGAGATCATTTCCGTGAGATGATTAGTGGCACTAAGCACCGTGCCCATCTGTTCCTTCATTTCCGGCGACTGCTGTACACAATCTTCTTCGCTGATCATGGACAGCAGGCTGATAGCGCCTGCCAGCGGCGATTTCAGATCATGTGCCACCATGTAGGTAAATCGTTCCAGTTGTTTGTTGATCTTGTCTTTCTCTGCCAATGCGTTTTTCAGTTCCTGCCGGGAGAAATATAGTTTTTCAAACACGTTGACCTTTGCGCGGGTGACGTTTACGTCGAGTGGTTTGGACAGGTAGTCTACCGCGCCGGCGGTAAACCCACGAATAACGTTTTGTTCTTCCTTATTGATAGCCGTGACGAATATGATGGAGATATCTCGGGTTTTGGGGTTGAGCTGTAGCAGGCGGGCCACTTCAAAGCCGTCCATTTCCGGCATTTGCACGTCCAGTAGTATGAGGCCGATATCGTTGTTGCGGAGCACTGTTTTCAGCGCTTCGTTACCCGACGTGGCGAGGTGAAAGCAACGGTTGTCCCCTTCCAGCATTCGTTGCAGGGAGATGAGGTTTTCCATTTTATCATCTACCAATAAAAGGGAAAAACTATTCGGGGAATCACTGGTCATGTTCTGCGCTCATTTTCAGTTCCGTTAAAAAATGTACCATATCCGTAAGACTCATTGCCTGTGCTTCCGGGCAAAGTTCGAGGGCTGCCAGCGGCATGGTGTCAAACAAGGCAGAGGCGGGGTCCTGTACAAAGCCCGTGCCTCCTGCCGCTATGATCCGTTGCATACCGGCTGCGCCGTCTTTACTGGCGCCGCTCAACAGGATGGCCAATGCCCGTGGTCCGTAAACTTCCGCCACGCTGGCGAAGCTTACATCGATGGAAGGCCGGCTGTAATGCAGCGGCTCAGCATAATCCAATGCAAAAGTACCTTCGTCTTCTATCAACAGGTGGTAATTCTGTGGTGCGAGGTATATCCGGCGGGACAATACCGGTTGTTTATCTTCCGGCTCAATGATGGGCGCCTTAAGCGACAGCAGCCGGTCCAGATCACTGGGCACATTTTTCAGCCGGTGTACAATGATCATCATCGTGCAATCGATGGATGCCGGTAATTGCTCCAACAGTTCAGCCAGCACCGGCAGGCTGCCGGCAGAGCCGCCAATGGCTATCATGTCGTATGGAGATGTTACCTGCAAGATTTAGCTTTTACGTCTGAAAATTTTATGGACAGCGCTTAACGTTTCAAACCGGCTGCTTTCTCCGGAAAACATCATCGATTCTTTTAGTCCCAGCGTCAGATACCCCAGGGGCGCCAGGCTGTCATAAAATAACCGCAGCACACGGTCCTGTAACTGTTTATTAAAATAGATGAACACATTCCGGCAACAGATCAACTGAAACTCATTAAACACCTGATCTGTGACAAGGTTGTGTTGAAAGAAAACAATATTGCGGCGCAGGGCCGGATCGATCAAAGCATATTCCTCGTTTGCCGTATAATAGCCGGAAAAATCTTCCAGTCCGCCTGACTGCAGATAGTTCTGGGTATAATCTTTCATGTATTTCAGGGGGATGAGGGCCATTTCCGCCTTGTGGAGACTGACGGCATTAAGATCTGTGGCGTAAATGCGGCAGCGGTCCAGCAGACCGGCTTCCTGTAAAAGGATGATCATGGAAAACACTTCTTCACCCGTAGCGCAGCCGGCATGCCATATTTTAATGGTAGGATAAGTGGCCAGTCGCGGCAGCACCATTTCCCGGAGTGTTTTATAGAACAGCGGGTCCCGGAACATTTCCGTTACATTAACGGTGATGAACTGCGTCATGCGCTCAAAGAAAGCTGCATCCTGCTGCAACTTGTCTGACAGCTCTGTCACCTCTTCAATATAGGCATGTCCCATAAAGCGCTGGAAGCGGCGCTTCAGGGAAGCGCGCGCGTAATCGCTGAAGTCGTAGCCATATTGGCAGTGAATGACGTCCACCAGCGTTTCCAGTTCCTCATTACTGATTTCTTTTATCATAGGTATCGGTGTTGTTTATCAGTTCAGGATAACCATACATGCAGCAATGACAATAGTTTGATACCGTCAACCGGTTTAGCAATGTAGTCTGACGCCCCCGCGTCGAGGCAATGCTGCCGGTCGCCCGGCATGGCTTTGGCCGTGATCGCGATGACCGGCAATTGTACCAGTCTCCGGTCGTTCCTGATATGCCGGATAGCCTCGAAGCCGTCCATTTCCGGCATCATCATATCCATCAGGACCAGGTCCACGCTATGATGACGGTCTAATACAGAGAGCGCCTCTCTTCCGTCTGCGGCCGTCAGTACGCAAACGCCCTGTTCTTCCAGCAGTGCGCTCATGGAAAATACATTGCGCATATCGTCATCTACCAGCAGCACCCGTTTTCCGGCGAGTATATTCTTAGCGGCGGGACCATGGGGACGGGACACTTCCTCCATCTGCGTGCTGTTATTGAGTAATCGTTCCAGCTCATCGGTCAGGCGATCTGTCGGAAATGGGGTTTTACGTATAATAGCAGCCACCTGTTTTCTGATCTGTTGTTCTTCGGAAGCTGAGATATCCTGGTCGATATATACAATAACAGGCGTAGAGGGCGTAGTGTTCATTTGTTGTAAGGTAATGAGGGCCGCCTTACCTGCTTCAGGGTGGCAGCCCATGTCCAAAATGATGCAGCCGTATTTTCCGGCGGCCATCAAATTCGCTGCCACGGCCATATTGGCCGCTACGTCATAATAAACGTTCGGTTTCCTTCCGATAAATATTTCTGTTCCGATGACCAATATTTTTTGCCCGCCGGGGAACAGGTGACGGCCGTCATCATTTTGTTCAGCCGGAAGTTGTACTGTTGCATCGTATAAACTCCGTATCATATCATTCCGGAGCGGCTGCTCCGCGTTCAGCGGCAGTATTACAGTAAACGTGCTGCCTTGCGGACTGCTGGCTTCGAGATGAATGGCCCCTTTCAGTAACAACATCAGTTCCCTGCTAATGGACAGCCCCAGGCCCGTACCACCGTATTTCCGGGTAGTGGCCCCATCGCCCTGATGAAAAGCATCAAAGATCAGCTGTTGTTTCTCAGGCGGGATGCCCGGTCCGGTGTCTGTAACGCTGATACAGAGCGCATTTTCAGGCAGCAGGTACCAGGAGAGGCTGATATGTCCACCGACTGGCGTAAACTTAAAAGCATTAGACAACAGATTACGTAACACCTGTTCCAACCGTAGCCTGTCGGTAGTAATGACCGCCGGTACGTTGACAGTAACTTCGGTGGTGTATTGTATTTGTTTTTCCTGGGCCACCACTCCAAACAAATTGTTCAGGTCCTCGATAATAGCTGCAATACGCACCGGCTCGGGCGTGAGCTCCACTTTACCGGCTTCTATTTTGGAGAGATCAAGAATATCATTGATCAGCCGCAGCAGGTCTGAACCTGACTTATGCATGATCGCTGCATATTCCACCTGTCGGGGAAACAGGTTACCTTCCTTGTTTTCCTCCAGCATTTTAGCCAGTATCAGCACGCTGTTAAGCGGAGTACGCAGTTCATGCGACATATTGGCCAGAAATTCGGATTTATAACGACTGTTGGCTTCCAGTTCCACAGCTTTGAGAGAAAGGGCCTGACGGGCAGTTTCGAGTTCGGTATTTTTCATGACCATTTCAGCATTGACCTGCCTCAGTTCCTCTTCCTGCACACGCAGCTCTTCTTCAGACGCCTGCAGGAATTCGGACTGCCGGCTCAGCCCTTCGTTGGACTGGCGCAGTTCTTTCTGCTGACAGTACAGCGCTTGTTTCTGTTCCTGTACCTCCCGCAGGAGGACCAGCACTTTTTCCCGCTCGCGTGCAGCATGCAGCGCCACGGCCACATCACCGGACACCAGTTCGAGCAGCTGTAACTGAAGCGGGGTAACCTGTTTGGCGGTAACGAGTTCAAGTACCCCGATCAACTCATCTCCCATTAACAGCGGAACGAATACCAGCATATTGGGAGATATCCGGGCGCCCGCGGCCACCTTACTCCGGTAGTTGACAGGCAGCTGGCTGATGATCCGTATATCCCTGCCGGTAGCCGCATCGCCGGTAAGCCCTTCACCCGGCGCCAACTGCACCGGTATGTTCGCCGGCAGATGAATACTGCTGCACAAGCGAAGCAACACTTCATCCTTTTCATACTGGTACAGTGCACCTGCCGTGAAACCAGCGCTCTCTGTGAATGACAGCAAACATTTATATGCCAGGCTTTCCGGCTTATGAATGCCAAGCAGGTTTTCTTTCATATCGTTCAGCCTACTGAGCAGCCAGTTACGGTCATTGTATTCCCTGTTGAGCGTCACTACTTCTTCCAGTTTGCTGTTGATTTTTTTCCGGACCAGCTGTCCATAATAAAACTCTTTATAAAAAAAATACATCAGCACACAACCAATACATATGATAATAGCAGTATTCAACGGAAGCATTAATCCGGTCATGCGTGAACGTTGCGGGAAAGGCCACCAGGAAAGAATGCCGCCCAGCAGCATGAGCAGGGTAACAGCAGCCAGGCCGAGGTACAATCTTTTTGCAGGAGATAGTTTCATCATACCTGAATAACAACGTGCTGTCCCGTTAGGTTGTAGCAACGCACATACGACAACAAATCATTAACATATATCCATGAAACAATGTATGGTTTACTTTGTTAGAATGGTTGTTAACGCCCGAAAGGAGGCCGTCTATGAAGAAGATTTTATTAATAGAAGATGACGAGATCATGCCCAAAATCGTGGCTCGTATCCTCCCTTCCACCGAGTACAGGCTTGAACATGCGTCCAATGGAAAAGAAGCCCTGCAGAAACTGGAAGAGAACAGTTACGCCTATGATCTGATTATTACAGACATCATGATGCCATATGCCAACGGCTTTGAGATTCTAAGTAAGATAAAGCACAGGGACCATCCCATCCCGGTCATTATCATTTCCAACGCAGGCAATGAAGATATGATCATGGAAGGGTTCAAGCTGGGTGCAGATGACTTTTTAAAAAAGCCTATACTCCCTGCTGAACTGCTGATCAGGGTCAAAAAATTATTAATGAAGAATAGTTAGTCATGTCACAGATTGACAACCCCAAACTTTCCGCTTTTGTGGAAACAGCTTCCTCATACCTGGAAACAGCTTCCACATCTGTGAAAACAGCTGTCCGGTTTATGGAAACCACCTTCCTGAACGCCCCGCTCACCATCCAGATAGCGATGGTGTTCATCATCATTGCCATTGTTACCACAATGCTGGCCTATATCTCTATACTGCGCAACCGTTACCGGGGATACCGGACTGACAGGAAGCTGGCGCGTTTGTGCCCGCGTATTGACAACCTGCTGATAGATGAAGTGCTGAGCCATCCGTCGGTACAGCAGCATATTCCACCAGATGAAATACAACTCAACATCGCCCCTTTTGAACAACTGCCACTACACCGCAGATGGGCACGGCAGGCCCTCACCAGCCGCATTATCCACTTTCGCCGCAACGTGCGGGGCAATATCGCGCAACTGTTGCGCAACCTGTACATGCAGCTGGACCTGGACAACGACACCATTAAAAAACTGAAGTCACGGCACTGGGATAAAAAGGTACAGGCCCTTACCGAGCTCACCAGTCTTGATATGTTCATCTCTGACGTCACCATTCTGCCGATGACCAATGACCGCAACCGGGAGCTGCGTGCGGCCGCGCGGCACGCCTATATTAAGCTGAGCAAAAACGAACCGTTCAAGTTCTTCGACATAGCGAAGGAGCCGCTGCTGATGTGGGACCAGGTAGAGCTGTTCCGCACCATTACCAGCACAGAAAATATTGCCATTCCCAATTTCGCACGATGGATCACCTATTCCGGCAACAAGAGTGTGATCTCTTTCTGCCTGAAGCTGGTGGTGCATTACAACCAACATAACGCCGTCCCCGCAATTCTCCGGCTGCTGGACACTAAAGACCACTATCTGCGCGCAGACGCCATCAACTGTCTGGGCAAGTTGCGCGCCCGTATCGCAGAAGACAAGCTGGTAGGGCTATACAGCCATCAGCCCATTCCCTGCCAGATAGAAATACTCAAAGCGCTGGGCCGTATCGGCAGCGGGGAACATGTTGAATTTCTGAAAACAGAATTCCTGCATGCCACGGATTTTGATTTGCGCAAACACGCCGCCAAGTCGCTGGTGAAAAACCAATGGGTGAGCGATCAGCCCGGTGACGAGCTGGTTTCTTCCGTTACCCCGGAAAACCTGCGGATACTAAGACATTGTATGAACCCCTTAATCAAGTACTGATGCAAAGCATTGCAGACGTTATCAGCCATGTTTACCAAAGCACCATCTTCCTGTACGGGCTGGTACTGTTGCTGGTATATGCCATGCTGGCGTTGTTTTCCATGCTGGCCGTACGGCAGTATGCCCGCAAAAACAACGACTACCAGCTGGACGTGCTGGCCGGTTCCGGTATCGTTCCCGGCATCACTGTACTGGCGCCGGCATACAATGAAGGCCCCACCATTATCGATAACGTCCGTTCGTTGCTGACGCTGAATTATCCCCGCTTCGAGATCGTCGTCATCAACGACGGCAGCACAGATGATACGCTGGAGCAGCTTATCCGGGAGTTCAGCTTGCAGGAAGTTGATTTTGCCTATCATATAAAACTGAAAACACAGCCGGTCAAACGGGTGTATAAGTCCGCCGACCCGGCCTATTCCACCCTTGTGGTGCTGGACAAGGTGAACGGCAAAAGCAAGGCCGATGCTTCCAACGCCGGCATCAACGCCGCCTCTTTCGATTATTTCCTTTGCACGGACGTAGACTGTGTATTGGATAAAAACACACTTTTAGAGCTGATACGCCCGGTATTGCAGGAAGAGAAAAAACGTGTGATTGCCACCGGCGCCACGCTACGTATCGGTAACTCCTGCGAGTTCGACGAAGGCGTGATGGTACGCATGCGGCCACCGCGACAGCTGCTGCCGCGGTTCCAGGAAGTGGAATATATCCGCTCCTTTGTGCTGGGCAAAATGGGCTGGAGTTATATCAACTGTGTGCCCAATGTTTCAGGCGGGCTGGGACTGTTTGACAAAGAAGTAGCCATACGCTGCGGCGGTTATGACCATACCTCCTTCGGTGAAGACATGGAACTGATGAGCCGTATGTGCCGTTACGCCTATGACTATAACATTGATTACGCCATCCGCTATATTCCCAAAACCCTGTGCTGGACAGAGGCACCGAACACCCTGACCATATTCAAGCGGCAACGGATACGCTGGGCCAGAGGATTGGCGCAGCTGATACATGCCCACTTCCATATGTTCTTAAATCCGAAGTATGGCAAAATCGGCATGATCATCTTCCCCTATAACTTTTTCTTTGAGCTGCTGGGCCCGGTAGTGGAAATGACAGGGCTTATCATCTATTTGCTGATGGCCCTGCTGGGATATATACATTGGTACAATGCACTATGGCTGTTGTTGTTTGTATACACCTATTCCATTATGATCACTACCATTGCCATCCTGTGGGACCAGCTCACCTTCCGTTACTATAAGACCTGGAAGGAAGTGGTGTTTCTGTGTATGACCGCTTTCCTCGAGTTTGTTATATATCATCCCGTTATTGTGTTTTTCTCCCTACGGGGCTACTATTATTTCCTTACCGGCAAACAGGTATCGTGGGGAAATATGCAACGGCAGGGCTTTGGTAAAAAATAATTCAACGTGATCATGGAATCGCTCAAAGTATTGTTCAGCACAATGGTATTTATATACGGCGCCTTCATTTTATTGATGTATGGCGTGCTGGCCGTGCTCTCCTACCGGTCGATACAGCTGTTCCGGAAACACAGCAGTTTCACCGATTTTAACCAGTTGCTGGAATCGCCGCTGGCGCCGGGCATTTCGGTGATTGCGCCTGCTTTCAACGAAGGCCTGACCATTATCTCCAACGTACGGTCCTTACTAACGCTGAACTATACACGCTTTGAAGTGATTATTATCAATGACGGCAGTACAGACGACACGCTGGAGAAACTGATACGGGAGTACGAACTAACCGAAATTGAATTTGCGTATCACGAGAGAATCAAAACACAGGCCGTGCGGCGCTTTTTCAAGTCGGTCAATATTGCCTATGATAAATTGCTGGTCATTGATAAAATAAATGGCAAAAGCAAGGCCGATGCCTCCAACGCCGGTATTAACGCCGCCTCCTTTAATTATTTTCTGTGTACCGATGTAGATTCTGTTTTAGAGAAAGATACCTTGTTACGCATGGTAAAACCTTTTATGACAGAAGAGCTGCGACAGATCAAAGAAGTAGGCGACCCCTGTCCCGAGTGCGGACATGTGCATGTAAAAGAAGACAGTAAACGGGTAATTGCCACCGGCGCTACATTGCGTATTGCCAACTCCTGCGAAGTAGAAGCAGGCGAGATCCTTCGGGTGCGGCCGCCTGTAAACCCGCTGCCCCGCTTCCAGGAAATGGAGTATGTGCGGTCCTATGTGCTGGGAAAAGTAGGCTGGAGCATGATGAACAGCGTGCCCAATGTGTCCGGAGGCCTTGGCCTGTTTGACAAGGAAATAGCCATCAAGGCGGGCGGTTATGACAGCAAATCGTTTGCAGAAGATATGGACATCGTTACCCGAATGTCGGCCTATATGATGGACAACCATCAGCAGTATGCCATCCGGTATATTCCTACTACCCAGTGCTGGACAGAGGGACCGCCGAACATGGCTGTCTTTGGCCGGCAGCGCACCCGCTGGGGCCGCGGCCTTTCAGAGATCATGAACATGCACAGCCAGCTGATCTTCAACCCCCGTTATAAAAAGCTGGGCATGCTTGTATTGCCCTACAATCTCTTTTTTGAGTTTCTGGCCCCCATCATTGAGTGTGTGGGACTGATCGTATATCTCTACCTGATTTTCACCCACCAGGTATATTGGGTATATGCCACCATCCTGTTGGTGTTCGCCTATCTGTATTCGGTGATGATCACGACACTGGCTATCTGCTGGGACCAACTGACTTACCGTTATTACCGCAGCTGGCGGGAGGTAATGGGCTTAGCTCTGATGGCTTATCTGGAGCCCTTTATCTATCATCCGCTTATTATGTTTTTTGCCCTGCGCGGGTACTGGTTTTTTCTTACCGGCAAAAAAACGCCCTGGGGCAATATGCAACGGCAAGGCTTCGGTCAGCCAACAGCATCCCTTCCAAAATTTAAATGATGTATTATGACTGTCTTGAAATCCCTGATGTCTATGATGTTACTGTGCACGGCGCTGCAGCTGTCCGCACAGATCTTTCAGCATAAGGCCACACCGGAAGAGCTGTATAAGCAGGCCGTCCGGGAAGCCCGGCAACAGCATTACGATAAAGCCATTGAGCTGTCGCAGCAGGCGCTGTCCAGGCAGCCCGACTTTATTGACCAGCAGTTGCTTTTGGGAAAACTGTACCTGCAAACCAAACAGTATGACAACGCGCGCAAATATATCCAACAGGTGCTGACGAAGAATCCCCGGTACCGCGATGCGTACAGCTATGCCATCAACATTGAACTGTCCACCGGGCAATATGATGAAGCATTGCGCTACACCGAACAGGCATTAACCTATTTCCCTGGCAGCAAGGAACTGATGCTGAAAAAGCTCAGCATCCTGGACGCACAGCATAAAGTGATGCAGGCTGATAACTACGCCGGATTGATGTTTACCAAATACCCAACAGATACGGTTATACGAAAAGCTTACATAGAACACCACCTCATCAGTGGCCGCTATTATAAACAGACCGGTAATACCAATATGGCACGTAAAAGTTTTGACAGAGCGCTGGAAGCAGACCCGCTGAATGATGAAGCCAAAGAAGGCGGCCTGGCCGCTGATTTGAAGGGCAGCCGGTATGCCAGCGCGCTGGAGCAGGTCAACAGTGAATTATCTGTTAACCCCAACTCCTATAATCTGCTGATGCGCAAACTGGGCATCCTGCAAGACATGCACGCCTATACAGAAGCATTGTCTGTATTACAGGAAATCATCCGCAAATATCCCGGCGACAGCAAGGCCCGTTCCATGGAGAGTTCGCTGCGCATGGAAGCCGCACAGTACTATACTAACGCCGATCCCTACTCGTTGTACCAGTCGGTATATGAGCGGAGCCACAGTCGTGATGCGCTGGACAAACTGATCGGGCACAGCATGGCTCGTGGATCGCGGCAGGAAGCTATGGACTGGATCAACCAGGGGCTTCGCAGCAGTCCCAACGACCACCGTTTGCTGACGTTAAAAACCGATATGCTGGAAGAAGACAAAAAATACAGCGCCGCCGCGGAGCTGGCCACCAGGTTGTACCAGCAGTCGCCTAATCCGCAGCTGAAAGAACGGCTGGTGGGGCTGCAGCTGAACAGTGGCCGTGACTACCTGGCCGATCAGCAGTACGAGCAGGCGCACACAGCATTGGAGGCCGCCCGGAAACTGAGCCCCAATAATACCGCCGTGCTTGACCTGCTGGCCAATACCTACCTGTCGCAAAAAGACAGCAGCGCAGCTTTGGACATTCTCAGCCAGGCGTTAGCCTATGAACCGGACAACGAGCGGCTGAAGCTGAAGAAATCCAGTCTGCTGGCAGGCAGCGGCAGGCATGAAGAAGCCGCTACCCTGATGGCCGATCTGGCCACGCGCAATCCTGACGATCCTCGTTACAAAGCCAACCTGGCGGACATCCGCATGACCAATGCCAGGGCGCTGATGCAGTCAGAGGACTACGATCCGGCCAAACAACAGCTGGAACAGGTGCTAGCCCTGGAACCGACCAATAAGGACGCGCTGAACTATATGATCAACCTGCAAAGCGCCACCGGTCATCTGAACCGCGCGTTGGTGTATGCCAACAAGGCATTGGAGGCTTATCCTGATGACCGTGACCTGCTATTGAAAAAATCGTCCTTGTTGTATGACATGAAAGATTATGCCGGTTCTTCCGCCATCACACAAAAGCTGATGGACAAATACCCTTATACCGTTAAGTACAAAAATGCCTTTATGACCAGCCAGATGGCTGCCGGAAGGGCCTATCAGCAGCGCCAGCGGCATGACAGCGCACTCATAGCCTATAACAGCGTACTGGCGCTCAATCCGAAAGATACGCTGGCATTATTGTATTGCATTAATATCAACAATGAACAGCAGGATTATGATATTGCGCTGGCTTATGCCGGAGAGGCGCTGCATTATTATCCCCGTCATGAAACGTTTCTGCTGAAACGGGCCAATACGCTCGAAAATAAAAAAGACTATGTAGCCGCCGCGCTGGCGATGGATTCCGTAGTACAGCTGGACCCCAGCACGCCCAACAGGGATTACCTGTACATGCTCGAAAGCAAGACCCTGAAAAATCAGTTTGCCTTGTACTATCTGAATTCGTCCTATGATTTTTCCAGTAACAAGTACAATATCGCCACTGTAGAATACCGGCGTTATTTCAAAAGAGGGTCCTACGCTTTCCGGGTGAACTATGCCGGAAGGCAGACCGGCAACGGGATACAGGGAGAAGCAGAATTGTACTATACGCACCGGCCATCGTTGTATTCCTACGGACTGCTGGCTTATTCCAATTACGATGTGTTTCCGAAAGTGCGGGCAGCCTATTCTATTTTCAAGACTTTTCACAACCAGATAGAAGTAGAGCTGGGAGCACGTTACCTGAACCTTGACAGTTCCAACAGTTTCACCGGGGTGACCTCTGTAGCGCGGCCTTTCGGCGATTTCTGGGTGAATTTGCGGGCGTATTTTATCAGCGAGTCTTCCGACTTTTATACCGCCTTTAATCTGACCACGCGGTATTATATGAACAACCACCAGGATTTTGTGACGTTGATAGCGGGTATTGGTACTTCTCCTGATGACCGTAGCCGGTTGATACGGTTCCCTGAGCTTTCGGGCCTGCTGACACACAGCGTCGGCACCGGTTATCAGAAGGTGATCCGGTACCGTACCACCGTGGGACTTTTCGGTACGTGGATCAATCAGAAGATCACCAATACTGATTATCAGAACCAGTATGATATCTACCTGGTGTTTCAGCGGAAGTTTTAGATGCTGTTCCATTACCTGACATAGTTAATGGCTTGCACCTACCCAGGGAAATGCTAAGAGAGGCATGCTTGTCTATCTCCCTACATACAAAAGTAAAATATGTAGGAAGCTCATTTAAAATAGCTTACTGCCACTCAGAAAAAATTCCTGACTATTAATTTGGAAACTAAACACCGTTCAGTATATTTGCAGCGTAAACATTTTCACATGGGCATTGCAGAAAGAAAAGAGCGTGAACGGGCGGATATGCGCAGGCGCATTGTGGACGCGGCGATCAAGATGTTTGTGGAAGAGGGTTACGAGAAAGTATCTATCCGAAACATAGCAGACAGGATAGAATACAGCCCTGCCACTATTTACCTGTATTACAAAGACAAAGACGAGCTGTTATATGACGTGCAGAAGGAAGCTTTTGGCACGCTGTCAGAGCATTTTGCGCGTGACCTTACCGCGGCAGACCCGCTGGAGAGGCTGGAGCAGCTGGCATGGGCCTATGTTGGTTTTTACCGGCAGAACCCGGAGTTGTATGATTTGATGTTTATCATCAAAGCGCCCATGAATGCAGAGCATGAAAAAGAGAAATGGGAGAACGGCGATCCTGCATATGACGCATTGTACAACCTGGTAGCGGAATGTATCGAAAAGAAAAAAATACGTTTCAAAGACCCGACCATCGCTGCAATGTCTATCTGGGCTTTTGCGCACGGCCTGATCAGCCTGGACCTTCGTTCACGGCTGAAGGTATGCAGGTTGCCCGATAAAACGCTGAACGTAAGCATTGATGATTCCATCAGGGAATACCTGGACGTAATAAAGTATTGAGAACAGGAAAAGCGATGTGGGCAAAGAACGCTTGTCGTTGCTGAGGTGATGAATTCAACTAAGAACATCCCGATGATGAAGAAGGAAAAAGATCCGGACTGATAACGGCAAAAAAAACGGAACTGCAAGGAACTCACGCTGCTAACAGCAGCAGGTAAAAAGGCCCACGGGCCTTTTTAAAACACCGGCATTAAACACTGTTCAGTATATAAACATTGACAACAACGGCCCTCCGGGCTTATTTTTTTCAAGATAAATAAACACCGTTCATTATGTCAACAATCATCACAAAAGGAGCAATGTTAATACCATTGCTGGTCGCGGGATGGAGTGTGATGGCCCAATATGCGGGGAAAGGAATTTCTCCTCAAAACGCACTGGTAGCAGCCCCCGGTATGTCGTACCCGGCTGCCGGCGGCGCGGCAGTTCTCCCGGCGGCAAAGCCCGGCCATGACAGCAGCAGTGCCTACTCTGACCACGCCGCCGGTATTCTGGACGAATATATCCGGCAGGCATTCAGCAACAACAAAGGCCTCAAAGACCAGCGTTTTCAGCTCGACAAATCACTGGCAGCCCTGCAGGAGGCCAAAAGTCTCTTTGGACCCAACATAACGTTTATGGGCAACTACACCAAAGCCGGCGGCGGCCGTACTATCGATATGCCTATCGGCGACCTGCTGAACCCCGTGTATTCAAGCCTGAACCAGTTGACCAACAGTCATCAGTTTCCACAGGTAGACAATGTGTCCGTATTGCTGAACCCTGACAACTTCTATGATGCCAAATTCAGGACCAGCCTGCCATTGATCAATGCTGAGATCTACTACAACCAGAAAATCAAAAAGGAAGAGCTGACCCGGCAACAGGCGGCAGTCAACGTATACAAAAGGCAACTGGTACAAGACATCAAAACCGCCTACTTCCAGTATTATCAGGCATCCCAGGCAGTGGCCATTTACCGCAATGCCCTCTCGCTGATACAGGAAAGCATCCGTATCAATGAAAGCATGGTACGTAACGGTGTCCGTAACAATACCGCCCTATACCGCTCCCAGACCGAAAAGGAAAAAACAGATGCGGCTATCAGCAAGGCGCTTAACGAACAACAGAATGCGCGGGCATATTTCAACTTCCTGCTGAACCGCGACCTGAACGGGGACATCGCGCTGGACAGCAGCCTGCTGGCCAACCCACCTGCTCCCCTCGCCGGCAGCAATAATATCAGCGGAAGAGAAGAGCTGCAGCAATACAAAAGCGCCGCTACCGCGTACCGCCTAAACGAAAAATTGCAGAAAGCCTATATCATCCCGCGCCTGAGCACCTTCCTTGATCTCGGGTCACAGTCTACCGCCTTCCGTTTTGATGACAAGTCCCGCTACTATCTCTTCGGTGTAAACCTCGAATGGACCCTGTTTGGCTCTCATAAGTACAAATACCGCATTAAGCAGGCCACGCTGGACATACAGGCCATTGAGAACGCCACCGCACAAACGACAGACGCATTACAGCTACAGCTATACCAGGCCGGCAATAACTATCGCACCGCACTGCGTAACCTGACCACCGCAGAAAGCCAGTTGTCGTTCGCACAGCGTTACTACCGCGATCAGCTGAAAGTATACAAGGAAGGGCAACTGCTCTACATAGAACTGGTAGATGCGCAAAACCAGCTCACACAGGCACAGCTACAGATGGCGGTATCACAGGCCGCCGTACAAACGGCATACGCCGGTGTAGAACGTGCACAAGCCTCTTACAATATCGAATCCGTTCAACCATAAAAATACTTTCATGAAAAATACTTTTCTCCTGCTTCCGCTCTCCCTGCTGTTTTTTGCCTGCGGCGACAAAAAGACCGCGGCCAGTAATACTGACAGCACCGATGTGATACCGGTGAAAGTGATACCACTGGAAAAACGCGGCAGCGCTGTATCCATCCATGCCTCCGGGCAGTTCACCACCGACGATGAAGTGAACCTCTCTTTCAAAACCAATGGCATCATCCATACTATCCTTGTGAAAGAAGGTGATGCCGTTCGCAGCGGACAGTTGCTGGCTACGCTGAACATGACCGAGATAGATGCACAGGTGCAACAGGCGCAGCTGGGATTTGAGAAAGCGCAACGTGACTATCAGCGTACGCTAAACCTGCACAATGACAGCGTGGCCACGCTGGAACAGCTGCAGAACAGCAAGACCGCGCTGGACATGGCCCGGCAGCAACTCAGCTCCACGCAGTTCAACAAAAGCTATTCCGCCATCCGCGCCACCCAGGATGGCTATGTGCTCCGCAAACTCGCCAACCCCGGCCAGTTTGTTTCCGCCGGCACGGCTGTCCTACAAATCAACGGCGCCCGCAGCGCTCACTGGCTGCTTCGTATAGGTGTCACAGACAGAGAGTGGGCACAAGTCAGCACCGGTGACAAAGCCACCGTTGAAACCCCTTCCCTGCCAGGAGAAACATTTACCGGCAGCGTAACACGCAAATCAGAAGGCATTGACGCCGCCAGCGGCACCTTCGTGATAGACGTACAACTCAGCGGCAGCAAGCCCGCCGCCATTGCCACCGGTATGTTCGGCAGGTGCCACATCACCACGGGCGGCACCGGCGGCGGCACTGCCTGGAGCATCCCCTATGCAGCCCTGCTCGATGGCAACGGTAACAGCGGCTATGTGTTTGTGACCAACGACAACAAAACCGCCCACCGCATCCCCGTCACCATCGCCGGCATGGAAAAAGACCAGGTGCTCATCAGCCAGGGCATGGAACAGGCCCGGTCCCTGATCATCTCCGGCAGCGCCTATCTGAAAGACGAATCCCGTATCCGTATCATCCAATAACACTACTGCCATGAAAATATCCGGTTACGCCGTCAAGAACTACCAGTTCACCCTCGTCATCTTCCTGATGATCATTGTGCTCGGCATCACAACCATCCTCAATATGCCCCGCTCCGAAGACCCGGAAATGCAGGCGCCACAGTTTACCGTAGTGGTCATCTATCCCGGCACCAGTCCCAAAGACATGGAAGACCTGGTAGTAGACCCGCTCGAAAAAGATATCTACGGCCTCGCTGATATCAAACGGCTCCGTACCGCTATCAGCGACGGCGTGGCCGTACTGCGCGTGGAATACAAATACGAATCCAACGTAGACCAGAAATACCAGGAGCTGGTCAGAGAGGTGAACAACAAAAAAGCCACGCTCCCGGCCGACATCTACAGCATTGAGGTAAAAAAACTGGAGCCCTCTGATGTAAATGTGCTCCAGGTAGCACTGATATCAGAAAATGCCTCCAGAGATAAGTTGCGGTATTATGCCGAAAAATTACAGGAAGACCTGGAAAAAGTTTCCAGCCTGAAAAATGTGAAGATACACGGCCTCCCCGACCAGCAGGTACGCGTGGAACTGGAACTCGACAAGATGGCACAGCTGCACATCCCCGTCAGCACCGTCATGGGCGCCATCCAGGGCGAAATGGCCAATATCCCCGGCGGCAGCATCGATGCGGGCGATAAAAGCTTCAACATCAAAACCAGCGGCAACTACAAAAACATCGATGAGATCAACAACACGATTGTTACCGCCGCCAATGGCAAAAACATCTTCCTGAAAGATATCGCAAAAGTGTATTATGGTTTTGAAGATGAGAAGTATTTTGCACGGCTCAACGGGCACCGCAGCGTGAGCGTGTCTGCCGCACAGAAAGCCGGAGAGAACATCAGCAAAACGCAGCTGCAATACAAACCGGTGATCGAGCAGTTTAAAAAGACATTACCTGCCAACATAGACATGGTGCAGTACTTTGACCAGGCAGACGCGGTAAACCACCGGTTGAGCGGCCTCGGCAAAGATTTCCTGATCGCGATCGCGCTGGTGGCGTTTACCCTGTTGCCGTTAGGTCAGCGGCCCGCCCTCATCGTAATGATCTCTATTCCGTTGTCCCTTTCCATTGGCATTGTACTACTGCGCCTCTTCGGCTACAACCTGAACCAGCTCAGCATCGTAGGCCTGGTAGTGGCCCTTGGCCTGCTGGTAGATGACAGTATTGTGGTGATTGAAAATATAGAACGCTGGATGCTGGAAGGGCACTCCCGCATGGAAGCCACCCTGAAAGCCACTTCTCAGATAGGCATGGCCGTTATTGGTTGCACCGCTACGCTGATCATCGCCTTTATGCCGCTGGTGTTTTTACCGGAAGGCAGCGGCGGCTTTATCCGCAGCATGCCGCTGGCCGTGATTTTCAGCGTACTGGCATCCATGGTCGTATCACTGACGATCATTCCATTCCTCGCCAGCCGTTTGTTGAAAACGCATAGCGGCCACCCGGAAGGCAACATCTTTATGCGCCTGCTGAAAAAGTTGATCCATGGCAGTTATGCCAGGCTGCTGGACAAAGCCCTGCACCGCCCGGTACTGACCATTCTCGTGTCTTTGGTATTGTTCGGCGGCTCTATGGTGCTCATGAAAGCGGTAGGCTTTGGCCTGTTCCCCGCTTCAGAGAAACCACAGTTCCTGATCAACGTACTGACGCCGCCCCAGTCCAATCTTGCCTATACCAACAGCATCGTAGAGAAACTGGAGAAAGAGCTGAAGCAGGAAAAGAGCATCCGCTATGTGGCCAGCAATATCGGGAAAGGCAATCCCCGTATCTATTACAACGAAGTACAGGAAAATGAGCACAGCGACTACGCTCAGCTGTTCATCCAGCTGGACCCGAACACCAGCCCGGATGACAAACTGGCCCTCATCGAAAAACTCCGGAAAAAATGGACACCTTATCCCGGCGCCAAAGTGGAAGTGAAAAATTTTGAGCAGGGCCCACCCATTACCGCCCCCGTGGAAGTAAGGCTGTTTGGCGATAACCTGGACACCCTGCGTACACTGGCCGCACGGGTGGAAAGGATGCTGGAGAAAACGCCCGGCACCATCTATATCAACAATCCTGTCAGCACCCTGAAATCAGACATCCGGGTAAACATTGACCGCGAAAAAGCGCAACAGCTGGGCATCCCCACTGTAAATATAGACCGGGCCGTACGTTTAGCCATCGCCGGTATTAACCTCGGCAGGTATAATGACGAAAACGATACCGATTACGATATCCTTGTCACCAAACAAAAAAGCGGCAAGCCTACGCTGGACGTGTTCCGGGACCTGTATGTCAACAATGCGGCCGGTACCGCCATTCCGCTGTCGCAGGTGGCCAGCGTGAAACTGGAGACTTCCCCTTTAAGCATCAATCATCAGGAGAAAAACAGGCTGGTGGCCGTGGGGGCCTTTGTAAAAAAAGGGTTCCTGCCAGACCGTGTGATCAATGACGTTATCCGGCAGATGGACCAGCTGCAGCTGCCGAAAGGTTATTCCTATGAAATGGGCGGTGAAGTGGAGAGCAGGAACAATTCTTTCGGTGGTTTTATGAGTATCATCATTGTGACCATCTTCCTGTTCATTGCTGTGCTGGTATTGGAGTTCAAGACTTTCAAGAGTACACTGATCGTGTTGTCTGTGATTCCGCTGGGCATTGTAGGCGCTGCCGTGGCCTTGTGGCTGACCGGCAATTCACTCTCCTTTATTGCCATTGTAGGATTGATTGCCCTGGCGGGCATTGAAGTGAAGAATACCATTCTGCTGGTGGATTTCACCAACCAGCTGCGGGCACAGGGCAAATCACTGGAAGAGGCAATACGGGAAGCCGGCGAAATCAGGTTTCTGCCAATCGTATTAACATCGCTGACCGCTATCGGGGGACTGATACCTATCGCCATCTCTACCAACCCGATGATTGCGCCGCTGGCCATAGTATTGATAGGAGGCCTGATCAGTTCCACCCTGTTGTCCAGGATTGTTACGCCGGTGGTATACAAGCTGATACCCCCGAAAATAGTTGCTGAGCCCCCGGTATCACCGGAGTATAACGGCAACGGACATGGGCATCAGCTGTCTATTCCGAAGGAAGCAGTGCTGAATTCGTAATTCTTCCTTATTTTTGGGGTTATTACGATACTACCACCATTTCCTCTGAAAATTTGTTCTTATGAAAAGAAACATCCTGGCGTTCATCGCAGTCATGTTAACGGTATGCCTCTGTGCACAACAATCGCAGGCACAGTTAAAGCGATTCAGTATTGGTCCTTATGTAGAAGCTGGTTTTCCTACCGGTGATTTCAGCAACTCCCACAAGCCGGGTTTTGGCGTAGGGCTGGGTGCTGACGTAAAACTGGTGGCGGGTCTGACTGCCGTAGGTTCTGTCGGTTTTATGTATTTCAAAGGCAAAAGCGACAACAACATCAGTTATGCTTCTGCTAAAGTAATACCGGTGAGACTGGGCCTGCGCTACAACCTGGTATCCATCCTGTATGTGAAAGCAGAAGGTGGTACCGTGAACTTCACCGGCGATTACAACAATGGCATGGGTGCATTATTTGCTCCGGGCATCGGCATCCGTTTACTGGGCCTGGATGTGGAAGGTAAATATGAAGCCTGGTTTAAGGATGGCACCCATGGATTCTGGGGCCTGAAAGCAGGATATAATTTTTGATTTGCTGATTTTTTGATTTACGGATTTTGGGGTTAGTGTCTGTTGACGTAAACGTTTCATCAGGTCATCAATCCCAAAATCCGCAACTCAAAAAATTCCTAAATGAATTTCGGTGTAAACCCGCCCTGGGTGCAGCCTGGCACCGGGATGATATTATCGCCGCTCTGATCTACGTTTGGCAGTTTCATAATATTGGGATACCACGATTTCCGCAAAGCGGGGTCCAATGCTGCCAGTTCCACCAACACATGATAACCGCCCCTTGTTTCCACCACTGTCAGGCAGGAAGGATTGACATATTCCTTTATTTTTTCCAGGATGGCCGGATCTTTCGCATCCACATCGATATCGATATAATACTTGTTGCTGCAGGATTGCTGAATAGCGCTCATCACCTCCTGGTGAGGATTTTTTGCGCTGGCGTTGGCCTGAATATTTTCCGCGAAGGTGACCAGTGAAGCAAAGGTAGCTTTCCACAGGTCGCGGGGATTGATGCTGATGTACAATGCCAGGGCTTCCTGCGGGATAGGCATTCCCCGCTGTGTATAGGCGCCTACAGCGCATTCGAGCTGACGGATTTTCTCCAGCATGTTTTCTTTTTTGCTGGTAAACCGTTTCAGTTGTTGTTTATCTGATTTAAAGCCGTGGCCTTCTTCCAGGTATTTGGTGCGGGCCAGCAGGGACACGTAGTACTGTTCCTGTTCGTTACATTCAGGAAGCCAGTCGATGAAGGCTTTCAGGGCTTCTTCATCCAGGATGATCTTATAGTTCATGGTATAGTTTAGAAAAAGGTCGCCGTCCAGGTACGTTCAAATGAAGCTCCGGGCGCCAATCTGTTGATGCCTTCTTTTTCCGCCAGTTCACCGGTGGCCGCCACGTTGTCTGCAATACCGCACCACGGTTCAATGCATACAAAATCCGCGTTCTTCGCTGCCCAGATGCCCATAAAAGGGAAACCGCCGAATGTTACGGTGAGGCCATGCGGTGTTTTACCGCTGTTGATGCTGATGGCGTCTGATGCGAGTGATTTAAAGACGAGGGCATCTTCCAGGAACAGTGATTTTTTCAGCGGCAGCTGTTGGGTATTGTCCAGCAAGGGCACCGGTTGCAGCTCTATTTGTCCGCCGGGTGACAGTGGATAGCGGCCGGCAGTTTCCGTCTTATTGAAGGTGAGGAAATAGTCTTCATAGTCTGTGCCATCCACCAGAGGCACTTTAAATGCAGGGTGGCCGCCTACGGAGAACAAAAGCTCCTTACCGTCCGTATTGTGAACATGGTAAGTCACTTTCAGCGTATCACCGACCAGGGAATAGCGGACGCGGAAGTCGAACCGGAACGGATATACGGCCCGGGTGGCCTCGTTGTCAGTCAACCGGAAAGTTACCTCCTCTGTAGATTGCGTCAGCACTTCAAATTCGCTTTCCCGGGCAAACCCGTGCCTTCCCAGCGTATAGCTGTTACCGTTATACGTGTAGGTATTGTTTTTTAATCCGCCTACGATAGGGAACAGCACCGGGCTTTTTTTGCCCCATACAGCGGGATCTCCGCTCCAGAGGTATTCCAGTCCGTTGTCTTTGCGGATAATATGTTGCAGCTCAGCGCCGGTGGTGGCCAGCGAGACTGTCAGCTGATCGTTGGAAAGAGTTATCATACGTGTAAAGCCTTAGAAAAACGAAGATAAACAAAAATTAACGCGTTCCCCTGCCTGCCGTTCGCTTCATGGGTGTTATCTTTGTGGTCTTAAAAGCAGTTTCATATGGAATCATTACAAGGAAAAAAAGTGCTGATCACCGGTGGTGGCAAGGGCATAGGACGTGCGGTAGCGGTAGCGCTGGCACAGGAAGGGGCAGACATTGCTTTAATAGGACGCAGCGAAGGCCCGTTACAGGAAGTCGTTGCAACGCTCACCGGTATGGGCGTGAAGGCAGCCTACGCTATTGCTGACGTGGGGGTGATGGCAGAAGTGGACAAAGCAGTGGCCAGTCTCACGCAACAACTGGGCAACATCGATATTCTGATCAACAACGCCGGCATTGCTGCTTTCGGCGGTTTCATGGAGCTTACGCCTGCACAATGGGAAGATATTATCCGGGTGAACCTGCTGGGCGTATATTATGTGACCCGTGCGGTATTGCCTGATATGATTGCCCGCAAGACAGGCGATATCATCAACATATCTTCTACCGCCGGCCAACGCGGCGCCCCACTCACCAGCGCCTACAGCGCCTCCAAGTTCGGGCTGCTTGGCCTTACCGAGTCATTGATGCTGGAAGTGAGAAAACACAATATCCGCGTGAGCGCGCTCACACCGAGCACCATCGCCACTGACATGGCCAAAGAACTCAACCTGACAGACGGCAATCCGGAGAAGGTGTTACAGCCGGAAGACCTCGCAGAACTGATTGTAGCGCAACTGAAGATGAACAGAAGAGTGGTGCTGAAGACGGCGTCTATGTGGTCTACGAACCCATAATTTCCGGTTCCCAGGGCTGAAGCCCTGGGCTGCGTTGTGCTTAATTCTTTGGCGATAACCTGTTGTGATGCGGTGGTACAACAATGCCTGGTTTTAAACAGCGATTTATGTCATGACAATAAACAGATAGCCCCCGGTGAAGATTTCACCGGGGGCTTATTTATAATGGGTTAGTTAGTGGCCGTTATTAAGGCGTACGATTTCTTTAGACAGCGCAAATTTGATGCCCAGTATTGCGAGGATGTTATCCATTCGGTCGAAATTTTTGCCGAATGCTGCTACTGCGTAGAAGCTGTCGCTGATCATGAAGTTGGTCACAAAGGCGAGGCGGTCGTAGTGCTGGCCGTTTTTCAGATCGTGGCGGTTCACATATTCAGCGGAGAGGTCGAAGCGGCCTTTCTGATAGTTGGCGGAGAGGCCGTAGTCCAGCAGTTGGCTGTTGTACGGGAAGCTGCCGGAATAGACGTCCTGATTGTTCCAGATATAGCGGCCGAGGGCAATGAAGTCGAGCGGGAATTTGCCCGGCGCCCAGCGGATGTTGGTCCATATGCCGGAGCGGCTGGAGGCCAGGTCTTTGAAGCGGTTCCCCGGCGCGCTGCCGGCCAGCGCACCTGCCAGTTCCACGATCACGAGGCCTTTATTACGCTGCACATCAAACATATCGCGTAACTCCCTGTTCTTTTGCGCCAGCGCCACGGTATCCAATTGCGACGGATCTTCTACTGCCAGCAGCGCTTCTATTTCCTTTTTCTTTTGTAACATGGCTTCGCGGTTACGGCGGTAATAAAACCGGAACACCTGTGTGCGAAAGCCTGCAGATATACTGGTAGTGGTATCTGTTCTGAAAGTGGCTGCCGATATGTTGAATGTTTGCAGTACCGGGAAATTGTTGTTCAGGTACTTTTCAAAAGTGAGGTTCGGTTTGTTTGTGAGCCAATAGGGCGTTACATCTACCGCCCCGCCCTGCCACAGGTTGATAAGGCTGATCCCAAAGGCTTTAGGGTTGGTGGGCTTGTCGATGGCCGCCGGCGCTTTGTCGGCCAGTATAAGCCCTGGCGATGAAGGCATGGTCATATCGGATATCTTCAGGGAATCCTGGAACTGGGCATAGCCGGGGCGGGCGATTGCGAGGAGCAACACCCACCAGAATAACTTTTTCATGGTTTACTTAAAATTAAAGTCCAGCAAAAAAGACATAATATCTCCGTCTGTTTTTACTTCATCCTGGTAAAGGATAACAGAAGGTGTACAGGTGCTGAAGGCGTAGGTAACGACAATTCCGTTGGTGAGGCTGTTGGTGTCCAGCACATTGGTGGTCACCTTCAGTGTTTTGCCTTTCAGGTCTGCCGCTGCGCCCAGGCGGAGGTTACGGATCTCACCCTTTGCCAGGGCGTCCGTGTCTTTGTCAAAACGTACCACGCTGGCGCCGATCTGGGCATTGCCGATGGTGATGTTGAGGATAACGTCCGATCCCGGGTTAACGGTAAGGTCGGCACTCTCCTTTCGTTTTCTGATGGCCATAGGATATTTCAATTACGAATTACGAATGACGAATTACGAATTGGGGTTCTTTTTACAGAACGGTTATTTATAGTGAAGATAGATGATTACTACGCAGGGTATCTGCACTAGCGCAAAGCGCTTAACCATCCTGCCACAAAAAGCAGTACTTCCTGCCGGTTGATTTCATTATGCAGTTCATGGTAATCGCCGGGCCATTCGCGGTAGGTGAGCAGGCTGGCCGGTGCCCTTTCCGCGAAAAGGCGTGAGCCGTCTACCGCGGTGAATTCATCTTCTCCCCCATGAATCAACAGGGAACGTATTTGCAGGGTCTGGGCGTGTTCCAGGCACCAAAGGCCGTTGTGTATCATATCACTGGCCAGGCGCACGCTCATCTTGTCATGCCGGAGAGGGTTCTGCCGGAATTTCTCCACTTCATCCGTGTCATGCGATATTTTGGTGATGTCCAGTCCCTGGTTCAACCGGAGATTGGGCACGATCCTGTTCAGTACACGCAACAGGCCGCGGAGGAAGCTGCCCGGACGTTTGGCGACGATCAGCGCCGGCGCGGAGATAACGGCCCCCAGTATATCTGGCGTTCTGTGCAACAGGAAACCGGTGAGCAGGCCACCGCCCATACTATGCCCGTACATGACCACCGGCTTTTGGTACAACTCCTTCGCATAAGCCAGAAAAGCCGCTTCATAGTCGAACATGTATTCAAAACCTGGCGTAGCGCCCCGTTTCCCGTCGCTCTTACCATGGCCGTAATGATCAATGCCCAGCACCGCATATCCTTCCCCGTTAAAAAAACGGGCCACATGATCGTACCGCCCCACGTCTTCACCGATACCGTGCACGAGGACCATCACCCGGCTGAAGTGCTCAGGTATCCAGCTGATGCCGTGAAAGCGGGTATTCCGGAATGACCAGTAAAATTCGTTCATGCCAGCGAATATAAACATTTATTCTCATGCAAAATTTCGTGCCCGTTGTGCAGCTGTTTTTATATTTTTGCGGTCTTATCAACTTAAAATCTGACACACAGCATGCGCGAAGACACCAAAGATACGCCGGTATACAGTATCCCCCTGAGTTACCGGAGAATGGAAAACCTGCATATTGTATTCTGGTTATTGAAAGATATCAGCTGGTGTATGATCTGGAAACCATTGGGTGTGGCCATGATCTTTCCCACGCTGATCATTTCCCTGGTGATCGCCTGGCGTACGCGGCAGTTCATGTCGGAGCTATGCCATAATGTGGCTATTTCCCTTTGGATAACGGCCAACTCCTACTGGATGATCAGCGAGTTCTTCCACTTTGATATGCTGACCGTATGGGGAGCGGTCACATACAAACATCTGGCACTGGTGCCATTTGTATCGGGGCTGTTGATATTGGCATATTATTACATCTGGTATCAACCCAGGCATAAGGAAACTGAAGAGTTAATTACGAATTAAGAATTACGAATTACGAATTAAGGGCTTCCTTATAGATCGGTTCATTAAAAACCTTTCTATGAAGAAGCCCTTAATTCGTAATTCGTAATTCTTAATTCGTAATTCTAGATAGCATCTGATAAAGAGGTAAAGGTGAAGTCACGCAGTTTCATGGGCGGAAGGATAGCACTTGAATTGCTTTCGCCGCTGACAGCTCTTTCCGGTATGCCCAGCGCTTCCACATTGTTAAGCATGATCACCGGACTTTCGTTGAAGCGGAAGTTTTTCACCGGATGTTTGATCACGCCGTTTTCGATATAGAAAGTCCCGTCACGCGTAAGGCCGGTAAAAAGCAGTGTTTGCGGGTCTACCGGGCGGATGTACCAGAGGCGGGTCACCAGGATGCCCTTCTCGGTGCTTTTGATCAGCTCCTCGAGCGAAGCGGTGCCGCCTTCCATAATAAACGCGTCCGGGCCGGGAATGGCCTTTACGTTGTCCTTCTGTGCCCAGTAGCGGGAGTAGTACATATTTTTCACCACTCCTTTTTCGATCCAGGTGATTTTTTCCTGAGGGCGGCCATCGTTGTTATAGGGTGATGTAGGCATATCCGGATGCCACGGATCAGAATAGATGGTCACCTGGTCGTCCATGAGTTTGTCGCCCAGTTTTGTTTTGCCACCGGCTTTGCTGAGGAAGCTCCTGCCCTCTTCTGCGCTGCGTGCGTCCAGGTTATTGACGAGCTGCTCGATCAGTACGATGGAAGCGGCAGGTTCCAGGATCACGGTATATTTGCCCGGCTCAATGGCTTTGGCGCCTTTGGAGCCGCTGGCTTTCTGCGCCGCGATGCTGGTCTCTTTTGCCGCGTCCAGTTTCTTTACATTGTTGTATGCTTTGGAGGCGTAACCAGAGCCGGTGCCGTCTTCCGAGCGAACAGTGATACTGAAATTGATCTCGGTGGAACTGTTATACGCAAACAGTCCTTTAGAGTTCATCATAGCAGAGGAGGCCACTGTATTTTCGAGGAATCCTGCTGCCACCAGTTTGTTCTGTTTGGTAATGGTAAGGCTTTGGGCGACCGCGTCCGCACGGTAGGCCGGATCTACCGCGGCGGTGTCTTTGTTGTAGCCGCCGGAGCCTTCTCCATATTGTTGCGGCCCGAGGATCGGCATATATTCCGGGTTTTCCGGCGCAAGGCGGGCCAGTTCCTCTGCTCTTCTGACTACTTTCTCGAGGGAGGCATCATCAAACTCATTGATGGTGGCAGTGCCCAGTTTTTTCCCGAAGGCGGAAGAAACAACCAGCATGCTTTTGCTATTGGCGCCGCTGGTGGACACTTCGTTACGGGCATAGCGCACATTGCCGGAATCGCCACTATAAATAGAGACTTCGCACTCGTCTGCTTTTGAATAGGCAAGCACTTTTTTCAATAATGCCTGTGCTGCTTCTTTAGTGAGTATCGGCATATATTAAATTTTTCTAGCTGTATTAATAACGTTTACGCCATTGAAGCGGGCGGTCGCTGAGCCGTGGGAAACGGCGCTCACCTGTGAAGGCTGGCCCTTTCCATCGAAGAAGGAGCCGCCGAGGCGGTAGTCCCGCTTGTCAGCGATCGCTTTACAGGAGTTCCAGAATTCCTGGGTGTTGCTTTGGTAAGCCACATCTTTGAGCATGCCTACTATCTGACCGTTTTTGATCTCATAGAAAAGCTGGCCGCCAAACTGGAAGTTGTAGCGTTGCTGGTCGATGGAGAAAGAACCGTCGCCAGCGATGAAGATGCCTCTTTCCACGTTCTTTATCAGTTCTGCCGGCGTGAGCGGAGCAGTGCCTGGTTGCAGCGACACGTTGGCCATACGCTGGAACTGCACATCAGACCAGCTTTGCGAATAACAGCAGCCCTGTGATTGGTTAAGGCCGATGATATGCGCCTGGTCACGGATAGCCTGGTAGTTGACCAGCACGCCGTTTTTGATCAGGTCCCATTTCTGGGTGGCCACGCCTTCATCGTCATACCCTACGGCACCGAGGGAGCCGGGTTGTGTTTTATCTGCCACAATGTTGACGAGCGGACTGCCGAACTGGAATTTTTTACTTTCCCATTTATCCAATGTGAGGAAGCTTGTGCCGGCGAAGTTGGCTTCGTAGCCTAATACGCGGTCCAGTTCTGTGGGGTGTCCTACCGATTCGTGGATGGTCAGCCACAGGTGCGAGGGGTCCAGCACCAGGTCATATTTTCCCGGTTCCACGGATTTGGCTTTCAGCTTCTCTCCTACCTGCGTGCCTGCCTGGCGGGCATCTTCCAGCATGTCATAACGGTCACGGTACAACGTTGTTACGCCATGTATTTTATCTGATTCACGGGGAATGAGGTATTCATAGCCCATGCCGCGGGGGGAGCTGAGGGCGTTGCGTGTTTCAAATTTACCGGTGGCCTTATCGATCTTGGTGATCTGGAACGTAGGCCAGATACGGTGTACGTCCTGATCTATATAGGACCCGTCGGAAGAAGCGAAGTATTTCTGTTCATTTACGAGGAACATAAAGGAGCCTACATAGTCAGCGCCGCCTTTCATGGCCGCATCGCTGACAGAGAGGAGCAGGTCTGCCTTTTCCTTTACGGGAACGTCAAATGCATTTTTTTCGATGGGGGTTTTCCAGCTGACTTCGCCGTAACCTTTTTGTGGGGCCAGTTGTACGGGAGTGGTCAGCAGGCGGGCGTTCTCCCTGGCGATGGCCACAGCGGTGGCAGCAGTGCGGGCAATGCTGTCTTTGTCCATCTGGTCAGTAGAGGCAAAGCCCCAGCTGCCATTGGCCAGCACGCGGATACCGATGCCATAGGATTCAGTGTTGACCACGTTTTCCACTTTGTCTTCCCGGGTGATGACAAACTGGTTGAGATAACGGCCTATGCGTACATCGGTATAGGTAGCGCCTTTGCTGCGGGCAGCGTTGAGGGCCACATCAGCGAGCTCTTTTTTCTTAGCCACGTCGATGGTGTACCAGGGAGCTTCCAGCGGAACCGCTTTTCCGATGATCGGGATCTGGGACAGCAGTCCTGCGCCCAATCCGAGGCCTGTGTAATGGAGAAATTCTCTTCTTTTCATTATAGCAGGATTAAAGGAGTGATCTTGATTGTTAGCAATAAGGGATTAGTACTTTGTGTTGAGCTTTGTTACATGGAGCATATTTGGCGTTAAGAGTTTGGGTGACGTGTGTTATTGAAAAAGAATGGATGTCCCGTTGGCCGTCTTCATTATTCTTAAAGATAACAAGTTACAGCGAACAAAACATCCATCAATTCTATCAAGATAATCTTTTAGATAGCGTCGGAAAGAGACGTAAACGTGAAGTCCCTGATCTTCATCGGCGGGATCAGGTAACTCCGGTAAGATTCAATGCTGATGCTTCTTTCCGTCTTCCCGAGTGCTTCCACGTTATTGAGCATGATCACCGGGCTTTCATTAAAACGGAGGTTTTTGATCGGGTATTTGATCTCACCGTTTTCGATGTAAAACGTTCCGTCGCGGGTGAGTCCTGTCAACAGCAATGTTTGCGCGTCCACCAGGCGGATGTACCAGAGGCGGGACACCAGGATACCTTTCTCGGTGCTTTTGATCAACTCTTCCAGCGAGGCGTTGCCACCTTCCATGATGATATTGGAGGGCTGGGGTACTGGTTGTACGCCTTTGTTTTTAGCCCAGTACTGGGAGTAGACGAGATTTTTGACCACGCCTTTATCTATCCATGCTGTTTTTTCCAGGGGGAAACCATCGCGGTTCCAGGTAGAAGCGGGAAGATCGGGATGGAAAGGATCGGAGTAGATTGTCACCTTGTCGTCCATGAGCTGTTCGCCGATACGGTTGCCGCCGCCGGGTTTGCTCATGAAGCTGCGGCCTTCGTCCGCGTTGCGGGCGTCGAGGCCACGGAACATATTTTCCAGCATGTAGGTAGCCGCCACCGGTTCCAGTATCACCGTGTATTTACCCGGTTCTATCGCTTTTGCGCCGGCGGAGCTGTTAGCTTTCGCCGCCGCAATTTTGGTAGCGGAGAGCGTGTCAAGCCGGCTGATGTCGTTATACCCGCGGGCCGCGAAGCCGGAGCCGGTACCGGCGCTGTTGCGGGTAGTGATGGTAAACACCACGTTGGTGTCTGTATCGTAGGCGAACAGTCCTTTGGAATTGAGTATGGCTGAGAAGCTGGTAGTGTTCTCAATAAAACCGGCAGCTTCCAGTTGAGCTTCTTTTGCTACCTGTATGCTTTTGGCCACGGCGTCTGCGCGGGTATCCGGCGTGATGGCCGCCGTTGCCGGCACATAGGTTTTGGGATCTTTAAAATCCGCCGGGCCGCGCAACGGCATATATTCCGGGTTTTCCGGCGCCAGGCGCGCCAGCTCTTCAGCGCGTTGCACCACCCTTTCAAGGGCGGCATCATTAAATTCGTTGATGGTAGCGGTACCGGAACGTCTACCAAAGTAAGACGTCACGGACAGGGTGGTATTGTCGATATCTCCTGCTGTGGAAATGGCATTGCGCGCATAGCGGATATTGCCGCCTTCTTCCCCGCGGAGCGACACTTCGCATTCATCTGCTTTGGAGTGGGCGAGCACTTTTTGCAGCAATGCTTTTGCTTCTTCTTTTTTTAATATAGCCATGTGCGTTAGATCAGATTTTTCTTGCTGTGTTAATAACATTTACACCATTAAAGCGGGTCGTGGAACTGCCATGGGACACGGCGTTGGACTGGCCGGGCTGTCCCTTTCCATCGTTGAAGGCACCACCGAGGCGGTAGTCGCTCTTGTCGGCGATGGCCGTGCAGCTGTTCCAGAACTCCTGTGTATTGGCCTGATAGGCCACATCTTTCAGCATACCGGCAATTTTTCCGTCCTTGATTTCGTAGAATGTTTGTCCACCGAACTGGAAATTGTACCGTTGCTGATCAATGGAGAAGGAGCCGTCACCGATGATGTAAATGCCTTTTTCCACGTTTTTGATCATATCGTCCACGCTGAGTTTTTCTTTTCCGGGCTGCAGCGACACGTTGGGCATACGCTGGAACTGCACATCAGACCAGCTTTGGGCGTAGCAGCATCCCTGAGAGTGATCGAGGCCGATGATATGCGCCTGATCGCGGATAGCCTGATAGTTGACCAGCACACCGTCTTTGATCAGGTCCCATTTGCCGCATTGCACGCCTTCATCGTCATAGCCTACGGCCCCGAGGGAGCCGGGCTGTAATTTATCTGCCACCACGTTGACCAGCTTGCTGCCAAACTGGAAGTTGCGTGATTTCCATTTATCAAGCGTGAGGAAGCTGGTACCGGCGTAGTTGGCTTCGTAGCCCAGAACGCGGTCCAGTTCCGTAGGGTGCGCCACCGATTCGTGAATAGTCAGCCACAGATGCGAAGGATCGAGTACCAGGTCGTATTTGCCTGGTTCCACTGACTTGGCTTTCAGTTTCTGGTCCACGTCCGCGGTCGCATTTTTTACGTCTTCCAGCATATCGTACCGGTCTTTATAACGGGTAACGATACCGCCGACTTTATTGTCCGCCGTAGGCGTCAGGTACTCATACCCCATGCCTACAGGAGAGCTGAGCGATTTGCGTGTTTCAAATTTGCCACTGCTGCGGTCTATCTTAGTGACCGTAAAAGTGGGGAACAGGCGATGGATATCCTGGTCGATGTAGGAGCCGTCCGTAGATGCGAAATATTTCTGTTCGTTGATGGCCAGGATGGCGGAATTCACGAAGTTGGCGCCGCCTTTCATGGCGATGCTGTTCACATTCAGGAGCAGGTCCACTTTGTCTTTCACCGGGATGGTGAAGGCGCTTTGCACGATGGGCGTTTTCCACGATACTTCACCATAGCCTTTTTGGGGGGCGAGCTGCACGGGCGTAGTGGTTACGCGCGAGTTAGCCTTAGCCACTGCCACAGCCCTTTCCGCTGCTTTAGCGATGGCTTCTTTCGTGACCACGTTGGTAGCGGCAAATCCCCAGCAGCCGTTGGCGATCACGCGGATGCCTACGCCAAACGATTCCGCGTTGGCGATGTTTTGCACGCGGGCTTCGCGGGTTACGACGAACTGGTTGAGATACCTGCCAATGCGTACGTCCGCATACGTGGCCCCTTTGCTGCGGGCAGCATTAAGCGCCACATCTGCCAGTTGTTTCTTGAGTTTTACGTCCATACCATCATTGAGAAAGCGTGATGGGTCGACGGGTGTGCCGAAAGCGGAAAAATTCGGCAGGACAAGTGCTCCCAGCCCCATTGCGGATAGCTGGATAAAATCTTTACGTTTCAAATTGAAAGTCCTCCGGTTTAGTTTGGTTTAGATTTTAGTTGACAGTGGGTATCTGTGATTCCATGCGTCATCAGCGGCATGGTGATGCAATTCTCATGAGCATAAAACCTTGTAACCCTTCCAGAATCCTAAGCTAATTTTTTTTTCTTACTTTTTTTAGCCATTCGTCACATTTTCTTTTCCCACCATAAAAAGATGAGTGCGAGTAGCAGCGGTAGCAGCCACCAAACGGGAGACAGCCGTACGAGGGTTATTGGCCGGGATGCCGAAGCTGCCGTTGTAGCGGTGGAGGCAGGCAGGTTTTTCCAGTCATCTTCCTGAAAGATATAGTTCCAGGAGGTGCCGGTATTAGTGGTAACCTGTTGCCAGCCGGTTTTTACAGGCCACCAGATGCCGGTATAACGATCACTAAGCCAGGGATGCTGTACCAGCGGCAGCGTAACGCCACCCGCCTGTAAAGCCGGTGTGGCGGTGGTTTCCAGCTGAATATCCAGTGGATGGAACACACGGGCTATTGCCGGCGCAAATGTTATTTTTTCCACAGTGGCCTTTTTACGGGCAGCTGCTTCGAGGATGGCCGACCAGTATTGTCCATAAGCAGTGGACTGTCCTTCCAGCTGCCAGCTATAGGTATTCAGGAGATGCGTGCGCACCAGTTTTCCTGCACCTGCAAGCGACACCGTTACATACGCGCGATGCAGGCTGTCTGTTACCAGCGGCAACTGACCGTTGCCCTGGGGCAATGCCTGTCCGGGATCTGTGGACAAGGCGGGCATGCGCAGCCCTGAACGCAGCTTCAGTGACAGCGGGCGCGGCTGCGCGCCGGCACTGTCTGCTTTTAATACCAGTCCGATGCCGGCATCTTCCAGCCGGGAACGGGTATTTTTATCGATAGCGCCGCTTTGCGCCACCACTAGGTCGAATTTGGCCAGCAGGGCCGGTGTCAGCGCATCAAGCGATTGCTCCGGAAAATTGGAGAAACGCAGCAGGTACTTACCTTTCGCCACCAGGGTGCGCATAGCCACGGCATTTCCCTGTTGCACCAGCCAATCGGCCAGAAAGCGGTTGTCAAAGTCCGGCGACCGTGCCAGGAAAAGTACCGCCAGTGGCGCCGTGGGCTTTACTTCCAGCGGTAAAGGCTGTTGTTCCAGCATATCGCTGCCAGACATGGCGGTGATCCTGTACACCGCTCTGCCCCGGTGTAGCGGCCATGCTTTGAGGGAAAAAGAGGAGTCTTGCTGAGGCGCTATCGCCACGGAGTCCAGCGTAGTGTCAAAACCGGCCAGCCGTAAGGTGACGGTTTTATTGGTGTTGTTCCGGTATCTTCCCTGTACGGTCCATTCGCTGCCGGTAGCCAGGCTGCGGGGCCAGTCACAGGCCACGATGCCCGCGGCCGGGGCTACCGCCGCTACTGCCTGTTTCTGCGACGGCGCCTCATGGGCGACATACAACGGCCAGCCTGCCAGCACTACACCTGCCACAGCGATAACGGTAGCGGCTATACGTGCTATGAGGCGGTCTTTTTTCGGACGCCGTATCTCCTGTGTAATCAGCCAGCCGGTAGCCATCAGGCCGGCGACTAACAAAAAGTAGTTCCAGCTGGTCATGGTGTACCGGTTTTAAGGTTATGGAAATAGTGTTGCGGCAACGAAGGAGATACCGGCGCCGGTGCCGGTGCCGGTTGCAATGGCGGTGCTTTCAGGATTTTTTGCAGTCCCTGTTGGGCGGTACGTATATCCTTCTCCGTGCCTTTGCGTATTTGTATGTGGTGCATCGCTTCCAGCACGGGCAGGTACACCGCCGGCATAGCAGCGGCCTGTGTGGCCAGCGCCTGTTGAGCATCACGGAGAACGGCCGTGTTCACGCTGGTATCACCGGGCTTCATGGCATCGAGAACGGCCAGCGCCTGCCGCACGGCCAACAGCTGGTCCTGGTAGGTGATAGTTTCTTTTTGTTGCCGTGGCTGAATTTTATCCTGCTCTCCGGTGAGCCGTTTCTCCGGCTTCAGCGGCGTTGTTTTAACGCCTGTTTTTGCCACGTATACGCGGGACTGCTGCTGGAGGTCCTTCAGCAGGCGCAACGCCTTGTAAGCGAACAGCAAGGCTTCCTGTGGTTTATAGAGGCGCAGCTGCAACTCCGACTTCCACATCTCCGTCAGCGTGGCCCTCAGTTGTTTTTTCACCTCGGGATCAAAGAAGGTGGCATCTTCCGCGTTGTCATGTTTGTCAGTGAATTCGTCCAGCACTTTGGCGGCGTTACCGAAATCTTTAGGGTCTGCGGCCCCGTGTTCTTCTTTGCCGTGATGGTCATGGTCGTGGTCATCGTGGCCTTCTTCCGCGGCCACGCGCGGGTCGCCTACGTTGGATGCTGATTCTTCCCCGAGGAATTTTCCATAGCGCAGGCGCAGCAGCTTCTGGTCTGTGCCCAGATCGTTACTGCGGCTGTTGAACTTCTCTTTGCCGATGCTGTCCTTTTCCCGCAGCAGCTGCTCTGCGTCCAGGATGATCTGACGCTGGCTGCGGAAGTATTCGGGCTTAAAGGCCACGCCGGTCACCATGCCTTCCATACTGAAGAGCTGTGCGGTATCTGGCAGTGTGACGATATATACATCTGAGCGGGTTTCCTGCCGGCGGGTATCGGTAACGCGTATATGAAAATACAGCTCATCGCCCGGCTTCATTCCCATGGCTGACAAGTCCAGCATTCTGCTGACCTCGTACCGGGGCAGTGCCACGCTGAAGTTGTTATCAAAAGGCAGTTCCTGGTCTTTGAAGCGAACGGCTTCGCCACTGCCGCTGGCAATGGTAAGGGAGATATACGCGTTGCGGACGCCATAGTCGTCGGAGATCGCCGCCTGTACATTCACTTTGGTGGACTGTCCGAATTCAATGGTGGTATAGGGTTTAGGGCTGGTAATACGTATGACCGGCAGCTGGTCAGCTATCAGTTGCAACTGGTACAATTCGGACAGGCGGCCATTCATGGACACCTGGTAAAAACCGGATTTATGCAAAGTTCGTGTAGCCGTCCACGTGGTATGCGCTGCATCAGGTTTCAGCTCCAGCCGTGTACTGTCGTTAAACAATAATATCAGTTCCTGCACCTGGTCATTGGTATGCAACGTCCATTTTACCGAAGCGCTGTCAGGAGCAGTGATGTTAAACGCCGACTGGGTGCTGGCAGGACGGCGCATGTACGCCGGCGGCTGCAGGGTGACCTCCACCCTGTTGATGCCGGGCAATATTTTCTCCGGTCGATTTGCGGGGGCGGCAGTGTTTGTAGTACCGGTTGGATGTGAGACGACATAGCTATTCAGTACCTGCCAACCCACGGTGAACAATATCATAAACAAGGTTGTCAGGGCCGCCTGGCGTAACGGTTTATAGAACTTCCCGGGCAGTTGTATATTTTCCAACGCGGGTGTTATCTTCTCTACCTGCAGGGCTTCCAGCAGGTTGCGGTCTGTAGCGGGTTTTAAGAACAGTGTTGCGCTGTCCTCCATTTCCGGGAAGGTCTGGTTCAGGTACTGCGCCACTTCCTCTTCCGGCAAACGCCAGGGCTGGTGCCACCATAACTGGGCCGTTAGCGCCAATACGCCTCCGATGACGGCCGGTATGGCCCCCAACAATGCCAGCGGCGCTGCCAGCGCTATTGACAACAGGCCATAACGCAATAGCTGGCTGCGTACCCAGCGGGCACGGATGTCTGCTATTTTCATATGACCGTTGACGTTACTCACTTTTTACAGCTGTTTTGGATGAAAGATATCGTTCCACGCAAAATGCCAGTAACAGGATTATCCAAACTGTTTTTTCCAGGGAAGTTTCCTGTTGCGGCAATACGGCCGGTTTAACAGCGGCGGCAGGCGCAGGCAGTGTTAGTTGCCGGGTATCGATGCTGCGACGGTCATGCTGCTTTTCCCAGGTAGCCGGAAGCATCAGTTCCAGCAGCTTTTCCGGAAATTCCCCGCTCCAGGGGAGCTCGTTCCATGTTGGATCAATATGCGTATAGAGGTTGTCTTTTGTCAGCAACGGGTTACCGTAGCTGTCCCGCCACATGGCGCCGGCAGTATCTGTTGCCGGCAGGCGCCGGAATACCTGAATATCAGTATTGCCGATGGTAGCGGATACAGTTTGTGGTGTGCCCGTGGCATAACGTATGGTCCTTACGGCTTTGATATTTGTGGGCACCGGGCTGTCTGACAGCCACCAGAGCCAGTCCTGCGAAGCAGGTATAGCGGTTGCCTGTCTCACAGACAGCAGACTGATTTTCCGGTGGGTATATTGCCGTACCGCTTTCAGTGCTGCCTCCAGGTAGCGGGCATCTTCCGGATACTTATCTGTATAAATGGTATAATATAAGGTCGCGGTATCACTGTTGCCCGGCTGGGTATCATGATAACTGAAAACGGTCCCTGCCGGCGTACTCCTGCCCTTTCGTATGCGCAGGCTGTCGTTGTCCAGCAGGTACGTATAGTCGTTCCAGTTATCAACCGAATCTCCCGGCGTCATTGTTTGCCAGTGGAGCGCCAAAGCTACTGCCGGCATTGGCCCGGAGAAACGGGCGAGGCGGTTGCCGGTAAACAGGTACACCGGTAAGTCCGCAGGCACTTTATGGGAAAGAGTTTGCAGCAGCTGCCAGTAAGAGGCCGTCGAGGTATCCGGCGTGAGCTCTTCCGGACGGCGCAGGTGAGTAAACGCCGTATCCGTGGCATGCAGCTGAAAACCTTGCTGTAACAGGGAATCGATCTGGTGGCGGAAAGCAGGATAGGCTGCCTGCTCAGTCACCACCCAGCCTTTCACGGTGCGGGCCGTCAGTGGCTTACGCCATACCGGCTGAGACAACAGCAAAGCCAGCAGGACGATCAGCAGGCAGCGCAGCAACAGCAGCCACCAGTCAGACACGCGCCAGCTACGGGCATGCCGTACAGAAGAAGCGGCCAGCAGTTGCACGCTGCTGATGCGGAGCACCTTTCCCGGGCGACGGTACCACAAATGGATAAACACCGGAACAGCAATTCCGGTGGCAAATGTCATCCATATGGGTTGTAGCAGGTGCAGCAAAACTATTTTCTCATTTTATTACGCTGGTTCAAAAAATCGCGCAGGGCGGTATCCAGCGGCTCCTGTAAGAGGAGTTGCCGGTAGTAGATACGCCGCTGCAGCAATTGCGTACGCAGGTGATCGTTGTATTGTTCAAGCTTTGAAGGATAGTCGGTATCCGCTATGCCCGTCAGTTCCAGCCGCTGCCCTGTCTCCAGGTCTTCTACGGCATCGTAGCCACGGAAATCGCCACGGCGTTCCTTATCTCCCAACAGATGAAATACGAGTATCTCATGCCCCAGGGCCGACAATGTTTGCAGCAACGTGGTAATTTCATTGGACTGTTCGTAATAGTCCGTAATGAATACCAGCAATTGCCGGCTGTGCGGTCCACTGAAGAGATCGCGGTAATGGGCCGGTTCCGTAAAAGTACCGCCGGGCTGTATTTTCTCCAGCTGGTAATACAGGCGGGCCATGTGTTGCGCTTCTCTCCTGGCCGTCATGGTAAACAGGCGGCTGTTATGCAACACGGCCAATCCCGCCGCATCGCCCTGCAAGTGGGCCAGATAGGCGAGGGAAGCTGCGAGGTAACGGGCATAATCTATTTTGGAAATACCATCTTCCGTATGCAACATGGAATTGCTGGCATCTATCAAGAAACTGATATCGATGCTGGTTTCCATTTCCGATTCACGGATATAGTATCTGTCGGAACGCGCGTACATTTTCCAGTCGAGCCAGCGAAGATCATCACCCGGCTGATAGCTGCGGTACTGGCTGAATTCCAGCCCCGCCCCTTTCACTCTGCTGGCATGCATTCCGGCCATAAAACCATCGACCGCTGTTTTGGCAGCGAGCGGCAGGTCTTTGATGGCCAGCAGTACTTTCGGGTCCAGCAGATTGCTCATATTGATCAGGATAAGCGGGTGGCCGCTCTTTCTACTTGTTGTAACAGTTTCTCCGTGACTTTGTCGGGATGTACGCCTTCCGCTTCCGCCCTGAAGTTCATGAGGATACGATGACGCAAAACGGGATAAGCCATGGCGGTGATATCAGCGGTGGTGACAGCATAACGGCCCTGCAGCAATGCATGAGCCTTGGCTGTAAGGACCAGTGCCTGGCCAGCTCTGGGCCCTGCGCCCCAGCGCACCCATTCCTTCACGTAATCGACAGTGGTGGTGTCCGGACGGGTATTGCGTACCAGGCGGCTTACCCAGGATACCAGTTCAGCAGCTATAGACACTTCCCGCACCAGCTGTTGTAATTGTTTGATATCATTGGCATCCAGTACCGGTTGCACATCAACTTTACGAGTGCCGGTAGTGCCGGTGAGGATCGCTGTCTCCTCCTGTTCAGTCGGGTAACCTATTTTAACGTACAGCAGAAAGCGGTCCAGCTGTGCTTCCGGCAAGGGATAGGTGCCGGACTGTTCTATCGGGTTCTGGGTAGCCAGGATAAAAAACGGCCTGTCCAGCGCGTAAGTTTGTCCGGCGTAGGTGACTTCAAACTCCTGCATTGCCTCCAGCAGCGCGGATTGCGTCTTTGGTGGCGTACGGTTGATTTCGTCAGCTAATATAATATTGGCGAATAAAGGGCCTTTGTTGAACTTAAAAAACCTTTTACCGGTAGCATGGTCTTCTTCCAGCACTTCCGTACCGATGATATCAGTAGGCATGAGATCGGGGGTGAACTGAATCCTGCGGAAAGACAGGTGCAACGCCTGTGACAGAGTGCGGACCATCAGTGTTTTTGCCAGTCCGGGCACGCCTTCCAGCAGGCAGTGGCCTCCGGCCATCATGGCTACCAGCACTTCATCCAACACGGCTTCCTGGCCAACAATAACTTTTCTGATTTCCTGTTTAAGCAGCGGTAACTTCTCCAGCAATTGTATACCCATTTGATTTCGTTCTGATTTTGGCATCGGGTTATTAAATTCCCCGCAGGTTTCTTCTCACACAAAATAACCAAATAATAAATTAGTAAATAACGAAATAAAATTATGAAATTGAAGAAAAATTAGACTGGCGGCAACAGCCAATGATAAACGCATGCAAGGGAATACATTTACATTTGTGAGATTAAGATACCGGTCGGGCGACTGGGACACTGATCAGCGGATGCCTTCCAACCTGCTCAATTCACTGATTGAGTACACCACCATACCGGTGGCCATGCAGGAGAAGGTGATAGATCTCAGCAGCAGCGAGCTGTTTCAATACCCGTTTTGTTACCTGAGCGGGCATAAACTGGTACAATTTGATGCGGCGGAAGCGGCCAATTTCAAACAGTATGTCAACCGGGGCGGTTTTGTTTTTGTGGATGATTGCAACCATGACATCGACGGGCTGTTTGCCCGTTCGTTTGAAACGCAGATGTCGCAACTGTTTGGGCCCCATGCCTTAAAAAAGATTCCTTCCACGCACGCTGTCTATAACAGCTTCTTCAAATTTGAAAAGGGGCCGCCCAATACTTCCTTTGAGCTGAATGGCTGGGGCGACGACCTGGTACATGATTACCTGAAAGCCATTGAAGTGAATGGACGTATCGGCGTATTGTACAGCAATAAGGATTATGGCTGTGAATGGGATTATGACTTCCGCAACAAACGTTTCCTAGCGGAGGACAATACGAAGTTTGGCGTGAATATTATCGTGTATGCGTTGCAGTAGTCAATGATGATTAATCATCGGCCATGTGTTCGGAAGGCAGGTTCGAGGTCGTACGGACTTTGGCGGTATCTATAATGACTGGTAGACTGAATCGCGGTGATAATTTCTCTCCGGACATCAGCCGGACAATTACTTCCTTCTCTCCCGGTGGAATGGAAGATTCTCCACAAAGTAGCGCAGCTATCATGACCAGCGGATCATGAATTCCTTTTTTGCACATTTCAACGTCCCAGGTTTCATCCACTCCAAACTCTGAAGCGGAGGGGCGAAATAACGGTGTAGTATATACGATACCGGCTTTCAGCACCCTTTTTTCCATAAAGCTGCCGGAAAGCTCCCGGGCAAGTGTCACTTCCGGGTCCTTAACATCCCTACTCTTTACCAGTTGGCTGTAACGTTTCTCTATATCATGTTGTACAATACCGAAATAAATACAGAAGCAGGTAACAATCATCAAAGAAACGCCTGTTCCCAGCAGAAAGGCCCAACGGTAGCGGTGTTGTGGCCAAAGCATATACCGAACAGTGCGCCAGTTATACCAGGTCAATGCCAGTGGAGCAAATGCCGTTAATGAAATGCCGAAAAGAAAGGCGGCCATCAACGCAAACGGATATACGGGAAGCAGATATACCATCAGGTACAATAAAATCCAGGTGGTGATACCTAATGCAAAGGCTTGTATTTCCCTGATATGTGCCGGCATATCTTCGAAGTAAGACAACAGGAAGGTATTCAACCATATCAGCAGCAATACGAACGCATACCACCCAGCAGGGGATACAAACGTCCGGTACACGATACTGTTCACCCATAGCGCTGAAAGCATGAACATACAAAGCCATACAGCTACAATTTTCCGTCTGAGCGGACATCCCCGTTTCAGCCCCTTCAGGACCACAGCTATTACCAGCCAGGCAACGTTTAACACTGTCAGGAATGCCACTTCTCTCCTCAACCCGTTTTCATGCCATATATAATAGAACAATACCCAAACAGCTGCATATGCAGCTAACAGGAAGAGGCCAATTCGGTAAATAACGAGCAACGCGCCCGATGGATATTCATTCATAATAACGGGATAACTGCATCAAAGGTATAAAAAGTACTTTGCGTTTCAAAGTGAATTATTTTTTTGGGAATATTTTACCGGGTGATCGTGGGAAGATGGTGACCGTGGGAAAATGGTGACCGTGGGAAGATGATGATCGGATCGGGGAAAGATGGTGATCGTAGGAAGATGGTGACTGTAGGAAGATGATGATCGGATCGAGGAAAGATGGTTATTGGGGAACATTTTGGAAGAATGTATTATGATAACCGATGATCGGTAATGGTATGAGGTGAGATAAATGTATAGGTATAGATAACTGTTTTATAAGGAAACCATCATTATATGAGCATGATAAGAAACTGCACAGATACTGCATCACTGCAGCAGGCAAATTTAAACCTATGGCAAGCGCCTATCAGGAGCGCCGGCATTATAGCAGACGGCACAGGCCATCCAAAAGATATACAGACACCGCGGGAGGAAGCCGTAAAGCAGATATGAACATATCGCCCGCTGCATATAAATACACATCCTAAAGCGGGCAACAGCTTTCCGGTCTTCCACTGAACATATTCATCCCGGCCGCCATGCAACCAGGTGAAAACAGCCCGGCATAAGCGTTTCCTGCGAATGTCCCGGATAGCGTTCAGCCCTATGGCCGGCGGCCTGATATTTTTCAGTCAACTGTTAATAGATAATTAACATGCGACAGCCTGTTGAGAAAAAACTATACACTTAATTTACATAATTCATTAACTTGTTTTAAAACCAAACAGCATCGACCAAAAGAAAAACCAACAACTGTATTATTCCATCAAGATTTTAGCGCTTGCATTTTTAGAGAGATGTTAAAGCGGGCCTCCTTAGCTAAATCGATATAGTTAAGGCAAAGACTGTGCAGTGTAGTTCATGAAACAGGGAGATCGTATGTTCCACAGCCTAACGGGGCCGGTTATGTGAAATTGTACCAATGCAAACCTTTGCCAACAATTAAAACTTATTTATCCCAAAGCATAAAAGTCCAACTGCCTGACAGAACGATCCATCATAACGCTTACAAACAGTTTTCATTCACCGCTCATTTCAATTCACTATGAAGTTTTCCTTTCTTAGAAAAACGGGCTTTTTGCTGGCCTTTCTCTGCGTAATCACCGCAGTGGCCATGGCACAAAGAACGATCTCCGGCAAAGTAACCGGCGCCGCCGACGGGCAGGGCCTGCCGGGCGTCACTATCACGGTGCCCGGCACCAGCACGGGCACCAGCACCGATGCCAACGGCGTGTATAAGTTATCGTTACCCGCAACTGCACAAACGCTTGCCTTCTCCTTTCTTGGATATGAAGCGCAGACCGTCACCATCGGTAACCGGGACGTGATCAACGTCGCCCTGCAATCCACCACCAAAGGACTGGGCGAAGTGGTAGTTGTAGGTTACGGCACCCAAACGCGCCGCGATCTCACCGGCACCATCTCTTCCGTGAAAGGCGCCGACATCAAAAATCTGCCGGTCAGCGATGCCGCCCAGGCCATGCAGGGCCGCGTTACCGGCGTAGACATCGTACGGTCCGACGGACAGCCCGGCAGCGCTCCCAGTATTCGTATACGCGGTACCGGTACCATCAACAATGCAGAACCACTGGTCATCATAGACGGCGTACCCGCCGGAGGGCTTAGCGATATCAATCCCAATGACATCGCCTCCATGGAGGTACTGAAAGACGCCTCCTCCTCTGCTATCTACGGGACAAGGGCGGCCAACGGCGTTATCATCATCACCAGCAAAAAAGGTAACTATGGTGAAAAGCTGAAAGCCTCCGTGAACGTATATAAAGGCGTATCCAACGCTATCCGCTACATTCCACTGCTCACCGCCCCTGAACTGGTGATGCTGAAAAAAGAACGCTATACCAACGACGGTAAACAGATAGATCCCATCTGGAATGATCCCTACTATTCGCAACAGCGGACCGACTGGCAACGCGCCCTGCTTGGCTCCGGCCAGGTAACTAACGCGGACGTGAGCCTCCGCGGCGGCAACAGCAGCTCCAACTACCTCTTCAGCGCCGGCTACTACGATGAAAAAGGCATCATTGAAAACACCTATTTCAAACGGTACACCGTCCGCATCAATTCGGAACACAAGCTGGGCAAACGTTTGAAAGTGGGCGAAAACCTGCAGCTGACCTACCGCCAGAATGAAGGCTTCGATACCTACTCTTCCCAGACAGGCCTTATCTTCAGCGCCCTGCGTTTTAATCCGGCCATCCCGGTGTTCAATCCGGACGGCAGCTACGGCTCCTCCAAAGCCAGCAATGAACTCGGCGATATCAACAACCCCGTCTTTACCGCACAGACCACCGACGGATGGGCCAAGAACTACCGCATGCTGGCCAACGTATATGCGGAACTGGAAATCCTCGACGGCCTTACCCTTCGCGGCAACTATGGTTATGACGGCAGCATCTACAACCAGTCCAACTTTGTGCCCAAAGTGCTGGACCAGACGCGTACCCGTGACCGTGCCCAACTGTGGAACCGCAGCGAGTCCAACAGCTCCCAGCTGAGTGAAGTATTTCTGACCTATAACAAATTCTTCCATCAGCACCATGTTACCTTCACCGGCGGTTATTCCCAACAGGAGACCAAAGGCTATTTCTTCAAAGGGGAAAGATGGGGCTTTGCCGACGAATCACCGGACGTACGCGTGCTCGATAACGGCAACGAAATCCATGACGCCAGCGGCAACTTCAACCCACAGAGTGCCATCGCATCAGGCTTTGTAAGAGGCTTCTACGGCTTCAAGGAAAAATATTTGCTCACCGTTACCTTCCGTGCCGACGGATCTTCCCGCTTCGCTCCGGGCAAACGCTGGGGCTACTTCCCCGCTTTCTCCGCCGGATGGCGCGTTTCGGACGAAACATTCTTCAAAGACAATGTGAAGTTTGTCAGCAACCTGAAAATCACCGGCGGATGGGGCCAGCTGGGCAATCAGAATGTTCGTGATTTCCAATATCTCGCACCCGTGAATAAAGACAGACGGTATAACTTCGGCGAAAGTCCCTACGTAGGCATATGGAATTCCCGCCTCGCCAACCCTTCCATCACCTGGGAGAAAGCCGAAATGACCAACATCAGCCTGGAAGCCGGCTTCTTTGAAAACAGGCTGAATGCGGTGATCACCTGGTTCAACAAAAACACCAAAGACATGCTGGTACCAGCCGCAGCCATGGACCTGCACGGCACTGCCGCCATCCCCGACCAGAACATCGGCCAGCTGAACAACAAAGGATGGGAGCTGGAAGTCAGCTACCAGGGCGGCAACGAAAGGTTCCGTTACAACCTCTCCGCCAATGCGTCCTTTATCAAAAATACCGTTACCAAACTCTATGAAGCCGGTACTTATATTTCTTCCAGCAACTACGGCCGGCAAAACCAGGAGATCTCCCGGACCTACGAAGGGCAGCCGCTGGCATCTTTCTACGGCTGGAAAACAAACGGCATTTATCAAACCCAACAGGAAATCGATGCTGATCCTTATATCGCCAAAGATCCCAACAGGGAAAATATCAAACCCGGCGATGTGCGTTTTGTGGACATCAACGGCGACGGCATCATCAATGAGCTGGACCGCACCAATCTCGGCGATCCTAATCCACGCGTAGTATACGGTTTTCAGGCAGGCGCACAGTACAAGGGCTTTGACCTGAGCCTTTCCTTTGCCGGCGTAGGCGGTGTTAAACTGTACAACGCCGATAAAATGCAGGGCATGGACCCCACCTATCCATACAACATGTACGCAGAAGCGCTTCAGCGCTGGCACGGTCCGGGCACCAGCAACAGCGTGCCACGCATGAGCCTCTCCAGCGACAACAGCAACAACCGTACTTCCGACCGTTTTGTGGAAAAAGGCGATTACCTCTCCCTGCGTAATATCGCGCTCGGCTATACGATTCCGTCCAAAGTATGGGGCCGTACCGGTATCTCCGACGTACGCGTATATGTGGCAGCACAGAACCTGTTTTTCCTCACCTCCTATTCCGGGCTCACGCCGCAACTGGGTTATAACGACGCCACACAGGACGGGAACCGGCAACGCGGCGTAGACGTGGCCGCCTATCCGCAGGCAAGAACATTCACTTTTGGCGCTACGCTCAACTTCTAAAACTGACGACCATGCAATCAATGAAACATATACTGTTGGCCGGCATTACCGCCGCCACCTTGTTATCCGGCTGTAAAAATGTGCTGGATGTACAGCCTCAGGGCAACTTCACCACCGGTAACTACTGGCGTAACCAGGACCAGGCCATAGAAGGCATCACCGGTATTTACAATATCCTGCTGGAAGAAGATTTTACCGGCTTCAATGAATTTGTTTTTGATAACTGTTCAGACGACCAGGTGCGTGGCGGCGACCATGATTATGACGATGCCATTGAAGCATTCACGTACGACGCCTCTACGCCTACCGTTCGCGCCGGCTGGCGATGGAAATATGAAACCATCAACCGCGCCAATAGTGCGCTGATCAATATCCCAAAGATCAGCAACATTGACGCCGCCATCAAACAACGTTGCCTTGGAGAAGCGCATTTCCTTCGTGCGTACGCTTACTGGCGACTGTTGTTGATATATGGTGAAGTGCCCATTATCACGGAAGATGATGTAACGAAAGTCAATTATAACAAGCCCAAAGTGAGCGCCGACGAACTACGCAAACAGATAGAAGCCGACCTGCTGCTGGCCGCCGACGAACTGCCGGAAACCTATGGCGAAACCGATAAAGGCCGTGCCAGCAAAGGTTCCGCCTGGGGCCTGCTCTGCAAGCTGTACATGGAATGGGGCCAACTGGACAAAGCCATCGCCATAGGCAATAAAGTCATCAGCAACGCCAACTACGCACTGGCGCCACGGTATGCTGACAACTTCAGCGTAGCTACCGGCAATAATTCAGAGATGTTGTTGGCCGTGCAGACCGTTGACGGCGCCGGTTACTCCGACTTCGTCACCTACCATGCGCCACGCAAGTGGAACGGCTGGAGCTTCTTCTACCCTACCAAATCGCTGGTAGATGAATTTGAGCCTGGTGATCCGCGAAAAGAGATCTGTATTATGGCGCCCGGCGATAAAGTAAACGTAGGCACCGGTATAGAAACCGCTACAGCAGACCTTTCCTGGTCCGGCTACCACTACAAAAAATTCTGCGCGTGGAAACCTTCCGGTGGTCTTAACTATTCGTTAAAAACCCCGCTCCTGCGCAGTGCAGATATTTATCTGCTGGTGGCAGAAGCGAAGATCCGCCTCAATGGCCCAGGCGCCGGCGATGCAGAGATACAGGCCATCCGCACCCGTGCGTCCGCCACTTTGCCGGCTGTGCATAGTGCCGGTATGAAAGAGCTGATGCATGAACGCCGTGTAGAGTTGTGCGGTGAAAACGAAAGGCAGCAGGACCTGCTGAGATGGGACAAAGCGAAGCTGATCGATATTGTGGCCATCAACAACCAGCCTAAGCTGGCCTATGACGGCACTGTGATGAGCAGAGGCGGTTCACCACGTAAGTTTATGCGGCCTAAACATTATTATTTCCCGATGCCACAGACGGAGATCGATAAGAGCAAAGGCACGCTGGTACAGAATCCGAACTACTAAAAAAACAAACCGGTGTTGCAGCAGACAGCCGCAACACCGGTCCATTTGGTTATCGGATTATTTTATTATTTGGTGGAGAATTTATACACCGTTGTTTGTTGGTAGGTTTCTCCCGGTTTCAGGATAACCGTAGGGAAATCAGACTGGTTGGGCGAATTAGGGAAATGTTGCGCTTCCAGGCACAGTCCCGCATGTTGCACATATTTTTGTCCGCCGCGGGTATTCAACAATGTACCATCCAGGAAATTACCGGAGTAAAACTGCACCCCCGGCTCGGTGGTGGACATCTCCATCAAACGTCCGCTGGCAGGGTCATAGAGCGTAGCTACTGTTTCCAGGCTGCCTGCTGCTTTGTCTAGCACGAAGTTGTGATCATACCCACCTTTCACTGCAGCGATCTCTTTTCCTACTTTCTTAGGCGTAGTAAAATCCATCATGGTGCCTTTCACCGGTTGCAACTGCCCGGTGGGGATCAGTTTATCATTCACCGGCGTGTAGCGGCTGGCTTTCAGCTGCAGCTCCTGGTCCAGGATGGTGCTGTCTTTACCGCCGGAGAGGTTAAAATAGCTGTGATTGGTGAGGTTCACCGGCGTGGCTTTATCGCTGGTGGCGGTATAATGGATCTTCAGGGCGTTGTCAGGCGTGAGCGTATACTGCACTGTCGCCTTCAACGTGCCGGGATATCCTTCTTCCCCGTCTTTGCTGGTATATTCCAGTTGCAGGGAGCTGTCGCCGGATTGCGCGGCAGACCATATTACCTTATCAAAGCCTTTGATACCGCCGTGCAGCGTATTGCCGTGATCGTTAGCTGCCAGCGTATATTCCTTACCATCCAGTTTGAATTTGGCATTCGCTATACGGTTGGCATACCGGCCTATCAGTGCGCCGAAGTAAGGCTGTCCTTTTTGCTGATATCCGCTGAGCGAGTCGTAAGACAATACCACATTGGCTTTCTGCCCTTGTTTGTCCGGCACGATGATATCTGTGACAATACCACCATAGTTCAGAATTTTCACTTCCATGCCGGCAGCATTGCGGAGAGTGTATTGCAATACATCCTGTCCGTCTGTTTGTCCATAGTTGTGGGCTGTAGTGGCCGTAACAGCGGCAGCGGTGTCCGTGCCGGTCTTGCTTTCTTCTTTAGGAGCGTTAGCCGAGTTGCAGGCGCCCAACAGGACAGTCCCTGAGATCATCAGGGCCGAGAGCCCCCTGAGGTTCATTTCCATAACGTATATAAGGTTAAGTGAATAGTATCGTTAAATATCGTGATAATTAGGGAAAAGAAGAAATGGGGAGATGTTAATTATTGTTTGTGGATGGTATGAATCATTTATGAAAAATGTTGTATTAACAAAGCGCCGGTTAGTGAAGTCGTGATTTGTGGCTATTATTGGGAACCAAACACAATTTCTTAGCCATTATTTGTTAACTCATGTCAACACTGACCAAATACCGTATTGAAGTAACTATTGACAAACTAACAAACAGTATTGTCAATACTATCTCCGGAGACAGTTTCGAAACGATTGTCCACCCTGTCAACAAAGCAGATTTAAGGATGATTTCCGCGAAGACAAACTGGAAGTTTGACTGGAAAAAGGAGTTTCGATTAAAAGACAGGGTAAGCTATAAGCTGTCTATTATGGATAATCATGAAGTAGTCCAGGGACTCATGAGTTTAAGTGACTGCAGGAACCATTACTATATTCATCTCATTGAAAGCGCCCCTTTTAATACCGGAAGCCCCAAGCTTTATGAAGGAGTTCCCGGCAATCTCTTTGCCTTTGCCTGCAAGCTATCCCTGGAACAAATCTACCAGGGTTTTGTTGCTTTCGCATCAAAAACACGCCTTATTTCCCATTATGAAAAAAGCCTTGGCGCCACCCATATCGGTAACCATAAAATGATTATCTTTCCGGAAAACGCGGCCATTCTCATTAACAAATATTATAAATAATGATATATGGGATACATTAAAGAACCTAAAGGCGTTGATTGGGTGGTTGATCCCAAACCATTGACTGACAAAGACCGTCAAATAATCAGTGAAGCCATTCACTATTATAAAAGTACCGGCCGTAAACTAAAACCTTCCCACAAACGAAACGATAACAGCAATAAAAAAACGAGGTAGTAATACCTATGTATTTTCAATCCGTCTCTATTAACCTGTTTTTCTCCTTTTGAACCCTTAATTTTGGCCTTCGAGAAAAACGTTATATGAAGCATATTGTCCTGGCCAGCACGTCTACCCTCTATGGAGAAGGTTATCTGGCTTATTTACAACCTGTGATGCAGACATTGTTCGCCGGTGTCAGTGAAATTATCTTTGTGCCTTTTGCCCGTCCGGGTGGCATTTCCCATGATGAATATACCGCGAAAGCCGCAGCGGCCTTTGCGCCGTTACAGATACAGGTGAGAGGCCTGCATACTTTTGCAGATCCTGCCGCGGCCATCCGTGAGGCACAGGGTTTCTTTACCGGCGGCGGCAATACTTTCCTGCTGGTGAAGGAACTGCTGGAACGCGGACTGATGGACAAACTGAAAACCGCCGTAGAAGAAGGCCGTCCGTATATGGGATGCAGTGCCGGCAGCAATATCGGCGGTGTTTCCATGCAAACGACCAACGACATGCCGATCGTGTATCCGCCGGGTTTCCAGACGATGGGACTGGTGCCTTTTAACCTGAACCCACACTACCTCGATCCTATTCCTGACCTGCCCCATATGGGTGAAACACGCGAAACACGTATCAAAGAGTTCCATACCCAACATGCCACGCCGGTGCTGGGGCTGCGTGAAGGCGGCTGGATTCTGGTAAAAGGTGATGAGATCACGCTGGAAGGCAAACCCACCGCCCGCATATTTGAAGCCGGAAAAACGCCTTATGAAGTTGATCCCGGCAGCAGCCTGAATTTTCTTCGCTAATACATAAAACGAACGGTTATTCGTTTATCTTTGTAACGTTATGCGTGTAAAAGACGAACAAAAAGCCGCCCTTATTCAGGAAAAGGCCATCGAAATGATCGTGCGTGAAGGTTTCGATGGCCTCAGTATGCACAAACTGGCCAAAGCGGTCGACATATCGGTATCTACGATATACATCTATTTTAAAAACAGGGAAGACCTGCTTAACCAGTTGTATATCGATGTTATGGCGGTATTTGTCCGCGAAACGCTGCAGGACTTTGATCCGGAGATGGACTTTGAGGCAGGGCTCTGGCTGCAATGGCGTAACCGTTTCCGTTATATCCAGCGATATCCGCTGCACTACCTGTTTTCCGAGCAGTTCCGTCACTCACCGTTAATCCGCCATCCGGCCATCGGAAAAGATGCGTTCAGGCAGGCGATGCAACAATTTACGGCCAATGCGATACGTCGTAAACAGATCCCTGATCTTCCGGTAGAAGTTTATTGGGCGCTGGCTTACGGGCCGTTCTATACGCTTGTCGGTTTCCACGTACATAACAACCCTTTCTTCGACAAACCGTTCAGGTTGAGTGAAGCAGTGCTGAAGCAAACATTTGAACGGACGATCTTATCATTAAAAATTGGTTAACCCCTTATGACAACTACTTTATACCGCCCTGTAGGAGAGGCAGAGCTGCTGCTGATCGAACAATCCGGCTGGAAACGTTTTCCGCCCCGCCTGCCGGAACAACCTATTTTCTACCCTGTCATGAATGAAGCATATGCCGTTCAGATCACCACTGAATGGAACGTGCCGGCCTATGGCAAAGGTTATGTGACCCGCTTTGAAGTCAATACTGATTTTCTGAAAGCCTACCCCGTGCAAAACGTAGGTGGTGTTATTCATGATGAACTATGGATACCCGCCGAAGAGCTGGAAGCTATGAATGATAATATTGTGGGGCTGATTGAGGTAACGCACCGGTACGAGTGAACTACCTGCTGAAATGATCTGCTGTTGCTTCACTGGCAACAAAAAACAAGAAGGCCGGAAATGATTCCGGCCTTCTCCCTATGGTAACTACTTAGCTACTTCAATTTTCACTTTCTTGTTCTTGATCCGCTCATCTTTCACCAGCTGTAAGACATGAGAGGCTTTGGACTTCACCACGGCCACAAAAGAGAAGAAATCTTTCACCTCTATCAATCCCACATCTTCTTTTTTCAGCATGCCTTTTTTGGTAAGAAAGCCGACGATATCAATTTTATTGACTTTGTCTTTTTTACCTGCGGAGATGTACAGCGTCGTCCATTTTGGCTTCTGCGGCAGAACGGCTGTTTCCGGCAGTTCGATGGTTTCTACGTCTTCGGTCACATAAGGCATCAGTTTTTCGTCCGGCGCCAGGATGACGATAGCGGTGCCGCTGGCTTCCATCCTGGCAGTGCGGCCGTTGCGGTGTGTCCAGCTGTCTTCTGTATGCGGCAGGTGGAAATGGATGATATAGCGGATATTGGGGATGTCCAGTCCGCGTGCGGCCAGGTCGGTGGTCACGAGGACGTTGACGGTACCGTTGCGGAACTTGCACAGGGCCGCGTCGCGGTCACGCTGTTCCATCGCTCCGTGGTAGAACTCGTTGAGGATGCCTTTTTCGCTCAGCATGGTGCTGGTGCGTTCCACCGCATCGCGGTGGTTGCAGAACACGATAGTGGAGCGGTTGCCCAGGTGGCAGATCAGGCGGAAGAGGGTATCTACCTTGTCATTTTCTGGTGACAGCACCTGTTTATAGGCCAGCCGGGCCTGCGGGGTGCCGTCTTCCGGCAGGAAGTTGAGTTTCTGCGGCTCGTTCAGCTGCACGAAATCGGGTATCTCCACCGCTTCTGTAGCGGAGGTGAGTATCCTTTTCTTTACGTTCGGCAGTGATTCGATGATAAAAGCCACTTCTTCCTGGAAGCCCAGTTCGAGGGTTTTATCAAATTCATCGAGCACCAATGTCTGGATGGTGTCGGTGGTGATATTGCCTCTGCGGATATGATCACCGATACGGCCAGGAGTGCCTACAATGAGGGCTGGTGGCTGTATCAGGTTGTTTTCCTCTGTTTCCCGGAGGTGACCACCATAGGTGGCCGTGATTTTATGGCCGGTGCCCATCAGTTTAAACACTTTTTCGATCTGTAATGCCAGCTCACGGGAGGGCACTACGATCATAGCCTGTGTTTTTTTCTGGTCCGGGTCCAGCCGGTCGAGCACGGGCAACAGGAATGCGAGAGTTTTACCGGAGCCGGTCGCTGACAACAGGATAACGTCCTGCTGTTGCTGGTTGGCGGCTACCGATGCCTCCTGCATTTCGTTGAGCGCGTCGATTTTAAGATTGGAAAGAATATTTCCTAATGAGTATGTTCCTTTTTGCATTTGCGGCAAAAGTACGAAAATAAAAATTGGGGCCGCTGTTACTGTGCCGATTCACTGAAAGGGTCGGGCAAAACCCAGCGGGCCTTGTAAATCTTCAGTCCGGCCTGCATAAAGACCCTTTTCCCCTGTGCATCCAGCACTTCGTCTGTCCACCAGGACACTTTGGGCTTGCAAACGATCACCGGACGTGCCGGGCCGGAGGACACGCTTTTGATATTCTGCTGTATCACCGGTGCGGGAGATAGTTGCCGGGTATCAACGTTAAACCGGTAAACATTCGTGGTGTTGGTCAGCCACAGGTTGCCGGTGCCATATTCCGGGTACAGGTCATGCGCCTCCGTGCCCGGCAGTAGCATGCTGGTATCCTTCAGCAGGTCCGGTGCCGCGTGGTCGTAGTTGTAGCGGAACACGATCATACTGTCCATGGCGGCTGTCCACAACCGTTTATGCGCCGCGTCCCACACCACATTATGCCCAAAGGCCACCGTTATTTTTTTCGTATAGGCATTGGCATTATATCCGGTAGTATCTGTTTTAAACAACATGAGATAGTTGCCGGTGCTGGAAGCGCTGACAATATTGCCATCCGGCAGCATGGCGGCGGAATGGGTATTGCCACCCGCGTATCCATAGAAGACAGTCTTTTTATCAGCGATGCGGATCAGCGCCACGCCGCCACCGGAGGCGGTCATAAGGATGTATTCCCCTTTGCGGACAGCTTTGGCTTCGCTGGGATTATTGAACCATTTCACATGTTCCGGCAATACGCCGCACAGGGCAGGCTTCCATTCCCAGATTATTTTCCCGGAGGCAATATCGGCGATAGCGATACGGTGTTCCGCCTGCTCCGCCAGCACGATGCAGCGTTGACAGTCGGCAACAGCTGTATCCGGCGCGCCCACACACATCCCCCGTAAAAAAAATAACACCCCTAAAATCTTCAGAAATTTGGTCATTTGGTTACTTTTAGTTTTTCAAACGTTTAAATTTTATGAAAACACTTCCTTTCTTTTTGTTGCTGGCCGCGGTGGTGACTTCCTGCAGCCAATCGGGCAGCCAAGCTAATAAAAATACCGACAGTTTAAAAACTGAGGTGACCAGCGGCAACAGCGATGCCTGTTTCCTGAAGGCCACCGGCAAAGACAGCGTGCTGTTACAGGTTCATATAAAGGATACCAGTATCAGCGGAGACCTGAGCTATCGTTATTTTGAAAAAGACAGAAACACCGGTGCCATCAGTGGCAGTATCCGCAATAATATTATCCACGCACAATACACGTTCATGAGCGAAGGCGTACAAAGCACACGCCCTGTAGTGTTCAAGCTGCAGGATGACAAGGCCTATGAAGCCGTGCCTGACAGTATTAATCCCGAAGGCATCCCTGTTTTCTCCGGCAAGGATGCCGCGCTCAAATTTGACGTAGCGCCTCTTTTAAAAATTTCCTGCAAGTAAATAGGGGTACATGAATAGTTAGGTGTCGATATCGAAACTGAATATTTTTTTCGATATGGTACATCTACTTTCCAGCATCCGGACACGGCTTATCAAAAAGCCGGTATTTAATAAACCTGCTTACTGGCTGCTGCCGGGCCTTCTCCTGTTGGCAGGCAGCGCCAGGGCGCAGCTGGGCGCCAGCAGTCTCACCGGTCCGGGGATTGCCATCAATGCCGACTATCAGCCTTCCAGTCATTATATCCGTCCGGAAGATTCCCTCAAAATGCCCGCTACTACCGTACAACGCCGGCTCACACTGGGAGCGGGCTTCACGCTCTCTCAAAAAATAGATACCTCTACTGGTAAGGTGCGTATATGGAACCTCGGCGTGATGGGCTCTTACACCAGTTTTTCCAACAAAGACTACGAAAATTCTGTTTTTCCGAAAGAATTGTTTGGCGGTGAAATAGCGCTGCAACATATGCGTACGCTCAATCCCAAATGGAGCCTGATGGGTATGGTGTCTGTAGGATTGTATAGCGACCTGGAGAAAATCACCTACGACGATGTTTTTATCACCGGTGGCGTGATCTTCATCCGCAAAATCAACCGCAAACTAAACCTTGGCGTGGGCGCCGCCCTCACCAACAGTTTCGGTACTCCCATGGTGCTGCCCGCCCTGCTGGTACAGTGGCGCACCGGCGACCGGTTCAGGGTAGACATCAACTTCCCCGAAAAGCTCAGTGTCAGCAGCTCCCTCAGCAAATACGACGACCTGGCACTCGCTTTCCGTTTCAACGGTGGCGCCTATGATGTGGAAAACAGGAAAGACGGCAAACGCCTGATGGGCTACCAGGAAATGAGCCTGGGCCTGGAAAACACCCTGCATCTCAGCAAAAAAATCGACTTCAACCTCGCCGGTGGCACCGTACTGCTGCGCTCCGTCACCTTCAGGGACAAAAAGATATCTGACATGTTCTCCACCCGTCCGGAACACAGGCTGGCAACGAACCTGTACGTCAGCGCAGGCGTCCGCTGCCGGTTTTGATTTTTCCGGTAATACCAGCAAAAAAGAGGCTGCCTCTTTGGAGACAGCCTCTTTGCTAACTATAAAAAGTATCCACTAGAACTTGTAAGAAACAGTACCTACAAACTGTGTAGGCGGAATCGGGTTGATGCTGTAGTTTTCGTGAACGTAGTAGTTGTACGTGTTGGTAAGGTTAGACACTTTACCCATTACAGCAAAACGTTTGAAAGAATAACCTGCGCTGAGGTCCAGCGTGGTGTAACCAGGAACGGAGATCATACGGTTAAATGTCTGAGCCTGACCAACCGTATTGTTCCAACCAGCATAACGCTGGCCGATGTAATAGAAACCAGCACCCAGTTTCAGGCCTTTAACAGCCGACTGTTGAAAAGTATAGAAAACGCTGGCATTGGCAGTATGATTAGGATTACCCACCAGACGCTGACCGGCAATTACTGAACCTTTGGTATTAGGTGTATTCTCAACGGTCATGTTGTTGTAGCTATAGCCGCCGATAACGTCCAGCCCAGGCAGCGGGTGGCCGGCAATGTCCACTTCTACGCCCTGGCTGAGGGTTTCACCGATGAGGGCTTTAACGTTTGGATCAGTATTCACACTTACGCCATCTGCTTTCAGCGGAGCCGTTTGAGCATAGTTGTTGTTGCGAATACGGTATGCAGTCACATTAACAGACAACAGCCCTCTAAAGAAATCGTTTTTCACACCTACTTCATATTGATCGATTATAGATGGCTTCACTACCTGACCATAAATATCCTGGCCGGTATTAGGCGTAAAGGAAGTAGAATAGCTGGCAAACAAGGCAGTAGTAGCTATAGGTTTATAAACGATACCGAAACGGGGAGATACTGCATGATCGTATTTAGAATCCCCCACTTTTCTGGCGCCATTGACAAAGTTGTAATTAACAGGAGACTCGTTTTGCAGATAAGACACACGCACACCCGCCAGTACTTTCAGCTTCTCGGAAATGCTGATCAGGTCCTGGATATAAGCTCCCAATCTGTTTATAGGCACGTTATTAACTGTCAGCAGCGTATCTACCGGCATATCTGTACGACGAGTATATTTCGCAGGATCAAACAGGTTGATGCTGTCATAAATACCGGCAACCTTGGGCTTTATAGTCGGAAGGCCATAAGCATAGGTACCTGTGAGGTAACGGTCAGCATCCACACCGGCCAGCACGGTATGTTCCACACTACCGGTTTTGAATTTGCCGGTCAGGTCTACCTGTGCAGCATAATAATCTTCATTGGTAGCGTTTCTTCCCAAAGGACGATTCCAGTCGCCGGCACTGTTTGCCTGAATTCTTTCAAGGGAATAGTAATCACGGGCATATTTTGAATAAGACACCAGACCATTAATTGACCAGTTCTCGTTGAACCGATGTTTGATATTGGCAGAAGCAGTGGTCTGCTGTGTATGCGCATATTGCCATGGTGCCCCGTAGAAAGTATTGCGGGATGCTCTGTTGATCAGTGTGTCACCGATAGAACCCAGACCAAAATCCGGTGTAAAGTCATGTTTCAGGTAATCGCCCTGTACCAGTAATTCGGTGCGGTCGCTCAGTTTGAACAGCAGGGACGGGTTTATATAATATCTTTTGGAATGTACCTGGTCACGGTAGCTGTCGGCTGTTTCGAAGGTACCATTCACACGGTAAGCGATTTTGGAAGAGATAGGACCGTACACGTCGAAAGCAGGTTTCAACAGGCCATAGCTGCCGGCCCTCAGGTTTACTTCACCACCGAAGTTGAATTTCGGTTGTTTGGTCACCATGTTCATCACAGCGCCGGGGGCTACGTTACCATACAGGATGGCAGCGCTGCCTTTAAGGATTTCCACTCTTTCGAGGGAACTCATTTCGGGCATGGCGCCGGAGTTCACACGCGTACCGTTCTTAAACATGTTGGTGCTGGAGAAACCATAACCACGGGCATTGAAAGTTTCCTGTGTACCGGCACGCTGAGAAGCCATATAAACGCCGTTCACATTCTTCACCACATCACTGAGACGTTGCGCCTGCTGGTCTTCCAGTACCTCATGACCAATAATGGCCACGCTCTGTGGCAGGTCCATCACCGGTACCGGCAGTTTGCCGATGGACACCGGCTTGCGGTTGATGGTACGGGTACGGGTACCGTCTACCACTACTTCATTCAGCTGGCTGGAAGTATTCTGCAGGTCCAGGTGGATTTCTACAGACTGGTCAGGTGCTACAGTAACTGTTTTTTGGATGGGTTGGCAACCAGTACAGGATATTACGAGCGTATACACGCCCGGTTTAACGTTTTTAACGGTGAAAGTACCGTCTTCATTGGTAAGGGTGCCTCTCTTCGTGTCTTTCAGTCCTATTGTCACAAAAGCAGCCGGTTCGCCGTCCGCAGTATTGATTTTACCTTTGATAACGCCGTTCTGCGCCATAGCGGCAACGCTCATCAAAACAAAACCAATAGTGAAGTATAATTTTTTCAACGCTCAATAAATTTTGCGCAAAGGAACGCCGTGCCCGGTTCATAGCATCGGCGAATCGGGAAAAGCATTTACGCAAAGCGGAAAAATTTATCTTTCAACAATTATTTAAATTGATTATCAATTAATTACACATAAAACAAATATCAGGAACCAATAATTGATTCCTGATATTTTCCGGATTTGATCATTCCTGGTTCGGATACTTTTCCGGATTTGATTACTGTTGATTCCAGATCCCTGATGCAGCAGTAGTACGCACATAATCGCCAAAATCACGGGGCGCCCTTTTAAGGGCACGCTGTACTCCATCTGTCAGGCTTTCATTACGGCCATCGAGCACTTCTGAGAAAAGGTGGGAAATCAGCGAGATAAATTCGTTGGGAAGGCCATATTCCTCCAACATACCGGCATATTCATCCACGCTCACCTGCTGGTATTGTATCTGCTGACCGGCAGCTTTGGCCACTTCGGCCACTGCTTCGGCGAAAGTCAGCAGGCGGGGGCCGGTCAATTCATACAGCTCTCCGGCATGACCATCTTCAGTAAGGGCCGCCACCGCAACATCAGCGATATCATCGGCATCAATAAAGGGCTCACGCACCCCACCAGCTGGAAGGGCCACAAAGCCCGCCTGTAACGGCTCCAACAGGTAGCCTTCGCTGAAGTTCTGGTTAAACCAGGCGCAACGGAGGATCGTCCACTCCATACCGGCATTGATCACGATCTCCTCACAGGCCTGGGCCTCATGTTCGCCGCGGCCGGACAGCAACACGATCTTCTTTACGCCCGCTTCGGCCGCCAGCTGCGTGAAAGCACGGATAGCATCTGCTGCGCCCGGCGCTGCCAGGTCAGGAAAATAACTCAGGTATACTGCAGCAACACCTTCCAGTGCAGCGCGCCAGGTAGTGCGATCTTCCCAGTCAAACGACGGGGATGCAGCACGCGAGCCAATCCGGAATGACCGGTCCTTTTCCTGTAACAGTTGCGCGATTCTTTTGCCGGTTTTACCGGTGCCTCCTAATATTAAAATGGGTGCTTTGTTCATGGTTGCTTTGTTTTTATAAGTCAAAACTAGCACCCCCGATCGCCGGAAAATAGAACAAAACCGACACGGTAACATTTGGAGGTTTTTTGATTGTTATTTAGCGGCTGCGGCCACTGTTCCTGATGTTTTCCAGCATAGCAGACATCTCCTTCACCATTTCAGGATGTGCGGCGGCAACATTATTTTTTTCACCCAGATCAGTTTTCAGGTTGTACAGCTGGGGAACAGTGTCCAATCCGGATTCGATGTTCACGGCATCAAACAGTTTAGGCCCGCGCTGTGGCGCGATGTATTTCCAGTCGCCTTTGACAAGCGCCAGTGTGTTGGCTTGTTCCACATAGCTGCTGCGGCCCTGTTGTGATTTCCCCAGCAGGGTGCCCAGGATGTTCCAGCTGTCCGGCGCATCGCTTTCGGACAGCGGCTGGCGGAGCATGGCCGCAAAAGATGCCAGCAGGTCCGCCTGGCTTACCAGGGCGCCGGAAACACCAGGTTTCACGGTGCTAGGCCAATGAACGATGAAAGGCACGCGCGTACCACCTTCGAGGATGCTGTATTTACCGCCGCGCATAACGCCGGCAGGCTGGTGGCCGTTCTGTTGGGCAACAGCACCATCCAGATAACCGTCATCCAGCACCGGGCCGTTGTCGCTGCTGAAAATGACGATGGTATTTTTCGCGATGCCCAGATAGTCGAGTGTTTTCATGATCTCCCCTACCGACCAGTCCAGCTGCATGATCACATCGCCGCGGTAGCCCAGTTCACTTTTTCCTTTGAAGCGGGTGCCGGGCATACGTGGCACGTGGATATCGCTGAGCGCGAGATACAGGAAGAAAGGCTGGCGGCGGTGTTCTTCTATAAAGTGTTGCGCCTGGTCCACAAAATCACCTGCCAGCGATTCGTCTGTCCAGCGGGCGCGCTGGCCGCCGGTCATCCATCCGATACGGCCGATGCCGTTCACGATGGTCTGATTATGTCCCTGACCGGGCGTAGAGTGCATTTTGAGCAGTTCGGGGTTTTCCTTGCCGGTAGGCTCGCTGCCGATCTTATGCTGGTAGTTGACCTGTATGGTGTCCTTCGGGTCGAGGGCCACCACACGGTGGTTCTCCACGTATACGGTAGGCACCCTGTCGGCCGTAGCGGGGAAAAAGAATGCGTAGTCGAAACCTGTTTCCAGCGGACCTGGTTTGATTTCCCCGTTCCAGTCCGGCTCTCCCTGCGTTCCCAGTCCAAGGTGCCACTTACCGATGCAGGCCGTACGATAGCCGGCCCGCTGGAACACTTTGCCCAGCGTGGTGCGGTCTGTTGGTACAATCAGCGCGGCATTGCCGGGGAGGATGTTCGTGCCCTTTTTACGCCATGCATATTCACCGGTGAGGATGGAATAACGGGAAGGTGTACACGTAGCTGCCGTTGCATGGCCATTGGTAAAGCGTATCCCTTCCGATGCCAATTGATCGATATGCGGGGTTTTCACCCGGGTGGCGCCATTGCAGCTGATATCCCCGTATCCCAGGTCATCTGCATAGATGATGATCACATTGGGCTGTTGTCCTTTCTGCTGACCTTTTACCGCCGCATGGGCCATACCCGTGAGGACGACGGTAAACAGTAATTTTTTCAGGTAATGCATGTTATCTCAGATTAGGATTGATGTCTTGTTCACTTTGTAGCTTTGATCATTGTTCCCCGTAAAACTAAGAAGTTGAAGGCAAAGAACAACAGGAAGCAGGCAGAAGCCATCATCTTTTTCCCTCTGGGTAGAAAACAACAGTCCGGGAGCCGCCTAAGCGGACCCGGACCGGCAGAACTGCTTTCCTTATGGAATATATTCAGGTGCAGTAGTATGCTTTATGAAAATATACCCATCAAACAAATCGGAACAATTTACTGCATCACTGTACGAAATAGATTTCGGCGGGCCATAACCAATAAGACGTAACGGCCTGGGAATGGAGTCTGTAGCGGCTTTACGCATATCCATATAAAATGCCGGGATATTGTATTGAAGGAAAAATTCGTCCCAGCTTGGTTTTGTTACTGCCGGCAGCTCATAGGCATGCATGACATTCAGCCGGGTATCAAAGCGGTCCTCCAGTCCCCCGTAGGTGCCCTCCGCAGTTCCCATGCCCAATGAATAATACGCAGGCACCATCTTTTTGATCAAGCCTCCGCAACCACCTACCGTATTATCGCTGAACGGCGATTTTAGAGCCAGATGGACCGCGTGTGCCCATAGCACTGTTTTACCGTTCTGCGCTATATTGACGGCCATATTGGCCATTCCGCTGTCTCTTTTTTCTTCTCCCCCCAACCAACACCGGCCATTAAAAAGCGCACGCTTACATGTTTCCGTAACCGGCAGCCTGTCAGCTTTTACCACGCTGTCTATCTGGTGCAGGTTTGTATGGATACTGTTCCTGATCAACGCGAACGTTTTCCCGTTCATTCCTTTCATCTGGTTATTCCACGCGGAATCAAATGCCTGGGCAGCATAGCATAGCTGTTGCGCCAGTTGTATCATGGAGGCATGATTCAGTTGCCGGGACTCTTCATGGATAATGCCGGCCGTACTGCCGATATAGTTATAGTCCATACCGGCGATCATCACCTTGTCCGCATGATGTTTATTAAAATTCCTTACCCATTCAAATAAGCCTTCCAGCTCTCGGGTTTGCCAAAGGGAGATCAAATATTTCTTCATTCCCTCGCCCATCGGCTTATCTGAATTAATCCATTGATCAAAGTAATAACAATCGCCGAAGGCGTTCTCAAAACAGATAACGCGAAAACCTTTTTTTTCCACCAATTGTTTAATAATATTGATCCTCAGTTCATTAAATTCCTTTGTACCATGTGTGCCTTCTCCGAGTCCTACAATTTTTTGTTGGCCCATACTGTTAATCAGGGGTTGAAGCTGGCCGGCAGCAATAACGCGGCCCTTTATTTTCAGCGGAATGAGCGCTCTTTGAGCATCGGGCTGTGCAAGCAGCCGCACAGATAAAACCAGGGAGATAAGTAAGATAACGACGCGGTTCATGTTTTTGGATTTTGTATGACACAAAACTACCTGCCGTTGTTTCCCTTGCCAATTCTATTCTTTCTCCCGGCTGCTTTTTAAGACCAAAAAGGAAGGCAGCTGTTTCATCGCAAAACGGGGCCGTTTCATCGCAAAAAAAATTACGTACTGATATTTAGAATAGATTTACAGCATATGCAAACACATTCAGGATTGAAGACAGGCCGACTTCCACTGATATATGAAATCACCATATGGGTGCTGTATGCCGGCACCTATAAATATGCCTACTATCTCGACAGGGTGGAAATTGTGCATAATCCCGGTATGTTTCCCTATCCTCAGGTAGCGATTTACGCGCTGGCTATGTCCTTGTACTGGTTGTTGTACTACCGGGCAGCGGTGCCGTGGATACTGCGGCATAAAAAGCACTGGCTGCTGCTCATTGCTATTCTGTTTTTTGTATTGGTGCTTTCCATTCCCAACAACTACTTTGTCACCTGGATTTTCATGCAACTGACCGGCCAGGAGGAACTGCAACGGTTTTATGCGGCGGAATTTGCGGTATATGCACGGCGTATGGCGTATGGCAGAGGATGGTCCATGAATATCCTGGCCCCGGACCTCATTGCCTTTAGCTCTGTGGCCTTCTTACGGTACGCCATTGAAAGCGAGCAAAGAAACTGGCAGATGGAACGCCAGAACTATCAATTAAAAATAGATGCTTTGAGAGCCAGAATAAATCCTCATTTCCTGTTTAACACCCTGAACAGTGTATATGGGATGACGTTATTAGGGAAAAAAGACGCCCCGGATTTTATTCTGCGGATGTCTGACGCCATGCGTTATATCCTGTATGAAAGCAGTGCAGAACGAGTATTGCTTGAAAAAGAGGTGGCCTTTATTGAAAGTTACTTTGCCATAGAAAACCAGCGCCTGGGAAATGTCCGGATACGTTTTTCATCCCAGGGCATAGACAGTACCACCATGATAGCGCCACTGATACTGCTGCCTTTCATTGAAAACGCCATCAAACACGGAGCGCAACATTTCCGGGAAAACGCGCAGATAGACAGTAAAATCACCTTACAGGAAAACCGGTTGTATTTCGAAATCTCCAACGATGTACATGAAAATCCTGACATGCTGAAAGGCCCCAAGGGCGTGGGAATGGAAAATGTCAGAGCCAGACTGGAACTGTGTTATCCCGACAAATACATTTTAAAGATCGACGAAGGAAACAACCAGTACAAAGTTTATTTATCAATTGATTTGAATCTTTCATGATACACTGTATTATAGTAGATGACGAGCCTATCGCTCACGAAATTCTGGAAGAATATATACTGCGTTGCGGACGCATTACCATCGTGGGCCATGCCCGCAATGCCGTGGAGGCGCTGGCATTGCTGGAGAAATATGCCATAGACCTGATCTTTTTAGATATACAAATGCCGCTGATCAGTGGCCTTACCTTTTTAAAAAACCTGGAACGCCCTCCCGCAGTGATTTTCACCACGGCCTACCAGGAATATGCGATCGATGGTTTTGAACTGAACGCAGTAGATTACCTCTTAAAACCTTTCTCCTATGACCGGTTTTTGAAGGCCATTGATAAAATAAAGACGGAGAAAACAGTTGCGCCGGAGCGCAGTTATTTTTTTTCCAATAATAACCGTTCTACTGAAAAGATATACCATGATGATATCCTGTACATCGAAGCAGTGGGAGACTACATGAAGATCCATCTCTCAGACAGGTATTTGCTGCAACGGTCAACATTAAAGGCGCTGGAAGAGGAATTGCCTGCTGATGAATTTATCAGGGTGCATAAATCCTACATTGTTCCGGTAAAGAAGATCATCGCGATTAAAAAAGATACCCTTTATCTTTCCAAGAGCCTGACGATCCCTGTCAGCCAGTCATACAAAGAACAACTAATCCAAAAATTCAGGGTATAACATCTCCTTCCTCCATAAAAAATGACAGCCGGACGTATTGTCCGGCTGTCTAATATTATGCTTAACTACAGTTTACCTAACGGGGCATCCTGGCCACCCACTGACGAATCAATGCTACGCCCTCTTTGTGAATCACGGTACGCGCCAGTTCCGGCATGGCCGTACCTGGCTCTGTGCTGTTCATCCGGTGTACCAGTATAGAATGCACCGGATCGCCGGGGATCACGTCGTAATCCAGTCCTCCGGCGCCACCGCCGGCAGATACCGGTTGTTTCATGATACCGAGCTGGTCATGGCCGGTTTGCTCGTATTCGAGGAACAGTCCGGTATTAAACGCGTCGCCGCCTTTTGTGTGGCAGTGGGCGCAGTTCACATCGAGGTAGGCCCTGGCGCGCTGGTCAACGGAGTAGTGCGTACTGTCTTTCCAATCTGGCAGCTGCGGCACGTCTTTCAATGCCGGCATCCCCTGCAACATACCGGCAGCGGCCCATTGTTGCAGCTGGTTGGACGCCTGCCCTGCCAGCGTGAAATTGAGATTGCGCGCCTTCGGTCCGATGGGCGTCAGTACGCTGTTGTTGATATGGCAACGTTTACAGTCATTAGTATTGGGCATCTGGTAGGTAGTGGAAATTTTTTCACCGTTATCGTCCAGCAGGGTGATCGGAATTTTTTTGCCCAGTATCCACTTCACCGCGTCTGTCTGTTGATCGTTCCAGAGGTAGTTCATTACTTTCCAGCCCTTGTCAGCCGGATCTTTGAACAGCAGCCGTGTTTCTATCATCACCTTCTTATGTTCCGGACTGGTGTACGCGAAGTTTTTGATGATAAAAGTGGAGTCCGGAAAATCCAGTGCGCCATGGGTGGTATATTTCGCCGCTTTGCCTTCCGGCAGCACTACGAAACGGTCTTTCACCGCATAGTCGGTAAACAGTGGCGTTGACAGCTCATAACGCACCACTCCCTTACGGGGAGCCAGCGCTTTTAGCTCGCCCGTAAAAAATCCATAATCAGACAGTTTTTCTTTAAACGCAAAACCGGTGTTTCCCTGGCCCGCAGGTTTCTGCTGGCAGCTGTTGAGCCATGCCAGCAGGGAAACAAACATCAATAACAGCAAACAAGGCTTCCTCATCTCGCTAAAAAAATTAAATCTACAGTCACCCGATAATCAAATGATCAAATGACCCAATATCAAAATAACATTACTTACATAAGAACGGAGTCACATCAGTATCAGGGCGCCATTCTTTGGTACCCATCTGCAGGGCATGCACATTTACAAACAGGTTTGGTTGTTGCTGGCGGATACAGATGGAATCGGGATTGGCGGCGGTACCTTTTGTCAGCACGTTGCTGGTGATACCGTCGTAGGTAATGAAAGGCAGGCGGGCATTTTTACGGGCAGGGTCTTGTGCGTTCAACTGTTGTTCAAGTCCAACCAGTATTTTACCGGTATGGTGCTCATAGACAGCTGGTGGAAAGCTGTCGCCCACCTGCATTTCATTGTCGTGGATGCGAATGTTCTTAGGTATAGGGTCATAGTGGTCGTTCATTTTAGCGCCCGCATTGGGATCAATAAAAAATCCGGACACCACGGAAATAGCGCTGGAATTATTGTTGATAATGCGGTTATTGTACAGCTCAATATCGGAGGCTGACAGTATCACCACTCCACTGCCGGGAGCGGCGTTTCCCACGCCCCAGGTAGATCCGAAACTGCCTGCTTTGGCGAAATTACGTTCGTTGTTGTCGTGGAAATGGTTGTTATAGGCTTTCACATGGCCGCCGCGCTGAGACAGGTCCGGCAGGTCAAAAATGAGGAAGCCGGCGGTGTTTCCATAGAAGTCGTTGTCATACACCTGTGCGTTGGACGTATTTTCTATTTCGCAACCGGCCACATTTTTATAGGCCTTGCATTTGCGCACGATGGCGCTGTCAGTCTGTCCTACGTAGATGCCTGCATCGGAAGCGCCTTGTGCGTAACAGTTTTCTATCAGCACATTTTTGCACATCACGGGATAGATGGCGTATCCGCCGCTGGTGGAGTCAGACACTGACCAGATGGCGTGCAGGTAGGTGATGACCACCTCCCGGCTTTTATTTATTTTGATGAGGTCTCCTTTAGAGTCTTTCAGTGTCATGCCGTGGATAGAGAAGCCGTTCACGTCAGTCACGCGGATGCCTTCACCGCCCTGGCTCTGGGAGGAGAAGTCCAGCACCGTTTTATCGGGGCCGGCGCCTTCTATGCGGATATGTTTCACCTGTGCGATGCTCAGGTTATCGAACTTATAGGTCCCTTCTTTCAGGTAGATGCTGCTGCTGTCTTTGAGGGTCAGGAAAGCTTCGGCTATTTTGGTTTCTTCACCGGGGCCGAAGGAGAGTTTTGTTTTGTAGCCGTCCTTGTCTTCCTGCGACGAGTGGCATGCCATCAGCAGGCCTGCCAGGGCGAGGGCCAGGATAGGATATCTGTTGTATCGTTTCATATGATTTCCATTTTTATAAATGATTAAAATACGTTGTATGCAAAGCTGACATAGTACATGGCGCCGATGGCCGGGCTACCGAAACCGTTGCGGTAATACACATTGGTGATGTTGGTACCGCCCAGCTTAATCCTGCAATGCGCCTGCAACAGCCGGTAGCTGATCTGCGCATCTATCACGGAAGAGGCTGGCACGTTACCGGCAGCGAACCCTATCTGATAAAAATAACCCGGACGGTAACGGAAAGTTGTACTGAAAGCAAAACGTTCCTTGTTACCAAAGCCGGTGTTGCCAAAATCAATATTGAACTTATAATTAGGCGTATTAAAATTGTTGACCTGGCTGTTGTTCCTGTTTTTGAGGAAGTCGGACGAGAAATTGACTTTCCCCATAAAGTTGTGTGTCATGTCCACGGCTACGCTGGCGGCATAACCGTAGGTGTTCACCTTCTCGGCGCCGTTGTAGGCAATGTTATAGGACATGTAAGTGCTGTGGTCCTTAAAGGCGGCCGGATCATCGGTACCGGGCGTATTAGCTACGTTCACATAACCGATAAAATTTTTCCAGGTGGCGTAGTAGCCCAGCACATCTATCAGTATACATTTAGCGATCAGGGAGGAATAACCTAACTCGAACGCATCTACGGACTGTGGCTTGATATCGCTGAGGGCGAACTTTTGCAGGTCAGCCGGATTGTTGCTTTGCTGGTATTTGGTGACGCTTTCCAGGGTATAGGCCGGATAGCGGTCGAACTGGTATACGCCGTTGAGCAGCCGGGAAGAGCCGCCGGAGGCGAAGCTGTTGTAATCTACCGGTGTGCTTTGCAGCGCCTGGATGTTGGACGGGAAGCTGTAGGCGTTCTGGTAGGAGAAACGGATAAAGCTTTCGCGGTTGACCTCTCCTACTGCCGATGCCCTGGTGGTGATACGCGGTTTTTCAAAGAGGGTGTTTTTATCATACCGGAAAGCGGCGCTCAGGCTCAGTTTATCTTTCAGCACTTTTTTGGTGGCATGGACGTAGGCGCTGTATTCCGCCACATCGATAGGACCGTCATTATCGGGGAACAGGGTGCCTTTGGAGTCGAGGCGGTACAGGCGGTAGTTGAGGCCGGCAATGAGTTCCGCGAATTTCACGAGGTGGGTGAAATTATACTGTGCCTCTACGTTATACAGTTTGCTTTTATCGAGGAACAGCGTGCCTCCTTTGGAAGTGGGCAGGGACGCAATGCTGTCTTTCAGGTGTTGGAACAGGGGGCTGGACGCGTCCGGGCGGCCCTGGTCTGCAAAAGCCCGGGCGATGTTGCTTGCATCGAGGTAACTTTTACCACCGGCCATGGCTTCCAGCAGCGCGCCGGTGTATTGTGGGTACCAGCCGTCGCCGGTAGCCGGGTTGAAGCTGGGTTTCCAGGCTTCATTGATCAGTTGTGCGGTAGGACTGGCGATGATGGTGTTACCGGAGTTTTCGCGGGTGGTATAGCCTCTGAGGAACCAGTGTTCCGCTTTCAGTTCCGCACGGTACTGGCCCAGTTCGAAGTTGGTGAGGGCGTAACGGGTATCGTTGCTGTACACCGCATTGCCTTTACCGAAGGTGCCGGAGATGATCGCTTCCAGCCGGGGCCGGATTTTGTACCGCAGTTCCACGTTGGCCTTTAATAATTTGGCATCGTTGCTCAGGTATCCGTATTCCGGGTAACCGGTACGGGCCACATAGTTGCTGCCGTTTTGCAGCAGCGGGTTGATGACAGGCCCCAGTTCCGGCGTCTGTTGCAGCGCCGCCTGCAGGAACGGGTTGATGTCCACCATGGTTTTACTGCCATACATATTCACCCCGTTGTATTTGGGGTCGGTTAGCGGGCCGCCGGGGCCGTTGGTATTGGTGGTATCAGTGGCCATCCATTCTTTGGCCTGGATATACTGCACATTGATCTTAAACGCGAATTTGTCGCTCACTTTTTTGGCCCAGCGGACGGTCCAGTCATAATAAGGCGATGGCCCAAACGGATCATTGGACTTGCCTTTGCTGACATGGTTCACACCCTGGGTGATCTGGGCGCTGAGACCCTGGTATTTGAACGGGTCTTTGCCGGTCATGACGAGGGTGCCGTTGAGGCCGCGGGAGCCATAGAGGGCAGAAGAGGCGCCGGAGAGCACTTCGAGGTTGTCCACGTCCAGTTCTGTAAGGCCGATAGCGGTGCCAAGGGGGAAGTTGAGGCCGGGGGCCTGATTGTCCATCCCGTCAACGATCTGGGTGAAATTGGTGTTGCCGCTGGTATTAAAACCGCGTGTAGTGATGGTGGTGAAGGTGAGGCTGGAAGTGGTGACGTCCACCCCTTTGAGGCCCTGTATCATATTAAAATAACTGGGCTGTGGGGAGTTGATGATTTCTTTGGTGCTGATCCGTTCGATAGTGACGGGGGATTCAATCTTCTTTTGTGTAAAGCGGCTGGCGGAGACCACCACTTCCCGGCCGAGCACAGACACGGGGGTGAGCTCTATTTTCAGTGGGCCGGCACTACTGACGGTCACCTCTTTGGTTTCAAATCCAAGGGATGAAAAAACCAGGGTAACGGGATACTGTTTTTTTACAGAAAAGCGGAAGTTGCCCTGATCATTGGTATAGTCGCCGTTAGGCGCTTCTTTCATGGTCACTGATACGGCGGGGACCACCTCTTTGGTGTCCGCATTGCGCACATTGCCCGAGACCGTGATCTGGGCCTGCGACAGATGGATAAAGCCCATCAGACAAATAATGGTTGATAATAAGACTTTGAACATCAGGGTGGAATTTAGACAGGTTGACAAAGGCGATATTACCAAAAACACCCGTGGCAACGTGCCCACGGCGGCGGGTTTGGGGTGAAATCAGGCACATATGGGGCGAAAATTGGATTTACGAATTTTGGTATTTTGAGATTTTAGTACTGAGCGACAATTGAGGGACGGGCTGCTGGTTATTTTGCCAATTTGGTATTTGGTGACTATTGAGGGACAGGCTGTTGGTCATTTTGCCATTTCGGTATTTTGATATTGGGTGATGACAGCGGGACGAGCACCAGGTATGCTGTCGTTCATCAGCCGAAGGCTGACTGAAACACCGGCAGGTAAGTACCAGACACGGGAACGGGGGTATCTTCCATGCCTTCGATATGTAACAAACACCCTTTTGAATTTTTCTTAAAAAGTACCACTTTAGAGAGATTTACCAGATAGGACCGGTGGGCGCGGGCGAAGCCGTTGGCCGTCAGTTGCAATTCCATTTTTTTGAGGGGCACCCTCACCAGTTCTTTGCTGATGGCAGCACCGTTGCGATAGAACACCTGCACATAATTATCTTCCGCTTTGATCATCAGCAATTTGGCAGGATGTACTGACAAGACGGTCTTTCCCTGTTCATCTTTGATTTGCAGGCAGCTGTCCAGCACGGGCGCCGGCAGTGGCGCTGGCATGTCCGCTACCGGGGCAGGTAGCACGGGTATTTGTGACACCCTGTTTTCCAGTGATTTCAACTGCTTATATTTCTCCCGGGAGAAAAACCAGAGCAGGGAGATCATATAAGGCAGGGGCATGATGAGCGCAGTATATCGAAGGGTGTTGATAAATTCGCTCCAGGTGAAGAAAAAAGTATCGGTCAGCAGTACGTCCACCATGGTCACGATAGATGCCACCAGTACGATTTCGCCCAGCAGCCAAAACAGGTAGGTGGCGTTGGTGAGCCTGCGGCGGATTTTCCAGCCTGCCAGCAGAAATTGTGAAACCGTAAGCCCCAGTATGCCGCAACCGGTGAATATGCCGAAGAACACCACCAGGTGCAGATGTTGCCCTTCATACCACATATTGATATTAAAGGGCAGGAAAATATACATGAAGCAAAAACTGAAAACACTGCAGAAAACGATCAGTTCAATCCTGTTCCGAACAGGGTCCAGTAGGCTGAAGCGGGGCTGATCTGCGACCAGCGGGAGTGTTGGCAAGCTTTTCATACCATGGAGTATTTCGATATTTAATATACGTTTTTTCACGCAAAACGACAAAGCAGCCGCGAAAGTAATACATTCGTTATATGCAGGAAACCTTTACCCTCCCCAATTGGTATCGTAACCTTTGCTACGCAGGCGCCGTATTCATGGTATGTATGGACGTTTTCATTGGTTACATCGAGTTCTCCCAGCACAAAAGAGACAGTCTCATTTTTATGAGCCTTGCATTCTTTTTCCTGGCGTGGTCCATGTATGCCTATCCCAGGTTAAAACTGACGCTCAGCCCACAGGAAGTGTCATATACGGGCGGGGTCCGGCCGCACCATTTTCAATGGACCGATATTACCGACGTAGATCTGAAGCGTGTAGGGCGATACCGGGAAGTGCAGCTGATTATCCGTTACGGAGACCGTAAATTGCGGCTGGACCGCGAGTTTTTCAGGAAAGAGCCATTCCTTGAAATCCTTGACAGGGTGGAGCGTTATGCGCCGCCTGTTGTTTTTACCGCAGGCTATCATCGGATAAAAACAGAGATACTGCTTTAAAAAACGGGGCTTTCCCCTGCTTTCAGCTCTTTCCCTTTTTGCTGCACCGCTTTTTTAAATGCCTCTTCCGGCAGCGATTGAAAGCCTTTTGGCGCTTTGTGTGCCGGTCCTTCGTAGATGCCTACAAAACGTTTGTTGTAGGTACGCCGGCTCACGGGGTCGGTCATACGAAAATATTGCGGGTACCATCCTTTCACCGCGCGTGTATCCTTCACCGGTTGTTGACGGCGGGCCAGCACCTGCTCCAGCGTTATCTTTTCAACGGCTGCCGGAGAAAAGAAGTAGATACGTTTTCCCTTAAGGGCGTTACCTGATTTAAACACGCCGGCATGATGCCATTCCGAAGCAAAAGGCGTCAGTTCCGCAGCCGATATTTTCTCTTTGAACTTCTTCGTCAGCAGGCGCGCCACGTCACCCGCCTTCAGCAGACCTTTCTCTTCCGCGTCCTGGTAGTTCTCGGATTTCCCCTGCCGTAGGTATTGGCTCATTTTCATACCGGCAAGGTACGATTTATTTCATCGGGCAAGCGGCCCTCTAGTGGCCTTTACGCACCCTCCAACCGGATCATGGATACTATGATCAAAATTATCTTATCAAGGAGCTTAAACACTTCACCGGCGCGGCTCCGGGGCATTTCAGAGAAATCGGGGAATAGTCAGTTTATCGTGATATATTTTTTTTCAGGACGTCTGTACAGCATTTGCATAAATTACCGCAAAGTCATGTGACCATGCAAGTACTGAAGCTGTTAACTTACACCGCCAGGCATTATAAGCTATTGCCGGAGCGGACTTATGCCACTTACGACGAGGCACTCAAAGCCTGTCATTCTGCCGCCTACCATGATAATGATATTATTGACACCGTCGCCAACAAAGGAGCCGGCCTTGAAACGGAGATGACCACCATCACAGTGCCCGATGTGAACCCTGGTATTATGGCACTGCTGTCGGCCGTCTACCAGGTGCTGTTGGTTTCTCCCGGTAAACAGGTCAGCATCATAGATTACGGCGGCGGAGAAGGTAAATACTACTACCATCTCAGAAAAACGCTCCCTTCGTTTGTGCGTTTACTATGGACCATTGTAGAAACACCGGGTATGACAGCCGCCATGAAACCCTTTCAGACGGCCGAGCTTCGTTTTGTCAGCTCCCTGGAAGACGTACCACCTGCCGATATTGTGTTTACTTCCGGAGCGTATCAATATACAGCATCCCCCGGTCAGACACTCCTGGCCCTAAAGGCACGGGACGCCGATTTTATGATCTTCAACCGGCAAAGCCTTTCCCTGGAGCCCTTTGATATTATCTCTATCCAGACTTCCAAATTAAGTCACCATGGCCATGGGAAAGTAGGTTCCGGTTTCCGGGAGAAGCTGGTCAGCTATCCCCATACCAGCATCCGCCAGGAACAATTCGAAACATTGCTGACCGATAAATACGATATCCTGTATACCTACCAGGAGGCCTCCGGGATGAAACAGGTAAACCGGTATAAGGTCGCCGGCACCAATTATTTTATGGTAAAAAAGGGAGATGGTATTCTACCGGCCATTGCCGAAAGACAACAGGCCGTCGTGCGCCAGCAACCCCTGTAAACGGCCATCTGCCTGTTTGAGTCAAAAAAAGTTGGATTTTAGGAAAAATCGTGTTTACTTTGTGGCCCCGAGCAAAAACGGGATGTAGCGCAGCCCGGTAGCGCGCTTCGTTCGGGACGAAGAGGCCGCTGGTTCGAATCCAGTCATCCCGACAATAGCTCGCTGAAATCCAGCGAGCTATTTTTTTATAGTAATTCCGTCTGAGGATTCTTTTTCTAGTTTTACCAAGTAAAAAACTGAGTCACATTACTGGGTTTTAACTGAGTAAGTTTAACCATTTTTCCCTTCTTCAACTCTGTCTGAGTGAAAGTAACTAATCATTCCTTTTATTTTACATCCTCTACTGTCATGGTTTCCAGGGAAAGATAAGGTTCAATATTTTAAGTACAAGCTACTCCAAACCAGTTGCATCTCTCATGATGAAAAATCTAAATAAATTTAGTATTATTCCTATATTTACCAAAATTTGACAAGTCAAAACACAGTTCATGGACACTCAATTTGGGTTGCGGGTAAGAGAGCTACGGGAAACACGGGGACTTCTACAGCGACAGGTAGCTGCATTACTCGATATAGACACACCACTATACAGCAAAATAGAACGTGGCGAACGAATCGCAAAAAAAGAAGTAGCCATTCACCTCGCTCTAATCCTGAAAGCTAATGAAGCCGAACTATTAACACTTTGGCTGGCAGACCAGGTAATGGACGTATTAAAAGATGAAAAGCTGGCTAGTGAAGCTTTAAAAACAGTATCAAAAAAAATAAAAAAGAACAAGTGAATCATACACAGCATAACCAGATCGTAAACTTTATATGGAGCATTGCCGATGACGTACTCCGCGATGTATATACCCGCGGCAAATACCGCGATATCATTTTGCCCTTTACCGTACTGCGCAGATTGGATGCCTTGTTGGAAACAACCAAGGACAAAGTGATTTCCATGCATGAGCAATTGAATAAACTGAAGATCGATAACCAATCACCCCAATTGTGTAAGGTATCAGGCTATGTGTTCTACAATACATCTCCATATACCTTCAAAAAATTGCTCAATGATCCAGCTAACATCCGTCGAAATCTTGAAAACTATTTGGATGGTTTTAGTTCCGATGTACAGGACATAATCAGCAAGTTTAAACTACGCAACCAGTTAGACACATTGGAAGAAGGAAATATAACCTTCCCTTTAATCGAAAAATTCTGCTCTGCACAAATCAATTTAAGCCCTGTTCCTGTAAAGGACAAAGAGGGCAACATTATTCATGCAGGATTGAGCAACCTCGGTATGGGCTACGTGTTTGAAGAACTGATCCGCAAGTTTAATGAAGAAAACAATGAAGAAGCGGGAGAACACTTTACGCCTCGTGAGATCATTAAGCTGATGACGCATCTTATCTTTGATCCGATAAAAGATAAAATTAAAGAAGGCACTTACCTTATCTATGACCCTGCTTGTGGTAGTGGTGGTATGCTCACGGAAGCAGAACATTTTGCTCTGGAAATAAATCCCAAAGCCACCTTTCACTTGTATGGCCAGGAAGTGAACCCCGAAACATTTGCCATTTGCAAAGCGGATATGCTTATCAAGGAAGAAGACCCTGAGAAAATTGCCTTCGGATCCACCTTATCCAATGATGGATTTCCCAAGCTGAAGTTCGATTTTATGCTATCCAATCCTCCTTACGGCAAAACATGGAAGATAGACCAGGAAAGCATCATAGATCTTAAGACCAAAGAAATACTCGATCAGCGTTTTGCCGTGGGCGTGCCCAGAGTAAGCGATGGGCAACTGCTCTTCCTTATGAACATGGTATCAAAGATGAAAACAGATAGCGAGATCGGCAGCCGCATAGCTTCCGTTCACAACGGCTCATCCTTGTTTACAGGAGATGCAGGCAGTGGCGAAAGTGAAATGAGAAAATACATCATCGAAAACGACCTGCTCGAGGCCATTATTCAGTTGCCGAACGACATGTTTTACAACACTGGCATCGCTACTTATATATGGGTGCTGAGTAATAAAAAAATAAAAAATCGCAAAGGCAAAGTGCAGTTGATAGACGCATCAGGCATCTTTCGTAAAATGCGAAAAGGACTGGGCAGCAAATCCAACGAATTAAGCGAAGCGCACATCCAGGAAATTACCCGTGTATTTACAGATTGTAAAGAAACACCTATCAGCCGTATATTTGATAATGATGACTTTGCCTATTGGAACATCACCGTTGACCGTCCGTTGCGTCTTTCCTGGCAGTTGACAGAGGAACGACTGGCTGGACTTGACAATAAAGAACTATTTATGCCCGTAATGGCGGCACTCCAAAAAAAGTTTGGAAAAAAAATTCAGCAGGACTATAATGAACTATCACCAGCGCTGGATGAAGCATTAAAAAAACTGGCAATAAAATGGAAACCCAAAGAGCGGAAAACCTTCCTGGAGGCTATTTCCCAAAAAGATGAAACCGCCATGCCTGTAATAAAGAAACAAGAACGCGGCACTACTGTATATGAAGCAGACACCGAATTGAGAGATTACGAAAATATACCTGTAAAACAAAACATACAGGCCTATTTTGAAAAAGAAGTATTGCCCTTTGTACCCGATGCCTGGATAGACCATGACAAAACAGTGAAGGGTTACGAAATATCCTTCACCAAAATATTTTATCAATACCAACCCTTGCGCAGCGTGGCAGAGATAACCGAAGAGATTATGCAATTGGAAAAAGAGACAGAAGGTTTGCTCAACGAAATAATTTCATAGTATGCGAATAGATAAACTCAACATAAAAAATTTTAAAGGATTTGAAGATGAATCATTCTCGCTCAATCCTCAGTTCACGGTTTTTATTGGAGACAATGCTAAGGGAAAAACTGCGATGCTTCAGGCAATGTCGATAGCAATGGGTAGCTTTTTTCTAGGTATCGATGGCATCGATTCCCGTGCTATACAGAAAAATGAAGTAAGAATGAAAACGATCGACGGACAGCCAAGACCACAAAAACCCGTTGTAATTGAAGCAGAATGGCGACCAGAACAAGAGGAAATGGTCTTATGGAAAGATTATGCTATTAAACCTGAGATGAAATGGAAACGGGAGAACATAAAAAACAATACTACCAGTAAAGATGCCAAAAACATCAGGACATTTGCAGAGTCCTTGCTTAAAGCCAGTCGCGATGGGTCCAGAGTTGTTTTTCCTCTTTTCGCTTTTTATGGCACGGGTAGGTTATGGGCAATACACGAAAAACTAAATTATCAAAAGCAGGAAGAGGGTGTCAAAATGGCTTATGCTTATGCACTTTCTGCCAAAGCCTCACCAAAAGAATTTCTGCAATGGTTTAAGACACAGGAAGATTCTGTTAAAAAATTTGAACAGCCACTTGACATGGCACATCTTACGGCATTTAAAAGAACAATTACACAGCTAATACCTGATGACCGTTGGCAGGATGTAGCCTTTGATAATAAGGAGAATGAACTCACGGGCATTTTTACTACGGATGCAGGCACAAAAGAGAAACTCAAATTTAGCCAGCTGAGTGATGGCTTTAGAAACATAATAGCCATTGCCGGCGATTTAGCCTATCGGTGCATTCAACTTAATCCGCATTTAAAAGAAGAGGCAGTTGAAAAAACGCCGGGCATTGTACTTATAGATGAACTTGACATGCACCTGCATCCCAACTGGCAACGCCGGATTGTAGATGATTTAAAAAGAGCATTTCCCAAAATCCAGTTTGTAGCAACTACACATTCGCCGTTTATAGTGCAGTCATTGAAGAGTGATGAAATATGGAATCTGGATAAGATAATGGACGTTGCTCCTGACAAGCTCAAAATTGATACTATTGCAACAGAGGTGATGGGTGTACCAAGTCCCTATTCCGAAGCGAACGAAGCACTTTACGAGCAAAGTAAACAGATTATGGAAGATCTAGATACTGACAAGCCTATTGAAGTGGTGGAGCAGGAAATACAAGATATTGCTGATCCTGCCGTAAGAGCATTTCTTCAATTACAAAAAATTGCAAAAGGAAAATGAGACCATTAAACAAAGGAAACACTCCAATAGATGCAGCAGGTAATGCAATTGTTGTTACAGACTACGGCGACTGGCGCAAACACCTTATTGACCGTATTGGGTATTATTGCGTGTATTGTAATCAGCCATTAAGTCATAGCTTACAGGTAGAGCATGTAGTACCCAAGGCACCGCCTGCAGGTGTTGTTGCTGGGGCAGCTTTAGACTGGGATAATATGCTTCTAGCCTGCGGGCCGTGTAATAATGCAAAAGACAATACGCCTGTTGATGCCAATACGTACTACTTGCCTGAAGAGCATAATACACATCTTCCTTTTTTAATAGTTCAAAGTATCGAGCTTGATCATGCTATAGTACAAGCAAGACCGGGCTTGAACGCACACCAACTGCAAAAGGCAAATAACACCATTGAATTGCTCGCTCTGAACAAGATAGATGAAAGACCTAAAGTTGTTGATATCAGAAGCTTAAAGAGAAAAGCAGCAATGCTTTCAGTCCGTTCAGCTAGGTTAATTTATAATATGGCAATAGCGTCACCTACCTACAATGCTATTGTTGTAGCAGAAGACATTGCCAGGAGGGCTGCCGATTGCGGCTTTTTTAGCCTTTGGTATGAAGAGTTTCTCAATGAACCTCTAGTGATAGAAAAATTAACGGATAATGCAATGATTAAAGGTACTGCCACCAACTGCTTTGATCCAGCCAATGGCTACCAACCCATTAACCGTAATCCACACAACGCTGCCGATCCGATATAATTATGCAAAAAACTTACCCAACATACAAACCAACATCTATTCCCTGGCTAACCGAAATACCGGAGCACTGGGACCTAATCGGATTGAACCTAATTTTTAAAGATAATAAGGTGAAGAATAAGGGTATGGTTGAAACCAATGTTCTTTCGCTTAGTTATGGGAATATAATTCGGAAACAAAAAACCGAAAACTATGGCTTGATACCTGAATCTTTTGAAACGTATCAAATTATCGAGCCTGGACATATTATTTTACGTCTAACTGATCTTCAAAATGATAAAAAAAGCTTTCGAGTTGGATACGTAAGAGAAAGAGGTATTATAACCTCTGCATATACAGGATTGATCCCAGAGAAAGTAAGTAGCAAATATTATTATTACATACTTCATTATGCAGATATCAAAAAGCACTTCTATTCGTTGGGCGGTGGCGTAAGGCAATCCTCAGATTATAATGAAATTAAAAAGGAAAAAGTTCCCCTCCCTCCTTTTGAAGAACAAGCCGCCATCGCCAATTACCTTGATGCAAAAACAGAGCAGATCAATCGTTTTATTGAGAAAAAAGAGCGATTGATAGCATTGCTGAAAGAGCAGAAGAAAGCTTTTATTAATGAGATATTGAATGAAGGTGAAGATATTTATCCTACTATTCGCGTCAAGTTTGTCGGGAAAGTCAATCCTACTAAGTCGTCATCAACTCTGAAAATTGACGACAGCGATAACGTAGTATTCTTGCCAATGGAAAAAGTCTCAGAAAATGGGAAAATAGATTGTAGTATTCTGAAACCCACACTTGAGTTAAAAAATGGATTTACCTTTTTTGAAAAAGGAGACATTATTATTGCGAAAATTACGCCTTGTTTTGAAAATGGCAAAGGCGCATTACTTTCAAATCTGCTTACTCCTTATGGTTTTGGAAGCACCGAATTTCACACAGTAAGGGCTTATACAAAAAAGGTTAATCCAGAATATTTGTGGTGGATATTACATAGTGAAGCATTTTTGTCTCTTGGAGAGTATTTCATGGAAGGCTCTGCTGGGCAAAAGCGTGTGCCTGTTGAATTTGTAAAAAACTATCTGGCTGTTATTCCTTCTATTCAAAAGCAGAATGAGGTACTATGTAGAATTAAATTTGAAACTGATAGAATAGATACCACTATCCAACGCATACAAACCGAAATCCAAAAAGTAAAAGAACTCAAACAAAGCCTGATTGCCGAAGTAGTAACGGGCAAGATAAAAGTTGTATAAACTATGAGCAGCGATACATCAGAAAAAGGTCTTGAGATCATCATTGAAAAAGCACTGTCAACAGACGGTGGTTATCGCATATCCTATCCCACCGACTACGATCGGGAGTTGTGCGTGGATAAAAAGCTGTTGGCTGAATTTATCAATACCACCCAGCCCGAAGCATGGTCCACCATTCAAAAACGCGGTGAAGAAAAATTTCTGAAGCGGCTTGCAGAGCAAATTAAACAACGCGGAATTATAGATGTATTGCGCAAAGGCATTAAAGACCAAGACTTGCAGGTGTGGCTGTACTATAAAAATCCCGCATCCGCACTCAATACCAAAGCAGTACAACAATACGAATCCAATATATTTTCTGTCACTCGGCAATTGCGCTACAGCCTCAGCAACGGCAATTCGCTGGACATGGTGCTCTTTATCAACGGATTGCCCGTTAGTACACTAGAACTTAAAAACCCCTGGACAGGGCAGAATGTAAAACATGCCATCAAACAATACCAGCAAGACCGCGACCCCAAAGAACCTTTATTTATCTTCGGGCGTTGCATGGTACATTTTGCTGTAGATCCCGATCTTGTATATATGACCACCGCATTGGGCGGGCAGAGCACCTTCTTCCTGCCGTTTAACAAAGGCGTAGATCATGGTGCAGGTAATCCCGTAAATCCGCATGGACTCAAAAGCGATTATCTGTGGAAAGAAATATTACCCAAACGCTGCCTTAGTCATATCCTAGAGCACTATGCGCAAGTAATAGAAGAAAAAGATGAGGACACCGGAAAGATAAAACGTAAGCTCATTTTTCCCCGCTATCACCAGCTACAAGTGGTGCAAAAGCTACTAGCAGATGCCAAAGCAAAAGATATTGGACAACGCTACCTCGTACAGCACTCCGCAGGTTCCGGCAAATCCAACTCCATTACCTGGCTCGCACACCAACTGGTAAGCCTGCACGACAGCACCAATACTCAGCCTGTTTTTGACAGTATCATTATGGTTACCGACCGTAAAATGCTGGATAAGCAAATACGCGACAACGTCAAACAATTTGCGCAAGTAGCAAAAGTAGTAGAAGCTATAGACAAAGGCAGCAAGCAACTCAAAAGAGCATTGGAAGATGGCAAAAAGATCATCATTACCACTGTGCAGAAATTCCCTCATGTGATGGACGAGATCGGCGAACTGGCCGCAAAGAAATTTGCCATCATCATAGACGAGGCACACAGTAGCCAGAGCGGCGAAACCGCTTCCAAAATGAATTGGGTACTGAGTGATCGGGCAGAGCCTTACGGCAATGAAGACACTAAATCTGATCCCGAACCACAGGATACCGAAGACATCATTCATGAGCAAATGCAGCAACGCAAAATGCTGAAAAACGCCAGCTACTTCGCCTTTACTGCCACACCCAAAAACAAAACACTCGAAACCTTTGGCCGCAAAGGAATACAGCCCGATGACACCCCGGGCGAACCAGGGAAATTTTATCCCTTTCACCTCTATTCCATGAAGCAGGCCATCGAAGAAGAATTTATTCTCGATGTGCTGAAAAACTACACCACCTATCAAAGCTATTACAAACTGCATAAAGCTGTAGAAGAAAACCCCGAGTTTGAAACACACCAGGCACAGAAAAAATTAAGAGCTTACGTAGAGAACCACCCCTTCTCCATTCGTGAAAAAGCCAAAGTAATGATCGATCACTTCCATACCGACGTCAGGAAACAGATCAGAGGCAAAGCCAAAGCAATGGTGGTAACCCGCTCCATCAATAACGCCATTCAATACTTCCATTCCTTCAACGAATACCTTCGCGAAATACATTCGCCTTACAAAGCCATCGTAGCTTTCTCCGGCAAGCGCACCATTGACGGAGTAGAATATGACGAAGCTAAACTTAACGGATTTGCCAGCGGCGATATACCAAATACCTTTAAGAAAAATGAATACCGCTTCCTTATTGTAGCCAATAAGTTCCAAACAGGCTTCGACCAGCCCTTGCTGCATACCATGTATGTAGATAAAAAGCTAGCAGACGTACAGGCTGTACAAACGCTGTCACGCCTCAATAGAGCCTACAAGCCTGACAAAGAAGATACTTTTGTGCTAGACTTTTTTAACAGCACAGACGATATCAGAGAAGCCTTCGAGCCGTTTTACACCACCACTATATTGAGCGAAGAAACTGACGCCAATAAGCTAAACGATCTACAGGACGCATTGGACAATGCACAAGTATATGCCACAGACGATGTGATTAACTTTACTGACCTGTATATAACCAGCACAGACCGAACAACATTAGATCCCATTATTGATGCCTGCGTAGCGCAGTTTCGCAGTGAGTTGCATGTAGATGCACAAATTGGCTTCTATGTAAAGGCAAGATCATTCTACAGAACCTACGCTTTCCTTTCCAAGATCCTGTCATTCAGCAACACATACTGGGAGCGGCTATATTGGTTCCTGAAATTTTTGATACCCAAAATAAAACCCGCGGAGCATGACGATCTTGCCAAAGGAATATTGGAAGCGATAGACCTGGACAGCTACCGACTCAGCAAAACAACCACAGAAAATATACGCCTGGATGGAGGAGAAGAAATAGACCCGACACCAGCCATTGTAAAAGGAAAGAAAGGAGACAATGCATTTGATGAGCTGGAAACGATTGTACGAGAATTTAACAACCGTTTTGGCATTGACAACTGGACAGACGACGATAAGGTCAAAAGCTTTTTATTTCAGCAACTGCCTGCAGATTTTGAAAAAGACGAGGATACCGTAACCGCTGTCATCAACTCCGATAAGCAGAATGCCAAAATTACATCCGATAAAAAAGTAGAAGACCTCATGCAGGACATTATATTCACCTACACCGATCTCTACAAAAAATTTACTGACGACGCCGACTTCAAGCGTCAGTACCTCGAATTTATTTTTGACAAAATATGGAAACAACATAATGGCAATAATCCTACTAACCCAAGATTGTAAACTGACATGAGTATAGACAAAATCACCAGGGAACACGTTTTAGCCGCCGTTGATAAAATAGAACGGGAAAACATTACACTGCAGCCATCCACCAAATTTGATGTAGTGATTAATGGTAAAGCCTATCCGCCCAAAGAGATTATGCGTTATGCCAATTTGATGGCAAACAAAACAATGGATTGGCCTAACAGCGGTGGAGAACCTACCAATAAGTACCTGGAAAAATTTGGGTTTGAGATACAGCCAAAAGAGCAAGACAATGCAGGCAATACAACCAATCGTTTAACAAACACGGTCATTAAGCTGGGATGCAATTGGGGCAAGGGGGCGCCAAGTTTTTATAAAATGATCCGCGAGCGAAAGATTGCAATTTGCGCCGATGATCTATTGTATCAACCTAATGATTTGATATTAGTCACCCAAGGTCAGACTGTTTTTGCATTAGCCAGGATTTTGAAATACCCTCAACCTGTTACTTCTAATTTAGCGTTAGCGGCAGATTTCAATAAATACAAAATCGACTATGAAGAATGGGTAAAATACGCATCTGCAGAATGGTATGAATTATCAAAAGAAGAAAGGTTTTCGTACAATTTACAACAAGGCCGTTGTTATGTACACTTACCGGAAATTAAAAATAGAGCGATAGCAATCTGGAACAATCGTTTTACTAATAAAAGCATTAAAACTATGAACATCCACATTGGCTTATGTATCAATACTATTCTGTATGGCCCTCCCGGTACTGGCAAGACATATAATCTGAATAGATACAAAGAAGACTTCTTTACAGATAAAGGAATTACAAAGAGCAGTGACGAAGTACTTAGAGAAAATGTAAACGCCTATCCTTTTTGGCAAATACTCGCTGCTGTCATGAGTACACTGAATAAACCTGTGTCTGTTTCTGAACTGTTGAGTAACCCTGTAGTAAAAGCCAAATTGAACCCTGAAGCCAGAGCTCCCCGAAGTACCATTTGGAGAATATTGCAATCTTATGCAGACAGCAACTCTACAGAGTTGAATGCGAAATACAAAGGATCCTTCGAATTATTTCAAAAAGACAAAGATAGCCGCTGGGGCATCATGCCAAACAAGAATGAAGTATTAGCTGATATCAGCCAGGAACTAATGGACATTGTGGTACACCCAGAGCAACAGCCAACTCAAAATGTAGCTGATAAATTGCGCTATCATTTCATCACCTTTCATCAGAAATATAGTTATGAAGATTTTATAGAAGGAATAAAGCCCATGCTCAAAAATGAGGAAGTAGAGGAACTATCTGGCGATTTGCAATTTGAATTAAAAAAGGGAATTTTCTACAACAGTTGTTTAGAAGCACTCAAATTAGCAGGCTATGAATCATTTGAAGCCTGCCATAATGACACACCTGATAACAGAATTGAAAAATTTGAAAAAGCCCGGAACAATCCTGCTAAACAATTCGCCTTATTCATTGATGAAATAAACAGAGCTAATATTTCTGCTGTATTTGGTGAATTGATTACACTATTGGAAGAGGATAAACGAACGGGGGTTACTAATGAAGATGGAAAATTGACAGAGATGTGGATCAAACTTCCATATTCACATGAAATGTTTAGCGTACCATCCAACTTATACGTTATCGGCACTATGAACACTGCCGACCGTTCTATAGCACTGTTGGATATAGCACTTAGGAGACGTTTTGAGTTCAAAGCCCTTTATCCCGAGTATCATGAAGGAGCATGGTGGAGTTCTGTTTTACAAACTTTAAATGATGCCATTTATGAGAAGAAAAGAAACGCTGATTTCTTTATCGGGCACGCCTTCTTCATTAATAAAGAGGAATCAGATAAGACTAATATCTTCAATAACAAGATCATTCCGTTGTTGAACGAATATTTCCAGAACAATGCAGAAAGTGTAAAACATATACTGAACAAATCAGGAATTGGCATTCAGCAACCAGGCATCAAAAATAATTATCAAATTGTAGCAGAGTGAGACTATCCGAATGGCAAAACACTTCTTTTGAAGCGCACAAAGATAAATTAAATAATTTTGTCAACTACCTTTCAAGTGTCTGGCAAAACAGGAATCGCTATATCGAGTCGCCCGAAGAAATCCCAGAAGAAGAGCAACAGGAGGAAAAGATACAAAGACAGCGTTTTTTTAATTTTACCGTAGACGGAAAAATCGCTGCAAGAAATTATGTTGGCGTAGTTCAGTATGAAGATATTCGTATGGAAGTATATCCGAAGATTTTTGCAGGAGACCATACGAAACCTGCAAAACTATGGCAACAGAACTTACTCTATTGGCTTAGCTATTGCAGCAAGATCAAGTTTCCATTTTCTCTGGCCGATATATCGAAGTCCGCGTCCAACGATTTCCTGGAATTGCTCATTTATATTTTTGCCAATTATACAGAGGAAATTATATCCAATCAACCACTCCAAGCCTACCAGACTGTAGAAGAGGAAACTACCTTCCTGAAGGGGCGCTTATCCTTCGACAACTACACTAAACACAATTTGATCACGGGGAAATGGCAACATTTCCACTGCATGCATGAGCCATTTGTGTATGACAATCTGTTCAACAGGATCGTAAAATACGTCACTAAAAGATTAGCCGCCATTAGTAGACATCAGCCTAATATAGAAAAACTCAATTCACTTCTTTTTCTACTCCACGATGTATCCAATATTCCCTGCACTGCCAAAGACTGCGACAAAGTGAAGCTGAATCCGCTTTTTGAAGATCATAAGCACATATTGGCATTGTGCAAACTATACCTCTCTAATCAGGTGATTGATACGAATGACGAGAGTAGCAGGAATTTCTGCTTCTTGGTGCCTATGGAATACGTTTTTGAAGATTTTATTTTTGGCTTCCTTTCAACTCATTGGCCTTCTTTGAATATCCGAGGCCAGAGCATAGGATATTTGGCCCTTAATCAAGACAAAGAGGTCTTTCAGATAAAAAACGATCTGCACATCCCTAATCAGCTTATTGTTGACACGAAATATAAAATCCGTTCTACTGAGAATGGGCTAAAAGCTGGAGTAAGTCAGAACGACATGTATCAAATGATTAGTTATGCGCTAAGGAGAAACTGCAGCAATATTTTAATGCTGTACCCCGAAGTAACTAATGGACTTCATTCCCCCACAGCTTTCAACGTTCCGTCAGCTATGTTGCTAAAAGAAATTGATATACAGATCCGAAATATAGATATTCGGTTTGAGGATCTGCTGCAAGCGGATCAGGTAATGAAATTGAGGGTTAAGCACCTTGTCAGCCATTGGGGTTTCTTCAATAATAAGTTATAAATCAAAGTTCCAATTTACCATATGTTGATAGGTTGGAATTTTCCTTTTCCCTTTATAAGTTTTTATTAACTTTGAACTAGTTCTTGGTTACACCGGCACCTGTTGGTGTATTGGATTACATCATTACCCACGAAATGGTTCATTTCCTTCATCTCAACCATTCTGCCGAATTCTGGAATGAGCTGGATAAGAAAATACCTAATTACCGTAGGCATGAGCAAAGGCTTAAAGTAAACGGAGTAAAATTAGCGCTTTAAAGGACCGACTATATTAAAAGTAAATGCCATTTGCCAATACAAGTTGCTACAATTTGACTACCTTTGGAATATTAAAGTTCAGTGCTTAGCGATTTAATAGAAGTATGTCCCATTTGTGGCCCAAAAGGAAACGAAGAGTTTAACTAATTGATAGACAATATAATTACAGGTAACTTCTGTCGGGCAGTCATCCCGACCAGACAGGACAAAGTGGAAAAAGTTCCATTTTGTCCTGTTTTATTTTGGCCAAAAGCCTTGTCCAGTGTATATATTACGCGCACTGCCTCATTGATGCGGATAGTTCGAAATAAAAATGACAGCTATTTTGCCTTAATAACTTTACGGTGAGCCATTCCCCATTGTAATAATTGTTCGGCCACAGGAATGAAAGTTTTGCCATAGTCGGTAATGGAATATTCCACAGTAACGGGTTTGGTGTTATGGACAATACGCTCCACAAGTTTGTTTATTTCCAAATCCTTTAACTCTTTAGACAACACTTTACCTGAAATACCTGGTATTCCTCTAAGCATTTCCATAAAGTAATTTTTCCCATCTGCCTTTATAGTCAGGTAAAGTAAAATCATCAACTTCCATTTTCCTCCCCAAATTTCAATACTATCCCTCAATGCCATTATAGCTTCGTTGCATTGTTCCGGCGATATATTTTCCCTTAATTTAACTTTCATAATCTATATAGTTACCTATCAGTAATCAGTTACCATCAGGTAATCCGTTTCAAATTTATACTATTAATTCAAAACTTTGCAGGCAAATGAAATCTGATGACAATTACAATTTTCGGTGTAACAGGACGAATGCAACACTTATTAGTGCAACAGGCATTAGACAGGGGATTTAATGTAGTCGGCTATGCACGAACACCATCTAAAATGACCATTCATCATCCCAACCTGACCCTTAAAAAAGGAACAATGCTTGACCAAACCGCCATTGAAGAAGCCATACAGGGAAGCGACGCCGTGATAGAAACAGTAGGTTATGTAAGCGAAGGCACAAACCACATTATTCAGGCTATGAAAAAATTCGATGTAAAACGACTTATTGTTGTTTCCACGTCAAACGTAAAGGACAACCAGGATCTACCTGATAAAAAATTTTCAGTGTTGCTTGCAATTACAAGAGCCTTGTTCAAATTCATGGGACTGTTCAATCGGAAGTATCGTAATTTGGTTTCGGAGATCCGTAAAATAGCAGAGAATGTACGGAGCTCCGATTTGGACTGGACATTGGTAAGAGTTGCAGGTTTAACTGACAAAGCTAAATCCGGCAACGTAAAGTCAGGATATTTAGGGCATGGCATTGTTGGTTTTTCAACCTCCCGTGCAGATATGGCGGATTTTATATTAAATCAGATAACCCATCCTACTTACATACGGCAGGCACCGGCTATCAGCAGCTAACAGTCATTATTGCCATTTAATATTTTTCATTACGCCATATCTCGTACTAACATTTCCCCAGGCAATATTCTCTAATTGCGCAGCTATCAGAATCTCCCATTTGCTATAAGCATTCGGTATGCCATCTCTGTAAGTACCCCGGTCCTGGCGGAAAAAAGACACTCAACGGCAGGCCCGGCTTCAAATTATCCATGTGTGACAAAAGTTACAGTAACCAGGGAACAGGTGGCGTAAATTTGCAGGTTAGCAAGATTAAAAATAAAAAGTTTGCAGATGGAGCCACTGGAACAGATAACAGAATTCAAGTCCTCTCCCGAACTGGTAGAGCAACTTTATGAAAACGGCATAAGGAAAGAATACAAAACCGGAAGTATCATCCTGGATGAAAACGCTTCTATTCGTTCTATCCCTATTGTTACCAAAGGAACATTAAAAGTTATCCGAACGGAAGAAGACGGCAGGGAAATCCTGTTGTATTACATCAAAGCAGGGGAAAGCTGCATAATGTCTTTTTTAGGAGGTATGCATCACGAAACCAGTAAAGTCAAAGCTGAAGTGGAAGAAGATGCTGAAATCCTTTTTCTGCCGATGGACAAAGTATCCTTGTTCATCAAAGAATACCCGCAATGGCTGGATTACATCTTCCGTTTATACCACAAACGTTTTGAGGATTTGTTAGAAATTGTCAATGCCATTACTTTCAAAAAAACAGATGAACGCCTGTTGTCTTTACTGCGCAAAAAACGGGAACTAACGGGAAATAAGACCCTAAGCCTTACCCACGAACAGTTAGCCAATGAATTGGGTACCGCCCGGGTAGTCGTTTCCAGGCTATTAAAACAGCTGGAAGAAAATGGAGTGGTGCAGCTTGGCAGGAACAAAATCACGCTTATGTAACAAATGTAACTGTACAGGGAAAAATAGTAACGGACATTTGCGGTATAGAAAAAAGAACAATAACGACAAAAAATAAACCGCTATGTTTTTTCAACACGTTTATGATAAGAGTTTGGCACAGGGCAGCTATGTAGTAGGTTGCCAGGCTACGGGGGAGGCAATCGTCATAGATGCCCAAAGGGATATAGATGTATATCTCGATATTGCAAAACAGAATAACCTTCGTATTACACACGTTACCGAAACCCACATACACGCGGATTTCCTTTGTGGTTCCAGAGAACTGGCCACAGTAACCGGAGCGGCAATGTACCTTTCTGACGAGGGCGGCGAAGACTGGCAATATCAGTTTCCGCACCAGGGACTGAAAGACGGTGATATGATCAGGGTAGGCAACTTAACCCTGGAGGTTATGCATACACCCGGCCACACGCCCGAAAGCATCAGCTTTTTACTGACCGACCATCCTGCCACGGACAAGCCCGTCATGGTTTTCACAGGCGATTTTGTATTTGTAGGCGATATTGGCCGTCCTGATTTGTTGGAAAAAGCTGCCGGACTTATCGGAACAAAAGAAGCCGGAGCAAGACAAATGTTCCGTTCATTAAAAAAGTTTGCTGCGCTGCCTGAACACGTCCAGGTATGGTCGGCACACGGGGCTGGTTCAGCTTGTGGAAAGGCGTTGGGAGCGGTACATAGCTCTACCGTAGGATATGAAAAAATCCGCAATTGGGCATTCCGGTATGAAGAAGATGAAAAAGGATTCACCGATTACCTGTTAGCCGACCAACCCGAGCCACCAAAATATTTTGCCATGATGAAGCATCTGAACAAGGTAAAGCGGCCATTGCTGACAGAAGTTCCGAAGCATCCGAAGCTAACCAAAGAGCAGTTTATGTCTGCTTATGAAAAAGGTATCAAAGTGATCGATACCCGCAACAAGGCGGATTTCGCCCAAGGCTTTATTCCCGGCAGCCTGAACATCCAGGGCAACAACTCTTTTTCCACCTGGTGCGGCTGGCTGTTGAACTATGAGGAGCAGTTTATTTTGATTGCCGATGACAGCCAGATGGAAGATTTAACCCGCAAACTGATGCGCGTAGGCCTGGACAACCTCTATGGCTATATTTCGGATATAAACGATTTAGGTATTGAACTCCGGACAGCCAACGTCATTTCTTCGGAAGAATTTAAAACCTTCATGGGACAGGAAAATGTACAGATAGTAGATGTCAGGGGAGTATCAGAATATGAAGCAGGGCACATAACAGGCGCCGATAATATTTTTGCCGGGACATTGCCGGACAACCTGGAGAAAATCGCCAAAGACAAACAGGTGATTATTCATTGCCAGGCAGGCGACCGGTCCGCCGTTGCTTATTCTATCCTGGTTAAAAACGGTTTTGAAAACGTAAAAAACTTTTCAGGAGGAATGAAAGAATGGTTAACAATACAAGGCAAAACAGTTACTAACGCTTAACATTTAATAATATGGATTTTTTTTCAGCCTTATGCGGCAGCACCAATAACAGCCAACTTAGCGAAGCTGGGATTTCCACAACAAAAAAGCCACAACTAAAATATAAGCACCTCTAAAATAGAATCAAAATGAACAACTATCTGAAGCACTGGAATTTTATGCGGACGCTGCGATTGGCATTGGGCATCTTAATTATCGTACAGGGCATCATAGCAAAAGAATGGCTGCTCGCGGGCCTGGGAGGCTTATTCTCATTAATGCCGCTGATGAACACGGGTTGCTGCGGTGTGTCGGGATGCAGCACACCCATCCCGCGAAACAACAAAAAAACAGAAGATATAACATATGAAGAAGCTCGCTAATAAACACCCCATATCGCAGGCCCATACCCTTTTCTGCGTCCCGCTCTGTACCTTCCGTAATTAACGCTTATGTACTGGATTAAAAGATTGCTGGCAACAGCAATGTGGCTCTCTATTGTCCGGATTTCGGCTGCACAGGACCATTACAATGCCTGGTTACGCGGCACGTTGGACATTCCTTTATCCGAAAAGATAAAAACGGATATTGAATTTCAGCACAGACGGCAAAACGGCTTTGAAAACACGAATATGTTGGATAAGAGCCTGATGTTTTCCATCAGGAACTGGATACACTATCAGTATGACCCCAACCTAAAGTTTTCCGTTTCGCCGTTCTCCTATTTCTCTCATTATCGCGTTATCCGGCAGAAAGAAGATAACGGGGCGCCTTCCCTTAGCGAAGTCCGGGTTTCCATTGCGGAAGAACTACAGCACAAAATTTTTCCACACATGTACCTCTTCAACCGAAATGCCCTGGAATACCGCGTTTTCAATAATGCCAAACCGAATACCACAAGGTTTCGCACACGTTTCGGCGGCCGCTATGAATTGACAGAGAACTTTAAACTAAGCGCATTCGATGAACTTTTTATAAACGTAGCAGGAACATCTTCCGAACGTATTCCTGATCATAACAGAACAGGTTTCAATATGGAATACAGCATTTCACCAAATCTGAAATTTGACATCGGCTACATCTACATCGTCCGGTCCTCCTCCCCTTCAGCGGCCGGCAATATCAAGTCATGCGAACATAATATGTTCCTGAACCTTACCTACCAGTTGAAAAACAATAAATAACATTCTTTAATCCCTCCTTTATTTTCACTGCAATCCTTCGCTGGCCAGCCCCGTCAGGCCTGATCTTTGTTACATTCTCCCTAAAACACATCTTATGAAAAACGAAATCAGCAACCTCGAAAAGAAGTACTGGGATGCCATGTCCAACAAGGATTTCGATACGATCAGAAGCCTGACAAAGTTTCCTTGTATTGTAGCAGGAAAGCAAGGTGTAATGAGTGTTGACGAACAAAGTTTCAAAAAAATGTTCGAACAAGGCAGCAACACCAAAATGAAAGTAAAAGGATTCTCTGATGAGCAGGTCCAAACCGGCGAAGATCACGGCATGATTGGTTATTTGATTGAACTGGACTACGATGGAAAGGTAATGAAATGCGCCTGTACGTCCACCTGGATAAAAGAAAATGGGAATTGGGTTTGTGCCATGCACACAGAAAGTGATTTAGAAAAAAAATAAAGCCCGAGTTGTACTGTTTAATGCGCCATCTCATAAATTCGCAGTTCGTCTGAAGGTAGCACTTGTAATGCTGTAGTGTCTGCCATTATTGTGATGGCGCTTTTTTCACTTTAAATGATCCATGCTGTTACGCTTCTCTCTTTTCAGCATGCATCTCTATCAGCGACGCGAACGCCTGCCATAATTCCTGTATTTTCTTTTTGGTTGCATCATCTGTCAGATTACCGGCTGCATCAAATTTTTCAGCAGCCTGCCCCAGGTAAAACTCCGGCTGTTGCAGCGGGACCATATCCAGGTACATAATGGACTGCCTTAAGTGATTCTGTGCGCCGAACGCTCCCAGGCTATACGGCGTACAACCTACAATGGCTACCGGTTTCTTCTTCCACTTATTTTTTCCTTCCGGCCGCGAACCCCAGTCAATGGCATTTTTCAGCACCGGGGAGTAGGAGCGGTTATATTCAGGCGTGGCGAAGATAACGCCATCCGCCTTCTCTATTGTTTCATAAAGGTCCAGGACGGACTGAGGCAGATTTGCCTCCAGGTCTTCATTGATAAAAGGCAGTTGTCCAATATCGATATAGCTCACCGTTATTTGCTGCGGCGCCAGTTGCGCGAATGCTTTTACCAGGCTGGTAGTAAAAGATCCCTTTCGCAAACTGCCTGAAAATGCGATAACGTTGTAATTCATAAAAATGTATTTTGCTGTATAGTAACAGCAACACTTTTGCAATAAATGCGCCGGCAAGGCCGCAGCACGGGAAGGAGCAAAACGGCTCAGGGTATGGGCATAAATCTCCACATAATGGTATGTACAGGGAACATTGGAGCGGAAAGCATATCATGCTCTGCCTTTTACAGGTAAACTGCGGAGGTGGCTACCCGTTATACTATTTAAATAAATAATAGATCATCGCTACGGCGGCCATTGACATCAGCACCAGTGTGATGCCTCCCAGGATATTTGAAAACCAGGAATTCGTGTGTTCTTTCATTATCTTCCTGTTGTTCCCGATATGCATAATAATAGCCACCATGACCGGCGCAGTGAGGCCATACGCAATAGCCGTTAACAATAGTGCTTTAATAGGGCTGACCCCAAAAAAATCCATCGATAACCCAACAATAAGTGAAACGATAATGGATATATAAAATGGCTTGGCCTGGGTGAACGTTTTGTCCAGTCCCGCTTTCCAGCCGAAAGTCTCCGCCAGCATATAGGACAGCGAGCCTGCCAGCACTGGTATGGCGAGCAACCCTGTGCCCAGGACGCCGGTAGCGAAAATAGCATAGGTAAACTTTCCCGCCAGCGGCTGGAGCGCCCTCGCCGCTTGGTCCACCGTATCGATCTGACGTATGCCGCCTTTAAAGAGTACGCTTCCGGTGGTGAGAATAATAAAAAACATGACAGCATTTGACAGCAGCATACCGATATTTACATCCGTCTTCATATCATCCAACATTCGTTTATCTACAAAGACAACCCCTTTTTGAGCGTTGTCCTCGGCCTCCATCGTCGTTTGCCAGAAAAACAAATAAGGAGAAATTGTCGTACCAAATAATGCAACAATTATTGAAATAAATTCCTTATTAAAATAGAAGACAGGCACAAATGTTCTCCGAAGCACTTCCGGCCAGTCCTGATCAACCGAAAATGGCACAATAATATACAGCAGCAGCGATAAACAGAGCCACTTCAGGATATTGGCAATTTTCCGGTACGGGTACCTGATGATGATAAACAACAGGACTCCCGTGATAACAACACAAAAAACCGAAGCCGGAACAGCCGGAACAATCATATGTGCCACCGCGCCCATTCCCTGTATATCCGCGCCGATGTTTAACGTAATGGCCGGGAAACTGAAAAGCAGCATGATAAAGAGGACCGGCTTGGAATAATGCTGTTTTAAAGTAACTGTCAGCCCCTGGGAAGTGACCATACCGATCCTGGCACACATTCCCTGTACGGCAGCCATTAAAGGGAATGTAACCAGTGCAGTCCACAGGGTGGCCAGGCCAAATTGTGCTCCGGCCTGCGAATAGGTAGCGATACCGGAAGGGTCGTCATCGCTGGCGCCCGTTACCAGTCCTGGTCCAAATTTTTTAAAGAAACGCCATACTTTGTTTAGGCGCTTTGGATGCTTGGATAAATTTGCCATTTTATCTATAGTTCGATGCTCCATGCAGACATATTTTCCACTTACAGGACCAAATGTACATCACATAAAATAATTCATACCTTTGAGATATACAAATTTTCCTGATATTGAACATGAGCGAAAAACTAAGGCGGCATATTGAAAAAATTGTAACCCTGACTGATGAAGAATTCGAATACGTTTTGTCCCATTTTACCTACAGGGAATTTTTGAAAAACCAATATGTTATCCAGGAAGGCGATTACGTCAGGAATGACTACTTTGTGTTAAGCGGGCTGCTGAAATCCTGGAGTATAGATGATAAAGGGAAAGCCCACATTGTGCTTTTCGCCGCTGAAAACTGGTGGATCTCCGATCCTCAGGCTTTTCACAACCAAACAAAGTCCATCCTAAACGTAGATTGCCTGGAAGACAGTAAAACGCTGGCTATCTCGTTAGAAAGCCGGGAAAAACTTTGTACCGAGATGCGGAAAATGGAGTATTTTTTCCGAAAGAAAACGACCGCAGGATATATCGCTTCCCAACAACGCATACTGTCGCTCATCAGCTTTAATGCAAAAGAACGTTACGAATATTTACTGCAGCAATATCCCGGCTTGCTGCAACGGGTACCCAAAAGCCTGATCGCTTCTTATTTAGGTATTACAAGGGAAACACTGAGCCGGCTGACATCCCAATAGCCGTGATATTTATCACGCTCATTTTGTGACATATATCCTTTTCTGCCCTGGGTCTTAAGGAGAATTTTACAAAAAATTCATCTGCCATGACAGGACAGCCATCATCTTCCAGGATTCCGTTTGCTATTTGGTCATTAACTTTTTGTGCTTTTGCCATCGGCACAACAGAGTTCGTACTCGTAGGTTTACTGCCCGCTATCGCTAAAGACCTGGCCATTTCCATTTCTTCCACCGGCACTTTGGTCACCTTATATGCCCTGGGCGTCGCCTTCGGCGGGCCGGTATTTACCGCCCTGACAGGTAGAACCGGACACAAAAAAATACTACTGCTCACCCTTGCGGTTTTCATTACAGGAAATACCATCGCTTTTTTCGCCAATACTATTTTGTTATTGCAAATCAGCCGTGTCATTACAGGCACTACGCATGGGGTATTTTTCGGCTATGCAGTCGTAATGGCGGGCAATATGGCCCCTCAAAACGGGAAGGCGACCGCCATCGCTATCGTATTTGCAGGACTCATGATTTCAACCGTCGTAGGCGTACCGCTGGGAACATACATTGGTTCACATTACGGCTGGAAAATGACATTTTTGGCAATTATAATTTGGGGATCGGCGGCTATGATTGTTCTGGGCCTCTCCCTTCCCAAACAGTCCAGGCCAACTGCTGCGCTGAAACTGAGCGACCTTCCCAATGTATTAAAAAACGAGGCGGTATGGATCGTTTTGCTGGCCAATATTTTCGCCTATACCGGCACTTTTGTGCTACTCACCTATTTGTCACCGGTGCTGGAAAACATGACAGGATTTTCGCCGGGCGCCATTAATTATATACTACTGGTTTTAGGTATAGGTGTGGCATTGGGCAATATCGTTGGCGGCCACATCTCCAATCACCGGCCATCAACGGTACTGGTTTTCCTTTTCCTTTTTCACGCCATTACCCTATTCATTTTATCGTTAGTCATAACGAGCCAGTCTATTATTATCGTCGCGTTATTACTGTTCGGATTCTTTGCTTACAGCAACGTTCCCGCATTACAGTTGCTGACCGTGAAGTTTTCAGAAAACAAATTCCCCGGAAGCGGTGGTATTGCCTCAGCATTGGGCGTTTCCGCTTTCAATATCGGCGCAGCGGCCGGATCTTTTATCGGTGGTGTGGTAGCTGGTAGTTCGCCTGGTTTAAAAGCAACACCGTGGATAGGGGGAATTTTTGTGATAGTGGCCTGGGGTTTTAGTTTATGGAACTGGAACAGGAATAAAACGATGGAAGGAAACAGATAAGCAAAGCGGGACAATTTTTATCCATAAAGCGGACAATATCTGGTGTAAATGCCGGCAATATCTCTTCATTAAAAGACAAAACACAGGGCAAACGCATAGTATTAGGCTGTGCATAATAGGAATATGTTCAGGTACAGAACCCTCCCGATATACCTTGTCAGAAATTTGTTATCTTGTTACCATGAATCCCGACTACGTCATACATCCGCTTGGTGACAGTGCTGTTATCCTTAAATGGAAGCAGCAGATAAGTATGGCAATACATCAGGAAGTGATGAAAACCTATTACAGCCTCCGCGCCGGGACATCTTCCTATATCCTCGATCTGATACCGGCGTACGCCTCTTTAACCATCGTATATGATGCAGCACAGCTTAGGCGTCACGAGCGTATACCGGGACTGCAATGGATGACCACCTATATACGGAAGCAAACAACCACACAGGCCACCGTCTCCTTCCCTGCTCCCCGGGAGCTGCACATCCCGGTGTGCTACGACCCGTCACTGGGACCGGACATCACGGAGATGGCCGCTTCCCGTCATGTGGCCATAGAAGATATCATCACCTGGCATTCACAAACCATATACACGGTATACCTGACAGGCTTCCTGCCGGGATTTCCGTATATGGGAGAAGTATGCCCTGCACTGGCAACCCCGCGCAGACAACAACCACGGCTACACGTTCCTGCCGGCAGCGTTGGCATTGCGGGCGTACAGACGGGCATCTACCCGCTGGACTCTCCCGGAGGCTGGAATATCATTGGTCAAACGCCGCTGCGGATGTTCGATGCCGCCAAGGCAGATCCGTGCTATTGCCGGCCCGGAGACCGGGTGCAGTTTATACCAGTCACGCTGGAAGTTTTCAGACAGATACAACAGGAGCAATGAGCATAGCAATACTACAACAGGGTATCATGGACACGATGCAGGACAAAGGCAGATATGGTTTCCAGCATCTTGGGATCAATCCCGGCGGCGTCATGGACCGTATAGCCATGGCCGTGGCCAATGCGCTCACCGGCAATCCGCCCGGTGAAGCGGTGCTGGAATTACATTTCCCTGCTGGCAAATACCTGTTTGAAACACCCACCCTGATCGCCTTGTCAGGTGGTGATTTCAGCGCTGCCATCGATGGACTGGCGGTACAGCTGAACAAACTGCTGTATGTTCCTGCCGGCTCCCTGCTGACGTTTGAAAAGCTACGCTCCGGGGCGCGCTGCTACCTGGCCGTCCGCCATGGCTTCTCCCTGACGCCATGGCTTGGCAGTTACAGCACCCATCTGAAAGTCGCACAGGGAGGCTTTAATGGCAGAGCCCTCCGCAAAGGAGACAAACTACCGCTCCGTCAATCCGCGCAGTTTACCGGTGACAGGCACCCCGAAACATTTCCGTGGACAGCCGCCACCGGCCACCTGTATCATCAACAAGGTGCTATCCGCATCCTGCCGGGCGCCTGTTGGGACATACTGGAGGCTTCTTCACAACAGCAGCTCACTACCGGCAGTTTCCGGATAGGCCCGCATAGCGACCGTATGGGATTCCGGCTGAACGGCACGCCCCTGCGCACCGTCAGAAAAGAAGAGCAGTTATCTGCCGGCATATGCAGAGGAGCCATACAGCTTCTCCCCGATGGCCAGCTGATCATACTGATGGCCGACCACCAGACTACCGGCGGCTACCCGGTGGCAGCACATGTCATCACCGCCGATATGCCGGCGCTGGCCCAGTATCAGCCCGGGCAGTCATTGCAGTTCAGCGTCATCAGCGGGGAAGCCGCAACAACGGGATTATGGCAGCAGGAAAAAGCAGTACGCTACCTGCAACATGCCAGTCAGTTACATTTGGAAAAATGGTTACTACCATATGAATTATATCGATCTTAATTGTGACATGGGCGAAGGGCTGGATAATGACGCAGCGATCATGCCCTTCATTTCCAGCGCCAACATTGCCTGTGGTTACCATGCCGGCAATGCAGACATCATGAACAAAACCGTGCTGCTGGCGACGGAACACAAGGTAGCCATCGGCGCACATCCCGGATTCGCAGACCTCGAGCACTTCGGGCGCAGGGAACAACAGCTCACCGATACAGCGCTGTACGACCTGGTATGCACGCAGATATACGCGCTTCAAACTATCTGCCGCGCGCATGGCGTACCGCTGCACCATGTGAAGCCTCACGGCGCGCTGTATAATATGGCCGCCCGTATACCTGTTATGGCACAAACTATTGCAAAAGCCGTAAAAGACGTTGACAGCCGCCTACGGCTCTTCGGGCTGAGCAACAGTTTCCTGATCAGCGCTGCGGCCGCAGCCGGACTGAAAACTGTCAGCGAAGTATTTGCAGACCGGACGTACCAGGACGATGGATCGCTGACGGCCCGATCACAACCAGGCGCTATGATCGAAAATGAAACACTGGCCGTACAACAGGTACTGCAAATGGTCACCCGGCAGGAGGTGACCGCCCTGTCAGGGAAAGTTGTTCCGCTGAAAGCGGAAACCATCTGCATACACGGCGATGGCGCCCATGCGCTGGAATATGCCCGTGCCATACATACCGCGTTGCTTGATCATCATTTAACTGTCCAACACCCGTGAGTAAACAAAAATCTTCCGCCATTATGGGCGCTGCTTTCCTGATGGCCACTTCTGCTATCGGACCGGGCTTTCTGACGCAGACCACCGTTTTCACGTGGCAGCTGGGCGCCGCCTTCGGATTTGTGGTGCTGATATCTATCTTACTGGATATCGGCGCACAACTCAATATATGGCGTGTGCTGGCTATCACAGAGCGCCGCGCACAGGACCTCGCCAATGACCTGTTGCCGGGACTGGGTTACCTGCTGGCCGCACTGGTAGTACTGGGCGGACTGGCTTTCAACATCGGAAACATAGCGGGTTGCGGACTAGGGATACAGGTGATCACCGGGATGGACACGGTATATGGCGCGCTGCTCAGTTGCGGTATTGCATTATTCGTTTTCTGGATAAAGGAGATGGGATACATGCTCGATCAGTTTACCCGCTGGCTGGGCCTGCTGATGGTGCTGCTGACCGTTTACATCGCTGTCAGTTCCCAGCCTCCGCTCGGAGAAGCCATCCGCCAAACCGTCTGGCCTTCCGTTATCGACACTAAAGCGATCATCACGCTGGTAGGCGGCACTGTCGGAGGGTACATCAGTTTTGCCGGCGCACACCGGCTACTGGACGCGGGCATCAGCGGGACGGGGCAACTAAAGCTGGTCAACAAGAGCGCCGTCAGCGGTATCATTATCACCGGCATTATGCGCACCGTCCTGTTCCTGGCTACTTTGGGCGTAGTGGCCAAAGGCGTGGCGCTGGACAGCAATAATCCGCCGGCATCGGTATTCCGCATCGTGGCGGGCGTAGCAGGTTATCGGTTCTTTGGCGTGGTGATGTGGAGCGCAGCGATTACTTCTGTTGTAGGCGCCGCTTATACTTCAGTATCTTTTCTGAAAACATTTCACCCCCTGATATTGGCCTATGAGCGCTGGATCATATCTTTCTTTATTGTTTTCTCCACCATCGTCTTTGTTTTCGTTGGAAACCCGGTACAGCTGTTGATTACAGCCGGTGCACTGAACGGTCTTATTCTACCGGTGGCATTGGCGGTGATATTGGTCGCCGCCCTGAAAAAGAAACTGATGGGCGCCTACAGATACCCTGTATGGCTACAGGCAATAGGCTGGTGCGTAGTGCTCATTATGGGATGGCTCAGTACTGTTACGCTGATAGCCTGGATAAGATAACAACGTGATCATGATCGCTGAGGCTCATAGTAAAATACAGTGGCGCCTGAGCCAAAGGTTTTTGTTTTGGTGAGATGAAGGGTCATGCTCTCGCTTATATTGGCGAATAACGGCAGGCCTTTCCCTGCTATCACCGGATGGATACAGAGCTGGAATTCATCGATCAGATGAAGGTTCAGCAAGCTGATAATCAAGCTCCGGCTGCCCACCAGGATATTTTTTCCCGGTTGCTGGCGCAATGCCAACACCTCTTCTTCAATACTTCTTTTCGCCAAAGTGGCGCTGTCCCAGTCAATACTTTTCAGTGTATGGGAAAAAACGACTTTGGTAATATGCTCCATCACCATTGCAAATTCATCCGTTGATTTGTCACCTGTGGGGTTTTTCGCCACCAGGGGCCAGTAACTTTCCATCAGCTGGTAAGTGGTCCTTCCATACAAGATAGTGTCTGCATTACGCAACAGCGCGGTGTAGTGGTCATGCAGTTCATCATCTGCCACCCCATAAGTGTGGTCACAATAACCATCAATCGTCATATTAATTGCGGCAATCACCTTTCTCATTTTTTATCTTTTTTTATAAAGATAATGGTAGATTTTCTCTCCCACGACGGGAAAATACGACATTATGAGGGGGATATTGTGACAGGCATATTGCCTGCTGTCGCCCATTTGCTTATTTTCACCTGACAACATTCCAACAGCCCGACTTTATTATAAACACAGAAAACATGAAAAGTGCCCTCAGCATATGTTTCATCATCACTGCCGGTTTATTCGCAAGCGTTAAAACCCACGCCCAACAAAGCATATTGACCGACAATCCTTTGAAAAACAAACTTGATTCCGCGGTGCATCAGGCAGCGCTGATCTATCTGAAAAACGACTCTGCCAATGGGCTGGTCATTGGAGTGACCCAAAACGGGCAGCGGCGGCTGTACCGTTATGGAGAGAATGTAAAGGGCAGCGGCCAGCTTACTCCTCCCGGGCTGTACTATAATATCGGCTCCGTGGCCAAAACGTTTGTCGCCACCATGCTTGCTGTGGCGGTGACAGAAAAGAAAGCAGCACTCCATGATGATATCCGGAAATATTTACCCGGCACATTTGACAATTTACAATTCAACGGTCACCCCATACGCCTGGTAGATTTAGCCAACCATACCTCCGGCCTGCCCGGCTCATTTCATGATTATTCCTGGGCAGCGGACAGGCTCAAAGGACAAACGCTCAGCGAACAGGCCGGCTTTTTCGCCACCTACACCCAGGACAGCCTGCTGGCAGATCTGCACAGATTAAGGCCAGACACCATACCAGGCGCGCGGTTCCGCTATAACAGCGCCGCCTATATGCTGCTGACCTGTATCCTGGAACGGATTTACCGGCAGTCCTATGACCAGCTGGTAACTACCTACCTGCAAAAGCGCTTTGGCATGTTGCATACCACGCCCCTGCTTACCCAGACGGAGCTGAGGAATACAGCACAGGGATATAACCGCCAGGGCGACCAGGTGGCGTACATCAACCTGAAAGGCTATTTTATAGGCCCTTCCATGAATGCGACGGTCAGTGATATGGTCAGTTACCTGCAAGCCCAGCTGGCAGAGAAAAACGAAGCTATCAGGCTGTCTCACCGGACCACCTTTGGCAAAACAACCGATGGCTTTGGCGTCGGCCTCGGCTGGATGACAAACGTGGAAAACGGGCAGCGTTACTTTTATCACGACGGTAATACGAAACTTGGGTTCAATACGCTTTGTACCGTGTACCCGGGCCAACAGCTGGGGATTGTCATTATTGCCAATGATGTAGTTGGTCAGGACAGGTTAGGGCAACTGGAAAATAATATCAGGAAGTTCATGTAAGAGTATTCCGCGTCCTGTCCAAATTTGCCCGGAAACCGGGCAATTTGCAAATGATAGTATATCAACATATATTTGTTCAATACAATCATTTACATACAGTACATATGCGTACACCCAAACTATCGACTATTCTATTACTGGCCGTAATTGCAGCGCTTTTTTTCATTCCTTTCCTGGGGCGTGTGCATTTGTTTGATTGGGACGAAATCAACTTTGCCGAGTGTTCAAGGGAAATGCTGAAGCTGGACGATTACACCAGGATTTATGTCAACTTTAAACCTTTTTGGGAAAAGCCGCCTATGTTCTTCTGGATGCAGAGCTTGTCCATGAAGGTATTTGGCGTCAATGAATTCGCGGCCCGGTTTCCCAACGCCGTCTGTGGTATTGTGACGCTGATCGTACTGCTCATTTGCGGTACCAGGTTATACGACAGAAAATTTGGTATTCTCTGGGCGCTTGCTTTCGGTGGTTCCCTTTTCCCTAATATGTACTTTAAATCCGGTATCATCGATCCGTGGTTTAACCTGTTCACCTTCCTGGCACTCTTCTATTTTATATTATATCACTGGAAAAGGAATGGCTTTGACAAAGAAGGGTTGAATAAAAAACCGGTGTTCTATGCCGTATGGTCCGGCGTTTTTATGGGACTGGCCATCCTTACCAAAGGGCAGGTAGCCCTGATGGTGTTCCTGATGGTGCTGGGCATATATTTCATCTACAACCGGTTCAGGATCTATTTTAACTGGTGGCATGCACTGCTGTTCCTGATTGTGACGGCTTTGGTCACTTTGACCTGGTACGGCTACGAAACGGCTAAAAACGGTCCGTGGTTCATCACTGAGTTCCTGAAGTACCAATACCGTCTCTTTACCACCCACGATGCAGGACAGGCGGGCTTTTTCGGCTACCACTATGTAGTGTTGCTCATTGGCTGTTTCCCGGCCTCTCTTTTTGCGATCCCCGCATTCTTTAAGGGACGCTATACCAGCCGGTATGATAAAGATTTTAAAATCTGGATGATATTATTGTTCTGGGTGGTAACAGTGTTGTTTACCATCGTGCAATCCCGCATTATCCACTACTCGTCCCTGGCCTGGTTCCCCGTTACCTTCCTGGCTGCCTATTCCTTCTATAAATGGGATAGGAAAGAAATGGACTACAAAAAATATGTGGGCGTATTAACCACCATCCTGGGAGCGATCATCGCCATCGTACTGCTGGCAGTTACACTCATCGCCTTAAACATCAAACGACTGATACCCTACGTCCACGATACCTTCGCCCAGGCGAATATGGCTGCCGATGTGCACTGGAGCGGACTGGAAGGTTCAGTTGGCATTTTAATGGTGGTGACTATCATCGTGGGATTAATACAGCTGCGCAAACACGCCTTTATCAAAGCTGCCACCACCTACTTTGTCGGAACAGGGCTGGTTATTTTCATGGCCGCCGCCATCATTGTACCAAAAGTGGAAAAGTATTCACAGGCCGCCGCCATCGAGTTTTTCGAGCAACGCCAGGGTGAAGATTGTTATGTGACCTGCCTGGGTTACTGGAGCTACGCACCATTTTTCTATACCCACAAAGAGAAACCAACGAATCCAAATTCTTACGAGGAATCCTGGCTGTTGTCAGGAGATATTGACAAGCCCACCTATTTTGTCACTAAAGTAGACCGGGTCGATGATTACAAACAGTACTCCTTAAAAGAACTGTATCGTAAAAACGGATTTGTGTTTTTGAAGAGAGAAGTGCCGGTGAAATAACCGGTCATGCGATAAAAGGAAAGGCGTTGAAATAATTTCAACGCCTTTCCTTTTTATATTTTTAAGCAGTTATACTATTTCTTTTTCTTCTTCCCGGAGAAAAACCGCAATATCTTGCTCACCACTTTATCATTTGATCCCAGCATACCTTTGATTTCCGTGTAAACGGCCACCATGGTATTGTCCAGCTTCACCATGAATTTCTTTTTCTCTTCGCCCGGGCGTACCATGTAATGTGTAGCTCTGCGGAAAGGCTGGGCTTCTTCGGTATAATAATACAGTGCGATCGATCTTCTGTGACGGTCTTCCGGGCAGGTAGTAGGTTCCGGATGGCCGTGATAGGAATCGGCGTCTGTATTAAAGATCACGCAACGATTAAAGATGGGCAGCACTTTCTTTTCGCAAGCCTTCATCTGTGTGTCCCACAGTTCCAGTTTACCGCCCCACTCCTCTACCCAATCGGGGTTGAGGTATACCAGCACGTTTACCCGGCGTTGCCAGTGACGATGGTGCGGATGTACGGTGAAATCGGCGTGTATGTTCAGGTAACCGCCTCTTTTGGACTGATGTATGCCACCTCCTTCCAGGAGATCGTCTTTCATCAAACCTTTGATGCCGGTCAGCTCACTGAGAAAAGCCAGAAATTCAGGAGAATTCAGTTCGTTGATCGTTTTCCTGATGGTGGCCGGCAAGAGGTCGAGTTTATTCAACCCGGCTTTGTTTTCATTGTAATGGACATAGTTGATCCACCCTTCTTCCTCATTTAATTTATCAAACTCCCGGGCGCAATTGGCCAGCACATCGGGGTTCATGAAATTTTCCAATACAATATGAGGATAAGGGCTGGCTCCCTGGTAATCTTTGCTGAGCGTAGGCAACTGAGCATTCCAATGAGCGTAATCGAATAATTGCGTGTTTTCCGCTGTTTCAGTGATAGTTTGCACTTCTTGAGTTTTTAGGCATGACCTTCAAAGGAGCCATAAATATAATGTAAATATTATTCGTTTCAGCAAGGGGATCGTCAAATTATTTTCCGCCGGGGCAAAACCGTCCCGGATAAGGGCTCACCCTCAATGATCGCCCATTTCCAGGGGTATTTAGCGTAAGAGCCCGCTGCACGGGAAGAGGACAACCGGAGCATTGACAGCATCCCCGCTACCTGGTATTTTGAAACGTGGCTTATTTTACTTGTCGAAGTATATCGAATATCCCACCCATGGCCTCTCTTCCGCCCCTGTGTATACCGCATAGGCAAGCGTGGTCCTGTCTTTTTCCTCCTTCGCCGGACGAACAAAAACAGCCTGAGTGCCTTCTCCTGCCGCTGTTTCCGCGGTAAACGTATTACGCAGGTTCGACAGTTTTCCGTCTTTAATACTGTAAACACCCTTTTCACCGGCAGCCAGGATCACCTGATCATGCGCGTACGTCAACCCCACAAAATCCAGTTCGGGGTCCACTGCCACCAGTTCAAAATCTTGCCCATCACGGGTTTTCCAAATCCGTCCGCCTTCACTGGCCAGGTAATAGTCACCATCAGGCGTGCGTACGATACCGTTAGGGTCCATGCTCCCGTGTTTGTTTTCGTCGTACGCCGTGCGCTCCCAGGTTTCTCCGTTATAGTGCAGCAGTTCCCGGGAATGAGCGCCAATAGCGTAAACATCGTTCGCGGCAGGCCCGGCAAAGTGCGTGATATATTTTCCGTCATGCTGACTCACAGGCGTTTCCTGTTGCGTCCAGGCTTGTCCATCCCACCGGTAAACATGTCCCGAGTAGGTCCCTACAAAAATATTAACGCCGTCCGGCGACCAAATGGATGTCGCGTTCTGAACAGCATCCAGGCAATACATCTTCCAGTCCATTCCGCTGTTACGGACATCGTCGTGGTCCAGGTCGTAAGGGGTTTTAACCGCATTTTCAGGAAATTTGACATCAGCCGTAGTGTAGATGTTCCCATAAGAACTGCAAACCCATATATCGCCCGTAGCAGACACCCATACATCATAGATACTGTCTCCGTTATAGAAAATCACGGTTGACTTCACCTTGGGGCCCGAAAAATCATCATGGATTAACTGCCCCGGATTATCAAGGCTGCCGTCGTCCTGGATAATCAATGCCAATGCGGTTTGGGGTCTGAGGCCATTGACGACTTTCAAAAGTTGCATGTTCATAGGTCTGTTATGCTTAAAAAATTATCCCGTGAAAATAGCTATATTTTAATATAATTCAACCCCTACCGCCCTATGGAACGATGGCACCAAACGGCTATTACGTTCTCGTATAACGTTCTCGTATAACGTTCGCGCATAACACCCGTTTAACATCCATATTAATATTTCCGTATACGATGAATCTATCGTACATTCACGCGTTATAACAAAAGGAAACTATTTTTTTTATTGCCGGTACCACTACTTTCCACTGCTAATGAGACTTAATTTCTGGCGCTATTTGTTTAAAACCGATGACCATTACACCTACACTCCGTTTGACAACGGCGTTGAAGTGCTGAACTTCTGGCCGGGACAGGCCAGTAAGGACCTGTGGCTGTACCGTTTTGTCACCGCCAGATTTGAAGACATTCTGGATAAAGAGAATTCACTGTTGCTGGCATCGCTTTTCGGAGACAAGTCACATATCAGGAAAAGTCCTTCCAAAACCAAAGTGTTCTTCTCCGGTGAAAATCTTGCGAGGTTCCGGAGATACCGCGATTATTGCGCTGATTTCGTTGACCTGTCCCTCGGGTCCGATCACATCAATCGTCCCGGATATCTCAGGTTCCCCTTGTGGTTAATGTTTTTATTCGAGCCTGACAGCTCCTATGAATCTATCAAAGCGAAATTAGATAGTGTTAAACAAAACAGCGGGAACATCATAGCGGCCAAACAACGTTTCTGTTCCCTGATTTGCAGCCATGATAAAAACGGCAACCGGAAAAAACTATTCAATCTGATCAGCACAGTGGAAAAAGTGGACAGCGCCGGTAAGTTCCTGAACAACACGGATGCCCTGAAAACGGCGTACCAGGATAACAAAGTAGCGTTCCTCCGGCAATACAAGTTCAACATATGCCCGGAAAATACCAACCGGCATGGTTATGTGACGGAGAAAGTCTTTGAAGCGATCATGAGCGGTTGTATACCCGTTTATTGGGGAGATAACAATCATCCCGAACCGGACATACTCAATAAAAAAGCTATCCTCTTTTACGACAGGAAAAATCCTGCGGCCCTTTTACACCAGGTAAAAACATTGAATGATAACAGGGAAGCCTATACGGAGTTTATTATGCAGGACCGGTTTCAGCCCGGCGCCGCCGATCGTATTTATGAGATGTTTACTGCTCTGGAGCATGGCATCAGGGCAGGACTGACCAAACACCGTTAAGATCTGTTACTATGGATGAGATAACCGCTTACCTGCAAACGAAGGCCGGCCCTTCTTTTCAGCCGGATGATCCGGAATGGGCCAGCCTTGTGGACAGCGCCAGCGTTCGCACCTATAAAAAAAATGAAGTCATTCTGAAAAGAGGCAAAAGAAGTGAGGAAGTACTGCTGACGGCAGAAGGCATCCTGGCCTCCGAATTCAGTATAGAAGATAAAACGGTGATCGGCCGGTTCTTTCTCCCCGGCGCCCTTTGTACCAACTTCGACAGCCTACTGATGCAGGTGCCCTCCCGGTTTCAGATAGTGAGCGTTACGCCGTGCAAAATAATCAGTATGCCGGCGGAGGAGTTTCTCCGGCATTACTACCGGAGCCATGGGCCAGGCGTACTGTTCAGGAAGATGATCCTGGAGATGATGGCGGAAGATATCTGGTTGACCGATATGAAACTCCTCTACACTAAGGAAGAAATGGTGCATCAGCTGCGGGAGTATTACCCCGACATTATCCGGCAGGTGCCTTATAAACATATCGCGATGTACCTGGGCATCACCGCAGAAGCATACAGCCGCATACTCAAAAAAAGCCGGCATAAAACTTAACCCTGATCAAGTTTTCCAAGCCCCTGTCCACTCTACATTTGATCTGTCGTTTTAATCATTCATCAAAAAGAAGATCATATGAAGACAGGAACTACCCTGGAGAAAGAACTTTTTACAGATATAGACCAGTTATTGTCAGCCAGGCCACTGCCGCTGGAAACAGGTATCCGTCGTTTATCCAATGGTATGCTGCAGGTATCCGTGCGGACAGACCTTCACGGCTGCCGGGGCCGTATGGTGGACTGGTGGTTTAAATTTTTTGAGACGACGCAGCATATCAAATGGTGGCACCCGCATGACCATGTGCAGCACGGCGGCTGGGACCAGCACTGGCAGCGGCATGAGAACTACATCGGCGCCACTGTCCATGCCACCGAATCACTGGGCAGCATCCCTCCGGTGCCCGCCACTATTAAGTTCCACCATCCGGCGGAAATATTCAATCCGCACCAGCTGGAAGTAGCCTATGCCCGGAACGAAGTCTCTGCCGCCGTATATGCCCGTATCGGCTTCGGGAAAGACACCCCGTTGGACAACAACGGCGATCCGCTTGACGGCTATATGTTTCACCTGTTGCGCGACACCGCATGGGGCTGCGTGCTACGGAGCCGTTTTTACCTCGGCGCACAACACCCCGTACCAGATGAGACAGGATTACAACTGATGGTGCATTGTTATTCCGAGTTCAGCTATCTCTCCCACTTCCTGCCATCGCTCTATTTCGCAGAAAATAAAAACGGCGACAACGCCCCTGTGCTCTGGTAGCCTTCTCTTCACCCGATCGACTTATGCAGCAACTATCTGTAGCAGGTACCGTCACGCTCCTGCTGACCAGCTGTCTGACCATTATGGTGGGAACCGCCATCGCGCCGTCGCTGACCATTATAGCTCCTCATTTACACATGGACATAATGGGCAAGTGGCTGATCACTTTACCATCCTTAGGCGTGGTGGTATTTTCTCCGCTTGCCGGGGCGCTTATAGACCGCAGGGGCGCCTATACCGCCATGCAGGCAGGCCTTGCTGCCTATGGCCTGCTGGGCATAGCCGCCGTCTTTTCTTTGCCCCCATGGTTGATACTATGTACCCGCCTTCTGCTGGGAGGCGCCACCGCGGCGGTCATGGCTGCCGGCACCGCCTTGCTGGCCGCTCACTTTGCTGGAGAAGCGAGGCTTAAAATAATGGCAGCGCAGGGCATGGCCATTGAACTGGGTGGCGCCCTGTTCCTACTGGCCGGCGGTATCCTGGGGGACATCGACTGGCGGCTGCCCTTCTGTATCTACCTGCTGGCATGGGCACTGTGGCTGATGATGACGGTCACCGTGCCGCGCAGCCCTCAGCAGCAGGGAACCACCCTCAACGAGGCTATAGCAGTGCCCGCGGCGGTGTACGGGATTGTAGCAGGAGCGGCGGCGGCCATGCTGCTCTTTTTCACCTGCATCCTTCAGCTGCCGGGACTGTTGCACCAGCGCTTTCAGTTCAGCGCCACGCAGACAGGCTACTATATGGGCGCAGTATCACTGCTGGCGGTGGCGGCCGCAGGCAGGCTAACGGTAATGGTCAAACGCATGTCAGAACGGCTTACGCTTGTTACCGGATTTGTAATGCTGGCGGCAGGAAACCTGTTGCTGAACAGCGCCGGCCAACTGTCGCTGCTGCTGCTCGCCGCACTGTGCCTTGGCGGTGGCTTCGGGTTCACCATCCCCCTGTTAAATCATATGACCGTCAACGTTAGCACTGCCAACAACCGGGGCGCCAACCTGGGATACTATGCCATGGCCGTATTCGGCGGACAGTTCCTGGCTGTCTTCGTCGTAATGCTGCCGCACCTTTTCGTGTTCACCGGTATCGGCGGCATTATCATCTCCCTGATCATCATACTATCATCGACAAAAAAGAAGCAATAATCCTGAAATATATTTTTATGAAACCAGAAGAAGCAAACCAACTCCTGCAACCCGGCTACCTGCCTTTTGAAGCCGGTTATCAAAGACTTGACAACGGCATCCTGTTAGTCGCCGCCCGCAGCAGCCTCATAAACGTAAAAGGGCATATGATCGACTGGTGGTTCAGCTACGTGCATACCACCGAACAATACAAACAATGGCATCCGGAAGACCACGTGTACAGCGACTGGATCGGTGAACGTGGCACCGGCAAGTATATCGGCGGCACCCACATCGCACATGAGAAGCTGGGCGGCGATACAGTACACAAACTGAAAATCAATTTCCACCCTCCTTCCGAGCTACTGGCCACCGAACATTTTGCGGCAGCAGGTGTCAGCACTGCTGTACATGCTCGCCTCGGAGAAGACGGCGCACCAGGATGGACAGCTAAAATGGTGCACCTCGTGAGAGACACGTCCTACGGGTGCGAAATGCGAAGCCGCTTCTGGCTCGGCTACTTCGCTGATAATGAACTGGAGAATGACTATGACACACGGGTACGCATATATCCAGACGAAGTGGGCACCGGTTTACAGAAACACTGCCACGAAGAAATGAGCATCCTCGGACAATTCCTGCCGGCGCTTTATCAGTCATATCATCTATAAGCAACATCGCAGTGCTGTCATTAATGCCTGCACTGCGATGTCCGCAATCGTACGTTTACCGGATGTTAAAAAAAACTTATAATTCCCAGTGGCTGAAGGAGTTTTACTACCGGATCACACCTGGCGTCCCGATATTTATCATAGCAGGCATGCTCGCGATTGCGCTTTTAACGGTGAGTTCACAGGCCATCAAAGCAGCGCTCACCAATCCGGTTAAAAGCATAAAAGCAGATAGGCCGCTGTTTTTTTCGTATAGTGCTTTACGTAAGTTTATACTTTCAACGCCCCTCTGAACCCTCTTACTGCATAGTAGGAAGAAGCCCCGTTGTGATACACGAAAACATGATCATAACGGCGGTCGCAAAACAGCGCCCCTCCCAACTTTCTGATGGCGGCGGGTGTTTCTATCCAGCTGGAAGTTTTCAGGTCAAATTTCCCCAGCTGCTGTAACGCCTGGTATTGCTCCTCTGTCAGCAGGGACACGCCCATGGCCTCCGCCATGTCCAGCGCGCTGTCTGCCGGTTTATGTTCTTTCCTGGCGTCCAGCGCTTGCCGGTCATAACATACGTTCCTTCGCCCTGCCGGCGTTTCGGGAGAACAATCATAAAAAGTGTACTCCCCCGTTTTTTTATCGACCCCTACTACATCTGGCTCACCGCCGGTTTCCTCCATGATCTGAAGAGACCACAGTTTGTCACCATTGGCTTTCAGCCTTGTTTCCACTTCTTCCCACTCCAGGCCTTTATGCCGGGGCATATTTTTTTCAAAGCGTAATTTTAATGTAGCCAACAACGTAGCCTGTTGCGCTGCTGATAATTTCTGTTTGTTACTTTTGCCCATATTACAGGTTGTTTGGATGATGATAGTTAACCACGCAGGGGAAACGTGCTTGTTCCGGTAAGCAGATAGTTTGTCTCAAAGATAACAAGCCTGCCAAAACCGGACATCGTTGTTTTAAAATCGAACAATATAGAATATTTTATAAAGTATAATAAAGTAACATTAAATAAATTATTTTATGGCATTATTCTTCAGATATCACCGCGGACTAACTCCTTTTTCATGTTGCTGAATTACTTTAAAACAGCCTGGCGCAGCCTGACCAACAACAAGGCGTATAGCGCACTGAACATTTTCGGTCTGGCCATTGGTATGGCAGTAGCGCTGCTGATCGGGTTGTGGGTATATTACCAGTTTTCCTTTGACCGCTTTCTACCGGGCCATCAGCATACCAGCCAGGTAATGTACAAGACCGTTTATAACGGAGACATACTCACGCAGCGGTCCACCTCCTATCCGCTGGCAGAGGTGCTGAAAAAGGAAGTTCCCGGTATCCGGTATGTGGTCCAAACGGACTGGACGGCCTGGCACGGACTGGTGGCCAAAGAGAAAAAGTTGTACCTGAATGGCGTAACCGCCGGCCCTGATTTTCTGAAAGTATTTGAGTATCCGTTGTTACGCGGAAAAGCCGGCGATGTATTGAATGACATGCATTCCATTGTGCTGACAGCCTCCACGGCGAAGGCACTGTTCGGCGATACCGATCCTCTCGATCAGATCGTCCGTCTCGATAATCAAACCGACTTAAAAGTGACAGGCATATTGGAAGACATACCTTCCAACTCCACTTTTCGGTTCAACTATATTGTTCCTTTGGATTACATGGTAAAGGTCTTGCACTGGGGCACCCAATGGGGTAATAACAGTTTTCAGACATTTGTAAGCCTGGAACCTCATGCATCCTTTGACCAGGTGTCTGCCAATATGAGAATGTTGCTGAAAAAATACAGTGTGGAAGAATACAGTATCGCCAGGAGTGAGTTATTCATGCAACCGATGAGCCAGTGGCACCTGCAGGCCGACTTTAAGAATGGCGTGGTGTCCGGCGGATTATTGGATTATGTAAAGATGTTCAGCTTCATCGGGCTGCTGGTGTTGCTGATTGCCTGTATCAATTTTATGAACCTCTCCACCGCCCGCTCTGAGAAGCGTGCACGGGAAGTGGGTATACGAAAAGCGATTGGTTCCCATCGTAATGACCTAGTATTTCAGTTTCTGTTGGAATCATTGATGATTACCCTGATATCCTTTGTGATTTCGTTGGTATTAGTGCAGGTAGCACTTCCTTCGTTCAATGCACTCACAAACTCCAATATCCGCATACCTTACGACAGCGCCGTTTTCTGGGGCATACTGACCGTTTATGTGCTCCTGACAGCCCTGCTGGCAGGAGGAAGACCTGCTTTCTACCTTTCGTCCTTCCAGCCCGTGAAAGTGCTGAAAGGTACCCTGCACACTGGTAAAGCCGCTGCACTGCCACGAAAAGTACTGGTAATGGTGCAGTTCACCTGCTCCGTAGCACTGATGATTACCACCATAGTCATCTATCAACAGATCCAACATGCCAAAGACCGCCCCAAAGGCTATGATACACAGCGGCTGATGATGACCGACAACAGTCCGGATATGAACCGCAATTACGACGCTTTGAAAAACGACCTGCTGCAAACAGGCGTGGTAAGCAGCGTCACCAAGTCCTCCAGTCCTGTTACCGGCATATGGGTAACCAATAATATCCGGGAGTGGCAGGGCAAACAGCCCGGCGAATCGCTGGAATTGGGGACCACTGCTGTTTCCGACGCAGATTATTTTAAGACCACCGGCATGACGGTCATCGCAGGCAGGACTTTCGCCGGCAACCTGGCCTCTGATACAGATTATATCGTCCTGAATGAATCGGCCGTTAAACGCATGCGCTTCAAAGATCCCATCAATCAGATCATACGCTGGAGCGAGCCGAGGAAGACCCAGAAAGTGATCGGCGTTGTAAAGGACGCCCTGATGGGTTCTCCTTATTCCTCAGTGCCTCCCTGTATGTTTTTATACAATCCCGACTGGGCCAACGTCATCACTTACCGCCTGGCGCCCGGCGTGCCTACAGATAAAGCGATAGCCGCACTGACACCCGTTTTCAACAAACACAATCCATTCTATTCTTACCGGTACCAGTTCGTTAACGATGCATATGCCGATAAGTTCGGTTTCGAAACACTGGTCGGTAATCTGGCCGGCGTATTTGCCATACTGGCTATTTTCATTTCCTGCCTGGGCCTCTTTGGGCTCGCGGCCTATATGGCAGAACAACGCACCAAGGAAATAGGTATCCGGAAAGTGCTGGGAGCTTCCATATCACAGGTGTGGTTGTTACTTTCCAAAGATTTTGTCGTTCTCGCGGTATTAAGCTGTATAGCGGCCGCACCGCTCACCTGGTATCTGCTGCACCGGTGGCTGCAGCAATATGAGTACCGGATCAATATCAGCGCCGGCGTATTGTTTGTTACGGCCCTGGGAGCGGTGGCAATTACCATTGTAACAGTGAGTTTTCAGTCCATCAGGGCGGCACTGGCAGATCCGGTAAAAAGCCTGAAGGCGGAGTAAAATAAATGATGGCGGCCATTTGATAATGGCCGCTATTAATTAATATACCCTTTGTTTGATCCATTTTGCCATATAAGCCAATACGTCCGGCGCGATAGTTTGCTCGATGTCCGGATACTCCGCAGGAAGCCCTGTGTTAGCATTTTGAAACAAATGGTTTTTCCCGGGGAATAATTTAATGGTGACCTGTTTGTTACCACCCTCACGCAAAGCTTTTTCAATGCGCGGCAGCTGGGCAGGCAGCACCTGCACGTCTTTACTGCCATTAATAGCCAGCACCGGACATTTCACTTTCCGCAAAATCGCTGACTGGTCACGAAAAAAGTCGGCACGCCTGGGGCCCGACAAAAAAGGATAAAATTCTTCCGCATGCAGGGGTTGTGTTAATTCCATGATTTCCCGGTCGCGGGCAGAGAGCCGGGCCACTTCTGCGTCAAACGGCAGCAATGCCGCTGCCAGCTTTATTTTGGCGATGCTGTCGCTCGGTTCTGCTGCAATGACTTCCAGCACTTTGTCCATCAGCCTCACGTTTACTTTAATAGCCTCAGCACTGGCACCACTCCCTTTGCCAACGGCCATGATGGATTCATTATAGGCCGTGATCATATCCGAAGCGCTGCCAGCCATCAACACAGCGTAAGCTATATCCGGCGAAGCGGCGGCAATAGGCGCTATTTCTCCGCCAAGGCTATGCCCGATCAGCCCGACGGCACGGGGATTCAGTTCTTTTCTGGATTGCAGGTAATGTACCCCTGCCAGTGCATCGTCTGCCAGGTCCTCATTGGTAGCGGATTCATAATCACCGGTGCTTTTACCGACGCCGCGGTCGTCTACCCGCAGCACCGCTATACCGGCCCGGGTAAGGTAATCCGCCAGCACCAGGAATACCTTGTGGGTGAATACTGTTTCGTTGCGGTCACTTGGACCGGAGCCGGAAATAAGTACCGCCGCCGGGAAAGGCCCCTTTCCTGGCGGCAGGCTGAGCGTGCCCACCAGCGAAACGCCGGCTTTACGGTTAACAAACGTCACTTCCTCTTCCCGGTATGGCAACGGCGGAACAGGTTCCTGTGGCCTTCTCAGCGCAGCGGAAGGCAAGGCGTCCCGCCTTTTCAGCTCGAATGGAAATTTGCGTTTGTCTTTCATGAGAAAAAAACCAGAGAGGGTGCTGTCGTTGATCAACAGGCCTTCGTAGTGCGTGCTCATCGCCGGAATATCCATTGTCAGCTGTCCCCCTATGGCCATAAGGTTCTCCGTTTCGATATTAAAAACTTTCTGGTTGATGATATGCATGCGTGACCGCAGCTGTCCTGCGCTGTCAGCAGCAATTTCGAAGGCCACCTCCGGAGGCTCCATCCCGGTAAGGTTTACCGTACCTACCCAGATACCCCTGAAGTTCTGTGCGTTGATGGAAAATGTTGCCGTCAGTAACAACAGCGATGTAAAAAAACGTTTCATGTGTTGTGATTTACAGCAAACTTAGTCCTGTATCCAACGGCGGCCACAGCTAATACACGAATAACGCCCACGGCTATCTGTATATACCGGTTAACACTGTCTACGCATTTCAAATAAAAAAAACACCGGTTCATCAACTCTTTTTCCCCATACACGGGAATAGCTTTACATTCATCCGTAAATCACGGTACTTGAAAAGAAAACGCATTGAAGTTATTATCCACCTGCTCATCTGGACCTGCGCCTATCTGCTCTTTGCCTTCGTTGCCGACACCATTGGTGTTTTCAGCAGCAGGGAGCATACGCTTTTTTATCCGCTGACAGTGGGCACGCTGATCAATGCCGCCATGTTTTATACTGCGTCGCTGATCATCATCCCCCGGGGTGCTGCGCTGAAAAAAAAGAAACAGCTGGCACTGCAACTGCTGCTGCTTTATATCGGCACCACCACACTGAAGTCTGTCATCGATTTCCTCTTTTTCGACAGTATTGTATCTACACAAAAAGAGTCATTCGAAGAACAAATCCTGATCAACGCCGTTTTCGACCTTATCCTGCTGAGCCTGGCCATGGGCTATGGTTTCACTCGCACCTGGCTAAAAAAGGAAGCGCAGCAGCAGGTGATACAGCAGGAAAAACTGAAAGCGGAACTGAATTTTCTGAAGGCGCAGGTCAACCCTCATTTTCTTTTCAACACGCTCAATACCGCCTATGCCAGCGCCACGCTGTATGGCGATGCCCGTACTGCCGGTATTATCGACAAGCTCAGCTATCTGATCAGGTATATGTTGTATGAAAGCAATGAGGAACAGGTACTGCTGGAACAAGAGATCACCTACATTGAAGATTATATTGAATTACAGCAATTCAGGATCTCTGATGAGATCCGGGCGGATATCCGGTTTTACCACCAGGCAGACAGCCATCACCAGATAGCCCCGCTGTTATTGCTCCCCTTTGTGGAGAACGCCTTCAAACACGGTATCAGACTGGGTGAGCTGTCTTACATCGACATACAACTGCTGGTGGTGGACAATAAGTTGTCTTTCTCCGTAAAAAACAGCGCAGGGGGAACGCCGGCAACAGCCATCCCGCAGGTGGGCGGCGTGGGGCTGGCCAATGTAAAAAAGCGGCTCGCGTTACTATATCCTTCCGGGCACCAGCTGCACATCAACAATAACGATCATCATTTTGACATCCTGCTTGAAATAAATTTAAACAGCCATGAAATGTATAGTGGTGGATGACGAGCCTTTAGCCCTGGCATTGACGCAACGTTACATAGAACAAACACCCCGGCTGCAGTTGGCCGGCAGTTTCACCAATCCGTTTAAAGCCATGGAGTACCTGTTGCGGGAAGAGGTACACCTCCTATTCCTCGACATCAATATGCCGGGGCTGTCCGGCATGCACCTGCTGGCCTCTCTGCCGGTGCAGCCCATGGTGGTGTTTACCACCGCCTATGCGGCATTTGGGGCGGAAAGTTATGAATACAATGCCGTTGATTACCTGCTGAAGCCCATCAACTATCCCCGTTTCCTGAGAGCCGTCAATAAAGCTGTTGCCGCAGCCGGCAACAAATCAGGCAATACGCCCGCGGAAGAAGAGGTCGTGATCAAAAGCGGCTCACAGTGGCACCGCGTCCGGACAAACAACATCCTGTATATTGAAGCTGCCGGTAACTACATGCAATTCCATACGACAGAAAAAAAGCTGATGGCGCTGATGAACATGAACGAGCTGATGAAACTGTTGCCCCCGCAGCATTTTGTCCGCATACACAAGTCATACGTTATTTCCCTCCGGCATATTACGATGTATGAAAAAAACATGGTGATGCTTCATAAGGTGTCATTACCGATAGGGCTTACCTACCGGCAGCAGTTCCTGGAGCGGTTAAAGCGGAAATAACCACGCATGAACATTGGCCTGTAACATCCTAGCGGACAATTGCTTATATTTAGCCCTTCATTAATTCTTTCATCCGCCATGGACCAATATCTGACTGAACTGATCGACCGTATGAATGACACCAGCGACTGGCCTCCGCCGCCGGGCGTAAGCAGCAGCACCACCATTTCATGGGCTGCGCTGAGAGAAGCGGAAAAACTCAACAATACCGCCCATATTCCCCAGTTGATCACTTTCATCAACACGGAGAAAGATGCGCGGCGACGCAAGAGCGCCTACTTTACGCTCGCGCATATCGCAGAAAATACCGACAACCGGGAAGCGATGGAGTTTCTTATCTCCCGGGTAACAAAAGAAAAAGACAAATATATTCAATCGAATATACTGGACCACCTCGCAGATCTGGAAAAGCCGGCAGGCACCGATCTTACGCCCCTGGTCCAGGCGGTGAAAAGTAGTTCGTGGCAGGTCAGCCAAAGTGCTATCAAAGCGCTGTCCCGTTCCGCGGAGAAAACGGCTGAGGAAGCCCTGCTGGAAGTTATCAGCACCAGTAAAAATGAATACGCCCTGATATATGCCAACATCGCCCTGGCCACATCAGGGTCGCCTGCCAGTCTGCCTTATCTCGTGAAATTGCTGGAACACAAAAAGCAGGATGTCTCCGGCACCGCACTGAGCGCCATTCTGAAATTAGGCGATGCGTCCTATCTCGACCTTTTCCGCGAACAACTGGAAAACGGCAAAAACAAGTTCACCGCCCTGCACGGCGTCATTAAATACGGTGACGAAAAGGTGGTGCCTGATCTTATCAGGCGGGTAAAACAACTGGTGGCCAAACAACGGGCCATAGAGGCGATCAGCACCGATGGTAAAACAGAAATCATCTTTGCGCTTGAATTCCTGGTGCAGCATGTTGCCGGTAACCCCGAGATAAAAAAGCTCTACGAACTGCTGACAGGAAAAAAGAACGCACTGCTCTGGGACCGTGAAAAGAATTGGCTACAAACGTTCCGCCATCATTTTATTGTTTAGAGATTCTGTTGTTTTAGTTATTTGAAGAATGCAAGGCATTCTTCAAATAACTAAAACAATTATCATTATGGTAAAACGTTTTTCGTTCAAAAAAAATTCTTTTTTTGAATTGTTTATTATATTATTGCTGACTAGAAACCAAAATCTGTACACAAAAGCACGGCACACGCTTCAAGCACGACGAGCACAACGAAAACCTGATCAAACCCGTTTGACAAAGTGATTTTTCTAAACCGTTATTAATTTCAACAATATTCACAAATACTAAATCTGTCTGCACGATAGGAATGCCACGCATTTGCTTTATACCCGGAAAGCTATGCTGTCATTGCTTTACAAACAAATAAAATCCGTCAGCGCACATACAACCAGTCTGAATCACAAAACATTCCGGTAGTGAAGCGAAATAGCCATATTTCCGCTACTGTACATGTTATCCTGTATATTTTGATCGTCCCCCTCAATCACCAAATTAAATTAGCCATGAAAAAAACCCTTCAAACACTCGCCTTTACTGTACTGTCAGCATTACTATTGGCATCCTGTAGCAAAAATGCTGATGTACCTGTAGTCCAGGAAAAAAAAGATAACGCAGACAAAGTGATGTCTTACATTCAACGCCTGGGCTTTTCCAAAAGCGACATCGTTGATAACGGCGACGCATATATCGTCGATGGAGACATCCGCTTCCCCAAAGACATGGTAGTCCCTGATGGCAAAGCTTCCACCGAGCAACAATGGACAGGCAGCAAACTGACCGCAGCCAACGCATTGAATGTTCGTATCAAAGTAGATGCCAGCATGACTTCCATGATGGCGGAAATCAATTCTGCCATTGACCAGTGGAACAATATTGGTGGCGACATTGCTTTACACCTCAGCATCGTTACCGGTACGTCCTACGACATATTGATCAAGGACACCAACCTTGGCGCAGGCATCTGCGGACAGGGCACCTTCCCTTCCAATGGTCAGGCAGGTAACCTCATCCAGATCAACAAGTCATATATTGCAGGCAACAGCTTTGCACAACGTCAACGTACTATTACGCATGAAATAGGACATAATATTTCCATCATGCACACCAATCAAACCGGTGGTGTGCAAATCCCCGGCACACCTGTTACTGACGCACTTTCGCTGATGAATGCAGGACAGTGTAATTCCGGCGCTACTGTATTGTCTAACTATGACAAGATAGCCGCACGGTGGTTATACTAAAAACATGTCCACCATCATTCGGTAACTTGTCTGAAGAAGACAATCAACCTTATTAGCTCCACATTCTGTACGATCAGAATATAACAGGTGTCCGCTCCGGCAAGCCGGAGCGGATTTTCATGTTAATCCCGATAAAAATTCACGGCATGATGATCGCAGAAAACCAGCAATAAAAAAGGTCCGTTGCCTGAAGACAAACGGACCCTTCTTTATGATCGGGCTATTATCAGCGCAAGGTTATTTTCCTGATCTGCCCCAGGAAATCTTCCACGAAGTAGATATTTCCCTGCCGGTCTACCGCCATAGACCCCGCCGATGCCGGCGAGATAAGCGCTTCCTGTAAAGTACCATTCTTATTGCCGGTATGCCACGGCTCATAAGTGCCGCCCGAACCGGTGACCGTACCAATGGTGCCATCTGCCGGTGATATGCTTCTAATAGACGCATTATTGCCATCTATCACATAAATCAATCCGCTTACAGGATCATACACCAACGTACCTGGTCCGTCCAGCTTGCCCACGCCACGCGGACCATCCACGTAACCTGACTGGAAGAAGGTGCCCGCAAACAATCCGACCTCGGTGGTAACACTATTGTAGCGGTACACCGCACCGCCATCGGTGTTGGACCAGAACACGGACCCGTTCACGTAAGTGAACTGCGAAGAGAAACCACCTCTGGACAGCTGTTTGATCTGGGAGCCATCGGCAGAAATGCGGTAGGTGCCGTTGTATTCAGACCCTATATACACATTGCCTGACGGATCGACTGTAATATAGCGCGGTGGATTTTCGATACCGGAGTAGAAGGTCGTCACCACTCCTGCCTGCGTGATTTTTCTGACACTGTTGTTCCAGCCATCGGCCACATACAGGTTGTCGTTTGCATCAAAAGCAAGACCACAGATACCGTTAAAACGTGCAGCGCCGCCGGTGCCGTTGGCATTTCCGGAGTTATCATCGCCCGCGAACAGCGTACCACCGGAGCCGTCCGGGTTGATCCTGTAAATTTTTGTATTGGCGCTCAGGTATACATACCCTTTGCTGTCGATGGCCATGCCCCGTTGGTTGGCCACCACCATGGCGCCTTGATAGAACAGGCTGACGCCCGCCCTGCGAAACAGCGGCCCTGTGGCCGACAGGCTGCCGGTAGTGATCTGCAAGGCGCCGGTAGTGATACCGGTAGGTATCGTAGCGGTCAACACGGTATCGGTGGCCGTATTGATTGTCAGCGCCAGGCCATTAATGGTAACATGGTTATTGGCCGCCACAGGGTCAAAGCCGGTACCCCTGATCCTGATCACGGTGCCAGCCAACCCGTTGTCAGGCAACAGCTCCGCTACCCCTAACGCCTGTACGGTATAACGCGGGCCATTTACCTCCTGGCCGTTTACCACTACTTTAAGCGTACCGGACGTGGTGCCGGGAGGAACAGTGACCACCAGCTGGCCCTTCATGGCACTTAATATATGCGTTGCCGTGCCATTGATAAATACGGAATCTTCGTCGGTGATATCGCTGAACTCATCTCCCATGATGGTAACAGTGCTGCCAACCGGGCCACTGAGCGGCGCTACCGTCTTGACAGAAGGCGGCGGCACCTGCGTAAATACAGGACCAGTGGTTTTCTGCCCGTTCATGGTCAGCGACACCGGACCGGTTTTTACATTGGCCGGCGCTATCACCACCAGTGACGTGGCGGTGGCACTGACCACGGTGGCCACAGCTCCGTTGAAGGAAACCTGATTATTGGCAACAACCGGATCAAAACCGGAACCTGTCAGCGTTACCTGCGTACCAGCGCCGCCTTTCACAGGTTTGATCTGCGCAATGGACTGATAGTTGAATGCCGGACCAGTGGCATGTGTACCGTTCACTTTCACTTCTATCGCGCCGGCACCGGCATCTGCAGGCACTATCACGACCAGCAGGGTATCGTTGGAATTCGCAATAATGGCTGCATGTCCGTTGATGGTCACTTCAGCCGGGCCGTCGGTCGCGGTGAAACCGGCGCCTGAAATATATACGTTCGTACCGGCCGGACCATTGGCAGGTGTAATACCGTGAATACTCAATGCCTGATAGGTATAGGTACCGCCTTGTATGGTGCGGTCGCCGCTCTTAACTGTTATGGGGCCGGTAGTGCCTTTGTCCGGGGCCTGTACCACCAGCACGGAATCGTTGGCGCTGACTACCCGGGCGGCAGTCCCATTGAAAGCTACTTCATTGGACTCCAGCGTACGGCTAAAACCCGTTCCGCGTATAGTCACCACCGTACCGGGGTTACCACTGCCCGGCATAAAGCCGGAAACCGTCAGCGGCGTCTCTACCTCCTTATGGTCTTTTTTGCAGGCAGCCAGCATGAGCATGGCGCCTGCTAAAAAATATATAAATTGTTTCATCACTTTTTAATTTGATATCGATTACCTAAAATGAATACCTCATTCCCAGCTGCAACTGGTAGCGGGAATTAAAGAAATCAACCGCATAAGGTTTTCCCGGATCTGAAAACATGTACACCGGATAATTCTCTTTGCTCTGCCGGCCGGGATAAAAAGGTGTCAATCCCACACTGGCTGTTGAGTTGAAAGTATTAGGCGAGAAATATGACCTGCCCCAGTCTTTGTTCAGCAGATTGGTGAGGTTCATCACGTCCAGTGTAAAGGTGAGGAAGCTGCTGCCCGGACGGCCAGAGAAATGATACTCCTGCCCGAAGTGGAAGTCGGCCTGTGTGTTCCAGGGCGTACGGCCAGCATTCCTTTCAGTGAAATTATCGCGACGGCTACGCAGGTATGCGTTGCCATCCACATAGCGGTTAAAGGCTTCTGCCTGGGCCGCTGCTGTTACCGCATTACCCGCCGCATCTGTATAATCCTGGAAATAACGGACCGCCTCTGTAGCCTGTGGAATATACACCAGGCTTACCTGCTGCGGCAACCCCTGGATGCTGTTGTTCACGATACCGTAGGTGAACGGAGAACCGGACTGCGCGCTGACAAACAATGAGAAGCTGCTGACCCATTTTTTGTCCCACGCCTTGCGGTAGTCTACATGCACAACAATGCGGTGACGGATATCGAAATTGGAATACGCAAGGCCGGGATTGTTGGGGTTCAGCGCCTGGTTCAGCTGCCAGTTGCTCTCCATAGAGTTACGAATGCCATTGGCCACGTCTTTTGATTCACCGTAGGTATAAGACAGCCCTGCATTTAATCCGAATGCATAATTCCTGTTGATGCTGCCGGTGAGACTGTAGCGGTAGCCTTTATTGGTATTGCTTAATTCATACGCATTGGCGAAGCGGGGATCTATGCTGCCGCCAAATACAGGCTGCGACTGATTTACATCATACCCGTAATAACGCGGGTCATCTTTAATATTCACCTGTTTGAACATCACATCTTTCAGGCTCCTGGTATAGATACCCTCTATGGTGAACTTATAGCCTGATACCGTAGTATAGTCAGCGGCGAGACTGGTACGCAGCACTTTCGGCATCACAAAGTTATTGTCCACCACGTCCACCTGCGTTTTACCGGTGTTTTTATTGTTCAGCACAGCGCCATTTTGTTCAATGAACCCGCCGATGCCGTTGTTACCGCCTTTCAGCGGATCGGAACCTTTTACGAATGCCTGCTGGTCAGCTTTCTGATCGAATGCGCCGTACGTGTCGCCATTATTGTAATAGGCATAGGCCAGCCAGGCGAGCGGAATCCTGCCGGTGAACATACCGATTCCACCTCGTAGAATCAGGCGCTGATTGCCCATCCAGTCGTAACGGAAGCCCAGGCGTGGAGAGATCTGTACCCTGTTAAGATAATGGTTGGTGATCCGGTTCAGTGGCGTGTAGTAGTAAGTAGTGCCGAGGAAACCGTCCTGGATGGCGGTTTGGGTTTTGTCGCTCAACGTTGGTTTTTCCGGCAACAACGTATAGTCGGCCCTGATACCCGGCGTAATTTTCAGTTTGTCTGTCAGCTGAATTTCGTCCTGTGCATAGGCGCTCAACATGTCCAGGTTAAAGGACTGCGGGTGGTCCATAATATAGGCCCTGCTGTTGTCTGTATAGTTATAGCTACCCCTTACGCGCCATGGATTGTTTTGGAGATAATCATCTATGCTGAGATAATCCACACGGCCGTTCCAGCTGTTCACAAAGCCATAGTTGATATGATATAGTTCATTGTGCGTACCAAAGAGGAAGGTGTGTTTTCCTTTGTAGAGGGTCACGTTATCAGTGATTTCCCAGGTGCGCTGCCGCATGTTAAAAATAGCCGCTTCCCTGTCTGTGCCCAGATAGATGGTAGTGCCTGGCGTGCGGCCCATGATCTGTACCTGCGGCAATGCAGGATCGGACTGCGGATCACGTTTATCCTTCACCGATGTAAAACCAACGATAAGGCTGTTGGCCAGCTGAGGACTGAAGCGGGATTTCAGTTCCGCCACAGTGGACGTCTGGTTGTTGGTTTGTTTGTAAGCCATACTGGTGAAGCGGAAATCGGCCTGGTCCCGGTCCATCATCATGGCTTCAGAAAGGATGGTATTGTTGCGGACAGACAGCTGATGTTTATCGTTGATGTTCCAGTCAAGGCGATTAAAGAATTTATGGGAATTGCTTTTAGCGCTGAAAGCGCCGCCGGTGCCGGGATCAAAGGCATTTCCGTAGCGCTGCAGCGTGGCATTGCGGATATCCTGCTCGTCTTTTGCAGAGAGTATCTGCGCCGTTTCAGGCTGTCCTGCCAGCAGTTGCACGGGATCGCGGCGGCCGGTAAATTCTTCATTGGTAAAAAAGAACAGTTTGTCTTTGATGATAGGAAAGCCCAGCCGTATACCGGTCTGATAATCGTAGAAGTCGCTGTTCATTTTGCCGAGGGTGCCGGCTTTGTCTTTGCCGGTGATAGCGGCATTACGGCCAAAAGCATATACGGAACCGGTGAAGGTGTTGCTACCACTACGGGTCACCGCGTTGATACTGCCGCCGGTGAAGTTGCCGATCTTCACATCGAATGGCGCGAGGTATACCTGCATATCCTCTATGGCGTCCATGGACACCGGATTGGTATGGGTGCTGGCGCCGGGCATGCCGGAAGTACCGGTGATGCCACCGGTAGAAGGACTGAATCCTATCGCATCATTGTTGATGGCGCCATCGAGGGTGACGTTGTTGTAACGGAAGTTCGTACCGCCGAAGGAATTGTCTTTCGATGCCTGTGGCACCACTCGCGTCATATCCTGTATGCTGCGATTGATCGTCGGCATATTTTTCAGCTGCGCGCTGCTGATGTTCTGTCCCGCACCGTAGGTGCTGGCTTTGGCCACTTTGTTTCCTTTCACCACTACTTCCGACAGCTGTTTCTGTTTATCTTCCAATATCAGCTCCAGCTGCAAAGGTTCTCCCAGTCTTACCTGCAAGCCATCTCTCGTTTGTGTGCCCATTCCCATCATGGATGCCTGCACTGTATAGGGGCCGCCAATCCGGAGGCCAGCCAGGTGGTAACGACCGTCATTACCGGCCACGGTACCATAACGTGTGCCCGTAGGCGTATGTATGGCCTGTACCGTTACACCGGGCACAGGCTGCCCCTTCCCGTCCAGCACGCGCCCGTCGAGCCGTCCGCTGGTTTCCTGCGCCTGCAGGTGCGTGGCAATAAGCACACACAGGAGGCTGAATAGTATATATAATTTTTTCATTTTCGGATCATTTTAAATAACGCATCAGAAGTTTTCCGTTAATACCTGATCGATAATATGCAACACCCCGTTGTTGGTCAGCACATTGGACTTCAGCACCTGAGCCGGTTGCCGGTTACCGGCTCCCTGGATGGTGATACTATAGTCGTTGCCGTTATTTTGCAGGTTAACGGTGGTGGCGCTGTTGTTGAGCATATTCTGCTGCGTCTGGTTGCTGTTGTCAGTTGTCAACACGTAGTCATATACGAAGCGGCGGGTGGCCAGCATATGGAACTGTAGCAGGTTGCGCAGCAATGCGGGATCGGTTTGCACAATGCTGTCGGTGGTAGGAAAACCGGCATTGATGAAAGCGTCGTTGCCGGGGGCGAATATGGTGAGCGGACCGTCGCCTTTCAGCAGATCTTTCAGGCCTGCGCGTTGCAGGGCGGCGTTGAAATAAGTCAGCGACGGCTCTGCGGCCACGGCGTCGCTCAGCTTATCCTGCACCAGCGGGTTCAGCACGGTATTAATCACCTGTATCAATCCGTTGCTGGCAGGCATATTGAGCGCTGTCACACGGGTGCCGTTCACCACGATAACGGTGTCTGTTCCGTGTACCCAATGGGTAACGTACAGTTGCGCGCCTGTAGCGGTGGTGACCGGCTGATTAAACCGGAAAGGCAGTTTGTCCAGCTGCCATTTTCCCGGCAGGGTATGATACTTTACCATGTTCATCAGCACTGCGCCTTTCTCCTTGGCCACGTCTGAAACAGTATTATAACCGGATTTTTGAAAAGCGTTATCATCCGGTATCAGCACGGTGTACGGGCCCTTCTCGCGGAAAGTGGGACCATAGTTGGTCACGGTTATGGCGGTATTGAAAAAAGAGAAATTGAACTTATTATCCTCGATCACGTACAGGATATTATTGTTGTCTTTATCAGGCCGGGACAGGTTATCGTCGTCCTTCTTACAGGAAAACAAAGCGGCTGTCATCAACCCAAACAATATATATTTCTTCATCTTGTTAAATATTTTTGATGAGCCTTATGGCATAAACAGACCATCGTCTATCACGTGAATCACCCCGTTACGGAAAAGCAGGTCGGTTGCTACCAGTTTGCGGGCAGGCAGGGATGAGCCGAGCTGCTTTACCATAATGCTTCCGGCATTATTGGCAAACGAAAGCCGGATAAACTGCGGCCCTTCGTGATAAGTAGATCCGGGCCTGATCTGGAAACCTGCCAACATGGCGTTGTCCGTCAGGTCGTTGAAAAACAGCACCAGCGGATAATTGGGCTTCATGGCAGCATTAAAATCCAGGTGATTGGCCGACAGCACGGAGTCCAATGACGTGGTGGGGCTCACGTAATACATGTTATCATTGTAGTAGGAATCCCCCACGTCATAAAGCAATGCCCTTTGCCGGAGATCAGCCACCGTATTAAACCCGGATTGCTGAAAAGCGCGGTTGGTAGGCGCAAACAGTGTGAACGATTTGTATTGCGCTGTTGTTTTCAGCAGGTCCGTCATCCGGGGCTGCTTCCACGACAACTGGTAAATACTGTCGCTGATACGAAAGGCTTCCATCAGGTAACTGAATTCAGGATTATTAAGCAGGTAATCGTACATGTCCTGCTCCGGTTTGTTCAGCACCGCGTCCAGCACGTAGATGGTACCGTTGATGGCTTCCAGCGGCTTCAGCGTGTAGGGTTTCCCGTTAATCATCAGTTTACCGTCATGATATCCCAGATACTGCGCGTAGATATAAGGGTCGTTGCTGTAGAAGCCCGGCAGGTCTGTGCGCCGCAGCAGCGAACGCATATTGTTGCTGCCGGTGAGTTTTTTCAATTGGTCGCCTGACAGCCAGCTGTCGAGTACATGGTAAAACAACAGGGTATCGAGGTCTTCAACCTGTATGTCCTTCACTTTGTCCGCCGTGATACCGGCTTTAGCGAAAGCGTCATCTGTCGGTGCCAGCAATGTATAGGCCTGCCAGGCTCCGTCAGCGATCACGGAATCCATATTCACCTTTTTCCAGATAGCCTTGTAAACAGTGAGGTTGGTGCTGTCCAGCAGTTCACGGATTTTGCGGGTAGGCCCGGCATACTCCAGGGGCTTGCCCACCGGTGTCACCTGTGCATCTTTTAACCGGCAGGCGGAGAGAAACAGCAGGAATAACGCAAACGTATATATGAAATATTTTCTCTTCATCATTTCCGGTTTTATTTGATTAAAAGGGAGTCCGGGTACAACAGGATGTTATTGATACGGTTCACCACTCCGTTGGTGGTCATGATATCCCGTCCTTTTGCACCATCCGCAATGTCTACACCGCCGGGGGTATGGTAGTTCCATTTGCCTCCCGGCGCATAGACGTTAAAACCACCGTAGGGGTTGGGATTAATGGAATATCCGTCTCCCAGGTCAATACGGGCGCTGGTGGCGCCGATAACCGTCATATCATTCATCAGGATATGATGTGGTTTTAACCCAAGCGTATATATGTTAAATGCCAGCGGCTTGTAACGTGCCAGGTCTATTTTGGCGATACTGTCGGGTGTCAGCTGAGAATTGCGAAAAGCGTCATTCACCGGTGCATATATGGTGAACGGGCCTTCTGACTTCAGGGCATCCCATTGGTTGGTTTTCTTCAGCAAAGCCACGAAAATGGACAGGGTGGTATCTGCTGCCAGCCATTCCTGCGTGTTTCGTTCGTTGTATTTGGGCACTCCTTTCAGTATATGTATGACCCCGTTTTTCATGCCCAGGTTACGTTTGCCCACATCATATACCAGGCTTCCGTTAAAGGCCGTGGGAAAGGCATCAGCGTTGGTGCCTATAACGCCCACGGAAATATAGGACGACATGCCGCCAAGGCAGGCGTAGCGGTTGTCCAGCTGCGTGGGGATAACGGACGTGTATAAACGGTCTTTGAGCATCAGGTTTTTCAGGGCGGTACGCAGACTGTCCCTGTTCATCCGGTCAAAGTCGTCCGGCTTTTTGATGCCGATATCGTTAAACGCTTTATTGTCCGGCGCCCATATGGTGAAAGGCCCATCTGTATTGAGACTGTCCAGCAGCCCTGTTTGCTGCAAAGCGGCAGACAACAGGCTCAGGTCGTAGTTATTGTGTATAAAGTCACCTATAGTGCGGATATCGGACGTGTGTTCGTCACCGGTAACGTCTATCTTTTTACAGGCCGTTACCCACAGCATCAACAGGGAAATATAAGCGATGAAGTATCTTTTCATGATTCGTTTATTTATAGACAGGCGGATCATAACGGCGCTGCAGCGTGGTGATGTACATATTGCCATTCACATATTCTACGGTGTTGACAGTAGCAAATGACCGCGGATTATAGATACCGGAGTAAACAGAGATGACCATGCCCGTACGCACATCACCACCGAGGTTGAACACGGCCGCCGGCGCTTCGGGACCTAGTGCAAAAGAGGTGTAGTTACCTTTGCTGTCATCTGACTGTTCGCCCTGGTCAGGCGGCGTACCAGGACTAAGGATATTGAACATCTGTCCGGACGTACCGGCATAAATATGGTTGGCGGTAGAATCCGGGAACAGCGGGAAGTTGCTGTAAGGATGCACTACAGGTTCCTGTGAGCGGGTCATGCCGGTCATGAAGGCATTCGTATATCCTTTGATCTTCTGCCGGTCTTTTGCATAGAGCGTATAGAAGATGTTCATGGTATCCCTGATACAGGTGTTTTTGCTGTTATCATCGAATACAAAGGTCTGCGCATACCCTTCTGAGCTCAGGTTGTAAAAGTTGGTGTACACCAGTGAATCCGACAACGGGATTTTGGCGAATATTTCCTTGCGGAGGTAGAGCCCTGTCTTCCTTGTGTATACAGATTTTTCCAGTATGTTCATCGTATAGATCTCGCCTTGTTCGAGGTTGACAGTAGTATCCACCAGTATGCCTTTTCTGGCGCTGGCTGGCAGGGAGTAGAACGGGTCGTTGCTGCGTGGCCGTGAGATGAACATAAACCGGTGGCTGCCGCTTTTCACCATGCCGTAGCCGGAGAGGTCGTAGCCGTTCACGATAGGGCCTACGGGTATTTTTGCCGTACCGGGAAATTCCTTCTGCCACAGGGCGGTATTGCCGGCATCGGGGTATGGTCTTGCCAGCGGGCCCCTGGTGGTCATAAAATCGAAGGTAACGTCTGCGTTGACAGGCATGCCGGAAGCATCCAGCACCGGGTCTATCAGCATGGTCAGGAAAGGTTGCGGAGCATCTTTGTTGTCGATAGTGACGTTATAGGTCAGACAGTTGAACACCCGGAGATAAGCGGGTGAACTGACATCCGGGAAATCCGTTTTACGGCAGCCTGCTGCCAGGATACAAACCAAAGCGATCAGTCCCCCTAAAAAATGAATCTTGTTTTTATATTCCTGCTTCATGGGCCATTATTGGTTATGTTTGATGATAATCATGCTGGCAGCGGCTTCGCCGGCATTCTTCGGATGCAGGCTACCTGTCAGCGCTACGGTATACACGCCTGTTTCATAAGCGGGCAGCAAGCCGGCATATAATTCCGGACGGGCAATAAAATCAGTACCGGACAGCTGCGGAATTTCCTGTATCCAGTCACCCGGCAGCACGCCTGGCTGGGAAGCATATACGCCCAGCTTTTTGATGCCCGTCAAAGGAGAGAAAAAGATATACGGCTGATCAGTGATGACCTGTCTCCTACTGATATGCTGGCTGCTGCTGCCTCTGAAGCTCAGGAAATCATTCAGCAGCGCGCCATTGGCGCCTGTGAAGGTCACTTCAGGGATATCAGTGGTAAGGTTCAGGAAACGTATCTTAAACGGCATGGAATAAGTATACTGGTCATTGCTGCCGTCATCGCCTTTGGGGTTGCTGCTGAGATAAAAGCTACCGCTGAGGTTATTGGCCACCAGCTTCATCGCCGGTTGACCATTCTCTCCCGGGTACACCCAGGCGGTATAGTTATCGCTGCCCTGTATGGTCAGGGACTGCTCGGCGAGTTTCTTACCGCTGGCATCTGTGAGCTGCACGGTATGTGTACCGTTGACCAGTGTTTTATATCCGGTAGCTTTGGAAAAAGCCATAGCACCTTCCTGCAGGGGCTTGCTGTCCACGCTGACAGAAACAGATACACCGGGCATGGCATTCACCGCCTGTAAACGGCCATAGGTGATATTTAACGCTTCTTTGTTGTCTGCAATGATACGATAGCTGTTGATACCTGCCGGAGAAGCAGAACTGCTGCCGGCATCGAGCGAGCTAAAGCTCATGCTGGCGCATACCATGATGGTATAAACACCACCGGGCTGAAATGTACGTATAGGCGCATACGTAAGGCGGGTATCTACTACGGGATTGTTACCGTTTGTCATGGTGCCTGTCGTTCTGTTAACAACGCTCAACAACTCATCAGCATTTACTCTCACGGCCGGCAGCAGTCTGCCGTCGTTGGTCATCACTTTAAACTGGTAAGTACCATAAGGCAGTTCTATATAATCTGAATATTTCCCGGTGGCGATGTTGTTGGTAGTGGCGCTTACTTTTGTCCCGTCTGCAAATACGAGTGACATATCTCCTTCAAGAGACGCTGCATCCGGTGCGGAGCTGAGGTTCAGCAGGCGTATTTTGAAATGTTCCGGGTTGGCCGGCGGGGATATGGAGCGAGGAATGGCAAACAGCGAGTCATCACCCAGTATATTGCTGCCCCCATGATCGCCATACAGCACATTGTAGAAATCGGTCGGGTTGTTCACATCCTCATGGATATCAAACTCCTTGGGATATATCAGTTCCTTATGACCGTATATCATGCTCCCGATTTTTATATGTGCGTTCCCGTTAGCGCCGATAAACCGCTGCGGAATGGTATAACTGCTGCCCATACGACCGTTCTGAAAATACAGTGTAGGCCGTGCGTCGAGAAAGTACCCTTCGATATTAGGCTGTACGAAACTGGTCAGTGGCGTATCATTGATGATCAGTTCTGTGGCAGTCCGTCCCATGTTCATCAGCCGCACGGTGGATGCTGTCAGCGGCGGCTGTTGTGGCAGTTCCCGGAACAGGTAGTCCGCTTTGTCTTTCTTGCAGGCCCATAGCCCTGCAAGAAGGAATGTCAGGAAAAAATATTTTACTGCTTGCATTATCTTCATTTTGCGGTCTTTCCCTTTAGAAAATATTATAATTCAATCCCAGCATAAATTCAGTGCCTCTGAAATAACTGCGACGGATATACATGTTACCGTAGTACTTCCCTCCGGTGCCGGGATTGGCATATACCTCTCTCCAGGCGGGGTTGAGAATGTTTTTGGCATATCCTTTCAGTTGTAACCTTTTGGTGAGATATTGACTGAAAACAAAATCCAGTACCGGTGCAGGCCTGCTGTACAGGTCGGGCTCACCGGTCAGATTGATCTGTATCAGCCGCTCACCTACTTCGTTGAACGTAAGGGTGAGGTCTGTGCGGGTGCGCGGGTTGTTATAGTTCAGATAAGCGTTGATGGAATAAGGCGCCTGTTCAAACAGCGGGCTGTTGGACGGGGAGCGGCGGTCCACGATCCTGGAATCGTTTAGCCGTTCAGGTGACTTTTTGATTTCACTCTGTGCCAGCAACAGGTTGGAACCGAGATTAAAGTTCCGAAGCGGATACCACCATCTGCCGAGGTTTTTCACTACTTCCAGCTCGATGCCATATACCTGTCCACGGTTAGGGTCATTCTCAAAGCGGATGGCCGGAAACTCAGGGAAACGGGCGTCCAGGCCGGCAGAGTTCTGGGTGTACACCTTCGTCAGCTGATGGTCTATCTGTTTGTAAAAGGCAGAAGCGGCGATCACTTCACCGGGATGAGGGAACCATTCCCAACGGAAATCGTAGTTGGTAGTGGACTGGTTCACCAGTTTGGGATTACCGACTACCAGTGCAAACTGGAAGGGATCGAACTCAAACACGTTGGTGATTTCACGCAGCTCCGGCCTTGCCAGCGTGGTGCTGTACCCTAAGCGGAAGTTCATGTTTTCCTGCAGGGTGTAGGTAAGGTTCAGGGAATAATAGGGCTTATAGTCTGTTTTGTAGACAGAGTAAGGTTGGGTAAATACCAGCTTCACGGTCTGCCCGTCTTTGTTGGGGGTGGTCAGTGCAGGGTCCAGGAAAACGCCGGCAGTGTCCACCGCCGTGCGGATATCGGTCAGCTCAAAACGGGCACCACCTGTTAACCGCAGGTTGTCCAGCAGGTGCAGGTCCAGCATACCATAGAAAGCGCGTGTTTCAAAGGAGCCTTTATAGTTATTGGGAGATTTCTGTGCGTTGTACAGGAACCCGCCAACAGCAGGCTGTCCTTCCCCGACAGGGCCGTTTGGTTGTTTGATGCCGATCTGATCGTAGCCTACGAGTCGATCGAGGTTGCCATGAACGGTATACAGCGCCTGGTTGCCGGTGGAAGAGAAGTTGGAGCCTGGCAATGAAAGCACGTTTTCCCTGAACTGACGGTCGCGGAAAAGGTAGTTGACGCCTGTTTTGAATTCCTGCCGTTTGCCCAGCAGGCGGAAAGGCAGCGTCAGATCGGCTTTGTAGTTATAGTTCGTTTCCTTCAGGCTGCGGTAACGACGGCCGTTGGGATCTGCCTGGATGATACCGTAGGGGCCATAGCCATTCACATAACCGGACACCAGTGAATAATATACAGGTGTGCCGGTAACACCGGTAGAATTAGGCAGGCTGCCAGGCACGCTGATAGCACCGCCGCCAACAGGCGTGTAAGCCGCGAGGTTCACAAAACGGTAATCCGGATCATCCTGGCTGGAAGTGGAGGTGGCGAAGTTGTAACTCAACCGGGGCGCGTATTCGCCCGCTGTCAGTTTATGTTCCCCCTGCAGGTTAAAGGTATTGAGGGTACGGTAGCTGCGCTTCAGCGAATACACGATATTGCTCACATCTCCTGATAAACCGGTGTACTCATAGGCGCCGTATAAATTGGTCGCCTGTACTTCCGCTCCCCTGCTGCCCATGTACTGCATACTGATTTCATGACGGGGATTAAAGCGGTAAGTGAGGCCTCCGAGAAATCCATAGTTGAGCGTGGAGGTACCGGTATTTTCCTTGTAGGAGATATACTTCCCCAGGTTGATGTTATTAGGTGTGATATAATTAGGGATGATACGGGTGCTGTTCACCTGGTTATTACCAGTAAGTACGCCCTGGTAGATGCTCCACTGGGTGAGGTCTCCGCCGTGGATGTCTGTCGCCCGCTGATAGTAGTTGACACCAGCGATCACGCCCAGTTTGTGTTTGCGAAAAACGTTAAAGCTGTTGCCGTAGGTCACGGAGTAAAGCTGGTTCATTTTCGCTGTTGTATAACGGGTAGTGAGCACCGGGTCGAAGCCGTGCATAATATTGTTGATGCGGTTCACTTCCTGCTTCAGCTGCGGGTCGTTGCCGCTGTTGGCGATCATGGACTGCACCTGTGAAAATCCACCGGGGTATTGACTACCGAGTGCAATGAAGTCTTTAGACAGGCCTGCCTGCTTCACTTTCTGGCCCAGGAAACCGGGCTCTGCATTGTTGAAGCTGTTGATGCTGCCTCCCAGTCCGATATTGGAATTGAAGCCAGTCTGCGCGACAACGCTGAGCACCGCCGTATCCGGCACAGAGCGGGTTTTCAGTTCGATGATGCCCGCAGCGGCATCGGCCGGTTTGTCTGGAGTATAGGTTTTATAGATGGTGATATTATCGAGCAGGGCTGCCGGCACGAGGTCCAGCGGGATAGCGCTGCGGTCCGGGTCAGAAGAGGCGAGGCGTACGCCGTTGAGCTGTCCGATCACGCTTCTGTCGCCCAGACCGCGGATAGCCACATATTTATCGTCAGTGATGGTAACACCGGACACCCGTTGTAAAGCCTGGGTGGTGGTGATGCTGGCCGTTCTTTCGATGTTGGCCGCAGAGATGGCGTCCTGCACGATGGCGGAGGCTTTTCTTTCTGCGAGGACGGAAGCTTCCGTATTGGTTTTACGGCGGGCCTGTACCTGTACTTCATTCAGCTGGGTACGGGAAGGTTTCATCGCGATCTGCAGGGAGGTGGTGCCTGCTGCTACTTTCAGTTCCTGTTGCTGGTAACCGATATAGGAGATCACCAGTACAGCACCTTCTTCCGGGATGCTGATGCTGAAATGGCCGGAGCCGTCAGTGATAACGCCGCCGCTCTGGCCTTTGATGCGGATACCTACGCCCGGCAGGGGCGTGCCGTTGTTTTTATCCGTTACGGTACCTTTCACCGGCGGAGGAATGGCGCTCAGGGGCACGATCGTGATTTTATTGTCGCTATACACCTGTGCCGCCAATCCGGCCGGGGCAAGCAATTTGTCCAGGATCTCCAGCAGTGGCGCATCGTCGGCATGGATAGACACCCGTTGCGCATTATCCACTTTTTCATCGTTGAAGTAGATCCGGATACCGGACCTGGCAGACAGCTGTTCCAGTGCTGTCCGGAGCGGCGTTTTCCTGAAATCGGCCGAGAGGCGTATCCGTTCCACGGACTGCCCTTTGGTGCTCACACTGGCCATCAGGTTTGTTGTAACAATGGAAGCCACCATTACATAAAAGGAGATACGCATAACCCATTTAAAATAAGCGCAGGGTTTCCCCAGGAAAAAATTCATACTTTTACCTTGTTAATTAGTTAATCCTTCGGGTTAGTTAATGACAGCGACGCGATGATGCGGTTTCTCAGGCCTGGTATCATCAGCATCGCACCTTAAACCGGGTACGCTTGCGTGATCCGGTTTTTTCTTTGCCGCGTTATGTAAATCTTTCTTCCATGCTATGGATTTTAATGATCAGGAAATATGTATAATACCGTTTGCCTGCCGGCTGAAGTGCAGGCCATATACTTTACTTAATATTTTCAGGATATCGTTGAGTGATTGGGAATGATCAAAAATGCCGCTGATCTCCATATTTTTCAGCTGTGTCTTTTTAAAGGCGAACGTCACGCCATAGCGGCTTTGAAGAGATATCACCACTTCCGACAGGAAGTCTTTTTCAAAGGTAAGGCTTCCTTCTTTCCAGGACATTTTCGTTTGTGCGTGTACGGTCCTTACCTGTTGGGTGCCGGCATCTTCATTGATGCGCAGCTCCTGGTCGGCGGTGAGGTATGCGATACGGCTGCTGTCAGCCGATTTAAACACGGCCACCTTTCCGGAGGCTACGGTCACCTTGTATATTTGTGGTGCCGCATGTGCGTGGATACTGAAAGCGGTGCCCAGTACTTTGGTCCTGTAGCCGCCACTTTCGATAATAAAAGGATGTCCGGGATCAGGATGGATGTCGAAATATGCTTCTCCCTGAAGATATACCGTGCGGTCATCAGCAAATGCTTCCGGGTACCGCAGGTGGCTGTTGGCATTGAGCCATACCACAGAACTGTCTGTCAGCGTGATTTTGGTCATCTGTCCGCCTTGTGTGCGCAGGTCCAGCATTTTGGCGAGCGGCTTGCGTGTTTTCACGGCCGACTGGTACCACCAGCCACCGCCGGCCACCAGCGCGGCTGAAATAACGGAAGCGGCAATACGCCACCGTACCACGCGTGAGCTACGGCGAACAGTCAGCGTTTCTTCCTGCGGCGCGGCCATATCCAGCTGTACCTGCACGGCCTCAAAAATGCGCTGTCCCAGTTCACGGCGATTAACGTCCTGGTCTTTACCGGGCATATGCAGCTGTTCAAACCAGCTATTAAGCCAGATGGTTTCTTCCGGTGTGGCTTTTCCGTTGAGATAATTATCTATAAGCCTGTTTAATTCATTCCTGTCCTGCATGGAAGTAGTAATTACAACGCCGGCTGATGGCCGGTGTCAATCATACTTACCGCAAGTGAGGACTTACACCTACGCAGTGCTGCGTTAAATTAATGTTACCTGCGGATAGACAAGAGGACCAACAGCGCGATATAGTCTTTCAGGTTCACCCGCATTATGCGGAGTGCTTTTACGAGGTGGTTGTTGACAGTTTTGGGGGAGATGTTCAGCATTTCAGCGATCTGCTGTGTATTGAAGCCCTGTATACGGCTCATGGTAAACACTTCCCGGCATTTGTCGGGAAGTTCATTGATCCTTTGCTGTACGGCGGCATTCAGCTCATTAAAAGATAATTGTTCTGTCGTGTTATGGGTAATCTCCTGCAGGGGGGCATGTTGCAGGTATTTGTGGTGGGACAACTGTTTACGGTAGGTGTTGAGGATCCTGTTTTTGGCAACGCCATATAACCAGGCGCCCACAGGCTTTCCGGGGTCCAGCGCTTCGCGCTGTATCCACAGGGCCACAAACACTTCCTGGGTGATCTCTTCCGCCAATGTTTTCTCGCCCAGCTTGTAATAAGCGAGGTCGTACTGCTTCTCCCAATAGAAATCATACAGCGCGCGGAAAGCTTTTTCATCGCCCTGACGCAGCCTTTCTACCAGCAGCCCTTCATCCGGAAGTCCTTCCTTTTCAATAGCCATATGTCAAAAGTAATCAGCAGCCGGTAAGATCGCATATAAAATAATTGTTAAGACATTGTTTCCTTTATCAGTGGCACCTGCGGCGGAAGAGGGACTATTCCCTCACCGCCGTTTTATCCTGTAATATCATTTTCGCAATATCATCTTTACGTTTGAAGCTCACGCCCTTGTGGTCTTGTATATAACGGATGATGTCATGTGCGGCTTTCACCATCTGCGGGGTACCGCCGATGCGGTCATGAAAACTGATGGACATTTGTCTGCGGCGTTGCGCACTTTCCAGGTACAGCTGGTCGAACTCCATCTTCACCTGTTCAACAAACTGGCCGGCAGAGAAATTTTTCCCTTCTATCAACAGGATATCATTGCAGCGCAGGGTGTAGGGCACTACGGCAAAATCTTTCCGGTTGACCTGTATCACAAAAGGTTCATCTCTGCTCAGGTCATCAATATGATAAATAAAACCCAGTTCCTGTAATATCTTCAGGGTATTTTCTCCTCTCCGTAACCAGTTGGCGTTATATCCTACGGGCATTACGCCCGTTACCTGTTTCACGGCGTCTGCACCGTCTTTGATAAACTTCTTCTCTTCCTCATAAGAAAGGTTGTACTGCGAACTCCAGTTCATCCCATGCGCTGCTGCTTCATGGCCGCGGCGAACGATCTCCTTCGCCAGTTCCGGATGATTGAGCACTGCTGTGCCCACCATGTGGGAAGTCACTTTAATGCCCAGTTTGTCCCAGTTGTCCAGCATTCTGGGAATACCTTCCTTGTAGCCGTACTGGTACCAGGTAGCGGCGGGCAGGTCACGGAAGCCTTGCTGCATATTTTGCGGGAAAGGGCTTTCTGCATTGTCCGGCTGGCCGCCGGCTTCAAACTGCATGGACACGGAGACCACCAGCCGGGAACCATCGGCCCAGTGAGTAGGATTATTCATGATTTTTGTTTTTGGGCTGTCAGAAAAAAGTTGCGTAAAGGGTAAAACGCTGAGTGCGCCGGCGGCGCTGGTCTGTTTGATAAATGTTCTGCGATTGCTCATACAATTGAACTGTTTGACTACACAAATGTCGTCCGCTAAAAACGCATAAATTTGTACATCTGTTTGAAAATTCAGTAAAAGTTAAGGACGTATGAAACGAATCGTCACTATCACCTTTAATCCGGCGCTGGACAAAAGCACCGTTGTACCGGCGCTGCTGCCGGATAAGAAACTGAAATGTTCTGTACCGATCTTCCAACCGGGAGGAGGCGGTGTTAATGTAGCAAGGGCGATCGTAAAACTGGGAGGGACGGCCACAGCGGTATACCTGGCAGGCGGGCATACCGGGGCATTCTTTCATGACCTGCTGGAAGCGGAGCTGGTGGCATCTATCAGGATACCGATTGCCGGTATCACCCGGGAGAACCTTATCCTATACAATAACTCCACTAAAGAACAGTTTCTGCTGGATATGCCGGGGCCGCAGGTAACGCAGGAGGAATGGCAGCATTTCCACTTACGCCTCGAGGCGCTCACCCGGGATGCCGCATTTGTGGTGGCGAGCGGCAGTCTGCCACCCGGCGTGCCTGCCAATGCCTTCAGTGTGGCAGGGCGTATCGCGCAACAAAACGGCGCTGCCTTTGTGGTAGACACATCAGGAGAACCCCTGAAGCTGGCTGCCAATAGCGGCGTGTATTTTCTGAAACCCAATCTGGGAGAACTGGCTGCTTTGACAGGTAAAGAAAAGCTGACAGGGGAAGAGGTCGTGCATGCAGCACAACAGGTGCTTGATCAGGAAGGGTGTGAGTTCCTCGTAGTATCCCTGGGCGCAGCGGGTGCTATGCTGGTAGACAGAAAAAAGGTGCATCGCATACAGGCCCCTGTTGTAAAGCGGCTGAGCACCGTAGGTGCCGGCGACAGCATGGTGGCTGGTATTGTCACCAAACTGGCGGCCGGCGAAGATATATTACAGGCAGTAAAATACGGTGTGGCTTGCGGCACTGCCGCTACGATGCATCCCGGTACCACGCTCTGCAAACAGGAAGATGCAGATGTGTTGTTCCGTAGCATGGGCTAAACCGCCTTAACTATTGACCTTCACCACTTCCATACGTGTGCTCACCCCTACCCTCGTTAAAGCATTAATAGAGATGATCGCCATGATCAGATAGGAGATGTAGGTCTCATCAAAATACTGCAAGGCCAGTTGATACGTTTCATCGCTCAGTCCATGCCGGTGGACCAGCGTGATTTCTTCCGTCATGGCCAGCACCACTTTTTCTTCGTCCGTAAAGAGGCCGGCTTCCCGCCAGCCGCTCAGCACAAACAGCCGCTGGCTGCTTTCTCCGTGCTGTAACGCCGTACGGTTGTGTATGTCCATACAATAGGTGCAACCATTGATTTGCGCTGTGCGTATATCGATCAGGTCTTTGTGGGATTCTTTCAGCGGGCTGTGTGCCAGGAAAGTATCCATGGCGAGAATGGCTTTATATCCTTCCGGGATTAATCTTTTCATATGGAGACGTTGACTCATGGCTGTTATTTTTTTAGTACAGCACAAAACTACAACGCCGGCTACCGGAAAAACTTAAGCTGGATTAAGAAATACGTCTGGCCCTTAGTTCGCTGAGATATTCGGGGGTGAGGCCCAGGTAGGAAGCCAACAGGTGCTGCGGCACCCGTTGCACGAACTCCGGGAAATTACGGCTGAAATGAAGATAGAGCTGTTCCTTGGAATAATCTCCCAGGTAGCGGGTGCGGTACTGTGCAGCAGCATGCGCTTTCTGATGTACCAGCCGGAAATAACGTTCCATCTTGGGATGAAGCGCCAGCATTGTTTCACGGTTGGCGACACTGATGGCCAGCACTTCGGATTTTTCCACAGCCTGTATATAGAATTCAGAAGGTGTTTGCAATTGCAGCGAAGTATAGTCCGCCATCCACCAGTTTTCAATAGCAAACTGGATTGTTTTTTCCACGCCTTTGTTATTGACAAAAAACAACCGCAGGCAGCCTTTCTCTACAAAATAGTCATACTTGCAGACTTTGCCTTCTTCCAGCAGGTTGACCTTCTTGGCCAATGCAACTTTTTCAAAATAAGAGAGGATGGAAGTCAGGTCTTCATCACTGACATCCACAAACTTACGGATGTGTTGTTGTAATACGGTGGACATGGTATGTCAAAAATACCACAAAAAACGCCAAAAGCATTATCTTCCGGCAGGCCACTGCAAAGGCGCCTTTTGCAGTGACAACCTTCATCAAAACGCGCTATAGCGCAGACCACCATCCACTCCCACCATGGTGCCGGTCACGTACCTGGCACGGGGTGACACCAGGAATGTTGCCATATTAGCAATGTCCTGTGTTTCCCCGAAATCGCCCAGTGGTATTTCTTTTGATGCAAACTTTTGACGCTCCTCCCCCTGAAAAAACGGACGGATATTTTCCGTATCTATCAGGCCCGGCTGCAGGTTATTCACCCGGATGCCATATTTGCCCAGTTCTCCGGCCAGTTGTTTGGACCATACCACTACGGCGGCTTTGGCCACTGAAGATGCATTGATGGTACGCAATTCGAAGGTGCTGGTGATGTTGAGGATAACACCGTCGCGGCGCTCCATCATTTGAGGAAGGAATTGTTGCGTCAGCTGTCGCAGGCGGTCAAAATGCAGCAGGAAAGAGGCATCCCAGTCTTTGTCAGCGCCGATGACGTCTAGTGGCACGCTTTTGCCGGCGTTGTTCACCAGGATATCCACATGCCCTAATCCTGCGAATGCCGCTGCGGCTATTTTCTCCGCCGCATCGGTCGCCATAAAGTCCTGCGATAATATCACCGGTTCCACGCCTCCTGCCGCCACTACTTCTTCGCGCAGGCTGTTCAATAAATCTTCATTTCTTCCGGTGGCCAATACTTTCACGCCTTCAAGGGCCAGTTCTTTGGTGATGGCACGTCCCATGCCCTGACTGGCGCCTGTTACTACTGCTGTTTTTCCTTTTAAATAGAGGTCCATAACTGTTGTTTTGAAATTCTTTGTAAAAGTAAACAGCAACTGTTAATTTTATGTTGTATACCATCAATTGTGTGGTACATACAAATATGTGCGTCATGGCAAACAGAAAACAAAACTCGACCTATAGCCGCAATGAAAAATGCATCACCGGCTGCGATCTTACCTACGCTATTTACATGCTTGGCGGCAGATGGAAACTCCTGATACTGGATAAGCTCGCCGCACGCAAAATGCGCTACAGCGAGCTTAAAAAAGAATTTTCGTATATCACTGAACGTATGCTGACATTACAGCTCAAAACGATGGAACAGGACGGACTGGTAAAACGGACTGTTTATCCGGAAGTACCGCCCCGGGTGGAATATGAACTGACTGATGCCGCCCGGGAACTGGAACCCATTTTAAGCCAGCTAAGCAGCTGGGGCAATAAACAACGGAAGATAGCGCAACAGGAGGCAACGGTCAGCTCTCCCATGTGATTTCAGCCAACTGCCGCGGCTCTTTCCATTTCAGCACCAGCAGTTGGTCACAGGGTTTTCCATTGATATCGATGGTATAATCGAAAATTGCGAAATCGGCGGTACCATACTTACCATCAGGATAAAAGCCTACGCGTTTTAATCTCAGCTTTTGTAACAATGCAGTTGACTTTTCTTCGTCACTCGCCGCATCCCCAATGATACCTGCCACTTCCTCATTTTCCAGTTCTTCGATATAAAAACGGATGTAATCGCGTGTTTCACCTTCACCGGTGGTAAAATCATGCTGAATAGCCAATATGTTCTGGTTATCCAGCTGTTCAATGTCCTGCAACCATGACTTGATAAGGTCTGCCATTCCTGCATCAATGCTGGTGTGCTCAAAGTTCAGATCAAGTTTGAGGCCTGATGCAGTCGTCGCCTGGTAGTACTCTTCCAATTGAGCCAGGTTCATTTCCTCGAAGTAAGGTAATGAATATTGCATGTGTTATTTCTTTTCCAATTCTTTAATACGCGCTTCCTGTCGCTGCAGTTGCTGCTGAAGCTGTTCCATTTTCTTGTTTTGTTCTATCAGGTATAACGTCAGCTCTTCTATCTTCTTCATTTGTTGCTGCTGCATATCGCCCAGGTCCAGCCCGTCTTTCAGGATAGTTGCTGCTGCCGGGATTTCCGGGAGATGTTTATATTGACGGACATGTTTTTCCACTGCTTCAAGTGATGGCAGTACATACGCGGAGTCAAATACATAATCCGCCCAGCCGGTCTGCGTTACTCTCACTTTCTTAGCCATGATGTCACCTGCTACAGATAACATCGCGTAGGGTTTGTTGGTACCGATACCTACGTAACCATTGGGATTGATGCGTATCCGCTCTGTTCCGGCTGTCCCTATCACAATATTCTGGTTCATCTCAGGGACGGTGGAGTACCCAGACAATTCAATAAAGGATTTTACATGCAAATCGGTACCTCCGCCTGCCGTCAACCGCAGAAAGCCGTCATCCAATGTATGATAATCTTTGCTCCTTGCCCGGATCTCATACCCCGTTCCGGCTGTCAGCGGAGGGCGGGTACTCTGGTTGTTCAGGCCTCCGTTGATCGTCATGCCACCATCCATTAACTGAAGCTTGGTAGTTCCATCGTCAACGGTGCCCAAGACGATTCGTTGCGTGGTGGTTTTCCCTCTTTGTGTAACCGTCTCTAAAGTTTCCTGTGCATGTACGGCTAAAAATGTGGTGCTCAGTACAAAGGCAAACAAACATTTCTTCATAGGTTTTATATATTTTGAGCACGCTAATATAAATTATTTCATCTTATCCCTTATACCGAATTAAATATGCCCATTGCTACTACCTATTTCATCAAGGCACAGATACGCGGCGTTACATTCGACCAATTGTTAACTCTCTACGAACGTGAGATCCGCCTTGGAGGTGCTGACGAGGTATATATAGAAGATAATATGGTCAGGTTTTCGGGCGCTGCCTTCAGGGTGGGCCGTCACCGGGGCAAGTTCGCTGATTTTACCGATGGCCGGCTGATTATTGAGGAAACACCCACCGAATACCTCGTATCACTGGAGGCATCATGGCCTAAAACTATCCCGTTGTTCAGTGTATTTTTCACCAACCTGAGAAATAAACTGGAACAGGAAATATGGGGACTGCGCTGAACTTAGGGAAAAGGTACTTTTATTCCTCCACTTTTCTTTCTATCTTTTTGCCGTACAATTTCATCATTCCATGCATAGATTCACGCTGCTGGCATTGCTGCTATGGCCGGCCATTACGTTTTCCCAACTGAAGAAAAAGCCGGATGCCCGGCTGCAACAGGAACTGCAGCAGATCGTCGATAAGTTCAAAGGCACCGCCGGCGTATATGTGCAACAGTTAGCAACAGGCGAATGGGCTGCTATCAATGCAGACACCATCTTTCCGACGGCCAGTATTGTAAAGATCCCGCTGCTGGTGGGACTGTTTGATAAACTGGACAAGGGAGAACTGAGCTACCACCAGACATTGATATACCGTGACTCCGCCAAAACCGGCGGCTCCGGCCTGATGCAATTCTTCAAAGACAGCTCCGAAACAGAAGTCAGCATACTTGCTGCTTTAATGATGGCTTACAGCGACAACACCACTTCCCTCTGGAATCAGCAGCTGGCAGGCGGCGGCGCGGCCGTTAACGCCCTGCTGGAAAAATATGGTTTAAAAGACACCCGCGTCAATTCCCGTACTCCCGGCCGGGAAGAGAACCGGAAAATATATGGCTGGGGCCAGACCACCCCGCGTGAAATGGCGACACTGGTGACAAAAATCTTCCGGGGAGAAATCATCAGCCGCCCCTCCAGTGAACGAATGTACCGACTGATGACCAAAGGCTACTACGACGAACAGGCGCTCACCCAGATACCGCCATATGTGCAGGCCGCCGCTAAAACAGGCTCTGTCAACGAATCCCGCTCGGAAGTAGTGCTGGTCAATGCGCCACACGGGGACTATGTATTTTATATCGGCACCAAAAACATCCAGGACCAACGGTGGACAGCCGACAATGAGGCGGTCAACATGATCCGGGAAATTTCCGCGCTGCTTTGGAAACATTTTGAACCCAAAAGCAAATGGACACCCGTTTTCCGAAAGGACAAATATTAAATACCTTCAAAACTAAAAGCCCCGGCACCAGTGCCGGGGCTTTTAGTTTCAAATCAATTATTTTCTGATCAGGTGTCTGTCTATCAGCTGCATCAGCTCATCTTTATAAATCCTGCTTACCGGGATCTTATGGGTGCCTATCGTAATTTCATTACCTGATAAGGACTGTATCTTGTTCACCGCCACAATAAACGATTTCTGTATGCGCAGAAAACGGCATACCGGCAGCTGTTCCTCCACTGATTTCATGGTGGCCAGCGTCATAAACTTACCCTGCTGTGTATTGATCGTTACATAGTTTTGGGTACCCTCTATATAAAGAATATCGTCATAGTTGATTTTCTCGTAGCTGTTGTTGCACTTGATAAAGAAAAAATCCGCTTCCGGCGCGGGCGTATGTTTGATCGTCAACATGTCACGCGCACGATTGACCGCACGCAGGAATCGTTCCGGTGTGATGGGCTTCACCAGGTAATCCAATACATTCAGCTCAAAACCTTCCAGCGCAAAATTGGGATAGGCAGTTGTGATGATCACCAACGGGGGAGATGACAGCCCTTTCAGAAAGTCGATACCACGGACACGCGGCATTTCAATATCCAAAAACATAAGGTCTACCTGTTCGCGTGCCAGCATCTGACTGGCTTCCATCGCATTACAGCAGCTGCCAAGAAAATCCAGAATGCCGGTTTCCCTGACCAACAGTTCCAGCCCTTCTCTGGCCAGTGGCTCATCGTCAACAATGATACAACGCAGGTTCATATTATTTTCAAGGTCAGTTTTACAGTAAAAACAGTGTCACCCGGGGTGATCTGTAAATCATAGTTTCCTTTATAGATCAGTTCCAGCCGGCGTTTCACATTTTCCAGCCCGATACCGCCGGCGCCATTCACCATCGGCCGGCTGGTCACCGGCTCCACACTGTTCTCTACTTCCAGCAGGAAATCATTATCATGGTGGTCCAGTTTCAACCGGATATGATTGTCCTTGTGAGTATAGGTAGACACATACTTAAACGCATTCTCCACAAAAGGGATCAACAGCAGCGGCGCAATGGAAAAATGACGGACATCCGCTCCTACCTGGTAATCCAGTTGTAAAGCTTTCCCCTTCCGCAGCTGCTCCAGTTGCACATAATTGTTTAAGTACGCTATTTCCTTTTCTATCGGAATGGTTTCGGTATTGCATTCATACAACTGGTACCGCAGCATGTCCGCAAAAGTGGCCAGCGTACCGGCCGCCATCTCCTGGTCTTTTCGGATGAGCACATAAATACTGTTGATAGCATTGAACAGGAAATGCGGGTTCATTTGCGATTTGAGGAAGCGCAGCTCATTTTCGGTCCGTTCCTTTTCCGCTTCACGTTGATGCCGTTCTTCCACCAGCCGCTCCTTGATGGTTTTAGCCGCAATAAATACAAAACAAACATAAAAGTTGGTCATCGCTGTATAGATGGCAAAAGAAAAAATGCCGCTTATCTTCGCCATGGGATGATCGCCTTTGACCAGCAACAACATCAGCCACGCAATCAGCAGTGACATCACGGCCCAGCATCCGGTGGCAGTCAGCGCAAACCGCCAGTACTGCCTGCGATAGAAATACTGTGGCATCAACCAGTAAATAATAGCATACACCAGTATGGCCTGAAAAAACAGGTATAGAGCATTGTTACGCAGCGCCTCCCCTACAGACACATGGTAGGTAGCACACGTGGAATAAGTCCAGAAACACAGGCTGGCCAGCCAAAACAGGATATGTGCTCCTTTATATGTGGAAAAGAATCGTCGCATAAGTACGGTAAAGTAGCAAGGCCCGGGGAAGTTAACAACATTTATTGACGAAACCTGTCTTCTGATGGATTAAATGCCTCTCTGCCCCGCTTCCGGGTATCCTGGCAGGCATTATCCGCGTGAAACAATGTTTCGTCCGTTATAAACAGCTTCTTGTCAAATTGATTTTTATCGTCCCCGCAGAATAATTCACTTTGTACCCGGATCAACCGATAAAACAACTCCATATGATACCATTCTTTAAATACGTACCTGTCCGCATTTTTACGTTCATCTGCCTGTACCTGGCGATGATCAGGCCTGAAGTATCTGCACAACATTATTCCTTCGGCGTCAAAAAAGAAGGCAAAGGCAAAGTCGTTATTTTTATTCCGGGCCTGTACTGCTCCGGCGAAGTGTGGGAGCAATCTATGGCACATTACCGTGACCATTACACCTGTTATGCCCTGACGCTGCCAGGGTTTGCTGGTCAGCCTCCCATCAAGTCCGACAGCCTGCTGATAAGCATCACCCGCGAACTGGCAGGATTTATCCGGGACAACAGGCTTGACAAACCGACTGTCATTGGACATAGCCTCGGCGGCTTTATAGCGCTGCAACTGGGCATCCTATACCCGGACCTGCCAGGTAAAGTGATAGCGGTGAGCGCCGGCCCTTTCTTCCCGGCATTTGCCATGGGCCCGGACGCCACCCCGCAACAAACACGCGAAATAGCCGCCAATATGCAGAAGGCCATGGCCACCCTGACACCGGAACAAACACGCGCCAACCAGTTGATGATCCTGCCCAGCCTCATCACCGACAGTATCAACCGCATACCGGTAATGAACATGGCCATGCGCAGCCACTCCCCTACCCAGGCCCAGGTGATGTATGAACTGTACACCACCGACCTGCGGCAGCAGCTGAACCTGATCACCTGCCCATTGCTGGTGCTGGCAGACTGGATAGGCTATAAAAACTATGGCATTGGCCGCGATATGGTACTGGGAAATTATCGCACACAATATCAGAAAGCCCCGCAAGCTGTCATTTCGATGTCAGATGATGCCCGCCATTTCATTATGACCGATCAGCCTGAATGGTTCTTCAACCAGGTAGACACCTTCCTGGGACGATAAACGGAAAACCTGCTTTGAAAACATACAGCCGCCTCCTTACGGAGACGGCTGTATGTTTTTTATCCCGGGCAACATAAAAATCAGCTCGTAACGGTCACGGCTATCTCCCGGAAAGTTTCCTTCCCTGCTTCACACACCGAACAACAGTAACCTTCAGGCAAAGCCGTAAACGATGTGCCGGCAGGCACTTCCTGCCACTCGTCGCCAGCCGTTTCATCATATACCGTAAGGCAGGACACACACTGATGCACCTTTCGCACGGCGTCTGCCTTCATTACCGGCAATTGCTGCGCTTTTACAAAATGTTGCAGCATGTCCGTCTCGCTTCTTTGTTCGTAAAACAACTTACATAACGAAGCCACATAAGGCCCCAGCTGCTCCTTGGACACATCTTCCCTATAAGGCGCCAGCACAGCGGAATTGGCATTAAAGCCCGCGGTATAGAGGATATCATACCGCTGCATGTATTTCAGTTTGCTGCCATGACGGCTCGCCTTTTTGCGGATCACGATATTACCGAACAGGCTTGTCTGCTCCTTCATCCGTACACTGAAACACAGTCCGTAGGTACGCACGTCCGCCACATCAAAATGCCGAATGATGTAACGTTTTATAATCAGTCCGTCTTCACTGTTATCTTCCACCTGCCAGTTCAGTTCATTGGCGGCATGCCGCACATTGATAGCATATTTTCCCAACAGATAATCCCACAAATACCGGTGACCGGCATCAATATTTTTAATCACCAGCGATTTCCACGGAGTGCTGTACAGCTGGCCCGTGCGGGTTTCCATGCAAAGGCGGCATACTTCCTTTAAAAAGGAAACCGGAAACGTTTCATCCCGGCGATAGATCCCCAGCCAGTAGCTGTTATCCTGCTTATTAAACCCTTCGTAGTAGGGCAGATGGAAAGCAGGGAACTCCGGCTCTCCATCGCTCTCACGAAAAATATAGGAAAGCAGCGCTTTGATGTCATTAAAAACAGCGGCAGGCTCCAGTCCGCGCAGCATCAGCGTTTCCGCCGCTTTGCTGACAGCCGCAATGCTGTTGGTATAAATCAGCTCCGGCCAGCGAAACAGCTCCTGGCTGCCGGGCAAACGCAGGTACAGGTGCCAGTAGTGGGCCGTGTGCGACGATATCCAGTTGATATGCCCGGTGAAAAGCGGAACAAAAGTTTGTTTGCTGTCACAGATGTTGACCTTTAATAGCGGCAGATAATCAAACTGGTTAAAGATATCTTTATAGATTCCCTCCACCAGCCAGGTATCATGCAGAAAAATGCCGGCAGCCGGATAAGTGCTCAGCATATTTGGGTACTCCGAAAGATCTATCTGGCGGTCATGACAGGCGGTTTTAAAAGCCGACAACAGCTTATATGGCACGTCCAGCAACAGCTGCTGCCGCAGTCCGAAGCGTACCTGCGTGACCGTAGCCGCTTCCGCTATTTCGAGCAGCTCCAGCAATATGCCGGGCGGAATAATGCCGCCCCTGAAATTGACTTGTATGGTATGTGATTGTCTGGCCATAATTAAACCGGTACAGATACCGGAACAGCGAGGCTTTTTTCCAGTATTGATTTGATCTCCGAACGACAGCTGCCACAGCCCATTCCCGCGCCGGAAGCCTCGCACAGCTGCTGCAACTGATGACAGCCGGAAGCTATCCTCTCCTGTATATTCCCCTCGCCTACATTGCCACACGAACAAATAAGCCGGCCGATAACGGGTGTCCCCTTTTTGCCGGAACGCAATAGTTCCAGCCGTTTGTCTGACAGCTCCATACGTTGCTGTATCAGATCACGGAACTCGGGGAACTCCGATTTATCGCCGATGAGGATAGCGCCTACCAGCCTGTCCTGGTGAATAATACATTTTTTGTAATAACGTTTGGCTTTGTCGATAAACACCACTTCTTCATAAGCCGGATCATCCGGCGTTTCCACCATGCCCAGTGAGCAGAAATCGGCCCCGTGCATTTTGAGGATGTTCATCGTCAGTGAACCCTGGTAGTAGCTGCCGATATCGCCGTTCAGATAGCGTGCCACCACCGCCGCCTGCTGCTCCGCTGCTGCGGTAATGCCGTATAACATCCCTTTGAACGAGGCTATTTCACCGATCGCAAAAATATCCGGATCGGCGGTCTGCAGGTATTCATTCACGATCACACCGCGGTCGCAGGGCAACTGCAATGCTTTGGCCAGCTCGATATTGGGCACCGTGCCGATAGACATCACCACAGCCTGACAGGCAATATAGCGGCCGCTCTTCAGGTGAATGCCTTCCAGCTGTCCTTGCCCTGAAAAACGGTCTACCTCATCATTATAGTAAATCTCGATATCCCGGTCTGTCAGTTCCTGGTACAGTAGCTGGCCTCCCAATGTGTCCAGCTGCCGGTCCATCAGCCGGGAGGTACGTTGCAGCAGCCCTACCGCTATCCCCATCTCTTTCAGGGATGCCGCCAGCTCTATGCCCAGCAGCCCTCCGCCGATGATCATTACCTTTCCTTTCTGCGGATCAACATGGGCTTTGAAGGCGTCCGCATCGTAGCGGGTACGCATGGTAAAGATGCCTTCCAGTGCCGGCACATGGCGCAAAGTAGCGGCACGGCTGCCAGTGGCCAGTATCAGCAGATCATACGTATGTACGTTACCATTACTGTCCTTTACTGTCTTTTGTGAACGGTCGATATCCACAATGCTGACTCCCCTGTGCAAAGTAATGCCGGTCGCTTTCTCTTCGCTGTAGGTCATCTTCACCAGCTGTTTCCAGGACTGGGCGCCGCTGATATAGTCCGGCAGCATCACCCTGTTGTAAAACGGCTGGTCTTCTTTGCCGAAAACCACCAGCTCGTCGGTGGTGTTCAGTTCACGGTACGATTTCACAAACCCGCAGGCAGCGGCGCCGGCGCCAATGATGACGATCTTCTGTACCGGTTTCCGGTAACGTGCTACCTGTACGGCGGCAAACTTAAAATCCGGTTGTTTGGAAATAGGGTCCAGCCGCTTGCTGGTGAGGTTATTGGCCCGGTGTAAATCGTTGTGTAGTATTTTCCCCCAGTGCATGGGCAGAAACACCACGCCTTTTTTGATCGTATCACAAACGCGGGCTTTTACCTGCACTTGACCACGAATATTCGTTACCGTTACGATGTCGCCATCAGTGATGTTCCGCTCCGCAGCATCTTCGTGGTGTATTTCCAGGAAGGCGCTGCCGATATGCTGTTTCAGCTTGTTTACCTTACCGGTTTTGCTCATCGTATGCCACTGGTCACGGATACGGCCGGTGGTAAGGATAAGCGGCCATTCCGGCGTGAGCGGTTCCGACCGGTGGTCATCTTCAAAGCTGTGTATCACCGCTTTGCCGGCGCCGGTATAAAACCGGTGGTCGGTAAACAGCCGCGGCGTTCCTTTTCCCATGTGGTAAGGCCATTGCACACTGCGCTGCGCTTTCAGGATATCGTAGTTCAGTCCGCTGATATCGATATTAGTACCGGCGGTCAGTTGTACATGTTCTTTGTAAATATCTTCCGTTGTGGCGTAGTCAAAGCCCTTGTAACCCATCCGCTGCGCAAAACGGCAAATGATTTCCGCGTCCGGAAGTGCCTCTCCGGGCGCCTCTGTGATTTTACCGAGGTAACTGATACGGCGCTCCGCGTTGGTCATAGTGCCTTCTTTTTCAGTCCAGGCGGCAGCAGGCAGCACTACGTCCGCATAACGCAGCGTTTCCGGTTTGGAAGAAATTTCCTGCACTACCACGAACTTCGCCTTTTGCAGCGCCGCTTCCGCAAAGCGCACGTCCGGCTGACTGATAAGCGGATTGGTACACATGATCCAGATTGCTTTCAGGCGGCCGTCGTGCAGCGCGTCAAACATTTCCGTGGCTGTAAGGCCGGGCTTTTCCGAGATAGTGGTGCCACCCCAGAACTGCTGCACTTCCCGGCGGTGCGCCGGGTCACTCAGCAACCGGTGGGCAGGCAACAGGTTGGACAGGCCACCGACTTCACGGCCGCCCATCGCATTCGGCTGACCGGTAAGCGAGAACGGGCCGCTGCCCGGCTTCCCGATATGCCCGGTGATCAGATGCAGGTTAATCAGGCTAAGGTTTTTATTGGTACCGGCAGCGCTCTGGTTCAATCCCATTGTCCATAAGGACATAAAGCCGCCTGCTTTGCCGATCCATTCCGCCGCTTCATAGACAGCAGCGGACTCAACGCCGCAGATGGCCGCTGCTTCTTCAACGGTGCGTTCCATCACCGTTGTTTCGTACTTCAGGTATCCTTCCGTATGCGCATCGATAAAAGCAGCATTGATATCGCCGTTTTCGATCAATGCCCTTCCAATGGCATGATGCAACACGATGTCTGTTCCCGGGTTAATTTGCAGATGAAGGTCTGCGATGCTGCAGCTTTGCGTAACACGTGGATCACTGACAATGATCTTCAGTCCGGGGTTGGCCGCCTTTGCCGCTTCTACCCGCCGCCAGAGAATAGGATGGCACCACGCGGGATTAGCGCCGGCCACCAAAATACAATCAGCCTTTTCGATGTCTTCATAAGTGCCGGGCACCGCGTCTTCTCCCAGCGCCAACTTGTAGGCCGCCACCGCACTGCTCATACAAAGCCGGGAATTGGTGTCGATGTTATTGCTGCCTATAAATCCCTTTATTAATTTGTTGACAACGTAATACTCTTCGGTGAGACATTGTCCGGATGCATAGAACGCCACTGCGTCGGGGCCATGTTTCCGTATGACGGACGCGAACACGGCCGCGGTCCGCTCCAGCGCCTGGTCCCAGCTTACCCGCTGCCGCGGCAGGTTGCGGTGGTAGCGCATTTCAGGGTAGAGCAACCTGTCAGACGTGTCCATGACGGTATAATGCAGGTTCATTCCCTTGGAACACAACATCCCTTTATTCACCGGATGGTCAGGGTCGCCTTCCACCTGCAGTTTTCCCTGCCGGTCTTTATGGACCAGTATACCACATCCCACACCGCAATAACAACAGGTCGTTTTAAGAGGAGGCTGCATAATGCCTTTTTTATTAATGATCAGGATACAACTACCGGTGCTTCTTCTATTGTAACGGCGGCTCTTTCGGCTTTTGGTGTGAAACGGGTAAAAAGTACCAGTCCGCCTACCGTCATCACCGTCATGCCGATGTAGCTGAAAGCATCGACATAAGTGATATGATCTGATTTAAACAAAAAACCAAACAACATACCGCCGATATTGCCGCCTGCGCCAACAATACCATTCACCAGGCCGGCATTGCGTTTACTCAGGAACGGCACGATGCCGTAGGTGACACCGTTGGCCATTTTCAGGAACAAGGCAAAACTCAGCATGGCAACGATGGCCATCCCCAGCGAACCAGCGCTGGCAAATAAAAGCAGACCGGTGCCTTCCAGCATCAACATCACTGCCAGCAGCCATCCTTTCCCTCTGATGCCCGCTTTGGCCCCGGCTTTGTCTGCCGCCATGCCACCCAGCGCACGGGCAAAGAGGTTCATAAACCCGAAGACGCCGGCCCAAAAACCAGCGCTGCTCTGCGATAAATGAAAGGTGTCCACAAAATGCAAAGAGGCCACATTATCAAAAGTGATCTCCATCCCGAAACACATCCCATAAGCCAGGGTCAGCACCCAGATGCGCCAGTCACGCAGCACCGACCAGTCGATGCTGTCCGCTTTTTCCGACCGCTGTATCTCATCAAAATTCCCCTCGGGCGTATCTTTGGTGTAACGATAATACAGCCATGCCACGCCCAGCATCATCAGCCCCGGCAGTATCATCGCATAGCGCCAGGCCTCCCCTTTCGTATAGCCGAAACCGACAATAGCGGCAAAGATCAGCGGCATCACCATATTGGTGACGCCACCGCCAAGGTTGCCCCAACCGCCGGCAACGGCATTGGCCGTCCCTTTGATGTTGGGCGCAAACATCAGGGAAGTATGAAACTGTGTGATCACAAAAGAGCCGCCTATCACGCTGATGGCCAAACGAAACAATAAAAAAGACATATAGTCTTTGGACAGGCCCACCAGGAAAACGGGCAGCGAACCCAGTACCAACAGGCGGACCGCCGTTTTGCGCGGCCCCCACAGGTCGCAGAGGCGGCCAATCAACAGCCGGGCGATAATAGTGCCCGACACGGAGGCGATCATGATATTGCCAATCTGCGCCTTGCTGAGGCCCATGTCTTCCCGGATGGTAGGCATCAGCGGGGCCAGGCCAAACCATCCGAAGAAACAAACAAAAAACATCAACCAGGCGATATGGAAAGTCCGCATCTGTATGGAATCAATACGGAATATATTGAGTGTTGTTAGAGCAGGCATAATTATTTAGTTATTTGGTTATTTGTTTATCAGCCATTCAGGGTGGATATTGACGGTCACATAAGCCCAGTTGTTATTACCGGACGCATTATTGACCTGCTTTATCAAAGCCAGGGAAGGCGTGCTCCAGAAGTGGCTGTAACCGGCTTCAAAAGCAATCATACTGGTCAGTGTATACGTCGCCGTTATATCTACTTCTGTGCCCAGCCGTTTGCCGTTACCGGCAATGGCTGCTGCGCTGAAGAATTCATGCACATCGGCGCCGGCGGTGAACCGACTGCCGGGTTTCCATTTGCCCCGGAGGTAATAGTCCTGTAATCCCTTACTGCCAAAAGGGCTGGCCACATAGAAATAATCCATATACCCCCAGAACTTATGAGGCGTACCATACAACGGATCAAAATCAGGAGAGGTAAAATCAGCGCCGGCACCTGCACTGACACGCCGGTTGAAACCATATTGCAGGTATCCTGTCAGCAACGAACCGCTGACATCCTGCGCGCTGCTGCTGGTCCCGCCCTGGTAATAGGCAGCTGCGGTCCACGACAGGTTGTTGTACTGCCCGGTATAATACAGCCCGGTGGTATAACGGTTATGTACAGACGCTTCCCACTTTTTCTGGGCAGGGGTAACGGTACTGTCTATATGAAATTTGGGGAACTGGTCTGCCAGCAGCAGAAAAGAAAGGTTGCTTTGCCTGAACTTCCGGGACACATATACGAATTCCAGGCTTTTGTAGGCACCGCCGCCGTTGGTGTTCGCGGGGTAGTTACCGGGTGGGACCGGATTGTACACTGTTCCCGCCGCGTATTCTTTATTCTGGTTAAATGCCAGTCCTGCATGTGCGGTCCATACCGCTGTTTCATATTTTACCAGCAGGGCATCGTGGCGGCGCCCCTGCTGGAGCCAGTCGAGGTTGCCCAGCAAACGGCTGTCGTCATATACCAGTTCCTGCCGGCCTATTTTAAGCGCCAGGCGCCGGTCCTTTGTCACGGTGTCCGTCAGCAGGACTTCGGCCCAGGCCTCATGCAGCATGAAGCCGTTATTATCAGGCGTGGTGGTGCGGTTGATAGTGGATGCGTCCTGTCCCCAGACGCGTATATCCTGTACTGTTAGCCCCAGCTTCAGGCGGTAAGTGTTCAGTCCGGCCATCAGGCGGGTACGCTGGGACGTAAAGAAAGCGGGAGATGTTCCCTGTAGTTTGGGAGCGCCCTGTCCGTCGCGCAGTTCTGTGCGGGTACGCAACTGGGCGCCCAGTGTAAACTGGCCATAGCCGTGCTGCGACAGCAGCAGCCCTGGCAGTATCCAGGGGATCCCGCCTTGAAACCATTTTTTCATGTACCTTTGGTTGATTTTATTTGAGCCAATCAATATAAGATCCGAAACCCGGCCAGCCTGCCCGCTGCCGGGTTTCAACTTATACTGTTACCATTGCTGTTTCTTCATTTACGCCTATATACACCTGGCCATCTACTACCTTTACCGGATAAACGTTAAGTGAGCATTCTGTTTCGTCTGACAGGCAGCGCCCGTCAAGCAGTGAGAATGTTTTTTTATGAAAAGGGCAGGCCACTTTGGGCTCATCCTTTAGCGTGCCGGTCATACCGCGGCTCAGGGCCATCTGTTTGCGGTGCGGGCAAAGGTTCTGCGTGGCATACCATTCGTCTTTACGGGCAAAATAAAACAGGGCGATTTGTTCCTCTCCATATTTCACACATACGCCGCCGTTAGACGGCACATCCGATGCTTTACATGCCAGGAACCAGTGAATCGTTGTTGATGACATAGACATAACAGTACATTTTAATGATGCGATTATTTCCACTCTGCAGCTTTCTTCTGATTGCGCAGGGTCTCAAATTTTACAGTAGGGTCTTTCTCTTCCGGTGAGTTGACAAAATGGGAAAAGCGTTTACGCAAGTCCGGGTTTTCCACTACTTCCTTCCATTCGCACTTGTAGCTGTCTACCAGCAGCTGCATCTCACTTTCCAGCTGTGCGCCGATGCCCAGGCTGTCCTGTACTACTACGTTTCGCAGGTAATCGATGCCGCCGTCCAGTTTATTGAGCCAGGTGGCCGTGCGGGTCAACGGGTCTGCGGTTTTAATATAGAACATCAGGAAACGGTCAATGTAACGGATGCACGTTTCGCTGTCCAGGTCGGCGGCCAGCAGTACCGCGTGTTGTGGTTTGGAGCCGCCGTTGCCGCATACATAGAGGTTCCAGCCTTTCTCCGTGGCGATAATGCCGAAGTCTTTGGACTGCGCTTCCGCACATTCGCGGATGCAGCCTGAAACGGCCGATTTGATTTTATGCGGCGCCCGGAGGCCGCGGTACCGTTCTTCTATGCGGATAGCGTAACTCACGCTGTCGTGCAGTCCGAAGCGGCACCAGGTAGAGCCAACGCAGCTCTTCACCGTACGCAGCGCTTTCCCGTAGGCGTGGCCGCTTTCAAACCCTGCATCGATCAGTTCCTTCCAGATAAGCGGCAGGTCGCTGAGGTGCGCCCCGAAAAGATCGATACGCTGGCCACCGGTGATTTTGGTGTAGAGATGATATTTCTGTGCCACCATGCCGATGGTGATCAGTTTCTCCGGAGTGATTTCCCCGCCGGGGATACGTGGCACCACTGAATACGTACCGCCTTTCTGAATATTGGCCAGATAGCGGTCGTTAGAATCCTGGGCCGTGTCATTACCCTGTGCCAGGATCATATCGTTCCACAGGCTGGCCAGGATGGAAGCCACCACTGGCTTGCATACTTCACAACCTTCGCCGTGGCCGCAGTGGTCCAGCACTTCATCAAAAGAGCGCAGTGTATTGATCCTGATGATGTCCAGCATTTCCTGGCGGGAGTAGGCGAAGTGTTCGCAAATCACATTGCGGATGTATTTACCCTGTGATTTGAGCGTGGCGGTGATAATGTCTTTCACCATGGGCGCACATCCTCCGCAGCAGGTGCCGGCTTTTGTGCATTTTTTGATATCATCGAAAGATTCGTGCCCGGATGTTACCGCCTCGCAGATCGCGCCTTTGCTGACGCTCTCACAGCTGCAGATCAGCGCCTCGTCCGGAAGCGCGTCTACACCGGCGCTGACAGCTGCGCCTTCCCGTGCGGGCGGTGCTAACAATGATGCCGGGTCTGCCGGCAGGGCCATTTTATTTTTCACTGTTTGCAGCAGCATATTATAGGCGCTGGCCTCTCCTATCAGGATGCCTCCCAGGAGCTGTTGCCCGTCGGGTGTAACGTCGATGCGTTTGTAAATGCCTTTGAGCCGGTCTTCAAATACAATGCTGTGGCAGCTGTCTGCGGGTGAAAAAGGATCGCCAAAGCTGGCCACTTCCACGCCGATGAGTTTGAGACGCGTGCTCATATCAAAACCGGTGAAGGCTTTGCTGTCCCCGCAGAGATGCGACGCCGCCACTTCCGCCATTTCATAGCCTGGTGCTACGAGGCCATAGATCATGTTTTGATAGAGGGCACATTCGCCGATCGCATAGATGAGCGGATCAGACGTCTGGAGTTGTTCATTTACCACGATGCCGCCACGGGGACCGGTTGCCAGCCCTGCAGCCACGGCCAGTTCATCGCGGGGCTTGATGCCGGCTGATATCACCAGCATGTCCGTTTTCAGGAACGTGTCGTCTGTAAATTGCAGGCCGCTGACGGTTTCTTCGCCGGTTATTTTCCTGGTATTTTTACTGGTGAGCACTTTCAGGCCCAGCTGCCCCAGTTTTTCCTGCAGCAGTTGAGAGCCTTTGTCGTCTATCTGCCGGGGCATAAGCCGCGGCGCGAACTCCACCACGTGAATATTAGTGATGCCTAGGTCCAGCAGGGCTTTGGCAGCTTCGAGGCCCAGCAGGCCACCGCCTATTACTGCACCGCTGCGGGCTTGTGGCGCATAGGCCTTCATCATTTCCAGGTCTTCAATGGTACGGTACAGGAAGACGCCCTTTTTTTCTACGCCGGGTATGGGCGGCACAAAGGCTGCGGAGCCGGTGGCCAGAACGAGATAGTCATAGGTCTCTACGATGCCGCTGTAGGAACGTACTGTTTGCTGCTGTCTGTCAATGGCAATTACCGGGTCGGCCAGATGCAGCCGGATGCCCTGCTGCTCGTACCATTCGGTGGTAGCCATTAAAAGATCTGCTGTTGAGCCTTCAAACCAGGAGGTGAGATGTACACGATCATAGGCCGGACGGGGCTCCTCGCCAAATACGACCAGTTCAACAGGCGTCTTGGGGGATTTGGTGAGGATCTTTTCGCAGAATTTATAGCCCACCATGCCATTTCCAATAACCACGATTTTCATTGGAAGAGATTTTGGATGGAGAATTTATATTAAGAATTTTTCAATACGATATTTCTAAGAACACTTACCATCATTCCTTACACCAATCATTCTATTTTGATTATGAAATTAGTTGTTTTGACTGTATTTTTAAACAGTCAAAACAAAATTTAATCATATTAATTAATTTATAATATAAATAGAAAACAAGTGGTTACCCTTAGCAGGCGTGGATCAGGAACAACCCGGACGGGTAGTTTTTTAATGGTCAGCCAGCAATTATTTAACATTAATTTATTTACCATATAAATGAAAGCACCATTTTTATCTTTAATCGGCGCCGGCCCGGGAGACCCGGAACTGATTACGCTCAAAGCGGTCCGTGTGCTTGGCCAGGCAGACGTAGTCCTATATGACGCACTGGTAAACCCGGCGTTGCTGGATCACGCGCCACCGCAAGCCATCCGGCAGTATGTAGGCAAACGTTGCGGCCGACATAGCCTGCCACAGGAAGAAATCAACAGGCTGATAGTGGAAATGGCCCAACAGTACGGCCATGTGGTGAGGCTGAAAGGAGGAGACCCCTTCGTTTTTGGAAGGGCTGTGGAAGAAATTATTACGGCGCAGCAACATCATATAGGCGTGACTGTTATTCCCGGCATCAGTAGCGCCACAGCGGTACCGGCCTCACAGATGATACCCGTTACCTCCCGGGGCGTGGCGGAAAGTTTCTGGGTAACGACCGGCACCACCTGCTCCGGCCAACTCTCCGGCGACATCGCCCTGGCAGCGCAGTCTACTGCCACAGTCGTTATCCTTATGGGCATGCACCACCTCGGGGACATCCTGCAAATATTTATAGATCATGGGAAACAATATACGCCGGCAGCTATTATACAGGAAGGCACCACGCCACAAGCACGCATTGTAACAGGCACGGTCAGCGATATTCATCTCCGTGCACAACAAGCCGGCATCGGTCACCCGGCCATAATTGTTATCGGAGACGTGGTATCGCTACATCTCCAGGCATAAAAAAATCCCAAAAAGCACATACCTTTTGGGACTTTTTCAGTATTTAAATATTTAGATATTTTCCGGCCAGATGCAGGACTGTACATCGGAAATATGTTTGCGCTGCAGCAGGAACATGCACAGGCGGGACTGCCCGATGCCGCCACCCATACTCAACGGATATACGTCGTTTAATACATTACTGTGGAACAATAATTCACTTCTGCTTTCGCAATCTTTGAGTGCAAGCTGTTCACGAAGCGCGCCAGCGTCTACCCGGATACCCATGGAAGACAGCTCCAGCGCACTGTCCATAGCCGGGTTCCACAAGATAAGGTCCCCGTTCAGGCCATAGAAACCTTCTTCGTTAGCGGTAGACCAGTCATCATAGTCCGGGGCACGGTCATCATGCACCGCCTGATCAGACAACAAGCCACCGATACCCATGATAAACACCGCGCCATATTCCTTCGCAATACGGTTTTCTCTTTCTTTGGGCGTAAGGCCCGGATAACGTTTCAGCAGTGTTTCACTATCGATGAAATACACGGAAGCAGGCAGGTCCAGCGCCTTTTCGTGCGCCTCCTCCAGCATGGCGTTAGTATCCAGGATAGCCTGGTAGATCTGTTCTACTGTCTCTTTCAGGTAACTGATACGGCGATGCTCTGCCAGGATACGCTTTTCCCAGTCCCACTGGTCCACGTAAAAGCTGTGAACAGGCGACACCACTTCATCCGGACGGATGGCCCGCATGTCTGTCACGATGCCCTGTTCCGGCTCCAGCCCCAGCTGATGCAGGCGCATACGTTTCCATTTGGCCAGTGACTGAACAATCTCCACCGGATAGGGGATATTTTTCAGGTTGAACTTTACGGGTTTTTCCACGCCGTTCAGGTCATCATTAAATCCTGTACCGGATTGAACGAACAAAGGGGCAGATACTTTGGTCAGCGACAGCTGTTGGCTTAACCGTGCCGGGAAATAATCTTTAATGAGGGATATTCCCTTCTCCAAATGGAGGATATCGTTTGTTTTTGCAGTTAATGTGATCATCTTGTTAGTTGATATAAGATTGTTTTGGATATATTTCAACGTTTAATGCAAAACTATAAATATTCACTAACAAATGATCACATCTTGAAATATTTTTTCAACAAAAACAGGATATGTTTAATGAAAAATCATAAAAACTATACAAATTTTGCAATTTTACTATACCGATCTTGCTAATATATTTTAATATATTGATTATCAACTGTATACTTAATGTATATTAGCTTCCAGCCACTTCTTCAGCGTTTCACGCTCCTCCTCTGTCAACTTCACTTCATTGCCGAGCGGCATACGTCCTTTTACAAACACCTGTTTATAGATGTCCTTTGCATTTCTTTCCATGTTCCTTTCTTTGAAAATGCGGAATGGGTTATTGCGGACATGACAAATATTGCATTTGGTCTGGAGCACCAGCAGGGCTTTCTCCTTGTCATCTTCCGGAATGGTGGCAGTGGCTATGGGAGTTACGCTTAATAGGGCAAGGAGTATGATCAGGTATTTCATTGTTTTTAACTTTACCCAAAATTACCCGTCGCTACCCCCGGAAAATAGAACAAAACCGACAGCCCTTATTTTTTCATGGGGGTGATTAATGTAACCGCGGCCTCACAAAGTCTTTTAATCAGCACCAGCACCGTACCCCAATAGTAGTTGACATGCCGGTCCGTGGCGTATTTGCCAGTATTCGTCTGGGTGAAGTCCAACACCGTGCCTTCAGGGGTGCTTGTCAACCTGAAGGTGATAATGCCATACTGCCCCGGTTCATCCGGCCTTTCGGAGAGGGAACTCCAATGTGTATAAACCAGCAGTTTTTCCGGTTCCAGTTGCAGTATCACGCCTTTGTTTTCAAAAGGTATCCCATGCAGATCACCGGTAAACACCAGCGGACTGCCCACCTGCCAGTCGGACGCAACCTGTACCGGCGTATCCATCATCCACTGCTTTATTTTTTCAGGAACAGTGAGCATTTCCCACACATTCGCTGCCGGCGACTGAATAAGTACTGATTTATTCACTGTATTACCGGCAAACAACTGCGCGTCGATTCTCTCTTTTTGCCGCAGGTGGTGTTGCATATGCACCACCGCAAAACGCAGCCATTCCGCCGCCGTAAAATATCCCAGGCCCGGGTGCTTCGTTTTGCCTCTGGCAGCTGCAAAATCACCGCCGTGGCATAGCTTCGCAACTGACTGCTGGATGGACAACAGCCCTTGCCGCAGCTGGTCAAGGCTTTCCGGCTGAGGAATAAACGTGTTAGTGGCAGGTCCTGCAATCTGTATGTCCGGAAACCCGTTGGCCAGTATCTGCCGGCCTTCTTCGGTCATCTCCTGATCATGATGTTCCCGGCTCACCAATGCCGTCTCCACCTGCTCCACATACCAGCCGGTATCATCGATAATATGCCTGTATACCTGTCCTAGCGACCATGCCGCGGCGCTGGTTGGCCGGCAGACCATCTCCAGTGAATAATCGTCCAGAAAAGCTATCCATTGCTGCAGGGTGTCATTAAATTGTTGCTGTGGGTCCATCGTAAGCCTAAAGTAATAAATGTAAGTCAATATCGCGGTATCCCACAGGTAACCACGCTCCCAAAACACCGCTCTGCTACCGCATTTTAACGTAACTTTGCGGCAGTTTTCAATTACTAACACAACCGTAGAACATATATGATCCAGGAACCGTCAGTACAGACGCAGCATATCACCAGCCTGTTGAGCCAGCGACCACTTTTTGTCTTTGCACTCAGCTCCGAAGCAGCGGAAGAATTTAACGGGGACAATATCCTGATCGCCGGCATCGGAAAGGTGAACGCCGCTTTTAACCTGACTAAAAGGATACAGGAAGAAAGACCCGCACTGATCGTCAACCTGGGCTCTGCCGGCAGTAACACTTTCAAACGTGGCGAAGTAGTATGCTGCAACCGTTTTATACAGCGGGACATGGACGTTACCGGTCTTGGCTACCGTAAATATGAAACGCCATTCTCCAACCTGGAACCGGTGCTGGAATATGGTCTTCAGCTGGACGGCTTTCAGTATGGCATCTGCGGCACAGGCGACAATTTCGAGACGGGCCACAGTACTGTTGATTACAATGTGATCGATATGGAAGCATATTCCCTCGCGATGGTGGCCATGAAAGAGAATATACCTTTTCTGTGCCTGAAATATATCACGGACGGCGCCGATGGCGGTGCAGCAGAAGAATGGAGCGTACAGGTGCACCATGCTGCTGCGGCCTTCCGGAAAATTATTTCCGGCCTTCAACAATAAAAATGTGAGAGATGAATTTTACAGACTATCTGCAGCTGTTTGAGAACATCCTGCAAGACGCGGAACCGAAGGCTCCTTACAGCAACCCCGACTATTTCAATTATACAAAACTCAACTGGTCGAGACAACAACGCTGGCTGAAAACCAGTGTGATCAACGAAGACATCACAGCTGCGGTAAAAAATATCACGGCGCCGCAACAGTGGGTGATCATCACCGAACCCTGGTGTGGCGATGCTGCGCATATTGTGCCTTTCCTGCACAAAATAGCGGCACTGAATCCGCTGATCACCATCGACATACAGTTACGTGATACACCTCCTTTCCTGATAGAACAGTATCTGACCAACGGCACCAGGTCCATCCCCAAACTGATCATCCGTGACCAGGACGGCAATGATATGGCCGTATGGGGCCCCAGGCCCGCCGAATGCCAGGTGTTGTACAACCGGCTGAAAGCAGAGAAAGCAGACTTTGAACGGACGAAGATCGAATTACAGCAGTGGTACAATGAAGACAAAGGCAAAAGTTTGCAGGCCGAGTTGCTGGAAGTACTGACAGCAGTACAGAAAATCACCCCTGCCTGATCACGCGCCTTTTAGTTCTATCCATACCGGCGCATGGTCGCTGGACTTCTCCCATCCCCGCACGTGACGGTCCACGCCCGCAGCCACCAGGCGCTTATCTACCTCGGGGCTCAGCAGAAAGTGGTCTATCCGCAGGCCGGCATCCCTTTCGTAAGCATTACGGAAGTAGTCCCAGAAAGTATAAATCTTTTCATCGGGATGCAGCTTGCGGATAGCGTCTGTCCAGCCTTGCGCCACCAGCGCATGGAAAGCCGATTTTATTTCCGGCCTGAACAGGGCGTCATCCACCCAGCGTTCCGGTTTATATACATCCAGGTCAGTAGGCATCACATTGTAATCACCGGTAAGAATGACCGGCGTCTTCTGCGAAAGCAGTTCCTGTGCATGAGCCGTCAGCCGCTTAAACCAGCTGAGCTTATAGTCAAACTTCGGCCCTGGCGCAGGATTGCCATTTGGCAGGTACAGGCAACCAATCAATACCCCGTTGATAGCAGCTTCCATATAGCGGCTGTGTACATCTTCCTCATCTCCCGGCAGCGTTCTTCTGATTTCCTGCGGCACACCTACTTTAGACAGGATAGCAATACCATTCCAGCTCTTCTGGCCATGCCATATCACATCATATCCCGCTTCGCGGATAGCCAGCTCCGGAAATTTCTCCTGCGGCGCTTTTAGCTCCTGCAGGCAGGCCACGTCAGGCGCAGACTCTTTCAACCAGCGTAGCAGCACCGGCAAACGGGCATTGATACCATTGACATTATAAGTCGCGATTTTCATGGAAACAGGTCTTGGTTAGCTATCCAAGTTAATAAAAAAATCAGCATGCCGCACCTGTATCTTCGTCGTGCCTTTATCGTGTGAACAATCCCCTGTCCAGCCTGGTGATGCTAAACACCGAAGAATCTTTTGCGGTGTATATGAATTTCCCGCTGGCATCCACCGCCAGTGAAGCATCATCGATCACAGGATTAAACACCGGCTTATGCCGGAAAAATATCTCCATGGAATCCAGCAGCGAATATCCGATTTCAAGTTGCGTAAATCCGGACTCCCGCATGTCTCTCACCGCCCTGCGGGCTTTGTCTCCCGAATACTCAAACTGTTGCAGCGTGGCCGGGAAACACTTCCGGGCCATCCAGTAGTCGCGCATTGCTTCATTGAATAACATGGACGGGTGGATTTTTTTACGCCCTTTTTTCACTTTCAGGGGGATGTAATCCGACCGGTGCTCGCGTCCGTTCACCGTAAACCCTTTAAGCAGGCCCTGTGAGCAGGCCGTCCAGCCAGCAGCCAGTAACACCAGCGCAGCTACGTATAACCGTGAACGTTTATCTGATGACATAACCCAACATTAATTGTGCACGGGGTTGTACCTCCCATCTGCGGACATCGCTGTAATATACCGGTCCCAGGCCGAAGCGGGCATCAAAACTAAAATGTTTGCCTACGCCCCGTTGCATGCCCCATAGCGGCTGCAATGAAAATGACCACTGGCTGCGCATGTTCCTGTTGGCCACCGGTCCGAAAAAATAACTTCCGCTGACAGCGAGGAAGTTTCCGCTGTTGTTGCGCAAAGACTTGCCGCGGGCAAGACGCTTGCGCAGGTTGTAATAAAAACGTTCCTCCAGCCGGACCGCGGGGACCAGTTCATACCCCCAGTCGCCTCCATAGTACGAGCTGTAAGTGTAATAGTAACTTCCCATCAGGTCTATCTCCGCGTGCAACGTGGTTTTAGGGGACAACTTTCTTTCCAGCGACATGCCTATGCCCGGCAGAATAAGGTTACCTTTTATCTGTAGGGGCTTTAATCCGTTGTCCGGCAGTGAATCTTTCTGGGCAGCGGCAATCAGGGGCAGGGAGCTTAACAGTGCAATAGCGATCAGTTTGGTCATTGGCATAAATAAATACAAAGTATAGGAAGCGCTAAATTAAGTAAAACCAGTTATTCTTTTTCAAATAACCGGCACTTGATTAACCTATCCCTCTTTCAGTCAGCCCATCTGCTGCGTATAACGGCCTCGAATAAACGATTTATTCAGTTCTTCTTCCTGTCAGTCCGCCTTTTGGAGGTAACGGCATACATTACACGATTCTCCCGGATGCCTCCCTGCCAGCCATCTTTTGAGCAGTGGCGACACCACTGTCGGTATATAATTGAGCCTATACGCCAAAATGCCGAACGCCTGTTTTTCCATCAGACAAAAAATTTTTTTTCCGGGGAGCATCTGTTACTTTAGCCGTAAACCGATGCAGATGAAATACGTACTACTACTGATTGCCATTATTGCGGAGGTAATTGCTACTTCCGCGCTGAAAGCTTCTGAAGGGTTCTCCCGTCTCTGGCCTTCCGTCACCGTTGTCACCGGGTATGCCATTGCTTTTTATTGCCTGAGCCTTACCCTGAAACAAATTCCGCTCGGCATAGCATATGCCATCTGGTCCGGCCTTGGCATTGTGCTGGTATCTGTCATCGGCGTGGTGATGTTCCGCCAGAAGCTGGACACCGCCGCAATTATCGGCTTGTTATTCATCATCGTCGGCGTGATCATCGTGAACCTGTTTTCCAAAACTTCTGCACATTGACCCTCCAAGTCAAACAAACCCGGGCATACCGCTGTTAATGCATAAAAACCGCTGTATGAACAAAACGCCTTTTTTCTTTCTCATCTGTACGGTAGCCACCGCTATTACACTGGGCTGTAATAACAGCAATCCCTCCAGGCAAAAGGAAATACCCGATTCTACAATGCCTGCGCCCATGCCCGCTCCCGAAACAGCCGCTTTTAATGCCGGTACTTTCAAAGGCACTATTCCCGGTGGCGCCCAAAAAAAGGACATATCCATTACCTTCCATACAGACTCCACTTTCAGCATGAAAGAAAGTTATCTGTCCAAAGAAGGCAAGCCGGAACACCAGATGGACAACACCGGCAAATGGAGCTATGACGCCGCCAACAAAAGCATCTATCTCACTTATAAAAATCTGGCCGACCGGGGCACTTCCTTTAGCATCATTGATGATAATACCATTCAGCTGCAGGAACGTTCCATACAGGCGCCCGGGCAGGCTGAAAAAACCAACGGGGCTGAATATAACCTGCGCCGCCAATAGCCCCAGGGCTGAAGCCCTGGGCTACGATTTGTTGATGACGCAGGAGGCCCCATCTGAAATGATATCTAAGATGTGGCCTGCACCTTTCCACTCCTGCCTTATTTTCCTTCCCGGAACGCCTTTATCTCCTCCAGCATGTCCAGGGACCGAAGCACAGGCGTCCATTCCTTTCCTTCAAAGAGCCACCGGAACCATTTACGGTTCTTGTTTTCAAAACGGATATTCATAAAAAGCCAGATCGCCACGATGGTAAAGCCGGCTGTCACGATCCCTTGTATCACCAGCAACCATGCATTTTCCCTGATGAACATGGCCGCATGAAGGTAAAAGGTAGTCCACACCGGCAGTTGCAGCCATAACAAACGGGCGCACCACAAGGTAGAAGATTTCAGTCCGGACAGCTTTTCCTGTGTGTCCAGCACCGGCCCGGAAATATCTATCGTTTCGATCAATATCAGCTGATAGAGGTAGATACCGATAGCAACGGTGGTAAGCAGTGACTGGACGCCCATTGACACCAGGAAAAACGGGCTGGCGGTGTTAAACATGCCGACCAGCAGCGTGTCAATAAATGCAACCCATAAAATGCCCGCCAGCAACGCAAAGTATTTGATGGGCCGCATAGCGGCGATAGATGAATGAATTTTAATGCCGGTAATTTCTGCTGCGTTTTTTTTGTTCAGGAACAGGTTTTCGTCCAACTGCTTTTCGTACGATTTCCAAAGATGAATAATGTCTGTGTCTTGCATGACGATTACGTTTTAATACGTGAAAATTGCTGCCTCAGCAATACTTTGATCCGCCCGATCTTCGTCGCCACATTGGTCACGGAGATGCCCAGTATCTCCGCAATTTCCTGATGGCTTTTTTCTTCCAGATACAAGAGTATCAGCGCCCGGTCCATCTCCCGAAGATCATGTATGAACCGCTGCAACAATTGCAGCTGTTCATCTGTTTCTATTACAGTCCCGTTGCCTTCCATTTCCAGCACCGCCGCCTTCAGCCTGTCTGTCGCGGCCTGACGGCGGGTTTCCCTACGGTAAAAGGAAATGGCCACATTCAGCGCAATACGGTATATCCAGGTGCTGTACTGCGCCTGCCCGCTGTCATAACCTCCAAATGCCTTCCATAACTGTACAATGATCTCCTGGACAAGGTCTTTCCTGTCCTCTGCCTGCCTGCACCAGGCATTGGCCACCTTGTAAATGATGCCCTTGTGCGCCTCTACTACGGCCAGGAACTGATCTGTAATAACGGAATCCATTGATAAAAAATAATGTTACTGCTTTATTATTCGCCGGATGAAGAGAAAAATCACAGGGCTGGAACTTTTTTTTGGAAGGGCCTGTCTGACAGCATGTTAATCTCACGTTAATCGCTGGTTTTTAGAGAGATCAGGAGACTTAGGCCTTGATTCTGCTGTAGTATTGCAGTAACGTGGTAAGGACTGCACCAGCATCATTACCATCACAACCCGGCCGGTCCCGGTCTATATCGAAAACTGACTACAACCAAACAGCCATGAAAAACTTTACACTCCTGCAACTGAGCATTATTCTGTACATACTGTACATCCCCTGCCATGCGCAAAACAGGGACATCAACTCCACAGGGCTGTATATCCACACGGACAAACACATCTACACGCCCGCGGAAAAAATATGGTTCACCGGTTACCTCCTCAATATCCGGGCGACCGACACCCTCCCCTATCACACGCTCTTCGTGGCCCTCATCAATCCAGTCACCCATAAACCGGTGCTCAACGAACGTTTTGCATTCGACCGCGGCGTTTGCAAAGGTCTGCTGGAACTGCCGGACAGCCTGCCTTCCGGCGACTACGCCCTCGTAGGCTACACCAACAACTACATCGCCGACAACCACGAACAGGAATTCCAGCAATGGATATCCGTCCGCAAACCACATCAGCCCGCCTTTAAAATGAAAAAAACGCCGGCAGATACCACCCGTACTGCTAAACTGAAAATACCGGACTCCAATATCTGCATCCGGCTGGAAACAGATTCTGTGGCCTATCAGCAACGAGGCATGGTCAACTGCCGCGTGGTACTGACCGACACTACCGGCAAAGCCATACAGGGACTGTTCTCCGTCGCCTGCGTGTGTGAAAGAAGACTGCGCAAACACGATAAATGGGACATCTGCCATTACTATTTCATCGACCAATACCGGCTCCCCGCATCGGTAGACCTTTCCACCGCGCAACAGGAACTTAACCCGGTCAGCGGTTTCGTCACCAAAGGCACTAAAAAAGTGAAGAAACCCATCCCCATGCTGCTCATGAAAAACAATGAAATGATTACCCTGAAAACCAATAAAGACGGGATCTTCTGCCTCAACTCCTACCAACTGTTCACCCCTTCCGGACAACCGGACGCTATCCTCAGCGTAGTGAAAGGTAACCAGTCTGAATTTAAAATTAATTTTCTGAATGATATCGAAAGAGTCAATCACCAGCTTGCCAAAATCAACTACCCCTATACGCCGGAAGACATGGCCGACAGCACCATCTTCACGCCGGAAGAAACAGCGGCAGCCACCGACATCACCCCTGCTCCCGCAAACCCTAAAGTACCCGCCCCCCAACAGGAACCCGGCTACGTGAAAAAAGTAAAACCGGTATACCAGGCGCCGGAATTCCAGCAGGCCAGCGATACCGTCGCCGCCCGCAACTACAATACCACCCTGTACTGGAACCACCTGATCAACACCGACGAACAGGGCCACGCCAATTTCTCTTTCCGGCTCAACGATCTTCCCGGCGTATTTGTATGCGTCATCCAGGGCATCTCCACGATGGGCGTATTCAGCAAATACCTGCGGTTTGAGGTAAGATAGGCATTTGGAAAAATGCGAATAAGCGGTATCTTGTTCTGCTGAAAGATTTCAAGAATCAGCTAAAACATGATACATATGCGCAGAAACATCCTGGTACTCGGCATGAGCGGCTTATTAACACTGGGAGCCATGGCCCCGGCAATGGCATCCGGCCGCCCGCAGCCCTGCACTGCTCAGGCGCCCACAGATGCGAAAGCTCTGATCGGCCGCTGGGACATCACCATCGACGAAAACGGTAAATCCGCCCCCTCCTGGCTGGAAGTGAAACTCTCCGGCTTCAAAACCCTCGTGGGATACTTTGTAGGCACCTCCGGCAGCGCCCGGCCCGTAGCGAAAGTCAACTTCGACAACGGTAAATTCAACTTCTCCATCCCGCCACAATGGGAAGGCGGCAACCAGGACTTTGTTATCGAAGGTGAACTCACCGACGCCGGCATCCAGGGCACCATCACCACCAGCGAAGGCAAAAAATACAACTGGAAAGGCGTAAAAGCCCCTTACCTGAAAAAAACCGGCGCCGTTGCCTGGGGCAAGCCCATTAACCTGTTCAACGGTAAAGACCTCTCCGGATGGAAAGCCGCCGGCAAAGAAAACCAGTGGATAGTAAAAGACGGCATCCTCACCAGCCCGCACTCCGGCGCCAACCTCGTCTCCGAGCAGAAATTCACCGACTTCAAACTGCACGCTGAATTCAGATACCAGAAAGGCAGCAACAGCGGTATCTACCTGAGAGGCCGTCATGAAGTACAGATCGAAGACAGCAGCCCGGACACTCACCCGTCCAGCGTACTGTTCAGCGGTGTATATGGTTTCCTGGCGCCCAGCGAGATCAACGCGCTCGGCCCCGACAAATGGCAGACCTACGACATCACGCTCATCGGACGCATGGTCACCATCGTGGTAAACGGTAAAACCGTGATCAACAACCAGGAAATCCCCGGCATCACCGGCGGCGCACTGGACAGCAATGAAGGTGAACCCGGTCCGATCTATATTCAGGGCGACCACGGTCCGATTGAATTCAAAAAACTCGTGATCACACCGGCGAAATAAAAACTATTGTAAATATTTTCAGCGGGCTGGCTCTTAAAGCCGGCCCGTTGCATTTTTACAACTTTTCCTGCTATTAATACCATTTTTCTTCCCCCTCCCTTTCCTACCTTCATCCCAAAGAGAGGATGATGAAAATAGCCGTTATCAGTGATATCCATGGTAACCAGCCTGCCCTGGAAGCCGTGCTGGAAGATATTTCCCGCTATGGGGCCGACCAGCTCTATTGCCTGGGCGATCTTACCGACGCCGCCCCCTGGCACAACGAAGTGATAGCACGGGTCCGTTCCCTGCGTATTCCGACTATTATGGGCAACCACGACGAACGTATCGCTTTTGACCTCCCCGTGAAGCCCCTGGCCAAACACGGACCGGAAGAAAGGACCGCCCGGCTGACCGCCATCGAATTTACCCGCAACACCATCACCGCCGATAACAAACAGTTCCTCCGTACTCTGCCATCCCTGCTGCGCCTCCACTTTGGACGCTACCGTATTTTACTGGCGCACGGCACTCCCGACAGCAATGAGACGTACCTCTACGCCGATCACCCCGAAGCAGCGCTGCAGGAAATGATGGACAATGCCGGCGCAGACGTCCTCATCACCGGACATACCCATCTGTCGTATGTCCGCACCATCAGCAACGGCCTGAAAACCGCCATCAATACCGGCTCTGCCGGGCGCAGCAAAGAGCCCGACCGGCTGGCGTCTTACCTCCGGCTGGAGATCTGTAACAGCAACGCACCTACGCTGGCCGAACTGTTCCGTGCCACGATACAAAAAGTGGAGTATGATATGGAATTAACGTTAACGGGCATACGTAACAGCCCTGTTCCCGACTTCTATGCAGATTTCCTGTCAGGCGTCCTCACCTGATTTATACTGCGCCCGGTAAGAACGGGGGTTGATGCCTTTCATTTTCCGGAAGAACTTATTCAGGTGACTGAGATCACCAAACCCGTAGCTGACGGCGATTTCCTTAATGCTCATATCACTGTAACGGAGTTTGTTTTCGATCTGCCGGCTTTTATATTCATTGATATAATCCCGGACAGAAGTGCCCAGCTCGTGTTTAAACAATCCCTGTAACCGCGCCTTTCCCATTTGCAGCGCCGGCGCCATCACCTCCTGCTGCAGCTGTTCAGGAGTGGCAATATGTGTGTGGATGTAGTGCATGGCCTTTGTAAGCGCTACAGACCGCAGCGGCCCCTGCTCCGTTTCTGTGAGCAGCTCCGCCAGCATCGCCAGCACGCCACGTATCAGATGCAACACGCCCTCGTTGGAAGGCACCGGACGCAATGTCCATTCCGCCGCAATGACAAGCATCACGTTACCGATGCGGGCCAGCGCTTCCGGCAACGCCGCCGGTATGCCATGTGAGCGCGTGGCAACGATCAGCTGCTGAAAACGTTGCTCCCACAGTTCTTTGGCGGCAGCCTGCAACTGCTGTCCGAGATATACGTTGGTAAATTTCAGTACCGTGAATTTCGTCTCCTGCTCAATATAAAAGATGTGCTCATCTTCCGGCGCCAGCGCATACACACAAGGGCCGGCATAACGGAAAGTCTCTCCGTTCAGCTGGTGCGTACCTGCTCCGTGATGAATAAAGATCAGTTCAAAATGGTTGTGGTTATGCAGTTCAAAGGGCCACTCCCCTGCCTGGAAATGCCGGATAAACAAATCGTCGTGCTGGATCAATCTCATTTTGATACAAGTAATATCCTCAAAAGTACAAGTTTTCCGCAGCCCCGCCAATGTAGGTTTGTAAGATGAAAACAACGCCTTACCATCCATTCACGGTCCCGCTGATGGCTATTTCCGCCGGGGTGACAGTGGCCAATATTTACTACAACCAGCCTATCCTGAATGATATCAGCGCCGCTACCGGCGCTACTGCCGGTGAAGCGGGAAGAGTGTCTACCCTTGCCCAGCTGGGTTATGGACTGGGCATGTTTTTCGTAGTGCCGCTGGGCGATAAGCTGGACCGCAGAAAACTGATCACCGGCCTGACCAGCTTGCTGTTCTTCTCTTTGCTGCTGTTAAGTTTTGCGCGCAGCATACAGCTGATCTGCCTGCTCAGCTTTTTCGTCGGCATCGGTTCTACGCCGGCACAGATACTGTTGCCCATGTCGGCGACCATCAGCACAGGCGACAGGGGTAAAACCGTAGGACGTGTGTTTGCCGGTATTCTCATCGGCATACTGGGCGCGCGGGTGGTAGCGGGCGCAGTATCCGATCTGCTGGGCTGGCGCTATGTATTTGCCATATCGGCGTTGCTGGTGCTTATTGTGACGGTGCTCCTGTACCGTTACCTGCCGGTGATACCTCCAAAATTCCAGGGCAGTTATCCACAACTGTTATCCTCTACTGTAAAACTCATCGGGGAATATAGCGTATTACGCCAGGCCGCGCTGCTGGGTGCTTTTACGTTTGGGACGTTCTGTTCTTTCTGGACAACGCTGACTTTTCACCTGAGCGCGGCGCCGTTGCATTATTCCGCCTCGCGTATCGGATTGTTTGGCCTGATCGCTATCGGCGGCGCACTGGCGGCCCCTCTCTTCGGTAAACTGGCAGACAAAGGACAGGTTTACAAATCGCTGTTCCTGACCGTGTCGATGGTCATTGTCAGTATTCTGCTGCTGAAGATATTCCCTCATTCCATACTGTTGTTGTCTGTTAGCATCTTCCTGCTGGACGTAGGCGTACAGGCCACACAGATCACTAATTTCACCCGGATATACAGCTTGCACGAACATGCCCACAGCAGGCTCAATACCGTATATATGACGGCCTATTTCATGGGTGCGGCCCTGGGCACCTCCTGCGGTGTGGCAGCGTGGCAGTATGGCGGCTGGGACATGGCCACCTGGCAATTGTTGTTATGGAGCATAATAGCCCTGGTCATTGTAGGATGGTCTGCCAGGGCGCAATCCCGCGCAGTACCCGCGGAGCAATAACTTATTTCGTTTTCAGTCCCTCCATGAATATAGTACTGCCGATCAGATGACTGCTGACGAGCAACGGCCGCTGGTGAAACAATGACAGCGTTTGCGCCGCAGAGTATACTTCGCCGAATTCATGCACCAGCCGCAGGGAAGACATAAAAATGCGGCTGATCTTCCGCTCGCTGGTCATGGAATAGAAGTAGCATCTGCCGCCGGGTTTCAGCACCCGCAAGGCTTCGTCCACAAACGCCCGTTTGTTGTCAAACAGATGAATGGTGCCAAAGCTGCATACGGTATCAAAGGTATGGTCGGGAAAAGGTAACTGAAAAGCGTCGCCTTGCAGCAGCTGTATATTGGAAGGCAGCCGGCCGTTATCGGCAGAGAGCCTGGCCCGGGCTATCTTAAGCATTTCGACGGAGCGGTCCAGCAGTATGCAGTCATTGCCGGTGGCCCGGTACAACTGTGATGTTTGTGCAAGGCCGCCACAACCGATGTCCAATACGGTGCCGGCTGTACGTAGAATTCCTTTGGCCGCAAACTCCTGGTAATCGTTGCGGGAGGTGTCCCAGAAGAGGCGGTTGAACCAGTGGGTGCTGACCAGCCGCTCGTAATAGCCTGCCTTAAAATCATAGGACGCACCGGTAGTCTGTTCCAGGCAGGTGTAGATGCCGCGCGATATCTGGCGGAATGGGTCTTTTTGGCTCACTTCACATAGTTTTCAGCAAAGGTAGCTGACAAACATCCCCGGGCAGATGAACCTGGGTTAAGAAATCCGCTTGCGGATACGGCTGAGCGCCTGCGGGGTAATGCCGATATAGGAAGCCAGGTGCTTGAGGGGCACATAACGGAACAACTGCGGGGACTTGCTGAGCAGGTCCAGGTAACGCTCCTCCGCCGTCTTCGTCAGCAACGACAGTTCCCGTTCCGATTTGATGAGCAGCATTTGTTCCGTTGCCAGCCGGCCGATCCGGTCCACGACCCGCAGCCGGTCGTACATCCGTTGCATATCATCGTAGTGAATACGCCACAACTTTGTTTCAGTGATGGTTTCGCCGTAATAACGCGAAGGCTCGCGGGTATAGAACGAACTGTACACGCACATGAACCAGCCGTCAAAACCAAATCCGACGGTCGTTTCATCGCCATTGGCAGCTTCTACATAAAAACGTACCACACCGCTTTCCACGAAGGTGAGATAGTTCTCCGTTTCCCCTGCCTGCAGATAGAAAGTTTTAGCCGGATAGGTTTTAGCTTCAAAGCAGGCAGAAAAAGTGCGCCAGTCTTCTTCAGTGATATTTACCTGTTGACGGAGAAGTTCGTGCATGCGTTGCATGGCCGTAGTATTAATGGGCTGCAAACTTAGATTTTTCCGGGCGGGATTACAAAAATTGAATTGACTTTAACATTATTCAGCATTGATGAAACCCGTTACGCGGCAGTGGCTATTTGTCCAGCAGCCCCAGCTGACCGGCGATGGTCCGCCATTCAGCGCTGTGTAATTCATAGCGGACCATTTCCCGTAACTGCGTTTCATCGATGTGAAGATCGAACCGCTTCGCGATCTCCTGTAAAGTACCGATACAATCGGTGTTATAGGGCGAAAAAGTATCTATGAACCATTTGGCGAAATAGCTTGCTGCGGGACTGGTATAACCGGAAGGATAGCCGCCCTGCATCCTGTCTTCAAAGAGGATGCGGCCGTAGTGATAGTGAATCTTTTTTTCCATAGACAAATGGGCATATGTATCACGCAGGAAGAGATCAAACTTCCGTTTGCCAGCCTCCGTTTGCAGCAAACTGTCCACATCATGGCGCGCGGCTTTAGCGTAATCATATCTTCCTTCATTTACCCGGACTTCACGAACGCCATGGCCACACGCTTTCCCCTCGCGAAACAGCCGGACACGTATGGTTTCCGTATCCTTGTGCAAGGGCGTATAGCCGTTAAAGTTAATCGTGTCCAGAAATACATGTTCCACTTCAGCTTTAATACCAGCCTCCTCGAAGTCAAAGTGTAAAACGGGTAACGTTTGTTCCCGTTCTTCACGGCTGATCAATGTTCCGTTGTTTTTATCGAAATGGATTTCCTGCCAGGCATTTTCCGACAAGCGTTTAAAGACCACTACCCTGCCGGGATATGTTGTTTCCCGGTGAATAGTGATCTCTTCGCCTTCCTCAGGCATAATATCGATATGATCTTGATGACGAATGACTTTCATGCAGTATTCTTAATCCACCAGGCCATCCTGTTGCAGTTTTTCAAATGCCAGCAATACACCGCGTACCTGATGCTGTTCTTTCCGGTAAGATTCGAGGCTGAAGAAACGCACGGCGCCTATTTCCGCTGATGGCTGCGGTGTTTGCCGCAACTGATGCAGGAAACAGTTTTGCCGCATCTCCACATTGTTTTCGCCGAAAGCCGGCGCGGTAATGTGATAATACCAATGCAGGCTGTCGGCCGCGAGGTCCATATTCAGCTCTTCTCTTATTTCCCGTTGCATGGCTTGCAGCGGTGTTTCGCCGGCATCCACTTTCCCGCCGGGCAGGTACCAGGCATTTTTGTTTTTACTGAAAGCCAGCATCAGCTCTCTGTTTTCCACTACGATAAGGCCAACACAATCTATGTACTTCATCCCGCAAAAATAAGCAAAAGCTGGTTTATACAGCGGTTGCTTTCAGGTAAGCCAGCACTTCATCGATATGTTTGTCCGGCGGAAATACAGGATAAAAATGTTTGCGGATGTAACCATTTTCAAAGACCAGCGTCAGTCTTTTGATGAGAATGAGTGAGTCCACCATATGCACAGGTAGCCTGAGTGCTTCGCTGAAATGCCGGTGCTCATCGCTCAGCAGGTGAAAAGGCAAGTGTATGCGTTCCCGTTCGGAGCGCTGCATTTCCGGTGACTGCGTGCTCATGCCGAAGACAGTTGTCTGTAACTGTTGCAGCTCCTGATAGTGGTCACGGAAGGAACAGGCCTGCGGTGTGCATCCGCGGGCGCCGGGTATCTCGTCCCATCCGGGGGGCAATGGGATATGGGAGGGCCCTGTCATCGGATAACAATAAATGACCAGTCTCCCGGGGATATTCCGCAGGCGCAGCATCGTGCCGTCTGTGTCAGCTAATTGTATATCCGGTATTTGTAATCCGTCGAGATGATCACAGGCGCCGTCATCTGTTGGGACGGGCAGGTTGGGCGGCAGGTACGTCAGATCTGTTTCCATGATTTCCTGTTTTTGATGTCAAAATTAATCCACCGGAAGAATATGTAACAGACACAGAATTTGAATATTTTACTATAACAGATGTTTTTGGGAGACATCAAATGCCTACCTTTATTGTGCCTCATGACAACAGAAGAAACATATGAGCAAGCAGACCCTCAGACAGTGGAAACATGGCTGAAAGGTTGGTCACTGGCGCGGGAACTCCCACCTCCAATAGCCGACCACGGCGGACTCCGGGTAGATGTAGGATGGCCAGACCAGCAAAAACGGTACGTTTTTTCTGCACTTGGCCCCGGTCTGTTTCACTTCGCCAACACCATTTTCCAACCGGCGGTTTTTCTGAAAGTATGTGCGCCGGCCTCCCTCGTAAGACCCGTACTGCCTCCCCGCTGGGAGATACAGCGCCCCGGATTCATGATGACCTGCTCCCTGCCTGTTCACCCTCCAGGGGTGCGGCTTCCTGAAGGATACACCCTTACTGTTACCACCACCAGCGCCGGCCCCGCAGCCACCATATACACTGCCGACGGCGAAACAGCCGCCAGTGGCCTGCTGGCTATCGTTGACGACTATACTATTTACGACCGCATCGCCACCACGCCTGCACATCAGCGCCGCGGACTGGGAAGCGCCGTTATGAACGCCCTCACCATGGAAGCCGTCTCGCGTGGCTTCAAAAAGGGCATACTCGTGGCTACACCTGCCGGCAAAGCACTGTATGAAACGCTCGGCTGGAAATTGTACTCATTATACACCACTGCAGTTATCCCGCAACCCTGAGACAACAAAACAACCACCCGGTTGTTAAGTCATCACACACAACTCCGTTAAACTGCTTAAAATTGATTGATTATGCACGATAGCAACAAACACGCCTATTTTGTAGGCGGAGGCCTCGCTTCATTGGCCGCAGCCGTTTACCTGATTGAAGACGCTGGTTTCAAAGGAGAAAACATTCACATCATCGAAGCACTGCCCATTCTAGGCGGCAGCAACGACGGCGCCGGCGCCAAACAGGAGGGCTTTGTATGCCGTGGCGGCAGAATGCTTAACGAAGAAACATATGAGAATTTCTGGGACCTCACCAGCCGCATTCCCTCCCTCGAAATGCCCAATATCTCCGTAAAAGACGAAATACTGGCCTTCGACCATGCCAATCCCACCCACGCCAAAGCAAGACTGATCGATAAATACGGTAAAATCCTCGACGTGCATTCCATGGGCTTCGATCATGACGACCGGATGAAGATGCTCAAACTCTTCTTCACCGACGAAAATGAATTGGACCATATGACCATCCGCGAATGGTTCGGCGACCACTTTTTCACCACCAATTTCTGGTACATGTGGCAAACCACGTTCGCATGGCAGGAATGGTCCAGCCTCTTCGAATTCAGAAGATACATGAACCGCATGATCCTCGAGTTCTCCAGGATAGACACGCTGGAAGGCGTCACCAGGACGCCGTACAACCAATATGAATCTGTCATCCTTCCCATCAAAAAACACCTCGACAAATTCGGGGTCGATTACTCCCTGAAAAGGACCGTGACCGATCTTATTTTCAAAGATGATAACGGTATAACAGTAACGGCTATACAATATCAGGACGCCGACGGACAAACAGGCAGTATCGCGTTACAGGAAGGTGACCTCTGTTTCTTCACGAACGGCTGTATCACGGACAACTCCGATAATGGCGACTATAAAACGCCGGCCCGGTACCTGCCGGACAATCCGCCTTCTTTTGCGCTGTGGAAAAAGATTGCGCTTAAAAAACCACGCCTCGGTAATCCGGACCCTTTCTTCGGCAAACCCGATGAAACAAAATGGTATTCCTTTACCGCCACCTTCCGGGGCAACAAAATGCTGAAGCTCATAGAAGCCTTCTCCGGCAACAAGCCCGGCAGCGGCGCACTGATGACCTTCAAAGATTCCTCCTGGCGGATGTCTATCGTGGTGGCAGCGCAACCGCATTTTAAAGCGCAGGGCGAGGATACCACCATCTTCTGGGGCTACGGCCTCTATCCCGACAAAACGGGCGATTTTGTGCAGAAAAGAATGATCGACTGCACCGGGGAAGAAATCCTCACCGAGTTGCTACACCACCTGCATTTTGAACAACATGAAACTGAAATCAAAGAGAGCGTAGTGAACGTCATCCCCGTTATGATGCCCTACATCGATGCGTTGTTTCAGCCACATGCCAAGTCCGACCGGCCGCCGGTAGTGCCCAGGGGTTCCACCAACCTCGCTATGATCAGCCAGTTTGTGGAGATACCGCAGGACATGGTATTTACAGAGGAATACTCCGTAAGGGCCGCCCGCACTGCTGTGTACACGTTGCTCAACATAGACAGGGAAGTGGCGCCTGTAACACCTTACAACCGCCGCCCTGATGTGCTGGCCAAAGCCGTACACACCGCTTACCGTTAATCATATTCCATCACCGCAACAATCTTAGCATATGAATATAAAAACAGTTACCGTGGCCGGCAGCGGCGTATTAGGCGCCCAGATAGCCTTTCAGTCCGCAGTCCATCAGTACCAGGTCAATGTGTACGATATCAGCGACGCCGTGCTCGAAAAAGCCAAAGCCACTTTTCAACAGCTGGCAGGCTCCTATCAGCGTGACCTTCACCTGGAAAAAGCAGACACTGACGCTGCGTTGGGCCGTATCCGTTACTTCACCGATCTGGCAGCCGCCGTTAAGGGCGCCGATCTGTTGATAGAAGCCATCCCGGAAAACCCGTCCATCAAAACGGAGTTTTACCAAAAGCTGGCTGCCGTGGCAGACCCGGACACTATTTTCGCCACTAACTCCTCCACCCTGCTGCCCAGCCAGTTTGCTGCCGCCACCGGAAGACCGGACCGTTTCCTGTCCCTTCATTTTGCCAATGAAATCTGGAAACACAATACGGCAGAAATCATGGGGCATCCCGGCACAGGCAAAGCAGCCTTCGATACCGTAGTAGCCTTTGCCAAATCTATTGGCATGGTGGCACTTCCGCTGCACAAAGAACAACCCGGTTATATCGTCAACTCCCTGCTGGTGCCGCTGTTGGATGCCGCTACCACGCTGCTGGTAAGAGGCGTGGCCGATGTGGAAACCATCGACAAGACATGGATGGTGGCCACCGGCGCACCTTTGGGACCGTTCGGCATACTGGACGTCGTGGGGCTCACCACCGCCTACAATATCACCAATATGGCCGCTGAAAAAACCAAAGATCCGGAAAAGGCAAAAGCAGCTGCCTTCCTGAAAGAAAACTTTATCGACAAAGGAAAACTCGGCACCGCCACCGGAGAGGGCTTCTATAAGTACCCCGATCCCGCTTACAGGCAACCCGGCTTCCTGAAATAAACAAATCACCCAATAAACAAATAATCCGCCCCGGTCCCCCGGGGCTTTTTTATCTCCCCAAAAACAAAACATCAAACATTTCCGGCGATTTTTTGTATAACAAAGAGATATCTCTCTTAAATCCTGTCTTATGCAAGAATCCAACAACCAGGAAAAATTCGTTCCACGGGGCGCCATCGCCTTCTTCGCGCTGCTGGTGGTATTAGGACTGATAATATGGTTCGGCATCTATTTCCTCATGCTTTCCAGGATATAAACTATTTCCTCATGATCGACAAATTTGAACGGAACGTCATCATTGCGGCATTACTGTTGTCCGGCCTTTTTATTTTCTCCCTGTTTTACGCGATGGGCGCTAAAAAAGCGGATGTAACAGAATGCCTTCCCTACGATAAATCGTATGAAACCGCCAGGGTCAACCAGATCGACAAAACCACCTATCAGATCTTCTACGTCGCCCGGATGTGGAGCTTTGAGCCGGCCATCACCTATATACCGGTGGGCAGCGAAGTGGACCTGTTCCTCACCTCGCAGGACGTGGTACACGGCTTCGATATCTACAACAAAAATGTAAACCTGATGGGTGTTCCCGGAGGCGTCGCCAAAACGACGGTGCGGTTTGACCAGCCAGGCGTATATAAAGTCGTATGTCATGAATTCTGCGGCACCGGCCATCAGAACATGCAGGCAGAAATAATTGTCAACTATCCCAAAAAATAAGTCGCGATGAATGTAAGCAGATACCTTAGGAACATCATCCTTGCAGAACTGTTTGTACCGGTATTGTTACTCACCATTGGCATTTATCACGGGTTGATGCAGGTGATTTACCGGGCCGGCGTGATCCACCAGGCTTCGGTGGCGAAGCTGGACTACTACCAGGGCCTCACGCTACATGGTGTGATCAATGCCATTGTGCTCACCACTTTTTTTGCAGTGGCCTTTGGTCATGCTACCATCGCCTTCTTCCTGAAGCGCGAACCGGGGCGTAAAGCGTCCATGCTGTCTTTGGTACTGATGATAGTCGGCACGCTGATGGCCGCTGCCGCCATATTATCGGGCAAAGCATCGGTACTCTATACTTTCTATCCGCCATTAAAAGCACATCCGGCATTTTATATCGGCACTGCCATGCTGATCGTTGGCTCCTGGGTAGCTTACTGGGACTGGGCCGTGGTATATGTGCAGTGGAAGAGGGAACACCGGGAAGAGAATACGCCGTTGGCCGTGATAGGCACGCTGGTCAATTTCACCATATGGTTCGTATGTACGTTAGCGGTAGCCTATGAAGTGCTGGTACTGCTGGTGCCCTGGAGCCTGGGGTGGACTGCCGGCGTAAACGTGATGCTGGCCCGTACCTTGTTCTGGTTCTTTGGCCATGCCTTGGTATATTTCTGGCTCCTCCCCGCCTATATCATGTTTTACACCATGCTGCCCAAACTGGCCGGGGGCAAGCTCTACTCCGGCACCGCAGGGCGCATTGCCTTTTTCCTTTTCCTGTTGTTTTCCATTCCCATTGGCGTACATCACCAGTTTGGCGACCCATCCATTGGCCGGGGCATCAAGCTCACCCAGTCACTGCTTACCTTTGCCGTGGCCATTCCCAGCTTTATTACCGCATTCACCATTGCCGCTTCGCTGGAACATGCCTCCTGGCTGCGGGGTGGTAAAGGGTTATACAGCTGGATATGGAAACTGCCGTTCTTCCGGAAAGACGTGTTTCTCTTCGGATACCTCATCAATGGGCTGATCCTCTTTATTTTCGGCGGACTGACGGGGCTGGTCAACGCTTCCTATTCCCTGAACAACACGGTACATAATACCGCCTTTATACCCGGACATTTTCATCTCACCGTAGCCGGCCCGGTATTCCTGGCCATCCTGGGCATGTCGATTTTCCTGGTATCGCAGCTCACCGGTAAAAAGATATACCTGCCGGCTATTAATACCATTATACCTTATCTGTGGACCGTGGGCGTGCTGATCTTTTCCGCCGGGCTCATGTGGGGCGGGCTGATGGGAGAACCGCGCCGTACCAATATGGGCCTCACTTACCTCAATCCCGCCAGTGAACAGTACCATCCGTACTGGGTTATTTCCAGCATGCTGGGACTCGCCGGCGGCGGCATTATGTTTGCCGCAGGCTTTTTATATTTCATCGTGTTCTTCGGTACTTTCCTGCGCAAGCGCAGCGCCGAGCCGATGATCGATTTCCCGGTGAGCGAAAGCCTGCATGAGGAAAAACGAATTCCCTTGTTCGATACCTTCCGGCCGTGGCTCATCCTGATGGGCTTCATTCTCTTCATGACTTACCTGCCGGCCATTTCCGATGCGTTGAACAATACCGGTAAAAAGGCGCCGCCTTATTTACCGACCGACCCCACGCCCATCGTGCATAAAAAACCATGACATGCATCACCGCTTCCGGCACATATTGTATTCCTGGAAGACAGCGGCGGCGCTGCTGATCTGCGTGCCGTTGCTGGCTTACAGCCTCGTGCGGTGGACAGAAGACCGTTATGCTCCCCTGCCATGGTACGGCCCCAACAACACCATCGTCAACAGTTCGCAACAGGCAGCGGTATTGCCGGTATTCGCCTTTACCGATCAATACGGTGATACGGTGACGAATACACGGTTACAGCAGCATATCACCATAGCGAACTATTTCTTTACTTCCTGTCCGGTGGTATGTCCTGCGATGATGCACCAACTGCAACGGGTATACGCTGCTGCCGGCAGCGATACAGGCATTGCTTTCCTGTCCCTGACAGTAGACCCCGTGCGGGACAGCAGCGCCGCGCTACTGCGGTACAGCCGGCGGTTTGCCTTGCCAGCCAAAGGCTGGGCGCTCCTCACCGGTGATAAACCATCGCTCTACCGCTTCGCCCGAAAAGGACTTTACATCACGGCCACAGACGGCGACGGAGGACCGGACGATTTCATCCACAGTGAAAATATCGTACTGCTCGACCAGCAACAACATATCAGAGGTTATTATCAAGGCACGTCCGCATCAGCTGTAGACCAGCTGATCAGGGACATCAAAAAACTGCAACATGAACAGTAAACTGATCGGCCTAATATTATTGCTATACTGCTTCTCCGCGAAGGCCGCCAATCCGGCAGAAGGTAAAAAACTGTTTCAGGCGCGCTGCGCCTCCTGTCATAACGTGAATAAAAAACTGACCGGCCCCGCCCTTGCCGGTGTAGACCAGCGCCACAGCGAAGAATGGATCATCCGCTTTGTGAAAGCGTCCCAGAGTATGGTAAAAGCAGGCGATAAAGAAGCGTTGGCCGTGTATAATGCCAATAACCAGGTGGCGATGCCGGACCATCCCGATCTTTCAGACGACATGATCCGCGACATCCTGGCCTATGTAAAAGAAGAAGCCGGAAAAGCGCCGCAGGCCGATACAGCGCCTTTCTCCAGGCCAGGACAGAAAGAACCCAACCTGATGCCCCTCAGTATCTATAATTTTCCTTTTATGATCGCCTACATCGTACTGGTGGTGATCATTGTGATCCTGTTGATATTCTTAGTCAATGTAAAAGGCTATGAGCATCACATGGAAGAAAAAAAGAAAGAATAAAAAAGCTCCCGCTTCTTTCAGGTCCGCTGAAGCAGTTCATGGATGCCATCAGCATGCCGAGGTAACTTAGTTCTGCTTTCTTACGTATTTGGTGAGAATGACGATCAGCTGCCCTTCTATTTTTCCTTCAATCTGTTCTGTATTATCCTCCACGAGGCGGATGTTTTTCACCACCGTGCCCATTTTAGCATTCAGAGTAGAACCTTTTACATCGAGGGATTTGATAAGGGTCACGCTGTCTCCGTTTTGGAGCACGTTGCCGTTACAATCGCGGTGCAGTTCCACGGCGTCGTCGTTGTCATGATCGCCGGTGGCCTGTGCCCATGCCAGTGTTTCCTCATCGAGGTACAGCATGTCGAGGGCTTCCATGGCCCAGCTTTCTTTTTTCAGCCGGTGCAGCATGCGCCAGGACAGTACCTGGATACCCGGCACTTCGCTCCACATGGCCGTGGTGAGGCAGCTCCAGTGTTTGTTGTCCAGCTCGGCCTTGCGTTCAATCTGCGCGCGGCAGGTATCACAGATCAGCACGGTGCTGTCTGGGCCATCGCCGGAGCGGGGTGCCACGTCATACATTTTAAGGTTGTCTGTAGATCCGCACAACTCACATTGGTTGCCGCTTCTTTGCTGTAATTGTTCTTCCAGTTTCATGATGCTTTCACTAAAAAATGCGGGCAAAGATACTATTTTTTACGGGTACAGCCTTTAGCAGCAGATTTTAACCGGGTACATGCTGTAAAATATCTCCCATTCTGTATCCCGTTTCCCCTATTGGATGAGTAAGTGTTTCCGCATATTTATACCGCAGCAGGGATTGGAAGCGGTTTGGCATCATGGCGTAGTCTTTGGGCTTATAAAACTAAAATCACGCTTATGTTATTTCCAACACCTACATCAACTATGCGGCGGAAACGCCCTTCCTTTTTACCGGGTGCAGCGATGCAGCGAGTGCCTGTGCCTACAGCCGCAGACGCAGACCCGGGAGACAATCCCGCTGAGGATGACAACGAAACAGTGGAAGAAACTGATCCTGTACTGGATGAAGAGGACCTTGAAGAAAACAGTCCCTCTGATGAAGAGGCTGACGATATTGAATGGGAACCTGGAGAAGAACAAGAGGGAAGTTCAGGAAATGCCTGAACTACTGCTGCTAACCTGTTAAATTTTTGTTTTTAATCATCCATCGACTATGTATACCTTAGGCATTAACGCTGCTTTCCACGATTCTGCCGCCTGTCTTGTAAAAGACGGGCAGCTGGTGGCGGCCGCGGAAGACGAACGTTTTACGCACATCAAACATGGGAAAAGACCCATCCCTTTCGCAGCCTACAAGTTGCCTTACCACGCTATCAACTATTGTTTGCAGTCAGCCGGGATTACATTACACCAGGTTGATCATTTTGCTTACTCCTTTGACCCTTATTTACTGATGCCTGCCGGAACGGGGGAAGAAGCGGAAATCAACCTTCCGCTTTTCCCCGCCGGTAAAGAGATGCCGGAGAAATGGCTGTCGCCGTGGGACCCCATCTTTTTGCAAGCCATTGCCAATGCGCCTGGTCAGCTGACAGACGGTTACCCACATCATCTGCAGACTACGCGCATCAGCCAGGTTGACATGCTGCATTTGCTGGGCCTTCTTTATGAAAAAATAACCACTCACCTTGGTTTTTTACATTCATCAGATGAATATAAAGTGATAGCGCGGAAGAGGACCGATCCTTTCCTCTCGGTGTACTGGCATATTTACGGCATGATTAGATATCGCTCATTTTTTATGTAACCATTAACATCCACCGCCATGTTACAAGATGTGCAACGAATTATCATACTGAGGGCCCTGAAACTGGGCGACCTTTTATGCACTGTTCCCGCATTCAGGGCCTTGCGGCTCGCGTATCCGCGGGCGCATATCACCCTCGCCGGACTACCATCGGCTGCCATCTTCAGGGAACGTTTTTCCCATTATATCGATGACCTTGTCATATTTCCCGGCATTGCCGGTTTGCCGGAAAAGGAGCCTGACACCGCTGCTTTTGCCACTTTCATGCAAAAGCAACGGCAGACGCATTATGACCTGGCGCTGCAAATGCAGGGCGACGGCACCATCATCAATGATATTGTAATGCAATGGAATGCCAGGTATACTGCGGGTTTCATGCCTGCCGGAGAGAGACCGCCGTCATCCCTGTTCACTACTTATCCGGAAGACCTGCATGAGATCAACCGGCATCTGCATTTGCTGGAACATATAGGTGTTCCGGCCCCCAATACCATGTTGGAATTTCCACTGACCTCCGCGGACAAACGGGCCTTTGTAGCCCTGGCGCTGCCTGCTGGCGACTACGAATATGTTTGCATACATCCCGGCGCCAGCGTGCCTGAGCGGCAATGGCCGGCAGCTTGCTTTGCCGCTATAGCCGATTACCTCGCCAGTGAGGGTTGGAAAATTGTGCTCACCGGCACTGCACAGGAAAAAAACCTTACCGCGGAAGTAAAGCGTTACATGCGGTTTCCGGCCATAGACCTGGCCGGTGGTACTTCTCTGGGTTGTATGGCACAACTGATCAGAAGCAGCCGCGCGCTGATATGCAACTGTACCGGCGTGTCCCATATTGCCGCAGCCACCGCTACGCCGAGCCTGGTGATCAGTATGGACGGAGAACCGCACCGGTGGGCGCCACTGCTTCAGCATCTTCATTGCACGATCGACTGGACGCGGCAGCCTTCCATGGAATACATCTACCATCGGTGCGATGAATTATTAGGTCGCACCACTTACAGACAACCGACCGCCAGGCCAGTTGTAACGCCCTGCTGACCGCGTGCAGCACATTTTCCACGGTGGCTTCCGGCATGGTTACACGGGCAGACCATTTTCTTTTTGGCCTGGATACTTTTTTCTTCGTTGCCATAAATATGTTTTTGTAACTGGGCTCAAAAAAAATGCCCTGACTGCAACTGCCGGCTCCGCCGGCAACGGGCTAATCCTTTGTACCGCTTTCCTGCCAACACAATTTAAACCGCACATATCAAAAAGACTTTTTATCTTTCAGTACACGAGAACACAATACGGTAGTAAAGCCCTTCCCCTGTAGACGAACGCTCCTCTTCTGAAACCCTGGTCGCACCTCATAGATATGGTTACACATATACCACTGCTACGTACACTGACAGGCATTGTTGCTATTTTCCTGTGTGCCGGCCACACTCGGGCACAGGTACCTGCCCATGTACACAGTTCCCTGGAAGTCATTGATGTGGCCACCGGCAAGCGCACCGTTGTGTATTCCGAGGCCACGCTGCTGGAATCGCCCAATTGGTCGAAAGACGGCCGTTACCTGCTGTTCAACAAAAAAGGCAGGTTATACCGGTACTGGCTAAACGACCGGGTAACTGACGAATTGCCGTTTGACAGCACCTTGCAGGCCAACAACGATCATGGCTTCTCTCCGGACGGCTCGCAGCTCGCCGTCAGCAGCGGCACCAACGGCTCCCATGTTTTCACCGCGCCTGCCGAAGGAGGGCCCCTGCAGCAGCTCACCCGTCAATCGCCCTCCTATTGGCATAGCTGGAGCCCCGATGGCAGCACCCTTGCCTTTGTAGGGCTTCGCAACGGCGATTTCGACATCTATACCGTTCCCGCAGGCGGCGGGCCCGAAAAGAGGCTCACCCGCGAAAAAGGACTGGATGACGGTCCGGATTACGCTCCTGACGGCCAGCATATTTACTTCAATTCCTTCCGCACCGGCCGGATGCAGATCTGGCGAATGAAGGCCGATGGCAGCGCCCCAGAGCAGCTCACAGATGACCGTTACGCCAACTGGTTCCCGCATCCGTCGCCCAACGGAAAACTGGTCGTATTCCTCAGTTTCATGGAAGACCAGCAACAGGAACATCCTTTCGGAAAAAACGTGCAGCTTCGTTTGCTCGATATCGTTAGTCAGACCGTCCGTGATTTAACGCCGGTTTTCTTTGGCGGACAAGGCACAATCAATGTACCTTCGTGGTCTCCCGACGGACGGCGGCTTGCTTTCGTATCTTACCGGATACCCTGAAAACGGCCCGCCAACGGGCCTTAAAATACACGAGATGAAGAAGCTACTAATCGGACTACTACTGGTAGTCGCCACGGAAACACACGCACAGGATGCCAAAATGAACGCCTTTGTCGGCAATCTGATGGGCAAAATGACTTTAGAGGAAAAAATCGGCCAGCTCAACCTCGTAGTGCCGGGAGGCGGTACCGTTACCGGCTCGGTAGTCAGCCAGGGGGTGGATGACAATATCCGCAAAGGCAATGTAGGCGGCCTCTTTGGCATCACCGGCCCGGAAAAGATCCGCAAGATACAGGACATCGCCGTTAAAAATTCAAGGCTGCACATCCCGTTGATCTTCGGACTTGACATTATCCACGGACATAAAACCATCTTCCCCATTCCGCTGGGCCTCTCCGCCTCCTGGGACATGGGACTGATTGAACGCAGCGCCCGCATCGCTGCGCTGGAAGGCACCGCCGACGGTCTCTCCTGGGCCTACTCCCCTATGGTCGATATCTCCCGCGATCCCAGATGGGGCCGCATAGCCGAAGGTTCCGGCGAAGATCCCTATCTTGGCTCACGCATAGCCGAAGCCATGGTAAGAGGCTACCAGGGCAAAGACTACAGCCAGGGCAATACCCTCATGGCCTGCGTAAAACACTTTGCCCTCTATGGCGCTGCTGAAGGCGGCCGCGACTACAACTCCGTAGACATGAGCCGCATCAAAATGTACCAGTACTACCTCCCTCCGTATAAAGCCGCTATCGACGCAGGCGTTGGCAGCATCATGACTTCTTTCAATGATATCGACGCCGTGCCCGCCACCGGCAACAAATGGCTGCTCACCGACCTGCTCCGCAAACAATGGGGCTTCAAGGGCCTCGTCGTAAGTGACTACACCGCTGTCAATGAAATGATGGCCCATGGCCTCGGCGACCTGCAAGCCGTATCTGCGCTGGCCCTTAAGGCCGGCCTGGATATGGACATGGTAGGCGAAGGTTTCCTGACCACCCTGAAAAAATCATTACAGGAAGGTAAAGTGACCCTGCAGGACATCAACAACGCCTGCCGCCGCGTACTGGAAACCAAATATAAACTGGGCCTCTTCGATGACCCTTACCGTTATATCCGGGAAGACCGTGCAGCCAAAGAAATCCTGACGCCGGCCAACAGGGCCGTTGCCCGCGAAACAGCCGCCCGCTCTTTCGTGCTGCTGAAAAACGACCGGCAAACGCTGCCCCTCGCCGCTAAAGGCACCATCGCTCTCATAGGCCCGCTCGCTGACAGCAAAAACAATATGCTGGGCACCTGGGCCGTATCCGGCGACCTGCAACAGGCCGTTACCGTTCGCGAAGGTATCCGCAACGTAGTGGGCGACAGCGTGAAAATATTATATGCCAAAGGTGCCAACCTCACCGATGACACCACGCTCGCCAAAAACGTGAACGTGTTCGGTCCCCGCGCGGAAATAGACAGCCGCAGCCCGGACCAGCTGCTGCACGAAGCATTCAACGTTGTCCAGAAAGCTGATGTAGTGGTAGCCGTATTAGGCGAAGCCTCCGAAATGAGCGGTGAAAGCGCCAGCCGCAGCAACCTCGACATCCCCGAAAGTCAGCGCACGCTGCTCAAAGCACTCGTTAAAAGCGGCAAACCCGTAGTGCTTGTGCTCATGAACGGCCGCCCGATGACCATTTCCTGGGAAGACGCCAACGTGACCGCCATCCTCGATGCGTGGTTCCCCGGCACCGAAGCTGGCAACGCCATCGCGGACGTACTGTTTGGCCGCTACAACCCGTCCGGGAAAATCACGGCCAGCTTCCCCCGTAACGTAGGCCAGATACCGGTGTTCTATAATCATAAACATACCGGCCGCCCACTGGAAGGCACCGCCTTCCAGAAATTCAAATCCGATTACCTCGACGTTCCCAATACGCCTCTGTACCCGTTCGGCTATGGCCTCAGCTATACCACCTTCTCTTACAGTGACGTAAAAGTGAACAAACAAAACCCATCCGGTAATGAAACCATCACCGCCAGCGTTACCGTTACCAACACCGGAAAATACGCAGGGGAAGAAGTGGTGCAGCTCTACCTCTCCGACCCGGTAGCCTCTGTCACCCGCTCTGTACAAGACCTCATCGGGTTCCGTAAAATATCCCTGCAACCCGGCGAAAGCAAGGAAGTCAGTTTCAATATTTCTACGCAAGACCTGAAGTTCTATAACAGCGACCTGCAATACGTCTGGGAGCCCGGCGAATTCATCATCCGCATTGGAACCAATTCTGCGGAGACGAAATCAGCGACGATCACGTGGAGAAAATAGTTTTGCAACCAACTACGTGATAGCATCTACCTATTATATTATTCGCAGGAGATGTAAAAAAATCACAACAGAAATAAAAACAGCCATGGATTCAACATCCATGGCTGTTTTATTATTCATCTACCCACTCAGGGGCATCAGCAACAATCACATCTGCCGGCGGTCACGGTCACAGATGAATACCACCGGACACTTCTATCCGCTGGCCATTAATCCAACGGCCATCTTCGGTGAGCAGGAACGCCACCACACCGCCGATATCTTCCGGTAACCCCACCCGGCCCAATGCTGTGGCGGCCGCTATGGTCTTATTGACTTCAGGGGTGTCCCTTACATGACCACCACCGAAATCTGTCTCGATAGCGCCCGGAGCCACTACATTGACACCTATGCCACGCGGCCCCAGCTCTTTGGCCAGGTAACGTGTCAGCGTATCAACAGCGCTTTTCATAGAACCATAAGCGGAACTGCCGGGATAGGAAAACCGCGCCAGTCCGGAGGAAATATTGATAATCCTGCCACCATCGTTCAGCAACGCCAACGCCTGCTGGGTCAGGAAGAAAACACCTTTGTAATGGATGTTCATCACGGCGTCAAACTCCTCCTCGGTTGTTTCGGCAAACGGCTTATATAATGCGGTACCGGCATTATTCACCAGGAAATCAAAATGGTCTGTCTGAAAAGTATCCTTCAACACCGTTTTCAACCGTCGAAAAAAATCCGGAAAACCCTTGATATTACCGGCTTCCAGCTGCAGCGCCGCCGCCTTGCCGCCTTTTTCTTCAATGGCTTTGATCACCACATCAGCCTCATCTTTACGGCTATGGTAGGTAATCACTACGTCTATACCTTTTTCTGCTACACGCAGGGCCATATTCCTGCCCAGTCCACGACTGCCGCCTGTTATCAGTGCTATTTTTTTATGAGATGCCATAAACGAAATATTGTTTTTGATATTACAAAGGTAAACCCGCTATTGTTGCGGCTGGTTGTGTGTATCAATCCATTGTTTGCAAAATTCAAATCAGTGGTCTTTTTGTACCTTTGGCCAGTGCAAATCCGACATGATTATGGATATCAGTACACTGGAAGATTTTTACAGGGAGACAGAAAAACAACAACCGGCAGATGCCGGCAAAGAAATAGGCCACTTTAACGTGTTTAATACCGCGGAAGTCAGCAAACAGGGCGTGATGCCCTACAACCGGCGCACCTATTACAAAATCAGTCTCATTAGCGGGAAAAACCGCGCAGAATATGCGGACAAGATCATCCCGGTAGAAAAAAACGCCCTGCTGTTTGCCACTCCACGAATACCCTACAACTGGGTACCACTGGAGGAAGAACAAAATGGCTGCTTCTGTATTTTTAATGCAGAATTCCTCACCCGCATGAAAAGCGGCGTAATACTGGAAGAACTGCCTATCTACCGCCCGGGAGGCGTGCCGGTGTTCCAGGTTTCCGACGAAGAAGCTACGGAAATACTGGCCATCTTCAGAAAAATGCAAAAAGAACTCGCTTCCGACTATCTCTACAAATACGACCTGCTGCGCAACTATGTCATGGAACTCATCCACTACGGCCAGAAACTGCAGCCTGTCGCGGTGTTAAACCCGTCGCACAATGCGGCGGCAAGAGTATCGTCACTATTTATGGAACTGCTGGAACGCCAGTTCCCGGTGGCTTCTCCGCAGCACAGAATAAGCCTTCGCACGGCGAAGGATTACGCCGGGCAACTGGCGGTACATGTTAATCATCTCAACAAAGTATTAAAGGACCAAACCGGTAAAACCACTACGGAACTGATCAGCAACAGAATATTACAGGAAGCTAAAATACTGCTGAAACAAACCGACTGGAGCATCTCCGAGATCGCTTACAGCCTGGGCTTTGAAGAGCTGGCGCATTTCTCCAATTTCTTCCGGAAACAAACATCTGTGGCGCCCAACACTTTCAGAGGATAGTTACCCGAGATGGAGGTCCACTTTACGGCCTGTTTTCACCGCCTGGTAAATAGCATCGATGATCTGCAGGTCTTTCAGCGCTTCTTCGCCATTGACCGGCACCACCGGCTGTTTGCCTTCCAGCAGGATGCCCGCCATCTCGTCCATCTGTACTGTTTGATGTGTCTTATGCGGCTGTGTAAGCTCTCCCTTATGGGTACGTCCACGGATAGGACCATAACCGGTAGACGGTTGCAGTTCCGCAAAACCTTTCTCTCCGTTTAAAAAAAACCGGTCCAGGTTGTTCATGTTGTAGGTCGACAGGCAGGAAGCCACCGTGCCGTCCGGAAATCCCAGCTGAAACTGTATCGTTTCATCTACCCCTTCCTTAAATTTCACCGGGTCGGTTTTCGTTTCCTGTGCGGTCACCCATACCGGGTCTGCCCCTACCATATAACGGGCGCCGTTGAGCGCATAGATGCCGATGTCCATCAGGGAACCGCCGCCTGCCAGCGCTTTATTCAGCCGCCATTGCGTGGGGTCGCCTATACGAAAACCACATTGGCCCTGGAAGAACAGGATCTTCCCAAATTCGCCGTTATTACGCATGCGGACAACCTCCAGCGTTTTGGGTTCAAAATGCATCCGGTAGCCTACCAGCAGCTGCACCCCGGCCTTTTTACAGGCAGCGATCATCTCCCTGCCTTCTTTGGCATTAAGGGCCATCGGCTTTTCACAGATCACATGTTTACCGGCCGCTGCGGCACGTATCACATTGTTGTGATGCAACGCGTTCGGCGTAGTCACATATACCACATCGATATCCGGGTTGTTTTTGATCTGGTCGAAAGTATCGTAGCTGTAGCAGTTCTTTTCGGGGATGCCATACTTGCTTTGCCAGTCCTTTATTTTAGCGGGCGTACCGCTCACTATACCGGTGAGCTTCGCTTTGGTGCAGGACTGCATGGCTTCTGCCACACGGTTGGCATAGCTACCCAAACCCATCAGTGCCACTCTGAGCACCTGTCCCTCGCGGCGGGGCACAGCAGCCAGACTGGCGAGCGATGATAGCGGGATGGCCATGGTGGCGGCTGCCACCTGTTGGAGGAAATTACGACGTGTATGCATAAACGGGAATTTTAAACGTAGTTAATAGTACAAAAAAATACCCGTTCATGCAAACAGCCAGCCCACGAATGAGCTGGCTGTTTTTATTGTTTGATGATTTTTTATTGTGCGATCAGCGGGAATACCGGACTTTCAATATGCGCTTCTTTCATATACCCTTCTATTTTTTTGACGATATCAGGATGGGATGAAGCGATATTATGTTGTTCTGCCGGGTCTTTGTCGAGATCATATAATTCCAGTGGCGCCTGTGCATTTTTTGACACCCCTTTTCGGAAACCTTTCCATTTGCCCATACGCACGGCCTGCGTGCCATTGTCTTCATGGAATTCCCAATAAAGGTAAGGATGCTGCGCCTGCCTTCCTTTTCCGGTAAGCGTAGGCACCAGGGAAACACCATCGGTATAGGGCGGCTTTGGTGCGCCTGCTATGTCTGTAAAGGTGGGCATCAGGTCCCAGAACGCGCCCATAAAGGTATTGCGGCTGCCGGATTTCACTCTGCCCGGCCATTTTACGATGAAAGGCGTACGGATGCCCCCTTCGTACAGATCGCGCTTAAACCCGCGCAGACCGGCGGAACTATTGAAAAACACCGGATCGGCACCACCTTCGCGATGTGCGCCATTGTCGCTGCTGAAGATAACGATGGTGTTCTGTGTAAGCCCCAGCTGGTCCAGCTTATCGAGGATCTGGCCCACATAGGCGTCGAGGCGGCTGACCATAGCAGCGTACGTGGCATGTGGCTTTTCGACGGAAGCATAACCGGGCACCAGCGCGCCAGGACCGTAATCATTGCCCTGATGCGGCTTCTCGGGGAAAGCATTTTCATATTGTTTGTAATACTGATCGTCCGGCCCGGATAATTCCGCATGCAGCAGAATAGACGGCACAAACAGGAAAAAAGGTTTGCTGCGGTTGTTTTCAATAAAGGCCAGCGTTTGTTGCTGTATTAACTCCGGCGCATATACTTTTTTCTGCGTCAGGTCATTCCCTTCCAGGTCAATGCGGGTATTATTGCTCCACAGATGCGTGGGATAATAGCGGTGCGACTGGCGCTGACAGTTATATCCGTAAAACACGTCGAAGCCCTTTTTATCAGGCGCGCCGGAAGTGCCTACCATGCCCAGTCCCCACTTACCGAAGGCACCTGTCACATAACCTGCCTGTTGCAGCATGCTGGCATAACTCTGCACCGTATCTGCCAGCGGCTCCTGGCCTTCAGGCTTTATCTCCTTGTTGCCGCGCACGTACGTATGACCGGTATGCTGCCCCGTCAGCAAAGAAGAGCGGGACGGCGCACACACAGAAGTACCGGCATAGAAACGGGTGAACATCATTCCCTGCCGGGCCAGCCTGTCGATATTGGGCGTTTTGATTTTCTGCTGGCCATATACGCCGAGATCGCCATATCCCAGGTCATCAGCAAGGATAAACACGATGTTCGGGCGCTGCTGCGCCTGCATAGACATTCCTGTCAGTAATAAGGCAGACAAAAGCGAAAGAAGCATTTTTTTCATCATCACGTTCATTTTTATGGGTTATTTCCAACCTGGGTTCTGCGCCAGCGCGGGATTCAGCACCGTTTGATTGGATGGGACCGGATAAAGATAATAATAGTCGGGAAAAGGTGCGGGCGGCACTTTCTCGTAGGCGATATATCCTTCGGTAGCGCCGTTCTGAACTGGAATGGGCGCGGTGGCGGATACATCGGCGCCTTTTTTAATCCAGCGGCCCAGTTTCTGTTGCACGGCGTAATCCATTTTTTTCCAGCGACGCAGGTCATCAAAGCGGAACGATTCTCCCATCAGTTCAATAGCGCGCTCGCGACGGATCTCCCATAGTATAGACGTCACCGTTGGGTCGCGGGTCGGGTCATCGGGGATGGCCGTCAGCTGCAACGGCGCCACGCCGCCGCGCGCACGCAGCTTATTGATGGTTTGTTCCGCGATGCTCTGGTCAAACTCGCCCAGCTCATATTTGGCTTCGGCATAGTTGATCAGCACTTCCCCCATACGGAAGATAGGCGCATCGTTCACATCGAGGTTCTGCACCATCTGGATTTTGTTGCTGAATTTATAAAAACGGTAACCGGTATACGTCACGTTGAATGGCTGTCCCTGGTTGTCGTCTGCAAAATGCGGTTCCTGCCGCACCACCAGCCCCTGCCAGTTGAGCGTGGGCAATGTTTTGTTTTTAGGTCCGGAGATAGCGGCCATCACCGGGAAGTACTCCTGGTCCGCAGGATTGGCGGTCGGCTGCCAGTTCATACTGGGATGGTTTACCAGCACTTTGAACGGCGGCGGCACGGTGAAGTATAAACGTTTATCACGGTTACGGAATTCGGTGTAGGGTGATTTATCACCGGCAAACAACGGACTGCTCCAGCGTGTCTGTCCGTCGGTCATCAGGTACATGTCCACAGCTTTTTTGGTAAGGTCCCAGCGGCCGGCAGAATTGCGCCCCAGCGATGCCAGTGAATGATACACCTGTGTTTGATCGTACTGTTTATACAACAGGATGCCCGGCACGCCGGCCAGTGACTCACTGTTAAAATCCAGGTCGTAGTTAGGATTCAGCAAGGGAAAATCTTTCACCAGTTTGGCGGCGGCGTCTGCGCTGGCCCTCAAATAGGGCAGCGGGTCGCCCAGCTGGTGGTACTTACGCCATGTGCCTTCTGTGAGCCCGAAGCGGGAGATCAGTGCCCGCACCACGTTTACGTTGATGGTATTGGGACCGTCGCCTGCCGGTTTGATATGCGCTTCCGCCCACAACAGCTGGTCGAGGATTTTCTGCGTCACTTCGGCACGTGGCGTACGTTTGCCATAGAGCAGGTCTGCGTCGCTATCAGACAGGGCTTTGTCCACCCACTGCACATCGCCGTATTTATTCACGAGGTTAGCATAGCTATAGGCCCGGAAAAAATACCCCACGCTGCGCCAGTGGTCTTTATCCGATGCTGAAATCGGTGACTGGTCCAGGTTGTCCAGCATGATGTTCACCGCCCGTATCCTGGCATAAGGGTCTTTGTAATCGTCAGTGGCAGAAGGGATCGTCACACGCTGCCATATCCAGTTGGATTCGCCGTTGGGATTGGCATTCAGGAACAGGTCCGCATCATACTCCTTGTTCACGCTTGCGGGCGCATAGCCGGGAAACACTTCGTAAAATTGCCAGGCGTATGCCTTGATATTATCGTATTGTGTAAACGTTGTTTTTTCGGTAAGCTGGTCTTTGGGTTGCAGGTCCAGCCGGCCCTGACAGCTGTGCAGCAACAAGGCTGCGGCAGCAACGGAAACAATATGTTGAATACGGTTCATACTGATTGGTTTTGCTGGTTAGAAATTAACATTAAGACCGAAGCTGTATTTCTTCAGGAATGGATAGATACCGCCGTCGCTGACAATATTGGCGTCTGCCTCCATGCCATCGGGCAGATGATCGAACGTGAAAAGGTTTTCACCGCTCACGAATACACGAATATTATCAATGAAAATACGTTTCAGCAGTGGCTTCGGCACGGTATATCCCAGCGTGATGTTTTTTACCCGCAGGTAAGCGCCGTTGGATAAATATTTGGTCTGCACAAAACGGCTCTTATCGGCGTTACCGGCGCCATCGGGATATCCGCGTGGATAAAAACCGTTCGGATTGGCAGGCGTCCAGTAATCGAGGTTATGTTTGTACATGGTGCCAAACTGGTTGAGATACGGCCAGTACAGCTGGTTACTCAGCCACAGGTCTCTTTTACCAACACCTTGCAGGAAGAAGGACAAGTCGAAATTATTCCAGGAAGCATTGCCGAAAACACCAAACTGGAAGCGGCGTTGCGTATTACCGATCACTTTACGGTCACCGGGGTCTGACAGGGTATTGTTGCCGGTAAAGATCTGTCCGTCGCCGTTCAGGTCTTCATACCGGATATCCCCGGGGTTCTGCGGTACGCCGCGGTATCCGGGCACGCCGGGCAACAGTGTGCCTTTTTGCAGGTTGGCGTCCAGCGATCCTTTCTGGAAATCATCAACGGTATAAAATCCGTGGGTCACAAAGCCCCATATCTCTCCTATTTCCTCCCCGGTGTAAAAGTTGTCCAGCTGGCCGCTGCTGTTGATGGTCAACAGGCCGGCAGGATTGTTATACCGCGTGATGAAGGCACGGCTGTCTGACAGGTTGAAGCCGATGGAATAACTCACGGACCGTATTTTATCTTTCCAGGACATTTGCAGTTCCCAGCCTTTGGATTGCAGGTCTGCCACGTTCTGTAATGGTGCGGGCGCGCCCAGGATAGCGGGCAGTTCGGCGCCCGGCGCCAGCATATTGAGGGTGCTGCGGCGGAACCAGTCGAACGAGGCATTCAGGCGGTCGCGGAACAAACTGATGTCTGTACCGAAATCGAGGGTACGCACGGTTTCCCAGGTGAAGTCGGAGCTTACGAGTGCAGGCATGCCCAGGGACACGTAACGGATGTTGGTCGCAGGGTCTGTCCACGAAGCGTTGTACGGCTCCATACCAGGAATATAGGGGTAATAGTTAGGCACCCTGTTATTGTTTTTGTCTCTTCTAAACACCACCTGGTTGCCTATTTCGCCGAAAGAGCCACGCAGCTTCCATTGCGACAGCACAGGGCTCAGCGGTTTCATAAAAGCTTCTTCGCTGACATTCCAGCCGGCAGACACAGAAGGAAAGAAACCAAAACGATGTCCCGGCGCAAAACGGCTGGAGCCATCGAAACGGCCGTTTACTTCCAGCAGGTACTTATTTTTATAGTCGTAGTTGATGCGGCCGAAGTAACCGGAAATAGCGTATTCACCGAAGCCGTCACCGCCGGCGATGGTGCCGGTGGAAGTGGATAGGGAAGGCACCTGTGGGCTCAGGATGTCCAGCCTGTTGATGTTGAAATTTTCCTGCTTGCTGATTTCCTGGTTGGTGCCCACCAGCAGCGTGGCGTGATGTTGCCCCAGTGCTTTGGTATAGCTGGCGTAAAGGTTCACCGCCTGATATACCGTCTGATCGTTAGCGCGGGTGTAACGGGTATTGTTGTTCAGGAACTGGCGGTCATAAGTGGCCGCGTTGATGTATTCATTTTTGCCCTGTATCTTCCGGTCGTCCTGGTTTCTTTTGTCGTACGTATATTCTCCGGTGATCTTTAAGCCGTTGAGCGGATTATATTCCAATTTACCGAACAGGCGCAGATCATCGCCAAACGTGGTATTGACAGGCTCTGTTTTCACCACGTTATTGGGGGTATTGTAGGGCAGCACATCCCCGTTGGGCGCAGTGCCATAACCCGTAGGTATATACGAACTATAGGTGATCGCATTATAGAAGAGGCTGCCGAAATCCGCCGGCGTAGTGCGGTTGCTGTTTTTATAGAAGAGGTTTACGCTGGCGTTGAGGTTTTTGGTCAGTTCCGTACCGAGAAAAGCGTTGAAATTATAACGGGTGTATTTGTCTTTGTTGGTAACGAGGATACCGTCTTCACCGGTATATCCGCCGGACACCCGGAACGTTGTTTTTTCAGACCCGCCGCCGAAGGAGAAGTTGTGCATCTGCTCAAAGCCACGGGTGAACAGCTCTCCGTAGAGATTTGTTTCGGCCAGCGGATACTTCAGCCCGTTTACCGTCGTATAGCCGTCAGGGTAAGAGGACGGATTTTGCTGATATTCTTCCAGCAGTTTCAGCCAGGTGTTTACATTCTGGCCTGTCCAGTAGGAGTTGGTGCCGAAATCTTTCAGGGCACGTACCAGTTCCAGCGGAGAGGCTTTCTTAGGCAGTGTGGTAGGTGAACTGAAAGTGAAGTTATTGGAATAGCTAAAGCGTACGGGCTGGTTTTTCTTTCCTTTTTTCGTGGTGACCAATATCACGCCAAAAGCAGCGCGGGCGCCGTAGATAGAGGCAGCCGCCGCGTCTTTGAGCACTGTTATGTTGTCAATGTCTTTGGGGTTTACATCGTCGATGTCCATCGGTACATTGTCTACCAGTACCAGCGGTTCACCGCCGTTGATAGAAGTATAACCGCGGATATTGATAGCCGTGGACGTACCAGGCTGCCCGGAACCATAGGTGATCTGTAGCCCGGGAACAGCGCCCTGCAAGGCTTGTGAGGCGGAGCTAACGGGTCTGTCGCCCAGTACTTCGTCCATTTTTACGGAGCTCACAGCACCGGTGAGGTTGGCTTTTTTCTGAGAGCCGTAACCAACCACCACCACTTCATTCATGGCAGAAAGGTCCTCCAGCAGCACAATGCTCATATTGCCCGTGGCTTTGACTTCCTGCTGTGCATAACCGATAAAGCGGACAATCAGTACAGACGACGCGCCTTGTACATTAAGGGAAAACGCGCCCTGTCCATCAGTGACAGTACCGTTGGCAGTTCCTTTTTCCAGGATGCTGACACCAGGCAGCGGTTCTCCTTTGTCGTTGGTCACCTTTCCTTTGACTGGCATTTTTACGACGACCGGCATGGTAACAGGGTTAGGTGTTTTGTTGCCAATCAGGATGATTTTCCCGTCCACCCGGTATGACAGGGGTTGATGATACAGTACGGTGGCCATCACTTCATCGATGGAAGCGTCTTTGACCCGTATACTGACCGGAGTGGCTTTCTCCAGTATTTCCGTGCTGAACAGCACTTGATAGCCTGTCTGCCGCCGGATTTCGGCGAACACTGTTTTAAGGGAGGCTTTCTCCAGTTGCAGCGTTACCTGCTGCGAAAATGCAGCAGCAGACACTTGCAGGAAAGCGACCGTCATCAACAGAAACGTCAGCTTCATAACATTTAAAAATTTTGTTAGGTACTGGTGACGGGGGTTCCTGGTGGTGGGACAAAACACCCCCTTGTATGGATTTCTGAAATTCATACATTTGCTTGGTTAGGTGAAAGAATAGTTTACTGAATAAGCGTTTGGTAGCTGTTTTACCTTATCTCCGACCGGTCATGTTGGCGCATGGCCGGTCTTTTTTTGGTTGACGATTTTTTTCCTCCTTGTTTTACTGTTTAATGTCTGACACTGATGATATTATTGTTCACGTTGAATTTGACGCCGCCGGTGAATTCGAGCATCTCCAGAGCCTTTGACAACGGTACATTCCGGGGAATGACGCCGTTGTAGCGCATATTCGGAATGGCTTTGAAATCTGCTTCCACATTATACCAGCGGGACAGTTGCTGCAATACTTCCGTGAGGTACGTATCATTAAAAATAAAATACCCGTTTTTCCAGGCTACCGCGGCATTGGCATCTGCCGGGGTTTTGGACAGGGCTCCCTGGTGGTTGAGGCTGGCCTGTTCTCCGGGATTTAATATAACTCCGTTGTGACCTGCGCTGACTCTTACGCGGCCTTCCAATAAAGTTGTCTGCGTGTGTGCATTGTCTTCATACGCATTCACATTAAAATGAGTGCCCAGCACTTCCACCTGTTGCGAAGGCGTATGCACAATAAAAGGCTGACGGGCATTGCCGGCAATTTCAAAATAGGCCTCCCCTTTCAGTTCTACGGTACGGGTGCTGCCGGTAAAAGTAGCCGGATACCGCAGGGAAGAAGCCGCGTTCAACCACACTTTACTGCCGTCCTGCAATACTACCCGGTATTGTCCGCCGCGCGGCGTGCTGATTTCATGGAAACCGCTGCCCGCGCCGGTGGCTTCGTAGACGATCTCGCCGCTGTCGCTTCGGTATACCTTCAGTCCTGCCTGTTGTGCCACGGCTTCGTCATTAGCTGTTCCCAGTGTGATCTTTTTGCCGTTGGCGAGGGTGAGCACCGCTTTGTCCGTACCGGCGGGAATGTCCTGCTGAACCGACGTGGCCAGTGCCGGCTTCGCAGCATGGCGTTCCGGTTTCAGGTATACCACCAGGGCTATCAGGCCCGTCAGTATGGCCGCTGCGGCATACCAGTAACGCACCATACGGCGAGGCTTCCGCCTGCCGGTGCGCTGATGGATGGCGGCCAGCATACGTAGCTCCACGCCTTCCGTATCGGGCCGTGGCAGAGTGTATTCGCCTGCTTTCTCCGTTGCTTCACAATACCGGAGATACGTGGCTATTTCATCATCTGTAGCGGTGCCATCGCTGATTTTTTCCAATAAACGCTGTAGTGCTTCCTGTTCCATAGAGGACGTTCTCGTATAATAGGCACCTTTATGGAGGTGATCCCCCAAAGGGGTGGTGAATTTTTTTTTAAGGGAATGATTAAAGGCTATTTCGGTTATTTTCTATTACCCAAAGCCATTCTACGAACATCAGGGGAACTACACCAGGCGGGTGCCGATAATATTATACGACTGGCCAATTGGACCAGCTATCTGAAAGCGACTATGTACAAGGCAGACACAAACGTACTTCAGGCAATGTAGTATTTAACAATTTAGCGCAATAGACGATTAGGCTGCAATAGCACCTACATCAACAACGACATACTCCCCAGTCTCACCCTTAATTTCTTCAGTGCTATCGTCAGTTGGTTCTCCACCGTTTTCTCCGAAATTCTCAGTTGACGGGCTATCTCCCGGTTGGACAAATGTTCCTGGCGGCTCAGTTGAAATACCTCCCGGCAACGTTCGGGCAGTTCCGCGGTAAAGCTGGCAATGACTGCTTTCAATTCTTTCAGTTCCAGTGCCTGTTCGCAGGCACCTTCTTCACGGGCGAGCATTATGGATTCTGCGGTAAAGGCGGCCCGTACTTTCTGCCGGCGGAAATAGTTGGCCACTTTATACCGGACGGCCATAAGGAGATATCCGCGGAGAGTGGTCAGCACCAGGTGGTCACGGTGTTCCCAGAACCAGACGAATATGTCCTGTACTATGTCCATAGCGGGAGCTTCTTCGCGGAGCAGGTAGTAGGCACTGTGATAGAGGCTGTGCCAGTGCCGGCGGTAGATTTCATCAAACGCGGCTTCATTGCCTGACTTTACAAAGTCGAGCAGTTCACTGTCCTCGTATACGTGGTAAGCGGGCATTGGTTTGGTTGATGAAAATGTTTAGCCTTGAAAACAAAGCTATGAAAATATTTCATCAAACCCAGTATCATGCAAAGTTTAGGCAGCGGTATTTATGCCCACCATTCTTCTTCTATTTCTTCCGGTGTTTTTTCCTGGCCGGCGGGCAATGTCAACCGGAAGGTGGTGCCTTTGCCTGGTGTGCTTTCCACGCTTATTTCGCCGTTGTTCTGGCGGATAAATTCAGCGCACAGCACCAGGCCAATTCCGGAGCCGCGTTCGCCTGCGGTGCCATAGCCTGGTTTATAACCGAAAGAGAACAGTGTTTCCTGCCGCTCGCGGTCCATGCCCATGCCCTCGTCAGTCACGGCCAGGCATACGTTTTTATTGTCTGTGGCGGTGCTGATGGTGATGGTCCCTTCCTGGTGGCTGAATTTAATAGCGTTGCTGATCAGGTTACGCAGCACGATCATCAGTTGATTGGTATCTACATATACCGGAGTGCGGTCATCCACGGACATGTCCAGCTTCAGCCCTTTCTGCCGGATATTGGGTTCAAAGGTGCTGAGCGCATCATTGACGAGGGGCGCCAGCAGCACATCTACCGGCTCGGTATGAAGCCCTTTCATTTGTCCGGCTGTCCAGCGCAGGAGGTTATTGAGCGTTTCTCCCAGCTGCGACACTTTCAGGTGCAGCTCCTTCGCTGCCGATTTCATTTCGGCCTCACTGTAGTGGTTATTGCTGAACATAAGCAGCAACCCTTCCAGGGTGGCCAGCGGACTGCGGATATCATGTGCGATGATGGAAAACAGCTTCACCTTGTCGCGGTTCAGCAAGTCCAGCACTTTACGCTGTTCTTCCGTCTGTTCCTGGTATTCCGCATGCACGCTTTTAAAATAAATCAGGGCGATGACCGCCACACCCAGGGCTATCACCAGGTTGGCCAGTATCCTGCCGGAAGGCACCAGTGGCTTCAGGTCCCACATTACCGGCGCATAGTACACAAATGCTATCACAGAAATGATCAATACAGAAAGGAAACCTAATAACCATTTGTTGTCATAAATCAGGTAGGTAAGCACCAGGATGAGTATCAGGTAAAACTCCGCCCCGTTCCGGAACAAAAGCCCTGAAATACCGTACAGGGTGAGGCTTAATACGATCACCACTCCCCTTGCCTGCAGGTAACGCTGTTTTTTGTTCAGGTACAGTATCAGCAGATCGCCAAGGGTATGGACGATATTCACCAGCGCAAATGCCGGCCGGTGCTGTACCAGGTTGAGAACACAGAAATACAATGTCAGTATAACCCCCGGAATAGCCACCGTATTCAGGAGTTTTGTCCTTCTCGTTTCAATAAAAGACAATCCGGGATGTATTCCTATGTTAACGACAGCATTCCAGCAGTTCGCGATTTTCCTAAAGATCATGGTATGATTATATCTCAAAAGGAACTGCAAAAATAATTCATGCACGCTAAAGATTTAGGGGAGTTTTCCCGTTTTTATCTTCTCCTAAAAGCATAGGAATAATAAAATATGCAAATAACTTAATATACCTTTCCGGTATTGTTGGAAAAAACAGATATATTTCGCGCTTGTCAAATCCTGATCATGATAAAAAAACTGTTCCTGGCAACGGCTTTCCTGACAGCCCAATTGTCCGCCCATGCGCAAAAAATGCATGTGCTAAAAATCCGCAACAGCAAAGAGCTACAGGCATTTCTTCGTTATACCGGCAAAGACATCCCTTTCATCAGCGGTCACCGTGGCGGGGTGAACACCGGTTTCCCGGAAAACAGCATTGCGGCATTTGAAAACACTTTGCGGCATACGCCCGCGACTTTTGAAATAGACCCGCGGCTGACAAAAGACAGTGCTATCGTGCTTATGCACGATGCCACACTGGACCGCACCACCACCGGCACCGGTAAAGTATCCGACTACACCCTGGCCGAACTGAAACAACTGAAGCTGAAAGATGTGGACGGTAACATCACGGAATACCGCATCCCTACCCTGCAGGAAGCCATCACCTGGGCAAAAGGCAAAACCGTTCTGGTCCTCGATAAAAAAGACGTGCCTTTTGAAATGACCGCTTCCCTCATCACTAAAAACCAGGCAGAAGGACATGTCATGATCACCGTGCATACCGCCAGGGAAGCCCGCTGGTACTATGACCGCAACAAGGACTTTGTGTTTGAAGCTTTTGTCAAAACACCGGAGGCCATGGCCGAATATGAAGCCGCCGGCATTCCGTGGTCGCATATCATGGCCTACGTGGGCCCTGACAACAAGACCCAACTGCAGCCGCTATACGAAGCGCTTCATCAGCGCGGTGTCATGTGCATGATTTCCACCGCGCCCACCTACGATAAACAACCCGACGCCACTGCCCGCGCTGCCGCCTATCAGGCCATCATCCGTGATGGCGCCAGCCTTATAGAGGCCGACCGCTCCATTGAAGCGGCGGCGGCGATACAAAGTATGGTGCCAGCAAAAAGCGAGAAGCAGCGGTTTTTCGGTAAGAAATAACAGATGAACGGCCGTTCGCCGGCCATACGGCTTGCGAACGCCGCTGTAATCACTTCTTTCGTACATTAGCACTCATAAACCTGTTTGTCCATGAATGCTCCGGGAAAACAATACCCGTTTTTTCACGATATGATCATCCGCTGGTTCCAGGGAGAACTGACTACCAGGGAACTGATTGCCCAGATGGAAGAAGTGTTACAGCCGGAACCCTATGAACCCGGGTTCACCGACCCGGTGTCTCTTTTTGAGACAGCGCTGGAAAACTACCAGCCCGATTATTTTTTCGAGTGGCAGGATTATAAACAATATGCCAAAGACACCGCTCCCACAGTAAAGGGACTGGCACATCAGCTGGACGAACTGCTGGCCGGCCGGCAGCCGCTCAACGAATTTATGGAATGGGCCACCTGGCACAATATGGACGGCGGAGAAACCACCGGCGGCGTTTTTGAAAACAACAACATCGAATATTTCTGCCTGATATTTTTACCTCAACATTACCAGCAGCTGAATACCGCTTTCTATGAGAAAGCAGGCAGTATCATCGCCCGCAGCAACGATATCACTTACGGCGCATTTGTCATCGCCCTGCACCTGCTGCTGGAGAAAGAATACAAAAGCCTGTATTATTTTCTGAATGCCTATATAGAAGGAAATAAAACCGACGCAGCGCTCAATGATTACCTTGAAAAGAAGTTCAGCCACAAGCTGCCCGCTTTCCGGTATAATATCCACACTTTTCCCTACCTCCGGGAACTACATGCTGCACGGGAGAACAAAAGCAGCACTGCCGCCTTTATGCGGCTGATGACTTTATAAGTGTAAAAACCATATTCCCACTCTTTCCTACCTTTGCCAAAAAATCAACATTATGGTAGCATTTTTAGGTATGGGCCTGCTGGGATCGAGCTTTGTCAGGGCAATGATCAATAAAGGACTGCAGGTACAGGTATGGAACCGCACCGCCTCCCGTGCAACTGCACTGGAAGCCTATGGCGCCAAAGCATTTGAAAATGCGGCAGATGCCGTAAAAGGAGCAGACAGGATTTATCTTACCCTGAAAGACGATGCGTCTGTAGATGAAGTGTTAGCCGCCGCCAGCGCCGGATTAAAGCCAGGCGCCATTATCATAGATCATACCACCACTTCCGCCGAAGGTGCTGTGCAACGCACCAAAGCATGGAAGGAACGTGGGTTTGTTTATCAGCATGCGCCCGTGTTCATGGGCCCTGCCAACGCACTGGAAGGTACCGGCAACATCCTCGTGTCCGGCGACCAGGAGCTGATCAGCCAGCTGGAACCTGAACTGGCTCCGTTCACCGGTAAAGTGCTCAACTTCGGGCCGGAACCGGGAAAAGCCGCCGCTATTAAACTGATGGGCAACCTCTTCCTGGTGACCTTCACCGCCGGCCTCTCTGATATGTTGTCACTCTGCAAGGCGCTCAACATAAAAATGGAGGAAGTGTATTCCCTGTTCAACGCCTGGAACCCTGGCGCACAGGTAGTGCCGCGGCTCAAACGCCTGACCTCTGGCACGTACGACCAACCGTCCTGGGAGCTGAACATGTCCCGCAAAGACACCCAGCTGTTTATGAACGCCGCTAAGGAAAGCGGCACTCAACTCGCCGTTATCCCCGCGATCGCGGAAGAAATGGACCGCTGGATCGCAAAAGGCCACGGCAGCCAGGACTGGACGGTTATCGCAAAAGATAATATACCGTCATAACCGGTTGTCCCTCCGCCAGCCGGAGGGACTTTTTTTCTAACAACGATCTCCTTTCAACGGATGTCCAAGCATCATAACACCGCCCCTGTGCAGGAATGGAGAACAGCAGCTGCTTTCAGGGCCGGTGGCCAGCAACGGAAACATTATCTGCAACAATGGCAGCTGGAACCCGACGGCAAGCCATTCAAAACCTACTCCTGCTGGCTCCAACCAGTACGTTACCAACAACAGCCCGCCATGCTGAAAATAGCCCTCGAAACAGAAGAGCAACGCGGCGGCTTATTAATGACCTACTGGAACGGCACAGGCGCCGTGAAAGTGCTGCAACAGCACGGGCCCGCATTGCTGCTGGAACGGGTCAACAGCACACCGCTACTGGCGGAAATGGCGCGTAACGGACAAGACGCCGCCGCCAGCCGTATTATCTGCGAAGTGGCAGACCTGCTCCACGCCCCGCGTAGCACGCCGCCACCCGCTCAACTGGTGCCACTGGAAAAATGGTTCGATGAGCTGCGCCCTGCGGCCGACAAATACGGTGGCATCCTCGGAGACGCACAGCTGATTGCACACGACCTGCTCCGTCATCAGCAGGAAATAAGCATCCTGCATGGCGATCTTCATCATGGCAACGTACTCGACGGCGGCGACAGAGGATGGCTGGCCATCGATCCCAAAGGATTATGGGGCGACCGCGGCTACGACTACGCCAATATCTTCTGCAACCCTGACCAGGAAACAGCCGGCGCCCCCGGACGGCTCGCCGGCCAGGTAGCGGTAGTCAGTACCGCCGCCCGCATAGAGCCTTCCCGCCTGCTGCGGTGGATCATCGCCTACAGCGGCCTCTCCGCCGCCTGGAGCCTCAACGCCGGCGAAGACGCCACCATCGCGCTGCGGACCGCCGAAACAGCCTACGCGCTCCTGTCATCCTAAATAAATATACTATGCCCGGCAAACAACAAAAGAGAAAACAGGTACCCACCCATAAAGCCCATTTCGGCAACGGGATTGAAATAAAATATACCCAGATAAAACCCGGTACCCTGGAAGCATTGGAACCGCACCGCGACGACTACTTCGTGTTCTTCCTGCAGGACAGCGGTCAAATGGAGCTGATGGTCGACTTCGCGCCTCATAGCCCCAAGGGCAAAGGCATCGGGTTCATCGCACCCGGACAGGTGCATCATTACATGGACAATGGTACTTCCCAGGGCTGGTTCCTTGCGGTAGACATCCCGCTGGTACAGGACACCTGGCGCAATATCTTTGAAAACGCCAAAGGAGAACAGCAATGTATTCCGGTGGACGATATCAGCCCTTTCACACAATGCCTTCAGCTGGTGTTTCAATACGATCAGCTGTCGGGCAGCGATCCCCTGCAACGCAAAGTGCTGCATTCCCTGATTGACGCCTACGTAGGCATGGTGGCCGCAGCATTCCTGCAAGCCAGCGACAGCGGCCGGCAACAGAACGACCGCGCAGCCATTATCACCCGGCAGTTCAAAGAACTGGTGAAAGAACATTTTCTCTCCCTGAAAAGCCCGGCCGCCTATGCGGAGAAAATGAACCTCTCCCTTTCCTATCTCAACGAAGTGGTAAAAGGACATACCGGCTTTCCTGTCAGCCACTGGATACAGCAGGAGTCCTTACGGGAAGCCAAACGGCTGCTTTACTATACAGACCTGACCACCAAAGAGATCGCGTTCCGCACCGGCTTTGAAGATCATACCTATTTCACGCGCGTATTCCGTAAGCTGGCAGGTGAAACGCCCCTGACGTTCCGTGCCAGATACCGCGATTTGTCCAATCTTTCCCTTTGATTGTCTATTTCCCGGACAATGATTCATTCGTTGTTTTGCATGGTAAATAAATGCACATGGAAACAACTACTTTACGTCAACGCCGCATGGGGCTCCTCGAGAAAACCATTAACCGGCAAGGATCTGTGCTGGACGTTCGGCATTGGGAAACAACCGGTTTCTGCGAAATAGACCTTCACCTGCCCGGTGTGAACATGCACAACTGGCAGTCACCGCCTCATATCAAATGCCGCGTAGCGCCATATCACTATCGCGACTATACGCCGGCCCGCTGGAATGTCACTCTCCGCACCTGTACCCTTTTTATTGATACCAGCCACGAAGGCGCCGGTGTTGAATGGGCGAAAAGCCTTTCCCCTGGCGACACCATGCACTATATCGGTGTGGATGGCACCCGGCAAAAAATAGTACAGGGCTCTCACCTCGTGATGATCGGTGACCAGAGCGCGATTGGACATTTCAACGGACTGCAGCAACTGGCAGCTTCCCACAACTGGATATCCGGAATGGTCGTAATACCCGAAGCAGCACACCGCCAGTTTGCACAGACATTCCCTGAACTGCCACTGGATACCATGCCCAACGCAACCGCACTGCTCACCCAACTGGAACAGCAGGCATTGCACCCGTCATGGCAATATTATCTCGCCGGCAACTCCCACCTGGTAGTGGCGGCCAGGAAAATATTAAAGGCAAGAGGCTGTGCCAGCGACCACATACAGGCGCTGGGATTCTGGAAATAAATTTATTCTGTCCTGAGGCTCCTGACAGGATTGGCCGTGGCGGCCTTTATAGATTGAAAACTGATGGTAAACAACGCAATGAGCAATGTTATACATCCGGAGAAAAGAAAGACGGTCCAGCTGAGCGGAATACGATAGGCAAATTCGTTCAGCCACCGGCTCATGGCCCACCAGGAAACCGGCAGCGCGATCAGGTTGGCGATTAATATTAAACGGATAAAATCCAGGGTCAGCAAACGTACGATACTGCTCACGCCCGCCCCCAGCACCTTACGGACACCGATCTCACGGGTACGCACCTGCGCAGTGTAAGCCGTCAGCCCCAGCAAACCAAGGCAGGACACAAAAATGGCAATACCGGCAAATACGTTGAACAGCGATCCGGTACGCCCGTCAGCCCGGTAAATGTCGTCAAATGTTTCGTCCATGAAATGATATTCAAACGGTATGTCCGGACTGTATTGCTGCCATATTTTCTCTAAAGCGGCAATGGCGCCGGAGGCTTCGCGCCCGCTGGTCTTCATCAGCAACATATCGTTGCGTTCCGGCTGATAATAAAGCACTACCGGCTCTATCTTCACCCTGAGCGAAGCGAAGTGAAAATCTTTGATGACGCCAACAATAGTCCCCTCTTTTTTCCACAACCGGAAACGCTGGCCTACCGGGTTTTTGAGCCCCATTTCCCGTACGGCGGTTTCATTCAGGATATAATGCGCAGAATCTGCCGGCGTACCGGAGAAATTAGTTCCTGCCAACAACTGCATTTTAAAGAAAGAAATAAAATCCTTTTCAACGCTGAGCGGATACACCATCACCGTCTCTCCTTTCTCTTTGCCTTCCCATTGTGTATCGCCGGACTGTACGCCCAACATGGCGATATTGCCGGAGGCCCTGACCATGCTTTTGATCTCCGGCTCGCGCAGCATCCGTTCCCGGATGGCTTCGTAGTGCGCATTGCCTTGTGACAACTGGCACATCAGCACATGCTCTTTATCGTAACCGGGATTTTGTGTCCGCATAAAATGCAGCTGCCGCCCGATGATCAGCGTACCGGTAATAAGCCCGATGGAAATCGCAAACTGTCCGGTCACCAATACGCGGCGGAAAGTGATGTTGCGGATACCCGTTACCACTACGCCTTTGAGCGCCTTCAACGGCTCAAACGACGACAACATCAACGCCGGATAAATACTGGACACCGCCAGTGTGGCCAGGCCGGTAACGCCTACGAGCATCCAGAGGCGGCCACTCATAAAATTGATGACCAGCTCTTTTCCGGACAATTGATTGAACAACGGCAGCAACGCACTGGCTATTATCAGGGCTAACGCCAGCGACAATACGAAAACAAAAGCCGTTTCCAATATAAACTGCAGAAACAGCTGTCTCCTTTCCGCCCCGATGATCTTGCGCACACTCACTTCTTTGGCCCTTAATACCGCCCGGGCGGTGGAGAGATTCACGTAGTTAATGGCAGAAATAGCCAGTATCAAGACAGCGATGATCGCAAAAATGCGCACTGTCTGCATCCCGTCTTCCCGTCCGTCGGCATCGTATAGATGCATGCTGGCCAGCGGTTGCAGCAGGTATTCTATGTCAGTGTCTTCCGGGTTGTGCTCCAGGTGTATGTTGCGCAGCTGATTGGCCAGCGCGGCGGTCTTACTGCCAGGCTGTAGAAAAAGATACGTCTGAAAATTATATTCATTCCACTCCTGGTCGGCATATTTCCCCTTGCCGGCGTAGAACATGTCATTCAATAACTGCATGGGAAAAAACAATTCTCCCTGTATGGAAGAGTTCTTGGGAAAATCCCTGATAATACCGCTGACAGTAAAACTGGTTTTGTCGTTGGCCATGATCACCTTTCCCAGCGGGGATTCATTACCGAAATATTTATGCGCGGCTTTTTCCGTCATCACAACCGTATGCGGGCCAGGAAAAGGCTGGGCGGGGTTTCCCTGGACCAGCGGAAAATCAAACAATGAAAAAAGCGTCGTGTCTGTAAAGAATGCTTTGTTGGCAGCAAACAGCTGGTTGTTGTACCGGAAAGAAGACCAAACATAGTTATCAGCTATTCGCAACATGCCTTTCACTTCCGGCAGCCGGGCCTGCGCATTCACCGCAATAGGAGCGTTAGTGACGGTCCAGATGTGGCGGCTTACGCCCGTGCCCACCCTGTTCTCCAACCGGTACAGCTGGTCTTTGTGCCGGTGGAAGCGGTCAAAGCTACGTTCATCCTGCACCCACAGCAGGATCAGCAATCCAACCGCCAGCCCGGTAGTGAGACCGGCAATGTTGATCAGGGAGTAAAATTTGTTTTTCACCAGGTTACGCCACGTGGTAAGGAAGTAACTTTTAAACATGATACCGGCTTTTTATACAGACACTATTGTCAGCACATCCAACGCCAATCTGACGCACGCATAGCTATCAGAATAATATAAATAGGTTTTTTATTTAAACTGTTCGATTTTGATACACGCCTGTCCATTTCTGCGATGGCCCTTCAGAGCGTCTTTTCAAGCATGATCATGTGTTTGCATTGTATGCCGTTTTCATAGATCGGCTCAGGGTAATGTTGTATAAAGAAGTCTTTGCGGATAGTGGTAATTTCAAAACCGCTGCGCTGGTAGAGATACAATTGTGCCACACTGGAATTGCCCGTACCAATCACCAGTGTCCTGAAACCAAGGTCCCTGGCCTTTATCGCGGCATCGGTGAGCAGCTGTTTCCCCAGCCCTCTCCCCTGCCATGATTCATGTACGGCAATATTTTTCACTTCCGCTTTTTTATCTTCCAAAGGCGTCAGTACGTATACGCCTACACGTACATCGCCAATAAGGGCCACATACACGCGGGAATCACGGATATAGGAATCAATGATCTCCCGGGAGGGATCGGCCAGCAGCAACAGGTCATAAGGGAGTTCGTCCCCGGTTCCCAGCAGTTGAATCGTCATATTTTCGGCGGTGGGCATCATGCCGGGAAGATACACAAAAAGCGGGCATCAAAGTATGCCGGCTTTCTTTAACTCACTGGTCACACCTACGATCAGCTCATGCACCGTGCCTTCATAAGTACCTTCCTGCTCGTTATTGACCCAGCAGCAGAGCAATGCTTTTACATTGCCCCCTTCAATACTGTCGAAACGTACCGTGCGTGGCCGCTTCGGTATCACCGATTTATTTTTCTGTACGATGTCCAACATAATTTTTTCCGCCTCCGGCAGACGGTCGCTGACGGGCAGGGTAAAAGTGAGGTTAATGCGCCGCAGCGGTGTCAGGGAATGATTGATGATCGGTTTCTGAAAAATATCCTTATTGGGTATGATCACATGTAGCCCATCTGCTGTGATCATCGTGGTAGAGCGCAATTGAATGTTGTTCACCGTGCCGGTAAATCCATTGGATTCAATGATATGCCCTACTGAAAAGGGTTTACGGAAGGTGATAAAAATACCGGAGATAAAGTTGGCTGTCAGGTCCTGAAACGCAAAGCCCAGTGCCAGTCCAATAATGCCAGCGCCGGCCAGCATAGAGGTGACCGCTTTGTCCAGGCGCAATACGTTCAGTGAAACAAAAAGCCCTATCAGCAACAACAACAGGTTAACAGTGCTGGCCACCAATCCGGAAATAGCTACGGTGCCTGTCATTTTCCATACCAACCGATAGACCAGGCGCCGCATTAACCGGGCAAACAGCCAGAACATAAGCAGCACAATGATGGCCACCACCAGATTGGGTAACATTTTCACAGCTGCAACGCCCCATCTGTACAGCTTATCGAAAATCAGGTTTTGGTAACCGGTCCACTCGCCGGCTAAAATACGGGAATAACGCATGTCCATTCCTAACACAAATTTCGGACACAAGTGTACAGCCCCCTGACACAAGGCTGTAGCCGGTTTTCATCGTGGAACAACCTACACAAATCATGAAAAAACCGGGATAGGAATACCCCGGTTTATCATTAACCTACAACTGTTATAAAAGATATTCTTTTGTCAAAAAGGTTGACAGTAGCCACGGCAGCGGCAGTTTAGCTACACAAATACACAATATGTTTTATGTTTTTGCAGTTCATGCTGATATGCTACCGAAGGTTGCGTCTGTCACGGCAAAAGTAATATAACCGGCGGTCCCGGGCGTTGCACATTTCCCTGCTTTTATTGTATAAAACAAAGAAAATGACTGGCGGCAACGGCATGGTTTTTAGACCGGATAGGTGGAGAAAACAGCTCAAGTATGAACCATTTCTCGTTAGAAGGAGAACATGTAAAGATAGACTATAGTAATCCGGCACTCCCTCCTGCCGCCAGAAATTTTATGCCTGATGTATATCGCGACGGGCCTGAATATTTCTGTGTACTGGGTGCAGGAAGCGATGCTGTCATCCTCGGCACCGGCAGTACTCCGGACGAGGCTATCAATGCATGGGAACAGGCCTACCATGACAAGGCAGGCCGGTAGCGTACCGGTTTTATTTTCCATCCGTAAATCTTTTTTTATGCCAGCAGAAGAAAAAACAACCGGCTCTGACCGTAGCAATGAGCACAAAAAGGTTACAGATGAAACGTTGCATCCGCAAGATCCACATAGCAGGGAACGGATAATACAACAGAAAAGGGCGGAAGAGGATATACCGGAACAAACACCTATTGACGATGAAGAACTGGCGGGAGACGAACCGCTGACGGAAGACCTGTAACCGATGACATGAAATTTAGAAGGGACCGCCGGTAGCGGTCCCTTCGTATATACGGTAACGTTATGACAGCAAAAAATGTACAGGCTTCAGCTCACCTCGAACATAAAAAACGGATGTTTATACCCGGCGCCCAGCAGTATCGGTTTTGCCACATTGAAGACTTTCACGTCGCCGAGATGGCCTTCCAGCCGGCCATGATGCGCATGGCCATGGAAAGCGGCAACTACCTTGTGGCGGGCAAGCGGCTCTGCCAGCCTGGAAGAGCCCAGAAAAGGATAGATCTGCTCCGGCTCGCCGGCAATTGTTTCCGACACAGGTGAATAATGCAGCAGCGCGAGCTTTTTCATGCCCGGATGCTCTTTCTCTATTTTGGCCAGCGCCCTGTCCAGGTGCAGCGCTTCATCCACCGCCTCCTGCACAAACGCTTTCATCGCGTTTTCCCCGAACATGGACAGCATATGACCGTCAAAACCGCCGCCAAAGCCTTTTACGCCGGCAAAACCGATATCATGCACCACAATAGCCTCTCCATCGAGGATATGCACATTGGCGATGCCCTGGATCATGTTACGGATAATTTTCTGCCGTCCTTTTTCACAGTCATGGTTGCCCATCACCCCGATGACCGGGATATTGCAGACTTTCAGTTCATCGTATAATACCGCGGCTTCTGATTCGTCGCCGGTGTCGGTCAGGTCGCCACACAGCAGCAGGATATCTGCCTGCGTAGCCACTTCTTTGAAGCATTCGGTCCATTGGCCTTTGTCCGCCGCCGTTATATGCAGATCTGCCACAGCAGCAATGCGGACAGGATGTTTGGTATCGGTCATGACTATACGGTTTTAATAGTGTATGCTTTATAATTCCATATTTTGACGTCGATTTCGTATTGGGTCTGGTCGATGAAAGGACCGCGGCAGACCTTTTCCACCGCCGGTGGCAGTTCATACTGCTGACGGGCCCTGTCCATCAGCTCATCAAACAGCCAGCGCGGAATGATGTCCGGATAATCAGCCGGATATACGAACTGGAATATCAACAGTTGCGCCAGTAACAGATGCCAGTGCTGATCGAGCCGGAAAAGCAGCCGTTTCCAGTCGAACGGCTTGCACCGCAGCAGGATATGGTTCACGTCCGCGCCATCGAAGCGTTCGCGGTTCTGCACATAAATCTTGCACCATACCAGTTCTTCCGGGGCCATCAGTTTCACCGGCACCTCTTCAAAGGTGGTGCTGACGGTGTGCTGGTACCAGGTATCGTCTACCCGGCAGATATTGTTGACCGTATCAAAAATAATATCGATAAAATAATCGCCTTTATACACTTTTGCGAGCCAGCGTACGTCAGTAAGTTCTACCCGGTAGCCGGGTTGCACGGCAAAATATTGCAGGATTTTAGGGTATTCGGTCCATTTGCAGAAAATATCCAGGTCTTTGGTGTCACGGTAGATACCGGTATAAAAGAACATGGCAAAGGCGCCGCCGAGCATATAGTCGGCGCCGCTGGCATTCAGGTGGTGGAGTGCTTCCTGGTAAAAAGTATGTGCTTCCCTGTTGGATTCGTCCGGGCATGTTTTCATATCACCGTGTTTTTATACGGTGACAGGGATAAAAACTATGCCTGTCCCTGATAACGCACGGACAGCACAAATCCTTCCCGGATGGGCAGTAAAATACCCATCCGGATGCAGACTGAATGAGGAAGAAAAGCTACAAAAATCAGACAGCCGTCCCTGCAGTTAGCTGGCGATGGCTTGTCTGTTGTATTTGTTACGGTACTCCTGCGGAGAGAGGCCCGTGATTTTTTTGAAGGTGGTACGGAATGCTTTGGTGTCGGTGTATCCTACTTTATACATTACTTCGCTTACGTTTTCAGAACCTCTTTCCAGGCTGTTTTTGGCAGCTTCAATTTTTACGCGCTGCATATATTCAACGGCTGTATTGGAGGTAGCCTTTTTAAAACGTCTTTCCAGGTTTCTGCGGCTGAGGGAGAACATGGTGGCCAGCTGGTCTACCGTGATTCTTTCCGAGAAATTATTTTCGATGTATTCCTGGGCTTTACGGATAGGTTCATCATCATGGCTTTTCTGGCCTTCAAAGATGATAAAGGGTGATTGGTTGCTGCGTTCGAATTCAATTTCAAACATCTTGGAACAGAGGATGGCCAGTTCCTTGCCGGCGTATTTCTCCACCAGGTAGATGATCAGGTTGTAGAAGGAGGCCGCCCCGCCACTGGAGTAGATACCACCTTCATCTGTAATGATTTTTTCTGAGACCAGCTGTACGTCGGGGAACATCTTCCGGAAATGGTGAGCGGCAAACCAGTGGGTGGCACATTTTTTTCCGTCCAGCAATCCGGTGGATGCCAGCAGGAATGCGCCCACACAAAGGCTGGCCACTTCGGCGCCTTTATGGTGCTGCTTTACAATCCAGGGGAAGAATTCCTGGTTCTGACTGATCACCTGTTGCATGTCGCCGTTCACCGCAGGAATAACAATCAGGTCTGTCTGACTGACTTCATCCAGCGTGAGGTCCGGTGTTACAGCAAAAAGACGGTGGTAAGTTTCTGCTTCCCGTGCAAGCCCCACCAGCTGCACTTTAAATAAAGGGGATCTGCCCGATGCGGCCAGAAAGTCATTGACCTTGTTAAACACAGTAAATGAGCCTTCGATGCAAGATAGGGCTACATCACCTTTGGGGACGAGGATGGATATGTGTTTCATGTACCAAATATAAAAAAAACCAATGTCGTAAACAACCTCCTTTTTTGTCGTAATAGAGGCCCCCGGATATAAGAATCCGACAGTAAGTTTGTATTCGGCAAATATTATATTTATGAGAAAAGTACTAACACCGTTCGAACCCCTTTTATCATGAGCTACCGGTTAACAAAAGTAGTGGGGAAAGTAGTGACGGCCTACAGGCGAAGGCAGGAAGACCCGTTGTTTGACTGGCTGCTGGAAGACATGCAGTTACTGCTGCGGGAAATGGTTTTTGCTGCCCATCTGATACTCAAATGAGCAGCAAAAAAGAATTATAACTCGCGTACCCAGATGTTCCGGAAGCTCAGTGGCTCGCTCTTGTCACCATGGGCCTGCAGCTTGATAGGGCTGGGACCATGTGCCTGACGATAGGCCGGAGTACCGATATACTGGGTAGGACCTTTCAGCTCCACATTGTTCTGTACCAATACCCCGTTAAACAGTACGGTCACCCTGGCCGGGCTTACCAGTTTACCATCGCTGCCAAATACAGGCGCTGTCCAGATCACATCATATGCCTGCCATTCACCCGGCTTGTTAATAGGATTGGCCAGCGGAACATGTTGTTTGTAGATGCTGCCCGCCATGCCGTTTGTATACGTTTTGTTATTGTAGGAATCCAGTACCTGCAACTCATAGCCTGCATCGCCCTTGCCAATGGAAGCCAGGAATACGCCGCTGTTGCCCCTGCCCTGGCCGGTGCCGGTAATGTTGGCCGGTACACGCCATTCGATATGCAGCTGATAGTTGTTAAACGATTTTTTGGTTTCGATGTTACCTGCCTGTTTGTTGACCGTCAGGATACCTTTAGATACGTCCCATTTGGCAGGTGTGTTCCTGTCGTCTGCCATTACCCATTGGTCAAGGTTAGATCCGTCAAACAGGATAACGGCATCAGAAGGAGCGTCTCCACATTTTTTGCCGGGCTTTACTTCCGGCGGAACGGGATTGTAGATTTCGGTATCTTCCGGTTTGGCTTTCTGGTCCTGTGCCTGTGCCATATAACATCCGCCAGCTAAGAGGGCGGTCAGTATGATTTTTTCTTTCATAAAATATTTGTTGAGTTAGGTTGATGTTTACTTTTTACCGGCAACCAGCATACTGCTGACGAGCTGTTGCCATTCTGTTTCCAGTCCTACAGCGGGGCTTTTTTCCCCTGCCCTGCGGTACCAGTAGTCTGCGTTCCACTGGTCGCCTTCAACGCGGTGCAGATAGGCGTGAATATGGGCCGCATCGCGGTCCGGCAGGTCCTGGACCAGCTCATGCGCATGGTCCCAGTCACCTTTGCCTGCATACCACAATGCCTGCAAATACACTGTCAGCCCATCAGGGGGCCGGGCAGCATTCATGGCAGTCATAAATGTTTGTAAATCCATGGTGAGTTCTTTTACGTGGAATATATTTTCACGCACAAGATAGCTATTAAAATGCATTGTCGCAATGCACCCCGTGAAAAGTCATAGTTACACCCTCCTGGGGCGGTGAAAGCATAGTAAGTTTGCATCAAAACCCACATGTTATGCGACAAGCACTCATCACTGAAGTAGAAGCCACCGGCAACGCACTGCTGGAAACAGTATCTTCCTTTTCCGCAGCGCAGATCAATGACCGTCCATTTGAAGGCAGCTGGACGCCCGGACAGGTGGCGGAGCATGTCTATAAAGCGGCCGATTGCGGAATTGTATACGGCAACACCGCCCCTACTGACCGTCAGCCGGACGAACAGCTGCAGGCCATCCGTGACCTGTTCCTCAACTTCAACGCCAAATACCCCTCGCCGGAAATGGTACTGCCCACACAGGAAAGCCATGATAAAGAAGCGCTGTTGCAGGGCCTGCGCCAGCGGTGGGACAGCCTCCTCCATGCGGCGCAAACCACTACGCTGGAAGATACCTGTCTCGATTTTGTCGTGTACGGCTTCGGTCCCTTCACGCGCTACGAATGGATACAGTTCATCAACACCCATACGCAAAGGCATATCCATCAGCTGAAAAATATCAAGGCAAAATTATAATCACTTAAACGCCGCCAGCTCTTTATCCGACTCCGGGCTGTTTCGCAGATGCGTTTTCCGTATAGCCGCATCCGGTATCCAGCGGAACAGCCAGGAAAAGCCATACGGGCTATGATCGTACAGTGGCGTATTGTAGGCATTGTCCTGCATTGCCTGCTGCAGGGACACACACCGATAGCCACGCTGCTGCAAGGCTTTCACCAGCGCAGTGTAATGGTCGGCATTCAGCTGGTTCACATGACAGAGGTATACCTGTGGAATGTCACGGCCAAATACCTCCCGCGCCAGTTTTTCGAAATAATCAAACGAAAATAACGTGTAACGGATATACGCTTCCCCTATGGCTTTCGCTTTGCGGTTATCTTTTGTCTTTAACGCATCCTGATAGTACCGTTCAAACAGGTAGTCATTGCTCTCTATCGTAAACGGGACAGCCGTATATCCTTTTTCTTTCAGATAGCCTGTTCTTTCGGCCTGTGCCATGCTGTCCTTCCCCATGTCATTGTAGGGAAAACGGAAATAAGGCACTGGTTTATCTTTCGCTACAGCCCTGATGATGTAATCATTCACCATCACTTCCATTTTAAAACTGTCGATGGACAAATCAGCACAATTGGGATGATGCAGCGTATGACTGCCTAGCGTTATCAGCGGGTTGTCGGTCCATTTCTTTAGCAGCTGCTGATTATCGGGGGCGATGCAGTTGTCGCCAACGATGAAGACGCTCACCGGCGTGCGTAACGCGTTGATTTGCTGAAGCAGTTTTTCGCTGACAGCTTTACGTTGCGCAGCGGTGTAATATGGCGGCAAAGCCATAATAGGCGCGTCATCCATGGTAATAGCCACCTGGCGTTGGGCAAAGGAAAATAACGGGAACAAAAATAGGACGGACAATAGTTTTCTCATAGGGAGGAAGATAAAAAAAATTTCCATCCTCCTTAAAAAAAACATTTTGTTTATGCCCGGTACATGAGCTGCTACACAGGCTATAGCGCCATACCTGGTATTGTTTTTTCCGGCATAATCCAACAGGTATTAATTTATTTACATACTTTAGCGCCGAGGTAGACGTTTATATACCAGACATAATTTATGAAGAAGTATTTTATTTACCTGATGCCTGTATGCATGACCATGGCCTGTGCTGACCGAAATGACCAACAAGGGAAAACCGACACCACCACAGCTACTGTCAACGCCGCGCCGCCCGCCGCTGGAACAGCGGAGGCAAAAACTGATGCCAACAATATTCCCGGCGCCACACCGGCCTGGGCTGATTCATTGATCATGGCTTACGCAAAGGAAACCAGCAATGAACTGATCAAATTCGCCGTGAAAGACAGTTCCTTTACCTGGATACTGGACAACACAGAGAAAACAGATTCCGCGGAATACATGATCATCCATCTTGGTCACCATGTGGAAGAGGAAGACCATTCCAACCCCCGATTTGTCACCGATGGATGGTTATATATCAATACCGCAACAAGAAAGCTTTACGAATATGATGTGCCGGCAGACACGCTGATACCATGGCACAGAAAATAATTTAACGCAGCGATGGTGGGGGAAGCAGCTCCACAGGTTCTTCCTTCACCACTGCTATCAACGCATGTACCAGCGCCTTTACTTTATCCAGTGTGTCCGCGTCTGTAATAACCCCCTCCTGACTCACTTTCGTTCTCACTGCGGAAATCACCAGCTGCGCTTCAGTGGCTATTTTCGACTCTATTATCAGCAAAGTGCCCAACAGGGATGCATGGGCTTTTACGCCGGAGGTGCCGGCCGTGATCAACGCTACAGGCTTTTTAGAGAACTCCATGGAAGAAACGGTCCAGTCGATGGCATTTTTCAGAGTGCCCGGCACACCAATCGCATATTCCGGGGTGCAGATCAGCAGGGCATCGGCAGCACGCAGGCGTTCGCGAAAAGCAGTCACCTCAGTGGGAGGCTGGTCCGTATCAAGATCGGGATTAAAATGCGGGATGCCGGTCAGTCCTTCAAACAGCTGTACATCGGCCACATCTGCGGCCAGGGCGGCGATAGCCTGTATCAACTGATGGTTCGAAGACTGTTGGCGGGTGCTGCCGGAAATAGCAAGCAGCTGGATTTTCTGAGACATGCTGATGGTTCTTTTTACCGCCTAAAAGTACGAAACCCCGGCTGCAATCAACCGGGGTCTCTATTTTTTTTATCCTTTTTGCTTTAGGTGTTGCATGGCCGCTATGAGGTCCAGCATAAGCGGCTCGCTGGCAAATATATCATGCATCCAGCCATCGATAGATTCAAACAGGTAATACTCCCCTACCCGGTATAAACGGGAATGCCCGTCAGCATCGGCCAGTTGCCGCACCAGTTCCATCTTCCGGCCTGTTATTGCCTGTGGTAACGCTAACGGATACAGGCGGCGGACATCGTTTTCCGTCCAGCCTTCTCCCAATACAGATAACAATGAGGGTGCGTCCAGCAGCCCAGCCTCGCGGAGGCAGTCTACTTCAAAATTCATGAGCGCTTATTTTATCTTCACTACAAATAGTTGTGGAGAAACATCTCCCGGGCGAAGCCCCGATAAATCGATCACATAATCCTTTCCCCGCTGCTGCCCTTTGATTGATTTGTTGCAACCCAGAATACTACAGGCGGCATTCTTAGGAGCGGTATAGTTACGGATGAGCAATTGTTGTTCAAAACGTGGCACTATGCAATATAAGGCATCTTTCGCGGTAGTGAAAAACATTTCTATATGTGCGTGTGCAGCAGAAGGTTGCACCATCGTGGAGATATTGTAACCAGACATATAGCTGGCTTCTTTTACCTCAGGCCTTTTACCACCGCTCCACTGGCGGGTTTCTTTCCAGGGTTTCGTTTCATAGATGGCTTCACCGTTTATTTTCAGCCATGCGCCCATGTCCAGCAACCGCTGTTGCATAATTACCGGGATACGTCCGTCGGCGGTAGGTCCGATATCCAGCAACAGGTTGCCGCCGCGTGATACGATGTCTGTCAACAGTAACAGCAGGTCGTTGCTTTTTTTATAATCGTCTGCGGTTTCCATCCGGTTGTAGCCGTATGATTGTCCGATGCCCTGGCTCTCTTCCCATACCACGCCCGGCTGCATGCCACTGCCGTATTCCGATGTCAGATAAGTGGCGCCGTTGTTTTTGCCGCGTGTATTGCTGCCCCAGCGGTCATCTACAGCTACTTCATCTTTCACCGGCGATTCATTGTACAGCCATGCCAGCAGCTCTGTACCATGCCACGCGGTGTCAGACATCTCCCATTCGCCATCGGAAAAAATAACCGATGGTTTATACCGGGTCACCAGGTCTTTGAACTGCGGCATCATCACTTCTTTTACATACCGCTGCCTGTCTGATTTCCATAACGGGTTAAACCATTCATACAGCGAATAATAATATCCCATGCGCAGGCCCGCCTTACGGACGGCCACTGTCAGGTCGCCCAGCAAATCCCGTTTAGGCGTTCCCGTTACTGCGTTCCAGGGCCGGCCCCAGGAGGCATCGGCCTGTTTATTGTCCCACAAACAATATCCCTCATGATGTTTGGAGGTAAGCACCACATAGCGGGCGCCGGAGCGCTGAAATACATCCGCCCACTGCGCCGGGTCAAAGAGGGATGCGTTAAATTGTTTTTCCAGCTGCTGATAAGGCACGTCATGACCGTACTGTTGATCATGGAAGGCCTGCACCTTAGCGTGACTGCCTTCTTTGGTGCCGTCGAGGTTATACCAGTACCATTCAGAATAACCGCCAGGGCCTACCACGGCAAAGGAAGGCACGGCATACACGCCCCAATGGATAAAGATGCCGAACTTGGCCTCGTTGAACCATGCAGGAATGCCCCGTTTGTTGAGTGAGTTCCAGTCGGCCTGATATTTTTGCGCAAGGAGCGTGGAAAAACTGCATAGCAACAGTGCCATGCCTGATAATATTTTCTTCATCAATAATGGAATTTTAGCAGTAACGTGAAATTTCTACCTTACAGTCACTAAATATATACATCACGCGGGCTAATTCCAAATATGTAAACCTCTGCGCGTCTCAGTGCGTTATAGCCACCTTTTACTAAAGATAGCGTACCGCTGGTAACGGTGACGCCTATTGGCTGATATTCATTTTACTGGCAGTAGTGTTCTCCAGGTAGATAATAGCATCGTAAACATCCGGCAATATACCGCCTTCAAACTGGGAGTTGCACTGCTCCACTGCCAATGCGCCGATACTGCGCAAACGGGCGCTGGACAACAGCCATGACGCCCTTTTATCCTGCAGCTGCTGTCTGCGGATATCAAGTATAAAATTACCAATGCCGCTGGCCTGCGCATAACGTTCAAATGACCGCGGTATTGGCGCGCAGAGGACATTGTCGCTCCGCAAGACCGGGCCTTTTTTCATGGCCGTGTACTGCCCTCCTGCAACACCAAAGCCCAAAACCACCATGTCTTTTTTAAATGTCTTGTCCAGATGACCACCCATGACGGCTGGCCTTCTGCCTATGTGTCCATTATGTGCCCATAATACCAGCTTCTGACCGGGATATTGCGCTGCTATCCAGGCCACATTCTCTGCCATGGCATCGTCACGAATATTACGAACGGAACGGAAATCCGTGTTCAATTTCAGGAATTGCTGCAACACCACCAGATGATGGGCCTGCCACGCCACCATAGTGTCTCCCGCCAGCTTCGCATATTGTTGCCGGTGTTTTTTAAACAGGTCAACGGCCTCCTCCAGCCATCCGGCAACCTTCGCTTTTTCTTCACGGGAGACAGGATGATTTAAACTAATGCCCTTATGTTTATCGAAGAACAGTACTACAGAGTCCACCACCGGCCTCAGTTCCGGCGCATACTGCGCGGCAAACTGCGACAGGTTGTCACAAGCGCCTTTGCTGAACTGCATATCAAAACCCACAAACTGCACCATCTTATCCGGATGCGCGATATTATAGGCCCGCATCCATTTGGCCATTGCCAACACCTCCCGGGTATTCCATGTCCAGAAATACATGGCATCGAGGCTTTTTTCCGCACTGCCTTTACCATGTAACACATACTCATTCATCATATTGGTTTCCGGCATACTGGCTTCTATTGCAAAAATGCGGAAACCCATTTCTGTCACCAGGAACTCCAGCAGCCGATGCTTCATCCGGAATATTTCGCTGGAGCCATGTGTGCATTCACCTAACGCTACTATCCGTGCATCGCCAATCAATGGTTTCAGGCCCTGCAGGTCTTCGCTGCCATGACCGGCATCCACCGTCTTCAACGGCATGGCGTGGGCTTTCAGCCAGCTGAGCTCATCTTTTTTATCGCTAATGTTCGCCTCCGGTACCAGCGCCATATTTTTCCCGTCAACAAAAAAAGAAAGACTGTCCATCCACATTTTGCCTTTTCCGGTCAGCAGTCCTCCCAGCGTCACCTGCGTAGCTGATTTGTCCAGTTTCAGTTCTATTTCGTAAGGTGTCCACGGCGTGGTGCCTTTGATACCGCGATTGCTCATGTTATCAAAAGCCCTCGTTCCGTCCACCCGCATCCAGAGCCCTGCCCAGCCACCTTCTACCGCTTCGGTCCGTACGTACCCGCGCAGCTTCACGGTTTTACCATAAAAGTCTACCGGTATCTCATAAACCACTATAGCGGGAGTTGTTGCCTGAATACTGTCTTTCGTTAACAGCATAGCATATTTCCCCGAATAAACCGTTACACTATCCGCCAACATATGACAGTCATCTGTGGGTTTGGCGGCAAAGCCTGTCCAGCCTGTGGGCAACGCCGACGACGAATCTGTTTTTTCCATATCGAGATTATAACGCTGTTGGGCGAACAATACAGCAGGCATAACATTCAACAGCAGGAAGAGGAATTTTTTCATACAGGAATATCTGATCTTGGTTGTACTCAATAACGATATGCTATGATAAAAATTATTCAATTGTCTTTTTAAAACCGACACGATAATTTGATTCTAACATTATTTTAATGTTAGAATCCCCCTGCGGCACCGTTTTTGTGCCCTGCGCGCCTATGTGGAATGATATATTAGAAAAAACGGACCATTTGCCCAACATCATATGGGATTTGATGTTGGTGGGCATTTCAGTAATTGCAGGATGGCTGATCAAGTTTTTGCTGGCGCAGTTCCTGCGCAGAACAGCTGCAAAAGACGGAGATTTTTCACTGATACACAGTTCACTGCTCCACCTGGGAAAAGCATTTAATTATTTCCTGCCGCTGCTCATCCTTAACATGCTGATGCCACTGATGCGGATACCCGCTAAAGATGAGCCACTCTTGAGCCGCGTAGTGGAAATAGCGCTCACGCTTTCCTTCGCCGCACTGGTGATTGGCGCCATCAAAGTATCAGAAGATTATGTGTACCATACGTACGACCTGAAGAAGACCAACAACCTGAAAGAGCGGAAAATACGTACCCAGCTGCAATTTATACGTAAACTGGCCATCTCCGTCGTATTAATACTCACCGCCTGTGCCATCCTGCTGAGTTTTGACAGTCTGCGCAAACTGGGCGCAGGCCTGCTTACCGGCGTAGGCGTCAGCGGTATCATCATTGGTTTTGCTGCGCAGAAATCGCTGGGCAACCTGCTTGCCGGTTTTCAGATCGCCTTTACACAGCCCATCCGTATCGATGATGTGCTGGTAGTGGAGGGTGAATGGGGACGTGTGGAAGAAATTACCCTTACCTATGTGGTACTGAATATCTGGGACCAGCGGAGACTGATCCTGCCGATCAATTATTTTATTGAGAAACCTTTCCAGAACTGGACCCGCACCAGTTCCGAAATACTGGGGACAGCCTTCTTTTATCTCGATTATTCAGCACCGGTAGATAAAATCAGGGCGGAGTTCAACCGGCTGCTGATGGCCTCCCCCCTGTGGGACAGACGCGCCAGCGCATTACAGGTAACGAACACGACTGAACGCACCATCGAGGTCAGAACACTGATGAGCGCCGCCACGTCGGGAAATGCCTTTGACCTGCGCTGTTACATGCGTGAAGAACTGGTGAAATACATCCGCGAAAATTATCCGGAATGCCTGCCTAAAACAAGGGCTATCGTGGAAGAATCTGCCTTGGTTAAAATGCATTCTTCTCCTATATCTTCCTGATAATTTTACGGAGGATGCCCACCGCCTGTTCCAGCTCTGATGGCGTCATAGACGCGAAACCGAGCCGCGTGTGGTTTATTTTCCTGCCCGGCACATCGAAGGTATGGCCGTCATAGAAATAGAGGCCCTGCTGCAGCGCCTTCTCCGCCAGCGTTTTCAGATGAATGCGGGTGTCAAAACCAGTCCATACGGCCATGCCGCCCACCGGTACCTGAAAGTCCACATCGTTGCCCAGTTCGGAGCGCAGCAGCTCGCAGAACACGTCCCTGCGCTCCCTGTACAGGCGCAACGATTTGCGCAGGTGCCGGTGTATCACACCGCTGTGCAGCAATTCCGCGAAAGCATTCTCCAGCATCAGGTCCCCCTGACGATCTACAATACGCCGCAACTTGGCCAGGTAGTTGATCACATTTTCAGAACCCACCAGGTAGCCTACACGAAAAGCCGGGGATATGGCTTTGGTAAATGACCCGCCATACAACACCATACCGGCTTTGTCTGCGCTGGCCAAGGGCGCCAGCGGCTTGCTCAGGTAATGGAAATCATAATCGTAATCATCTTCAAAAATGATGAAACCATATTTTTCAGATAGGCGTAACAGTTGTAAACGCCTGTCGGTCCGCAACACAACGGTAGTTGGATAATGGTGATGCGGCGTCACATACACCATGCGCACCTTTTTCTGCTGGCATAACCGTTCCAGCGCATCGGTGTCCATACCGTACTCATCTACCGGCACGGTATGCAGATGTGCGCCGGCCTGCATAAAATTAGCCGCTGCGCCGGCCCACGACATGCTGGCGCTGACTACATTATCCCCTTTGCTTACCAGCCCGGTGGCTACCAGGAAGAAACCCATAATAGTTCCTCTGACGATCAGGATATTTTCCGCCGTGGTGTTAAGGCCCCGGGTTTCATTAAGATAGGTGGAGAGTTCCTGCCGCAAACGGGAAGCGCCGGTGGTGTCCCCATAGCCCAGTCGCACATAAGGATTGCCATGCAGCAGCTGACCGCGGTAATTACGCGTCAGCTCTTCCAGCGGCGCCAGGCGTGCATCAGGAAAACCATCGTCCAGGTGCAGATGGCTGGTGGCCTTCATCACCGGACGGTTGAGGTGTTCCGGGACGGTAAAGGAGAAACCTGCCGTGCGTTGCGGATTGAAAGGGGCTTCCCTGCTATCTGTCAGCGTTTGTAATTCTGTTTTCGGGAGATGACGGGCCACGAAAGTGCCGCTGCCGGTATGGCTTTCCAGCCAGCCCTGGGCCAACAGTTCATCGTAGGCGCGTACCACCGTCTTGCGGTGCAGTTGCAGCTTCTCTGCCATTTCCCGGCTGCTGGGCAGCCGCTGGCCGGCATGCAGGGGGCCGGTCCGGATCAATCCCATCAACTGATTGGCCAGCTGTAAATACACTGGCTGCTTGTCTTCCCGGTCTAATTGTAACAAGGAAAAAAGTGGACTACTCATTTTATCTGAATCGGATGATAACACCGAGCCAATAAAGGTACAACTTTGTAAAAAATTACAACGACATGCAACCTATCCCCCCACATCTTACGCCCAGCCGGTATCCGAAAAGGGCCGCCTACGACCGGGATACCATCCACGCCATCCTGGACGAGGCGCTCGTTTGCACTATCAGCTTTACGCTTGACAATAAACCATTTGCCATTCCTACCGGATTTGTACGCCATGAAGACAAAATATATATCCATGGTTCCGTGGGCAGCCATTTCATCCGCGAAATAGAAAAAGGCCTGCCGGTATGTATTTCTGTCACCTTGATAGATGCCATCGTGGTAGCCAAATCAGCTTTCAACCATTCTGTTAACTACCGCTCCGTCATCCTGTTCGGTACCCCCGAAAAAATTGAGGACGTGCCACAGAAAATAGAAGCCTTCCGCTGGCTCACCGAAAAATTCGTTCCCAACAGCTGGGACTATCTGCGTCCTATCCGCGAGAATGAAGTCCGCAAAACCACCGTGCTCGCCTTCTCCCTCGATGAAGCATCCGCCAAAGTGCGTACCGGCATGACCGGCGATGACGAAGACAAAGACCTCCCCGTCTGGTCCGGTATCATCCCGCTGGAAACAAGACGGCTGGCGCCGGTGACAGAAGACCTCAGCGAAGGAATACCCCTGCCTCCACATTTGTTGTGATAGCACCACGACGCCTGGTCCTCCTGGTAACGAAGATCAAAGCAAAAAAAGAAGACAAGCCAGGACGATACTTCAGACGAACAACGATCAACACAGCACTGATCTTCGCCACCAGGCAGACCAGCGTCACAGCCCCGGGCATCCGCCCGGGGTTAATTATATATTTGCGGAATGGCGATATAATAGATATCTTGTAGGATATCAGAACTATCACTGCCGCCCATGAACAATATCTCGCTGTTGCAGAGTATCAGCGGGCTGCTGGCTGGTATCGCACTGATTGTGATATTGACCGCACGCTACCGCATACACGCTTTTTTCGCTTTACTGCTGGCCGGTTTACTCGCCGGCGTCATTTTCCAGCTACCGTTAACGGATATACTCACCATCATTAAAACCGGTTTCGGACAAATCATTGGTTCACTCGGGCTGCTCATTATCCTGGGCACTACACTGGGACTCATCCTCGAACATACCGGCAGCACAACGGTGCTGGCCGCTTACGTGCTGCGGCAAACCGGCACCGGACGTTCGCCGCTGGCGCTGAATATCATCGGCTATATAGTAGGCATGCCTATCTTCTGCGACTCCGGGTTTATTGTGCTTAGTGGCCTCAACAAGGCGCTGGCATGGCGTTCCGGCGTATCGATGGTGATCATGGCCTCCTCGCTGGCCACCGGTCTGTATGCCGTTCATTGTATGATGCCGCCTCATCCCGGCATTACGGCCGCTACCGGCGTTATCCAGGCCGATGTGGGCAGGGTGATGTTATTCGGCTTGCTGATCGCTTTACCAGCTTCCTTCTGCGGATATGCGTGGTCGTTATACGCAGGCCGATGCCTGCCTGTTATAACACCCGGCACTATGGAAACCGACGCCACGCCGGAGACGCTGCCTTCCGTCTGGATGGCCGTACTGCCTATTGCCGTGCCTATTCTGCTGATTGCCCTGCGTTCTGTTTTTACGCTGGAACAAAATTCTTCTTCCCCGCTGTTACAGATATTAAATCTTACCGGCACGCCAGAGATCGCCATTACCATTGGTATCGTACTGGCACTGCCGGGATTGCGCAAAGGACAGGGTGAAGGTTTCGGCAAAATACTACAGGAAGGTGCAGAGAAAGCTGCCGGCATCCTCGTGATCATCGGCGGCGGCGGCGCTTTTGGCGCTATCCTCGCCAAAGCAGGCATTGGCGCACATATCGCCGACAACCCGGCTATAACGGGCACGGGCATACTATTACCCTTCCTCGTCACCGCTATCCTTAAAACGGCACAGGGCTCTTCCACGGTGGCCATCATCACGGCGGCCTCCATTATTCATCCGCTGTTGCCTGCGCTTGGCTTACACGCGCCCAACGGTCCACTGCTGTGTGTATTGGCCATGGGCGCCGGTTCTATGATGGTATCGCATACCAACGACGCCTACTTCTGGGTCATCTCCCGCTTCTCAGGCCTGGAGGTAAAAGATATGCTCCGCGTATATACCATCGCCACGCTGATCATGGGCATAGTGGCCATGTGCTGCGTTTTCCTGCTCTCCCTCCTGCTGTTATAATATCATAAAAGATGGATGAGTGGTTACCATTTAATTAAAATGATGATTATTTTTCGCCCCTGACACAAACTAAACTAAGCCACACTTTTAAACGATTCCACTCATGGACACTCGCAGGGAATTCCTGAAAAAATCCTTATTGCTTTCCGGCGCCGCCGGCTTTTCCACTATCATGCCGGCATCTATTCAACGTGCGCTCGCGATAGACCCAACACCTGGCAGCACCTGGCTCGACGCAGAACACATTGTTATACTCATGCAGGAAAACCGCTCCTTTGACCACTGCTTCGGCACACTGCAGGGCGTCAGAGGCTTCCGCGACCCTCGTGCCATACCGCTGCCCGACCTGAAACCCGTATGGTTCCAGACCGACGATAAAGGAGATACCTACGCGCCATTCCGCCTCGATATCAAAGACACTAAAATCACCTGGATGGGCTCATTGCCCCATTCCCGCGCCAGCCAGGTCGATGCCTACAACGCAGGCAAACATGATCAATGGCTGCTGGCAAAAAAACCGGGCAACAAACAATATGCACACATGCCGCTCACCATGGGCTATTTCACACGCGAAGACCTCCCCTTCAACTACGCCATGGCAGACGCTTTCACCATATGCGACCAACACTTCTGTTCCGGCATGACCAGCACCACGCCTAACCGCTCCTTCTTCTGGACAGGTAAAATCAACAGTGAAGAAAACGGTCGCACCAAACAAAACATCCGCAACGACGACTTCAGCTACGGCAAACACACCTGGAAAACATTCCCGGAACTGCTGTCTGAAAATGATATTCCCTGGAAATTTTATCAGAACGACCTTAGCTGCGGCGGTGGCTTCAAGGGCGAAGAACGCGCATGGCTGGCCAACTTCGGTTGTAACCTCCTCGAATTCTTCGAAACATATCATGTGAAGTTCTCCTCCCGCTATATCCAAACGCTGCACAAACAGGTAGAAACGCTTCCGGAAGAGATCAACAAACTACAGGAAGCCTCACCTTCCTCCGATGAAGCCGCGCAGAAAATACGCACCGACATCGCGAAAAAACAGGAAGTACTGGACAACGCCACCAAAGAACTGGCCCAATGGAACAAAGAAAGTTTTGAAAAACTGTCGGCGCAACAAAAACAGCTGTACTACAACGCCTTTGTGATCAACAGCGGCGATCCCAATTTCCGCAGCGTGACCACGTTCCAATATTCTGACGATGGACGGGACCGTAAAGTCACGGTGCCGGCAGGCGATATCCTGCACCAATTCCGTCAGGACGTACGTGATGGCAAGCTTCCTGCCGTGTCCTGGCTCAGCGGCCCGCAGAATTTCTCCGATCACCCCAGCGCTCCCTGGTACGGCGCCTGGTATGTGTCAGAGATCATGGACATCCTCACCGGCAATCCCGAAGTATGGAAGAAGACCATCTTCATCGTTACCTACGATGAAAATGACGGCTACTATGACCACGTGCCGCCGTTCTCCATCCCGGATGAAAATAAACCCGGCACCGGCAAAGTGTCCGCGGGTATTGACACGGAAGTGGAACATGTAAGACTCGAAAATGAACTGGCGCAGGGCATCCTTCAGAAACAGGCCCGCGAAGCGCCTGTGGGACTGGGATTCCGCGTTCCCTTGATCATCGCATCGCCCTGGAGCCGCGGCGGCAAAGTATGCTCACAGGTTTTCGACCATACGTCCACGTTGCAGTTCCTCGAAACGTTCGTGAACCGCAAATACAAAAAACAGGTACACCTGGATAATATCAGTCAGTGGAGACGTACCATCTGCGGCGATCTTACCGCTGCCTTCAGCACCTTTGTTCCTAAAAAAGAAAAACTGCCTTTCCTGCAAAAGGAAAAGTTCGTGCAGGATATCTATAACGCACAGTTCAAAAACATCCCTGCCGGTTTTCAAAAACTGACAACGGAAGCCATCGCACAAGTGACCGGCAAACCCACGCCGGCCCATCTGCTGGCGCCGCAGGAAAAAGGCGTGCGCCCCTCTCCTGCCCTGCCTTATGAGCTGTACGCTGAGATTGAGTGCCAACCCGGTTCCCACCAGGTGAAAGCATCTTTGGCTGCCGGCAACAAAATCTTTGGCGCGGCAGCCTCAGGTTCACCGTTTACCGTGATAGCACCGGTGACTTACAAAGACGATAAAGGCAACACCGACAAATGCCGCAACTGGTCCTTCGCCGTCAAAGCCGGTGACCAGCTGCATTATGAATGGCCGCTGAGCGCATTCGAAAACAACCGCTACCACCTGCTGCTACATGGACCGAATGGTTTCTTCCGCGAAGCAATTGGCAATACCGAAGATCCGGCCATCACCACTACGTGTACGTATGAACGAAACAAATCCACCCAAAAGCCCACAGGCAATGTATTGCTCTCCCTGGCTAATAATGGCGGTAAACCACTGAGCATTACCATCCGGGACAACGCCTACGGTAACAAAACCATTACCCGTACGGTGACAAGAGACCAGTCCGCGCAAATCCTGCTGCCGTTGCAATCCAGCCACGGATGGTACGATTTCACGGTACTGGCCGATGGTCATGGTCAATACGCCCGGAGATACGCCGGCCGCGTGGAAACGGGCCAGGAAAGCATTACGGACCCGTATATGGGAAAAGTTTAGGATAATTTATGGAATCCGGGCTGCTGACTGCATCCTGCATAAAAAAACCACCCATGAAGTTTTGTTTTTTTATGCTCTCCCTCCTGTTCAGCCTCTCTGCCTGCGGCCGGCAGCCCGGTTCCGCTTTACCTCTCCTGGCCCGTTACGACTCTGTCGGCACCGGCATCCTGCAAATCAGTTTTACAGAAAAAATTCCGTTGTACGCCAATGCCGGCGACAAAACACCCTTCGACACACTGGCCGTCAGGCAAAAGAAAGACGGCAGCTATGCTTTCCTGACAAAAGTGCTCAAAACCCGCTTCGCCCCTTACCGTTTTTTTGAAGGAGACACCTACGAAACAGGCCGCCGGCATATCAACATGGGACTGGTACACTTCTCTCCGGAGTTACAGTTCCGCGTAGTGGAGGCAACGAAAACATATTTCCGGGTGGTGATCAATGAAAAAGAAAAGCTCACCTGTTTTATCCGCATTCAGCCCGGATATGCTGTGTATAAAACGATGGTACAAAAAGACCTGCATAACAGCTTGCCTGTTAACGGTAAAAAAGGCGCCTATAATCCCAACTGGTACCTGTATGAAACCTGGGGAAATTTGCTGCAACGGTCAGCTATCGTTCATGTCAAACCAGATATGCCGCTGTTTGAATCGCCAGGGGGCAAACGGATTCCTTTTCCCAAACGGGACGACTACTGCGATGATTGTTTTAAAGTGGGAGAAGTACGGGGAGATTGGGCACAGCTGACAGACCGGGAAGATTATGGCCGCAAAAAGAAGCCCTACGGCTGGGTGAAATTCCATAACGGCCAAACGCTGACCGTCGCCTATGTGGAATTCCTGTACGAGTAAATAAAGTCCCGAAGCAGACACGAGGCCCGCCCCGGGACAGGGCGCTACGCATTCATCATTACAGGAGCGCCTTTTTTCTTTTTGCTGGCATCGGCTGCTTCCATGAAGGCCATCATCTCGATAGTCTCCTGCGGGTCCACCGGCACCACACCAGTCTGGAAGAAGGAAGTGATCTGCAATACCAGCGGCTGGTACGAGTTGAAATCACCGATGGGCATAATGCCTTTTTCGCCAAAAGCATGGCCGCCAAAACCATACGGGCCTTTGATAACGCCGCGCAGGGTGCCAATACGGCCATCGGCCCATACGCCAGTCACCTGGTCCATGTCTGCGGAGGTGGTGCGTGTCACCTTACGGCAACCGGTACCCATCAGGGCAAACAACATTTCCACGCCATGGATACCGTACCAGAATAAGTCCGGGTGCGTTTTCTCCGTAGGCGACGGCGTATACACGTCTGCCCCGGCCACTTTGCCGATCTTGCCCTGCTTCACCTGCTGGATGCTGTCAATAAAACGTAAGGCGGAAGAAGAGAACACCGGCACGTTATGTTTTTCGGCTGCCTTAAAAATCGCTTTGGTATCTGCCAGGGAAGCGGCTATGGGCTTATCGATAAAAACCCTTTTGCCGGCTTTAAACACCGGGAGCGCCTGTTCCAGGTGCACACGCCCATCGTTGGACTCCAGCAGCACTACGTCTACCTTTTCCAGCAACGTTGCAATGGAATCCACGATCTCCACGCCCAGCTCTTTTACTTTAGTGAGGTTACCGGGCACCATCTCCAGGCTGGAAGCAATGTCTTTACTGCCCTGCGGATAAGCGGCCACCACTTTAAATCCATGGTAGGCAGGATCTGCGTTTTGTGCGTTCAGCATTTTGGTGAACTCCACACTGTGCGAGGTGTCCAAACCAATGATGCCTACCCGTTTTCCTGTTTCGGCAGGCGTGCCGGCAAACAGGGAGCCGGCCCGGCCCACAAGGCCGAGCCCTACACCCGTTATTGTCGCTGTTCTGAGAAATTTCCTGCGATCGTATGCGGTCATATCTTTTTATTTGGATGATTAGCGGGTCACTTCAATGATCTTACCGCTTTGTTTTTCTTTTAATATCAGTTTCGTGCTGCCGAAATGTGTTTTCTCTTCCTTGATCAGATAATGTTTGTCATCATAATCCACCAGCGAAGCGCCTTTGTCTACTCCTTCGCGGCCACGCCATATCTCCAGCTTCACCGGCTCCCACTGTTTGCTGGCAGCGCTCCGGTAAGCTGCGTCCAGCACAGCGTTCACCACATAACCGTCATAAAAGGATTCACGCGGCGCCTTGTTTTGTTCGATGGCGTTGAACATGTCCGTGAACATATGATTGTATCCCAGGTCATTTAATTCATCCCCTACGGGAAACAACCAGCCGGTGTTGCTCTCTGCTTTCTCCGCAACATACTCCGCACCTTTGCCGGTGGTGAACATATCAAAACCGGTACGCAGGAAGCTGTTGAGCCAGATCGTTCCTTCGGTGCCCATCACCTCGTCGCGCAGGTCAAGGCCGCCGCGGAAAGTCCAGCTTACCTCAAACTGGCCAATGGCACCGTTTTCATACCTTACCAGACCGATGGCATGGTCTTCCGCATCAATTGGTTTTACCTGAGTATCTGCCCAACACATCACTTCTACCGGTTTGATGTCTTTGCCGATAAAGCTGCGGGCGATCTCTACGCAGTGACAACCTAAATCAAGGATACAGCCGCCGCCGGCCTGTTCTTTGTCCCAGAACCATTCGCTGTGCGGACCGGGATGCGTTTCCCGCGACTTGGCCCAGAGGATACGGCCTAAGGCGCCGTCCTGCACGCTTTGCAGGGCTTTGGAGAATTTAGGCGTATATACCAGGTCTTCCATATAACCGTGGAAAATGCCCGCCGCTTCTACGGCTTCCAGCATCCTTTTGGCTTCCTCAGCGTTACGGCCCAGCGGCTTGGTGCAGATCACCGCTTTCTTTGCTTTACAGCAGGCCATCACGGCCGCTTCATGCAGGTTGTTGGGCAAAGCGATACACACCACGTCCACCTCCGGATGATTGATGGCATCTTCCATGACCGTCGTCCAGTGAGGCGTTTGATAGTCTGCCGCAAATTTCTGCGCACTTTCTTCCCGGCGGGAATAAATGCTGACGATCCTGTCTTTACTGCGCTGGCTGTGGATGGAATCGGCGTAAAACCGGCCGATAAAACCACTGCCCAGCATGGCAATTTTTCTTCCCATATAAAAATGTTTAATTGTTATCGTTATTGTTGATCATCATCCCGGAATAAAAAAACAAACAACAGCAGGAACACACCGGTAATACCGGCCGGCACCAGCCAGATGGCCTGCCAGTCGTACACCGGACCGGTGGCTGTTATCCCGCTGAAGCGACGCGCCACAAACCCTGACACGTAAGATCCTACCAGCATGCCGATGCCATAGGTGGCCAGCGTGATCAATCCCTGCGCAGCGTTCTTCACGGCTTCTCCTGCTTTGCGGTCGGTATAGATCTGCCCCGTCACGAAAAAGAAATCGTAACACATGCCATGCAGCACAATGCCGCCATACAACATCCAGGTGCCCGTGCCACTGTCGCCATAGGCAAACAATACATACCGCAGTATCCAGCAGGCCATGCCCAGCACCAGCATACGCTTTACGCCCATGCGCACAAACAGCAACGGCATCAGCAGCAGGAACAGGAACTCGGAAACCTGTCCCAGCGTCATTTTACCCGCGGCATTGCTCATGCCGCTGTCATTCAGGAAAGCGTTGGTAAAACTGTAATAAAATGCCAGTGGTATACACACGGCAATAGCCGTGATAAAAAACAACCAGTAAGCGCGGCTTTTAAACAACACCAGCGCGTCCAGTCCCAGCACATCAGACAGCTGCACCTTTTTCTTCACCGGTGGCGTATCGGGCAGAAAAAAGCTGTAAACGCCCAGTAACAAAGAACTGGCAGCGGCAATATGAAAGGTGGCGGCACTGGCTTCCACCTTAGCAAAGCCTATTAGCAAACCGGCAATGATCCATCCTACGGTGCCGAATACACGCACGGAGGGAAATTCCCTCCCGGCATCGGTCATCTGCCGGAAGGAAATAGCATTGGCCAGCGACATGGTAGGCATGTACAACAAGGTATACAGTAATATCAGCCACCAGAAACTACCAAAATCATGTACGCTGCCTGTCAGATAAAGCGTGGCCGCACCTGCCAGATGTAATACGCCCAGCACCTTCTGCGCCGCAAAAAAACGGTCAGCTATCAACCCCACGAAAAAAGGGGAGATAATGGCCGCAATAGAAAGATTGGCATACGCTGCGCCCACCTGCACCGCGTCGGCTTTCAACGCGGTGATCAGGTATGTGCCCATGGTGACATACCAGGCACCCCAGGTAAAGTACTCCAATAGCATCAGGACGGACAGCCGCAGCCTTACGGAAAGGGACATACGATCAGTTATTGTTGGAGAAATTGATCCAATCCATGTTAAAGAGATAACCATCTTTACCATCGTTGCTTTTGAACACGAAGTACAGGTCATGCTGCCCCGTCACCGGCTGTACTGCCGCGGACACCGGCTTCCAGCCTGCTGTTGGCCCGGCTGCTGCTGCAGTTCCGGCTTTCACTATCGCCTTGCCTGCCAACGGGCCATCTGGCTTGTCCAGGTGGATTTCCACCACACCGCCAATACCCTGTTCCTGCACGTTGAACTGCATGCTTTTCACGCCGTCCATATACAGATGGTTGAACCGGATATAGCTGTTGTTGCGCACAGCTGTATAAGCCAACCCTGCTGTAGTGATCGTGATGAGGTTTACATTCCCTTCATCAAAATCTTCAGCCTGCACCCGCGGGTTTCTCAGCATGAGATAATCCCTGCTGGTGATCGGCTCTATATTATTGGCGCCTTTATCGGTATAGGTGGCCATCAGCAGATAGCCGCCCTCATTGCCTTTGCCGGCATGTGCCTTAAAAGACTGCACGCCCCGCATGGGCAGGGTGCCCTGCACGCTGCTGAGAGACAGAATGTAATGCACGATCTCCTTGGCATCGTCAGCAGACATGTCCGGATGGGCGGACATGGTACGGTTGCCCCAGCTGCCGCTGCCGCCGGCAATAATTTTGGCCGCCAGTTTGTTCATGTTTGTCTCGTTGTCGGCATAACGTTTGGCCACCTCCCGGAGGCTGGGGCCAATAGAGGTGGTATTCTCCGTATGGCACGACTTACAGTCCAGCGACCAGAACAACTGATGTCCTTTGGCGAACTTCGTATTGCCGGCACCGTTATTAGCGAGTACCAATGCGAAATCTTTTCCCATCGGGAGATAATCAAACGTGATTTTGATCTTGCTGCTGTCAGGGGTGCCATCTTCCGGATCGGTGACCATCACTTTATAATCCAGTGCGGCATTGTCCCAGTAAAAGCTCCTGTTTGCGGAGGTCATGATCCGCACGTCCGGCGGCGTATTGCCTACCTTGATGTCCACGGAAGAGGTACCCTTCCCGCCATGGTCGTCAGCTACCGTCAGGTCTACTTTGTACACGCCGGGCTGAGAAAATGTGTAATCCACCTGCTCACCGCTAAGTTGTTTGTCCCCTATCTTCCAGGTATAGGTGAGCTTGTCGCCTTTGTCATAGTCCATAGAACCGGCAGCGGAGAGTTTCACCGTCATCGGCGCACCACCATACAACTGGCTGCTGCGTATATTCGCCACCGGTTGACGGTTGCCTTCCGAATACGTAATACGCACCAGTTTGGCATTGGAGTTTTTGGAAAACCAGTTGGTGCCATATTCCAGCATGTAAATACTGCCGTCGGGCGCAAACTTCATGTCCGTAGGTGCCGCGAAATCAATATTCTCGAGGAAAGGCTCCATACGCAGGTAATTGCCGGCGGAGTCCAACGTGACGGCCATGATCCAGTGTCGCATCCATTCGTAGATAAACAGTTTTCCGTTGTAATAATCAGACAGCTTATAAGGCGCGTTCTTAAACTGATCGCTGTAGAATACCGGTCCGGCCATGGCAGTCTCCCCGCCTTTGCCAACCATCGGGAACACCGGAGAAGCGGCGTCACCATACCATATCATGGCTGGCTGTGCAGGCGGCAGTTCCTTGATACCGGTATTATGTGGTGAATTATTCACAGGGCGCAGCGGATCTTTACCTGGTCGCTCTTTCATGGTAGCATAGTCCAGCAAAGGATAGGCTTCGTTGTTACCATTGAAGTAAGGCCATCCGAAGAAACCGGGTTTCTTTGCCTGGTTGATTTCATCGAAGCTCAGCGTGCTGCCTTCTGCGGACGGGACTTTCGTGTCCGGCCCTACATCGCCCCAATAGACAAATGCATTTTTCATGTCTACAGAAAAACGGTAAGGGTTGCGGCATCCCATCACATAGATTTCAGGACGGCCTTTGGAGCCGTCTTTCGGGAAGAGGTTGCCCTCGGGGATAGAATAAGTTCCGTCCGGCTCTGGCTTAATACGCAGGATCTTGCCGCGCAAATCCATGCTGTTGGCCGAACTGGCCTGATCATCCGACAACTCTCGGCCGGGCCTTTCATCTACGGGCGTATAGCCATGGGTTTCTTCCGCATTGGTATTGTCACCGATAGATAAATACAACAGGTCTTGCGGCCCGAAGAACAGGTAACCCGCAGAGTGGCAGCAATAGCGGCGTTGCGTGGGCACCTCCATCAGCACTTTTTCGGAAGACATGTCCAGCGTGTCGCCATGCAGTTCGAGGCGGACAAGTTTATTGTACCATTTTTCTCCGGCGGGCGCGTAGTAAAAATATACCCAATGATTTTTTTCATAATGAGGGTCTAATGCCACGCCCAGCAAGCCGTCTTCAATACCGCTGAACACATCGAACCGGCCAATGGTTTTGGTTTGTCGCTGGCGGGCGTCATAGAGTTTCACGGCGCCTTTACGTTCTACGAACAGTACGTTTCCACCGGGAAGAATGCACATCTCCATCGGTTCGTCCAGGCCGTGGTCCAGTACCGTATAGGTGTAACGGTTAGTGTCCGGTGGCGCAATGGTCAAGGATTTGCTGTAGTCCGGCCAGGCATTGTTGCCTACCAGGTAACGGACAGCAGGTTGTATGGTTGCAGCCGCAGCTGTGGCAGGCACAATGTAAAGGCGGCCTTTGTCCTGTTCCAGCTCCTTTCCTTCCGGCAGCGTGTTCCACTCGCGCAGCCAGGGCCATCCCTGTTTAACGGCCGCGCTGTCTTTCACGGCGAGGATACCGCCACCACCGGCTTCCGCATAACGTTTCAACGCCGGTATGTCGCGGTAGTTCAAACTGTCTGTCAGTGAAAAGGGCACACATACTGCGCTGAAGCCTTTCAGGGAATCATCCTGGAAATACTGCCTGTCGCCGGTAAGTACTATCTGCCAGCCTTCTTTTTGTCCTGCCTCCTGTAATTGCTTTACCCAGGGGCTTTCTGTGTTTTTAGTGTAACATAAAATACGGGTAACAGAACGTTTGGCCCCGCATGCCGTAAGCAATGCGAGCAACACAGGCAACCATAGTTTTTTCATTTCTTTCGATTATAGCGTTCACTTATGTCAATTACGAATTACGAATGGGGAACTGCCTGACTGTAGGAATCCCTTATTTGCCTTTACAGATATTTTCTTAACTGTCTTGAAAATCCATTGCGATCCGGCCTTTAATGAACCCCAATTCGTAATTCGTAATTCGTAATTAATAACCGGGATTTTGTTGGATACCACCGCCGGTCCGGTCTATTTCCTGTTGCGGTATCGGGAAGAGGTATTTACTGCCGGAAGCAGGCGCTCTGAAGGCGTTGCCTTTTCCGTTGGAATAAGGTCTGGTGGAATAATCTTTCATGGTGGTCACATAGATGTTCCAGCGCAGCAGGTCGAACACGCGGCCGTATTCGCATCCCAGCTCCACGCGGCGTTCGTGTCGCAGGGCCTTGCGCAGGTCATCGCCGGCAGATACCGCCGGCAGTGGCGTGGCCGCTACCACCCGTTTGCGGGACACGGCTTCCGCGTCAGTATGGGAAGAGTTGCTGGCGCGGTTGCGCACCATATTGATATAATTGGCAGCCTCCTGTTTGCTGCCGCCACTTTCAATCAAGGCTTCAGCGTACATCAGCAGTACGTCCGCATAACGTACCAGGTGCATGGTCCAGGCATCGTTGCCCCATCCTTGGCCGCGGCGGTTGGCGGGCAGGAACACTTTGCGGTTGTGATGGCCCGTATTCGGATAGGAAGAGAAGTCCAGCGTTTCTCCGCCGGGGAACACATCTCCCTGGTCGAGGATGGTGAAGAGAATACGAGGATCTCCGGCCTCATACTCATCTACCAGTGACTGCGTAGGACAGTCAAAGCCCCATCCGCCGACGTTGCGTGGCGAGCAATAGACAGGCAGCGTGGTGCCGTAGATAAATGCAGCGGGATCATCGCCGAAAATAATCGGGAATACCGCTTCAGGGCTTTTATAGCCGTCTTTCAGGAACAGCGCCTGGTACTGGGGGTCCAGGCTGAAGGCGTTGGCATCGATCACTTTTTTGGCCGCATCGCGGGCTTTGGCGTAGAGGGTTTTATCATCTTCAGCGAAAAAAAGATAAGCCCTTGCCTGTACGGACCATGCCACTTCTTTGGTGACACGGCCCAGTTCTGTGGCTGGCAGGTCGTTGCGGGAAGGCAGCGCGGCATCGTTGCCCACGGCCTCCAGCTCACTGGTGATGAACTGAAACACCTCACTGGAAGCGGCACGCACGATCTTGTTGCGGTCTTCCACCTGCAGCGTTTTTGTCAGCAGCGGCACGCCGCCGAATACACGTACCAGGTCCAGGTAGTAGTAGGCGCGCAGAAAACGCACTTCCGCGAGGTAACGGCCCTTGGTTTTGTCATCAATGGGATTGCCTTTGCTATCGATTAGTTTGGCTTCAGGAAGCCGTTCCAGCGCCACATTGCAGTTGCCGATACCTTTGTAGCAGGCAGCCCACAGGCCGTTGAGCGTTTCATTATTGGCAAGCGCACGGCCAAAGCCCAGGTCCACTACAAAAGGACGGTCGTTGGCGTCGGAACCGCCTTTATCACTTTCGTCAGTGGCCATATTGCCCAGCTCCGCAATCGCTGCCTGATATCCCCAAAACTCATAAAATCCAAGGTAGCAGTTGACAACCGTCTTGAAACCCGCATCCGGCGAAGTGTAGAAGTTGTCGTCCGTTTGTTTTCCCAACGGCGGCCTGTCCAGGTAATCCTTAGAGCAGGAAGCGGCCAGTAAAAGCATCAATAACGGTAAGGTATATACGATCTTTTTCATTACAGACATTGTTAAGGATTAAAATTTAGCGTTCACGCCTACCATAAAGGTGCGGGCCTGTGGGAAGTATCCCTGGTCAATACCGATCAACCGGGGGTTGGCATTGCCCATCTCCGGATCAAGTCCGCTGTATTTGGTGAAGGTGAACAGGTTCTGCGCGCCTACGTATAACCGTAACTGTGGTATACGTGCCCTCTCCAGCCATTTTTCAGGGAAGTTGTAACCCAGCTGGATATTCTTCAATCGCAGATAGGAACCGTCTTCCACAAAGTAGTCAGACACGCTGCTGTTGAGCGCTGAATTGGAATTGATACGGAAGTACTTGTTAGTGGAGCCGGGGCCGTTCCAGGATTTTTCCAGGAAACCCTGTGGCGCATTGTACCAGCCGGTGCCGGACTCGGTATCATAACGCAGGATGTTCATCACGTCATTGCCTTGTGAGCCCTGCCAGAACATGCCCAGGTCAAAACGTTTATAGTTCAGGTTGATGTTTAAACCATATACGAAATCCGGCCAGGGGTTACCGATCATGGTTCGGTCAGCCGCATCCAGTTTGCCATCGCCGTTGATGTCCTTGAAGCGGAGATCGCCCGGGCGGGAGCTGGCGCTTTGCGGGCTTTTGTTCACTTCTTCCTGTGTCTGGAAGATACCATCTGTCAGCCAGCCATAGTAGTACCCTACCGGCTGACCTACCTCTGTTTTGGTGATCGTTTCCCCCAGGTGGGCAGCGGTATAGATCGGCTCTCCCCCACCCATGCTCAGCACTTCATTACGGAAGGTAGACACGTTAAGACGCACGTTATAGGAGAAATCTCCGAACTGATGGCTATGTCCAATTGATACTTCCCATCCTTTGTTCACCATACTGCCTGCATTGCTCCAGAAATTGGTGGAAGGGTAACCCATCGTGGTGGGTATAGGTACCACCACCAGCATGTCTTTTACCTTTTTATTGTAATAGTCTACGGTCACATCGAGGAGGCCGTCCCACAGCGTCAGGTCCAGCGCCAGGTCTGTCTGCTGGGATGTTTCCCATTGCAGGTTGGGGTTAGCCATAGTAACGCGCCCCGCGCCCAGGAAAGGGTTGCTGCTGCTGCCAAAGAGATAGCGGCTGGAATTGTCGTAGGTCGACAGATACAGGCCGCTGACATCCACATACTGGTTGCCAACGGTACCATAACTCGCTCTCAGTTTACCGCTGCTCAACCATTTCAGGTTGGCATTTTTGATGAAGTTTTCTTCCGTGAAGCGCCATGCTGCGGAAGCAGACGGGAAAGTTCCCCAGCGATGGCCGTTTCCGAAGTTGGAACTGCCGTCCCGGCGCACATTGGCTGCCAGGATATAACGGTCGGCATATACGTAGTTGATACGCCCGAAGAATGACTGTAACGCGTTGGAGAAAGTATATCCGGAAGCACCGGGGTTCATCGTGGCGGCGTCGATGATACGCATATCCACATTATTGTTCACGATGTTCTGCTTCGATGCGCCATAGTTAAGCCCTTTGGTAAGCTCCGCTGAAATACCCGCCAATGCGGTGATATGATGTTTGCCAAAAGTCTTGTCAAAGTTCAACGTGTTCTCCCATACAAAATAGTTGCCCCAGTCGGAAGTATTGCCAACGGTATTATAGGTAGCGTAGTCGAAGGAATTCAGGAAGTATGCCGGCTGGAAAGTTTTAGAGATGCCGCGGCTCAGGTCCATCCCGAAATTACTGCGGAAGGTCAGCGGCTCGAGGATCTTCACGTCCAGCGCCGCTCCGCCTTTGATGGCAATGCCTTCCCACACGCTCTGTTGCATGCGTTCCACCTGTCCCACCGGATTGGGTTTGTTGGTGAACAGGATACCGGCATATTGTGAATATGGGTTATTGGCTTCATAACCGGTCATGATACGCTGGTAAAAATCCGGGACGCTTTTCAGGTTGTTGCGGTATACCGGTGTGATCGGATCGGCGGCCATAGCGCTGAAGATGGTGCCGGTAAAGGGGTTGTTCTCGTCCACATTGCGGCGGTTTTCATATACGAGGCCGAAGTTGGTGGAGAGTTTCACCCGCGGCCCGATATCAGCCGCCACATTGGTGCGCCAGGTGATGCGTTCATAGTCAGACCCTTTCACGAGCCCCTGTTGTTTCATATATCCGGCGCTGGAAGCGTATACCAGGTTTTTACCTGCGCCGCTCACGCCTACATTGTAGCTTTGTATGGGTGCATTGCTCTGGATGATTTCTTTCCACCAGTCGGTACCGTTAGGACCGCTGTTATCGTTCACAAACTTGAGCACCTGCGCCACTTTCTCGGGGGTATCGATATCGGTGGGCAAGGGTGCGCCACCAGCGGTATTGGCCTGTATTTTATATTTGATGAAGTCTGCCGCGTTCAGCATGTGTGGCCGTTTCCAGGCCGACTGCCAGCCGGTGTAGGTATCCAGTGTGACATGCATTTTGGTGTCATTGCGACTGCCTTTGCGGGTAGTGATGATCACTACGCCGTTGGAGCCTCTGGAGCCATAGATGGCTGCCGTGGAAGCGTCTTTGAGGATGTCCATCGCCTCAATATCGTTGGGGTTCAGCCAGCCGATATCTGTCTGCGGCAGACCGTCAACGATATACAATGGCGTATTGCTGCCGCTGATAGATCCGATACCACGGATACGTACCACCGGAGGAGATCCGGGGCTGCCGCTGCTCTGTGAAACGGTCACGCCGCTCACCTTGCCCTGTAAAGCTTCGGCCGCGTTGCGCACAGGCACGTTGCGCAGGTCTTTACTGCTGACAGAGCTGATAGCGCCGGTCACATCTTTTTTTCGTTGGGTGCCGTAACCGATCACCACTACTTCATTGAGGCCGCTGGTGGATTCTTTGAGGACGATGTTCATCAGCTGTTCGGCGCCCACCGGAATTTCCTGTGTGATGAATCCCATATAGCTGATCACCAGTATCGCTCCGGCGTCAGCCTGTAAAGAGAAGCGTCCTTCCGCGTCTGTTACCGCGCCTTGGCTGCCACCTTTTACTTTTACAGACACGCCTACCAGCGGTGTGCCTTTCTCATCGGCCACTTTACCGGTAACCCTGCCTGCGCTTTGTTCTGATTTGGGGGAGATGACCACCAGGTTGTTGTCCACGATGCGGAAAGCCAGCGCGGAACTGTCCAGCATCCGCCGCATTATTTCCGCCAGGGGGGCGTCTTTTACCTGCAGGTCTATCTTGCCCAGCTGCCGGATGGCGGTATAGTTATAAAAAAAACGATAGTTGCTTTCCTGCTGGATCTTTGCGAAGATCTTGTCTGCGTCAGCCCTCACGAAAGTGAGCGTGAATTTTTCCTGCGAAAAGACGGTTGCTGAAGCGTGTAAACAGGACAATAACACCACAACAAAACATAACTTCATAATGAGGAGTAGTTTGACTGTCTGGCTGAGCGCATAGGAAGCCCCTCCAAATCTGCTTTTTTTCATAGATTTGTTTTAGAAAGGTTTGTAAAGAAGGGTGTAAGTGAAGTTTCTCAGGCTGACTTACCCCTGTACATACACATAAGCCTTTTGGGGAAGAGCACACCTCTTCCCTTTCTTTTTCGGACGAAGCTTATCTCATCCCTCATACATGTTTTCAGGTAATGCGTGCGTTTGACCGTGTGTTCATTACAGGTGATTTTTGAGTTGATAAAATGTTGCTATGATGTGTTATCTGGACAGGTAAACCTGTTGCTGTACTATCCTATAGTGGAATCCCGTGGTCATCTGCAACAACCGCAGCGCCTTGTTGATATCTTCTTTTTCAAATACGCCGCTCAGTATTTCTTTCTGCAGCGTTTCGTCTTCAAAAACTATATTGACATTGAACTGCCGTTCCATTTTGCGGGCCACCTCCGCGAAGGTTTCATTCATAAAGGCCAGCTTCTGATTGCACCAGGCTGTTTCCATCACCAGGCCGGGATCTTTGCTGCTGGCCAGTTCCTGTACCCTAAAGTTGACATGTTGTATACTGTCCCGCTCCTGCCATACCGTATGTTGATCGAGTGACAGCACCAGTTTTTCGCGGGGCAGCAGCACTACTTTTTTCTCGGGGCTGTTGCGCATCATCACCTGTACTTTTCCGGTGATGACCGCCACCTCCGCCTTCTGATCGTCGCCATAGGCCTTTATATTAAAAGAAGTGCCCAGTACCTGGATAGCGAGATTATCGGAATGAACAATGAAAGGCTTGTTATCATCTCTGGCCACATCAAAAAACACTTCACCGGCAACTGCCACGTCCCTGCTTTTACCAGCAAAACGGGCATCGTAGCTTATCTGGCTGCCGGCATTGATCCATACCTGTGTGCCGTCCGGCAGCAATGCCTTAATGGTGCTGCCCATCGGTGCGCTGATCTGTTGCAGTGCCAGTGCCGCGGGTTGTTTTTTGCGGGCCAGCCACCACATGCCTGCACTTACAGCCGCCAGCAGCACCGCCGCCGCAGCCCACCAGTAAGGACGCCTGGAAGACGCCACCGGTGACGGTGTTTGCAGGAACGCTTCCATCTTCTCCCAGCCTTCCGTCACCACAGCCGTATCCTGGACCGGCGCGGACATCGTGTCCAGCACGCTTTCCATGAAACGATAATCCGGGTTTTCCGCCAGCAATTGTTCCAGTTCTTCCAGCTCCTCCCTGCCTGCGGCCCTGCCGGCTTTCCGCGCCATCAGCTCCAGTATTCTTTCTGCTTTCATTGAATGGTTAGATAGTGTACCTGCGAAAAGGACACAGATAAAAAGCAGATTCCCTAAAAGGATTAAAAAAAATTTAAAATGAGATTAGTGGGGAGAGCGAGAGTTCAATCAGGCGGAGATTTTAATCTGATTCGAATTCTCGATTCAAATCCCAATTCGAATTCTCAGAGCTCAATATTGGTAGCGTCTTTGCGCATTCTCTTTTTGGTGCAAACCGGCTTAATGGGTAACATCATACTCTGTTTTTACTCTATAAAACTTATGTCGGTTCATGTAAAGGGTAAAACCATTAACGCCTATACGGAGTTTTAGAATATTGAAAATCATAGTTATTGTAGTCTTGTAACATCGCCTATAAAGATGAATTTGACCTCGAAAGTCCCAAAGGGACTTGAATACATCTTAGCCCAGGGCGTGAGCCCTGGGAATTCGGGAGAAGCAGCGAAAATCCACCCCAAGCCGGAACATTGGAACGTTGCAACAGGGAAATAGGGTACGCAGAAACAGAGAAACATAAAACCACGAAAATATAGAAGCGTATATCTACGAAAAACCTCCAACATAAAAAAGACCGGCCCAAAAGGCCGGCCCATAGTTGTTCGTTATTGTTTTTTCGGTTTATACGAGACCGGTGGTAGTACACCAGAATGTATTAGGGGGAATAGTTGCTTTCTCGGCTTTTTGCTGGCCGGGTTCATTCAGTTTTGCAATTCTGAGTTTGGAAACGTCGAGTTTCTTTTTGGTTTTCTTTTTCATAACAAACGGTTTAACGCGAAAAACATGGCGCTTACTCTTTTCTGAAGGTTTTCAGCTTTCCCTTGTCCTGTCAGACAATGCAGGTTTTTAGTGTGGCAGCAAAATCGAATAAGCAACAATTTACAAAACGTATGTGAGAAAATACCGCAGTCAGACCGTTATGTGTTGCAGAAAGGGTTGAAGCGAAGCCGACAGTTTTTTCATCGCGATCATCAGCTGTGCGTCTACTGTTTTGGTCGAAATGTTCAGGATACCGGCCACTTCTTTATAAGACAGCCCGTCTTCTTTTATCAATTTAAAGATCATCCTGCATTTGGGAGGCAGCTGCCGGATGGCCGCTGCAATAGCGTCCTGCAGTTCGTGGGTCAGCAACAGTTGCTCGGCGCCGGCGCAAAAGCGGACTTGCGGCACCTGTACATTGTCCAGGTCCGCCTCCTCGAAGGTGGTGGCAGCCCTCAACTGGTTGAGTGCCGTATGTTTCACCGCCACATAAAGATATACCTTGATGTTGACTATCTCCTGCAGGGTATGACGCCGCTGCCACAGCTTTACAAATACGTCGTTCACAGCTTCCTCCGCCTGCTGATGTTGCTTCAGGAATGCCAGGGCAAACTGATAAAGCGGGAACATCTGCTGCTGGTAAAAAGCCTTAAAAGCCAGTTGGTCGTCGTGAAATTGTATGCGGTAAAGCAGCTCCTTCATATTTCATCGTGCGTAAGCACAATATAAAAATAATTTAATAAACTAGGGTAGTTTTTAAATTATTTTTTTAAATAAAAATGGATGAGCGGTTGGAGAGAACGGGCTAAAACGAATTATCGGTACACAGGTGCATCTGCGGCGACGGCAGATGTCTTTTATCAAGACAATAACAGCGGAAACCTACCGGTTGACCGGCTGGCCGCTCAGTATATCCCTGACCGTTTGCCCCGGCAATACCCGGAAAACGGGAATATTCAACGCATACCGCTCACACAGCTGCCGGATACTTTGATCTATCTGCTCCGCTGCATACCGCGATGAAAAATGCCCCAGCACCAGCTGTTGCACATTGGTGGCGCTCACCATCTCTATCACCTCTTCAAGGCGGCTGTGCAGGTTCTTATAGGAAGGATGTTCAATCACTTCGTCGCCCCCCAGGAAAGTGGCCTCATGGATCAGTATCTCCGCATCCTGCCAGGTATCCGGACTGGCTACCGGCGTATCGCCGGAATAACTGAGGATGTTACGGCGTACCTCGATGGTCGTTTTCTCTTTTCCCTGTTCCCGGCCTATTCTTCGTATATCCTCCTGCGTTAGCGCCGCCAGTTCGGGGCGCAACTTGCGCCTCGTCTGCATGATCTTATAACCCAGGCTGCGCACCACGCCCGGAGCGGCGCGCACATGCTCATTACGCAACGGCACCACCAGTACATCGTCTTTGATACGGATTTCATCACCCGGCGCCACCGGCATCCATACCGTTCCTGACACATGTGGGTCAAATCTCTTGCAAAATGCTTCCAGTGCAGGGTACGAACCTCCGTCTCTCGGGTAACAGATAACCGGAAAACCATCCCGCGCATTCAATTGATTGAGCTGTAATAATCCGGTCAGATGGTCCCTGTCGGCATGTGAAATAAACACATGACTGATTTTTCTGCTTTTCTGCAACAAAGTGGCACTTACGCCGTCTCCCGCGTCCAGCAGGATGCCCAGCTCTTCTACAAAATACCAGGTGGAAAACAGGGCCGTGGAATAGCCGGTGATCGTTAACGCTTTCATAGTCCAAAGCTACGGATATTAACGGCCGCTTTTTGCAACGACGGTGTAAAAATAGAATGGGCGGGCATTGCAGGAATAGTTAATTTTGTGTCATGTGGATAAGAGCTACTGTCATACCGCATACCCTGATAATTTCCAATAACAAGCATCATTGACAATGCCTGTGCGCTCATGACGTGCTGCAGCATTTTTGTGCCCATAAAAAGCGTTATCATGAAAGAAAATATGACCGCAACGCCTCCTGCACCCAAACCGGCCCATGCCTGCGATGGCGGCCATCAACACAAGCCCGGAGAAAAACATGACCATGGCGACCATGATCACGGTCACGCCCATACGATGATGATATTCGGCAAAAACACCGAACTGTATTTCAGCCTGCTATGCGGCGCCACACTGGCCATCGCCTGGATACTGGGGCGTACGCTCGTCGCGGCAGGAACAATGCCGGAAGCCGGACTGCTGCCCATCCTGATTGCATCCTATATTTTCGGTGGTTTTTATACTGCTAAAGAAGCGATCGAAACCATCTCCAAAGGCGGTTTTGAAATAGACTTCCTGATGCTGGTGGCAGCTGCCGGCGCAGCTATTTTAGGGAAATGGGAAGAAGGCGCCCTGCTGTTGTTCCTCTTCAGCCTCGGTCACTCGCTCGAACATTATGCCATGGAGAAAGCCCGCAAATCCATCACGGCACTGGCCGACCTGGCGCCTAAAACGGCACTGCTCAAAACCAACGGCGGCACCAGAGAAGTGGAAACATCAGAGCTCAAAGCCGGCGATGTTATCGTGGTAAGGCCCAACACCAAAATATCGGCAGACGGTATCGTGGTGGCAGGCACCAGCAGTGTAGACCAGGCGCCTATCACCGGCGAAAGCGTACCAGTGGACAAAATGCCGGTCGATGATCCTGCCAACGCACTGCAACAGGTAAAAGATTTAAATGCCCGCTATAAAGTATTCTCCGGCTCCATCAACGGCAACGGCTCCCTCGAAATCATGGTGAGCCAGCCCGCCAGCGACTCCACTATTTCCCGGCTGGTGAAAATGGTTAATGAAGCACAGTCACAGAAGTCACCGACGCAACAGTTCACCGACCGCTTCCAGCGCATCTTCGTGCCGGCAGTGCTGATACTGGTGCTGCTGTTATGTTTCGCCTTTCTGGTGCTCGACGAACCTTTCAGCGCCAGCTTCTACCGCGCTATGTCCGTACTGGTGGCGGCCAGTCCCTGTGCCCTGGCTATCTCCACGCCCAGCGCGGTACTCAGCGGCGTAGCCAGAGCCGCCCGTATGGGAGTGCTCATCAAAGGCGGCCGTCCGCTGGAAGACCTGGGCAACCTCACCGCGGTAGCTTTCGATAAAACCGGCACCCTCACAGAAGGAAAACCACGGCTGACCAACGTCATTCCCATGAACGGCAACAGTGAAACTGATCTGCTGCAGGCTGCCGTGGCCGTGGAAGCCCTCAGCGACCATCCGCTGGCCAAAGCCATCGTTCGTGACGGTAAAGCCAAACTTGGCAATACGGCCTTCCCCGAAGCGCAGCAGCTGGAAGCCGTCCTCGGCAAAGGCATCAAAGCCGCCTGGCAGGGCGCACCGGTATACATCGGCAATCTCGCCCTCTTCGAATTACTCGATGAACATCGTCCGGCGGCAGAACTGACCGCACAGGTACAGGAACTGGAACGTGGCGGCCACACCACTATGGTGGTGCGAAAAGGGACTGTTTACGCCGGTATCATTTCGGTGATGGACACACCCCGCCCGGAAGCGGCAGAAGTGCTTAAAACGCTTAAAAGCTCAGGAATACGGCGCATGATCATGCTCACCGGCGACAACCAGCAGGTGGCAGATGCAGTGGCCCGGCAAATCGGTCTCACCGATGCCTGGGGCAACCTGCTACCGGAACAAAAAGTGGAAGCCATCCAAAAACTTGCCTACGATGAACATAAAGTCGCCATGATAGGCGACGGCGTCAACGACGCCCCTGCCATGGCCAACAGCACGGTGGGCATCGCTATGGGCGCAGCCGGATCGGACGTAGCCCTTGAAACGGCAGACATCGCGCTCATGGGCGACAAACTCACGCTCCTGCCCTTCGCCATCGGCCTGAGCAGAACAGCCAGCAAAATCATCAAACAAAACCTCTGGATGAGCCTCGGCATGGTAGCCATCCTCATCCCGCTCACCATCACCGGCATCGCCTCCATTGGCCCGGCGGTAATGGCCCACGAAGGCTCTACGCTGGTAGTGGTGTTCAACGGACTACGGCTCCTCGCTTACAATAAAAAAATCCCGGGAAAATAACCCGGGATTTTTTCCCATTATCGTATCAGGCGTAATGCTTACGCAGAAACGCAGCTATCGCCGTCAAATGATGATTGTCATGCTCGGCAATAAAATACAACATGTCAGCCAGCGATAATACCTGTCCCAACCGCGGATGCATCGCCTTCCTCTCCAGATCTGCCGGCGAAAAATGCTCCACCTGCTTAAGAAAATTATCCCGCACCTGCCGGAAATGATACACCAGCTCACTGATCGGATATTGATTGTGATGGGCCGCCACAGTGGCTTTGTTGTCAGGGTCTGCCGGCGTCAGCTCCCGCCCCGCCCGCAGGTCTTCCAGCCGCTTGTCATGCAGCAGCTCAATGTCTGAAAGATGACCAATATGCTCCTTCACGGACCACTTGTCATGTTCCCGGACCTCCATGATATCTTCCGGTACCAATACTGTCATCTCATCCAGCCGCGGCGCAGTAGCACGCAACCGCTCAACGAAAAAAGGAATGTAATCCACCGTATGCCCAAACTGAAAGCGGCGATCAGACCATTTCAATAATTCCATCATAATAAAAAACCTCCTGTAAGTGTAACGCCCCGTAAACGGAATTGTTGCCCGCCTTTCCACTCATATATTTCCCTTGGGACGAACAACAGGAAACACTATCTTCATGCGCATTATTCATCCCCAAACAATTTCAACAGCGTTATGAGAAAGCTACTCCCCGTATGGCTTATGCTGGCGTCCGTACACGTACTCGGACAAACGGCCACGCCTACCCTGAAATCCGTTTTACTGACACAACTCCGCAGTACACACAATAAGGCGGACTGGTTCGTGCCAGCCAACACTGCCGTGGAAGGCCTTACGGCTGAACAGGCCAACTGGAAAGATGGCAGCGGCAACCACTCTGTAGGCCAACTGGTGCAACACCTCGTGTTCTGGAACGAACGGCAGCTCAACAAGTTCCTCGGAAAAGAAGTGAAGGACTTCAAAGGCGACAACAACGAAACATTTGCCAATGTAGACAAAGCAAGCTGGGAAACAGCCGTAAAAAAACTGGACGAAATACTCACCGGACTGGAACAATTCGTCGAAAAAGCAGACGATAAAACACTCGCCGCCGCCGCCGGCACCATCGCCAATATCTCCACCCACAATGCCTATCATACCGGGCAGATCATCTTCGTCCGCAAGGAACAGGGATCATGGAACCCGGAACATGGCGTGAAATGATTACAGCCAGCTCTGAAAACGCCGGATGAACCAGTTTTTGATCAGCTGCGTTAACACACAATAGCTGGTCAGGATAGCGAACAGGAAAGGGAAATATTGGACCGGCATGGACTGCATTTTTAATGCCGCGGCCAGCGGACTGAATGGCAGTAAAATACCAATGGCCATTACCAGCGTTGTCAAAGCCAGCACCGGCGCGGTAGCCCAGCTTTGAACGAACGGCACCTTGCGCGTACGGATCATATGCACAATCAGCGTCTGTGACAACAATCCTTCTATGAACCAGCCGCTCTGGAAAAATGCCTGGTGCTCCGGCGTATTGGCTTTAAAAAAGAAAAACAACAAGGCAAATGTCAGGTAATCAAAAATGGAACTGATAGGCCCGATGAAAAACATAAACCGTGCAATACCGGAAGCATCCCACTTTTTAGGTGCTTCGAGATATTCCTTGTCCATCCGGTCCCAGGGAATGGCTATCTGCGAAATATCATACAACAGGTTCTGCACCAGCAACTGAATAGGCAACATCGGCAGAAACGGCAGAAACGCACTGGCCCCCAGCATACTGAACATGTTCCCAAAGTTGCTGCTGGCGGTCATCTTGATGTACTTGATGATATTCCCAAATGTCCTGCGGCCGTAGATCACGCCTTTCCGCAATACGGTCAGGTCTTTTTCCAGCAGGATAATGTCCGCGCTTTCTTTAGCGATGTCGGTCGCAGTGTCCACAGAGATGCCTACATCAGCTTCTCTCAAAGCTGCAGCGTCATTGATGCCGTCTCCCATAAAACCGACCGTATGCCCTTTCTGCTGTAATACTTTCACCACACGGGTTTTCTGTAGGGGACTTAGCTTGGCGAAGATGCTGATGTTATCGATTTCTTTTGTGAGCTCAGCATCGCTGATATTGTCCAGGTCCGGCCCCAGCAGGATATTGTTGACCGGTATTCCTACGTCCCGGCATATTTTTTTGGTAACGATCTCGTTGTCGCCGGTCAGCACTTTCAATGTAATGCCCAGCTGGTGCAATGCTTCTATAGAGGGTTGGGCGGAAGGTTTGGCGGGGTCCAGGAAACCAATGAAGCCGGTCAGCGTCATGTTGTTTTCATCCGCCACGCCATACGTCAGGGCGCGGTTGTCGAACTCCTTAATGGCGACCAGCAACACGCGCAGCCCTTCTTCATTGAGCTTGCGGGAAATACGGAGGATATGGTTGCGCATACCTTCGTCCAGCACCATGACGTTATCATTTTCGGGGTGCAGTTCTTTGTCTTCTCCGGGGTTAAAAGCATGTGAACAAAGGGCCAGCATCTCTTCCACGGCGCCCTTGCAGATGAGCAGGTGCTTGCCGTTGCGCTGCTGCAATATCACGGACATGCGGCGGCGCTGGAAATCGAACGGTATTTCGTCTATCTTGGTAAAACGGTTGCCCGCCTGGATATGCTCATGTACCTCCACATGCTCCAACACGGCCTGGTCCAGCAGGTTCCTCAGTCCTGTCTGATAGTAGCTGTTGAGATAAGCCCATTTGAGCACTTCTTCGTCATCCTGCCCCAATACGTTCAAATGCCTTTCCAGTACTATTTTGTCGATGGTGAGTGTGCCGGTTTTATCAGTGCACAGGATGTCCATGGCGCCGATATTCTGAATGGCGTTCAGCCTTTTTACGATCACTTTGCGTTTGCTCATGCTCAGCGCTCCTTTGGCCAGGTTGGCGGTAACGATCATGGGCAGCATTTCCGGCGTAAGCCCAACGGCAACGGCTATAGCAAAAAGCAAAGCGGAGATCCAGTCGTGTTTTACCAGTCCGTTGATCACAAAAATCAACGGCACCATTACCAACATAAAACGGATCAGTAGCCAACTGACACTGTTCACACCTTTATCGAAACTGGTTTCCGCCCTTTTGGTGGTCAGGGTTTTGCTAAAGGAGCCAAAGTAAGTCTGATCACCGGTGTTGATGGCGATGGCTGTAGCGGCGCCGCTCACCACATTGGTGCCCAGGTAACATATGTTCTCCAGTTCAAAGGGTACGCGGCGTTCGGCATCTGCAATGCTGAATTCCTGTTTCTCTACCGGCAGCGCTTCGCCAGTAAGCATCGCCTGGCTCACGAACAGGTCTTTTGATTGCAGCACCCGGCAGTCTGCCGGTATCATGTCGCCGGCAGAAAGCAGGAAAATATCCCCGGGAACGATCTCCTGGATGGGTATCTCCCGAGCGCCTTCTGGATGGCGCAGCACCATGGCAGTAGTTTTCACCATGCCTTTGAGTTTCTCCGCGGCGCGGTTGCTGCGGAACTCCTGCCAGAAACGGAGTACGGAGCTCAGCACCACCATCACGCCCACTACGCAGACGGTTTTGTAGTCCTGCTCACCGGGAGCAGCCAGCCACACGTCCATGATAAAGGATATAATAGCAATCACGGCCAGTACGCCGATGAAGGGATTGATGAAAGCCTGTAGGAATTGTTTGTACCAGGCGGGCGCTTTTTTGTGGGTGATTTCATTGAGCCCGAACACCCTGCGCTTGGTTTGCACCTGGTTTTCTGTAAGACCGCCTTCCTGGCTGTCCAACACGTTCATGGCACCGGCCCTGTCGCTTCGCGCCACATGGCGGAGCTTCTTCGCTGCCAGTACATTAAATCCGTCTGCAGTTACCTGCTGGGTAAAGGGTATGTGCCGCCTGATGCTGCCTGCTGCTGTTCTGATCATGACTGTAGAATAGTTTAATGGTCAGCCGGGGCGGTCTCTTATCAGGAAGAAAACAGGGCACCCTGGCTTACATTACCGGTATGTCCGGGTCCTGCGTCCATAGTGATAAATATTTGTTGACAGGACAAAAATACTACAGCCTGCGCGGGCAGGCTGTTAGAGGGGCTTTAGAAAAGTATTAGAAAATCATTAGAGGCGGTAATTATTTTCTCACCAGCTTGGTCACCTGGTCCATGCTGGAACTCACGATCGTAGCTGTTCCATTTGCTGAACTGTTTTTAGTATAATTCACGCGTGATTTTAACACCAGCGTATCCCCTTTCCAGCTCAGTTTGCAAGCCATCGGTTGTCCGGTAAGAGGAGCATCAATGCCCGGAAAGGATACGGTGGAAGCCTGGCTGTACAGGGAATCATTCGCTTTGAGTTCGTATGAAGCCAAACTGCCTGAAGCCGGTATGGTAACACGCCACGGCAGCTCTTCCGATTCCATAAGCTCACCATTCACGTAACTTGCCCCCTTCACTTTTGTATCTACCATGTAACTGATGTCCTTAGAGGTCATCATCCGTTCATCGAAAGTGACGGTACCTTTGTTCTCAATGCTGATATAATCGAAATCAGTAATCCCTTTTAAAGTATTGCCTTCCATGTCACTGGCCGAAGTGACTGACTGCCCCTTTAATTCCATGCCGGCAAATTTCCAGGTGCCGGTCAATTTGTTGGACGGGTTGTTTACAGCAGGATCGGGGTCCGGGCCAGCCATGGGGCCTTTGGAGCAGGATGCCAGGATAAGTGCAGCAGCTAACAGGAACAGATAGGTACGGGTCATGGGACTATCGTTTTTAAATAGTGGCGCAAATTTAATACATATTATGAATACTTCATATTATCGGCATGAATCTTATCTACCGGCAGATAGCTTATTTTTGTACAGATCTCCCAATAGCTACTGCCATGAAAACATATATCAACAAGTATCCTGAATGTGACTACAAAGGAAGAACAAGGGCCCTGAGTGATGCGATGGAGCTCCTCCAGGGCAAATGGAAAGTATTAATTATCGCGGTGTTGTGCTGCCGCGGACGAAAGCGTTTTTCTGACCTGCAACAGGAAATAGAAGGCATCAGCGCTAAAATGCTGACACGGGAACTGCAGGTACTGGAACTGAACCTGCTGGTGTCCCGCACCGTTTGTTCCACCAAACCTGTTACGGTGCGATACGAGATCACGCCATATGGAAAAACCCTTGAAAAAATTGTCTTTCAGCTGATGGACTGGGGCGCGGAGCACCGCCGCCATATTATGGCGTCTACTCAGCCTGTAAACTCCTGACGGGGTTCTGCATGGCCGTCTTCACGGCCTGGTAACTGATGGTTGCCAATGCTATCAGCACCGCTATACCGCCTGCCAGTATAAATACCCACCAGTGAATGGGCGTATGATAGGTGAACTGGTTGAGCCAATGCGACATGATGGCCCATGACAGCGGAAATGCAATCACCGCTGACAGCAGCACCAGCTTCAGGAACTCCATCGATAACAACCGCGCAATGCCTGTCACGCTGGCACCCAGCACCTTGCGGATACCGATCTCTTTGGTCCTGCGTTCTGCAGTATAGGCTGCAAGGCCGAAAAGTCCCAGGCAGGAAATAACAATCGCCAGTGAAGCAAATATCCGCGACAACCGGCCTATCAACTGTTCGCTGCTGAACATGGCATTAAACTGTTCATCTACAAAACGGAAAGCAAACGGATAACCAGGATTATCTTTCGCCATTACCCGCTCAATGCTCTTCACCGTCTGTTCCGGATCGGCATGGGCTGCCATACGGATATACATCTGCCGCGGATCATTGTCCCGCTTGAAAAACGCCACCGGGTCGGGCTTCCCATAAATGTCACCGTACACATAATCTTTCACGATCCCTACAATACGATAAGGACGGTAACTTTTTTCCGCATTGTCCGGTACCAGCAGATCCCTTCCAATACTGCCTTCAGCGCCCATCAACCGTGACAGCGATTCAGTGATCACCACGCTGAAGCTGTCCACAGTGGCCCCGGGCAGGAAGTCCCGCCCTTCTTTCAGCTCCATGCCGGAGGTAGCGAAAAATTCCGGTGTAATACACCTGTTGGAGATCAGGAAACCGCTTTCCGGCGATCCAGGCCACCGGAAGGCATTGGTATTGTTTCCACCTTCAATGGTAATATGATCAGATAAGGCCACGTTCTCTATAAAGCCCGTGTTCAGCAGGTCCTGGCGGATGGCAGCAAAGTCCTTTCCCATCCTGCCGGTAACACTCATTTCCAGCAGCTTGTCCTTATTATAGCCCAGCTTTCTGTGCTTCACATGTTCTATCTGCTGATAAATGATGATGGTGGAAATGATCAGTACGATGGACACGGTAAACTGCAGGGTGACCAGCCCCTTGCGGATCACGGCGGCGCTGCCGCCGGGCATTTTGATGCCCTTCAGTACTGCAACCGGATTAAAGGAAGATAAATACAGGGAGGGATAACTGCCTGCCATCAGCCCGGTCACCACGGCTATTGCCAACAATGCGGCCCAGTGTGAAGGATGTTGCAGGTCTAAAGCAATCTGTTTGCCTACCATGGCATTAAACGCTGGTAATAACAGGCCAATGATCACCACCGCCAGCAGCGTGGCCACCAAAGACATCATCATGGCCTCACCGATGAATTGCACGATGAGCCGGCCTTTTCCCGCACCCAGCACCTTGCGCACCCCTACTTCTTTGGAACGCTTCTCACTACGCGCAGTGGCCAGGTTCATAAAATTAATGCAGGCTATCAAAATGATGATCCAGCCGATAACGGTGAACAGGCGCACGTACCCGATACGTCCGCCGGATTGTTTACCATCCACGAAGTCGCCGCGCAACCGCCAGTCATTCATCGTAAATAAAAACGGGGTGGTGATGGCTTTGGGGAATTTCGCTTTCACATACCCTGCCAGCTGCCGGTTGAGCGCCGCCGCGTCAGATCCCGGCACCATCTCCACGAAAGTATGGATGGCGTTGGCATCCCATGATGTCAACCATTTGTTCTGATTAAAATAAGTCTGAAAAGGCGCCAGCCATTCAAACGTCAACGAGGAATTGGGCGGCAGGTCTTTCACTACGCCTGTCACCATGTATTCCTGCTGGTTGTCCATCTTCAGCATTTTGCCGGTCACGTTGGTCGTTCGCCCGAAAAATTTCCGTGCAGCCCTTTCCGTTATAACGAGAGAATAAGGCTGTGCGAAAGCCGTACGTACATCCCCTTCCACAAAAGGAAAGGTGAACATACTGAACAACGTACTGTCTGCATACATGCCGGCCGCATAATAAGCGGTGCTGCCATTGTTGAACATGGCAGAAACTGTTCCCTCCGTGGTACGGCAGATATCGGCCACTCCCGGAAGCTCCGCTTTTATGGCTGGTCCCATCAAAGCAGGGGTGGACCAGAAAGTACGCTTGTAGCCATCATACTGCCAGTGCTGTAAAACAGCGTACAACCGGTCTTTCTTTTCATGCATACTATCGTATCGCACCTCATCTTCCACCCACAGGAAGATAATGCCGGCGCAGGCAATGCCTGTCATCAATCCGAAAATATTCAGGAAGCTGTATACTTTGTTCTTCCATAAACTGCGGACGGCTGTCCGGAAATAGTTGGTAATCATGAAAATGGATTTTCCAATCGGATGCCAACAAAAAACACATTAATATACAACAACATACATATCACACATTGTTAAAAATGTCCGCTTTTGATACAGATTTTGTTCAGTTGCGGATAGCGGACAAAAACAGCACCGGCCAGCCGGTGCAACGAATGCCCAGGCTGGCCGGTGCGATGTGTACATGGATCATTGTGCGAGATTGGTTGGATCATCTCTCAGGTCCATCCGCATTTGGACCAGGTGTTTTTTGAATCCCGCTTTTTCATAGGCTTTTACAGCAGCTTCGTTGTCACTGTAAACGTCCAGGCGTATTTCCAGCACATCCTGTAAATAAGCCCATTCTTTCAGAAAGGCTAGTATTTTACCATTGATACCTTTGCCGCGATGCTCCGGCACTACATACAGGAAGCCCACATATGCCTGTTTATCATGTTTGAGATAAGGCCTGGAGGCAGGCTCTATACGGCAATAGCCCGAAGCAACGATCTGTGTGCCGGCTAAGGCCACCACCACCTCTACGTTGTTGGCTTCTATCATTTTGGCGATGTCGTAGTAGCTGATAGCACCATCCTTCAGGGTGGGATCATAAGGCCGTTCTGCTGTGATAATGCCCTGTTCGAAAGTAAGCAGCAAAGGAAGATCTTCCTTTACGGCTTTTCTTACCGTGATTTCCATATGTATTGATTGGATTTATTAACAGATAAACATTCACTTTATAGGATAGTAAATGTCGGACATTATCTGTTTACACCCAACTATTCAGACCGTAAACTGTGTGCCGGGTTCACCAGCGCGGCACGGATACTCTGGAAGCTCACCGTCAGGAAAGCGATCAGCAGCACCAACACAAAGGGAATGGCAAACAACCACCAGTGCAGTGTTGTCCGGAAGGCATATCCCTTCAGCCATTGCGTAACGCTGAACCATGCCACCGGCGTGGCCACCGCGAAAGCGATCACGATCAGCACGGCAAATTCACGGTACAGCAACCGCACAATCTCTGATACGGAAGCACCGAGTATTTTACGGATACTGATCTCTTTGGTCCGCTGCACAATAGTAAAGGAGGCGAGCCCAAACAAACCAAGGCATGCCACCAGGATGGCCAGCGCGGTAAAGACGCCGAACACTTTTCCAAAACGCTGGTCAGCTTTGTATTGTTCGTCGAAATGTTCGTCCAGGAAAAAATATTCAAAGGGATTGGATGGGAAAAAAGTATTCCAGTTGCGCTGTACCGTCGATATGGTAGCGGCGATATTGTCCGGTGATATGGCAACGGAAGTATACCCTCTCACATCGGCACGCAGCCGGAGGATCAATGGCTCATAAGCATCATGCAGGGACTGCTGATGAAAATCTTCCACTACGCCGGCGACCCTCAGCGTGTCGCCCCAGAAGAAAACAAGTTTGCCAACAGCCGCCTCCGGACGATCAAAGCCCAGCCTGCGGACACCCGTCCTGTTGAACACCACGGCGCCTTTTGCCCCATCCATACCAAAATCGCGGTCGAAATTCCGGCCGGCAATCAGCTTCAAATGGTAAGCAGGCACGTAATCATAGTCTACGAAAATAGCGCGGAACTGTCTGCCCTGGTTTTCGGGCTGCTCTATCAGACGTATGCCACCGGCATTGATGATAGAAGCCTCGCCCGGCACAATGGACGACACCGTCACGCTATGAACAGCCGTTTCATGCATCAACTGTTCCTTGAATGCCTGTTGCTGCCTCATCAAAGTAGAATCGGTATAAACAATGGGCGGCTTTATGACCAGCGTCTGCGCAATGTCAATGCCCAGCTGCTGCGAACGCATAAACCGTATTTGCTTAAAGACGGTGAGCATTCCTACCAGTAAAAACAAAGAAGCGGCAAACTGCACCACCACCAATGAACGGCGTAACGTACTGCCCTGGCGGGAAGAGATGGCTTTGCCTTTTAATACCACCACCGGTTTAAAACGGGAAAGCACAAACGCCGGATACAAACCGGACAGGAATGAACCCACCACAAACAGCGCGCCCAGCACGGTCCAGAAAAGCCGGTCATACAACAGGGAAAAAGATAACTGCTGGCCTGTTATGCTGTTAAAAAGCGGGATCGAAAAAACCACCAGGAACAATGCCGTGATGACGGCCATGCCGTTCAGCATCACCGATTCAATCATGAACTGCGCCACCAGCTGCGACCGGAGGGAACCTATCGCTTTGCGCACGCCCACTTCCACCGCCCGGTTGATAGCACGGGCCGTTGCGAGGTTGATGTAGTTGATCCAGGCAATAGCGATGATAAACAGGGCTATGCCCATCAACAGGTATACCGTGTTGCCCTGGCCGTTCGTTTCTGTTTCCATCATCAGGTGGGAATAAAGATGGATGTCCTTTATCGGCTGGAGATAATATTTTGTCGTGAACTCTTTAGGCACGTCCCCGTAGTATTTGGCCACCATCGCCGGAAACTTGGCTTCCAGCTTCTGCGGGTCGGCACCGGGGCGAAGCAGCAGGTAAGTCAAACAACCATCCCACTGCCACCCTATTTCCGGATCATCGGGCTTCACCATCTCCTGGAAGGTGGCATATGAGTACAACGCTTCCGCCTTCAGGTGGGTATTGGAAGGCATGTCTCTGAATACGCCTGTTACTTTAAAAATATCCCGGTGATTTTTGCGGAGGATTTTACCAACCGGGTCTTCCTGTCCAAACAATTTATGGGCGATGCTTTCTGAAAGCACCACTGTATTAGGTTCTGCGAGTGCTGTTTTGGCATCTCCGCTAATGAGCGGCGTGGAAAACACATTAAAATAAGCGCCGCTGGCATAATACACGGATGATACCTTGACGCTTTTTTCGTTATTGACCAGTATTGCCTCGCCTTGTTTGACCAACTTGACATAGTCTTCCACTTCCGGAAAAGCGTCCTTGAAATGATTACCTACCGCAAAAGCACCGGCAGCCCAGTTCGTGCTCAACTGTCCTTTCTCATAACGTTCCTGCCGCACCCGGTAGATACGGTCGCCTTTTCCCTGGTTGTTCTCGTAACTTAATTCATAGGCCACGTATTGCAGGATCAACAGGGAAGCCGCAATACCAATGGCCAGTCCCATAATGTTAATGGCAGAAAACACCTTGTTACGGCTGATATTCCGCCAGGCAATCTTGATATAGTTCTTCAGCATATGAAAAAAATTGGCAACGGTCAGATTACAAGAAACCTGCCACCGGCCAGCGTCCGTGCCAGATGGGCCGTTGCGCCGACAGGCCGTCGCCGGACTGTTTCATTACCGTACACCGCCTGTCCGATAATGAACGTTTCTTTTTACCTTTACGTAATGTACCGGCAATATAAACCACATCCGTTACTGGAACCATATATAGATGCCTACTGGACCGTTATCTCGGCCAAAGGGTCTGCGGCCGTTGGCCGTATATTGCCCGACGGTTGTGTGGATATCATCTGTAACCTGGGCGATGCCGCCATCAGTGATGCCGGCACTCCGCAGCAACAATGGCTGCACGCTGAAAAAGCATACCTGATCGGCACCATGACGCGGTACAGTGATTCCTGTCAGCCGGGAGCATCCCGCATGATCGGTATCCGCTTTAAGCCTGCCGCTTTTAACTCCTTCTTCCGGCTGCCTTTACAGGACATGGCGGATGAATGCACCGAGTTCGGACAGGAGCTGGTCCCCCTGCTCCTGCGGGCCGGCAACAACTTTATTCCCGTATTGGATAAATACTTTCTCGAACATAACACCCAGGCGTCCCGTGAGATGTTGCCCATTGTGGATACCATTTACCGGCACCGGGGCTCTATCAGAATCGGAGACCTCGCCCGTGCCCATTTTCTCACGCCCCGGCAGCTGGAGCGGCAGTTCCTTAAACATACCGGTGTCAGCCCTAAGGCATTCGCCAATATCGTGCGTTATCAGGCCGTACACCGGCATATCCGTACCAACCCCGGCAGCAGCCTGCTGCAAATAGCCTTTGACTATGGCTATTATGACCATTCCCATCTGACCAATGATATCCGGAAATATACCGGCAAAGCTCCCTCTCAAACCCAGGGCTGAAGCCCTGGGCTACGATGTGAGCCAGGCTGTTTTTCAAATTCGGATGCTTTGAAAGGGTATACGCGGATTGCCGGGAAATAACCTGACTGTTCAACAAAAAAATCTGAAAATAATTGCCCGTGTTTAGAAGTGGTTAACAAATGCCAACCTGATAAGCTGTATTCTTGCACCATGGTTAATCGCTAAAAACCCGATGATATGCCAGGGCAACCGTATTTTACCAATGAGGGCGGCACATGGATGTTTCATCAGTCAGCTGTACTGGTCACCTATCACAGCGAGCTGCTGCACGCTATGGACATGATGCATACGAGGCCATTGGCCGCAGAAAGAATATTCCGTAAAATTATCCTGGCCTGTGGCAACAGCCATATTGACGCGCTGCTATCACTGGCCGTTATCCTGAACAGGACCGGCCGGCACATAGAAGGGAATGCCCTTATGCACAGGGCGCACCTGATCTGCATGGAAGCGCTGCCGGCGGCGTTCCGGCCCGGCACCGACCATGTCTATTGGTGCGTGCTGGAAAACCGGCCTTTTCTCCGTGCCCTCCACGCGGTCATTCCGGAGTACATCAAGGAAAAACATTATGAAAGAGCGCTGGACAAAATCAATTTCCTGCTGAAGATCAATCCGCAGGATGACACGCTAGCCAATGCGCTCCTGCCGGTATGTTACATGCACCTCGGCCAGTATGAGGAATACCTCGCCTGGTATCAGCAACAACCTGCCGACAACCATACCTTAGAGAATACATTTTTTTCTTTCCTGGCCCTCTATAAACTGGGCCTGGCAATACAGGCTAAAGAACGTTTCCTGGAAGCACGACAGGCCTGGCCTCATATGGCAGCAGAACTGCTGAAGACCAGCCATCAGTTTCCTACAGATGAATTCGCGGAATATCAGGCGCAAATACCGCCCGGCAGCAGACAGGAAGCATTTGTATGTTGGCTCGCTTCCAGAGAATTATGGCAGAGGGAAAAGGGGCTGAAGAAATTTATACGATCTGTCACAGGAGCGCCCGCAGGCCTCCCCTGATATTGTTATACGGCTATTGTAATGAACGGATATGCAGCGTAGTGCCTTGGTAATAGTAATCCACCGCACTGCTGTATTTCACCACATTCATAAAGGCATCGAGCGACTGGCAGGGGTCCATACAGCCGGTAAAGCGGCGGTGCAACATCTCAGGGTCGTCAAAAGTCACACTGATCGCAAAACGTTTACCAATTATCTTCCTGATGTCATTCAGCGATGCATCCTGAAAAGTATAAATGCCATTTTTACGTTTTGCGCCCTGCAATTGCATGGTAAGCGGATCACGAAAAACAGCCGCCGCCCTTTCATTGACGGCCAACTGACGGATCACCTCTTTCTCATGCCGCCTTTGCCACCAACCGCTCCAACACAGCCCCGCCAGGATAATACTGACACATATGCCGGGTATCGTGTAACTATACGATTGGGCTTCGTCCTCCTGCATGAGTTCATCCTCCACCGCTAACCATCCTGCGCCGGCATCCGTTACATCTTTTTTAGGGTCGATCTTGCCCTCTCTCATCAAACGCCGGTATTCCCGGGCTACCCGCCGGGCATTGGGTACCTGGTCCATCAGGTCAAACAGCTCTTTGGTTTCTTTGTTGCTCAATGTCAAGTGTTTTTGAATATCAAAACATCAGTGGTACCCGTACGGATACCGGTTATCATCAGGTATAATATAAAGGCCGACAATACCGGCTTGCCGCATATACGGCCTAAGCCCCGTAAACATAATACGGATTGTTCGCAGTAAGGGTTGTCATAGTAAGGGCATCTTTCTTCTCGTCATACAATCATCCTAAACTCCCGATAACTATCGTCGGGACATAAATTGCTACGCTATCGTTGTGATTTCATTACTTATTCGTTCGTACTTGTTTGCTATCAGCACCTTTGTCTCCTGCATGTTCCCAGGGTTTCACCCTTCAGCTCAGGGCGGCTGCACAATTTTCCGTGTATCATTTGAGATATCTGTAGGTATAAACGATAAATAATACCATCCGGATTTAACTTTGATAAACATGGTTAGCAATGATCCGCCTGACTGATGATTTCCCCCCGTTGGCCTTGTAATCGTATATACAGGCGATGCCATATATCCATCCTAACATATTTCCGTTACTCCAGCCCCGCTCAACTTATCTTCCAATCGGTAAAAAACACCATCAAATATAAATATATTATACTTTATGATTTAATTACATACAAAAATAATGCACAACATAACTCAGGGCTTCAGCCCTGGGTACAGGTTTGCTTTAGAATTAATCCCTACTTTTGTCGCACCTGCATGCAGCAGTTATTTAACAGTTATTTTACAGAATGAAAGTGCTGATCATAGAAGACGAACCTTCCTTACGCAACAGTATCCGCGAATACCTGGAACACCAGGGCTTCATCTGCGAAGTGGCAGCAGACTTCAGGGAGGCCATCGATAAAGTGACCGATTACGAATACGACTGCATCGTGGCAGACATCGGCCTGCCTTTCGGCAACGGCCTCGATGTGGTCAGGGAACTGAAATCACTGAAATCCAAAGCCGGTATCATCATCATCTCAGCGAAAGACTCCCTCGAAGATAAACTCAGCGGCCTGGAGCTGGGCGCCGATGACTACCTCACCAAACCATTTCACCTCTCAGAACTCAATGCCCGCATCAACGCGCTGCTGCGCCGAAAAAACTTTGATGGCAACACCAGCATCAGTTTCTTCGAAATCACCGTCATCCCCGCTTCAAAAACAGTACTGGTACATGACAAGTCGATCACATTAACCGGCAAGGAATACCAACTGCTGATGTATTTCATCGCCAATCAACATCGCGTGGTCACCAAATCAGCCCTGGCAGGACATCTCTGGGGCGACGCCTACGACCAGGCAGGCTCGTACGACTTTATCTACACCCATATCAAAAACCTCCGCAAAAAAATGATGGAAGCCGGCGGAGAAGACTATATCAAAACCGTATACGGTACCGGGTACCGTTTCGGCTAAACTGAACGCGCCGCATGAAACTGCTCACTAAAACCACCTTATATTTTATCATGATCATGTTGCCGGTATTTGCCGGCGGCGCCTTCTACCTGTTTCATAAATTCAACAAGGAAATCAAACACGAAACAGACGAGGAGTTGGCCAACGATCAGTTGCAATGGCTGCGTTACCTCGACACGGCCAGCGTTGACAATCCCATTTTCAGCTTCCAAACCCAGGAATTCCAAGTCATTCCCACAGACCAACCGGTACAGAAAAAATTTAAACTCAAAGGCGTCACCCTCTACCAGGAAACCGAAGACGCCCAGGCACCCTTCCGGGAACTGTCACAAGTGATCAGCATCCACGGAAAACATTATCAGATGATACTGCGCAAGTCCCTGATTGAGAAAGACGACCTGGCGAAAAACATTATCTACGTCATGCTGCTCGCCTTCGGAGGACTGCTCATGTTCGTTATCCTCTCCAACTGGTTCATCAGTCGCAATGTATGGCGCCCCTTTTATCGCTCACTCGATAAAATCAGGCAGCTGCAGCTCAATAAAATGGAAACACGGCGCTTTCCCTCCACCCCGACGCATGAATTTAATCAGCTCAACGAAGCGCTCAACCAGATGACTGACCGCATCCATCAGGACTATATCAACATGAAAGAACTGACGGAAGATGCCGCGCATGAAATGCAGACACCGCTCGCCATCGCGCAGAGCAAACTGGAACTGCTGCTCCAGGACGAAAACCTGTCTGAAAACCAACTGAAAAATATCGGTCAAACCAGCGAAGAGCTGCAACGCCTCTCCCGCCTCAATCACAACCTCCTGCTGCTGGCCAAAATAGAAAACCAGCAGTACCCGGTGACCGAACAACCAGACCTGCATCAGGTGCTCGTTCAATATCTTTCCCTGTTCGAAGAACTCGTCCGGGAGAAGGAACTTACCGTGGAAACAGACCTGGCGCCCACCGCACCATGGCCACTGCACCCCGCACTGGCAGACATTCTCATCAGCAACCTGCTGGGCAATGCCATCAAATACAACTACCCCGAAGGCCGTATCCATATCAGGCTCACCGCCAAAACCTTTACCATCTCCAATACCAGCAACCTGCCGGAAATACCGCCCGGCAATGTATTTCAGCGGTTCAGAAAAAACAACCTGGGTTACTCCAATTCCAACGGACTGGGACTTGCCATTGTAAAAAAAATAGGAGATTCCTATCATATCCGGCTCTCTTACCAATACCTTAACGGCCTCCATATTTTTACCGCTTCCTGCTAGTACAGATTTGCACCAGATTGTATTTCTTTCTTTGTACTGTAAATAAGAATCTATCACGAAAGTTGTACATCCATGCGACCGCTTATTGTAACTGGGGCCCTTTGTATCGTTATGCTGTCCGCGTCTGCGCAGCAGCGTGTAACCGCTCCCGTTAAAGACACCCTGCACAGGGACACTACACAGGTACCAGAGATCAGTAAAATATCCGATCTGAACGAAGTCATTATTTCATCTACCCGTAATAACAGTCGCATTGCGGACTTACCGATGAAAGTGGAAATACTGGGCCGCGAAGAAATGACGGAAGAAAGTGGCATCAAACCCGGTAATGTGACCAGTATCCTCGGGGACCTCTCCGTCATACATATACAGAACACTTCGGCTGTCAGCGGCAACAACGCCATCCGTATGCAAGGACTGGACGGCAAATACACCCAACTGCTGCGCGACGGTATGCCCGTGTACGAAGGCCTCAGCGGCAACTTCGGCGTGCTGGCCATTCCGCCGCTCGACCTGAAGCAGATAGAGATCATCAAAGGCTCTGTGTCTACCCTGTATGGCGGCGGCGCCATCGCCGGCATGATCAACTTCGTGGCCAAAACACCCGGTGCCAAACCTGAACTGACCATCCTCGCCAATCGCAGCACGCTGAAAGAAACCAATGGCAACGTATGGTATTCGCAACGTTACGGTAAAACAGGCCTCACCCTCTTTGCCGGCGTTACCACCCAAAACCCGGTGGACGTCAACGACGACGGTTTCAGTGACGTGCCCCGCGTACGGCAATACCTTATTCATCCCCGCTTTTTCTGGTATCCTGACGCCAACACCACGCTCATAGCAGGTTATACCGGCACCATCGAAAAAAGGGAAGGCGGCGATATGCAGGTGCTCGATCATCATGCCGATAACCTGCACACCTACACGGAAAGCAACAACAGCGAACGCCATAGCGCCGACGTGCAGTACACCCGCAAAAACCTGGGCGGCGGTACCCTCACCATCAAAGGCGTCGGCAGTTTCTTCCATCTCGAAAACATCGCAGGCAACTTCCCGTTGAACGGCCGGCAAACCAATACCTACCTGGAAGCCGCCTACAATAAAAAAAGCGGCCGGCATGACTGGGTCGTTGGCCTCAACAATACCGGCGAAATATACCGCCGTGCCAACGGTGACAGCACCCTGCTGGGCAACTACACCTACAACACCATGGGCGCCTTCGTTCAGGATGGTTACCATTTCTCTGATAAAGTAATGGCAGAAGCAGGCATCCGTGCCGACTACCACAACGTATTTGGCTGGTATGTGCTGCCCCGCCTCGCTTTCGTGTACAAACCGCTGGAAGGCCTCAGCCTGCGCCTTAGTGGTGGCACCGGCTATAAATCACCCGCCATTTTCTCCGCACAGACACAGACCATCGGCTACCGCAACCTGCTGCCACTGGCTGCCGGGCTCAAATCAGAAAAAAGCGGAGGCATTAACTTCGACGGCAACTACCACACTATGCTCGGCGATGTAGACGTCACCCTTAACCAGGCGCTCTACTACACCCATATCAAAGACCCGATTCTGCCGGTAAGCAGCGCCACCGATCCCGGCAAGGTGCTGCTGGCCAATCAGCCGTATGCCGTGAACAGCCTCGGTACCGATACGTACGTGCGGCTGGAGCTTGACCACCTGGAACTGTACCTGGGTTATAACCACACTGTTTCCAAATACACCGACGCCGCCTCCACCCGGGTGGCTTTCGCTCCACAGGACAAGTTCGCCGCCACACTCGCCTACGAGATAGAAGAAAAATGGCGCTTCGGCATCGAAAACAGCTGGATAGGCAACCAATACCTGGAGAACAACGAGAAAGCGCCCAACTACTGGTTCTGGGCAGCCATGGTGTCCCGTAAACTGGGCGAGCACGTAACGCTGGTGCTGAACTGCGAAAACGTGTTCGACGCCCGTCAGGGAAAACACATGCCGCTGTTCACCGGACCGGTCAGCAATCCTCAGTTCGCACAGCTGTGGGGCCCTATAGACGGCCGTACCATCAACCTGTCGGTTAAATTCGACCTGTAACAATTTCTGCTTTTTCTTTCAGGGAACGGCGTACCTTTGCGGCCACATTTTATACAGCAATGAAATCTGCAAAAAATCGGTACGCCGTTCTTTTCGGCTTTGCCGGCCTATTCCTGGTCCTGTCGTTCTTAGTACGCACCGCGTTGTTAATCTGGGCCTTCCCGCAAGCCGGCCTTTCCTTTAATGGCATCCTCTCTGTCTATGCAAAAGGCTTCGTGTACGATGTAGGCGTAGCCCTCTTCTTCACCATCGCTTATGCCCTGTACCTGTTGCTGTTGCCACAAAGGCTCAACAACACCGTCTTCAACCGCGTTTTCACCTATACCGGTTTTTTCCTGGCGCTTATGATCGTGATCTTCTCGTTCTTCGCCGAGTTCACTTTCTGGGGAGAATATGCCGGCCGGTTCGATTTTATCGCTGTAGATTATCTCATTTACACGTATGAAGTGATCAGCAACATCAACCAGTCATATCCGCTGCCATTGCTCATTGGCGGCGTATTGCTGGCCACCGCGCTGCTCACCTGGTGGTGCAGCCGCCGCGGCATGTTCCGCAACAGTTTCCAGTCACGTACGCCATTCGCGAAGCGGGCAGGCATCTTTGCCCTCTTGCTGGGAGGCGTGCTGGCACATGCTTTTCTGATCAGCAACGGCTGGGCGGAAAAGAGCAAAAACCGTTATCAGCAGGAGCTGTCCAAAGCGGGCATCTATTCATTCATATCCGCCTATCTCAATAATGAACTGGCCTACGATAAATATTACCTGCTGGAAGATGATGACAAAGCCTTCGCCACCATCCGCCAGCAGCTGCAATCGCCCGATGCACAGTACCTGGAAAACGGCCACAGTATCTATCGCAGCATTACCGATACTGTTGCCGCGGTAAAACCGAACATCATCATGATCACCATCGAAAGCTTCAGCGCCGATTTCATGACCCGCTTCGGTAACCAGCAACATATCACACCGGTACTGGACAGCATCGCAAAACACGGGATACTGTTTACCAATATGTACGCCACCGGTACCCGCACCGTAAGAGGCATGGAAGCCCTCACGCTCGCAGTACCGCCTACGCCCGGCCAGAGCATCGTACGACGCCGCAACAACGAAAATCTCTTTTCTGCCGCTTCCATCTTCCGTAAAAGCGGCTATGACGCCACGTTCTTTTACGGCGGCGACGGATACTTCGATAACATGAACAAATTTTTCGGTAATAACGGCTACGATATCACCGACCGCCTTCGCCACCGCCTGGTGGATGACAAGCTGGCCTCCAAACGGACCAATATCCCCGACAGCGCCGTGCAGTTTGAAAATGCCTGGGGCGTTTGTGATGAAGACATTTACAAGGCAGCTATCAAAAGCGCAGATGAAAAGTATGCCGCCGGCAAACCTTTCTATGATTTTATCATGACCACCTCCAACCACCGCCCCTTTACCTATCCCGGTGGTAAAATTGATATCCCTTCCGGCACCAGCCGCGAAGGCGCTGTAAAGTACACCGACTATGCCATCGGCCAGTTCCTGAAAGCTATCCGGAACAAACCCTGGTATAAAAACACCGTCATTATCCTGGTGGCCGACCATTGCGCCAGCAGCGCCGGCAAAAACGAAATAGAGATCAGCAAATACCACATCCCCTGTATTTTCTTCAACGTGCCTGACACCACTCCACAGGAAATACCGGTCATGTGCTCCCAGATCGATATCTATCCCACCCTGCTGAAAATGTTGCACTGGTCCTACAATTCCAATTTCTATGGCAAAAATGTGCTCGATAGCAGCTATCAGCCGCGCGCCATGGTGAGCACCTACCAGAAACTGGCTTACCTGGAAACAGGTAAAATGGTGATTCTCAGTCCCCAGCAGAAAGCCCAGTGTTTCTCCTGGAATCCCGCTAAAAATGACGAACAGCCGATACCCATGGACCAATCACTGCTGTCCCACAGCGTCGCCCATTATCAAACCGCTTACTCCCTGTTTAAAAACAACGGCATGCGGAAATAATAAGATACTTATCTGATGTTTTTTTGTATATTTATTGAGGGGATTGCCTTAGGCAATCCCCTCTCCTGTTCCATAACCGTTCGCCAGCCTGAGAAAGCTTTTTTGATCATCGATAGCATGCAGCCTTTGCCAGGCGCATGCAGTGAATGTGCCCAAACCTTCTAAACCTGATCACGCATGCTGGTGAATCCCTTTTCTGGCAATAGTTCCAGGAGCCTGCCACTAGAAGATGGAATGGATGACCATACCGGTTTTCCCCAACAGAAAGCACTCGACATCATTACGGCCCTGCATACCAGCTTTGCAGACAACAAGCCCGCACAGGTGTGCCAGGCACTGCTGCTCGAACTGATCACCCTCACCGGCAGCGAAGGCGGTTTTATGGGCGCCATGGAAAAAGACTATTTTCATGAGCCATACCTGGAAGTACAGGCCATCATCAATATCCAATGGCACGCCAACGTACAGCAATACTTCGGTGCCCGCCTTGAACGCGGACAACATTTCACCAATATGGACACCCTCTTCGGTAGAGTGTTAAACGAAGGAGAGCCCGTGCTCAGCAACCATCCGGAAAAAGATGAACCACACCATCCTGCCGTATTCCGGGCCTTTCTGGGTATCCCGGTCTGCCATCATGGTGACACCATCGGCATGATAGGACTGGTCAACAAACCCGGTGGATACCATCCGTCACTTATATCCTTGCTGCAACCTGTCGCGCTGACATACGGTGCGCTGCTGCATACCTATCGTACCCATTGCAGCCGGGAAAGCCTGGAAATGACCAACCAGCAGCTGGTCACCGAACTGCATGCCTTTACTTCTTCTCTCGACGATATTGTATTTGAGCTCGATGAAAACCTGGTGTTTACCCGTGTCTGGTGCAACCAGCAGCACCTGCTGTTTTTCCCGGAAGATGAAATACTGGGCAAATGCATGATGGATTTCGTGGGAGAACATGCCAATGCTTTCCTGCAACTGACGGACACACTGCTCCGCACCGGCGATCCGCAATATTATGAATATGCCGACATCCGGCAGGACATGCCTTACTGGTACGCAGTGAAAATGCGCCTGATGCCCGCCAGCGACAGCTCTCCGCGCCGTGTCCTGCTGTTCATACAAAACATCACCCAGCGTAAAAGAAGTGAACTGGAGCTGCGGCAGGTCAACGCAGACTACGCCCGGAACATAGAGATACTCGATATCACCCAACAGATGGCACTGATCGGCGGCTGGGAATTCAGCCTCGTGACCGGACAGGTGTTCTGGACCAAACAAGTATACACGCTGCGCGAACTGCCGGAGAATTTTACCGCTATCTACAATGACCTGGTCTTCTATCATCCGGAAGACAGGCACCTGCTGGAAGAAGCGCAGATAGAGCTGCTCCGCCATCATCAGCCTTATTGCATCGACCTGCGGCATATTTCCGCCAAAGGCACTGTCAAATGGGTACGCACCACCGGGATACCCGTATTCCATCATGAAAAGGTGAACGCTTTCCGCGGCATCATCATGGATATCGACAAACAGAAAAAATCAGAGATAGAACTGGAAAACGCCGCCAAAAGCAGAAGCGAATTCCTGTCAGTGATGAGCCATGAAATAAGGACGCCGCTCAATGCTATCATCGGCATCGCCGGTATCCTCCGTGAGCAGCCCGGCGCATTGCACCCGGAGCTGTTGCAGAACCTGCATTTCTCCGCCAACCACCTCCTGGGCCTCGTCAACGATATCCTCGACCTCAGTAAAATTGAAGCAGGGAAAGTCATCCTGGAATATATCCCTTTCGATCTGCACGACCTGATACAGGGCATCACCGGCAACTATCAGCCACTCGCGGCAGCCAAAGGACTGCAACTGTATACCCGCATCGATGCCGGTATCCCGCAACAAGTACTGGGTGACCCGGTACGCCTCGGACAAATCCTCAATAACCTCGTTAACAACGCGGTGAAATTCACCAATGACGGATATATCAGCCTGGAGCTGTTACCGGAGAAGTCCGACCATCATTATGTGAACATCTGCTTTAAAATAACAGATACTGGTATCGGCATACAGCCCGAATTACAGGGCCGTATTTTTGACACCTTTGTACAGGGAGATTCCGCCACTACCCGGGAATATGGCGGCACCGGCCTCGGTTTGTCCATCACCCGCAAACTGGTGGAACTGATGAACAGCCACATCTCCGTTGAAAGTCAACCCCAGCAGGGCACCACCTTCCGCTTCTCCATTACGTTCGCCCTTCCCGACGCCAATACCGAACCTGCGCCGGCCGCCACTATCGACCCGGCCAATATGCTCACCGGCAGACGGGTGCTCATCGTGGAAGACAATAAGATCAACCGCCAGGTGATGCAACTGCAGCTCAATAAAACCGGGGCTGACGTAACACTGGCGGTCAACGGAAAAGAAGCCGTCGCCAAAATGCAGGAACAATCTTTCGACGGCGTCATGCTTGACCTCCACATGCCTGAAATGAACGGGTATGAAACCATTCCGTGGATACGCCGCCTGCAGCCCAATGCCTTCATCATTGTGCTGACCGCCGATATCATGCCTGACGCCTCAGAACAGCTGCGGCAACTGGAAGTGAAAGACATGCTTCCCAAACCCTATAAAGCGGAAGACCTCTACCGGATACTCCACAGGTATAAAAAATGAATTACCTACATTTGCGGCATGTCAACAGCTAAAGGAAACCTGTCTGCCAGAGACCTCGAAGTGATCTGGCACCCATATACCCAGATGCAGACCGCTCCTGCTCCTATCGGTATTGTTCGTGGCGAAGGCGCCTGTTTGTATGATGAAGACAACAATGCTTATATAGATGCCACCTCCAGCTGGTGGGTCAATATTCACGGGCATGCACATCCGCATATCGCGCAGCAGCTGGCAGCGCAGGCGTTACAGTTACAGCATTGCATCTTCGCCGGCTATACCCATCCGCCGGCCGTCAACCTGGCGGAAAGGCTTTTGCAGCTGTTGCCTTCCAACCAGCGTCGCGTGTTCTACTCTGACAATGGTTCCACCGCCGTGGAAGTGGCCATTAAAATGGCGTTGCAGTACTGGCATAACAAAGGACAACGCAGACATAAAATCATCGCTTTTAAAAACGCCTATCACGGCGATACCTTCGGCGCCATGAGCGTCAGCGGCCGCAGCGTGTTCACCCGCGTGTTCGATGATTTCCTTTTTGAAGTCCATTTCCTGGACGTGCCCACGGCAGGCAATGCACAGGACCTCATTGCCTCCATTGCTGCGCAACAGCCGGACGAAGTCGCGGCCTTTATCTTTGAGCCGCTGCTGCAAGGCTCCGGCGGCATGGTCATGTACGATATCGCCGGATTTGAACAGCTCCTGCAATATTGCCGGCAACAAAATATCCTGCTCATCGCCGATGAAGTGATGACCGGCTTCGGCAGGACAGGGAAAAATTTCGCCATGGAATACATGCAGACCGCTCCGGACATGATATGCCTCTCCAAAGGGCTCACCGGCGGCAGTATGGCGCTGGGCATCACCACCTGCACCAGCGATATCTATGAAGCGTTTCTCTCCGATGACAAGCTGAAAACACTGTTCCACGGGCATTCCTTTACTGCCAATCCGCTGGCATGCACCGTGGCGCTCGCCAGCCTCGACCTCTTCGTGGACCCGGCCTGTGCGCTCAATCGCCAACGGATATACGAAAATCACCGGCAGTTCCTCAAAGAACTGAAACAACTTCCCATGGTTAAAAATCCCCGGCTTTTAGGGACCATCCTGGCATTTGAACTGGTCACAGACAACGCGGACGGTTATACGAACCAGCTGGCGGACCATCTTCACCGCTTTTTCCGGGCCAAACGCATTATGCTACGGCCATTGGGCAATACATTGTACATCCTGCCGCCTTACTGTATTACAGATGAACAGTTGACGGCCGTATATGGCAGTATCCGCGAACTGGTAACATCACTTCAACCGGCATAAAAAAACAAGCGGCGAAGAGGTTATCTTCGCCGCTTGTTTTTTATCCTTCAAAAAAATCACTTCACAGGTACAGATACTTTGGTATCATCCCATTCAAATACCACCGCATTGCCGGGCAGGGTGAAAGTCAGTTTTTCCACCGGTGTTTTCAGCGTTTCGCGGGGTACTTTTACAGATACCACGTCTTCGCCTTTGTTTTTCTCGTAATCGTAGGCGCCCCACTGGCCCAGTTTACCGTTCAGGATCACGGTCCATGTTTTGGTATCCGGGATGCTGAAGAGCGTGTACGTGCCTGCCTTCACTGGTTTGCCACCAAATACCACATCTTTCTTGAAAGTGATTTCAGTAGCTTCATCAGCGCCGGTACGCCATACTTTTCCAAAAGGCTCCAGGGTACCGAATATCACCCTTCCTTTTTTGGACGGCTGGCCATAGACCACTTTAATGTCTTTATTTTCTACGTTTACATGTGGGCTTTTTCTGGCTTTCTCCTGAGCAAAACCGAGTGTGGTGGCCATACAGAAAAAAGCAGCCAATAAAAGGTGTTTCATTGCAGATGTAGTTTTTTGTGTTGTGGAATAAGGTAATAACAACAATTTAGAACTATTACACTGCTCCACCTTTATTTATTGGATAAATGGTAAAATAAATAAATTTAAAAATTCCTCCTTTGATCACGGGTGCTCGCAGAGGTGGCTCAGGCGGGTAAGGCCATCGGCCATAGCCGGGCCGTAGATGCGGTCTGCCAGAAATCCCCGGAGTTTCCACCAGGGCGCCAGGCCCAGTTTTATTTCCATGTGCCAGAAGATCGCGGTGGCTTTACCATCGGCGGTGGTTTTCAGTTCAATGCCCCCTTTCACCGGACGCATATTTTTGATGTCCAGGGTATAATGTACGCCTCTGTCAGGCTCACTGCCGGTAATAGTGACTTTGCCGCTGTTGAATTTCCCTTCCCAGGAATAGCTGGCGCCGGTACCGGCGGTCTGTGCAGAAAATACCAGTTGAGCGGTAGTATCAGGACGGCTCCACGGGTTCCAGTTTTCCCAGGCCCTGAGGTTATTGACCTGCGCATATACCGAATCGATGGGCGCCTGGATCACCCCGGTACGCTCTACCACGGCGGTAGAGGGGAACATCAGCGATAACAGAAACACAAACATGCCCAGTACAACGATGCTGATGCCTAACAATTTAAAAAGACGCATAATGCTGATTAATTACGAACTACTAATCGTTTTATTCCTTCCAGTCCCTTTTCGAAGTCCTGGCCCACCCATTTATCCATCATCAGTCCCATTACTTTGCGTAATGGATGCTGGCCCATGTTACAGGTCATGCTCCAGCTCACCAGCGTACCTTCCCCTACAGGGTCCAGCCGGAATGTGCCTTTGGCAATACCTACCCGCATAAAATCGGTGTCTGTGGCGATGTACTGCTCCGGCCGGGATTCCGTAATGGTCATATGCCCCGTCCCAATGTTGCGGTTATGGCTCTTCCAGCTGTAGCTGGCGCCGGCGCCGCTGTCTTTTTCCCCATAGGTAATAGATATGTCAGGGTCCTGCTCTTTCCAGGGCGACCACAATTCCCAGTTGCGCACAACGTTGATTAACGGGAAAATCCTGTCTGCCGGTGCAGCAATTATGAGGGAACGCTCCACTTTGACCACAGGGGGAAGAAACAAGCTGAATATGAAAAGCCCCAATACCAGGACGATCAACGCCCCCAGAAGAATAAAAAAGGCCTGCATGTAGCTGATTTTAGGTAAGCCAAAGCTAACGAAAAAACCCTGCTACTCCCAACGGAATACTTTAACGGCTACCGCATACACTACTATGCCCCAAAGGGTCAATATAGCGATGTCCCAGCCCACATGCCACAGGTGTTGCCCTTCAAAGGCCACTTTGCGCAGTGCGTCAATGAGATAGGTCAGCGGCATTACCTTGCAGACAGGCTGCAGCCAGGCAGGGAAAGAATCTATCGGGAAAAAAGTGCCTGCCAGCAGGAACTGCGGCAGTGTCACAATATTGGCCAGTGGCGGAATAGTACTCTCGTTTTTAGCGATGCTGCTTACCACAAAACCGAAGCCCATGAATACCAGCAGCCCGAAAACAGACAGTACCAGCATCTCCATAAAGGTGGCCCATCCGTGTACCAGCGTAAAACCGAAAGCAAAATGGCCCAGCCCGATAATCACCACAGAGCTGATCAGCTGGAAGATCATACGGCTGAAAGCCTCTGCCAGCACTATATAGGTACGTTTGATCGGAGTGGCGAAAAAACGTTTTAATACCAGTGTTTGTCTTAAACTGTAAAAGAGAAAGGCGGTGCCGAACACAGCAGCGCTCATCAACGCAAAACCAAGCTGGCCGGGCAAAATAAAATCAATGGTCTTGAAAACACGGCCGGGTATCTCTTCGGTCGTAAAAGTCGCCACGGAAGCGCGTGGATAAACATGATCATCGATACGCGCCGCCACTTCCTTCAGCACAGACATCAAAATGGCTTTTTTGTTGGCATCTGAGGCCGTGGAGGTCCTGACATTCACCAGGAAATGAGGCAGACTGTCAGCCCCCTGCTGAGGCACAATATTCAGGATGGCTGTAATACGCCCCTTCTTCAGATCATCTTCCATCTCTGCTGCAGGCTGGTCACTGACCAGTTTCAGCGTTTTCACCTTTGACAGCCCTTCATAAAACCGGCTGTTGATATCAGTATGCCTGTCCACGCCCACTTTCACGGATACACTGCCGCCACCAATAAATCCGAATACCAGAATGAACACAAGCGGGAATCCCAGGCTAAAAACCACCGCGGAAGGGCTTCTGAAAATACCTCTTAAACTTCCTTTTGTTATAGCCAGCATGGCCCTCCATTGGCTGTACTTCACTCCATTCATCTGAGTCTCGTTTGTTAAAAAATCCCGTAAAACTACTCAAAAAATTAACGTCCTTTCCGATTTTTCATGCTTCATATCCGCAGTCTGGCAGGAAAATGTTCCTTTTAGGTATTTTTCTCCCCTTTTCGTTCATTTTTCATCGTTTTTTGATGGTTTTTTGCTGCTTTTAATCTCTTTTAATGATTTTCCGGGAGATGCCCCCGCGATTTTTAAGTGGATTTTAATATCAGTTAACGCCATAAAAAAGGGGATGAACAACAGTTGTTCATCCCCCGGTATATTAAAATCTGATCGTCTTAAAACTTGTACACGAAAGGCAGTTTGGCCTGTACATCGCCAGGTATGTGCTGGATAGCCTTCAGTTGCTGGTACAGGTCGTAGTTCACGCCCATTTCTCTTTTCACCATGGTGGCCTGTACTTCCCCGCCTACGTTTTTCAGTAACCGGGACAGCTTATCCTTGATTTCCGGGTATTCCACCATTCTGTATTCTGACACCTTTGCCAGGCGGGCAGCGCAGTTCAGGGCTTCATTCAGGCCCCCGATACGGTCCACCAGTCCGAGACGCAGCGCATCAGTACCGCTCCATACGCGGCCCTGCGCGATGCTGTCCACCACAGCGGCGTTCAGCTTACGGCCGGCCACCACCCGGGATTTGAACGAAGCATAGATGCTGTCCACACCATCCTGGATAAAACGTTTCTCCACTTCGTTCAGCGGACGGGACATGGTGCCCAGATCTGCATACGGCGCTGTTTTCACACCGTCGAATGTTACACCCAGTTTATTTTTGAAGAAGTTCTCCATGTTAAACATGATACCAAAAACACCGATGGACCCGGTCAGTGTGTTAGGCTGTGCAAAAATGCTGTCGGCCATACAGGAAATATAATATCCGCCGGAAGCCGCATAGTCGCCCATAGACACCACCACCGGCTTTACTTTTTTAGCCAGTGACAGTTCACGCCAGATCACCTCTGAAGCCAGGGCGCTGCCGCCACCGGAGTTAACCCGGAAAACGATCGCCTTTACTTTTTTATCTTCCCTTGCCTTACGGATATCATGGATATAGCTCTCGCTGGCAATAACGTTCTGTTTATCGGATTCTCCGCTGATAATATCGCCCTGGGCATAGATCACGGCGATTTTATGCTCTCCGCCGCCATTGCTCAGTGTCACAGCGCTGTTGTATTTCAGGAAAGGCACCAGGTTAAGGTCTTCATCAGATTTGATACCGGTTTTGTTTTTCAGTTCACTCACCACTTCGTCGTCATATTTAAGACCGTCTACCAGTTTATATTTCAACGCGTCCGGCGCTTCGCGGATCAGGTTTTCATTGGCATAACCATGCAGGGAGGCGGTGTCCAGCTGACGGGCCGTACCAATGCCGTTGAGGTAGTTGCCATACAGTACACTCAGGAACTGATTGGTTTGTATACGGTTGGCATCTGTCATCTGTGATTCGCGGAGGGGTTCGGTCGCGCTTTTGAATTTACCACAGTAAAAAATTTCAGGTTGTATCTCCAGTTTCTCCAGGGTCCCTTTTAAAAACGTCAGCTGGGTGGAAAAACCAGCGAAGTCAATACCGCCTTTAGGGTTAAGGTACACCTTGTCAGCCGCGCTGGCCAGGTAATAACCTTGTTGCGTCATCACTTCACCATAGGCATATACAAACTTACCGGATTTGCGGAAACGCAGGATGGCGTTGCGCAGCTCTTCGGTGCCGGCAAAGCCGTTGCCGTTACCGTCCACTTTCAGATAAATACCTTTAATGTTATCATCTGTAGCAGCATGCTGGATCAGCCTTACCGCCTGGAACAGGCCGGGAATTTCGGAAGACTCGTCTCCCATAAAAGCGGCCACGGGGTTCACAATTTTCTGTTCCTGGAATGCCTGGCTGGTATGAATAGTGAGCACGCCATTGGGGGAAACCGTCACCGGCTCACGGGAAATGGCTTTCCCGATAATTGCCAGCAGCACAATAAAACACAGGCCTGTAAAGACAATGAATGCCAGAAGGGCTGCAAGGAAAGTTTTAAAGAAACGCATACGTTTTAGTTAAATGAAAGGGAAATGGAAAGATACATTTTTTCAAAAATACGGAATATGGCTACTTTTGGGCCTCAGAATATACATGAATACAGCAATATTACTTATAGGTGGCAACCTGGGCGACCGTGTAGCCAACCTGCAAAAAGCAATCGGGCACATCGCCGCAACAGCCGGAGCGGTGATAAAAACCTCCCCCTTATACCAGACAGCCCCGTGGGGCTCCGTAGACCAACCCGATTATCTCAACCAGGGCGTTGAAATACAGACCAGTATGGACGCACTAACGTTGCTGCATACACTGCTGGACATCGAACGCCAGATCGGCCGTATCCGGCAGGAAAAATGGGGCGCCAGGGTCATCGACATCGACCTGATCTTCTTCAACGATGAGGTCATCTCCCTCCCGGAACTGAAACTGCCGCATCCCCGGATGCACCTGCGCCAGTTTGTGCTCGTGCCACTGACAGAAATAGTCCCCGAGTACATGCACCCCCTGCTGCATAAGACCGTCAGGCAGCTGCAACAGGAATGCCCGGATGACCTGAGCGCCGTTAAACTTAGCACGCAAAGCCACTAAGCAACAGAGGCGCAAAGGGAAACAACTTCCACCCTGCCGCCTGACAGGTGAGCTAAACTAATCTTTATCTTTGCTGCTTGGCTGCTTAGCAGCTTTGCGTGCAAAAAAACTAATCCATGCACTATAAATTCATTACCATAGAAGGAAACATCGGCGCCGGCAAAACCACACTGGCCAATATGCTGGCCAAACACTTTTCAGCCAAACTGATACTCGAAGAGTTTGCCGACAATCCCTTCCTTCCCCTCTTCTACGAACGCCCGCAGCAATACGCCTTTCCGCTGGAACTGTTTTTTATGGCGGAAAGATATAAACAGCTGAAAGACATGCTGCAAACAAAAGACCTCTTCTCCGAAGTGGTGGTCTCCGACTACCTGTTCATCAAAAGCCTGCTGTTTGCCAAAATCAACCTGCCAGAAGAAGAATATTCCCTCTACCAGAAACTCTTTGATATCATCAATCCACAACTGGTACAGCCCGAGCTGCTCATATTCCTGAATGCGCCCGTTACCAGGCTGCAGGAAAACATCAAACACCGAAACCGTTCCTACGAACAACAGATACCGGATGAATACCTGCTCAATGTACACGACATGTACATGCAGTATATCAAACAACATCCTGTCCGTACCCTCGTTATCGATACGACAAAAGTGGATTTCCTCCGGAACCCGGAGGACTTCAAAAGTCTGCTGACAGCGCTGGACAAAGAATATGAGCCAGGCATGCACTACCTGAAACTGTAACGGTGATGGTCATAAACATGACTATCAACAGTTATTGTTCAGTGGCCCTCATGGCAATGGCAGTGGCAGCGATAAATCCGCTGGTCCAGGCATGCTGGAAGTTAAACCCGCCGGTGATGCCGTCTACGTCCATTACTTCGCCGGCAAAAAACAGGTTGGGGGCCAGCCGGCTTTCCATGGTGGCAGGGTCTATCTCACTCAGCGTGATACCGCCGCAGGTAACAAACTCCTCTTTGAAAGTGGTTTTTCCTTTTACCGGAAACTCCATGCTGACCAGCATCTTCATAAACCGGTTCTGGTCTTTCGCCGGCACGTCTGCCCAGCGCATCTCTTCAGAGATACCCGCCTGCAACAGGAGAAATTGCCACAGCCTTTGTGGCAGGCCGAAGGGGTTTTTATGATGTATTTTCTGTTTGCCTAGTTCCTGGCGCAGTGACGGCCATTCTTCCCGCAATGAATTTTCATGGTGGTCGGGCAGCCAGTTCACGATCGCCGTGAAAGTATATTGCAGCGCCTGCAGCTCTCTGGCGCCCCAGGCGGACAAGCGCAGTATTGCCGGGCCGCTCATGCCCCAGTGAGTGATCAGTAACGGGCCGGTCTCCTGTAGTTTGGTGCCGGCAATTTTCACATGTGCCGTAGCCGCCACGCCCATCAGGGCCGTAATGGGATTTCCCGGCATATTGAAAGTAAACAGGGAGGGTGCAGGAGGTATAATGGAATGGCCTGTTTTTTCCAGCCAGCCGAATTTGCCGCTCTGTGCATAACCTCCGGCAGCCACGCAGACATAGTCCGCCGCCAGCGACCGGCCATCCTGCAACTGCAGCTGCCAACGCCCGTCGGCGCTCTTTTCCAGTGCGGTGACTTCCTTGTTGGTTTCCACCCTCACCTGGTATTTGTCTGCCTCCCGCAGCAAACAGTCAATGATCGTCTGCGAATTGTCCGTGACCGGAAACATCCGCCCGTCGGCCTCCGCTTTCAGCTTCACTCCCCGTTCACCGTACCATTCAATAGTATCCGTCACAAAAAAGCGGGAGAAAGCCTTCTTTACAAAATGCTGCCCGCGGGGATAACGTTTAGTCATATACGTAATATCAGGCGCATTGTGGGTCACATTACACCTGCCGCCGCCGCTGACTTTCACCTTGGATAACAGTTTACCGGTTTTTTCCAGCAACACCACCTCCAGGGAGGGGCATAAACGTGCCGCATTGACCGCACAAAAAAAACCGGCCGCACCGCCGCCGGCCACCACTAATCTTTTCCGGATTACACTCATTAAAATCTTGTTAAAACCAAAGCTTGAAGACGCAATAATAACAAACCTGCCGTAATCTTACCGTTTATTCTTTCGTAAGTTTATATTTGTCCTATTATTGATATCCATTATTTCGGCTCAAAATACAGTTCATGCAAGTGCACAATACCAAAAAGAGACGTCACCTGAAGTGGATGGTCCCCGCTACCCTGCTGGCCGGAGTGATGGGCGCCGTGGCGGTGATGCCGCCACCTGCCGACTGGTCAGATCATCTGGTTCAGGCTTTACAACAATACAACAACCGCTACCCCCAGGAAAAAGTTTTCCTGCATCTGGACAAAGACTACTATGCCGCCGGTGAAACCATCTGGTTCAAAGGGTATGTCACCCTGCAGGGGCTTCCCTCCACACAGGCCACCAACCTGTATGTAGAGCTGCTCGACAAGAATAACAACATCGTTCAGAAGAAACTGTTCGCCGTTTTTAATGCCGGCGCGCCAGGTAATTTTGAACTGCCCGAAGCACAGAAGCCAGGCACCTACCAGCTGAGAGCTTATACCGCCTGGATGCTCAACTTTGACCCGGCCTTCACTTACACCCGTACCATCGAGATATTTGATCCGGCTAAAAAAGGCGGTCCGGCTGCCGACAGCACCGCGGCCGATTTTTCGGTGCAGTTCTTCCCCGAAGGCGGCAACCTCATTGCCGGGCAGGCTAACACGGTAGCTTTCAAGGCAATCGATAACAACGGTTACCCGATTGAAGTGACCGGTACCTTAAAAGATCCTAAAAATACCGCCATCAAATCCGTACACGACGGGATGGGCACCTTCGAAATCACGCCTGCCGGCGGCTCCGACAGCTACCAGGCAGTAGTGAAAAGTGCCAAAGGCCAAAGCAAAACCTTTACCCTCCCGGCTGTTCAGACAACCGGCGCATCCCTGAAAGTATTCAACAAAGGCGCCCGTATTTTCTACCAGGCCGTTCCCGCCAATATGGGCGATACCGCACTGAATAAACTGGTGGTCATCGCACAGATGGGCCAGCAACTGGTGTACAAAGCCCTGCTCGACGTATCGGAAGGCCGTATCAGTGGCTTCATCCCAGCCGACAAACTGCCCAGTGGCATCCTTCAGATAACGCTGTTCGGTAATAACGGCGCCCCGCTCGCAGAGCGACTGGCCTTTGTGCGCAACAACGACCGCATGGAAATGGACGTACTGGAATCTGACGTTGCCCGCGAGCCCCGCAAGAAAAGCACTTTTGTGCTGCGCCTCCCGGACACGCTGCAGTCCAATATATCCGTGGCCGTTACCGATGCCGATGCAGTGCCTGTTGATAAAAACGCCGCCGATATCGTGTCTACCCTGCTCCTTACTTCCGATATCAAAGGATACGTATACAATCCCAACTGGTATTTTAAAGATACCAACCCGGCTACCCTGCAAGCACTCGATCTCGTGATGCTGACCAACGGATGGCGCAGGTTCAGCTGGGAGAAGATCGCCAAAAATGAATTCCCGGAAGTCCGCTACCCTTATGAACAGGGCGTTACGGTAAAAGGTATCACTACCGGTGTCAATGGCAGGCCTATCGTGGGCGGTAAACTGGACATGATCATCAAACTGCCGGTAGACAGTTCCTCTATGTTCGCCTCCGCACCGATCGATGAAAAAGGCCAGTTCAACATCGCCAACATGGTGTTCCCGGACACAGCCTACATCTATTACCAGGGCAGTGACGCCAAGAAAGGCAAAGACGTGAACGTAAAATTTGACATCCACTTCTTTGACCGCGCCACTCAGGTAAAAATCCCTTATCCGCTGAGGGTGCCTCCTGCAGTCGACAACAGTTCCCTGAAACTATTCCTCGCCACAGCTGCGGAAAGCAATAAGGTAAACCGCGCCATCAATAATAAAACGGTATACCTGCAGGAAGTAAATGTCAACGCGAAAAAAATCAAACCGGAAGAAACAACTGAAAAACGGTATACCTCCGGGATGTTCTCCGGTGGCGATGGTTACAGTTTTGACCTCACCAAAGAGAACCCTACTGCATACAACATCTTCCAGTATCTCCAGTCCAAAGTGGCCGGCTTACAGATCACCGGAGACCTTAGCAACCCTAGCCTCTCCTGGCGCGGGGGTAAACCAGGCCTGTATCTCAACGAAATGCAGACTGACATCAGCATGTTGAGCACCCTGTCTATCAACGATGTGGCGTTGATCAAGGTTTTCCGCCCTCCTTTCATGGGCGGCTTCGGTGGTGCTAACGGTGCCATCGCCGTATACACTAAAAAAGGCGGCGACAATCCACCTGCCAATGATCCGTCTATCAAAGGTTTCCAACTGTATAAGAAAGCAGGTTATGCCATCGTGAAAACCTTCTATTCTCCGGATTACTCCGTGAAAAAAGAAGTGCATGCCCTTCCCGACAAACGCCTGACGCTCTACTGGAACCCCAACGTGGCAGTAGACACCCTCACCCATACCGCCAAAGTAGAATTCTATAACAACGACTTCTCCAAACGTTTCCGCGTAGTAGTACAGGGTATTACAGATGAAGGGACTGTAGGCAAGCTGGAACAGGAATTCTAGCAGGCCAGGGCGCTAAGCAACGAAGACGCAAAGAAAATAAATAAGACAAAAGGAGCGGGGATCAAATTTGATCCCCGCTCCTTTTGTTGTCCTGGCTCATTTGTATCTGGCTCGTTTGTATCATCACTGCGCTTTGCTGCTAATGCCATTGCGTGATCACAAAACCAACAACGGTGTTATGAAACCTATCGAGAACCGGTAAGTATCATCATTGGCCAGTCCGAATTTCGTTTGTGCGTAGCTGGTATAGCGATATATTCTGCCGACCATGTTCAGAAAGATTTTCAGGTCATATTTATCAAAGGGATATACTTCGATAGCGGGCACGTATCCCCAGGCGGTGCGTAGTTTTTTATCTTTATTGGGATCGGGGTTGCCGTTCCAGTAGGCAAAGTCCACGAATCCGGTGGCCGTCAGGTGCACTATTCTGCTGAGGCGGAAGTCTGCTCTCAGCCAGTGGCTCATGTAGGTGACGCCTTGTGCCGCTTTCATATTGGGTATCCAGTTGGAGACGAGGAACTTGCGGTCCAGGTTTTCCAGGCTGAGCTTAAAATCATAGTCCAGTTTGAAGTTGGGCAGTATCAGCGAGTTGCCGAGGGCGATATAGTTCATGTACTGGTGGGTGGCTTCCTTAAAGATGCTGTAAGACCAGATGGTGGTCACTTTCCCGTCGAACAGGTGTCCGCGCCAGTTGATCACGGCAGCAAAAGGAAATTTGCTTTCATAGATGCCCGGAACGGAATCGTATAGTTCCTTAAAAGTTTTGGTGCGGCTGTTGAGCAGCTGAACGGTAAATTCATGGTTGTTATTGGGGAGGTATCCCACGCCGGCGCCGGACAGGAAGTTGTCCGAGTTCTCGATGATATCTGAGTATTCGTAGATCTGGATGGGGTTATCGTCAAATTCCACCCCGCCCCAGTCAGCGCAGAGTTTACCGGCATATATTTTCCAGTGTTCGTTGGGATCGAACCGCAAGTAGGCCAGGTCTGTGGAGCGGCTGAGGTTATCTACCGACTGGGTTTCCGGATTACGGGTGTAGCGGTCACGGAAGCGGAAGTAGAGTTTGTCGAGCACTTTGCCTTTTATTTCCAGCCGGAACTGTTCATTGACAAAGCGGGAGCCTGTATAGGTGCCTTTATCGAATTCATTGCGGAAAGCATAGCGCATATTGGCGATGATGTCTACATTGTTTAACAGGGGCGCTTTGCTGATGGGGATGAGAGGCTTATAGAGCGTATCTTTCTTTGATTCCTGGTGCTGTGCCGTTGCAGCAAGCGGAAACAACATCATGCAGGCTATCAGCCAATTGCGGATATGCATAAAGGTTAAGTTTGGGAGTTAAAGAAAAAATATGGTCGTCTATAACAGGATGCCGGCCAGAAAGAACCCGGCGGCAACGGATACGGCTACACTGACAATCCCCGGAATCATAAAGCTATGGTTGACCAGGTATTTCCCGATATGGGTACTACCAGTGCGGTCAAAGTTAATGGCAGCCAGCAGGGTCGGATAACCTGGCAGCACAAAATCCCCGTTAACAGCAGGGAACATGGCCACCATGTGCGCCGGCAGAATACCGAGGGACATTCCCAGCGGCATCAGCGCTTTGGTGGTAGCTGCCTGACTGAAAAGTAAAATGCTCAGTATGAACAGGGCGATGGCGAACGTCCAGGGGGCCGCCCTGACCATATTGCCCAATGTGCTTTCAATAATACCGGTATTGGTTTGCATAAAGGTGGCGCTCATCCATACCACGCCGAAGATAGACACTACCGCCTGGGCGCCGGAGTTAAACAGGCTGGCTTTGGCCACCGCAGCAGCAGTGGTACGGCAAAGCAGCATAATGGCAGCAGCGGCCGCCAGCATCACCAGCTCTATCACCGCAGCCATTTTTATATGTCCGGTGGCATCTACCGCCATATTACTTTTCCCTTCTCCAAAGGAAGGCAGCATATTGGGGAAAGCGCCTACCAGCACAATCAGCAGTACCGCGAGCCCGAATATCAGCACCGATAGTCTGGCGCCCGGCAACAGGGGCGTTCTGCTCTCCTGGACATCTGTCTCTATACTGGCCGCAAACTCCGGGTCTTTCATTTTCTCCAGAAATACCGGGTCTTTCTCCAGCTCCTTGCCTTTCTTCCAGCATACCACCACGCCGGCCAGCGTTCCCAGGATAGTGGCCGGGATACACACCCGCAGTATGTCGAGCAGCGCTATTTTTCCGCTGAGGATAGTCAGCAACGCCGCGGTGGCAGCCGAAATAGGACTGGCTGTAATCGCCAGATGCGAGGAGATCACCGAAATACTCAACGCACGCTCCGGCCTTATTTTTTTCTTGGTGGATACTTCCGCAATAATCGGCAACAGGGAATAGGTGATATGGGCCGTGCCCGCAAAAAGAGTGAAAAAATACGTCACCAGCGGCCCCAGTAAAACGATCAGGGAAGGTTTGCTCCGCAATATCTTCTCTGCCAGCCGCACCAGATAATCCATCCCCCCGGCAGCCTGCAGGGTGGCGGCGGTGGTTACTACCGCCAGAATGATCAGCATCACATCTATCGGCGGATCGGCCGGCCGCATGCGGAAAATAAAGATATAAACCGCCAACGCCACCATACCCATCACCCCAAGACCAATGCCTTTCATACGGGCTCCCACCAGGATAGCGGCGAGTAATATTGCGAACTCTAACCAGATCATACAAAATAATATGTGCTGCTGAAGGTAATCAATATCAATAGAAAATTATAGCATATGACTGTACACTATTTCATCGCCTTCCTGCGGCATGAACCTGCAACACCTGTTATGTCCGGCGATATAATGAATGATGATGAATAATTATGAATGATTATGGTTATGTTTATGCTTATCGCTATTCGTTACAATGGTTATTACGATTATTACGGTTACCACGGTTACTACAAATACCACGAATACAACGAATACTATAGTTACTACGGTTACTACGGTTACTACTGCTACTACGGCTACTACGGCTACTACGGCTATTGTGCCTACTGACTATTGTGGTTACATAGCCGGTGCCACACCAAGGCGCAGCACCAGCCTTTATTGTAAGCCCTGATGGAGGGCACTTCTTCCAATTGATCCGGCTTGTTCTATATTATTCGCACAAATCTCCAAAATATCACAGTCGAACTCATTTTATTCACAAAAAAATCAGGCGTCATTAACGGTTGATGAACTGTGGCCTGATCATATTGTCGAACGTAAAAATCTCGTCCCATTTCTCCTGGGTGATGAGCTTCTTTTCCTTTACGGCGATATCATGCACCGACTTTCCGGTTTCCAGCGCCTCACGGGCTATACTGGCGGATTTCTCATACCCCAGTATAGGATTCAGCTGCGTCACGATACCGATGCTGTTCATCACCATCTGTTTGGTATGCTCTGCATTGGCGGTAATACCCAGGATACATTTCTCCCGCAGGGTACGGCACGCATTGCCCATATAGGTGATCGCGGTAAACAATGAGAAAGATATCACCGGCTCCATCACGTTCAACTGCAACTGACCGGCTTCCGCGGCCATCGTCACGGTCAGATCGGCGCCGATAACATAATAAGCTGTCTGGTTCACCACCTCGGGGATCACCGGGTTCACCTTGCCCGGCATAATGGAAGATCCCGGCTGCATCGGCGGCAGGTTGATTTCGTTGAGGCCTGCCCGTGGTCCGGACGATAACAAACGCAGGTCATTACAGATCTTCGACACCTTCACGGCTGTACGTTTCAGCACACCGGAAAGCTGTACATAAGCACCCGTATCATTGGTGGCTTCAATCAGGTTCTCTGCCAGTTTCAGGTCCAGCCCGGTTACCTCGCACAGGTACTGGGTCACCAGTTCTGCATACCCTTCCGGCGCATTCACCCGCGTACCAATAGCAGTTGCGCCCATATTGATTTCCGCAATCAGCCGCTTGCTGCTGTCTACCCGGGAGAGCTCTTCTTTCAGATTGATCGCGAAGGCATGAAATTCGTCACCAAGGCTCATCGGCACGGCATCCTGCAACTGAGTGCGGCCCATTTTCAATACATTCTGGAACTCCTTACCCTTGGTATCAAAAGCATCGGCCAGCTTGCCCAGCTCTTCTTTATAAGCGGTCAGCTTCAGAATAAGGGCTATACGAAAAGCGGTGGGATAAGCGTCGTTGGTGGACTGTGAGCAGTTCACATGGTTGTTGGGGTGACAAAATTCGTACTCCCCTTTCTGTTTGCCCATCATCTCCAGGGCCACATTGGCAATCACCTCATTGGCGTTCATATTTACGGAAGTACCCGCCCCGCCCTGTATCAGGTCACTCAGAAACTGGTTGTCAAACTCCCCGCTGATCACACGGTCACTGGCCTTAATAATATATTCTGCAATATTTTTGTCCAGTACTCCCAGGTCCCGATTGGCCATAGCAGCCGCCTTTTTCACATAACCCAGGCTCTTTACGAAGATGGGTTCCACCTTCAGCGGAATACCGGTGATATGAAAATTCTCCAGCGCACGAAGGGTCTGAATCCCATAATACACATCCTGGGGTATTTCTTTCTCTCCCAGGAAATCGTGTTCTATTCTCTTGGACATAAAATTTATTTTAGGGCCGGAAGTTAAACGCTTTTAGAACAACATAATACTCATAATTGTTGTAGTTTCATCTAAAGAATTTTCATTACACTGTTGTTCTATTCGTAAATCATAATTGCCAATTCGTAAATTCTCATGATGTTTCGCATTTCACTGGTTTCTTTTCTATTTTTATTTTTTACGGGAAATGTCCTCTGTGCCCAACACCTGGTGCCACATTTTGATCCCCGGGAATACCATGAACTGCTGGACCTCACCTCCCTGCAACGCGATACTTCCCTGGAGCAAAGCAATGCCAAAGCACCCGGAAATTTCCGCATCGTATACCGCTCACCGGAAGTGGGCCTTAAAAACCGATGGGACCTTTGGGTCAACCGCAGCCGCAGCCTCGGCGTGATCTCCATCAGAGGCACCAACGGCACCTCCACCTCCTGGATGGAAAATTTCTACGCAGGCATGATCAGCGCCAAAGGCACGCTGCAGCTTAATGACAGTACCACGTTCAACTATAAACTGGCCGACGACGACAAAGCGTTTGTTCACGCCGGCTGGCTGCTGGGCCTCGCCGCCATGGCACCCGGCATGGTACAACAAATCAACCGGTACTATCAGGAAGGCATACACGAATTTATTATCTTCGGGCATAGCCAGGGCGGCGCTATCGCCTTTCTGGCACGCTCCTACTTTCAATACCTCGACGGCCTGCCGAAAGACATCGTCTTTAAAACCTATTGCAGCGCGGCGCCTAAACCGGGCAACCTGTTCTATGCGTATGATTATGATTATATCACCCGCGACGGCTGGGGAATACGGATCGTGAACGGGCGTGACTGGGTTCCGGAGGTGCCGTTCTCCATCCAGACACCTACAGATTTTAATACCATCAACCCTTTTGCCAATATCAAAAAAGCTTTCCGGCAACAAAAATTTCCGGTGCGCGTAGCCCTGTCCTATATATACGGGCGCCTCAACCGGCCTGCCAGACGAGCCAGCCGGCGCTTTCAGCGGGTACTGGGCAAAATGGCGTACGGCCGCGTGAAAAAAGTAGTGCCGGAATATAACCGCCCTGTCTTCGTCAACAGCCACAATTATACCCCGGCAGGTACGCCTGTCATCTTATATCCGGTGAAAGGATACGATGAAAAATTTCCATTTGATGGTAAAAATATTTTCGTGCACCACTCTCTCAATGCCTACCGCTGGCTGCTCGAACATGTTTATCCCACCAGTGAGCACTAGTCATTGCCGGCCTTGTCACCAGTAAACCAGTGTTCTTTTTCTTTAAACAACACGTTGAAAGTTGTGAGTGATCCGTAAATACGGGTGATGTACTGTTGCAGGTTGATCTTCTCTTCGTCGGTCAACACTTTATGGCTGTTGATGTTCTGCTCAAGCACACGTAAACGGTCGCGCAACATCACGATCTTATGGAAAAACGTCTCGATCGGCAGTTCCTTGGCTTTCAGGGAAGCGTCGCCCGGCTGCAGCACCATGGTGCCGTTCTTCCAGCGGTCGCCCAAAGGCACCACTTCTGTAACGCCACCCCATAAACGAAGTATCTTCAGTAAAGAAGTTTCCACGTCGGACGCGGTTTCCACTTCAGCGGTCTGGTTCTCGGCGACCAGCACCTCAAACAGCGGATCTGTTTTGTCGATCATTTTGATGCCATGGTCCATAAAAGTGACCCGGTACTGTGCATATTTAACGCCTACAATAACGCCCGGACCAAAATGTGCGTGTTGTACTCTTGATCCCACGCCCAGTGTCAGTTCTTCCATGTGTGATAGTTTTAGTATCAAACTTAGTGTTTTCAGACAAAAGATTATTCCCTTTTAAGGATCTTTTCAAGGATGCCCACCGCCTTCGTCAGCTCCCTGTTGTTCAGCGAAGCAAATCCAAAACGGATGGCGTTCACCGGCTTCGTGCCGTAACCATACTGTTCTCCGTTGCTCATGCTGAGCCCCATGGAAGCGGCCTTTGCGGCCACCTGTGCCAGCGGGTACCTTTTGTGGAAAGTAAGCCAGGTGGCCATGCCGCCGGCAGGTTCGGTAAACTGTACCTTGTCGCCCAGACGGCTTTGCAGTAGTTGTGAGAGATGGTCGCGGCGCTCATGGTACAGCTTATTCGACTTCTTCAGGTGCCTGTCGATAGTGCCGTCGCCCAACAGGGCGGCGAGGGTTTCTTCTGCCAGGTTATCGCCCTGGAGGTCCATCAGTTTGCGCAGCCGCGCCATTTCATCGAGGAACGGGGCCGGCGCCACGAGGAAGCCGCTGCGGATGGAAAGTCCCAGCAGCTTGGTGAAAGAGCCGATATAGATCACATTGCCGCCGTGGTCTCCGGCTGCCAGCGGCAGTATGGGCGCAGAGCTGTAGTGGTAGTCGTAATCGTAATCATCTTCCAGGACGGCCAGCCGATGGGTACGGATAATGTCCAGCAGTCTCATTCTGCGTTCGGCACTGAGTGTCACGGTGGTAGGATGATGATGGTGCGGTATCAAGTAAAGCATCTTCACTTTGTGGGTGCGGCACAGTTGCCCTACCGCTTCCACATCGATACCGTCCGCATCTACCGGCACGCGCAACAAGCGGGCGCCCAGCTGTTCGAAACACAGGTCGGCATAAAAATAATTGGGGCTTCCCACGATCACGTAATCACCTTTTTTCAGGACCATGGCCGCTGTCAGATAGATGGCCATCTGCGCACCGCGTGTGGTCATGAGGTTGCTGGTAGACAAGGTAAGTCCTCTGGTATGGGTCAGGTAACGGGCCAGTTGCAGCCGCAGATGCTGGCTTCCCATCGCAGAGCCGTAGGTGAGCCGTTGATGGTAACGGGGCCGTCGGATCAGGGCGCGGCTCTCTTTCATCCACGCTTCCAGCGGAGCTTCCCGCATGTCCGCAAAGCCATCGTTGATGATCAGGTGTCCCGTTGGCGCCAGGTCATGGCGTGCAGTAACCACAAAAGGAATACTGTTGAAAGAAAACGTAGGCCCGTAACCGTAAGGAGATACCGGCGCCTGGAAAGAACGGGGTTTAATGTCCGGCAGGTTGGTGGCCACCATCATGCCTTTGCGGGGAATGGAAACGGCCCAGTCCTGGCTCACCAGCTCGTCATAAGCCGCCACAACGGTCTTCCGGTGCAGCCCTAACTGTAACGCCAGTACGCGGCTGCCAGGCAATAACGATCCCGGCTTCAATATGCCCTCCCGTATCAGGCTGGCAAAGCGGTTGGCTATCTGCTGATAGACCGGCTGCCGCGCCTCCCGGTCAATATTGATCAATGTTTTATATGGTAGCACCTGGACTATCTGTCGATTTAAATCTGGACTACTTCAATAGTCCAGTGCAAAGCTAATTTTACTGCATCAATTATGCAAAAACAATCATGATGAAAGAAAGATTTTTCATGCAGGAGGTGCAGCCGGAAGCGTTCAAAGCCATGATGGCCATGGAAAAATATACCGCCACTACCAATATTTCGCCGCTGCACCGCGAAATGATCAAAGTAAGGGCATCCCAGCTGAATGGCTGTGCCTATTGCCTCGACAAGCACGCAGCCGATGCGCGTAAGTCGGGAGAAACGGAACAACGCCTGTTGCTGCTCAGCGTATGGCGTGAATCACCACAGTTCACCGAAGAAGAAAGGATCATACTGGCGATGACGGAAGAAGTGACGTTTATCAGTCAGCAGGGCCTGACAGCGGCCACTTACAACAAGGCGCTGGCCTGCTTCGGGCTGGAAACCACTGCCCAGCTGCTGATGCACATTATCTGTATTAATGCCTGGAACCGTATTGGCGTAGCCACACACCGCATACCGGGCCAACATTATCCAACTACTGCAAAATGAGAATTGTAAAAACCGCCACTACCGATGCCGAGATACGGGCCTGCAGCGAAGTAATCCTGACGTTGCGCCCGCATGTAAAACCGGAAAGACTGCTGCCGCAGATACGGGAAATGCAGCAGGAAGGGTATCACCTGCTATACATGCCTGCTGATGATGATCCTTCCAAAGTGGCCGCTATTGCCGGCTACCGTCATAAACACAATCTCCATACCGGCCGCTTTATCTATATCGACGATCTGGCCACCCACCCGTCGTTGCGTGCGCAGGGATATGCCAGCCTGTTGTTGTACCATATCCGGGAAATTGCGCGGGAAGAAGGACTGGCCGTTGTACAACTGGATTCGGGGCATAACCTGTGGCCGGCCCACCGGCTGTACCATCAACAGGGTTTTTATATCTCCGCCCATCATTTCACTCAGCTTATTTAGCTGTTGGGTTATTGGATTATTTAGTCATTTAGCGAGCTACTCAATATCAAAATATTAAAATAACCACATGGCCAAATAAAAAAGCAGCGAAGACAATCGTCTCCGCTGCTTAAAAACATCACAACAAAAAAACTACTCCTTTACCTTATTCAGGAAAAATGATAGCTTGAACAATAGTTCATCCGATAGGCCTGCTCTCAGTTTAGCCTCATCGTCAGTGATACCCAGGCGGCGCAGCCGCTGATAGTAGACGTAAGAACCGCCGATGAGCTCCAGGCATTCTTGTATTTTACGTTGCACCTCTGCCTCTTTGGTGCGTTTTTCATATTCTTTTTTAGTCAGTATTTTATCCACAAAGTAGAAGTTGTCTTTGTCTTCCACCCATTTATTGCCTTCGCGATGTTGTGGCTTATATACTTCAAGATAACAATTATCCAGCTTTAAAACATCACCAAATTCTGCCCGTATATCGATAACCGTTGGTTTTTCCGCTGAAGGGTTGGCCAGCCTCTTTTTGATGTGGTTGCTGATTTCCATGCCCAGCTCGTCACTGCTCATCAGGATCTGGTTCAGTTCGGAAAATTCCAGGCCGATGGTAATACGGGTGTATCCCCTGCCGCTTTTGATCTTACCAAAGAGGCTGGGAGTGGTATGTTCATCAAAGATGATGTCTTCCACCTGCACCTTGGTGATGGTCTTATAATCCGGCTTATAGCCTTCTTCCGCCGGCGTAGGGCGTTTGTTGACCAATCGCGCTGTTTCCTGGCGGCGGCTGTGCTGGATATAATCATCGATGAAACGCAGCTCATGTTTTTTCAGCTTGGCATACAACTCATGATGAGAGTAGTTGTTCATCTTGCTCAGCAAGGCAAGGTCATTCCAGCTGTGGAAGTGCTGCATTTTCTTCAGTTCTTCCAGGATGTCTGATGCCGACATGTTACGGCGGTAATATAATTCCCCTATCAGAAAGAGGGCATATTCCTGTGCCGGATAGCCCAGTTCGGGCAATACGTCATAAGGGCTACGCTTCTGGTCACGCGCCTGCTCCAGCAGCTCTACGTCTGACATCACCGGGGCCAGCAGGTACTTACGGGCTGCCGACCGCAGTTTCTTGCTCACATAATCCAACAGCTGGTCACTCACCTGGCTGTGATGTACAAAGTCATGCAGAATCTGTACAAAGCGGCGCGAGGTAGGTAATCCAAACTGTGTGAGAATATCATTTTCCAGGTCCAGCACCTCCTCTTTCGCAGGCTCCTCTTTGCCAGGTTTTACCTTCTGCTCCATCTGCTGGTAACGCTGATAATACTCCTGTAACTTCAATTTAAGCTGATCCATAATATATATACTATTAATTATTAAACTAGTTCACGTTCGATAGCGCATTTTCAGGGGGAATTGTCATTTTTTCATCGTTTCGTCACCCGGGCTAACATATCTTTCCCCTGTGGTCAGGAAATCACCTGTAATCAGGGAGTTCCGTGAGGCCATCAACCAGGCATACTGCTGATTCTCAATAAATTAATAAAATGGGAATTATAATGGGAAGTGCGCAAAGATACGTTTTTTGATGCAGTGTGCAAAGCCTCAAAACGCCTTCTGTCGCGGATTACATTAGTATATAATAACAAGCATGGGAGGGATAAAATGTAGTGCAATGATTATCATATCACTCCCTCTTTTTTCGTGATATATAACTTTCTGAAAAAAATTTTTGAAAAGTATTTGGAATTTAAAAAAGCTTTGTGTTATCTTTGCACTCCCAACAACGAAAGAAACACACGTTGGACGGGCCAAAACGGTGGTTGTAGCTCAGTTGGTTAGAGCATCAGATTGTGGTTCTGAGGGTCGGGGGTTCGAGACCCCTCATCCACCCGAAAATGAAAAAGGCTTCCTACATGGAAGCCTTTTTTCGTTTACCCCTGCTTCATTTTTGATTGAGAAATTCAGTCAAGGGAAAGTATCTTCGCAACATTGTAAATAACATTCCGACTCAATGAATTATCTGATCATAATCTCCTGCCTGGTACCCGTTGTTACTGCCCTGCTGGGCTGGTTCATTCACCGCCTCGCAGTCCATACCTTCTTTACCAGTATTCTTCCGAAACGCCAGCAAGCCCTGGCACAGCAACTGGGCGCTTTCGCAGGACAGCAACTTTCCTTCGGCATCATCAAATCCAAACTGACAGATCCGGAAAAAATAAAAAATATCATCCCGCTGGTGGAAGCACATCTCGATACCTTCCTTCGGGAGAAACTACCTAAAGCCATGCCGGTACTCTCCATGTTCATCGGCGACAGCATCGTGAACCAGATCAAATCGCACCTCGTAGCAGAACTCGACACCCTGTTTCCGGTAATGATCAATCAGTATCTTGACAATGTGGAAAAAGATCTGAATATCGAAAAAATGGTAGCTGATAAAGTAGCCGGCATTTCTGCAGAACAACTGCAACAAATCAGTAAGCAACTGTTAGGTAATGGCATTCAGCAGTTCACATTGCTGGGCGCCCTCACCGGCTTCATTTGCGGCCTTGTGGCGGTAATACTCCTCTGCATTTTTTAATCGTTCTCTCAGCGGCGCTTCGGGAAGAGGCGCCGCGTACTGTTAACTACTGTTAACTACTGTTAACCGGAAAGCTTTGTTAACTACTGTTAAGACCTTCTACGGGCCTTTTTTTTGATTTCCTGCGGAAAAAATTCCATTCATCACAATATCCGACCATCCACCACTGGCCACCGATACATTTGCTGAAATCTGACCAAGCGTGCAGGTAAAAAACAGCAGGATGAAAAAACGGTACATCGTACTCGCCGGCATTTTAATGTGGCAGGTACAGTCCTTCGCCCAGGCACCGGCAAACGGAAGACCAGCGGCAACGCAAAACGGACAAGGCGCAAAAGCAAGGCCCGACATGCCTCAGATAGGCAGGCTTTACGGAAAACTGATAGATGCCTCCAGCGGGAAACCTATCCCCTACGCTTCCGTAGCCCTGCTACGGCAACGCGACTCCTCGGTGGTGACCGGCATGCTGACGAAACCCAACGGGGAATTTAACCTGGAAAGCCTGCCCTTCGGCCCTTTCATAGTACGCATCAACTTCATGGGCTATACCAGCCTTCAGAAAAAAGTGGCCATCACCCCGCAAACTACGGAACAGGACCTGGGCAACATTAAAATGCAGCCCAACGTAAAAACACTGCAGGGCGTGGAAGTAACCGGCCAGAAAAGCGCTTTCACCATGGGCATCGACAAAAAGGTGTTCAACGTGGAACGTAACCTCACCAGCGTTGGCGGCACCGCTACAGATGTTTTGAAAAACATCCCTTCCGTCAACGTGGACCTGGACGGCAACGTCAGCGTACGCAATGCAGCCCCTAATATTTTTGTAGACGGCAAACCCTCTACCCTCACCCTCGATCAGATACCCGCTGACGCGATAGAAAGCGTGGAACTGATCACCAACCCCTCCGCACGTTATGATGCGGAAGGTATGTCCGGTATCCTCAATATCATCCTGAAGAAAAACCGCAAAGCCGGCTTCAATGGCTCGGTACAAGCAGGTATCGGCACCGGCAACAAATACAACGGCGGCGGCAACATCAATATCCGTCAGGGTAAATTCAATGTGTTCGCCAACTATAATATCAACGCCAACAGGACCTGGGGCGATGGCACCACCTCCCGCAGCAACTTCAGAAGTGGTGGCGTGGCAGATACCAGCTATCTCCTGCAAAACAGCAACAGCACCAGCAAACCGCTGTTCCAGTTTGGCCGCTTCGGCGCCGATTACCAGATCGATAACCGAAATACCATCTCGCTGTCACAGAACATCGTAGCGGGCAACTTCAAAAACAATGAAGACCTCCTCAGCACGTTCTCCGACGGCCATCACAGTATCACCGGCCTCAGCGACCGAAAAAACAACAACCAGTTCAACTTCCGCAATTACACCACAGCACTGGGTTTCAAGCATACCTATGCCAAGCCCAACAAGGAATGGACAGCTGACTTCAACTACAACAGAAGTTCCAATAACCGCGACGGTGACTACATCACCCAGGCCATGAACGCACAGGGCGTTCCCCTCGGACAGGCACTGACACAAACCAATACTACCGCCGGTAAAACCACTTTCATCACCATTCAGACAGATTATACCAACCCGGTAGGCAAAAACGGAAAACTGGAAGCCGGCGCGAAAGTCACGTTGCGCGACTATACCAGCGATTACCAGGTGCTCGACAAAGATACCCTCAGCAATAACTTCATACCGAACACGATGCTCTCTACCGCCTACAAATACAACGAAGAGATTTATGCCGGTTACGCGAACTTCTCCAACACCGTGGGCAACTTCGGGTACCAGGCCGGTCTGCGGGTAGAGCAATATGTATACGCCGGAGAAAACAAAGGCGTGGAATACAAGCCAACTAAAGCAGTCCCGGGCTTCTTCCCGAGCGTGTATCTCTCGCAGAAACTTAAACATGAACAGGAACTGCAGCTCAATTATTCCCGTCGTGTTAACCGGCCTAACTTCTTCCAGCTGATACCTTACCGCGATTACAGCGATCCGCAGAACCAGCGGGAAGGTAATCCCAACCTGAAACCTGAATACATCAACAGCCTGGAGTTTTCCTACGCTAAAAACTGGAAAAACGCCAACCTGCTGGGAAGCATTTACTTCCGGAACGTCAACAATATGATCTCCACCATCAGCACGCCTATTGGCGCAGACACGCTGCTGACGCAGTTTATCAACGCCAACAGGAGCAATTCCTACGGTGCTGAGATCACGGTAAAAAACCAGATCATCAAAGGCTGGGACCTTACCTCCAACCTGAACCTGTATCAGACAGACATGAAGGTGAACAGCAACGGTCAGAACTTTAACAACAGCGGTTTCAGCTGGCTGGCGAAAATCAATTCAGAGACCAAACTGCCTGCTAATTTCACATTACAGGTAACCGGCTCCTATCAGGCACCTACCATTGCCTTACCGTCTTCCGGCGGCGGTGGTGGCGGCCGCGGCGGCGGAGGTGGTGGCTTCATGATGATCCCTACTTCTTCACAGGGTACTATCAAAGGCTTCAGCACCGTGGACGTGGCCGTTCGTAAGGACTTCCTGAAAAACAAAGCAGCTTCGCTCACCCTTAGCCTCTCAGATGTTTTCAATACCCGTCAGTATGAGCTGAACCAGGCCACGTCGGCTTTTGCGCAGGACTATATCCGCAAGCGTGAGTCCCGCATCCTGAAACTTAACTTCAGCTACCGTTTCGGCAAGTTTGACACTTCGCTGTTCAAAAAGAAAAAACAGAATAACAACAACGACATGCAGATGGGCGATCCCATGCAAAGTTTTTAGTTAATAAAGAGGGTGAATGCAAAACCACGGCCGGCAGACAGCGTCTTGCGCTCCTGCCGGCTATCTTTTTGAATATACCATTCATCCCAATTAGTCAACATTTTAAAGGTCCGCTATTATTTTTATAGTCATAGATCAGCCAGAATAAAGGATGCTAACATTACGGATGCTAAGATTAATTGCAGGGGCGACCCTGTTGTTTGCTATTGTGCCTAACCTCTACGCACAAACGCCGGAAGGCGCACCGGTAAAAATGACCGGTAAAGTAGCAGACGCCGTGACCGGCAAGCCGGTGGAATATGCCTCAGTGGTATTGCTCCGCCAGGCCGATTCCTCTATGGTCACCGGTATGTACACCACGCCCGCCGGCACTTTCGCCTTTAATACAGTCGTTCCCGGTATTTACGTGTTGCGCGTTACCTTCATGGGTTACGAAAAGCTGGAAAAAGCGGTGAAAGTGGCAGCCGGAAAGCCCGCCTTTGCCGGCACCCTGCGCCTGCAGACAGCTGGCAAAGTGCTGAACGCCGTGGAAATCAAAGCGGAGAAACCCGCGTTCTCCATGCAGATAGACCGGCAGGTGTTCGACGCCGGCAGCATGATCAATGCAGAAGGCGGCACCGGTACAGACATCCTGAAAAATATTCCCAGCGTAGACGTGGACATCGATGATAATGTGACCCTCCGCGGCAAAAGCGTGACCATCTACGTGGATGGCAAACCATCGCCTTTCGGGGATGCTAAAACAGCGCTGCAGATGATCCCCGCAGAAAGCATCGACCGCGTGGAAGTCATCAATAACCCCTCTGCCAAATTTGAAGCACAGGGCGGCGGCGGTATCATCAACATCGTCCTGAAAAAAGACAAAGCCATCGGATATAACGTGATGTTCAATGCCGGCGTGGCCACCCGCGGGCAGGTCAACGGCAGCGCCAATGCCAGTCTGCGTATGCGCCGCTTTAATTTCTTCGGTAACTACAACGCCCGCTACGAATCCATCGGCGGCAGCGGCTACAGCTACCGCCAAAACCTGGTGCCAGACAGCAGCCGCACCACCTTCTTCTCCCAGGATAGCCGCAACAACAACCGCAATGGCAATAACGGCGGCCGCTTCGGATTCGATTATTTCCTCGATGACCACAACACCTTCACCATCGCGGAAGGCCTTAACCATAACTTCGGTAAAAACGAAGATGACATCTTCCTGAATTACCTCGATGACCAGAAACAAACGCTCCGCAACGGAGAACGGCATAATACCAGTCGCAATGACGGCTATAACAACAATACCAGCCTGAATTACAAACACACCTTCAAAAAACAGAACCAGGAACTGACAGCCTATGTGAGCTATAGTGGCAACCGTGGCAACAGTAACAGCGATTACCGCACACAATACCAGAAACCAGGACAGGACACACTTCCCAATCCCAACTGGCAACAGAATACCGGCAAAAACGGCAACCGCTTCTGGAACCTCCAGTCAGACTATACCATGCCCCTCGGCAAAAAAGGCAAGCTGGAAGCCGGCGTGAAAAGCACCTTCCGGTATATCAGCAACGACTATACGGCCATGCTGTACAACTGGGACGTACAGGACTTCCGTAAAAGCAACCAGCTGTCCAACCAGTACGACTATGAAGAAGACATTCACGCCGGTTACCTCAACTTCGCCAATGCCATCGGCAACCTGGGCTATCAGGTAGGGGTACGGGCCGAGCAGTCTTTCCTGAAAGGTTACTCCTATACCCGCGACACCACAGTGGACAATAAATTTTTCAATCTGTTCCCCAGTGTGTTCCTGAAGTACAACATGCCTAAAAACCAGAACCAAAGCCTGGTATTCAACTATTCCACCCGTATAGACCGGCCCAACTTCGACCAGTTGCTGCCGTATATCAATAACTCCGACCCGCAGAATATCCGCACCGGCAACCCGGAGCTGAAGCCTGCGCTGTCGCATAAGTTCGAAACCAGTTATTCCGTTTATTACCCTAAGTCCAATAACTATTTCAGCACCAGTACCTACTATGCGCAAACCAATGACAACATTGACCGTATCAGTACGCTGGACACCGTAACAGGCGTTACCACCACCAAACCCATGAACCTGGCCACACAGCAGAATATTGGCGGCAACGTGTCTTACAGCCTGAATATTTACAAATGGTGGAAAGTGAACGCCAACCTGAACCTGGAGTATAACCGGCTTACCAGCACCACGCTCAATAATGAGAATTTCAGCTATGGACTGAATGCCAATACCCAGTTCAGGCTGCCTTCCCGCATCAGCATAGAACTGAGCGGCCATTACCGCTCCCCCAGGATACAGCCGCAGGGCACTTTCCGCGCCATGAACGGGATAGACCTTGGCGTACGGAAGGAAGTCCTTAAAAACAGGGCGCTGGTGATAGCGCTGAACATTTCAGATGTGCTCAACACCCAGCAGTTCAGTTCTCACTACGAAACACCGGTATTTATCCAGGACTACGAGCGCAAACGCGCCACCCGCTTTATCCGTATCAACATACGGTACCGTTTTGGCAAAATGGACCCTAATCTCTTTAAAAAGAAAAAACAACAACAGGAAGAAGAAGAGAAACCGCAGGAAGAAGAAGAGAAGCCCAAAGAACGGGGAAGGCTTTAGAATTACGAATTACGAATTACGAATTGAGGGCTTCTTTATAGAGCGGTTATTTAGTAACCTTTCTAAAAGGGAGCCCTCAATTCGTAATTCGTAATTCGTAATTCGTAATTATTTTTTACCTGCCAACATAGGCACAAAGGAGAAGTTGTCAAACAGCTCCTGTTCTGTTTCCGTATCACTGATTTTGGTGATACGCAGCATCCGCTGAACTTCCTGGCCGCCTACCGGGATCACCATTTTACCGCCGATCTTTAATTGCTGCACCAGTTTCTCGGGGATATGTGGCGCTGCCGCCGTTACCAGCACCTTGTCAAAAGGCGCATAGGAAGGCAGCCCTTCGTAGCCATCGCCATAAAACAGGCGCAGGTTAGGGTATTTGCTTTTAAAAGGAAAGGCTTTTACCTGGTCGAACAGGCGTTTCTGGCGTTCAATGGTAAAAACGTTCATCTTCAACTCCGCCAGTACGCATGCCTGGTAGCAGCTGCCGGTACCGATCTCCAGTATTTTCTCATATGGCCGGGGCTCCAGTAATTGCGTCTGATAGGCTACCGTATAAGGCTGGGAAATCGTTTGGCCCTCTCCGATAGGAAAGGCCCTGTCATCATATGCTATGCTCTCGAAAGCCGTATCAAGGAAAAAATGCCGGGGGATGTTGCCGATAGCCGCTAATACATTTTCGTCAGTAATACCTTTCTGACGGATACTATCAACCAGCTGTTTGCGTAATCCTTTTTGTTTATAAGTATCTTCATACCGCCTCATGCCGCAAAATTAACCATTCACCAACGATTTTCAATGATTTTGGTCAGCCGGAATTTCCCACATTCGTTTTTTTATTTTTACTTTACAGCCTGGCCGGGCTATAAAGGCCCCGAAAAACAATACGATTATGGATATAAATATTCAAAACAAAGTATCGCAATGGCTCAATGGCAACTATGACGCCGAAACCATTGCCACACTGAAAAAGATGCAGGAGGGCAACCCCGATGACCTCAATGATGCTTTTTATCGTAATCTCGAGTTTGGTACCGGTGGATTAAGAGGAATTATGGGCGTAGGTACCAACCGCATGAATAAATATACCGTCGGCATGGCCACGCAGGGCTTCGCCAACTATCTGAAAAAGGCGTTCGATGGCGAAGTGAAAGTGGCCATCGCGCACGACAGCCGCAACAATTCCCGCTTTTTTGCCGAAACTGTTGCCAACGTATTTGCGGCCAACGGCATTAAAGTGTTTCTCTTTGAAAGCCTCCGCCCCACGCCGGAGCTCTCTTTCGCTATCCGTCACCTGCAATGCCAGGGCGGCGTGGTGCTCACCGCCTCCCACAACCCGAAAGAATACAACGGCTATAAGGCTTACTGGAACGATGGCGCTCAGCTGGTGCCCCCGCACGATAAGAACGTCATCCGTGAAGTGGAAAGCATCCTCTCCCCTGATGATGTAAAATGGACCGGTGGCGAAGCCAATATCACCCTCATCGGTAAAGAAGTGGATGAAGCCTACCTCAAAGAATTACAGGGCCTGTCCATCAACCCGGAGATCAACAAACAACAGCACGACCTGAAGATCGTTTATACGCCTATCCATGGCACCGGTATCACGATGGTACCGGAAATACTGCAACGCTTCGGCTTCACCAACGTGAACATCGTAGCGGAACAGTCCACTCCTGACGGCAATTTCCCTACCGTGGTATATCCTAACCCGGAAGAGTCTGAAGCGCTGACCCTTGGCCTCAAAAAGGCCAAAGAGCTGGATGCCGACATCCTGCTGGGCACAGACCCTGACGCTGACCGTGTAGGCATTGCCGTGAAAGACCTGAAAGGCGAATGGGTACTGCTCAACGGCAACCAGACCGGCGTACTGTTGTTTAACTATATCGTGGAAGGCCGCCGCAGAAAAGGATTGCAGCAGCCGAACGACTTTATCGCGAAAACCGTGGTGACCTCCGACCTCATTGATGTATTTGCAGCTAAAAATGATATCAACTGCTACAATACCCTCACCGGTTTCAAATGGATCGCTGACCTTATCCGTCGGAAAGAACCGCAGGAAACGTTCATCTGCGGCGGAGAAGAATCATATGGTTATATGATCGGTAACAATATCCGGGACAAGGACGCTGTTTCTTCCGTGGCCATGATCTGCGAAATGGCAGCTTATGCCCGCAGCCTGGGCCAGTCACTGTATGAGCTGCTGGTTAATATCTACCTGAAGTACGGCTACTACAAGGAGCACCTGATCTCCATCACCAAAAAAGGCATGAAAGGCGCCGACGAAATCGCTGAAATGATGCGCGGCTACCGTGAAAACCCACCTGCCACCATCAATGGTTCGTCCGTAGTTACACTGTACGATTATCAGTTACAGCAGGTGAAAGATATCAAAACAGGCGAAATCAAACCGCTCGACCTGCCTAAATCCAATGTGCTGCAGTTTGTACTGGCCGATGGCAGCAAAATCTCCGCCCGCCCATCCGGCACCGAACCTAAAATCAAATTCTATTTCAGCGTGAACGCCCCACTGAACAGTGCGGCCGACTTCGATGCGGTTACCGCCGATCTCGATAAAAAGATCGAAGGCATCATCACCGATATGCAACTGAAATAATAAAACATATTCCCATCACAACATTAAAAGAGAATACTGCCAGGTTAACCTTCCTCCCGCGCGGAGGAGGTGCCCTGGCGGGATTCCTGCTCCTCCTGGTTTCCCTGACGGCGCCCGCCCAACAAAAGGTGCCTTTTTTCTCCTTACCGGACACCACTATCAAAGAAAGAGTATGGATACTCTCCGGCACTACTGCCGCCATTTATGGCAGCGGGCTGGCAGTACTCAGCTCCGCCTGGTACAAAGGTTATCCCCGCTCCTCCTTTCACTTCTTCAATGATGCAGGTGAATGGAACCAGATGGACAAGGCCGGACATATTTTTGCCGCCTACTTTGAAGGTAAATACAGCCGGGAAATGTGGAGATGGTCCGGCCTGCCGCGTAAACAACAGATCTGGATCGGTGGCCTCAGCGGATTTGCCTATCAGTCAGTCATAGAAGTACTGGACGGGTTCTCTGAAAAATGGGGGTTCTCCTGGAGCGATATGGGCGCCAATGCTATCGGCTCTGCCCTGCTGATCAGCCAGGAGCTGGCATGGGACGAGCAACGGATACAGCTTAAATTCTCAGCGCATCCTAAAAGTTATCCGGAAGGTCCTGTCCGCGAAAAAACAGACCAACTCTTTGGCCACACTTTCTGGGAAAGAACATTGAAAGATTATAATGCTCAAACGTACTGGTTGTCGGTCAACCTTCACTCCTTCAACAAAAGTTCCACCTGGCTGCCCAGCTGGCTGAACATTGCCGTTGGCTACGGTGCAGAAGGCATGTATGGAGGAGACGATAATACCTGGACGGACGCACATGGCCAGTTCCACGATTACACCCACGTTCGCCGTGTCCGGCAGTTTTACCTGTCGCCCGATATTGATTTCACCAAAATCCACAGCCGTAAAAAAGGTGTACGGGTACTGCTTCAGGTGCTGAACATGATGAAATTCCCCGCCCCTGCCCTTGAAATCAATTCACTGGGCAACGTGAAACTGCATCCTGTATATTTCTAACGGAAAAGCCTATTCAAAATAAGCAGCGATGATATCTTCTCCCTGCATTTCCACCAATACCATGTCCTGTAAGGTAGTGGCGAGAGAATAACCCACGAAGTCCACGGACAGCGGGAAAGATTTGTGCCGCCTGTCTACCAGCACGGCAGTTTGTATTTTCTTTGGAAGATAAGCCAACAGGGGCTTCAGAGCATATAGCATGGTACGGCCGGAGTTGGCCACATCGTCTACCACTACTACCACTTTATCATTAAAATCGATGTCTTCAGAAACTTTTACTTCGTCCGGATGTTGTTTGTCCAGGTGCAGGGAGATGATTTTTGTTTTCAACGGAGAGATCTGTTCCAGCACAGCCGCTATCTTACGGGCTACCACCATGCCTCTGTCCCAGATGCCGGCAAGGATGATTTCAGTGCCGTCACTGTTCAGTTCATAGATCTCATAAGCGATCCGTTCAATTTTCTTCTGGATGATATCCTGTGTAAGAATAATGTTCCTGCTTTCCATAGGCGCAAAAATAAGAAGTTCAGTTGTAGGAAGATGCTTTTAATAAAAATTTCCCCTTGAAAAGCCGGGAACCAAAAAAAACATAAATTCGGGAGTCAAATCTAAGATAATGCGAATTGTACAAGAGTTACTGTTTATTATTGCCTTCGGGATGGCAGTATACCTATTTTCCACGAAAGTGCGCCAGATAAGGCGGAATATCCTGCTGGGGCGCGACAAAGACCTCAATGACCACCCTGACCTGCGCTGGAAGAACGTACTGTTGCTGGCTTTCGGCCAGAAAAAAATGTTCCGTAACCCGTTGGTGGCTGTGCTGCACTTTTTCGTGTATGCGGGCTTTATCATTATTAATCTGGAGATCCTTGAGATTATCCTGGACGGCATACTGGGCACACATCGTTTATTCGTTCCCGTATTAGGCGGACTATATCCCGTGCTGATCAGTGCTTTTGAGGTGCTGGCCGTACTGGTAACGCTGGGTTGCGCCATTTTCCTGGTACGCAGGAACATCCTGAAGCTCCGGCGGTTTATGAGCAAAGACCTGAACGGATGGCCGCGTTCCGACGCCAATTACATCCTCCTCACAGAGATTGTGCTGATGCTGCTGTTCCTGACCATGAACACTGCCGATCAACAGATGCAGCTGCGCGGCAGTGAACACTATATCGCCACCGGCAACTTCCTGGTTTCCGGCAGCCTGGCATCGATATTCAACCACACGCCCGACGGCACCCTGATAGCGATAGAGCGCACCTGCTGGTGGCTGCACATACTGGGTATCCTGGCGTTCCTCAACTATCTGCCTTATTCCAAACATCTTCATATTATACTGGCTTTTCCCAATGCGTACTATGCCAGCCTGGAGCCGGCAGGCGAAATGGAAAACATGCCTGCCGTACAAAAAGAAGTACAGCTGATGCTGCAGCCTGAACTGGCCGCCAGCGAGCCGGCCCCTGAAGGAATGCCTAAATTCGGCGCCAAAGACGTGTTTGACCTCACCTGGAAAAACCTGCTGGACGCCTACAGTTGCACCGAATGCGGCCGCTGTAGCGCCGCCTGCCCGGCCAACCTCACCGGCAAAGCCCTTTCTCCCCGTAAAATTATGATGGATACCCGCGACCGCGCAGAAGAGATAGGCCGCAACATCAATAAAAACGGGGCTTTCACTGATGACGGCAAAACACTCCTGCGTGACTACATCTCAGAAGAAGAGCTACGCGCCTGCACCACCTGCAACGCCTGCGTTCAGGAGTGCCCGGTTAGCATCAGTCCACTCGATATCATCCTGCAACTGCGCCGCCACCTCGTCATGGAAGAGTCCAGCGCTCCCGCCGAATGGACCGGTATGTTCAGCAATATCGAAAATAACATGGCCCCCTGGAAGTTCAGCATGGACGACCGCGACAAATGGGCCACAGAAATGAATCAATAACGAAAAGCTAAAAGCGAAGAGCTATGCAGATAAAGACAATGGCCACATATGCCGCCAACGGGGAAACACCGGAAATACTGTTTTGGGTAGGTTGCGCCGGCAGCTTCGACCAGCGGGCACAAAAGATCACCAAGGCATTTGCCACCATCCTCGATAAAACAGGCGTTCAGTTTGCCATCCTGGGTAAAGAAGAAAGCTGTACCGGTGATCCGGCCAGAAGAGCGGGCAATGAGTTTATCTTCCAGATGATGGCACAAAACAACATACAGTTGCTCAACATGTATGGGGTAAAAAAAATCGTTACCGCCTGCCCCCACTGCTTTAATATCCTGAAAAATGAATATCCCGCCCTCGGCGGTAATTATGAAGTGATACATCATACCACCTTCCTCCAGTCACTGATCGATGAAGGAAAGATCAAAATGAAAGAAGGCGGTGTCTTCAAAGGCAAAAAAATCACTTATCATGATTCCTGTTACCTGGGCAGGGGCAACAATATTTATGAAGCGCCACGCAAAGTGCTGGAAACGCTGGATGCCGAGCTCGTGGAGATGAAACGCTGCCGCAGTAAAGGCCTTTGCTGCGGGGCCGGCGGCGCCCAGATGTTCAAGGAGGAAGAAAAAGGCACTACCCGCATCAACTTCGAAAGAGGCCATGAAGCGGTAAATACCGGCGCCTCTGTTATTGCCGCCAACTGTCCTTTCTGTATGACCATGCTGACAGACGGAGTGAAAGAGACCGGCAAGGAAGACGAAGTAAAAGTGCTGGATATTGCAGAGCTGATCGCGATGAATATGGAATAATCAATTACGAATTACGAATTAAGAATTACGAATTAAGAGTTCGTTATAAAGCCGAAGTTCAGAACTGATATTGTAGACAGGGTTCTCAATTCGTAATTCGTAATTCGTAATTCGTAATTCGTAATTATCTTAAATTTGCATCATGAACATACAAGACATCAATTTCCCTTCCGGGTTTTCTCCGGCTTCAAGGGTTTGGATATATCAGAGCAACAGACCATTCCATGAGCAGGAGATCAAAGAAATCGACGAACAGCTGTTACAATTCACCGAACAGTGGAACGCTCACGGCGCGCCTGTAAAAGGCTGGGGCCGCGTTGTACTGGGCCAGGTGGTGATACTGATAGCAGACGAAACAGAAACGACCGTAAGCGGTTGCAGCACAGATAGCTCGGTGCGGGTGATCAAAAGCATTGAAAAACAGTACAATGTAAATATGTTCGACCGCCTGCTGCTCGGTTTTATTGTGAAGGACAAGGTGCAGCTGCTGCCGATGGCCCAGCTGGGTTACGCCATGGAGCAAGGGTTTATCGATGAGAACACCCTTTATCTCAATAATACCGTACTGACCAAAGCCGATCTGGACACGAAGTGGCTGATACCACTGAAAGACAGCTGGCTGAGCGCAAAGATTACCCGCAAAGCGGTGTAGAGCTGCCGGGAAGACAACGAAAACATTATATAAGAGCGAAGACAATAGATTTATATAAACTATTGTTTTCGCTCTTATTACATATTATAAATTTAACAAAACAAGAAAGTATCAGTAAGTTGACGGGAGATATCTTTGACCAGACGTTTTGGGAAACCGGCATGCGCCTGTTGCGTGATGACATAATGTCATTTTTTCCGTTTTAATCCTTATTTTTGCTCTCCAAAATTTTTGTCAGGAATGCTGGACCAGGTTACCAAAGTGCATGATGAGAGCCGTCAGGGAGAAGCTTTTGCTCCTGTGGCGGCCGACGACCAAACATATAGGAAAAAATTTTATATAGAAAGCTATGGCTGCGCGATGAATTTCAACGACAGTGAAATCGTTGCGTCCATATTAAACCAGGAAGGATTTGGCGCCACCCGCAACGTGGAGGAAGCTAATCTGATCCTGCTCAATACCTGCTCTATCCGCGAAAAAGCGGAACAGACAGTGCGTAAGCGGTTGACAGAATTCCGGCGGATAAAAAAAGAGACGCCCGGCCTGCTCATCGGTGTGCTGGGTTGCATGGCAGAACGGTTGAAAACGAAGCTGCTGGAAGAAGAGAAGCTGGTAGACATGGTCGTAGGCCCGGATGCCTACCGCAGCCTTCCTTCCCTGATCGCAGAAGCGGAAACAGGCCAGAAGTCAGTGAACGTGTTGCTCAGCCGCGAAGAAACTTATGGAGACATCAGTCCGGTGAGACTGGACAACAACGGGGTTTCCTCTTTTGTGTCTATCATGCGGGGTTGCAATAACATGTGTACCTTCTGCGTGGTGCCTTTTACCCGTGGCCGTGAACGCAGCCGTGACGCGGTTTCTATCGTGAAAGAGGCGGCGGAGCTGTTTGAAAACGGCTACCGCGAAGTGACACTGTTGGGCCAGAACGTAGACTCCTACTACTGGACCAGCAATGACGGCAGCGAAACCGTGACTTTCGCCCAGCTGCTGGAGAAAGTGGCGCTGATCAATCCTTTGCTGCGCGTACGTTTCAGCACCTCCCATCCGAAAGACATCACCGACGAGGTGCTCTATACCATGGCCAAACACGAAAACATCTGCAACTATATCCACCTGCCGGTACAAAGCGGCAGCAACAGGATATTACAGCTGATGAACCGGACATATACCCGTGAATGGTACATGAAGAAAGTGGAGCGCATCCGCGAAATACTTCCCGGCTGCGGATTGTCAACCGATATTATCTGTGGCTTCTGCAGCGAAACAGAAGAGGAACATCAGGAAACCATGGACATCATGCGGTTTGCCGCTTACGATCTGGCCTATATGTACTTCTATTCCGAACGCCCCGGTACACTGGCACAGCGCCGTTACCAGGACGATATACCGGAAGACGTCAAAAAAAGAAGACTGGCCGAAGTGGTGGAACTGCACCGGCAACAATCAGAAAAAAGCATGAAAAACGATGTCGGCAAAACCTTCAAAGTGCTGGTAGAAGGCACTTCCAAACGTTCCGAAGAACACCTGTTCGGCCGCAATGACCAAAACAAGGTGATCGTTTTCCCCCGCGAAAACTTTAAAAAGGGCGAATACGTTATGGTAAAGGTGGAGAGCTGTACATCCGGTACACTTATAGGAAACGCAGTACAGTAGCCTGCCCGCTGCTGCCTGCTCATTTTTGGACCATTAAACAATCGGGTTACCACTTATGGACATACAGGCTATTAAAAACAGGTTTGGCATTATCGGAAACAGTCCCGCATTGAACTACGCCCTGCAGGTGGCCGCACAGGTGGCCAATACCGACCTCACCGTACTGATCAACGGGGAGAGCGGCGTAGGTAAAGAAGTATTTTCCCAGATCATCCACGCGCTCAGCGCCCGAAAACATAATCCTTTCATTGCCGTGAACTGCGGCGCCATCCCTGAAGGCACCATCGATTCCGAACTGTTCGGCCACGAGAAAGGTTCCTTCACCGGCGCAGTAGACAGCCGTAAAGGTTATTTTGAAACCGTCAACGGTGGCACCATCTTCCTTGATGAAATCGGAGAAATGCCGCTGGGCACACAAGCCCGCCTGCTCCGTGTACTGGAAACCGGCGAGTATATCCGCGTAGGCTCCTCCAAAGTGCAGAAAACAGATGTCCGCGTGATCGCCGCCACCAATCGCGATCTGCTGGAACGCACCCAACACGGCAAATTCCGGGAGGACCTCTACTACCGCCTCAACACCGTGCCTATCCGCGTACCGGCACTGCGCGACCGCAAAGAGGACATCCCCCTGCTGTTCCGCAAATTCTCCGTCGATTTCTCCGAGAAATATAAAACACCTTCCATCCAGCTGGATGAAGAAGCCCGTCAGATGCTGGTCAATTACCCCTGGCGCGGCAATGTGCGCGAATTGAAAAATATCGCAGAACAAATCTCCGTACTGTCGTCCGACAAGCTGGTCACCGCCAACGACCTGAAAAGGTTCCTTCCGGAAATACCGGAAGTCAACAGGCTTCCGATGCTGGCCGCTCCGCAGCAACAACCAGGTGGCGGCGATTTCGCCTCGGAAAGGGACATCCTCTACAAACTTTTCTTCGATATGAAAAAAGATGTGACAGAGGTCAAAAAAATGTTCTTCGACATCCTGCAGAACCCTAATGTAACACACTCCGCGGAATACCATCCGGAAAGCCATGTGCTACACAGCTACCCTGCCGCTACTGAAATGGCCGTCCCTTCTCCCGGTATCAACAATAACCAGCCGATCATCCTGGCCGATAATAAAATCGACCACCATGAAGAAGTGGAAGAAACCCTTTCCATTGCCGACAAAGAGAAAGAACTGATCGTGAAAGCGCTGAAGAAACACAAAGGCAAACGCAAGGATGCCGCCCTCGATCTGGGCATTTCCGAAAGAACGCTTTACCGTAAACTCAAAGAATATAACATCGCCGAATAAACGAATTTTTCAGGAACATGACCACTACCATCCGAACATTCATCGCCCTTGCCATGATAGCACTACTGGGCGGTTGCAGTGTACACTACTCCACCACTGGCGCCAGCATCGACAATGAAGCCAAGACGGTGAACGTACGTTTTATTGAGAACAGGGCACCTATCACCAACCCTACCCTCAGCCAGAAAATCACCCAGAAACTGCGTGATAAAGTCACTTCCCAAACCAGGCTGACACAGGTAGGCGATAATGAGCCCCGGGCCGATTATGAGTTCCGTGGCGCCATCACTGGCTATTCCTTCTCCAACGCCGCTGTCACCAACGTAGACCAGGCCGCCACTTCCCGTCTGAATGTGACCATCAACATCACTTTCATCAAACGGGTAGGCGATAAAAAAGGCTTTACCCAGTCATTTACCCGTTCTGCCGACTTCTCTGCCAACCAGCTTCCTTCCGTCGTGGAAAACGGACTGCTGGAGAATAATATCATCCCCGGCATAGTGGACGATATTTTCAACAGGGCTTTCGCTAACTGGTAATAAAATTTTACTACATTAGGACTATGATCGCAAACACAATCATCGCACACGTCTTTTTGCAGGCCAGCCTGCACCAGGTAGATGTGGCCGCCATGGACAAGCTGGTAGCGGAATATCCCTATTTTTCTGCTGCCCGGCTCCTGCTGGCCAGAAAGATATATCACCAGCATGGCGACCTTCATGATCCCGCCATCAAAAAGGCAATGTTGTATAGCGGTCAGCCTCACCATTTTTATCACATCGTGACCCATGAACCGGTACTGGAAACCGTGGAAGACCGTGTATCACCGGCTATCCCGGTAGATGCCCTCCCGGAAGAACTGCCTGTGGCACTGGGAACTGTCGAAGACCACGTATCACCAGCCATCCCGGTAGACGCTCTCCCGGAAGAACTGCCTGCAGCACTGGGAACTGTGGAAGACCACGTATTACCGGCCATCCCGGTAGACGCCCTTCCCGATGAACTGCCTGCCGTCATTTCAGAAAACGGTCAGGCAACCGCTGAAGCAGAGACGACAACGCCGGTCATCGCAGACACGAAAATCGAAGAAGAAAAAGAAGGAAAAGAAGAAGTGGAAGAAGAGCATATGATCGCAGCATCCGCTGCCATACCTGTAATGGAAGAAGAAACGCCCATCCCTGCTGCTGCGGAAGCTACCGTTGAAATGCCGCAGGCAATGGCTGTTAACGGCACAGAAGACTACGAAGCAACCATCCCGGAAGCAATATTATCTGAAATACCGCAACAGGCTGACATGGTGGCAGCGCCGGAAACAGACCATACCCCTCATCAGACGGCATCAACAGCCTCAGAGGATACCGACAACGCAGACGAGCTGCCAATTAAAATATTCCCGCTGGAGATGTCAGCAACAGAAGAAACCACGCTGACATTCCAGCCGCTGTATACCGATGACTACTTCGCCTATAAACGGCTGAAAGACCCGGAAAACGCAGACGAGCTCAGCGTTCAGGGAGAGGCAGAGATGAAAAGCTTTACTTCCTGGCTGCGGCAGATCAAGGACAACTTCTCCGGCAGGAGCAACAAAGACTGGTACCACCAGCAGCTACACCGCATTTACGAAGAAGACGAAGAACCGGAAGTATCAGAAACCGTCGAAAAAATGGCGATGGACTCCATTACTTTCAACAACGATATCGTATCTGAAACACTGGCAGAGATATGGGTACGTCAACGACAGTACCAACAAGCGATCAGGATATATCAAAAATTAAGTTTGCTTAATCCCGACAAAAACGCTTATTTTGCGCAGAAGATACAAGAACTAAAATCTTTAATAGATAAAAGCAAACATTAATATTTATGTTAATCATTTTTGGTATCCTGATCATATTAGCCTGTGTGTTGTTGGGCTTTTTCGTGCTGATCCAGAACCCTAAAGGAGGCGGCCTGTCCGGTTCTTTTGGTGGTATTGGCAATCAGGTGATCGGGGTGCGTCAGACAACTGACGTTTTGGAAAAAGGTACCTGGATACTGGCAACTATCATTGCTGTACTCTGCCTGACAGCTCCTTTCTTTATCGGTAAATCCAGCAAGGTATCCAATTCCGCACCTACTGCCATCGAAAGAGCTGGCGGTGGCGTACCTGCTCCGGCTCCTGCACCTGCGCAACTACCAGGTACCCAGCCACAACAACCGGCGCCGAACACTCCGGCTCCATCCACTCCGGGCAAATAATATCTTTCTGAATAATATTTTATAAAACCTCGCCGTGAAAAGCGAGGTTTTTTTAATCACTACCCGCTACGAATGGCTAAGAAACGAAAACCTACCAACGTATGGCTTAAACGCAGCCTCGTCATCGCCGGCTGCCTGGCCGCAGGTATCCTCGTATATTTCTCCTACCGGGTGTTTGGCCCCAATACAAAAGCGTTCGGCGATTCCAAATACTTCTATGTCCGCACCGGCAGCACCTATAATGACGTGCTCGACGGGCTGGAAGACCAGGGCATTATCCGCAACCGCAACAGCTTCAACTGGGTGGCCAAAGAACTGGGATACCCCTCCCGCGTGAAAGCCGGTCGCTACAAAATAGCCCATGGCATGAGCAACTTCGACATCGCGAAACTGCTCCGCTCCGGTAAACAATCCCCGGTAGTACTGGTAATCAATAAACTGCGTACCAAACAGGACCTGGTCCGCAAAATCAGCAACAACCTGGAAGCCGATTCCAACGCGCTCCGCGCCCTGCTGGCCGATCAGGTATATCTGCGCCAGTTCAGCCTCGACACCAATACCGTAATGTGCGCCGTAGTGCCCAATACGTATGAGTTCTACTGGAATACCAACGCGGAAACCGTCTTCAAAAAACTGGAAAAGGAAAGAGAGGAATTCTGGACCAGCGAACGCCGGGAGAAAGCCAAAGCATTGAACCTTACACCAGTTCAGGTCACCATTCTCGCCTCTATTGTGGAAGAAGAAAGTAACAAGCTGGATGAGAAACCGATCATTTCCAGCGTATACCTGAACCGCTTCCGCAAAGGCATGCGCCTGCAGGCCGATCCTACCGTTAAATTTGCGCTCCAGGACTTCGGCCTGAAGAGAATACGCGAAGTGCATACCCAGTTCGATTCTCCGTATAACACTTACCGTTATGAGGGTTTCCCGCCGGGCCCTATCTGCACGCCGTCCGAAAAAACAATAAACGCCGTGCTGAACACACCGGAAACAGATTATTTGTACTTTTGCGCGAGGTCTGACTTTTCAGGCTACCATGCTTTTGCAGCCACTTACGCGGAACATCTGATCAATGCCAGAAAATATCAGGCTGAACTGAACAAAAGAGGATATTGATTCCCAAATAACTAAATAACAACATCGCTTTGGTTTTTAAACCCGAAAACATCATCTTCCGTTCACGTCCTTACCGCTGGTTGGTTAACAGGAGTAAAACCCTTATCCTGCCTGGCTTTGAAGGACTGCCACTGTATGATGTGCTGAAATATTTCGGGCAGGAAACCAAAGCAAGAGGCCTGGGAGACAGGGCCAGGGCGATTTCTTTCAACTTCCTGCTGGCCATTCCGCCTTTCTTCATTTTCCTGTTTACGCTCGTTCCCTATGTACCGGTAAAAAACATAGAGCCTACGCTTTATGACCTGGCGCAGGACCTCACGCCCAACTACAACACCTATATGATCGTGCGGGAAATGATCCATGACTTCCTGTACACGCACCGCAACGGTCTGCTGTCGGTAGCTTTCCTGATGGGCTTTTTTTATTCTTCCAATGGCGTCATGGGCATCCTGCGCTCCTTCAGTAAAATAGAAGGCGCCGGTTTCCGCAGGCGTAAATGGTGGCAGAACCGCCTGATCGCCCTGGAACTGACGCTCATACTGGTCATCCTGCTACTGGTGACCGTGGCGCTGATCATCATCCAGGGCGCTACCCTCCGCTGGCTGTTCAACCTCACCGGCGTACAAAATGCACGGCTGCTCAGTCTTATCGATGTGGCCCGCTGGGTGTTCATCGTATTCCTGTTTTACTCCGTAAATTCAGTGCTGTACCGCATTGGCGCCGCCACTACCAAAAGGTGGAAGTTCATTACCGCCGGTGCTACCGTGAGCACCATTTTTATGATCGTGGTGACCATCGGCTTTTCCTATTTTGTGAACCACTTCGGTAACTATAACAAGATCTACGGCTCTATCGGTACTATCCTGATCCTGATGTTGTGGGTGTTCTTCAATTCATTTATCCTCCTGGTCGGCTTCGAGCTGAATGCCAGTATCCGCGCCCTGAGCGATGCCCGGCAGGAAAAAGAGCAGGAACAGGAAAAACCGGCCGCCAGCCCGTCGTTTCGATAGAGAGGCTCAGGGTTAACCTGGGCCTGGTTTTATTCACCAGGAAAATCGAGTAACATTGTAGAGCCGTATTTGGGATAGGCTTTTTGAACAAGTTTCAGAAATGACACCCAGTCATAACCACTGGCCCTTCCAAGTGCCATTAATCCTTCAAGATGCTCTTTCAATTTAGGGTTGCCATAGCTGGCACTCAAATATTGATGATGCTTAACCCTTCTGGTTCCATTTTCCGTGATCGGATTTTTACGTTGCAATTCAGTTAAAACCTCTGGCCCAAGCCTGGAATACACAAGGTCATTGATATACTTACCCACAACGCTTGGTTTCTTGACAGTTGCATAATGCCAACTCCAACCCTTCATTTTAAAAATCATTTCAAAAAACCTATCAGGAAATGTTTTAACCCATTTTGCATATCCATCACTTAAAAACTTATCAAGAAATGCCTGAAGCGCATCAATTCCTCTCGCTTTCTGATACCCTGTCGCTTCGTCCACCAGAGCAATGATACCAACCTTAGCAAAGGCGTCATCCATTATTTCCGCGCTAACACCAACCTCATTATATCTTTTATGCAGTATTCCTTTTAAATATGCTTTGGAAATAGCTCTTACAATATCCTGTAATACCGTTGCCTCGTAGCCAAAGTGATCTGTATTATTAACCTCAAACACCACAGGAGCCTTAAGCAAGGCCTTTATATCATTGGGAATGAGTTTAATAAGCCCATTTGTATCCATGAATTGTACTAATCTGGCAGCACCTCCAAACTCTTTGTATTTTTCACTGGTGCCTCCCTGTTTAACCCCTAAAGCTTTAAAAAGGCCTCTTTGAACAATCACCCTCTTGCCGTCTTCTAAAACGTAACATGGAATCTCAATATCTCCAATCTTTAATGGCCTATCCGCAGCGCCATACTTAGCCTTAAGCATCTTTTTGCCCATTGCAGTTTTTTTTAAAAAATGATAAATTGTTTATCATTTAAACGTAATAGGATATAAAAGGTACTAGCGCAAAATCCTTCAAGATGGGATTATTTTGTTGACAAAACATTTGTTATAGCACAACATTGTCATCTACCGAAAATTTTTATTTTAATTTTTTTTATTATATCTTTCTAAAGATATCCTGTCAACTGTCAGGAAAATTACTGTCGCATTGATTATATTTATACTGGACATGAAATCCTCATGATATGATGAAGTCCGCTCTCTACCTTGCCTGTGCCCTCGTTTTTACCGCAGCCGTACCGGCTGTCGAAAATCCGCTTGAACCTGGTGCCGCCCTTCCCAAACCTGATGTAAAATGGATGGATGTTTCGGGAAAAGAAATTTCCCTGAATAGTGCCAAAGGCACCAACGGCCTGTTGATCGTATTTGGCGGCAACCAGTGCCCCTATATGGCACGCAACCAGGAACGGCTGCACAATATCTGCGCGTTGGCGCGTAAGAGCGGTATTGGGGTGGTAATGGTAAATTCCAATGAAGCCAATCGTACTGATGGGGATTCGTTTTCAGCCATGAAGGCCTATGCCTCGCAACATGCGTTTCAATGCTACTATATCCTGGATAAGAATGCGGAACTGGCAGATGCTTTCGATGCCAACCATACACCGGAGTGCTACCTGTTTGACAAAAACAACCGCCTTGTGTACAAAGGTGCTATTGATGATAACCCAGGCAATGCAGATGCGGTAAAAACCCGTCACCTGCAAAATGCCATCACTGAGTTGCTGGCCGGCAAATCCATTACCACCAATACTTCCAGCACACTGGGCTGTAATATCAAAAGAAACCGCTGATTACTGTCCAACGAGGAATACCGCGTTACTGAACATCAGCTTACCATTTTCCCAGAAACTTCTGAACAGCGGGTTATCAGCCAGGATGACCACAGCGCCGTTGCCCATTTCCTTTACACCGAACAGCAGCCCGTCTTTTAACCGGTTACGGGTGTCTGCGCCCACGAAGCCACTGAGGTAATTGTCTTTCTTTAAAACGCCTACATTCCAGCCCCCGTTGTCGATGAATTCATACAACCGGCTATCCTGTTTAAGGGTGTAATAAGTCCCCGGATAACCGAAGGCCAGTGGATGTGTGGTGTCCATCTCCACTTTAAAGATAGCGCCCGGAATAAACTGCCGTACACTTTCCCGTTCACGGTTGCCGTACGGTTTCAGCGCATCATAGGAAGATTCATCCAGTTGTTTGTTCTTTTCCGGCGCCGGCCCTTCTTTTTCTTTTTTCTCCCTGATGCCCCATTCGGCCGCGGCCACCTGTGCTGCCGCACTTTCAATGGCAATCAGTTTACCGCCGTTACTGATCCAATCTTTCAAACGTTCGGTGGCGGCCTTGTCTGTAAATGTTTTATAGTCGCCGTCTGGCAGTATCAGCACATCTGTCTGGTCCCACTTCACCGCATTCAGATTTCGTTCATTCACGACCGTTACAGGATAGCCCAGTTGCTGTTCAAAGAAATGCCATATCTCTCCCACGCCCAGCGAAGAAACATTGTCACCAGTCACCAGTACTACTTTGGGAGCTTTGATATAACGAATTCTGTCCGAGCCGAAGTCCATCCCCTTCTCTACAAAACCAGTTGCCACGGCATCGAGCGTGATTTTGAACTTATCAGCCTGCGAAGTGATGAAGTTATCGAACGGTACGCCGTTGCTGTTGTTGCCGGTACGGGTGATCACGAGCGTGCCCGCAGGGAATGTTTTACCGCCTGAAGTAAAAGGCGCTTCCGTGAAACGCACTTTCATGCCGTATTTGAGCAATGCGGAAAGGAATTTCACGTCTCGCACACTGTTCCACTGGGCCAGGTAAGCGTATGGATGTTGCGCGGCCAGTGCTGTGTTAGCCGGTGCTGCCGGTGCGTCCGCAGCCGGTGTCAGCGGTTGTTTCAGCGCGTAAGATGTCAGCCCGTACACATAAGGCATGGCCCATGCGGTAATGTCATATGTCACAGAGTCCGTGAGGTGGGACGTAGGCTCAAACAGCACGCGCAGCATATTGGAGCGGGGCTGATAAGCGTTGATCACCAGGTCTTCCTTACTGATGGAGAAGGCCTCCGTTTTACCAGTGAAATAGTTAAACCCGCTGGCGCTGCCGATATTGGCGCCGTAACCGAAGGCTATATTGTTTTTACGCAGTAGTTCCGCCAGGCCGTTCAGTTTCTCGGAGTTTCCATTGGCTTTGATCACATAGGATTTATAACCTCCCTGCGGGTCTTTCTTAGCTGTTTCAAAGTACTGCACATATTCTTTGAGGATGCGGCCAGCCTGCTGGGAAGCCACTTCAATGGTAGACATGCCGGTAGTAAAGTGATGTGCGATACGGTCCGTCAGGGTAAGCGTATCACCGTCCCGTTTCAATACCGCCACGCCGGCGCGGCCACTGCCGCCCTGTTCGTAGGTCATGCCGATAGCGCCGTTATACATCGGATAGGTATCGCCATAGCTGGGGTAGAAAAGGTCAAAACGTTCTTTGGTAAAATAGAGCCATCCTTCCTGATCGAAATATTTCGCGTTGTTTTTGCCGATCATCACCTGGACTTCGCGCTGCCAGGGTGTGATAGCGTCATGGAAAGGCTCTGCTGCCGGCGCAAAATAGTAGGGTGCCTCGATTTCCTGTTCATGGAAATCCACATGCAGCTGTGGCATCCATTGGTTGTAGCGGCCCACCCGTTGCTGTGATTCACGCTGCGTTTGCCATGCCCAGTCACGGTTCAGGTCAAAGTAATAGTGGTTGGGCCTTCCACCGGGCCAGGGCTCATTATGTTCGCGGGAATAGCGGTTCACGTCCGGCTGCAGGCTGCGTACCGCATTATAGAAATTGACATAGCGCTCACGCCCGTCCGGGTTGAGGCAGGGATCTATGACCACTACGGTATTTTGCAGCCACTGCTGCGTTTGTACGTTACCGTTATTCACCAGTTCATACAGTGTTTTCATGGCTGCTTCGGTAGAAACGGCCTCGTTGCCATGTACATTGTAGCTAAGCCAAACAATCACGGGCTGGTCGGCTGACTGGCCGCCTTTGGCCATAGACATATCGAGGCTTCTCTGCCGGATCTCGTCCAGCCGGCTGAAATTGGCCGGGGAAGCGATGGTAGCGGTAATGAGCGGACGGCCTTCATAGGTGGTTCCATACTGTTCCACCTTCACATTTTTGGCCGTAGCCGCCACCTGCCTGAAGTAATCCAGTACACGGTAATGAGGGGTGAACTGGCTACCCAATGGGTAACCCAAAAACTGGTCAGGCGTAGGGATCTGGGCCATAGCGGAGGTAAAGCCAAGCAACAGCAGTGCCAGAAGAAGACGTTGGCGCATAGCAACAAATAGTTTGATACCGTAAGATAGGGATTGTTTTGTTAATTTACACGCAAACAGAAGTATCATGCGTTATCAGATCATGTTGGGACTGGTGGTAAGCTGTTTCTATACAGCCAGTGCCCAGTCCCCGATTCAACAGCTCCGGCCTTATGACTACCAGATTGAGAAAAACATCACCGTACCGCATGGGGCGGTAGTATCCGCCCATCCCCTGGCCAGCCGCGTAGGCGCCATGATCTTGCAGCAGGGCGGCAATGCTGTAGATGCGGCCATCGCTACCCAGCTGGCGCTGGCCGTAGTATATCCCGGCGCCGGTAACCTCGGCGGCGGTGGTTTTATGGTGGCCCGTCTCGCCAACGGCACGCAGGTAGCGCTGGACTACCGGGAGACAGCTCCGGCCAAAGCCAGCCGCGACATGTACCTCGACAGCGCCGGCAATCCCATTACTACACTGAGCCTCGACGGCCATCTCGCCGCCGGCATTCCCGGCACGGTGGCCGGCCTCTTCGCGTCCATGAAATATGCCAGGCTGCCTTTCGCCAAACTGATAGCCCCTGCTATCCTGCTGGCGGAAAAAGGTTTCGCCATCACCGCCTCGGAAGCGTCCAACCTCAATGCCTATAAAGCCGATTTCCAGCGTCTCAACACCCTACCCACCGCTTTCGTAAGAGAACAGCCCTGGAAAGAAGGTGATACACTTATACAGAAAGACCTCGCCCATACGCTGACGCTTATACGAAACAAGGGCGCCGCCGGCTTCTACGAAGGGGAAACGGCCGCCAATATTGTAGCCGAGATGCAGCGTGGCCACGGCATCATGACCCTTGCCGACCTGAAAAACTATAAAGCGCGCGAAAGGAAAGCCCTGTCTTTTAACTATAAAGGCTATACGATTGTGACCATGCCACTCCCTTCCAGCGGCGGTATCTGCCTGCAGCAAATGATGGGCATGATGGAAAATTACCCGGTGGCGCAATGGGGATTTCATTCTCCCCAAGCCGTGCAACTGATGATTGAAGTGGAAAGGAGAGCCTACGCCGACCGCGCCCGGTACCTCGGCGATCCTGATTTTGTAAAGGTCCCGGTGGCGCAGCTCACCAGTAAAAAATACCTTGCCGCCCGCATGACAGACTTTGTGCCCGGTAAAGCCGGCAGCAGCGAAACCACTAAGGCAGGCACTTTCCCGGAAAGTGAAGAAACCACCCATCTCAGCATTATTGACGACAAAGGCAACGCCGTAGCCGTTACCACCACGCTCAATGGCCACTACGGCAGCCGTACCGTGGCAGGTAAAGCCGGTTTCCTGCTCAACAACGAGATGGACGACTTCAGCGTAAAACCCGGCGTACCTAATATGTACGGCCTTGTAGGCACAGAAGCCAATGCCATCGCCCCCGGCAAACGCATGCTGAGCTCCATGACGCCTACAATCGTGTTACAGGGAAAACAACCGTTGTATTCCCTCGGTACGCCAGGCGGTTCCACCATTATCACCTCCGTTTTCCAGACATTGATGAACACACTTGAGTTCGGCCTTTCACCGGCAGATGCCATCAACAAACCCAAGTTCCACCATCAGTGGCTGCCCGATGAAATAGCTGTGGAAAGAGACTTCCCGGAAGAGGTGATCACCGCGCTGCAACAGATGGGCTATAAAGTCGTGAAACGCAATCCCATCGGCCGCTCCGAAATTATTAAACGGACACCCGTCACACGCATGCTCGACGCCGCAGGCGACAAACGGGGCGATGACAGCGCAGCAGGTTATTAAGATATTCGAAAATCAAAAAAATATTTATATGCAACTCTATCTCGACAGCGCTTTACAACGGTTCCGCTCCTATTACGATATGGGCACCAAAACCATTGAACGGCTGGATACGCCCCAGCTGCACTGGCAGCCACAGGGTGAGCCCAACAGCATCGCTATGATCGTAAAACACCTGCGCGGCAATATGTTGTCCCGCTGGACAGACTTCCTCACCAGCGATGGTGAGAAACGCGACCGTCACCGTGACGAAGAATTTGAAGAAGACCAGGCCAGCAAAGAAATTGTCCTGCAACGCTGGCACGAAGGCTGGGCATGCCTCCTGAAAGCTGTCGGCAGCCTCACGCCGGACGATCTCGAAAAAACCGTGTACATCCGTGCTGAAGCTCATTCCGTACTCGACGCCATCAACCGGCAAATGACCCATGTGCCCTATCACGTTGGACAGATGGTATATATCGGCAAAATGATACTGGGCGAAAACTGGCAAAGCTTTTCTATTCCCAAAGGCCAGTCAGAAGCTTTCAACCAGCAAAAATTCGGGAACAAATAATGATGAAACTACGTACTATCTTCACCGTTATCCTGCCCGCAGTCGTGTTGTTCGCCTGTAACACCGGCAGGACAGACGAATTGCTGAAGCATAAGAAATGGCGTGTATACGATGTAAAAGTGCCGCAGGGCGACCCGTACAATAACACCCAGCTCATTCAGGCCAAAGACCTGAAAGACGGTTATTACACCGACGTATACTACCAGTTCCTGGACAACAATGTATTTGTGGCCACCATCGCGGGCAAACCGGATTCGGGCAAATACTTTCTGCTCAGCAACGGCAAGGTGATCTCCGTCACCGCCTCCAACGGCTCCCGTACGGCGGAGAACCTGGTCACCGTGGAAAAGCTGGATGAATCCCACTTTGATATGAAAGTGAAATCCGGCGATTACCATTTTATTCTGCGTACCCGAAAAGAATAGCTACCTATGCTTCTACACACCGATATTACCCCGGGAAGGACCGTTACAGTTGACAATCGCAGCTGCCTGTTTTTCTCGGGCTTTTCCTATCTCGGTCTACATCAGCAACCCGCTTTTAAAAGCGCCTTCATGGAAGGCATCCACCGTTATGGAACGCTTTATCCCTCTTCCAGGGCGGGGAATGTGCGGTTGTCACTTTTTGAAGAGATGGAACATGCGCTCTGCACCCATCTGGAGCAGCAGGCCGCAGTAGTGCTTTCTTCCGGTTATATGGCCGCGCAGGCGGCCATCCACTATGCCGCCACCCGTGGCCGGCTCTGTTATGCGCCCGGTGCCCATCCGGCATTATGGCTTGGCACGCCGCAGCTGCCGGCCGTTAACAGAGCACAATGGGAGCAGGACACGATTGCGCGTGTGAACGGTGACGCAGATCATCATTACGTGATCGTCACCGATGCGCTGAACCCCATCACCGGGGAGGTATATGCTTTCGACTGGCTCCGCCTGTTGCAACGCAAAGTACTGGTACTGATAGACGATTCTCATGGCATTGGCATCCTTGGTCCCCGCGGCCAGGGAAGCATTCACCTGCTGCCCGGCACGGAACAGGTGCGTTATCTTATTACCGCTTCGCTGGCCAAGGCTTACAGCGTAGAAGGCGGTGTGGTGGCGGGCCATGCGGCCGATATCGCCGCACTGAAAAAGAACGGCTTCTTCACGGGCAGCACTCCAATGATGCCGGCCGGCGCGCATGCCTGGCTACAGTCAGCCGACCTCGTCCGGCAACAACGGATGCAGCTGCAACAGAACGTGGCCTACTTCCTGCACCTGGCGGCCAATTCAGCGATTCACAACCCGCATGGGCTACCGGTGTTCATCCTGCCACAACCGGCAGAAAAACCACCGCTATTAAACTATCTGGCTGAACGGGATGTTATCATTTCCAGTTTCCCTTACCCGTTTCCCCACAGCCAACCGGTAAACAGGGCCATTATATCTGCACTGCATACCCAGCAGGATATCCTGTCCCTTTACCAGTTCCTGAAAGAATATGGTTATTAACAATAAAAAATCTCGTCAATGTTACGCCCTCTGAAAACCCTCGTTCCCTTGCTCCTGGCGCTGCTGGTACAGCTCTCCGGCCATGCACAGGGTAAATCCCTGTTATGGAAAGTAACCGGTAAAGGCCTTAGCGCCCCCTCCTATCTCTTTGGCACCATGCACCTGGTCTGTAAAAATGACTTGTCTTTTGCCCCTGCCGTCACCAACGCCTTGCAGGGCGCCCAGACAATGTGTATGGAAATAGACCTGATGTCCAACAACAAGGACAAACTACAGTCACTGATATTCAACCAGGACGATGGCTATTCCCTGCGGAAATTATTCGAGCCTTCACAATACACCATGGTAGACCAGTTCTTCCAGGACTCCCTGCACTTCAGCCTTGCTCCGCTCGACAAAGCCAAACCTTTTATGCTGACCACCCTGCTGATGATGAAACAGGTACCCTGCCAGAACCAGGACATCGCTGCACCCGACAGGGAGCTGGCCACCCTGGCCACCACCAAAAACATACCCATCGCCACCCTTGAAACAGTGGAATCGCAGATGGCCCTCTTTGACAGTATCCCCGATAAAACAGAAGCAGAAATGATCGTGCGACTGGTACAGGATATCAAGAACAACGACAAGGAAGCCCGCGTGATGCTGGACACCTGGAAACAACAGGACCTTGATAAACTGTACAAATTAGTTATACAATCCCCTGATCTGAAAGATTATCAGGACCTGATGCTCTTTCGCCGTAATGCCGCATGGGTACCACAGCTCGAACAACTGATGTCCAAAGGGCCGGTGTTCGTTGCCGTAGGCGCCGCACACCTGGCGGGCGCCAAAGGGCTTATTGCTCTTTTAAGAAAAGAAGGATATAAAGTGGAAGCCGTCAACTGATTATTTCGCCATTCAGTTATTTTGTTATTTGAACATTTGTTGATTCCCGCAGGCTGTACGGGCCTAAAATTGATAAATGGTCAAATAACAAAATAACTAAATGGCCAATAACCCCTATTTTTGCCGGATAAACTTTGGTGCCTGAAAAAAGTTCGGAAAATATTAACTATCATTTTACTGTGTTTGTTAGGCCTGATCATTCTGGTGGGAGTATTAATCAATATACCCGCAGTCCAGAACCTGCTGGTGAGGGAGGTCACATCGCGTTTGTCCGATCAGCTCCACACACGCGTTGAAATAAACCGCGTCACGTTACGGCTGTTCAACAGTATGCAGCTGGAAGGAGCACTCATCGAAGATCAGCATAAAGACACCCTCCTGTACGCGGGCAAATTGCAGGTGCGCATCACTGACTGGTTCTTTTTTCAGGACAAACCCGTTATTAAGTTCGTCGGACTGGAAGATGCGCAGGTCAATCTGCTACGGCCCCGCAATGATTCTGTCTGGAATTACCATTTCCTGGAAGACGCTTTCTCCGGTCCTCCTTCCCCCAAATCCAAAACACCGTCCAAAGGCATCTCCCTTGACCTGAAAAAAATAGATCTCCGCAATATCCGCATCAATCAAATTGACGCCTGGGTGGGCGAAGACATGCGCGGCTACGCCAAACGCATTTTCCTCGACGCTAAAAACCTGGACCTGCAAAAACACAACATCGATATACAGGAACTGTTTCTCGATAACCCGTACTTTATTATCAGTAGCTATTCCGCTTCCCCGCTGCGGCATAAACGTCCGCACCTGACCGGCAACCCGGTGCCCGACAGCACCGCTCCCGGCGAGCTTCGCTGGAACTATGGCAACTGGAAACTGTTGCTGAAAGAACTACATATCCGAAATGGTATGCTGGGCGTGGATATGCCGGATGACACCACTAAAATAGAAGCAGGTTACTTCGCCCCCAATCATATCCGCTTCGGGGAAATCAACCTGTCCCTCACCAACACCAGCCTGGTGAAAGACAGTATCATCGGCGATCTTACTCTCAGTACCAAAGAACGGTCCGGCTTTGAAGTAAAAAAACTCACGAGCCGTTTTAAAATGTCCCCCGTGGAAATGGAGTTCTCCCGGCTGGACCTGCAAACGAACCGGAGCCATATCGGGGACTACTATACGATGCAGTACTCCGATATCAGTGACATGAACGACTATGTGAACAATGTGTTCATGCAGGCCCGCTTCAAAGACTGCCGGCTGTCGTCAGACGATATCGCATTTTTTGCGCCACCGCTCTCCACCTGGAAAAAAGAAATCACGCTGACAGGTAAAGCCCGCGGCCCGGTGAGCAACCTGAAAGCCTCAGAGATAGAACTGGAAGCCGGCACCACCACCCGTCTGAAAGGCAGCATCGAACTGCGTGGCCTGCCGGATATCTACGAAACATTCATCGACTTCCATACAGAAGAGCTGGTCACTACCGGCGCAGATGTTATGCAGATCATGCCGATTGTAAAAGAGGTGAATGCCATCCGCATGGACAAACTCACGTCCATCCGCTTCCAGGGAAGTTATACCGGCTTTATCAATGACTTTGTGGCTTATGGCCAGTTCCAGACCAATCTGGGCAAACTCAGCTCTGACCTTAACTTCAAGACCAGCCGCGATGTGCCTGTATACTCCGGAAGCCTCACCACCACCGGCTTTGACGTGGGCACCCTTTTCGATAACAACAACCTGTCCACCCTCACGCTCAATGCCAAAGTAGACGGGGCCGGCTTCAACTTTAAAACGCTCAAAGCCAGTGTAGATGCCGATGTACAGGAAATGAGCCTGTTCGGCTACACCTACCGCAATATCAAGACCAACGGAACCATGAGCCGCAAGTTCTTCAATGGCTCGCTGGCATCCAAAGATCCCAATCTGGACATGGACTTCACCGGGACCATCGATTTCAACGAGGCGCTGCCCATCTTTAATTTCCACTCCGACCTTCGCAAGGCAGACCTGAAAGCGCTGCACATCGTGGAGGATTCGGTCACCCTGCAAGCCACGCTGGACCTAAACTTTGCTGGTAATACCATCGACAACTTCGACGGTACCGCCCGTATGCACGAAGTGTCTTTGTATAAAGACGGTAAACGGCTGGAGTTTGACTCCCTCCGCGTTGCCACGCATATGCAGGACAACCAAAAAGTATTGAGCCTGAACGGTAGTGAGGTAAGCGGTTTCGTAAAAGGCTCCTACAAACTCATGGAGCTGCCGGACGCCTTCCAGCTGCTGTTATATAAATACTACCCCAGTTATTTCCTGGCGCCGCAGAAGGCGGACATCCAGGAGAATTTCACCTTCGCCTTCCAGTTCGGAGAAGTGGAGAAATTGCTGAAAGGCTTTACCAATAAATTTACCGGCTTCGACAACACATCTGTTCAGGGCGGCCTCAATACCATGAATGGCGGTAACCTGTCGCTCAACATCAATATCCCGGAAGCCGGGTATCTCGGATACCGGGCACAGGACCTGCAGGTAAAAGGAGACGGCACTTTCAGCAAAGTCAATATCAGCACCAGCATCGGCAAAGTATTGTCTGGCACCAACACCATCCTGCAAAACCCGCTGATACTGGCCAGTTCAGGTAACGACACTTCTTACCTGAAAGTAGATTTACAGGCACAGGACACCTCTTCCCTGGATGGTTTCTATGCACGTATCGTCACCGTCCGCCAGGGCATTAAGATCAATTTCCTGAACAGTGCCTTTACCGTCAACGAGCGGCAATGGAACGTAACGCCCGGCAATGAAATATACTGGAGCAAAGACTTTCTCACCGTACACAATCTGCGCGTAACCCGCAATGACCAGAGCATCACGGTAGAGACCAACGAATTCAATCCCGATGAATCCCGGTTCATCGTCACGCTCAAAAACCTGAACCTGCCTGACGTGATCCCTTCCCAGCTGATCACCACCCGCATTGAAGGCATTACCGACGGCACCATCCATATCACTGATCCCACCCAGGACCTTGATGTCACAGCAGCGCTGCGTACACGTGAGCTGCGTATAGACAATGATTCTATCGGCACACTTAATATAGATGGCAGTTACCTGCACCGTACCGGTACCGCTACCTTCCTCGTTAAATCCGACAACGAAGGCAAAAACTTCCTGGCACAGGGCAAAGTAGGCCTTTCCACCACCAATAAGGATATCGACGCCTCCGTAGATTTCAATGGCATGTCCATCAATCTGCTCAGCAAATACCTGACAGGCTATGTTTCCGATCTGACAGGCGCCGTTACCGGGAAAGTGAATATTTCCGGTACCACTGACCTGCCCTCTATGCGTGGCAGCCTTCAGTTGGACACCGTGGCCGTAACCGTCGACTACCTGGGCACCCGTTACAAGATCCCCCGGTTAAACGTTAACATCGATGACAACCTCATTGAATTCGGCAACTTTGCCGTTATTGACAAATACGGCAGCAAAGGCACTGCCAGCGGCTATATCAGTCATGACCACTTCAATAAACTGAACTTCGACTTTGACGTGACCGGCCGCAACTTCCTGTTTCTCAGCACCACTTCCGCCGACAACGACCTTTTTTACGGGGACGTGCTGGCAGACGGAAAAGTCTATTTCTCCGGTCCTATCAACGATATGCAGATGCATATCCTGGCGCGGCCACTGAAGGGCACTCACTTCTATCTCCCGATGTCTGACAGTAAAGACATCGGTAAATATGATTATATCATCTTCAAGACCTATGGGACAGAGGTTAAAGAGAATAAACGGAAGAAAGACAATACCAGGCTGACCGTAAAACTGGACATCGCCGCTAACCCGGATGCACAGATAGATGTGATCCTTGACGCCACCACCGGTGATATCATCTCCGCCAACGGTAGCGGGAACCTTCAGATCATTGCCAATACTGAAGGGGATTTCAGCATGTTCGGCAACTACGAGATCAACAACGGGTCTTACAATTTTACTTTCCAGCGCCTGACCAGCTGGAAGTTTGATATAGAAAAGAACAGTACCATCACCTGGAATGGCGACCCGCAGGAAGCCAAGGTGAACATCACCGCTAAATATTCACTTCCCAAAGTGAGTTTGTATAACCTGCTGGGACAGGCCGCCACCGTCAGCTCCAACGACAAGCTGGCCACCCGTACCGAACGGGTGGACGTGCTCATCAACCTGCGCGGCGCCCTGATGAAACCGGACATCTCCTATACCATCGAGCTGCCCGATGTAGGAAGCCTTTCCTATGAAAGTGGTGTGGCCGCCAAGCTGAAAGAAATCAACAACGACCAGAACAAAGCGTTACTGCAGATGTATGGCCTGTTGCTCTTCAACCAGTTCCTGCCCGATGACGCCACTACCAATGCAGCGGCCAACGTAGGCATTACCGGTAAAAACAGCGTAGGCCAGGCGTTGTCAGCCCAGGCGTCCGCTATTCTTAACAATATTACCGGCGCCCTGCTCAAAGGCAGTGGTATCGGTGTCAACGTCAACTACCGCGCGTACAATGTCGGCGGCCCTGGCGGTACTGCCGACAACAGTTCCGTAGACCGTAACCAGGTCAGCGCCGGTATCACCAGTACGCTGTTCAATAACCGTTTCCGGTTGTATGCCGGTGGCGATTACGACTGGGGCAAGTCCTCCACCTCCGCCAATGCCAACCGTTTCGCCGGTGACTTCCGCATCGAATATTTGTTGACACCCGATGGCCGTTTCCGCATCAACGCCTTCAGCAAATCGGATTACGACGTATATAACCTTAACAACCGTACGAAATCCGGCGTGGGCATATCTTACATCCGTGAGTTCAACCGTCTCGGAGAGCTGTTTCATAGCCAGCGCCGTGGCCGCACCCCGCTTATGGACTCCCTTCGCAAGGCGGCAGCCCTGAAACCTAAAGATTCCACTGAAATGAAATAATGCCTTACAATCCCAGGGCTGAAGCCCTGGGCTACATTGTGTTTTAGGTTCTTTTAGATGATAAGACTGTGATTAATGTAGTAGCTACCAATAAGCAAATATTCAAGAACATGTCCTTTGCCTTAGAAGCCAGGGCAGTCATTTAGACTGAGGTCATTATTCAGATGAAGGTCACGCTTTCCTGATTGAACATTAAAGGTATTAGCCCTATACGTTCAAACTCTATCATTTTGCGGACCTGAATCAGAACGTAGCCCAGGGGCTTCAGTCCTGGGACATAAAAAATCCCGGAGCAAATTGCTCCGGGATGAATGATATCTATATAATATTATATCAATTATATCAGCCTTTCAGGATTTCGTGGCCCAGTTTGTCCCTTTTTGTCCGCAGGTAATTTTCATTGTACGGGTTGGGATGAATTTCGATGGGCACGTTTTCTATTACTTCGAGGCCGTAGCCGCTGAGGCCGGCGCGTTTGCGCGGGTTGTTGGTGATGAGGCGCAGCTTGGTGATGTTGAGGTGTCGCAGGATCTGGGCACCTACGCCATAGTCGCGTTCATCCATTTTAAAGCCGAGTTCCAGGTTAGCTTCCACGGTGTCGAGGCCTTCTTCCTGGAGTTTATAGGCTTTGAGTTTGTTCATGAGACCGATCCCGCGGCCTTCCTGGTTCATATAGAGGATGAGGCCTTTTCCTTCTTTTTCCACCATCTGCATGGCAGCGTGCAGTTGTTCACCACAGTCGCAGCGCAGGGAGTGGAGGATATCGCCGGTCACGCAGGACGAGTGTACGCGTACCAGGACCGGTTCATCTTTTGTCCAGTCTCCTTTTTTCAGTGCCATATGGATTTCACCGGAATTCACCTGTTTGAAGGCGATGAGTTCGAAGTTGCCGTATTTAGTAGGCATTTGAACCCTCACTCCTTCTTCGATCAGGGTTTCGGTGCTGAGCATATAGGAAATGAGGTCCTGGATGGAGATCAGTTTGAGGTCGAATTTGTCGGCTATTTCCCGCAGTTGTGGCAGGCGGGCCATGGAGCCGTCTTCGTTCATGATTTCCACCAGTACGCCGGCGGGCTCAAAGCCGGCCAATCGTGCCAGGTCTATCGTTGCTTCCGTATGGCCGGCGCGGCGCAGGACGCCGCCGGTTTTGGCTTTCAGGGGGAAGATGTGCCCGGGCTTGCCGAGTTCTTCCGGTCTGATGTTTGGGTCGATCAGTGCTTGTACCGTTTTGGCTCTGTCGTGTGCGGAGATACCGGTAGTGCAGCCATGGCCGCGTAAGTCCACCGATACGGTAAAGGGAGTCTGATGCAGGGCGGTATTATCTCTCACCATCAGTTCCAGTCCGAGTTCTTCGCAGCGTTCTTCTGCCAGGGGAGCGCAGATCAGGCCACGGCCGTGTGTGCTCATAAAGTTGATGATCTCCGGCGTAACGTTACGCGCTGCGGTAATAAAGTCGCCCTCGTTTTCGCGGTCTTCATCATCTACTACGATTACCAGTTTGCCGTTCTTGATATCTTCTATTGCTGCTGCTATTGTATCTAACATATATTATCCCTCCGGGTCAATGTTGAATGACCGCAAAGTTACGACTTAAACACATGAAATGGTCAAGGAAACATTCAAAGCGGAAACCGGAAAATCTTTTGACAATTTGATAGTTACACAATTAAATTTTAACAAATAACAAATTAGATTAATAAATTTATCATGCAACAATCTGAAATACAATAAAGTTCGCGCCGGGCAACGCTTTTATGCATTAGCAAATAGCCCGATTTGAGGATTCATAATTTTTTTCGAAATTCCTGAACAAACATCCGGCAAATGTGGATTAACCTGTTAAGATATCAAAAAAATTTATCGAGGATTATGCGTTCTTTCACGACTTAACAATTTGTTAATTCGGCGTTAAAATTTTCCCAAAGTTTTTTGGCACCTTTGCGCCATGAAACAAACTTCTCTAATCATGGGATTTAGAAAATTACTCTTTACCTTATCCTTATTACTCACGACGATCTTAACCTATGCACAGGTAACCACCAGTAGCATGGTCGGTGTTGTAACGGATTCCAAAGGCGAAGGCCTGATCGGTGCCACCGTAAAGGCAGTTCACACGCCATCCGGTACTGTTTATGGAACCACTACCCGTAACGGCGGCGAATTCACCATTCCCAACATGCGTGTTGGTGGCCCGTACAAAGTGGAAGTATCTTTTATCAGCTACGGCACGGAAACCTTCAACAACATTTTCCTGCAGCTGGGTACTCCTCAGAAATTGAACGTAAAATTGACTGAAGGTTCTACCACCCTTCAGGAAATCAATATTACCGCTGCCAAAGCGGTAACACAGGGTAACGGCGGTACTGCACTGAACGTTAGCCGTACCCAGATTGACAATATTCCCACTGTAAACAGAAGCGTACAGGATTTCGTGAAACTGAGCCCTCAGGCTTCCGTTTCCACCAGAGGCAGCGATGGTGCACCTTTAGGTATCTCCTTCGGCGGCGCGAGCAACAAATACAACCAGTTTGCTGTGGATGGTGCTGTGACCAACGACGTGTTCGGTCTGTCTGCTTCCGGTACAAACGGTGGTCAGGCTGGTGCTAACCCGATCTCCATCGAAACGATCGATCAGCTGCAAATCGTTTTAAACCCTTACGATGTTAAGCAGAGCGGCTTTACAGGCGGTGGTATCAATGCCATCACCAAAAGCGGCACCAACGATTTCCACGGTTCTGCTTACCTGTACCTGCAGAACAAAAGCTTCGTAGGCAAATCTCCGGACTCCACCCACACTCCATATGGTGACTTCAACAGCAAAATCTATGGTGCAAGCCTTGGTGGCCCGATCATCAAAAACAAACTGTTCTTCTTCGCCAACGTTGAAAGAACTGAACGTAATAACCCGGTAGACTTCAACCCGGGCGCCGGCGCAAACAACGTTACTGTTGATGAATTGTCCCGTATCTACAATTTCGTAAAAGACAAATACAACGTAGATCTCGGCGGTTATACAGACCAGACCCGCAAGAAGACAGCAACTACTATCTTCGGCCGTGTAGACTGGAACATCAACAATGTTCACAAACTGACTATCCGTCACAACTACCTGGACGCCAGCGACATTAACACCAGCCGTGGCCCCAGCATTGCCGCTTTCTACAACAACTACTACTCTTTCCCTTCCAAAAGCAACTCCAGTGTAATTGAGCTGAACTCCAGCTTCTCTAACAAACTGAGTAACGAGCTGCGTATAGGCTATAACGTTGTAAAAGACAGAAGGTCTTACCTCGGTCAGCCTTTCCCGACCGTTGTCATCAACGACAATGGCAGGACCATCAACCTGGGTAGTGAATTCTCTTCCACTGCCAATGCACTGGACCAGAAAATCTGGACATTCACTGACAACCTGACTATGTACCACGGCAAACACACCATCACTGTTGGTGCTAACGCTGAACTGTACAACATCAAAAATACCTTCATTCAGGGCGCATTCGGTTCCTACTCCTATGACTCCATCAACGGATTCCTGCAGGGACTGAAACCCAGACAATATCAGATCAACTACACCACCGCTGACTCTACACTCCGTGAAGGTATCGGCTTTAAGGCTGCACAGATCGGTTTCTATGCTCAGGACGAATGGAACATCCGCAGAAACTTCACCCTGACTGCCGGTGTGAGAGTAGACGTTCCGTTCTTCCCCACCACACCTCCGGACAATGCACTCTTTAATAAAGACCCCAACTTCGAAGGATATTCTACTACTACCATTCCTAAATCAAGATTGCTGGTAGCACCAAGAGTAGGCTTCAACTGGGACCTGACCAATGACGGTCAAACTATCATCCGTGGTGGTGCAGGTATCTTTACTGGTCGTGTACCGTTTGTATGGATCTCCAACCAGTACAACACATCCGGTAACGTTTATACAAACATCAGCCTGTCCGGTAACGCACTGCCAGCCGGTGTTAGATTCCAATATGATCCTAACAGCCCCTTCTATGGTCAATACTCAGCTACCATGCTGGCGGCTATGGGTGGCAACGTAACACCGAGAGCAGCTAACATCAACCTGAGTGATAAAAACTTCAAATTCCCGCAGGTATTCAAAACCAACCTGGCAGTTGAAAGACAATTGCCCTGGGGCATGAAAGCCATTGTTGAAGGTAACTTCTCTAAAACCATCAACAACGCGGTATGGAACAACCTGAACATCATTCCTACCAACGACAGCACTGCACTGGGTGGTGGTCTTAAACGCCCTACTTTCAAAAAGAAAACTACCGGTTGGGGTGACCAGGTACTGCTGCTGCAGAACACCAGCGAAGGTTATACCTATAACATCTCCGGTGAGCTGACCAAAGTAACCAGCAACGGCCTGTTCGTTAAAATCGGTTACTCTTACGGCGACGCCTACTCCGTAAATGACGGTACTTCTTCTACAGCCGCTTCCAACTGGCGCTTTAGCCCGAACGTGAACGGCCTGAACAACCTGGACCTCGCTCGCGCAAACTACAGCATGGGCCACCGCGTAATGGGTGTAATTGCCAAAACATTTAAATATGGCAAACAGAAGAACTTTGCTACTACTGTCAGCCTGTTCTACAACGGTCAATCCGGTATTCCTTACAGCTGGGTATACTTCAACACAGTTGACCCGACTGGTGACGACCTGGCTACCAATGGTAACAACGACCTGATCTATATTCCTACTGCTTCTGAAGTAACCACAATGCGTTTTGACCTGATCCAGCAGAAAAACACTGCCGGCGCAGTTATCTACCAACGTACAGAAGCACAGCAACGTGAAGATCTGGAACGCCTGATCAGCAACGACAGCTACCTGAGCAAACACCGTGGTGAAAACGCAAAGAAAAATGCTTCCCGCACTCCGTTTGAGCATGTATTCGACTTTAAAGTGGCGCAAGTCCTGCCTATCTGGAAAAACCACAAAGTTGAACTTACTTTCGACATCCTGAACGTAGGTAACCTGTTGAACAAAGAATGGGGTCAGACGTACTTCATCACCAACCAGGCTTCCACTCCGCTCACTTTCAGGAAATTCGACAACGGCACTCCTGTATTCCAGTATGACTACAGAAGGGTTGTTAACGGATACGGTGAGGAAAAACCTTACTTCATCAACAACTTCACTTCTCGTTGGAGAGGTCAGATTGGTGTTCGTTACAGCTTCTAAGCTAATCACATCTTACAATAAAAGAGAAGGGCTGACCGTTTGGTCAGCCCTTCTCTTTTATATAAAAAACTCCAATCCCAAAAACACCGCCATCGCTCTCCCCCACGTCTCCTGATCATGCCGTCCACCAGCAATCTCCAGGTAGGTAATATCCTCCGGCTCACGATAACCTTTCCGCTTCAATTCCTTTATCAGGTCCAGCGTATCGTCAATACTGTCGATAACGCCGTTACCGTTACGATCTGCCGTTTCATCGTCAGTGCCGCATTCAAAAAAGAACTGCAGCCCCGGCCGCCAGGCACTGTCCCGGATACGCCGGTGCATGATACGGTCACGCTCTTCCCGGTAATGGGTATCCAGTGGCCGGCTGCGCCACCAGAGGGCCCCGGAGAACACCCCTGCCATACCGAAGTATTGCGGGTACTGCCATACGATGTCCAGTGCCGACAGCCCGCCCAGCGAGAATCCTGCGAAGGCCCGTTTCACACCGGTCAACAACGGATAGCGCTGTTCCAGAAAGGGTAATAGTTCTTTTATGATAAACTGGCTGTAAACCGCCGCCAGCGAGCCATTGCCCTGATAGTCAGCAATACCTGCCACGCCGTACTCCATACGCCGCCGCGGCCCCGCATGCACCGCCACTATCCATACTCCCGGCGGCACCACCGCCGGCAATGCAGGCAGGTCCTGCCCGTCATTCACCAACAATAAAACATGCGGCGTTCCTGCCTGTATATATACGTCCAGTGTGACTTCCCGATGCAGACTGGCAGCAGTGAGCACCATTCGATCCATTTGCATGTCAACAATTTACCGATAAACCAATAATCTTCTTTAAATTTAACTAAACACTTTCCCATGACTGAAAACTACTATAAATGGCACTCGCCCAACCTGGGAAAGGAATTTGAGATGCTGGTATTCGGTGACAGCGGATATCCGTTACTACTGTTCCCGACCTCCATGGGCCGCTACTATGAAAGCAAAGACCGTGGCCTGATAGACGCTATCCGCTGGTTTATTGATGAAGGACGCGTTAAAGTGTATTGCCCCGACAGTATCGATGCCGCCAGCTGGTACAACAAAAGCATCGATCCCCGGTACCGGGCGTATAATCATACCTGTTATGATAAAATGCTGCTGGAAGAAGTGCTGCCCCGCATAGAGGCTGAAACAGGCCGACAGCGGATAGTTGCCGCCGGATGTAGCTTTGGCGGTTATCATGCGGCCAATTTCGCCTTCCGCTATCCCGGCCGGGTGTCTTATCTCTTCAGCCTCAGCGGTATCTTCGATATCAAATCCAGGATGGACGGCTATTACGACGACCAGGTGTATTACCACAACCCGGCCGACTTCATGCCGGACAACCAGGACCCTGACCTGTGGCGCATGGGCATCGTGCTCGGCGCCGCCGAAACGGACGTCACCCGCCCGCAGAATGAACAATTCTCACAACTGCTGGCCGCAAAAAATATCACCCACTGGCTGGACATCAGGCCGCATGCCCGGCACGACTGGCCCGTATGGCGCGAAATGCTGCCACACTATCTGTCACTTATCAAGTAAACGTATGAAAAAGATCGGCATCTTATTCGGACAGGAAAACTCATTCCCACAAGCGTTCGTAGACCGCGTCAACCGTATCAATCCGCCCGGTATCTTCGCGGAATTTGTAACGATCGATAAAGTGCTGCAGGGCGCCGACAGCGGATATGCCGTCATCGTAGACCGTATATCGCAGGACGTGCCTTTCTACCGCGCTTTCCTGAAAAATGCCGCCACCGCCGGCTGCGCCGTCATCAACAACCCTTTCTGGTGGAGCGCCGATGATAAATTCTTTAACAATGCCCTGGCGCAAAAGATAGGCGTTACCGTGCCACGCACCGTATTGCTACCCTCCTATTCGCTGCCCGACAATACTACCGATAAATCATTCCGGAACCTGATCTACCCATTTGACTGGAACACGATCTTCGACTATATCGGATTCCCCGCATACATGAAACCTTTCGCCGGTGGCGGCTGGAAACATGTATATCACATCGAGGACAAAGATGATTTTTTCCGGCAGCACGGAGATACCGGTCAACTGGTGATGATGTTACAGGAAGAAATAGACTTTTCACAATACTACCGTTGTTTTTGCATCGGCGGCAATCAGGTGCGGATTATGGCCTACAATCCCAAAAACGCGCCCCATCAGCGCTACCAGTCCGATTTCAATGGCAGCGACGCGCTGATGCAGCAGATCACCGACCAGGTGGTCGCGCTCAATCAATACCTCGGCTACGACTTTAATACCGTGGAAATAGCCGTCAGAGGCGACGTGCCCTATGCGATCGACTTCTGCAATCCCGCACCCGATGCCGACATCAACGCCATTGGCGAGGAACATTTTGAATGGGTGGTGGAAACCAGCGCCCGTTACGCCATCGAGCGGGCCATGGCACAGAAACCAGGGAAAGACAATCTTACCTGGGGAAAGTTCATCCGCGGCAACGGTAAAAAAACAGCTGCGACAAAAAACGTCAAACCCGCGAAACCCGCGCCGGTAAAAGAGAAAGCTACCGCCGCCAAAAAAACGGACAAAAAGCCGGCATCTGCCCGAAAAACAAAATCGAAAGAAAAACAATAAACAACAGGCTATCATCTCCCTACCAATTATCCGAATACATTTCGTTGTGTGTAATTCGTAATTTCGGGAAAAATTTTAATCATGTTCAAAGCGTTTACGCTGGGTATAGAAGAAGAGTATATGGTGATGGACCCCACCACGCGGGAGCTCCGGTCCCATGAGCAAAAGATTGTGGAACAAGCCCACAAAGTGATCCGCGACCAGGTAAAAGCTGAATTTCATCAGGCGGTGGTGGAAGTGGGCACGCAGATATGCGCCAATATCCACGAAGCCCGCGAAGATGTGGCACTGCTGCGCCGCACCATCACCCAGATAGCCGGCGACCTCGGTTTCAGCATCGGCGCCTCCGGCACCCACCCTTTCAGCAAGTGGGAAAAACAAATGATCACCGACCATCCCCGCTATTTTGAGATCGTCAACGAAATGCAGGACGCCGCCAGGTCCAACCTGATCTTCGGCCTGCACGTGCACGTAGGCATGGAAAACCGGGAAATGGCCCTGCATATCGCTAATTCCGTCCGTTATTTCCTGCCACATATTTTTGCCCTCAGCACCAACTCGCCTTTCTGGGAAGGCCGTAACACCGGCTTCAAATCCTTTCGTACCAAGGTTTTCGATAAATTCCCCCGTACCGGCATTCCCGATTATTTTGCCAGTATTGAGGAATATGACAACTACATCAAACTGCTTGTCAAAACCAACTGTATCGACAACGCCAAAAAAGTATGGTGGGACCTCCGGGTACACCCATTCTTCAACACCGTGGAATTCCGCATCTGCGACGTGCCCCTGACCATAGACGACACCATTACGCTGGCAGCCCTGTTCCAGGCAGTATGCGCCAAAATATACAAACTGCGGATGCAGAACCTTAACTTCATTATCTACAACCGGGCGCTGGTCAATGAAAACAAATGGCGCGCTTCCCGCTATGGTATTGATGGTAACCTCATCGATTTTGGTAAGGAGATGGAAGTCAACACACGGTCACTCATATACGAACTGCTCGATTTTATTGATGACGTAGTGGACGATCTGGGCAGCCGCGATGTGATCCGTGCCACCGGCCATATCCTGGAAAACGGTACCGGCGCTGACAGGCAGCTGAAAGTTTATGAAGAAACCAAAGACCTCGTAGCAGTGACCGACTACATCCATCAACAATTTCTGCAGAACTGCTGAGCCGGGATGAAGGATTACCCGGCCGTAATTCGTAATTTTGCAGTATGCATCCAATCAAAAACAAGTGGAAAGTAGCGGTGCTGGATATGTATGAGGGCGTGGCCAATGAAGGTATGCGCTGTATCCGGGAAATACTGGTGCAATATGCAGCGATGCACGCACTGGACCTGCAATTCGATGAATTTGAAGTCAGACTGCAACAACAGGTGCCCGACACTTCCTATGATATTTATATCTCTACCGGCGGCCCCGGCAGCCCGGTAGACAGCGAAGGCAGCGCGTGGGAACAACAATATTTCGCGCTGATAGAAGACCTGCTCGCATGGAACCGCACACAGGAACAGAAAAAACCAGCCTTTTTTATCTGTCACTCCTACCAGATCATGTGCCGGTATTACCAGCTCGGTAACGTCTGCAAACGCAAATCACCGGCCTTCGGAGTCTTCCCGGTACATAAAACCGCCACCGGCCTTACAGAAAAAGTGTTTACCGCCCTGCCAGATCCGTTTTACATCGTTGACAGCCGCAACTGGCAGGTGATAGAACTGAACCACGAACGGCTTTACGCCATGGGAGGCCAGGTGCTGGCCCTCGAAAAAGAAAGGCCCCACGTACCGCTGGAACGCGCCACTATGGCCATCCGCTTCAACGACCACTTCATCGGTACCCAGTTCCACCCGGAAGCCGATGCCGACGGCATGCACATGTACCTCCGCCAGGAAGAAAAGAAAAAGCAAGTGGTAGATCATCACGGCATCGAAAAATATAACAGCATGCTGGAACAACTCACCGATCCGGATAAAATCATGCTGACGCACGACCGGCTGATCACCGCCTTCCTCGATTACGCCGTTTACGGGCAACTGACCGACAGACTGGCTGCCATCGAGCATCTGGATGGCGTTGTTTCCCACAACGATGATGAAAACACCTTTTTCTAATCCATTTATTCCAATATTATGATACCCGAAGTCAGAAAGGCATATAATGAACAGTTTACAAACGACCGTTACCAGGCATTCCTGGAAGGTATCGCCCAGGATGCCGGTATTGCACCTGCATTCCGTGTGGCCGAAACACCGGTGTTCGTACCTGCCGACCTGACCGGCAAATTGATACAGGCCTGTGAAGAGATCGTTAACGTGGTCCTGCGGCCCGACTTCAAAACCATTACACAGGACGCCATCCCGGCAGACCTGAAGGTGCCGCATGAAAATGAACACCCACATTTTATTGTCATTGATTTTGCCGTGTGCCGCGACGAGGCGGGCGCCTATACACCACAACTTATCGAGCTGCAAGGCTTTCCCACTATGTACGCCTTTCAGGATGTGATGGCCCGCCAGTTTAAAAACCACTTCAATATTCCTGAACAACTGAACAACTTTTTCAACGGCATCGATGAAAAAGCCTACTATCAGCTGCTCCGTGAAATGATCGTCGGCGACCTGCCTGCGGAAGAAGTAGTGCTGCTGGAAATTAAGCCGGAAGAACAAAAAACACGCATCGATTTTCACAGTACAGAGAAATATATCGGCATCCGCACGGTATGCCTTACGAAACTGATACAGGAAGGTAAAAAACTGTTCTACATGCGCGATGGCGTGAAAACGCCCATCCAGCGCATCTATAACCGCATCATTTTTGATGACCTGCAACAGCAGGCCGGCCACCTGGAACCGCATGTAAATCTGTTCCAGGACCTCGATGTGGAATGGATCACTCACCCCAACTGGTTTTACCGGATCAGCAAATACACCATGCCTTTTATACATAGTGAATTTGTGCCTAAAAGCTGGTTCCTGCATGAACTGCCGGTGTTACCCACCGACCTGGAAAATTATGTGTTGAAACCTCTGTTTTCCTTTGCCGGCAAAGGTGTGATGATAGATGTGACCCAGGAAGATATTGATAATATTAAAGATCCGGAGAACTGGATATTGCAACACAAAGTAAAATACGCGCCCGCCATACAAACGCCCACCGGTCCTGCTATCTGCGAAATCCGGATGATGTACATCTGGCCCGATAGTTCGCCACGGCCTATACTGGTGCACAATCTGTCCAGGATCAGTAAGGGCAAAATGATCGGCGTAGGCTTCAACAGTACCGATACCTGGGTAGGGGGCAGCTGTTGTTTTTTTGAGTTTGCCTCATGAGGAGATGCTTTTACTTACTCACTCTTCGTGGTTGTTTGGCGTGCCTGTAAGATTTCTGTGCATCCTGTTTTGACTGCTGCTTTTTATTGGCATTGTTCCTGCTTTTTTTCTTTCCAAACATCCATAAGAAAAGCAGGATTGTAATCAGCAATACCCAAAGAAACGGGTAAATGGATTTTCCACCCATGATTATCTGTAAGCTTATATACAACTGCCTGTTTTACACAGGCAGTTGTAAGTTCATTGAAAAATGGTTGGGCTTAGAAAAACTGTTTTCCAACAATAATGCCATACAGTGACAGCACAAAGAGAATCGCTACGGCCAACAGGTAAAAAGGCTTATACCTGAACGCGATGCCTTTTTTCTTTGCGTATTTGTAGTACAGAAAGGTGCCGCCCAGATACAGACTGGTAAATCCTAGTACGAGATAATTAACTCCCATGGTTTTTGTTTGATTTATGGTTTTTACTGGTTTTTGATAAGATGTTATTTAGTTAGACTGCTGTTCCAGCGTAGCAATTCTTTTTTGCAGGTCGATGATATACAGCGTGAGCTCTTCTACTTTCTGCAACAGCTTCCGGTTCATTTCACCCAGATCATGGCCGTCTTTGGCCACGTCCGCAGCTGCCGGCATATCAGGCAGGTGCTGGTGCTGACTGATATAGTTCTCCACTTCCTGTAAAGAGGGCAGCGTATAGGTTTTGCTGAAAACGAAGTCAGGCCATTCAGCGGCAGCAACGCTTACTTTTACTCTTTTAGCAAGGACAGTTCCGTTTACAGCCAGTTTTGCGGTGGGATTCATTGTTCCGATACCGATGTCTCCATTGACGCCCACATGAAAAAGATTAGACCAGTCTGCATGATAGCCTTTTTCCCAAATCTGCCAGGCTTTGCTCATTGGCCTAACTCCATATCCTAATATACCATTCTGTGTATCGGTTCCTCCCTTGTAATTGGAAAAAATGTCTGCCTGTGCAGAAATAGAATCCCTGGTGATATATATAAAGTCCCTGTTCGGCATATCCTTTCCATTGATGGAGAGTACACTTTGTTTTAACGGTTGACCAAGAGAAATACCTTCAGAATTATAGGTAAACCCGTTTATATCATTAAAGGGCAACCTAAAGAAACGATTGCCATCGAAATCGCATTTCAGGCCGTAGTCGCCCGTTTTTGCCAAAAAGCCGGTTGGTTCCGTGGTTGTTTGTCCATAGTTACCATCTGTTAAAGGACTATATACCAAATGGGCCGCCTTTACAAACACGCCACCCCATTTATAATTCGACCTCACCCACAAGGCATCGTTAAAGACATAAAATACGGCCGCAGCAGGATTACCGGAAGTACACCGGATTTCCATGCCGTCAAACCTATTGGGTGAATTATCCCATTTGTCAATACGGATCAGATATGTTCCCTGCATGTCAAAATAATTTGCATCTCCCTGAATAGAGAGCTCTATCAGGGAAGCATATCTGTGATTGGGCGCGTTTACCTGGGCAATTTTATAATAGTAAAGGTTATAAGCGCTGGACTCATCTTGTGTTGAGCCGATGAACTTCCAGGGAACCTCCGTTTGTGCCAATGATACTGCCGGGCAGATAAAACAACAGATAACAAGCCAGTAGCCTACCAATTTGAAATATTTCATAGATAAATGATTTGACAGAATATTGAGTATTTGGGTGGACAAGGTTAACATACATTCTTTGAACACCGCGAAGTAGCATAAAAAATCAAATTTTCACCATCACACAAACGTGTGATTTACAAAAAAAGCCAGCACACAAATACACTGCGTCGTCCCATGCTACCTTTAGTATAAATATTTAACTTTATATCAATATGTCAACTAATCAAGTATCCTATGTTTAGTAATCTTGCCATAGATGTGGCACTTGGGCTGATATTCATTTATTTGCTCTACAGTTTGTTAGCCTCCATTATACAGGAGATGGCCGCCCGGCTGTTCAACGCCCGGGCGCGGGTATTGACCAAAGCACTGCGTCGCTTGCTGGAGGATGATGACCGCAGCGGAGACCTGGGCGCTTTTGGCCGCTTCACTTTCTTCAACTGGTTTTACGAGCTGGGCTGGAGCGTGGTCTATTTTTTCGCGCCTTTTCAGCACAGTCCTTTTTTGAAGAAGTTCTACCAGTCGCCTTCAATCCGCTACCTGGGAGAAAACAGCGCCTCTGCCAGGCCTGCCTATATCAGCCCGCAGATATTTTCACAGACGATGGTCCACCTGCTGCGCGGAACACCGGAGGAAAACCAGTCAGAGACAGCTGCTATCCGCCACAGCCTGACTTATAATACGCTGCAGCTGGCGCCCGATACCATTGCCCATCTGCGGAATCTTTTTGAAGATGCCCATTACGATGTGGACCGGTTCCGGGCCAATATGGAGACCTGGTTCAATGAAACCATGACCCGCGCCAGTGGCTGGTACCGCCGCCAAACACAGGTGTGGCTGCTGATACTGGGACTGGGCATTGCTGCGGTGTTTAATGTTGATAGCATCGCTATCGCCCGTATTCTGATGAAAGATAAAAATGTGCGGGAGCAGATGGTACGCCTGGCGGCCAGTCGCGAGCCCTCCTATGCGGCAGTTACGGACACGCTTACACGAAAAAACATCTTCCATCGCGACAGCAGTTATTTCAGACAGGACACGTCTGTCAGCATCATGTTAAAAGATACCGCGCTTATTGGCGTTTACGCTATCCTTCGCCAGGACGCCGGCGACGCTAAAAATGTACTGGGCATCAGCCGTGATTGTGTGACCGACACCACCGGCGGCAAAAAGAAACTCCGCTGTGGCTTTACACATCCCTACCAGAAAAACGGCTGGATGGTGTTGGCAGGATGGTGCATTACCGCCCTGGCTATTTCACTGGGCGCACCTTTCTGGTTCGATCTGCTGGGCAGGGTGGTCAAGTTCCGAAACCTGCCGCCACAGCAATCAGCCGCCAATAACGGGGTGTAAGAAGGCAGCACAGCAGCCCAGGAGGAACAGCAGCATACAAAATACGTGCGCCAATGCCCTTTAAAACGTACTTTTGAACTGTCTTCTTACCCTTCTTCAAAATATAATTTTATGAAACGTACCCATTATTCCTCCGGCGCGCAATGGGAAAACAAAGTGGGATATTCCCGCGCGGTACGGATAGGCAATACCATCGAAGTGTCAGGAACAGTAGCGGTAGACAATGATAAAGTGGTAGCGGAAGGTGATGCCTATGAACAAACCCGTTTTGTACTGGCTAAAATAGAATCCGTCCTGGTGTCCGCAGGCGCCACGCTGCACGATGTGGTCAGAACGCGCATGTTTGTAACGGACATTTCCCGCTGGGAAGAGTATGGCCGGGCACATGGTGAATTTTTCAAAGCCATCAAACCCGCCACCACCATGGTGGAAGTAAGCAGGCTGATAGATCCCCGCTACCTGGTGGAGATAGAAGCCACGGCTATTGTAAGCGGAGAATAAAAAACGATATACCTATAAAGCGCGAAGCTTAGCAGGGACTGGTAAAATACATTACCCCTGCTAAGCTTCGCGCTTTGTATGATCTTTATTGTTACGCCTGCCAGTTAAGCATACCGCCGGTCAGGTTCTTCACATTGGTGAAGCCCATGGTTTCGAGCAGCATACATGCCTGGCCGCTACGGTTGCCGCTGCGGCAGTAAACAATCACTTCTTCGTCTTTCAGGTGCTCAATTTCATCCACCTGCATTGCCTGCACGAGGCCCAGCGGAATATGAAAGCCACCGATGTTAAATTCAGCGCGTTCGTGTGGTTCACGAACATCGAGGATGTTCAGTTGTTCACCGTTGTCCATGCGCTGTTTCAGTTCTTCTTTTGTGATATTCTGCATGATATTAAGTTTAAGTTCGGTTTAAAAATGGTGGTTTTGATGTTTGTTATTGTTGTACCGGAGCCTGTGTGGAGTCTTTCACCGGTTTGGTGGCAGACAGCCACAGGTCAATGCTTTCACCGGCCCTTACCATATTGAAGTCTCCGATTTCATTTCTGCGGGTAGGCACCTGCTTGATGATAAAGGCGTTGGCCGTATCCGTTACGCCCGGATCTATAATAATGGTGCCTGCGCTCAGATTGTTGGCGTTCAGCATTTCACGGGCTTCCGTAAAGGTGAGGCCTACAAAATCGGGCACCGGATTTTCGATGCTGCCGGTACCGCTGCTGATGATCAGCGTAATATTGCTGCCTTCAGCTACAGGGGTGCCGGGTTTAACCCGTTTACCATTGAGCAGCTGCTGCAGGATGGTATTAGTGGCGAAGTCCGGTTTATAGATGGTATCTCCCACATTGAGGCGCACGCTTTTCAGCACCATTTCAGCGCTGCGGAAGGTCAGTCCTTCCAGGTCAGGCATTTTCACCATGGGGGCCACAACTTTGTTGACTGTCAGGTAAATCGTTCTGCCGACTTTTACCCGCGCGCCTTTATCGGGAGTTTGTACCCATACAGACAAAGGAGGGATACTGTCTATGTAGATGGAGTCTCTTACATCGGCTTCAAATCCTGCCTTTTCCAGGAGGGCAATGGCTTCTTTCACACTTTTCCCCCGCACGTCCGGAACGGTCAGTTCTTCATTATGCCGGGTAATAACGCCCAACAGGGAGAAGAACAGCAGTGCCAGTCCAAAAAAGAACGCTATTACGATCACCAGGTTAATTCCGAAAGAGCGTTTGGTAATAAAGTCAAACATATTTTAAAATTACGAATTACGAATTACGAATTACGAGTTAGGAATTACGAATTACGAATTAAGCATCTGCTTTATTCATAATTCGTAATTCGTAATTCGTAATTTATTTCTTCATGCATTCTTCCAGCACTTCGCCATAAAACTCCTGCAGGGTTTTACCGGCGGCCCTTACCTGTTGCGGCACAAGGCTGTTTTCAGACTGGCCGGGCATGGTGTTGGCTTCCAGGAAGTACAGTTTACCGGTGGCTTCTTCATAGATAAAGTCAATCCGGGCGATCCCTTTACAATTCAGTTTGTTATACAGCGCAGATGCTGTTTTCTGTACCAGTGCCCTGATGTCGTCAGATACCGGCGCCGGCGTTATTTCGTTGGACACGCCTGGTGTATATTTCGCTTCGTAGTCGAAAAACTCCTTGCTGCTCACCACTTCCGTGATCGGTAGTACATTCAGGACACCATTGGCTTTATAAAGACCGATGGTCAGTTCCCGGCCTTTGATAAATTCTTCGATGAGCACCTGGTTGTCTTCCTTAAAGGCTTTTTCGATGGCAGCAGGCAATTCTTCCGCTGTTTTCACTTTAGACATGCCGATGCTGCTGCCGCCCTCCGCCGGTTTCACGAAAACGGGCAAACGCAGTTCCTGCAAAATTGCTGCCGGATCATGCGGCTGGTCACGGAAGATATGGGCGGATTTGGAGACGTTCACCACATTGAGGGCCGCCACCACTTTATTGCAATAGCTTTTATTGAAAGTCAGCGCCGAAGTCACCATGCCACAGCTGGTGTAGGGGATGTCCAGCATTTCAAAGTAGCCCTGCAGACGGCCGTCTTCACCCGGGGTACCGTGGATGCCGATAAACACGGCGTCAAATTTTATTTTGTTGCCGCCTATATTCAGGGAGAAATCGTTTTTATCGATTTCATAAACAGCGCCGTCAGTGGCCGTATGACGCCATCCCTCCCGGGTAACGATGATTTTGTATACAGCGTATTTGCTGCTGTCCAGGTTTTTTTCTATAGTTTCAGCGCTCTGCACGGATATTACATATTCTCCGGAATATCCACCAGCTACCAAGGCGATGTTCTTCTTCATAAGATAAATTACTATAAGCGGGTAAAGTTAAAGGTTATTTGTTAATTGTCAACAGCGGGTCAGCCGGCGTTTTCATTAATTTCCGGCCGTCAGCGGAACCCGGGCCGCCGCAGGTATAAAAAAGCCGTCCGGAACTTACCGGACGGCTTTTAATTAGGTGGCTTGCATATATTAGAGGTGCAGTCTGTCTTTCTTAGCCATCAGCTCATCTACTGTTTCCTGGTACATTTCGTCCGGAACGCAGCAGTCTACCGGGCAAACAGCGGCACATTGCGGTTCTTCGTGGAAACCCTGGCACTCTGTACACTTGTTAGGCACAATATAATAGGTATCTACACTGATCGGGGCATTACGCTGGTCTGCGTCCAACTGGCTGCCGTCCATCAGGGTATAACTGCCTTTTACGGTTGTACCATCGGCCAGTGCCCATTCTACACCGCCTTCATAGATGGCATTATTGGGGCATTCCGGTTCACAAGCGCCACAATTTATACATTCATCTGTTATCTTAATTGCCATAGAGTAAACTTTTTTAGTAGTAAGCCATTAATTTTGTGGACAAAAATAAAAATTCCCGGTTTAATTAAGTCAAATATTTATAACAGTTTCATGAACATAGCGGAAAAAGAAGCAGCATTGGTACGCCTGGGCCAGTATTTGGCCGGCAACAGTACGGAGTTGACAGCAGTAAAGGAACGTGCTTACTTGGCCAATGGCTGGTTCACCCCTGAATTTATTGATAAATCCATCGACAGCATCTGCCGGTACTACCTGGAACCGGCGGCCCTGCAAGCCTGGTTGCGGCAGTACCCTGCCACTACCGCGGATAGGGCACCTAAAAAAGTGGGCATCGTCGTGGCCGGTAATATCCCCCTCGTTGGGTTCCATGACTGGCTCTGCGGATTCATCAGCGGGCACCATATCAAAATGAAGCTCTCTTCCAAAGATGAAGTGCTGATGCGTCATATCCTTGACAAAATGACCGAATGGTACCCCGAACAGGCCGAACAGACCGAAGTACAGGAAATACTGAAAAACTGCGACGCCTATATTGCCACCGGCAGCAACAACTCCGCCCGGTATTTCAACTACTACTTTTCAAAATACCCGCATATTATCCGGCATAACCGCACCTCTGCCGCTATCCTGACCGGCCGGGAAACCTCCGCCGAACTGGAAGCGCTGGCAGACGACGTAATGCTCTATTTCGGCCTGGGATGCCGTAACGTGACCAAAGTAATGGTGCCGGAGGGGTATGACTTTGAGCCGCTGCTTAAAGCACTCGGCAAATACGACTACCTGGCCGACCATCACAAGTACAAAAACAACTACGATTACAACCTGGCCCTGTTCCTGCTCAATAGCAGCGCTTACCTGACCAATGGCAGCATCCTGCTTCATGAGGCGGCTTCCTTGTTTTCCCCTCTCAGCGTGCTGCATTATGGCTATTATAAAGATATACAGCAGCTCCGCGAAGACATGGCGGCCCAGGCGGACCTTCAGTGCCTGGTAGGCCAACAGTTTACGCCTTTCGGAAAAGCCCAGCAGCCTTCCCTGTCAGATTATGCCGACGGGGTGGACACCCTGGCGTTCCTGCTGGAACTGTGATCATAATAATATTTTGAAGATCAATTAAGACAAGGGGCGAAGATCAGATTTGATTTTCGCCCCCTTGTCTTAATGAATATTTTTTCCGCTCTCACTGCTCTGTGCCGTCGGTGGAGTAACATTTTGTCAACCTTTTTGTTATATTGTCATTGCCCTGTGTTATCCTGTCAGCCTGTTTTTTAGCAGTATTTAACGATTGATATAAAAATCTGTTAAAGTAATTACGCCACTGTATGTTTCATTCGCTACCGCTACTAAATTTGTATCAAGGGCATATAAATTGATCTTATCTACGTTATTAAAAATATACTTTATTTAGTATCACAACGCTAAACACACTATAATATGAAATTCAAGCAAATTGTTACGACAGTGTTGATCAGTGCTGTTACTGCCGTTGCTGCCATATTTGTGTATGGCAAATACTTCGAAGGCAGACGCCCCGGCATTTTTCAAAACGGTTCCAATGACATCCCCGTAAACTATGCAAGGTACACCATGCCTGGCACTGACAACAGAGCCAATGCCGTTCCCCCCTCCGATTTTGTGACTGCCGCCAAAACAGCCGTTCCCGGCGTAGTCCACATCAAAACAAAAATCAATCCCCGACAGGTAACCAACGGGCTTCAGAAAAGACGCAGCATCCTGCAAGACCTCTTTGGCGATGAGTTTTTTGGCGATGAATTCAACGGAGGCGGAGATGGCCGCCGCTATTACATCCCCGGCCAGATGGCCTCCGGTTCCGGCGTACTGATCTCCGATGACGGCTACATTGTGACCAACAACCACGTGATTGCCGACGCAGATGAGATCACCGTTTCCCTGGCCAATGAAAATAAAACCTTCAAGGCCAAACTGGTGGGCACCGACCCCAGCACCGACCTGGCTGTGATCAAGATACCCGCCAAGAACCTGCCTTACATGCTGTATGGCAACTCCGATAACGTGGACATCGGTCAATGGGTACTGGCAGTAGGCTACCCGCTTAACCTCGACGCAACCGTTACCGCAGGTATCGTCAGCGCCAAGTCCCGCTCTATCGGTATCAATAAAAGCGGTGGCAGAATCAACAACTCCATCGAATCCTTTATACAGACCGATGCTGCGGTGAACCAGGGTAACAGCGGCGGCGCACTGGTGAATACTGCCGGTGAACTGGTAGGCATCAACTCCGCCATTGCCTCCCCTACCGGCTCCTATGCAGGATATTCCTACGCGATCCCGGTAAACCTGGTGAGGAAAGTGGTGAATGATATCCTGAAATATGGAAGCGTACAGCGTGCCTACCTCGGTGTGAAATACGCCTCCCCCGCCGCCATCGCTGCTATGACCGATGACCAGCTGCGCGAAATCGGTGTAAAACGCGATGTGACCGGCGTGCAGATCACCGAAGTGATGGAAAACAGTTCCGCTGCGTCTGCGGGCCTGCGCCAGGGCGATATCATCACTAAAATCAATGGCGTGAGCATCGCAGGTTCCTCCCAGATGAGTGAGCAAGTGGCCCGTTACAAACCAGGCGACAAAATCAGCATTACCTATCTGCGCGGTGACAAGGAATACACCAGCAGCAATATCACTCTCCGCAATCTGCAGGGCAATACCGATGTGGTGCGGATCACCAGCCTCGACAGACTGGGCGCGGACCTTTCCGAGCTGACCAAAGAAGAGGCGACCAGCATTGGCGTAAAAGGTGGTGTCAGGGTAAATGATATCAGTACCGGCATCCTGAAGAAACAGACCAGCATGGTGCCCGGTTTCGTTATCCTGAAGGCTGGCAACACTGCAGTTACTTCTGTCAATACGCTCAGCACCATCCTTGACAAGGAAAAAAATATACAACTGGTAGGTTTCTATCCGCAGAGAGGTGGTAACATCTACTATTACAATATCAATACCGGTGGCGCAGGTGCGGAAAACCTGTAATGCCCGCTAACTACCTTTTTAAAAGAAAGCCCCGCTTCATACGAAACGGGGCTTTTCTTTTAAAAAAGTACAAGTAAAGTCTGGACAAACTAACAAGTAATAGCTAGATCTATGAAAACCCATAATGAAAATAAGATAAGTATATGAGGTTAGGTTACATGACCTCGTGAACAGCGTATTCCATACAGGGAACGCACAAAAAAGCCGGTTAAGCGCAAGGCCACCGGCTAAAAATCTTCAGTGTGAGACAGACTTACAGGTTGATCACTCCTTTCAGCTGGGTGAAAAACTCATCTTTTTTACGGGAGGAAATCGGAATATTTTTCTGGTCGCTCATCACCACCGCGGTACCCAATCCCTTGATAATCTTCACAATATGGTGAATATTGATCAGGAAGGATTTGTGTACCCTGTAAAAACCTTTGTCAGACAACATTTCCTCGTATTCTTTCAGGGACTTGGAGATCAGATGGGATACATTGTTGATCAGCTGTATTTTGGTATAGCTGTCGAAGGCTTCACAATAGATAATATCCTTGAGGTCAATGACATTATACCCGTCATTCACGGGGATGACTATCTTGGAGAAGGCGTTATCGTTGTTTTTAACGTAGTCTTTCAGAATAGAAGCCAGTTCGTTCAGTCTTCCTTTCTTGCTTTTCTTTACTTTTTCCAATGCATCTTCCACCTCGCTCACCTTAATTGGTTTTAGCAGGTAGTCCAATGCCGCAAATTTGATGGCTTGTAAAGCGTATTCCTGGAAGGCAGTGATAAAAATAACCTCAAAGTTCAGCACCGGGAACATTTCCAGCAGTTGGAAACCATTATGCGGAGGCATTTCAATGTCCAGGAACAGTACGTCAATGGGGTTGTTTTTAATCATTTCTGCCGCCTCATTGATATTCTGCGCTTCTCCGACTACTGTAACATCCTTACAATAGTTTTCCAGAATATTGCGCAAAATATGAATGTTGCGGACTTCATCGTCTACAATGGCAGCTTTTATATTACTCATAACATCTTAACAATGGGAATCAGAATTTCAACTAAGGTACCTTCCTTATTGCCGAAACCAGATTTAAATTTATCAATAATTTCTAACTTTCCAACACTTCCATTAAAAGATTTTATAATCTGCAACCTTTCCTTTATCACGCTGAGCGCGGTAGATTCATGTTTTATCAGCCGCGAGCTTTTGATACTATTGGACTTGTCCCATCCTATTCCGTCGTCGTCCACAGAGCAATAGAGCAGATCGTCCACCATTTCTATCCGGATTTCGAGGTAACCGGCGCTGTTCTTGGGCGCCAGGCCGTGTTTAATGGCATTTTCCACGATAGGCTGGATGATCATGGGTGGAATGTATATGGTGTACTCTTTTAGCGACTCTTCCATAATAAAATGGTAAGTAAAGGAGTGCGCAAACCGTATTTTCTCCAACTCCAGGTAACGGGTCAGGAAGGCGATCTCTTCTTCCAGCGAAATATACGATTTCCGGGAATTATTTAGCATCTGGCGCATCAGGGTGGCAAAGTCTGCCAGGAAATTGAGCGCCTGCTTCTCCTCTTTTTCCAGGATCAGGTGCTGCACCGAGTTCAGCGAATTAAAGATAAAATGCGGGTTCATCTGGTTAGTCAGTGCTTTGGCTTCCAGTTCCGCGATGCGGCGGTTGTATTCCGTCTTTCGTTTTTCCGCCTGTTTGATCCGCTTCACGATAAACCGCAGCACGACCAGGATCGCCAGCAAGCCCGCCAGGAGGAGAATACCCCGGGCCCACCATTGCTGGTACCATTGCGGCAGGATATTGACATTCAGGCTGAGCGGCTTGGACCAGTCGCTTTTGTATTTTCTGGCCCTGACCATCAGCTTGTAATTACCGGGCTGCAGGTCAGGGAAGGGGATAATATTGGACATGGTGGTGACCCATCCATTGGTGGTGTCCCCTGAAAAATTATATTGGTACTCCACCAGTTCCGGCAGGTCAAACACGATGGTGCCGAATTCGGCTTCGAAAGAAGCCTTCCGTTTATAGAGATGCACGAAGTTATCTCCCGGCAGATAGGTGCTGTCGCCGTACCGGATGTTGCTCAGGTAGATCACCGGCGGTACGGTGTCCACCGGCAGGTGGTCTCCCTTAAAATAACAGAGGCCGTTGGAGGTGGCGATGTACAGGATGCCATCGTCGTAATAAACGCCCCGGATATCATCAGACATGAGTCCGTCGTTGGAGGTGATGTTACGGACAATGTGCTGTTCTTTCACATTGATGACCGAAACACCTTTATTGGTGGCCACATACAGGTTTTGGTGGCCGTCGTAATAGAGTTGCTGGCAGATATCGCTGGCGAGGTTATTGGCGGATGACAGGTGCTTGATGACCGTATCGCCGTGCATCACGTAGATACCCTGGTCGCTGGTACCTATCCACAGGTAGCCGTCAACCCACTTCAGGTCTTTGATGCTGAGCTTGCGCAGAGAATCGTTGGTAGCGGGTTTCAGGGTACGGGTGCCGTCGGTGCAGGTAAACAGGCCGTTATTGGAGCCGACGAAATACATAGAGTCGTTGACGCTGGCGATAGAGGTAACGATCATGTCCAGGTCCCCGATCACATAGTCATCCAGGGCGATCACCTGATTTTTGGCGGCTATCCTGATTTTCCCTGCGGGGGAGATGTCCACGTCTTTCAGCATTTTCACCGCTTTCAGCTGTGATGCTTTCTGAGAGGCGGTATTAAACAGTACCAGTCCGTTGTCCGTTCCGATCAGGACTTCATTTTCCTTATAGGGCAGGATCGAAAGCAGGCTGTTGCGGCCGCCGGCAGTATCGAGCGTGAATTGCCGGGTAACGCCGGTACTGCTAATGGTATTGAGGATACCGGCATTTTGCCCGATCAGTAGCATATCTGTTTTTTTGTCTTTACAGATGCTGAAGATGGAGTGGGAATAGAGGCCGTTGGTATTGTCCAGATAGCTGAAATAGAAGTTTTTGTAGGGGATATTGTACACGCCGTCGCCGAAGGTGGTGATCCAGATATTACCATCGCGGTCTTTCAGCAGGGAGGTAATATTATGGTTATCGAGGAGTTTGGTGATTTTTTTATCTCCCTTAAAAAAACCTTTGATATAGTACAATGCGCGCTGGGTACCGATCCATAGGTTATCGTTATCGATGCACAGGTTGCTGATTTCGTCTTTAATGCCCCAGTCTGCACCATTGAAGAAGCAGCTGATTCTCTGGGGAGTATAGGTGTACAGGGAATTACGGACCATCAACATCGGCGCATTGCGTATGGTGTCCGCGTTTTCACGGTCAAACGGGTACGGGCATACGGAGTATATTTCCTGCGTGGGATTTGTCGGGTCGTGGAGGTTCTCTACATGAAAGGCTTTTTGCAGCGGGCGGTAGACCTTTCCGTTGCGGAGCAGGTAGAGGAAATTGGTTTCGATATCACGTTTATCGTATTCTGTGCTTTTACCGTTGTACGTTACAATGCGGTTATTGGAATTAAAGAAATACACAAAGCGGGCATCCCCTTCAAAAGCGTATTGCATGTAATGGCTTCGGCCATTGAATTTCAGGGAGGCGTCATTGTCTTCGTTGTGAATATAGGTATGATCGTAGAAAGAGAGTTTTCCGTTGAGGGTAAAAAACCATAGTTTTCCTTGTGAGTCAGCGGCGAGCTTGACCACATCATTATCGGGGAGGCCGTCCTTTTTGGCGTAGTTACGAAAACGTTTACCGTCGAACTTACTGACACCGGTGGGTGTAGCAAACCAGATGAATCCGTCTTTATCCTGTACGGCGGCATAAACAGTAGCGTTAGCCAACCCATCTTTTACATTGTAGTTGCGGATCATCAGGCCCTGGGCCTGTGCGTTGTAACCTGTGCAAAAGATGACCAGCCACCATAACAGTATGAAACGGGTAATGGACATCAATGATGAATTACGAATTACAAATTACGAATTACGAATGAGGGCTGCTAATGTCAGTGGGTCTGTTAACAGGTGGTCATTGCAATTTCATTAATTACAAATTACGAATTACAACTACAAATGGGTCCACATTCGTAATTCGTAATTCGTAATCTGTAATTGACTTTAGTACGCTCTGGCAAACAATACCCGTTCTTTGGACGGTTTACCTGAGAAAACGCAGATACCTGCTTCCTGAGGGTTGTCCAGTGGTATACAACGGATAGTTGCTTTTGTCAGTTCTTTGATTTTTTCTTCTGTTTCAGCGGTACCATCCCAGTGGGCGGACACGAAGCCTGCTTTTTCATCCAGTACTTTCTGGAATTCATCGAAGGTATCTACGCGGGTGATATGTTCGTCCCGGTAGGTTTGTGCTTTGGTGAAGAGTTGCTGTTGGATTTCCTCCAGCAGCTCGCTGATACGGCCGGCCAGTCCGTCGAGGGAAAGGCTCATTTTCTCTTTCGTATCGCGGCGGGCAACCTCAGCCACGTTGTTTTCGAGGTCTCTTGCGCCGATGGCTATACGAACAGGTACCCCTTTCATTTCGTATTCAGCGAATTTCCAGCCCGGGCGGTTATTATCGGAATCGTCGTATTTAACGCGGATACCGGCTTTTTTCAGTTCCGCCACAATTACACTGACTTTTTCATCAAGGGCTGTTTTCTGGTCAGCGCCTTTATAGATAGGTACGATCACCACCTGGAGGGGGGCAATGCGGGGAGGCAGTACGAGGCCCTGGTCATCGCTGTGTACCATGATGAGGCCTCCAATCAGGCGGGTGGATACGCCCCAGGAGGTGGCCCATACGTAGTCCAGTTTATTTTCCTTGTTGGAGAACTGTACATCGAAGGCTTTTGCGAAGTTCTGGCCGAGGAAGTGGGAGGTGCCTGCCTGGAGGGCTTTACCGTCCTGCATGAGGGCTTCCACGCAATAGGTGTTGACAGCGCCGGCAAATCTTTCGCTGGCGGTTTTTACACCGCGGATGACTGGTACGGCCATGTATTGTTCAGCGAAGTCAGCGTATATATGCAACATCTGTTCTGCTTCCGCGATGGCTTCTTCTGCTGTGGCATGGGCCGTGTGGCCTTCCTGCCAGAGGAATTCGGCCGTACGGAGAAAAAGGCGGGTGCGCATTTCCCAGCGTACCACATTGGCCCACTGATTGATCAGCAGGGGGAGGTCACGATAAGATTGAATCCAGTCTTTATATGTATTCCAGATGATGGTCTCAGAAGTGGGACGAACGATCAGTTCCTCTTCCAGTTTAGCTTCCGGGTCTACCACTACCCCACCGCCGTTGGGGTCGTTTTTCAGGCGGTAGTGGGTCACCACGGCACATTCCTTGGCGAAGCCTTCCACGTGGGCGGCTTCCTTGCTGAGGAAGCTTTTGGGGATAAACAGCGGGAAATAGGCGTTCTGATGACCTGTTTCCTTGAATTTACTGTCCAGGACGTCGCGCATTGCTTCCCAGATCGCGAAGCCATATGGTTTGATCACCATACAGCCTCTTACGGCAGAGTAGTCTGCCAGACCGCCTTTCACCACCAGGTCATTGTACCATTTCGAATAATCTTCCGAACGGGCTGTGATCTCTTTACTCATAAAAAATAATACTAATTTATATTCCTTTGTCTTTTAGTAAAAATTTATCAAATTTGTCTAGTCAAAATTATCCTTCGGGCGGACCGGAAAAAGGTGTCAAACTGGCTTAGTTTTTGCCTCAGATATTTAAAAAGAAAATGTTACAAACCTACATGAAAATCATAAAGGTGCAAATAGTCCGGCCAAAATAAAATAACCCGTTCGGTAATTGTAACTTTGTTCCCTGATATCCGTTATAAAATTGTAAATTTACTATATAAATCACGCTAAAAATATATTTCAAATGAAACCTATACTATACATTGCACTGGCTGGTTCGTTCGCTCTGGGCGCATGTTCCAGCACATACAAGACGGCCCAGACACCGGACGATGTATATTATTCACCTCGCCAGCAGCAGCGTACCTATGCTTCCAATAATGGTTCCAACGGTAATTCTGTACAGGATGAGAACGGCAGATATACAGATGCGCCTGATGATGGCGGCACTTATGTGACGTATGACGGCGATCAGGGTGATTATCAACGCCGGATCAACCGTTTTGGCAGCAATGCCAACACCTACAACGGTGGCTATTGGGACGGCTATAACGCGGCCAGCAACCTTTACATGGGCAGCGGCTTCGGTTATGGCTTTGGCCCGTACAGCAGCTTCGGTTACAGCAGCCTCTGGGGTCCTTCCATCAGCATGGGCTTCGGCTGGGGTTACGGTGGTTTCTACAGTCCATGGAGCATGGGCATGGGAATGGGTTGGGGCGGTTATCCCTACATTGGTTCCTACTGGCCTTACTATGGCGGTTACTACGGCCACTACTACCCCTATTATGCAGGTGGTTACTACGGCGGTGGTTATTATGGTGGCGGCCACTACGGCGGTGGTTACTATACCCGTCCTGCCAATTCCTACGGACCGGTGAGAAACAGCAACGAACGTATCTCCCGCACCAACTACACTGACAACAGCGGTGGCAATGCCGGCGGCGGTGGTTATTACCGTCCTTCCAGAGGCGCCACAGCACCAGTGAACGGCGGTGGCAACGGCAACTATGTGCCGTCCAACACAGACCGTCCACGTCGCATATTCCAGCAGTCCAGTTCAGAAAGACCAGTTATCTCCCGTCCTTCCTACGATAATGGCGGCGGGCGTATCAACAATAATAACGGTGGCAACTATTCCCGCCCATCCCGGGTGGAATACTCCCGTCCTTCCATGCCTTCTCCGTCACCCAGCTACTCAGCACCCAGTGGCGGCGGACGCAGCAACACCGGCGGCGGTGGTGGTGGCGGTGGCTACAGCCGTCCTTCCAGAGGCGGACGTTAATCCCTAACGAATTCAAGATAAGCGTAGCAAAAAAACTACGCTTATCTTTTTATAGGACATAAGTTTTGCCTATTTGTGAACGTTATAGCTGTCGCAGCACGTTATTCAGCAGACATACTGCCAATACATCTCAATTTTTAAGTTTATAGTATTATGATTAAAAGAATTTACCCTCTTTTAGGAGGACTCTTTTTATCCGTTACCGCAATGGCGCAGAGCTCGAATGACGCCCTGCTCTACTCTCCGAACCAACCCTTCGGAACAGCAAGAGCACAGTCACTGGGAGGCGCAGGCATAGGCCTGGGCGGCGACTATTCCTCAGCACACTCTAACCCGGCCGGTATCGGCATGTTCAAGACCGGTGAGTTCCTCATTTCTGCCGGCTTAGGTCTGACCAACAACTCTTCCAATTACCTCGGTAATAACCAGCTGGACAACAAAGGTAACAAGACCAACTTCCAAATGCCCAGCGTTGGCGTCATCTTCGCCACCAACAAAGGCACCGGCGAAAATGCCTGGAACAACGTCACCTTCTCCCTCGGTTATACCCGCATGGCCAACTATAACAATAAAGTAGCCGTAGCCGGTTATAATGACAAGTCTTCTTTCTCTGACAGCTGGGTGGACCAGATGTGGTACGAGAATAAAGACGGTCTCAATAACAATTACCCGCTGGGTGGCAGTATCGCCTACCGCGCCGGCCTGATAGACATGTTCAAACATCAGAACGGCACAGAAGAAGTAATGAGCAACGCTTCCCCGACACGGCCCACCAACAGTCCCACCGATTACCTCACCGCCGTTCAGCAACGGGGCACCCTGGAAACACGGGGAGGCCTGAACGAATTTGCGTTTGCAGTAGCCGGCAACTATGGTAACCGTTTATACATCGGCGGTAGTGTGAATGTTCCCAACGTTAACTACCGCGAGGACTTCACCGTCATGGAAGATGATGCCACCAACAACGGCGGCAACCGTCCCAATAACGATTTTGGCTACTATGACTACCGTCAGTACCTGAAAAGGACCGGTCTTGGTATCGGCGCTAAATTAGGCGTGCTCTATAAGGTCAGTCCCCGCTTCCGTCTGGGCGGCGCCTTCCACACACCGACCTACTACAGCCTGCATGACAGCTATACCGCCGACATCGAAGTAAATACAGAGAACTACATGGGCAAACAGTATGTTCACTCCAACGACGTGACCAACGGTTATCCTGTAGAATATGATTACAACTACGTAGCGCCCCTCCGCGCCATGGCAGGTGTTACCTACTTCTTCGGCGACATCACCCACGTAAGCAATACCCAGGGTTTCATCACCGCGGATTATGAATACGTGAACCAGTCATCCGGCAAATTCAAAATGAGCAACGCCCGTGATAACGAGAAATCCCTGAACGACAATATCAGCGCTATCTATAAAGCCGTATCCAACGTACGGGTAGGCGCTGAACTGAAATTTGCCACCCTCTACGCCGTAAGGGCCGGTTTTGCATGGTATGGCAACCCATACAGCAACGACGCTTACAACGCCAATACCGACGCCTCCCGGAAAGTGTACAGCGCAGGCTTCGGGTACCGTAACAAAGGCCTGTACATGGACCTGGCTTACAGCTACACACAGGGCAACGACCGCTACCGCCTGTATACCAGCACCGTTCCGGCACTCACACCTGCCGCCGCCACGCTGGATTACACCAGAAGCAACGTGGTACTGACCATGGGATTGAAGTTTTAATCAGGTAAAAGCCCTGATCTGCGATATAATAAAAAAGCTGGCTTTAGGGCCAGCTTTTTTTATGCGGATAATATGATTGGACTTTGATAGCTCACATTTGTTGGAGACCAGCAGAAAGTATTGCTGGCAGTGATCAGGATGGTTGCTGCAACTGCTGTTGCACCCAATTGACGATCACCTCCGGGTAGCGGGGATCGAACCAGTGGTATGCCGTGTCTTTGCGGAACCAGGTCAGCTGTCTTTTGGCGTATTGGCGGGTATGTGTTTTAATGTCTTCTACAGCCTTTTCGAGGGACAGTTTGCCATCGAAGTAGTCAAATATCTCCTGATAACCTACAGTACGCAAAGCATTGTGTTGCCGGTAGGGCACTACACTCTTCACTTCAGCGACCAGGCCGGCGTCCATCATGAGGTCTACCCGTTTGTGGATGTTTTCGTGTAATAGTTCCTTCGGCAGGTTGATACCAATTTTAATCACGCGGAAATCCCGCTGCGCTTTGGTGGCGGTACGGAAGGTGGTGATAGAATGACCGGTAGCCTCCAGGACTTCCAGCGCCCGGATAAGCCGTTGCGGGTTTTGTGTTTCCGCGGTAGCATAAAAAGCCGGGTCGCGCAGCTGCAGCTGTTCCTGCAACCAGGCGAGGCCATGTTCCTGGTATTGCGCGTTGAGCCGTTCGCGGACACCAGGCGGAATGGCTGGCATATCATCGATACCTTCACAGAAAGCACGGATATACAGGCCGGTACCGCCGCACATAATGGCCACATCGTTGTCCCGGAAGATGTCGCGGGCATACTGCAGGGCCAGTTGTTCGTAGACACCGGCATTAACTTCTTCCCGGATAGAATGGGAATCGATAAAGTAGTGCGGAACAGCCGCCAGTTCCTCCGGGGTAGGTTTAGCCGTACCGATGCTGATTTCCCGGTAACATTGCCTGGAATCGGCAGAGATCACCGAGGTGTGGTACAATTGCGCCAACCGTATAGCCAGCGCCGTTTTACCGGAGGCCGTGGGGCCTGCTATGATAATGACTGTTTTCAGATTAGAAATTATTTTCGTCCTCTGCGCCGCCACCAAATTCATCGGCGCCATCGTTGGTTTCCTCTTCGCCTTCTTCGCCGAAGCCGTCTTCGTCCATGCCTTCCTTGTTGAGGTCATATTTCTCCTCCATTTCCACGAGTTTATCGCCTACGAGGCCTTTGGTACCGTATTGGCTGGGGGCGAGGCCTTCCTTGCGTACGCATACCGGGTAGGTGAGTTTAGCGTTCTCATCTTTGGACACACCGATGAGTTCTACGAGGAAAGACCAGTTTTTGGCGAAGTCGTAGAGATAGATGAATTTTTGGTTGGGCGCTTTCACCGCAGCGGCGATAGTCGTTTCCGACATGAGCAACGGCTCCACTTTGCGGGGCTGTTTATCTTCCTGCAGGATGATTTCCCGGCCACGTTGCCAGTTATCGTTACTACGGAAGAAGGTAGCTGCATGTTTGGTATCAAATTCAAAAGCCTGCAAAATGGCCGTATGTAATGCTAAAAAAGTCTGATTCGGCTTAATGGAAATGTCTCTGTAAACACTTTCATCTTCTTCCCAGTATACTCTGAATTTCAAAACCGGCATGACAATTTGGTTATAAGTTAGATAAATATATTAATTCCCAACGCGTGGTTAACGGCGCTGATAACAATTAATCGTTTCTTAATTCTGGTTATGTAAAATTACCAATTTTATTTAACTGGGGTAAGGTCCAGGGCTTTTGCTTTTTCCAGCAAAAAAGCGTAGGCAGCTTCGTAGGTGTTAGGTATTTCACCGTCGAGGATAGCCTCCCTGATAGCGTTTTTGAGGTCGCCCACTACCCGGCCGGGTTTCAGATCGAACGTCTCCATGATCATTTCGCCGGTAACAGGTGGTTGCCAGTTGCGGATACGATCGCTTTCCTCCACTTCCTTCAGCCTTTTGCGCACCAGTTCAAAATTCTCCAGATAACGTTTCACCTTGGATTTGTTTTTGGAGGTGATATCGGCTTCGCACAGCATCATGAGTGATTCGATATCGTCGCCGGCATCGAACAGGAGCCTGCGGATAGCCGAGTCCGTTATATTTTCCTTGGTGAGGCTGATCGGGCGCAGGTGGAGTTCCACCAGCTTTTTGACCAGCTTCATTTTATCATGCAGGGGTAATTTGAATTTGGTAAAGATACGGGTCACCATCTTCCCTCCCACCGCATCGTGGCCGTGGAAAGTCCAGCCGTGGCCCGGCTCAAATTTTTTCGTGGCCGGTTTACCGATATCGTGCAGCAGTGCGGCCCATCGGAGCCAGAGGTCGCGGGTATGAACGGAAATATTGTCCACTACCTGCAGGGTATGATAGAAATTATCCTTGTGTCCTTTGCCTTCGTACATTTCCACCCCTACCATGTCTGTCATCTGGGGGAAGATGATTTTAAGCAGGCCTGCCTTATAGAGCAGGTCCAGACCCACAGAGGGTTTGGGGGAGAGCATAATTTTATTGAACTCGTCGGATATCCGTTCCTGTGTGATGATGCGGATACGTTCCGCGTTGTCCTGGATCGCTTTAAAGGCCTCATCACTGATGGTGAACTGCAGCTGGGACGCGAAGCGGATAGCGCGCATCATGCGCAGGGGGTCGTCACTGAACGTCTGTGCGGGTTCTAACGGCGTACGGATCAACTGTTTGTCCATATCGGCCATTCCGCCGAAGGGATCTATCAGGGAGCCGTAGTCTACGTCTCTGAGGCTGACAGCCAGCGCGTTGATCGTAAAATCGCGGCGGTTCTGGTCATCCTCGAGGGAGCCGGCCACCACGTCGGGGTTCCTGGATTCGCGGCGGTAGCTTTCTTTGCGGGCGCCCACGAATTCGATTTCGAATTCGTGCCATTTCACCTGTGCCGTGCCGTATGTTTTAAAGAAGCTGACGGGGATATTGTCGCCCAAGGCTTCGGCCACCTTGTGTGCCAGGGCGATGCCATCTCCCACGCACACGATATCCATGTCTTTTGTTCTTCTTCCCAGTATTTTATCGCGTACGAAGCCTCCGATCAGATAGGCCGGCGTGCCCAGTTCGTGGGCTGCCAGCGCAATCTTCTCCAACACTTTCCGTTCCTGCAGGGAGCAGGGAATGTCTAATGGCTTGCTGCTGATCATATTAAAATTTTGTTCCTTTCTCCGAAATCAGGGCGCAAATGTAATAAATAATGCCGTTTAATCCCGGATTATGGCTATTGAACCGTCTTTTCCGATCCTGATAATCCTGGAAGCCACGCCTGTGGCGGCTTCTTCCTGCCGGTATTTTACCACATAATCCACGCCGTTCACAATTGCCGGCGATATCTCCCGAAAACTGGCCGCGGACGGTTCACCGCTGATATTGGCAGATGTGGACACCAGCGGTTTACGGAACCGTTTCAGCAGGTGGCGGCAGAAAGTATCCTGTACGATCCGGATAGCCACCGTCTGGTCGTCACTGATAGCGTTGGCCGCGAGGCCGAGCGCGCCTTCATAGATAACAGTCGTAGGGCGGTTGAAGCCGGCAATCACCTCTGCCATGTCCGGCCGGGGATTGGACACATAGTGCAACAGGTCCCGTACGTCCGGCAGCAGTATCACGAGGCTTTTGCTTTCGCTGCGTTGTTTCAGTTCATATACTTTTCTGACTGCGGCTTCATTGGTAGCGTCGCAGCCGATGCCCCAGATGGTGTCTGTGGGGTATAAAATGAGGCCGCCATTGCGCAATACCGGCAATGCTGCGTTGATGTCCTGTTCAAAATCCATTAGCGTTCATTTATTTTTCCAGGTCCACATACACTTTCATCATGTCTGCCGCACATTGTTCCGGTGTGAACTTCCGGGCGTGCTTCCATCCCTTGTCGCGCATGTCCTGCACCAGCGAAGGCTCTGCCAGTACGCGGCGCATCGCGCCTGCAATGTCGGTCGCGCTCAGCGGATCCACATATAACGCAGCGTCCCCGCCTGTCTCCCCAAAACAGGAGCCATGAGAAGTAATCACAGGCGTACCACTCCACAACGCCTCCAGGATGGGGATGCCAAAGCCTTCAAAAACCGAAGGATATAACAATGCCACCGCACCCTGATAGAGCAGTGGCAGCGCGCTGTTGGGCAGCCGTTCCTGCTCATTGAGCCATATCACCTTTGGAGAGAGGCCGTTGGCCGCGAGATATTCCTTTACTTTCTTTTTATAACCGCTGCCATTGCCCAGTACCACCAGCGGAACATCCACCGTACCTTTCAGTGTATTCATGGCCGTTACAATGCCCAGCAGGTTTTTCCTTTCAATGACCGAGCCAACATATAAAAAGTACTGGTCGGGCAGCCGGTAACGGCTGCGGAAATCCTGTATGTCGGCAGCAGTATGCGGCACTGCAAACGCAGGATCACAGCTTTGGTATACGACCGCTATTTTATCCGGATCAGTATGGTAGAACGAGATGAGGTCCTGCCGGGTCTGTTCACTGATAGCCACTACCTTGTCGGCCTTTTCGCAGGCGTAGCGGGCTTTACGGCGGTATGTGACGACATCGATGGGGTTGTATTGTTTCGGATACCGTTCAAAGATGAGGTCGTGCATGGTCACGACCGATTTCACGCCGCTGCCGGGAATACCGAAAGGGATTTCATGGCTGAGGCCATGATACAGGTCAATACCGTACCGTTGCAGGTCTTTTACCACATAGCGGCTCCGCCAGGCCGATTTAAACCAGCGGTGCCAGGCTTTTTCAGGCAATATCACCGGGATGCCCGGTGCGTTGTACATATCCGTTTGTTTGGGAGCGAACAGAAAATACTGGTGCTCCGGGAAGCCTGCCGCCAGGGAAGAGATCAGGGTACGGCTGTAGTTACCGAGTCCTGTATCATTCTGGAAAGCACGCTTGGCATCAAAACCAATCTTCATATGTTGCGAAAATACGAAGTCCCACGAAAGAAATTCGTTATTCGTTATTTCATTTATTAGATATTACTTTTGCGAAAAAAGCACAAATGGATTTACAACAACAAATACAGGCTGTCTGGGCTGACAGGGGCCTGTTACAGGAAACGCAGTATAGCGATGCCGTAAAAGCAGTGATAGAAGCAGTAGACAAAGGTCATCTGAGAGTAGCGCAGCCTACAGAGAACGGCTGGGTGGTAAACGAATGGGTAAAGCAGGCAATCCTGATGTATTTCACCATTCAACCGATGGAAACCATGTCGCTTCCTCCTTTCGAGTTCTATGATAAGATGAAGCTGAAGACCAACTATAAAGACCTGGGTGTACGTGTAGTACCGCATGCTATTGCCCGTTATGGCGCCTATATCTCCAAAGGTTGTATCCTGATGCCATCATATGTGAACATCGGCGCCTATGTAGATGAAGGCACCATGGTAGACACCTGGGCCACTGTAGGCTCCTGCGCGCAGATCGGCAAACATGTGCACCTGAGCGGTGGCGTGGGTATCGGCGGCGTACTGGAACCGCTGCAGGCCAGCCCGGTGATCATTGAAGATGGCTGCTTCCTGGGTTCCCGTTGTATCGTGGTAGAAGGCGTACACGTAGAAAAAGAAGCCGTACTGGGCGCTAACGTGGTGTTGACACAGTCCACTAAAATCATTGACGTGAGCGGTGCTGAGCCTGTAGAATACAAAGGCCGTGTACCAGCGCGCAGCGTGGTTATACCGGGCACTTACCCTAAGAAGTTCCCTGCCGGTGAATACCAGGTTAACTGCGCCCTGATTATTGGTCAGCGTAAAGCTTCCACCGATCTGAAGACGAGCCTGAACGACACTCTGCGTGAGTTCAATGTGGCCGTCTAATATATTTAAGAGCAATAAGGCAGCGGGTTTCCACTGTTTTATTGCTTTTTTTTAAAATAAATTTGGTTGGTAATATAAAAACCCTACCTTTGCAATCCCTTTAACGAGGGACACAGCCCTGCCCAGATGGCGAAATTGGTAGACGCACTGTGTTCAGGTCGCAGCGCCCGCAAGGGTGTGCTGGTTCGAATCCAGTTCTGGGCACAAGAATCCTGCAAGTTTTACTTGCGGGATTTTTTGTTTTTAGGCATATACTATCTTCTAAGTCATCCCCTGCCTGCTGACCACAACTTATGATAGTCAGTGTGACACATACCAGATAAATCTTCCCGGGGTATAAGCGGGGAACTAACCGGGAACGCCATCATTAATACACACAGCAACATCGTAAAAACACTGTTTTCATAAAAGCGCATTTAATTGGGGGGATAGAAAGATAAGTACTGATTTTCTTTGAAACATTTAATCGCTCTTCAACCACGCCAATGTCTTAATGCGTCAAATGTAACTCTACACCTACAAACACAACAACGATAAACAGCGCAAGGCACAGCAGGGAACCACCAATAAGATATCCTACCACGCACCATCCTCCTTTTCTTCTTTCTGCCGGGCTTTCGTCCTTAAATTCTTCCATAATGCTGTTCCATGATTTTTTATCATAGAATAAAATGTAATGCACCCACAGATTAAAAATCACAAAAAATATCATCAAACCCATATGTTCCAGTAAAGGCAAGGGACCATGTATCACGAACATACAGAACACGTGGGCTACCACAAAGAACATTAACATATGTAATATTGCAAAGGGTGTAATTGTATCCATCACCGGGGTAAAAGACGGCTTCTTTAAAGCCTTGTCGTAAAGCCTGTAAATGATGTACCTGTAAAATCTCTTCATACTGTCCATTCTGTCGTGTAGTGTGTAAAGATAAAGCATCATACGTCTATCAGCATGATATTGAAATACCCGATAATCGCCTCCCAGTCAGTTTTAGCGGTATTCCATTTATAAGCGCCAAAAGGGTAAAACAATCTTCCCCATGTATTATTTTCGTTTCTGGCTTTTCCTCCCGCTCCCGCAATTTTCACGGTTCCTTACCGGATTCGTCATACGTGCACCATCCTCCGCTTCCATCGCCACTAGAAGTATAGTCTTTCAAGATAACGTCATTGGCATAAGAGAAGGTAGCGCTCACCGGTGCTTTGTTGACATTCGGATGCAAAATACTTTCAAATACCAACGCCCCGTTGTAATACCTTCTTACCTATAATTCGCCCACTTCCTCCAAAGGTATTATATACAACACGTGGCCTTCTTTATTGAAAAAAATTTTTCGTACAGCCTTTACCGTGATACCTACGATACGTGGTACTACAAACTACCGGCGGATTGCTATTTTTATGATAAAAACTTTGAGTGGAATTCCCGTTAGGCAGGAACTGCTTAGAAGATCAGCAGGTGTTATTTCTGTTATTTGAAGAGGCCCGGCTAACGCAGTACGCATGGACCGGGACCATTGCCGGACGGTCGGGTTCCAGGTGGCCGTGATGCTGACGGTCTGTTTTGCTTGTTAAAATAACGTTGCGCATGATAGACGCATTCCTTAATGTAGTCAAATTCTGCGATCCATACATCAGAATTTTCGGTGGCGTCGCCTATAGGAAAATGTTCACAGGTGGGGTGTAGACTCTTTATCCAGCGAAAAACACCTAACCACAGCTGCCCGCCGTACCAACTACCTTCCTGTGCCACTTACCATCTTTTCAGCACTCGAAAAGTATACGCAGCCAAATAAACATCTACCCGGCACTCCCCTGCAGCAGCGTTAAACAACAGCTTTTTTTTCTTACTTTTTTGGGTTATATTCAGGTACTCGCGATGACCAACAGCAATATGCCAAGTAACCAAGACAGATAAAATAGCGTTTTACCCTAAATCCCTCTTTATGAAAAAGAAAACAACAATCGGAAAAAAAATGTCTTTCAACAAGACAACCATTGCCCATCTGAATGTATTACAGCAAGCGCTGATTGCCGGCGGCATGCCGCCTGTTACCAAACAACTCACCTGTGATGGCCTCACAAGGCAAATCACCTGCGAGACCATTCCTGATACTCAGGATGCGTGTGTAATTTGTTAACATAAGAATCATTCTTTCACCCGGGATTTAACTGCGACAGCCAAAGCAACGCCAGGCCATCGGGAAGTTTAGTCCTATAAATCCACTAGTTTATGAAAAAGAAAAAAATGATCGCCGAAAAAAAACTAACTTTTGGCAAATCCGCGGTAGCAGTACTTTCAGAATCTCAAAAAGAAATGGTTGCCGGAGGTGTGCAGCCATGGACATTCGACTGGAGATGTGTTACTGTACAGAAAACATGTGAAACTATTCCTTATCAACAAAAGGAATGTATTTACTGCTAAAGTAACCGTTTAACCTGGTTCCGCCTCAGGGGCGGAACCAGGTACTTTTACATTAGAACGTTATAACAAGCCTGATATCACCAGGAAGCTCATTCCATCATTTACTGCTGCGCATCAATCGCCTCCTTCAAATTATCTATCGGCGGACGGTTCAATTCATACCCTGAATAACCGAAGTTTTGATTCAGCCGTCCTTCCCTGTTGGCATCTATATCTGACTGTGGCACCGGCCAAAGTATGTGATAGGGGCTCGCCGTGAACACGGCACCGTACGTGGTTTTCACGCCTTTGTTATAAAAGTTGTTATACCTGCTCACGCGCTCGTACCAATAGCTGCTACGGGAGAGATCTTCTACCGTGTATGTCTTGCCAAACTCATCGGCCTTATGGGTTGTTGCGAAGATATAGGATACGCGGCTAAGCTCCATATGCCGTAACTCTTCATAGAAAAGCTCTCTGGCTCTTTCGTCCATAATGGTTCCCATATGTATGTCAGCGGCGGTATACATCTTTGTGCAATGTGCGCGGCGGCGGATGGCATTCACATCTTCAGCTGCCAAGCCCAGCTCCCCTTTCCAGAAATAGGCTTCAGCACGAAGGAGGTACGTTTCCGCAAGGCGGTAGATGTACCAGTCACTGGCGCCGCCGTTATAGCTGTCCACCGTTTCATTCCTGGGTGATTCGATCCATATCTTGTAATGAGGCCATTCAAACCATGTTCTGATGGTATCTGCCACCAGCAGTTTGCCGGCGCTGTTGTACTTCTGTAGCGGCTTGCCGTAGTAAGGGTCTCTATCGGTGAGCAATGCGGGATTGTTATATACCATGTCTTCCATGCGCATCCAGTTGCCGGTACTGGTACTGTGACGAAGATCCTCCTGATCGTCCCAGATGGTATTGGTACTGTACCAGGTGGGCCTGGTGATGGCCACGCCCCTGCCATAGGTTTTGCGTAGGTCAATCTTATCACGCGTCAGTGCGTAGCTGGTGCTCATGCCTGGTTTGCCGGAAGGAGTGCTGATCAGCTGATTGCCGGACCCGGAAATAAAAGGAACGGCGTTCCTCATGCTGTAGATATCGATGCGGCTGTTGGTAAAGTCTTCCCGACTGATGACATTGTAGATCGTCTCCTTATTGGCAGCAATAGATTTATTGGGGCCACGGTGTAAGTCCCATATCACGTTCCTTGTGATGTTATGAACGGCAGGCATGGGGTTGACAAATGTGCCGAAAGGCGCTGTCATCAGGGAATAACCGGCACTGTTGATAAGTGTGTTGGCCACTGCGATGGCGTTATCAAACTGTCCGGCGGCCAGGTAACATTTGATCAGCAGCTGCTGACAGGCGCCTTTATTCACCATGCCGAAATCTGCGTTGGCCGGTACGTACTTCACGGCAAACTCCATGTCAGCGATGAGCTGCTGTAATATTACTTCCCGTTTGGTGGAACGGAAATTGAACTTGGGCGTAGTGATTTCTTTGGTCAGCAAGGGGATGTCTCCGAAATCAAATATCAGCCACAGGTAACGGAAAGACCGGTGGAAATAAGCCATTCCCATCATCTGGTTGCGTAGTGTGGAATCCAGTCCTGGTACCCTGTCCAGGTTAGACACGATCGTATTGGCGTATTTAATGCCTTTATATCCTTCAAACCAAAAAAAATTGATTTTATTGGTGTTCACATCATTGTTATTGGAAATGGGGGTGATCATTGCGTTCAGGTCCTGCGCCGGGCCTGACTTATCAGTGGTGCCATTTACCGCTACTTCCGAAAACAGCAGGTCTGTAAGTATGGGAGCTCCCTCTCCCGTCCATACATAGGTAAGATTTCTGTTACAGCTGCTGATAGCGGCCTGTAATCCTTCTTTGGAAGTAAATGTAATAGAGGGCTCATAAAAAGACAGCGGATCGGGCTTCAACCAGCCTTTTGAACAACTTAACGGTAATTGTAAAGCAGCTCCCAGCAAGAGGATGCTTACAGTTTTATGAATGGTGATCTTCATTGTAACACGTTTTAATCATTTTTAAAAAGTAGCGGTAAGGCCTACTGTATAATACCTTGGCATAAGGGAAGTTGTTTCAGGGTCCCAGTACTCCCATTCTTTTGCCCATACCGCCACATTGCGGATGCCTGCGTATATTTTGAACTGGCTCATGTCCAGCCTTTTTGCTACGCTGGCCGGCAGCGAGTAGGAAACAGAAACGTTGTCCAGTCGGATGTAGGTTTTATCGATGATACGCGGCGGTGTTATGTTCTGTACGTTCGTGGAATTCAGGCGGGCATAGGTATCGGACGGATTGTCCGGCGTCCAGTATTTTCTGACATAGGAATTAGTCCTGTCCGTACCGGCGCCGAAATTATTCAGATAGTCTGTAGATGCCTGCTTATGGCCCCAGTTCGAATATATATTGAAAGAGAAATCGAAGTTCCTGAACAACGTGAAATCGTTGCGCAGCGTCCAGCGGAAGCGTGGCGTGGTAGAGCCAAGAAACTGTTTATCTGCATTGGTATATTTCCCGTCATTGTTAACATCCTCAACTTTTACATCGCCGGGTATTTCACCATAGCGGGCAGCCTGGTCCCTTTCACTCTCCTGCCATATGCCCAATACGCGGTAGTTCCAGATAGCGCTGATATCCCGGCCAATGAACCATCCGTTTGAGATATCGCTGATTTCCCTGGAGCCGACTACTTTACCGTCTGCGTTCAATACGTCTTCATACGTGTAATAAAGGTGCCGCACCTCGTTTCTGTTAAAGAAGAAGCCTAATGTAGTAGACCATTCAAAGTTTTTCCGTTGCATATTCAGCGAGGTAAGGCCCAGCTCGAAGCCTCTGTTGACCACTTCTCCCAGATTGGTGGTCACATTGCTGAAACCGGTAAAGTCAGGGAGGGACTGGTTCATCAGCAGGTCTGTGGTAGGCATATAGTATACTTCCATGTTACCGGTGATGCGGTTGTTCAGGAAGCCGAAGTCCAGCCCGATGTTCCAGGAGGAGGTGGCTTCCCATTTCAGGTCGTAATTGGCCATCCGGTCTACGTATAGCTGTGACAGTTCGTATACCGTACCGTTCGTTTGTACGTATGCGTATCGGCCGGCGCCGGTAGTAAGATTGGAGAGCGCCTGGTATATGCCGATGGAGCGGTTGCCGTTCATGCCCCAGGACAGGCGCAGTTTACCGGTGCTCATAGGTTTCCAGTGAAAGAATTTTTCATCTGCGAAGTTCCAGGCAAATGCGAGGGATGGGAATGTGGCCCTTGGATTGGACACACCGAACGCGGAATATCCATCTCTACGGACAGAGGCTGTCAGCATATATTTGTTGTCGTAGGAATAAAATACGCGGGCCATTAATGCGTCCCCGGTGCTTCGCTGATCGCTGCTGCTGACGGTGGTCTTCAGCGGATTGGCAGCGCCGATGTTATGGAATCCCAAGGCATCCGTGGGAGAAAAGTCACGGGCTGTGACGCTTTCATTCCAGGACTGATGCTCTTCCGCATTCTGCAACAGCGTCACCTTTACGTGGTGTTTCTGTTCGAAGGTATAATCCCATGAAAGGATATTATCTATCTGCCAGTCAAAATTCTTCGTGTTCTCCCGGATTACTTTTCCGTTATCAGACCACAAAGGGTTCTGGGATGATTCATGATACCTGTTGTAGAACCACTGCATACGCGGGGAAAAATTCAGCTGGTAAGTGATTTTAAAAGGCAGTTTGATGGTTTGATAAAGCGTGGTGTTTAAAACGGTATACCCTTTTTGCAGTTCCTTGTACTGGTTGCTGAAAGCGGAGTTGGTACCCTGACTGACACTGGCTCCCATGGGGTAAGGGTCCAGCTTTCCGTTTTCATCATAGGGCAGCGCGAAAGGTGAGTTATTGATGATCTGTCCTCCCCAGTCCACCGCGAAGTTACCATCTGAGCGGTCCTGGAAATTGATGTTCACGCCGGTATGCATCCATTTGTTGATTTTCCCGTCCAGCTTGATATTGGCGCGATAGGCGCGGTATTTATCTCCCACCACAATACTTTCATTGTTCAGGTATCCCAGTGACATATAATAATTCAGCACGTCCCTGTTTCTTCCGGAGAAGCTCACGTTGTAGTCTTGTTGCAGTCCGCGCTGAAAGGAGCCGTCAAACCAGTCATAGGTTTTACCGTTGGCGTAGTTCTGCCGTTCTTTATCGAACAGGCCGATGCGCCGCAGCCATATATCGTCAGGGTCGCCGGTGAGTGCGTCATAGGCGCGCCAGTCGGCCATGGTGATGCCGTATTTTGCCAGGTTCGCTTCTGTAGGCCGTGCATATTTGGCGGGTGTGGCCCATCTTGTCGTGCTGTTGAACAGATCGGTGCGATAGTTCAGGTATCCCTGCGCATCGTACACCTCCCGTTTACGGCCCTGCGTAGCGATGCCTGTATTAGCGCTGAAGCGGATAGCGGGTTTGTCAGTGGTGCCTTTTTTTGTGGTGATGATCACTACGCCATTGGCTGATTTGGCCCCGTAGATGGCCGCTGCGGACGCATCTTTCAGCACATCAAAATGTTCTATGTCCTGTGGGTTTATTTCTGACAGTTCCCCGAAGAATATAACGCCGTCCAATACGATGAGCGGGTCGTTGCTGGCGTTTAAAGACCGCTGCCCCCTGATGAGCAGGTCACCTCCGCCTTTGGCTGATGTGTTTTGTCCTACGTACAACCCCGGAACACCGCTTCGCAGCAGGTCCTGCACAGAGCGGGGACTTTCCTTTTCCAGCCTGGCGGTTTTAAGTTGACTGATAGCGCCTGTCAGGTCTTTCTTCCGCATAGAGCCGTATCCGACGACGACGACTTCACTGATGCGCTGCTCGCGGCTTTTCAGTTCCACCAACAGTGAAAAATCCGCACCGGGTTTCAGGTTATATCCGCTCAGCGTTTGATTTTCAAATCCGATGTAGGAAAAGGAAAAAGAATACCCCGGGCCGGATGGCAATCGATTGAAATTAAAGACACCATTACTGTCTGTTTGTACAGAAGCAGAAAAGTTGTTGGTGGCATTTTTAACTGTAACGCTAACCCCCCAGAGGGCTTGTCCTGTTGCTTCATTTTTAACGATACCGGTAACGTCTGCACGTTTTTGCCGGGCATGAAGGAACAGAGGGGAAAGGCAAAGCAGTACCGCTATGCCCAGCAAGGCATACGTGGAATTCCATTTTTTCATTGTAGAACGCTGTCTTAATTAAGTTAGGCAATAAAACGCCCCTCGCTGCATGATGCAACGTTGCGGGATACTGATATCTGTATTATTTTGGTTAATGTTTCCTGCTGATGATATAGCTGCCTTCTTTTTTCTCTATGGTAAGATGGTTGAGCAATGCTATATCTTTTAATATCGTTTCCAGTGAATCTGTTTTATGTAATCTTCCTGAGAAGTATTTCTGTTGCAAGTCAGCAGGATAGTAATAAATATCTACCTGGTAATAACTGCTTAACTGGTCCAACACTTCGGAAAGCTGTGATGCGTCAAAAGTGTACCAGTCGGGCCGATGGACAGTATAGGCGTTCCTGTTGGCAGGACCTGCTTTCACCAGTTGCTGCGCAGGCATGCTGTGCCGGACGCTTGCCAGCATCGTGACCTTGTTATAAGTCAGCACATCACCGGGCACCAGTACCACCCTGCTTTTCCAATTGGTATGCAGGGAATCCGCTGCTGCCGCCTGCACCTTGCCTTCATGCAACTTTACCGTTATCACATCACTTTCAGCAAAGGCCTGTACGGTGAACGAAGTGCCCAGCACGGTAGCTGCCAGCTGGTCTGCATATACCACAAATGGCCTGCTCTTATCTCCGGCCACCTTAAACAACGCTTCGCCTGAGAGCTGCACTATCCGTTCCTTTTGCGAAAGAAAACGTTCATAAAACCGGATGCTGCTGTTGGGGGACAACAACACTTCAGAGTTGTCAGCCAGCAGGATGCTCATTGGTCTATCAGTGGTATTTTTCCTTTCCGTCATCCGTTCAGTGGCTGCAGCAGCCGTTTCGCGTGTAGCCTTCAGCGGTGTTGAAGCGGGCCGGAACAGCCACAGCAGTCCCACCGCCAGCCCGGCCAATGCCGCAGCAGCCAGCCAGATGACCGGTGTTTTCCGCTTTTCCCTGAAAGTGTTACTGCTGACCGCTTTGAACATCTTTTCAGAAAGTGCCGGATCTACCTCTCCATTTGCCATAAAGCCGTCCCAGTCTTCTTCGGTCATGTACTTGTTCCACTCTTCGGGACTATTACGAAAATATTCCAGCACCCGCCTCCGCTCATCGTCGCTGCATTCGTTCCTGAAATATCGGTCAATTAGTTCCCTTGGTATCATTTTCGGCTTGGATAATGAGGTGCCTTCATTCATATATCGTTTGAAAAAAGGGCATCCCCTAATGAGAAGATAAATTTTTTTTTAGCGCAGGAACAAGAGGACCAACAGCATCAGCGATTTTCTTAAATGCTTGATAGCAAGCGCCATATGATTTTCCACCGTTTTAACAGACAAGGACAGTAATGCTGCAATCTCTTTATAGGATTTAAATTCGTACCGGCTAAGCTCAAACACCCTTCTCCTGACAGGCGGCATGTTGCCTACAGCATGTTTTATGCGCTGCTGCAGCTCCTTCACTTCCATCGCATCAGCGCTATGACAGGCTTCGTTTTCCGCCGGTTTCTCCAGCTTCAGCACCCTTTCCCTGACAGCATCCTTCCTGAACAGGTCAATACAGGTAGCACGGGCAATGTGGAACAACAGCTTTCCCACCTGGTCCGATTCGTTTAGCTGTTCCCGGTAGTTCCATAATTTGATAAATGTGATCTGGGTGGTTTCCTCAGCGATATATTGGGAATTCGTTTTGGACAGGACATATAGATATACCTTCCGGTGATATTCATTGAACAGTTCTCTGAAAACGGAAGTATTTCCTTCTTTCAATGCTTTGATCGTATGAAACGTGGACATGATCTAAATATAGGAAATCACTATTTCCTATCTAAAATACAAAAAAGGGATGGGAAGAAAGAATATTTTTATTTTCTCTTTCCGTAGGTTTCCTCAAGTTCCAGTTTCTTTATTCTTGACCGAATGGCTCCATCAGTTCGCCCAAAGTATTTTGCCATCTCCTTTATTTTCACCCCCTTGCAGTAAAGTGCGGTCAATTCATTATCCAATGCTGCGGTCCAAGGCATGTAAGCGTCCTTATGATTTAATCTGACTTCCTCATAGGAATAAGCTTTTTCAATACTTTCTTTATGGCTTCCGACTGCAGCTTCCGTAGCCGAAAAGGATGTCCTGTTTATTGTTTCGTGTTTTTTCGTCTCAACAGTTATTTGCGAAGCGGGGAAAGTAGTGGGAATCATAGACTCCGGTATTTGAATAATGTTACGTGTCCGGGTAATAGCGACATAAAGCAAATTGATTTCCTCATTCAGTTTCGGGACGTTCATCTCTTCCTTTTTCATTTTCTTCAACTTCTCTTCCGTAATAAAGTCGTCAGCCAGTATGACCTGATCGTATTCCATTCCTTTACTTCGGTGAACCGTTGAAAAAATGACGGCAGCTTTTTCCTTTTCACCATCTGCCACATGCTTGCGCTTTAATTCCTTCATTATTGAATGGATGTCATCTCCATACTCTTTTGCAATTTCCAGCATAGTAGCCAGCTGAACATCTTCCGTATGTTCAATATATTCTTCCAGTTCTGCTATGTTTTTCATTTCCCGGATGAGGCTATCTTTAACAAGGTGGCGCTTACTATTGATAAAATTCAACACATCATATAGAGACGTTCCATCATCTGCATAAGCATAAGAATTAATATTCCCTTCAAAATATATATAGGTCACATTTTTATTCTTTTCAATGTAATCGATGGCGTTTAATAATAAACCCAGATTGGTTCTTGCGATGACAGCGATGCTATTCTCTTTGCCAGGCCCACCTTCTCCAGTAATAGTGAAAGGCTGATACAAATCGAGGTGCTCCTTCCATTTTAGAACTTCAGTAGCAAGATCAGCGATATCCTGACCAAAGCGGAAGCTGGTTGATAAGTGGAATGTTTTAAAATCCACCTTTTCCAGAGAATTAACCGCATATCGCCAACTATATATTTGCTGATGTGTATCTCCTACAATTACCTTAATCGCTTTTTGCCTGAGGAAGATATCCAACATAGCCGCGGAGGCATCCTGTCCTTCATCAAATAAAATATAATCATACCCCAGATCGGGCCTTTCCAATTGGAATTTTTTCAAATAAAAATCATGTGTTATCTCAATATCACCATCATCCATCCTTTGATATAACAACGAAGCCATTCTTTGGATATCCTGATAACATGTTTTAACAAAGGCCCGGACTTTTTTATCCGTGACAACCTCCAAATAGTCCAGTTCCTCCATGTGCGATTTATCGCTGTTACAGAAATAACTAAAAAATTTATTTATATGATTCGCCAGGATATACCTTCCATGTTTCTCTGTTCTACCGGTTATCTCCAGCAAGTCAGCGATTTCATTTGTGCGATATCCCTGATTACGAACGGTATAACCCTCCCGGAAAACAATTCTTTTGTAAGCCAGTGAATGCGCTGTTTCGACTTTAACATTGGTTAATCCGTAAGCAGCAAATTTTGCTATAGCATCATTCCTGACCGATTTATTAAACGCCAAATAGAGTATTTTACTGTTGTTAGGCCTAGATTTAGCGTATTCAATGATGGTGGTTGTCTTACCGGCACCAGCAACAGCATTTATTTTAATGTTACCTGTGGAATGAATAATGTCAAGTTGTTCCTGAGTTAACTTCATAGCTGGTTAATATTGAGGATGGACAAACTGCTAACAGTACAATGAGCTATAAGTTAAGCTTTTAAGTGTAATTAACCAAGTACCTTTTGTTCACCTCCCGGCCACCTCACTACTACTTCGCCTTTACCTCCTGGTCTGTATAGATGTATTCTCCCTGATCGTGGACATCGTTTCCGTTTACGGCAACGTTCTCAAAGCGGATGGGCAGCCCTAAAGCCGTCCAGAAATGTTTACTGTCCTGAAGGTGGTAATGGATATGCGGCATGGTGGAGTGACCGCTGTTACCACATGCCCCCAGAAGCTGGCCCTGTTTTACCTTGTCTCCTTTCTTCACGACAATACTTCCTTTCCTGAAATGCGCGATAAAGCTATATTCATTCTTTTGATGCTCGATCACCAGATAATTTCCTCTAAAATCCTTTGTCTTCCAATCCACAGAAAGGTCGCCAACATGGGTATAATCCCGGACATTATTTTTCATACTGACAATAGTTCCATCCGCCGGCGCAATTATCTCCTGATCAAAACAATAATAGTCCTCCAACCGGTTCCCTGTTCCGCTGTTAGGCCGATGATGATCATCTATCATAAAAAAGTCATAGGCATATCGCTGCGTGAACAGTCCCCAGGAGTGGGATGTTTCAGGTGTTACCCCGCCGCGACCAACTTTCCATGTACCTTTAAAAGGAAGTATGTAGTTGGTTTTACTATGGAAAGTTGCAGGAGATGGTAACCTGAAGGAATGGAAAACCAGTATGTATAACTGTCCCAACAATTGTTTTACCATCTGTGCCAGGGCATATGGATTTAAAAGGCTCAGATAGATGGTGACGTAATAACGGCTCATATCGATAGAGGCGTCCTGCCGGTCTGTTGTTTGCTCTGATTTTTTCTTCTTGTTGATGATTTTTTCAATCATCTCGAGTATAATGGCTACCAGATAGAACGGTGCAAAAAGGAGAAAACGCTTGTACCAAAAACCGATCACTCCCAGAGCACCGATAAACTTACATGCTACAATAATTTTTTTCATAGTAGGTTGGCAAATTCGAGGTTATGGCCTGAAGGTAAGTAACTAGACCGAATATATGACAACCGGTTAATTTTTATTATCTTTACCAGTATACCGTAATATACTATGCAACATCGTTTTTCTACCAGTACGCCTCCGCCGGTAGCCTGAGGGCTAAACAACCGGATTCTACACTACCTTCCTGTTTGCTACGGGAGAGGGTTTCATATGCTTTAATGTCAGTATTCAGGATTGTTTAGCCTCAACTTAGCTTGTGGTTATCATTTGTTTTATTCAGACAATCTTGAAATGAAAAATTTTAAATATTCGTTCATGGTCCTTTTAGGCGGGGTCATGTACGGAACGATGTCTTCGTTCGTAAAGCTGTCCTATGCGTCGGGCTATCATGCCGCGGAAATATCCTTCTCCCAGGCCTTCCTGTCGGCCATGCTGCTGGGCCTGACACTGTTATTGACCACTGGTAAAACCAGCCTCCAAAAGCTGTCCGCCAAAGAGCTGGTGACGCTGATGCTGGTTGGCGGCACCATTGGGCTCACAAATTTTCTGTATTACCAGTCCGTAAGCTATATTTCCGCTTCGCTGGCTATTGTGATACTGATGCAGTTCACCTGGTTCAGTTTATTGCTGGAATGGCTTATTTTCCGACAACGGCCGGGCCGACCGGAGCTGGTAACGGTCCTCTTTATCCTGGTGGGAACGGTCATGGCAGGGAATCTGCTGCAGACTGATATCTTGTACTTCTCTTGGCGGGGCATGGTATTGGCACTGGCATCATCTTTTACATATGCGGTGTATATTGTGGCCAACAGCCGGGTAGGCAAAGGTGTGAGGTGGCAATCGAAAAGCACGCTTATCATGGCAGGTTCTGCCCTGACTATTTTTATCATCAATGTGCAGCCCATCATATCCGACAATCATTTCGGATATACGTTTATGTTATGGGCCATATTTTTAGCCGTGGTAGGCACCACTATTCCGACGGCACTATTTGCCGCCGGCATCCCCAAAACAGGGGCGGGCACCAGCGCCATCCTGATGGCCGTAGAATTTCCGGTTGCCGTTTTATGTGCCTATCTTGTTCTGCATGAAGCTATCAGCCCAGTGCAGATAGCAGGTATCATCATCATGCTGGCCGCTATATCGGTCATGAATTACTATAAATCGTCAAAAACAAAAAAAGAAAACTGAACCATGTTTTATATCAGTGAAGTAAAGCATACGCCGCCTGTGTTATTTAAGACCCCCTTACAGGAGATGGTGTATACGCTGTTGCAGGAAAAGCAGGTGCCATTTGAACGGGTAGACAATGATGACGCCATTACCATGGAAGACTGTATCCTCATCGACCGCCAGCTGAATATGAAAACGGTAAAGACGCTGTTTCTGTGCAACCGGCAGCAGACAAATTTCTACCTGTTCGTCACCACGGCCGGCAAACCTTTTGTCACCAAAGACCTGAGCCGGGTACTGGACATATCCCGGGTGTCATTCGCCCCGGTGGAATTACTGGGCACCATGCTGGGCACCACCGTAGGGGCTACCACTATCTTCGGCTTGCTGCTGGACAAAGAACACGCCGTACAGGTAGTTATTGACAAAGACGTGCTGTTGGAAGAATGGTATGGCTGCAGCGATGGTACCACCACCAGCTACATGAAGATCAGCAGGGACTGGATCATGCATGATTTCCTGGCTTATACTGGGCATTCATTGAAAGTGATAGAGATATAAACAAATATGCAGAAGGTTGTAGGGTAACACTTACAACCTTTTGTTATTTATAAAATATGAACATGCTTTTTTAAGTGCATACTTTTCTGAGATCCGTTCTTGTGGCTTCCAGGTCAGTCCGGGCGTTTTACCGGAAATTCCGCAGTTCACCAAGTGCCCTTAATATCATTTCCGTCCACTCGCTATCCCGTTCAGCCACAATTATCGTATTAAAATGATGTCGTTCGCCTTCCATGGCCACACCGGGAGAATCATCGATATGTACGTCAATATTAAATGCCGGCGGGTATTTGGAGATACTGCCTGCTGTTTTGCCCAGGGTCTTATCATGAATACTTTTATTGATGATCTTATCGAGCCGGATACCATAACTCAGAAACAGCCTATTGATATATGCCGGCGATCTGTAAGAAGTAGTATACACGTACAGCCGGTGGTTGTCCTGCCGGAGCTGTTTCATCAGCCGGACAGTGCCTGCCCTGATGCATTCGCGGCTGATAAGCCGCTGCCATATTGATTTACGTTCTACCGGAAACTGTTTCATTCCGGGAATCAAAGTATCATCAAGGTCGAAGGAAATAATCACAGGCAGGCCTATTTTTTGGGATGCAATATAAAACGGGGATGTTCAAAAAATTCGAATCCCAGATATCCTTTTTTCACGTCCATCGCCACGCTGTCTATCAGACGCGCAGGCAACTCCTGGTCTACTATTATTCTTTTCCTGACATTGTGCTTTTCCACTTTTACCCAGTAGTAGGTGGTGTTCCTGCTATAACTTTCCCCTCGCTTTACCACTGGTAGCACCTCGTTTAAAACAGCCTTACCGGCCAGGAGATAATTAGTGCTCAGCAACAGCGCGGGAGGAATCCACGAAACCATAAAGAGCATAACTATCACATTTAGAGTATCCGATTCCTCTTCCAACGCACGGTTAAGCCAATTGCGGCATTTCCGTGCCAGCCACCATGCCAGTGGGATGCCGGCGACCAGATACAGCGACAAGGGTAAGATAAACGAGACGAAGGTAACCCCACAAAGTAACCACTGGGCAACATGCAACATCAAAAACAGAAATGACAGTATCAGGATCCACATCGCTTTCAGGAATTGTCTCAGCTTAATCTTTCGGAACATAGGCCGTTTATCACATTAGTTAGCGGGAAAATACACTTTTTTCCATAGCTATAATGCCTCCGGGCTTATACCTTCTCCCCTTCCACAATGCTCACTTCTGTGATATCGAGGTCAATGACACGTGTAAGCCGCAGCCCGGACCGGCGGAACAGTTCCTCAAATTCCGCCGCCGTTCTTTCTTTTCCGCCCGTTACCACCAGCATGTTCACATCCATGAACTTTGCTCCGTGATACGAGTTGCCTTCCGGAATAACACCGTCCACGATCAGGATTTTGCTTTCCGGTTTCATTGCTTTGCTGACAACGCTGAGGATGCGTACGGAGTCTTCGTCATCCCAGTCATGAATAATCATCTTTAAAAGGTAGGCATCCGCACCGGCGGGCACCTGTTCAAAGAAATTACCGCTGACAGCGGAGCTACGCTGACGGAGCTCCGGATCGGCAGCCAGCAATGCGGCTGTTTGCTCCACTACATAAGGCACGTCGAATACGATACCAGACGCTCCTGGTGCCTTTCTGAGAATGGCGGTCAACAGAGAACCGTTGCTGCCACCCACATCGATGATCGTTTTGAAAGAAGAAAAATCATATTTATCCAGGATGGCGGGACTCAGAAAGCTGGTCACGGCAGTCATAGCTTTCATGAAGTTTTGTCCCTCACCAGCATTTTTCTTATAAAATTCCCAGAGGTTTTCTCCGTAGTATTCATCAAACGCTGTTTTCCCGGACCTGACACTATCTATCAGATTGCCCCATGGGGTGTAAAACTCTCCCATTTCCGCCAGCAGGAATGCTTTCATACTGCCTTTAATATCACCGATCAACGGCAGGGAATCAGGGGTGTTCACAAATACGCCTGGTGACTGTTCTTCAAAGACCCCGTTGGCGGCCAGCAGTTTCAACATACGATGAAGCGAAGGCGCATGTGTGTTTGTTTCAGCCGCCAGCGCAGCGATGTCTAAAGGGCCGGCAGAAAGTATCTCCGCGATGTCCAGCCGGGCGGCCGTATATACACAACAGGAAACCCAGTGATTGGTGATGTGGCGGAGGATGTTGCCGGTATGTTCAGCAGAGGCTTGTAAGCCGGATAAGTTAACGCGCATAGGATAGATTTTTTTTTAAAATAACGTGTATCTAAATTTAATATGATTCCCTGTCGCTCTCGCCGCAGTAGCAGTCTTTATTTTGAGATGACATAGATCTATAACCCACACCAACAATCTTATGAAGAAATCCCACTGGGCAGAGCCCTACAAAATCAAAATGGTAGAGCCGCTTCGAAAAACCACTCGTGAAGAACGCAAAAAACTGATTGAAGAGGCCGGCTTTAACCCGTTCCAGTTAAAGTCAGAAGACGTATACATCGATCTGCTGACAGACAGCGGCACCAGCGCTATGAGCGACCGCCAATGGGCAGGCATGATGATGGGTGATGAAGCGTATTCCGGCAGCCGCAATTTCTATCACCTGGAAGCGGTGGTACAGGAATATTACGGATACAAGTATGTAGTGCCTACCCACCAGGGCAGAGGTGCAGAACACCTGATTTCCCGCCTGTTGATACGGCCAGGCATGTACGTTCCCGGCAATATGTACTTCACCACTACCCGGCTGCACCAGGAGCTGGCAGGCGGCAATTTCACGGATGTTATCACAGACGAAGCCCATGACCCCGATTCAGATTTTCCCTTCAAGGGAAATATAGACCTGCGGAAGCTGGAAGCGATCATCAACGAGGCAGGAGCGGCCAATATCGCCTATCTCAGTTTAGCCACTACCGTGAACATGGCCGGTGGACAACCGATATCGCTGGAAAATATGAAACAGGTACGGAAGCTCACCCAACAACATGGTATCCGCATCATCCACGATATGGCGCGCGTAGCGGAGAACGCCTTTATGATACAGCAACATGAGCCCGGCTACGCCGACAGGACAGTGGCCTCTATTGTGAAAGAAATCTGTTCCCTGACAGACGGCGCCGTGATGAGCGGGAAAAAAGACGCGCTGGTGAATATCGGCGGCTTCCTGGCATTGAATGACGAAGGCCTGTATGAGGAAGCCAAAAACCTGGTGATCGTATATGAAGGCATGCATACCTATGGCGGCCTCGCCGGCCGCGACATGGAAGCCATGGCCATCGGCATTACAGAATCGGTAGGCGAAGCCCATATTGCCGCCCGCGTGTACCAGGTACATTATCTGGGCAACCTGCTGAAAGAAGCTGCTATTCCTGTACTGAACCCTATCGGCACACACGGCGTATTTCTCAACGCACGCGCTTTTCTGCCACACCTGCCGCAAACCAGTTTCCCGGCGCAGGCATTGACAGTAGCACTGTACGAAGCCGGCGGGGTGCGCACCGTGGAAAGAGGCATCGTTTCCGCCGGCCGCGACAAAGAAACCGGCGACCACCACTACCCATCGCTGGAACTAGTGCGCCTGGCCATCCCCAGAAGAGTATACACTCTCTCCCATATGGACGTGGTAGCCGATGCGATCATAGAAGCCTATGAAAACAGGTACGACATACCAGGCCTCGAATTCACTATGGAGCCTAAATACCTTCGGTTTTTCCAGGCACGGTTCAGGCAACTGTCGCCGGAACCGGCCGGAACCGCACATTAATCAATATCCCATCATCTTTATACCTGGCAGCCCTTTCCCCGGAAAGGGCTTTTCCTTAAAAAAATGAACAAAAAGAAGACGCTGCTTTTCGACGCAATGAACTTCTTCACCTATAATGGCCTGATAGCGCATCCCATGTGATAAAATTGTAAGTTGCAGGGTGATGACCGATTTTTCTTCCTTACTACAGCTGGACCGGGAAGTGCTGACCACGCTGGTCAGTGCTTACAGCAGCTACGCCATCTACCTCGATGAAGGGCAGTCCGACGACTTCACAACCATCGCAGGCAGTTACATGAAAGCTGCCGGCTACGTCATGTTCTATGATCAGGCTACCGCCAGGGAATGGTTTTCCCGGGCCAGGGAGTATTTTACCCGCGCGGCAGATACCTACAGCATCATCGCCGCTATTTGTTGTTATCAGTCCCCCGATATGGAACCAGGTCCGGACCTTCCATTTTACCAGCTATTGTGCAGTTATTTTAAAGATGCGCCTGCCGATATCACCGCCTACCAGGAGCCGGTGGGACGATTACAGATTCCTATCCGTCTTTATATGGAAGCCTTTGAAGCCACCGAAGAAACTACCCAGGCAGCAGACCTGCCAGCCGCCTGGAAACCATTGCTCACGCGCATGCATACACGTCCGCGGTTGCTCAGTAAAGACACACGGCGCTGGCGCAGCCTCGAAGGCACTATCAACCCGATAGAACCGGAGACTATTGCCACTTGCGTCACGTTGCTGACAGTAGCGCAGCGGCAGGGTATTACGCGGGAAAGTATAGAGGAGATAATGACGCAGCAGAATGATACGGCGTTTATCGCGGTGAAGATAGCGTTGTTATTAAACGCCGGCACATGAGCCAATTGAATTCCTAATCGTTTTATATTAACGGATGCTTAACCCATGTAAAAACATCCAGGGTGCCAACCTAAGTAGTGCTCCCATTACTTTTGCAGCGCTTTCCAAAGTCACTGTTACAACCTAGTCTGACATGAGTAATAAATTTGCCCGCTTTTTGAACACCCAACAACAAATCGATGACTTTCTTACAGGACCCTTAGGTTTGGATACATCAATCTTACCCGACAATGTACCTGCAAGAATCAGTGTTTGTGAAAAGGGAGTATTAGACGGTCTGGAAAATCCCACTTCATTTTCCACTCACTACAGAGTTAAAAAATACACAGATCAGCAACAAAGGCTGGCGCTACGTAATCAAATCGTTCATGAGCTCTTTTCCAGGCAGCTTCTAAAAAACGATGATAAAGTCTGCTTGGGTAACGGTGGCGCAATGCCTAAAAAAACAATCAGAAAAAAACAGGCTTACCTGCTGATCGGCCTACCAGCATCTGGCAAGTCCTCCATAGCAGCTCAAATAGCCAAAGCCAAAGGGGCTATGGTCCTGGATTCGGATTTAGCGAAACGTAAACTACCTGAATACACACTATATCCATGGGGAGCTTCATTAGTGAACGCAGAGTCTTCCATTATTGTTTTTGGAGATAAAAGTGATCCCTCATTTACCTCTTTGTATGAATTAGCAGTACGAGAGAAATATAATATAGTGATTCCTAAAATTGGCGCAGAGCCACAAGATATCATTCCTTATTGTATAAATTTAAAGAAACTAAAATACAATGTGCATCTAACCCTTGTCTATCTTCCTAAAGAAAAATCTACTGTGAGGGCTTTAAACCGCTACCTTTCCTCCAATAGGTATGTCCCTCTAACACTTATATTCGATGTATTCAGTAACAATCCAGCATTGACCTATTTCAAGCTAAAAAACGCGAGGCAGGAATATATTGATACATTTGGTATCATTAACACAGATGTTCCTGTCAATAAACCCTTTTTACATACCGATCTTTCAGGGAACTCTAATCCCGCAAAAATGTTCAGAAGAGCTCAAAATGTCTTAATTTAGTACTATGACCACATTATCCAAAACCAAGCACACCAAATCGACCTCCGCTTCTAAGGCAAAAAAAGCCAGTTTCAGAAGCCGATATAACGCGGCAATGGTGATATTATCTGATATCACAAAATCCGAGATTGATGCGATGAGCGCGGCTACAGAGCGCGTATTGAAACAAAAAATGCAAAAAATCTGATGCCGGATATAACAATATCCTCTCAGCACAAACCTACAATCTCTTCAATTACAGTATCCTCTTTACCCTTCTCACAAAAGTATAATCACCGGTAATCTCTTCGGCATAATTCATATCATCATCAAAAATGCCCGGGTCGCGGAAATACGTGCCTACGCTGAGATATCCGAGGTCTAAGCCACCGCCGCCACAGAGGTTACAACCGCCGTCGCCGCCTTTGAGGAACCACTCGCTGTCCATCATCACTTCATAATGATAAGGGTTGTTGGCGATCACCAGTCCGAAATGATTAGGACTTCCCAGGTAATTTTCTTCGTCGTTGCCTTCACGTTTGAAATAGAGATAGTTTTTATCGTAATCCATGGAGTCGCCCCAGGGGTATATACTGCGGGAACCGCCTCCACAAAGGTATTCCCACTCGTCTTCGGTAGGAAGCCTGAAACCCGTGTCTTGTATTTCCTTTGTCAGTGCCTCCCTGGAAACACCCTCGTACAGCCATGCCTGGATATGATCACCGTCTTTTACCAGCCGGAAAGCATCATTCACGGTATAGCTCCAGTGCTCGCGGGAAGAGGCTTTTACTTCTGCAAAAGTTTTTTCAAAATATTCGTCGGAGGTGAGTCGTTCATCTGTTAAATCCACAGGGAAATATCCGGTGGCACGGTAGGCCCGCTCCACGATCATAGGACTGATGGTAACGGTGCGTACGGGCGACAGCCGCTCACGGATGTAGTTATCCATCTCCACGATATCATTATTAAACAGGGCGGCCATATGCTCCCGGTTTTCTGTGGCTATGTTCCAGGAATCGAGGCCCAATGTTACGGTATCACCGGGCACAAAAACAAATTCTGCTCCGTCATGGTCCAGCACAGCGGTAAAAGTACGCTGAGCGAATTTTTCAAATGTCTCAAAACGTTTGATGGTAAACTCCGGAAACCGGGTCTGTATCAACTGCTGTAAAATGGCTTCTGCTTCCGGGCGGGACAATGCATTCCACGCCTGACGGTCATATATGTGGGTTACGCTCATGAAATATCAGGATAATTTCCGGCGACTAATTTAACCAAACTTTCATGATTTCAGTAACGAGGCATAATGTAATGTCTGCAGACGGCCATTTCCCACGACATTGAATTCCACTTTCTGCTGCGTGTTATCTTTTCCTTTGAGTGTAAGGGTAATTTTGTTTTCTCCTTTTTTCAGCGGGATGCGCGAATAATAAATCGAATGTGGCAGGCTTTGCCAGTTTCGGGTGTCGGCCTTTTCGGCTAATGTGGAAAGGAGATTAAACAGTTCTCCGGCTACTTCGTCATTTTTCCGGATCTCATATTCTGCCAGCTTTTTGATGGCCAGCCGTGTGAGTGCCAATCCCATTTCCTTCAGGAACCGTTCCTGCAGGGTGCGAAAGGCCAGCTGGTTCACATCTTCCACTTTCTCCAACGTAGTGGAGAAGGTGCTGTCGCGCTGAATATCGGCGGTAGTGTAATACAATGGTTGTTCCACATAGCTGGGGAAGGCCACCCGGAAGGCTTCCAGGTGTCGCCGCAGGCGGTGGCAGGAGTCCCGTGGGAAAAGGTTGAAATCGAAAGGGATGAAAATCTGGGTGTTGGGATCGGTAAAAACAAAGTTGCCTGGTCCTCTTTCGGTGAGGGTAAAGAAAAAATTGCTTTCCGCTTTTACCGGCGCCAGTCCGTTTTCCCAGATCACCAGCACTGCGCCGCCATCGTTGTCGGCTGTACGCTGGTACACACGACCAAATTGTTGTTCATAATATTGAACTTCCTGCTGAAAGCCCAGCTGATCGGCAGTACGCAGCAGGTCTACCTGCAACTGTGCGGGCAGGTCCACGCCATAATAGCGGTGGTCAGGTGCTTTCAGGAAAATATCAGCTGCATTCCGATAGGAGATAAAAGCGTTGTTGACATCGCCGGCGCTTTCATATACGATGCCCTGTACAATCAGCGAAAAAGCGTCGTTACTGTATTTTTTATCGTTATTTTTTTTCCGGTCGTTGAGCGCATAGGTACCGAGTGATATCCGGCGGGCTTCTACCTCAGCGTCTTCCAGCTGGTGCAGCTTCAGGTAGTTAATGGATTTATAATAGTGTATCAGTAACCGTTCGAAGTCTTCTCCCTGGTAAATCTGCATGGCAGGATTGATCACCAGTCCCAGTGTCTGGTCCAGCACCCTGCTGCCGCGGTGGCCCGACAGGATGGAGTCTGCGGCGTTGAAATACAGGTTGCTTTCGTGGTAGCGTCCCTGTAAGAAAGCTGTTTTTCCTTTTTCCATGTTAAACAGCAGTTTGTTGCGGCCATACCGGAAAAAGCGCGCTTTGTCCAGCTCCGTGGAAGCTTCCCCGAAGCGGCCCTGCGACACCGCCTGGTAATAGGGCGCCACCGCGTGGTTATACGTGCGGCATGAAAAAAATAAGGGCACAGCCAATGCCAGCGGCAGCCACCGCTTCCATTGACGAACAGAGATACACATGATACGCTTTTGAGATAAAAATGTGCGCCGGCAACACAGACAACCGGCGCACGGTCACCACAGTGGTAACGAGTATGTAGGTTTAATTCTTCACATATTTGGCGATCTTCTTATTGCCAATCCATTTTACTTCGTTGCTTTGCAGGTCGGTCAGTTCCAGGTCTACCTGATAATACACTACCATTTGCCTTTTATGTGAGTCTACGATAGAATTGATACTACCCTGAAGTATATAGTCTGCTCCCACTTCCAGTCCCCATTTTTTCATGGTAGACACAGAAGCGTTTTTCTGCTGATCTGCCCTTTCACCGCGCAGTTCTTCTCTTTTGGCGCCGCCCTGTACCAGTCTTACTTTCTGGGTGGTGACAAAAGTGCGTTCCATGTCTTTGATGAACGTTTCCGCATCGATATGTTCATGGCTTTTATTAGTGACCATGCCAACGATTACCACCGGTTTTTTACCACCATTTTGTTGGGAGAATTCGGACAACCAGTTTTCGCCGAGGGCGCTGGCGATCATTTCTTCTGCCGTGAGGCGGGAGTCGGTATTATTCCAGCGGCCGCTGATATCGATCTGTTGTTTTTCGTCGACCCTGGTCACCTTACGGGGAGCGCATCCTTGTATTACAGCAGCGGACATAAGTATCCCGATCAATGCGGGAGCATTCATTTTAAACATCAGGTTGAAATTTTTTAAACGATGATTTTACTAGCGGAAGAGCCAATAAGCTCCCATGGCCAGTGTGGTAACGGCGGCCAGATCATGCCAATCGAAGGAGGAACGGCCGTAATGATGCCCGTAGTGGCCGAAGCCATAGGCAGGATAACCATATCCGAAGCTGTATCCCGGATAGCCGTACCCGTAGGAGTAGCCGGGGTACCCCCATGTGTCCCAGCCCCTTGCGCGGCGTTCAAGGCGGGCCTGACGCTTCTGTTCACGCCACTCCCTTTTGGCTTCCATGAACTGATATGCCTTATAGGTTTTCTGCACGGTTTCACCTTCACGGGCCGTCAATGAATCCTCGCTGATCAGGTACAGCGCCATGCTTTCCTGATAACGGGGGTTCTGGTCTGGCAACAGCTGCTGTTGCGCCTTTGCAGGCGAAGCCATGATAAGCAGGCAGGCCACAACACCTGCCGCGAATTGATGAAAGCGGATACAGTACCTCATAAAATTCGTTGTGTTCACTAAGGTGACGCGTCCCGAAGTCTTTTCCCCCTACCGTGCAGGTTGTTAAAAATCCGTTAAGGCGTTACGGAACATTTTACAGCACACGGACGTTATGCAAAACAAACGGGCTGTAATGATATCGACCGTATCTCTCCGCAGCGCTGCCGGCAGATGGGTGGTCACCTCCTCCATACTGGCTTCTGCCATGGCTTTTATCGATGGCACCGCACTGAATGTGGCACTGCCCTCCCTGCAGCGCAGCCTGCATGCGTCGGGCACTGACCTTTTCTGGGTATTGAACGCCTATATGCTGATGCTGGCGGCCCTGATCCTGCTGGGCGGCACGCTGGGCGACCGGCTGGGGCGGCGTCATATTTTCATGACCGGCATTTCCATTTTTATAGCCGGCTCGGCAGCCTGCGGGCTGTCGGCCACTGTCACCATGCTGATCATTTTCCGGATGGTGCAGGGCATCGGTGGGGCTTTGATGATCCCCGGCAGCCTGTCGCTTATTTCGTCCGCTATTGATGAAGCGGAAAGAGGCAAGGCCATCGGCACCTGGTCGTCTGTCACCACGCTGGTGACCATCGGCGGCCCTGTCCTCGGCGGCGCGCTCGCCGATGCCGGCCTGTGGCGCTATATCTTCTTTATTAATATACCCATTGGCGTTATAACGCTGTTATGCCTGTGGTGGAAAGTGGCCGAACAGGAAGTGCCGGAAGATGCGCCCGCACAGGACTATCCCGGCGCCGTGCTGATCGTATGCGGACTGGCACTGCTGACATTTGGCTTTCTACGGGTGCCGGTATCCGGTTTCAGCAGCCTGGCGGCCTATGGCAGCATCATTGTGGGCATAGCGCTGCTGGTGGCTTTCGTGGTCACTGAACAACGCAGCCGGCATCCGATGCTGCCGCTGCACCTTTTCAACAACCGCACTTTCACCGGCACCAATCTGCTCACCTTTTTCCTGTATGCAGGCCTTAGCGGCAGTATGGTGTTTCTTTCGCTGAACATGGTGCAGGTTCAGGGTTACAACCAGCTGGAATCAGGACTATCGTTTCTTCCTTTCACATTTCTGATGGTGTTTCTGGCGCGACTGGCAGGCACACTGGCCGACAAGTACGGCCCCCGCTGGTTTCTGGTCATTGGCCCTTTCCTGGCCGGCACAGGGATGATATTGCTGGCGCTGGTGCAACAAACGGACGGGCCTTCCGCCTACTGGACCACTTTCTTCCCTGGCATATTGGTGCTGGGGATGGGCATGACCCTCACCGTAGCACCCCTTACCGCCACTGTGATGGGCTGTGTAGGCAGTCAGCTTTCTGGCACCGCTTCCGGCGTCAACAATGCCATTACGAGGATCGCCGGTGTATTTGCCGTAGCTGTTTTCGGCGCGCTGGCGGTCATCTTTTTTGCAGGCTCCGTACAGTCATCATTGCAACACCTGCCGCTCACAACGGCACAGCAATCCGCCATCATGGCGCAGACGGTCAACCTGGGCAATGCAGCCGCTCCGGCAGGGCTGTCCCATGATCAGCAGGTCCAGGTCACGCATATTTATCATCAGCATTTTATTCAGGCGTATCGCAAAATAATGGCGATGTGTGGATTGTTAGGGTGGCTGGGAAGCCTGATGGCGTGGATATTTGTCAAACATAGCCCAAAATCCATATCATAATTGTATTTTCATGATACAATTGATTTTAATGACGCAATACAAGCTTTATAAGACCACACGCTGGACAATGAACGCCCAAGAGGCTGGTACAGCTAACAGGTTTGTTAAACGACTGCCTTATGCAGAACGCCTGCGTCAGGCGTATTTTCTTATCCTGAAAGCCTATGGATTTTCAATGGAGAATCACCCGAAATTAGATCTCCAACACTTTTCCTGTAGAAAAATGAATCCATAAAAATGGCTTCTATGCGGTACTTCCTTTTCACCCTTTCCCTGCTTACCTATCTCCCCGCCCTTTCCCAGACTCCCGGTAAGATCATCTTTACCAGCCAGCCTGCCCCGGATGCTGCCATCTCCGTTCCTTACACACTCACGCCCAAAAGCGACCTGTTTTTCACGGTACACCTGGACAGCCCGCTGGTACGGTACCTTCATGCACTGGAACCTGAGACAGGAGAAGAAACGTTGCTGCAACAGGGTAACTATCAGTTTAGCCTATACGTAGACAAGCGCCTGTATTACCAGAGCAACCTGCATCCCGGCGCACCATCTGCCCAATCGAAAATCAGGGACACCCTTCTCAGCAAACCGCTGATCAACTACAACACAAAAGATCCCATGTGGAGCGAATATTGCTGGATGCGGTTTATGAACAATGGTGGCGACAGTGCACTTACCGAAGGACCGCATCTGCTCAGCATGGAGATAAGGCCTTATGTCAACGATCCGGTGAAGGGAGTGAAAACCGGCGCCCTGATTGCCAGCGGGGAACTGCCGCTGCTTGTTAACAGGAAGCCTGTCATTGATACAGCTAAGGTGGCGTTAAACACGCCGGCGCCCTATAACGGCCTGCCTGTTTCCCATGGCGGCTTTGACCGTAATACCATCAAAATACTGAAAGGCAACATCGAAGCAGGCGTATTCCGGAAAATCACCAGCATCGCGGTCATCCGTAAGGGACAGCTGGTCATTGAAGAGTATTTCAACGGTTCCGGCCGGGATTCCATGCATGATGTACGTTCTGTCGGGAAGTCTTTTGCCAGCGCCGTCACCGGGATGGCCCTGCGTGACGGCTATCTGAAAAGTGTGGACCAGCCGTTGTCGGATTTCTATGACCTTCATCACTTCAGCCATTATTCGGCAGAGAAGGCACAGACAACGCTGAAAGCGCTGCTGACCATGAGCAGCGGCTTTGATGGCGATGACAACGACGAACAGTCCCCCGGTAATGAAGAAAACATGTACCCGACTGATAACTGGGTGAAGTTTGCGCTGGACCTGCCTTTCAATCATAACCGCCAGCCAGGCGGATGGCATTATTTCACCGCAGGCGTGGTGGTGCTGGGCGACGTGCTGCACCGGCGCGTGCCGGGCGGACTGGAACAATATGCCGATAAGCAGCTTTTCCGGCCCTTGGGCATCACGCATTACCAGTGGCAGTATACCCCGCAGGGCGTGGCCAATACCGCCGGTGGTATCCGTATGAACACGCCGGACTTTGCCAAATTCGGGCTGCTCTACCTGCAGCAGGGCCGCTGGCAGGGCAGGCAGTTGCTGCCCGCCGGCTGGGTGCAACAAACGTTTACCCGTCACCGTGTTATTCCCGGACGGCAACAGGAATATTACGGCTACCTGTTCTGGAATAAAACATTCCGCGTCCATGGCAAAGATTACGAGGCCTACTATTGCTCCGGCAATGGCGGCAATTATATCCTGGTGTTCCGGAACACGCCGCTGGTCATTGTGATCACTGCCGAGGCCTATAACCTTCCGTACGCCCATCCGCAGGTGAATACCATCCTGCAACAATATCTTTTGCCGGCACTACTCCCATAACCGTTCAACAATTTTTTGGTCATTTTAAAATTCAATTCTATATTTACGTAACCAGTTACGAAACTAAGAACTAAAATAAACAAACGATTCAACAGCCACCTTATATGAACTTCTTCGACACAGTCGGTAAAATGGCCATAGGCAGCAGGTTACGGCTGCTGACCGATAAAATAACGGAAGATGCGGCCCAGGTATACGGCATGTACGGCATCAGCATGCAGCCCAAATGGTTCCCTGTATTTTACGCATTGTCCCGTGGGGAAAACAAAACGATCACGGAGATAGCCCGGGAGATAGGGCATTCACATGTATCGGTGAGTAAAATCGTCCGGGAGATGGTGAAAAACGGATTCATCAAAGAAAAAAAGGACAAAACAGACGGGCGCAAAACGGTGGTATGCCTTTCTCCCAAAGGCCTGGAGGTCAACGAAAAAATTGCGGCGCAGTATATTGATGTGAACAACGCCATCGAGGAGTTGTCTGCCCAGACAAAACACGATCTCTGGAAAGCCATGCAGGAATGGGAATTTTTACTGGAACAGAAATCTTTGCTGCGCCGCGTGCAGGAGCAGCAGAAGTTACGCGAAAGCAGCCAGGTAAGGATAGTGCCTTATCACCCTCAATACCGGCAAGCATTTCATGACCTTAATGAAGAATGGATCTCCACGTATTTTAAAATGGAGGCTTCGGATTACAAAGCGCTTGATGACCCCGATGGGCATATACTCCGGAAGGGCGGCCATATTTTCGTGGCGCTTTACCATGATGAGCCTGTTGGCGTATGCGCGTTGATCCCCATGAAAGACCCGGACTATGATTTTGAGCTGGCCAAAATGGCGGTGTCTCCCCGTGCACAGGGCAAGAGCATAGGCTGGCTGCTGGGCAAAGCATGTATAGAAAAAGCGCGGGAACTGGGCGCTTCCAAAGTGTACCTCGAAAGCAATACTATACTGAAACCGGCCATCAGCCTGTATCACAAGCTGGGCTTTCAGAAGGTGGCCGCCAGGAAATCGCCGTACGAACGTGCCAATATCCAGATGGAACTGGCCTTATAGGAAACGTTGCTGTATCAGCGCCATAAACTCAGGGCGGAACTTTTCGCTGAGCGGAATACGTTTGTCTGCTATGTGTATATGGTTATCCAGTATGCGTTCTATCTGGCTGGTATTAACGATATAGGAGTTATGCACGCGGATAAAGGGTGGTCCGAGCTGCTCCGCGATCTCTTTCAGACGTTTGTACACCAGCACTTCTTCTTTGCTGGTGACCACCCGCACATACTCCTTTTCCCCTTCAAAGTACAGGAGGTCCTGCAGCCGGATACGCTGCAGTGTTTTACCCGACTTGACAAAGAAATAATCCTGTTGGTCCTGTTCTTCCGTTTTGTCGGCCGGCGCCGTCAGGCGGAAGACAGTTTCCACTTTCTGCCGGGATGCCAGGAAACGCGTCAGCGTAATAGGTTTCAGCAGATAGTCCAACGTTTGGAAATTATAACTCGCCGCAGCAAATTCAGAATAGGCAGTCGTGAATACTATTTTGACATGACTGGGCAACAAGCCGGCCAGCTCCATCCCATTGAGGCGCGGCATATTGATATCGAGGAACACTACATCTGCCTTGTGCTGCTTCAGGCACTCCAGTGCTTCCAGCGCATTATAGCATATGCCCACAATATGCCAGTTTGTTGTCTGCTGAATATGTAATTCCAGCAGTTTTACCGCATTGGGCTCATCATCCACGATCAGGCAATTTAAACTCATAAGGGAACGGTTAAAGAGGCATTAAAATGGTTATCTGATCTTTCAGTCTTTAGTTCAAAGTTATCTCCATACAATAACACCAGGCGTTTACGCAGGTTGTCTATCCCCGATCCGCGCTGGCCGGAGGCTACAGGGTGCCGGGGCAAGTCATTACGGGTATTGAAGACGAGGTGATTATTCCGGCATAATAAAGTGACAGTTATCTGGTTATGTGTACTTGTCTTGTCAATGCCATGCTTGAAAATATTTTCTACAAACGTCATCAGCAGCATGGGAGGTATACGATAATCTTCATCTGTTTCTTTGATAAATGTTAAGCCAATTTCATGCCGGACCCGTATTTTTTCCAGTGCTATATAGTTTTCCAGGAAATTTATTTCAGTAGATAAATTGACTTTGTCTTTCGGGCTTTCATCCACAAAGTAACGCATGATCTCTGACAGCCGCTCTATCAATAAGGCCGTGCGGGGCGCTTCCCGGAAGGCTTCGTAGTAAATGTTGTTCAGCGTATTAAACAGGAAATGTGGTTGCACCTGTGACTTCAGCAGCTCCAGCTCTGTTTGTGCATGTTGCTGCTGCATTTCTTCCGCCTTACGCTTCAACACAAAATAAGCAATAAAAATCCGCAGAATGAAACTCAGCAGGAAGATCGTCAGCAAACCGGATACATTACGTACAAAGATCATGGTAGTCACCTGCTCCGGATGTGGTTTCAGGTTAAAAAAAGTGTTATACACCCACATCATGCTGTAGGTACGGAGCAGGCTGACAGCCAGCAGGCCCAGCACCGCCGCGAAGATGTACAATACCTTCCTGTTTTTCAGAAAAAGGTGGGGATACAAAAAACTGATGTTGCCGTATACCACCAGCCCATAAAAACCCGTGTTCAGTATAGCATAGGCGCCTGACTGTACAAAACCGTCTTCCGGCAACAGCGTAAAAAACAACAGCAACAGGAGTAATGTCCATAACCCCCATTGCAGCCGTATCGTGGCCGGCATCGCTTTAAAAATTCCCATGGCTGAAAATACAAAGGTTTAGAAACTGTCTTCAAAGTTATCGGATCACGTTGGCTATTAGCCGTTTTTTTCAATGGTTGCCCTGTTTTGCTCAACCATCCCCCCTTCTTTTTTAATTCATCAGATCATACGGGAGATAAAGGCCAGTGGTTGAATTTATACCGGTGATGATTGAATTAAGTTGATCCGCTTACGCGGATGATCAACATTTGTTATATCAACTAAATGTAAAACTGTTATGACAATGTTCCACTCCCGTCGTTGTTTATGGGCCCTGCTCCTCCTATTGTTTGCCCTGCAACAGGCATCTGCGCAGGCAGACACGATCAGTCCCCGCCACCATGCCCTGAATACCCGCTGGCTACAGCCCGGACTGCGGCAATACCTGGTGTACTTTCAGTTTCCCGACAAACCTAAAATGCTCTCTTTCTCCCTGTGGATGCGTGAAGTCAGCAAAAGCCAACTCCGTCATCAACCTGTCATTGAAGTTAAACAAAGTTGGTACAACGCAGACAGCAACCATTACAGAAGCTTCTATTCCATCAATAGTGAAAAGGACTTCTCCCCGCTGTACCACGCAGAAAGCGCCGCCACCGGGCAAAAAGCCTATGACTGGTCGGCCACCGGCATCAGGGGCGCCGATTCTGTAGCTGGCAATAAAGCTGCCGGCTACACGCTTGACTTTAACAGTCCCAACTACAACTGGCACCTCGATATTGAAACGTTTGAAATGCTGCCGCTGGCCGCCGGCAAAATATTCTACATTCTGTTTTATGATGCGGGCCTCGATCCTCCGGCTTATGTGAAATATACCGTTACCGGCAGCGAAACGCTGGCCACGCTGGACAACAGGCAGGTGGACTGCTGGATACTGCATACCGGCGGCACCACACCGCAAGGCTGGCCTTATGAACAATCTTTCTGGATCAGCAAATCCGGTCATGAGCTGCTGAAAGAAGCCGACAGTTATAATGGCCTGTTCCGCTACAAGATAAAATTACCGGGCCTCACGCCCAATTTACCCGAGGTAGTGCGTCAGGTGGCAGCCAAAAAACAATAATTTTCCTTTCACCGATAAAAATCCCGTTTTCACCGAAGAGGTGATGCATTCAACTGAAAAAGCCTGTTCCGGCGCCACGGTGACACCTAGCTTTGTATCATCAAAAAACAGGTATTATGAACAAAGTAACTGAAATGAAAGCTATCCGGCAGGTCAACGAAGAAATTTACCGGTCGTTTGAAACGCTGGATTTCAAAGGCGCGGCCGTTCATCTTACGGAAGACTGCGACTACATTACTTTTAATGGCATGCACCTGAAAGGACGGGAAGAATACATTACTTCCCACGAGCAGCTGATGAACAATTTTATGTTCCGTGGCGCCAGACTGGAAGGCGAGATAGACCAGATGCGGTTTCTGAACGACCGCACCGCGGTAGTGATTGCCCGGGGCGCTATCCGCTTCCGTTGGCAGAAAAAAGCCCAGCAAAGCCGCCAGTCTATTAACACCACCCTGTGGATCAAAAACAATGAAGACCAATGGCAGATGGCCGCCTTTCATAACTGCCGGATCAAGAAGCCAGGCTGGCTGATGCAACGTCTGATGTCGATAAAAAAGAACTGAAGCTCCCGGTATGCGAAAAGGAAGTAAACGTAATTTTACGGGCAAAACATTATTTTTACAGGTCTTTTCGTATATCAGGAGAGTCAGTTAAACTTCTTCGCCATGCTGTTACTTTTTGCCTTCGCCGCGCTGGTTATGGTCCTCACGCCGGGTCCGAACATGATTTATCTTGTCACCCGTTCCGTGACACAGGGCAGGAAGGCCGCTATGATTTCTCTGTTGGGTGTCGCCGCCGGATTATTGTTCCATATCACCTTGGTTTCTTTTGGCCTTACCAGCATCCTGATGGCCATTCCTTATGCTTATACTACCCTGAAGACCATCGGTGTGATATATTTGCTGTATATGGCATGGCAAGCGGTGAAGCCCGGCGGGCGGGCGGTATTTGAGAGTGCCGGTCACCTGAAACACGATACGCCGCTTCGTTTGTTTAGCATGGGACTGTTTACCAGCGTTCTTAACCCCAAGGTAGCCGTGTTTTATCTTTCTCTTTTTCCCCAGTTCATTAAGCCGGAATACGGATCGGTATTGATACAGAGCCTCACGCTTGGGTTTATCCAGCTGACGATCAGTTTTATGGTCAACAGCCTGATCATCTTCTCCGCTGCGCGGGTAACGCGCTGGTTCAGCGCCAACCCCGGCTGGGTGCGCGCCCAGAAATGGGTGATGGGCAGCGTCTTTGCAGGACTGGCACTGAAGATGGCGCTTGATAAAAGCAAATAACCTTAATCGATAAAACTTTTCTGGTCAGTAGGTTTGCCTGTCTCCACATGGCGGGACGGTGCAAAGTAGTCGTAATAATAAAGACGGGCCTGTTCAAACAGTTCCATCTGTGGCTTCAGCCGTTCCACGTATTGATCAAAATTCCTGGAAGCCGGTTGTGTCCAGGCAGCTTCTGCGAATGCCGTGATGCGGGGGAATAGCAGGAAGTCCAGCCTTTTGGGGTTGGAGATGGTCTCTGACCACAGGCATGCCTGTACGCCCAGTACCTGCTTTTCGTGGCCGCTCACCGCGGGGATGCTGGCAACAGAAAAATTATATACTGACTTCAGGTCGTTATACTCTCCTATCTTCCATCTGCGGCCTATTTTATGGGTACTGTCCTGCACAAAGTCGAAATAAAAAGGCAGCCGCGGGCAGATCACTACGCTGTAGCCTTTGTCCAGGGCCATTTTCAGGTTCTCCGGTTTTTCCTGTCTCCACCAGCAAACAATGGTTTTATTGGCCGGCAGGCTGGCCGTGGCAATTTCGTCCCAGGCCATTACTTTGTTACGCAGGCTGAATACGGTATCGGCCATACGCTGGAAGAAGTAGTCCTCTACCTGTTTACGGTCCACGAAACCTTTGGCTTTCATCAGGCTGATCACCCCGGTATCCGAGTCCCAGGCCTTGTTGCCGAAAGACACCTCATCACCGCCGAGGTGGATCATGCCGGCGGGAAAGAGTGTTGATGTTTCCTTCAGGATGTCCGCCAGGTATTGGTAAGTACCTTCTTTACCAGGATTAAAAGTAAAAGAGGGATATCTCTCCGTCCCACCCCCATCGAAGGCAGGATAGGCCCTGTTGGCCGCGCTGGCGTGACCGGGCATGTCTATCTCGGGGACCACTTCAATGAAACGTTCCTTTGCATAGGCCACTATTTCGCGGATATCGTCCTGGGTATAGAAAGCTGCCGGCGCTTTAGGATCGGTATGGTTGCCGATGCCGCCGACCGTGGTGAGCAGCGGGTATTTTTTTATTTCCAGCCTCCAGCCGGGTGCATCGGTGAGGTGCCAGTGGAAGCGGTTCAGTTTATAGAAAGCCATCCAGTCGAGGATGGATTTTACTTTTTCTTTTCCAAAGAAAAAGCGGGATTCATCCAGCATAAAGCCACGCCATGCGTAGCGGGGCGCGTCCGTGATGTTCCAGCAGGCCACATGCCGCGAGGTGCCCGTGGGCACGGCGGTTTCCGCCAGTTGCAATAAGGTGCTGATACCGTTAAAAATACCTGCCGGGTGGGCCGCCGCGATCACTGCGCCGGCTTTGTTCATCCGGAGCGTGTAGGCGTCGGGGTTATTACCTGACTTATCGCGTTCCAGCGTGATCACGGTTGCCTTACCGGATGGTCTGGCCCTATCAGCATAGCTGATATTAAACCGGCGTTCCAGTTCTTTACTGAGATAGTCGGCCAGTGGGCGCAGGCTGTTGTCTTTTGCCGCGATCACCACTTCATCGTTGAGTATCATTTCGCCGTTGGCCCGGGAAGACTGGGCAGGCAGGGGAATGACTGGGCAGGCCTGTTGCGCATGTAATTGCTGGCAACAGACCCACAGGAGCATACTTAAAAAAACTGGCTTCATTGTTCGGTTGATAATTTCAGGTTGATAGATTCGGAAATGACCAACACACAAGATACAGTTTTGTCTATATTTTTCTGAATACTACGATACCATTGTGGCCGCCGAAGCCAAAAGTATTGCTGACAGCTACTTTCACCTCTTTCTCCACTGCTGTTTTCAGCACGATCTGTAATCCGGCGGGGATGGCCGGGTCCAGCGTGGTGGTATTGATGGTAGGCGGTATTACGCCGTCCGTGATGCTTTTGATGCAGGCGACAGCTTCAATAGCGCCTGCAGCGCCCAGCAGGTGCCCTGTCATGGACTTGGTAGCACTGATGTGCAGCTGGCCAGGCGTGGTGCCGAACAGCCGTGTAATAGCTGCTATTTCGCTGAGATCGCCTACCGGTGTGGACGTAGCATGCGCATTGAGATAGTCTACTTGTCCGGGATTCAGTTCCGCTTCCTCTAAAGCGCTTTTCATGGCCTGGAATGCGCCCAGGCCTTCCGGGTGCGTGGCGGTCATGTGATATGCGTCTGCCGTCATGGCTGCGCCGGCCACTTCAGCGTAGATATGGGCGCCACGGGCTTTGGCGTGTTCGTATTCTTCCAGTACCAGGGCGGCCGCGCCTTCGCCCATGACGAAGCCGTCGCGCTCCGTATCAAAAGGACGGGAAGCCGCCACGGGGTCGTCGTTCCTGACAGACATCGCTTTCATGGCACAGAAACCACCGACGGAAGCCGGGGTAACAGGCGCTTCAGAGCCGCCGGTGATCATCACTTTGGCCTTGCCCAGCCGGATATAGTTGAGCGCGTCCATAATGGCCGTATTAGAAGTGGCGCAGGCCGACACCGTGGTATAGTTGATGCCCATGAGGCCGTACTTGATGGAGATCATGCCCGAGGCCATATTGGTGATGAGCCGTGGCACAAAGTAGGGACTGAAGCGCGGGTTGTAATCGCCGGTCACATATTCCGTTACCTGTTCTTCGAACGTCTGCATGCCGCCCTGGCCGGAGCCCCAGATCACGCCGGTATCAAACGGGTCCATGGCGGAGAAGTTGAGCCCTGCGTCACTAATGGCTTCCGCTGCGGCGGAGAGGGCATATTGCGTGAAGGGGTCGGTCTTGCGAATTTCCGCTTTGTCGAGCGCCGTTGCGGGATCGTATCCTTTCAGCTCACAGGCGAATTTTGTCCGGAAGCGGGAGGCATCGAAGCGGGTGATGGTGGCAGCACCGCTGGTGCCGGCCACGAGGTTGTTCCAGAAAGTGGCCACGTTGTTTCCCAAAGGAGTGATCGCACCCATACCGGTAATAACAACTCTTTTCATAGTATGTGATTTTATGAACGTAAGTCTTCCAGCAGTTGCCGGCTGATCCTGTCGAACGTGTGAGCGCCCATGACCCTTGCCAGCAGCAGGGAAGATTGAAGATTGGAGATGACCAGCAGGGCCCTGTCGCCTGCTGCGCCTTTAAAGTGGAAGCGTTTATGTTTGCGTCCGTTTTCCAGCACGGCCGTTACCCATTCCACGATGGCTTCCGCCATTTCGTTTACTTTTTCCTGCATGGGAGGTGTCAGTGTTTCGTAGTCCGGTGCCAGCGATCCCATGAGACATACGTTGCCTGCATGACAATGCCTGCGGAACACATCGAACAGATGGGCGAGCTGTTCATCTTCTGGCAGGTGCTGCCACAATTGTGTGTTGTGCTGGAAACGTTGCATCTCTCCCGCCACCACGGCGATGCCCAGGTCGGCCTTTGACGGGAAGTGATAATGCACCGCCGCGTTTTTTACTGCTAGCGGGTCGGCAATATCTTTATAGCTAAAGGCATTGAAGCCTTTAACGCGGATCAGCTTATCCGCCAGCGACACTATTTTATCTTTCATGAGCGTCATATCAACCATGCATTAAAACGCCCGCAAAAATACTTACTTACTGGTAAGTAAGCAAATATTTTAAAAAAAATTTGGTGAATTAAAAACAATGCTTACTTTTGCAACCCCTGATCACAATATCAGTTGCCCAGATGGCGAAATTGGTAGACGCACTGTGTTCAGGTCGCAGCGCCTGCAAGGGTGTGCTGGTTCGAATCCAGTTCTGGGCACATAACAAAGAAGGTTGTAAATCGATGATTTACAACCTTCTTTGTTTTTAGTCATTTCCGTCTTCCCTGCACCAAAACAGCAATGTTCCGTACGGTCCTCCTGTTTATCCGCCGGTGTCTGCACCGCCTCTATATGCTAAGCAGTGGCATCTTTAACATCTATCAGCACCAGGCGGCCAATTCAAGGCCGGCCATGGCACGGCTGTCTTTACTGCTCCAAAACCGTCCCTTACCAAAAGTCTTTTTGCCTTTTTTAGGAATATAGCCCGGATCAAAAGCTGCTGTGCAGTCCTTTTGCTTCAGGCTACCCAACGCCCTATCAAACAATCCCGGGAAATTTATTTTCCAGCTAAACTGATGACGAATGCTTTCTCGCAATACGCTCCATCACTATAACAGAACAGGTTCAAAAAATTATGACGCACTGGAAATATCACCCATTTTTTCAACAAGCCAGGCGAGAAATTTCTTCTGTGGGTTAGTCATTCCAACTACTTGGTCCATACTTGTGTTGATAAAGCTTAGCGCTTTATTCAAGGCGGTTTGAGATTACTTCACACCAAATCATAGCCTTTTCACTCTTTTTCTTCTCCTCTGAATATCTTCTTATAATTTTCAGATTATCCATAGATTTTCGCACCTAAATTCCTGTTCTAAAAACTACCGAACTATTAAAATAAAATTCCTATTTTTAAGACTGAGTTGATTTGATTTATCCTGAAAGCGAAGTATACATTAACCTATAAAATATCCATTCTTCAGCCTATCCGCCCAAAGCCCCATTTAAATGACAGTGGGAGTAATTTAAATTTTTTAGAAAAGCTGTAGCTGAGGATACCTATGTAAATAATCATTGTTATGCGGTCTTATTTATTGTTACCGTGGTTAGTGTTGTTGACCTCCTATGCCCTTGGTCAATATACCCCCACTCAGTTGCCCAGGGTTGCCGGTACAGTGGCTCCTTCTGCAGATGTTTCTGCTATGGCCAGAATCAGCGAAGTGCCGGTTAACTTTTATACTGGAATACCACAAATTACTTATCCTGTATTCGATTTTAGTAGGGGCTCCCTTAACCTTTCCATTTCCCTTCATTATTTCGCAGGAGGCATTAAAGTAGAGGAAATGCCCACCAGTACAGGTCTTGGCTGGACATTAAACTCTGGCGGTATGATTGCGCGTACCGTTAATGGCATTCCGGACGATTATCCAGATAAGGGGTTTATGTATGCACCTGCACCTGCCACTTCTCCCGGCAATCTGCTGGATTCTTTTTATCATGATAAAATTGATGCACAGCTGGATGTTTTCCAGTATTCCTTTGATGGACATGTAGGAAAATTTTATCTTGGAAAGAATGGTAGCATATTACTGGCACCCGACTCGAAAATTAAGGTAAAGGTTAACAAGGCTGTGATGGCAGATGCGCCTGCCAGCACTATTTCGTCTTTTACGATCACCACGGAAGATGGAACCACGTATGTTTTTTCGGAAAGAGAACTCAGTCAGATTTCCGGTTATGGGGATACTGCACCTCATATCAACAAATATTACGTATCTGCATGGATGCTCTCCCGTGTTATCGCGCCGTTTAGAGCCGATTCCATTCAATTTACTTATGATTCGCAGATCAAATTCTATACTTCCAGGAATCCTGAAATCATCGTTACCGATCCATTGGCCAGCAATCGTATCTTACAGAACAGTACAAAATATACGGATATCCTGCTGCAATCAAAACGAATCTCCAGAATAGATCTCCCTAACAATAACTATGTGAAATTTATTTATGATACCAAAGGACGTTGTGATTTCGGCAGTGACCAAGCGCTCCGTTATGTTGAAGTCAGAGATACAGGATTAATCAGAGGGGTCCGCCTGGATTATCAGTATAGTACACCGGCAGGTTTTGTTTCTTATCGGCCGCCCTGTACCGGGAGTGAAAAGGAAAAACGACTTGTACTGAAACAAATCACGGAGTATACCCGTGGAGGAGAGAATCCACCCACGATATATGATTATGAAAAAGACATCCTGTTGCCACCGAGAGATTCCCGGTCAATTGACTTCTGGGGCTTTTACAACGGAAAGAGCAATACTACGTTGGTGCCTCCTTTCAGAGATATGACCGGTGCTGACAGAAATCCGGATTTCTATTTTATGAAAGCAGGAAGCCTTCGTAAAATCATTCATCCCAGCGGAGGATACACTTTCCTGGAATATGAGAACAATGATAATTTTACAATTGACAAAGATCAGCGTTCGATGCCCTATTATGGAGATAATGAGGTTTGGATCAACGTTTTTAAACTATTCTCCAACCAGGTTGGTATAACCTGGAAATTTGACAATGATGCCGACAGGGATTATTTCAGAAATTTGTCAAGAGGCGTTGTCAAAATAAAGATCACGACAGAAGACCGAACCAGAACATTGTTTGAACAAACAAACTTTGCACCGAATCTGGCCGCTGGTGACCGTTTCCTGTCATTGGACCTTCCTTATAACGGAAATTATATAATTCAGCTTTCCTACAGCGGTTTTGCGATGGAAGATATGGATAGACTGAATTTCCGTTTTAGCTGGACCAACGATGTTGTTAAAGATGACAAAAAGGCCACCGGAGGTTTACGTATAAAGAGACAAATCATCTATGACGGTATTTCGCACGCCAATGATGTCGTTACAGAATACCGTTATACCAATGAAGCGGGCAAAAGTTCCGGTTACAATATAGAAACTCCTGTTTATTATTATCGGACAGGTGTTACTGCCGATAAGTTCTATCCGGCGGATGTCCGTATGAGTGAACCTATTAACGGTCTAACCTATACGCAGGGGAGTCCTTCAGGATATGCCCGGGTGGAGGTAATTAACGGTACACCGGAACGAAACACTGGTCGCACCGTGTACGAGTTTAGTTCTTTTAAGGATTTAATGGACGGAGAAACAATACCCTGGTTTTATCAGAACTATACCGATGTTTCACAATTTCCCTATGTGCCAAAAGATAAAGCTGACTGGGCGCTGGGACTGCCTCAGGTAACCACTGCCTATGGACCTGATGGACGAATGATCAGTAAAACGGTGAATTACTATAGTGTTAGCAGAAGTAACTACACTGGTTCAGATTTCCGGTCAATAAAGGTGGGGGTAGACAGGGAGATTATTCAGAATAATGTCAGGTCAAATAACTATGTATATAAAGACTATTATCCCATGTGGGGTTTGACGCAGTTATCCTCTACTACCCAAACCTCCTATTACGAAAATGGCAGTTCCTACAGTGGTCAGACTATTTATGAATATGATAACAGTAATCTGACGCTGCGAAAAGTGTCGACTGACTATGACAGGTCTGCAGGGCTAAAAATGGTAAAGTCTTTATATTACCCTTACGACTATACGTTGGCAGGGGGGATAGAGGCGATGAAGACGGCTGGTATTAAAGTACCTATCGCTACAGAAGTATGGTTGGAGGGAAATGGCGGGAGGAAATTGTTTAGCTATGAGGCAACAGACTTCCAGGTTTTGGGAGGTAGTGTGATCAGACCTTTAAAATCCTACAGTCTCTATAGTACGAGGCCATTGGATTTTGCGGAAGTGCCTGCATTTAATCCTGCCAGCCTGGCAAGGATCCCGGCTATCAGGGAAACGAATGTTTATGAGGTATATGACAGCAAGTGGAACATTTCACAGTTGCGTAATCTGCAGAACGGTGCGGTATCATCCGTTATTTACGATGATATCACGCAGGCGGTATTAGCTAAAGTTACCAATGCAGCCATATCCGAGATTGCCTATACTAGCTTCGAATCATCTACCAAGGGTAACTGGGCTTATACCGGAACACCGGATGCAGGTGTACAGGCCGCAACCGGTAAAAACAGTTATCAGCTGAGTCGGGGAAATATTACCAGGACGGCATTACCGGCCGGAAAAAATTACACACTTTCCTTTTGGGCCCGGGATGGGGCTACGGCTGTGAGCGGAGGAACATTGAAGTGGTCGGAGCTGAATACTGCTACCGGCTGGACATTATACCGGTATCTGATAAGCGGTGGTGCCGCCATTACCATCAGCGGAACTGCCCGTATTGACGAACTACGTTTGCACCCTGACTATTCCACTATGCTAACAACTTGTTATGACCCAAATACGGGGCAAACGATTACAGGTTGTGATGCCAATAATAAGATCACCTGGAATGAGTATGATAAACTTTACAGAATAAAGGCAGTAAGGGACCAGGACCGGAATATCATCAAATGGAATGAATATACAGCTATACAACCACTGTTCAAAAATGCACCACTTACCAATACTTTTACCAGGAGTTGTTATCTGGGGGAAGGAACATCCGTCTCCTACAATATACCCGGCGGCAAATACACTTCCTATATATCCCTGGATGATGCAAATGACCAGGCTCAGGAAGATATGCGTCTGAACGGACAGCAATACGCAAATACCAATGGTATCTGCACCTGGTATAATGAAATACAATCCGGTACTTATGCCAAACAGTGTACAGGCGGAGGCATCGGTTCGAATGTTGTATATACGGTACCTGCAAAGAAATATTCTTCCAATATTTCCCTGGCAGATGCAAATGCGAAAGCCTTGAAGGAGATTGCTGACAATGGCCAAACCAAAGCCAATAATGAAGGGGCCTGTATGCCGGCAGTATTATATATCAAATTCACCTCCAGCAACCATACCAGCGCAAGTACTGTGGACAAATGGTCTCGTCTGACAACCAAAACCCAAAACCTCATTGTCAACTTTTACAGCGATGCAGCCTGTACTGTTCCTTACAGTGTGACAAACTACAATGTGGACATCAAGACACAGATAGACACACAGGAGTACATGGATGGTTCATACTACAACAATACCTCCAACAATACGCAAACCTATTCCTGTAATGGGGCATCCTTTGTTATCCCGGCAATGCTGGAAGAAGAATACCGGCAATACAGAAAGTACGAAGGGAATATGGAAGTGGTGAGTGATGACTATACTCGTACCGAATACTTTTATTCCATTGTGCCTAATGCCAGGTATATCATTAAATAACAATTCTACAGGTTGTTTAAAAACACTAATATGAACAGGAAATTATTTTTATTGATTTGTCTTCCTCTCCTGTTGTTAACAGGTGTAAGCCTGGGGCAGAATAATCTTGAGATATACGGCCCGACAACTGTGAAAGTTGGAGAAAAGGTGATGTATTCAGCTGTACTTCATGCATATGATCCCAATAATCCTAATCCGGATTATTGCTGGTCTGTAACAGGAGGCAATTACCAGATCGTCAATGATGGCTGCAGGCCTGTAGGGCAGCCGGCCAGAATTTGCGAAAAATGTACAAACATAGAAGTTACCTGGACCGGAAGTGGTACCGGGAATGTACAAGTGTCTACTGAAAATGGATATAGCGCTAATCTTAGCGTTACTATCGTTACTCCTATCATCTTACAGCAGATCACACCAGCTTTGCAGTATGTAAAGTACAACACAATACCGGCAACATTAACCCAGACAACACCCTCTGGTGGCAATGGTGTTTTCACCTATCAGTGGCAAAGGCTTAACAGTGAATTTGAATGGGAAAATATTAGCGGGGCCACCGCCATTTCCCATACACCTGCCGCGCTGACTAAAAATATGAAGTATCGTGTAATGGTCACTTCTTATGATGCCAGTGTATTTAGCCGGGAAGTAGAAGTGGTGGTACGGCGCCCTCTTCAACCAGGAGAAATTTATGGTTATCAGCTCATATCACCTAATACCCGTCCGCGCACTATTAAGGGAGAGCCGGCGAGTGGTGATGAAGGGCGGTTTGTATATCAATGGGAGGAATCTGCGGATAGAAATACATGGACCACTATTGCAGGAGCTACGCAGCTGCATTATTCCCCTCCGGTAATTACCGCAACCAGATATTATCGCAGAAAGGTAACCTCCACTTATGGATCTTCTACCACCAACGCGTATACGCAGGTAGCAACGGTGGCAGTGGGTGACGGACAGTCGGCCAACACACCCGCTTCAAATGCTGCCACCTATACGCAATCGGAAAGCCGTCTGAATGATCTTGGTCCCAACGCCATCACCTCTTACAACAGCAACATCATTACCGAGGTAAGCCTCTTAAAACCCGGTGTCAATACAGATGCTGATATTAGTGCGCTCGCTCCCAAAGACGCCGCCATTCAAAAAGTGTGGTATGATGGAATTGGAAGGCCATTGCAGCAGGTGTCCGTAAAAACGGATGCCCTCAAAAAAGATCTGGTATATCCCATCGCTTATGATGATCTTGGACGTAGCAGGGAAGTGTTTCTGCCTTATATAGACAGTACTTCCTCCGGGGCTTTAAAAACCAATGCCGGCACCGGCCAGTGGAATTTTTATAAAAAAATGTTCCCCACTGAGAACTTTTTTTATAACAAACGTGTCAACGATGCGCAGGGCAATAATCTGCAGGATGCCACAGCGGGCAATAGCTGGATGGGTTCCAATGCAGGAACTTCCGGTTATGTCAGGGCCATGTTGCCGGGAGAACAAGTATGGAGATGGGTGATGATAAATGACACCACCCCGGCACTGGCAGCAGGAGCACAACGACTGTATGATACAACGGAAATAACTGTCAATGAATCCCTGGACATCGACGGCAGATTATCCATGTCTTATCTCGATCGTCAGGGAAAGGTAATCATGAGCAAGGCGCAGTATGACGAAAATAGTCAGATATGGCTTTGCAGCTATAATGTTTACGATGATTTTGGTCAGACAAGATATACTATTCCTCCAAAAGCCGTAAGCTGGATACAAGCCAATTACAGTAGTATCCCCGCTGCTACTGCCTGGCCCCTTAATACAGATATCAAGCGTAACCTCTGTACGGCTTATCAGTTTGATGATAAGGGCAGGAACATCGTCAGGAAAGATGCAGGCATAGATGATATATGGATGGTTTATGACAAAAAGAACCGGCCGGTTTTAACGCAGACACCGGGCCAGCGGCTCACCGGGAAATGGAACTACCGTGTATATGACAAACGAGGCCGTGTAGTGGTATCCGGTTTGTATGCTTCTGCTGCAACCCGTCAGCAATTGCAGGATCAGATAGACCAGGCTGCCATTCGGAATGGTAGCACAATCACCATCAGTAAGCCAGCTCCGGTTGATCTGATAGTTAGCCGCTATGATGGAGCCTCCAGCTATATCGCTAAAAACTCAGTAGCACTGGAGGATGGATTCTCTACTCCGGATAATACTGAAATACTGATTCAGACTGATCCTGCATTACAGGACCAGCAGATCGTATCCCGGACTGAAGTGGATGAAGACTATCTGGGCTTGAGCAGCTGCTCATCCTGCACACCACTGAACATAAATTACTATGATAATTATGATTTCCCGGGTGCCAGCGAGAGGGCTTTTAATACAACCTATATTGATAAGGCAAACAGCGGATCAGGATTGCCCAAGCCGGTGAAATCACAGCGTACCGACGGACTGATAACAGGGTCCCGTATTAAGGTATTATATCCTTCCGGTGTTTCGGGGCCGGAATGGCTGACTTCAGTTACCTATTACGACGACAGAGGCAGGATTATTCAGGCACATGTTGATAATATTTTGGGAGGCACAGATGTTGAAAGTGTTCAGTTCGACTTCACCAGTCAGGTTATCAGTACACATAAGGTAAATAATAACCCCTGGGGAAAACCGCAAAAGACGCTGGAAACACGGTTGCGCAATGTATACTATGATGATGGTAAACTGAAAGAGAAATGGCTGGCAGTAAATAACCAACCCGAAAAAAGGCTGGAAGAATACTATTACAACGATCTTGGACAGATTACCCGGAAAGTACTGGGTAATGGTATTGAAACACTTAACTACACCTATAACATTAAAGGGTGGTTGACAGGGATCAATGCTGATTATGCTGATAATAAAACAGGCCCGCATTTTTTTGGTACCAGAATCGCGTTTAATGAAGGGTTCCGGCGTAGTCAGCTGGGTGGAAATGCGTCTGGTGTTATCTGGAGAAGGGCCGGTTCTCCGGATGAAGCCATGGGATATGGTTATGACTATGATATTGCCAACAGACTTAAAAAAGCCCATTTTATCAGAAATACAGGTGGTAGTAGCGGAGAATGGTCACAACAGGAGAAAAATTACACTGTGGATAATCTGAGATACGATGAAGGCGGTAACATCATGTCCATGCGTAGTTATGCTACCCTGCTGGGTAATACAAAAGCAGTAGATGACCTTACCTATACCTACCAGCCTGATTCCTATGTGTTATCGAAAGTGACGGATGCCGCCGGGGACAACAAACAGTCAGATTTCAAAAACGGCAATACCACTACGGACCAGTATAATTATAACAAAGACGGCAATCTCATCAGTGATGCCAATAAAGGTATAACAATGGCCTGGAATAATGTCATTGAAAAGCCGGATGTGCTTACGTTTGGGGGTGATGCCAATAAAACGATCAAATACGTATATGATGCCTCCGGCTACAGATGGCAAAAGATCGTGAAAGAAGGAAATGCACAGATAACCTATACCTATATCGGAAATATAGTGTATAAGAATGATAGTATCCTGCTGCATTTCGGCCATAGTGCGGGAAGAATTCGGATGGTTACATCGTCAACCACTAACCAGACCAATTTCTGCAATGACTATTTCCTGTCGGACCAGATTGGTAATATCCGCACGGTTATCACAGATCAGAAGGATACTGCTGTTTATAATGCGTCGATGGAACCAGCCCGCGATGCAGTGGAAAACGCTATTTTCAGCAACAGGGACGGAACGAAAGAAACAATACCTGTCACCTACCCGTTTTATAATGCCAATACCAACAGGTTCTGGAGCAAACTAAACGGAAGTGATGTCAATAAGCGTATCGGTCCTTCTCTGGTGTTAAAAGTGATGGCCGGTGATACAATTGATATTGGTACAAGAGCATTCTATAAAACCATGAGCCCATCTAATACAGGAACTCCTGTCAATGATATGGTCAGTGCCTTGCTCAATGCTATGCTGGGCAGCCAGGGCACAGCAGTGGATGGGGGCCATGGCAATCTTGTACAGGGCAACAATACCATAATCAATAAAACTGATTTTAGTACTTTTATTCAAACCACGCAGCAGCAGAATAATACACAGGGGACCGCTCCAAAGGCGTACCTCAATTATCTACTTTTTGATGAAGATTTTAAGATGGTCAGTGGACAGGTATTGCGTATAAATAAGGGCGCAGACGTGATGCAGGAATATGTTGGTCAGATCACCGCACCTAAAAACGGATTCCTCTATGTATATGCCAGCAATGAGAGTGTGACAGATGTATGGTTTGATGATCTTACAGTAGTACATAGGAGCGGACCATTGATCCAGGAGAATACCTTATACCCTTATGGATTGTCTATTGCTTCCCAAAGTAGCTCTGCCCCTATGCGTACAGCCAATAACAACCTTTATCAGGCTAAGGAACTGGATGCGGAAATGGGGCTTAATATGTACTATTTTGATTACAGATATTATGATCCGCAACTGGGGCGTTTTATCAGCATAGACCCGGGCCGTCAGTTTGCCAACGGTTATCAGGGCATGGGAAACAACCCGGCTATGTTTGTAGATCCTGATGGCCGTTTCGTTTGGTTTGTTGTTGCCATCGGTGCAGCTTTCGGTGCTTTTTCGGGATATAGTGTTGCAAAAGCAAAAGGAGCGAAGGGTTTCTGGGAGTGGTTTGGATACATCGGCGCAGGTGCTGTTATCGGAGGCGCCTCTGCCGGCGCAGGATCAGCCATAGGCTCGGCTGCGGGCGCCGTACTCACGAATGCCACAGGTACTATTGCCCATGCGGGCCTGTTTGCCTCTGCTATAGGTGGCGCAGTAGGCGGAGGCTTATCAGGATTGGGCTTCAGTGCCTTATCTGGTAGCGAGAATATATGGGGCGCAGTGGGTACGGGAATGCTCACTGGCGCGATAGGAGGCGCGGCAGGCTCTTATATTGGTGGTGGTGGCGGCGCGCTGGTCTCCGGTTTTGCCAGTGGTACCATCGGCAATGCCTTGGGTGGCGGTGATTTCGGAAGTATTTTAAAAGCAGGTCTGATAGGTGCTGCAACATCCTGGGGTGTATATCAACTGTCTACTTCTATCAATTATAAAGCTTATAGCAAACTAACTGATCCCGGTGCCAAACTAACCAGAAAACAGTTTGCTATTATCAGTAAATTAGTACAGCGGTCTTTTGCCAGAGGCAAGGAGTATGGAGGGTTTGTAAACGCCGACGGTACAGTAACCTGGTCCAAAGGAGGTAAGTCCACCATGACAGGTTATGAAGAAGCCAGACATGCCGATGCGAAGTTCTCTTTCCATACACATCCTAACAATGGCCATAGCTGGGTACATGAGCATAGTGGTACGCATCCGGTGACGAGCTATTCTATGGGTAAAACTTTATATCAGGGAGATATTCAGGTAGATAGGATGGATGGATTAAACTCGCTGGTCATTAGCCGGTCTAATGTTTTTTATCATGATCTGATGCCTGCAGACTTTAACCCGCTCAATGACCTTTCCAATGTATCACAGAATCTGATGCCGAATAGAGTATTTAACCCATATCCGTATAATACCTTCCCGGTTTATTAAAAAAACAACACCATGCAAAAAAACATTTGTATCCTGCTGATAGCTATGTTAACTGCCTGTGCTACCGCCCAGCAGGCAAAACATGCACGTAGATTTAACTATACCGCAAAAGGATGCCAGATGGACTCGCTCAAAAAACAGAGCATCGCTTTGTTTACGCGATACAACGAAAAAGGCAATCCCTTTATAGTAGATGTGACCGAAACAGATTCTTTTTTTATTATCCGGAAGTATCCTGCGAAACCTGCATACGGAGGGACTGTGGATGTCTGGATATCAAAAACAGAATGTAAGGTGGTGAAAGAGCGGTGGGGACAATAACTATTAATCTATCAATACAAACAGGCCGCTTCTGAAAAGACGGCCTGTTTGTATTGATAGATATATTCCTATGGTGGGCATCTCAAAACAACTCATCCAACAAAATATACTGCTCAATCCTCTCCTCAAGCCCTTTTTTATTTAGTCAGTAGGAAAAAAGTCTCCATTCGCTTTTTATACAAAGGTCTGGCTTACGCACAGGCAATGCTTACCAATACATGACAAACAGTTACCATTAGCCGCCATCAGACTGTCCATACTTATTGAGAGATCCATCCACCGTCAACCGGGAGGGCTGCACCAGTGACAAAAGAGGCTGCATCCGAACAAAGCCATATCACTGCTGCCGCCACTTCTGCCGGCTCTCCCATGCGCCCTACAGGTTCCATGTCCACAAATTGTTGTTCTGCCTGCTTATTATTCCCCGTAAAGCGGTCTATCATGGGTGTTTTTATAACACCCGGACAAACGGCATTTACCCGGATACCCCATTTGGCGTATTCCAGCGCGGCGGTTTTGGTAAGTCCTATCACACCATGCTTGCTGGCAACATATGCCGGGAGCGAAGGAAACCCAACCAAACCGGCCACAGATGCGCAATTGACAATAGCGCCACTACCCTGCTGCAACATATGGGAGAGCTCGTGTTTCATACACAGCCAGACACCGGTAAGATTTACAGCCAACGTTCTTTCCCAGTTCTCCTGAGTACACTGTTGCGTGGTAGCTGCCACACCTTCAATCCCTGCATTGTTGAAGGCAAAATCCAGCCGGCCGTACATACTGATGGTTTTATCAACCATCGCTTCAATGTCGGACGCTTTACTGACATCACATTTTATAAACGTTGCTTTACCTCCGTCAGCTTCTATTTGTTGCAATGTCTCCCGGTTAAGGTCTTCCACACAATCTGCGATCACTACCGACGCGCCCTGCCGCGCAAATGCAATTGCCGTGGCGCGGCCAATACCAAAGCTTCCACCCGTAACAATGGCTACTTTATTATTGAATATCGTATTCATATTTTTATTTTATTCCGGTGAAAAAATTCTATAGTATCATCAGGAAAATTTCCGGTCCGTTACCTGCTTCGTTATGTTTGTTAAAGTTAGACGAACCGTATGCAGCAGGAAATGATGATTGTCAATCGCCAGTCTGATTTATGTCGTGTTTTTGTTAACACATGAATGAATACATGACCACAATCAATAAAAATGATAATGAATATCACATAATGCCACGCTATACAGGCATAAATTAGCCGGAGAAAGACTTTTGATATGGCAACGAAACAACCATCTATACTGGTGACAAAATCCGATGGGACCATCGTCCCGTTCTCCGTTGAGAAGATAAGACAGTCCCTGAAGCGATCAGGGGCTTCAAATGAAACTATAGAGTATATAATCAACGAATTATACAAACGCCTGTACCCCAATATATCAACCCGTACGATATACAAGACCGCGTATGATATTTTAAAGAAGTCGTCCAGGCAGGTGGCCGGCCGTTACAGGCTTAAACGGGCCATCTTCGAATTAGGTCCCTCGGGATTTCCATTTGAACAATATATAGCTGAGCTGTTCAGACAAGCCGGATATTCCGCCATCACGAACCGGGTAATGACAGGCCATTGCGTTACACATGAAGTAGATATCTATGCCGTCAAGGATAAAAAATCCTATGTAATTGAATGCAAATACCATCAACTGCAGGGTACGCACTGCGATGTAAAAATCCCCTTATATATACAATCCCGCTTCAAAGATATTGAATGGTATATGAAAGAAACGAACGACAGCCAGCAACAGGAATATCAGGGATGGCTGATAACCAATACGAGGATAACGCCGGATGCAACCCAGTACGCAGCATGTATGGGCTTGAATATGTTATCATGGGACTACCCCGCCGACCGGGGGCTGAAAGACGTGGTCGACAAAACCGGGCTTTATCCTATTACTTGTCTTTCCACGTTAAGTCGTCATGAAAAATACATGCTGCTGGAAAAAGGAATTGTGCTGTGCCGTAGCCTGACAGAAAAGCCGGATTATCTGTCCGGCATTGGAATAACCGGCTCCAGGTATTTTACAGTACTGACGGAAGCTCAGCATTTATGTGAACACATAGTGAAAATGGAATGGGTGTGATTACCGATCAGTTATTTTCCCTGTAGACATCTTCATAAAATCTAACCTGGCCGGTAGCATCCGTCCAGGCTGTATTGTACAGTATAAGCACATAAGTTGTGACAGGAACCCTGAATATTACAGGTCTCTGGTCCGGTTGACTGCCTTTTGCCTCCAGGGCTATCATCGCAGCAGCTTCTCTATCCAATAGAAGGTGGGCCAGTTGCACAGCCTCTTCCACTCTCACGCACCCATGGCTGAAAAACCGCTGCTGCAGCATAAACAGCGCTTTACCCGGTGTATCATGAAGATACACACCGAAAGGACTATAGAAATTTAACTTCACAATACCCAGAGAATTGTCACAGCCAGTATTCTGCCGGATAACATACGGGAAATTGTTGCCGCCAAGACTGTTCCAGTCAATGGTGGAAGGGGGAACAATATGTCCTTTCTTATCTAATATTTCAAATTGGTTATCAACCAGGTATTGCCGGTCTTTTTTTATGTGGGGCAACAATTCCCGGACTGCGATCCTGTTGGGTACTGTCCAGTAAGGAAACAGCACCACTTCGGTAATGTTACTTCCAAGCGTGGGCGTCGGTGTGCTCTTTTTCCCTGTTATCACCCGGGAATACAATACCGGCTTTCCATCCTGGTAAAACACCAGACCCGTTGATGGAATATTCACTAATACCGCAGGAGCCTCTTTCTTGTACTGATGCAGCCAGCGGAGCTGGTTTAATGCGCTATTTAATTCGAGCAACCGGTATGTCAACGGAACGTTTAACGCCTTTAGGAATGGTTCCCTCAAAACACCATCGTCCAACATGTTATACAGGCGTTGGGCCTGCCTTATCCTCGCAGATAAGGATACCTTGCCGGCGCCGGGAAGCGTGTCACTTATTCCAATCTGCCTTAACCTCAATAATAACGGCGCATTGGAGCTATCCGCCTTTAGTGATGTAACCGGTACTTCTTTGAAAGCAGTATCCATAACAATGGGATACAAGACGGCTATACAGTTCTTCACCGCCATGTATGCTGTATCCGATGGCTCTACAGACGGCAGGAAATATGAAAACTGTCCGCTTAAAAGATTGTCAGCCAGTTTGGCGGCAATGTCTATTCCCGTGTTCTGTAAAGCGGGCAGCCCATTATACTTAACAGGAAGTTTTACCAGATGGCCATATGCTACGTCGCTAAAAAAACGTACGACCGTTGCGGTTATAACGGAATCAATATGCAGTGAATCTACTGCTGTTGGTATCTGATAGCTACTATCGGCCAAAGCTTTTATCAACGCCGGACCGTAGTCATCTATATTTAACCCCAGGCGGGCGGCTTCCCTCAGGTATGCTGCAAACAGGTCAAAATTCTGTCTTCCTCCGGTAGTGAGCCAAACGGGTTTTCCACCGGTTTTCTGGTAAAAAACGCGCACACCAGCATCTTCCATCCGTCCGGTTTGCCGGGGGAGCTGGGCATTTAAAGACAGACCCGGGAAAAGTAACAGTATAAAAAGGCAGGCTTTCATTCGGTGTCGTTATCTGGCGCGTCCGGTAACTGGAACGTATGGCTCTTTGCCGATCTGCCTGCATTATTCAACTCTTCCAGGGTCCAGTTATCTGTTTTGGTGGTTTCCAGCCATAATGTTCCCGCCTTGCGGAATATTTGGGCATTCAGGCCGAAAATGTGGCTGAAATCGTGTTCCACCTCGGCAGCAGTCCGGTAATAGCTGATATCAATCCAGCCAAAGCTGCGTCGCATTCCCATTTCCTCAACGCGTGTTTCCGGTGGTATTTTCTCTTCTTCAGGAGAATATCCGCCTTCAGGATGTGGTTTGCTGAAAAACTCCAGCTTCAGGAATGGATACAGGGTTTGGAACTTATCCTGCATATCCGCTACCATAGCTTCTTCGCTAATATACATCTGCATAAAAACGAGTTTTATTTCAATACAATTATAGCCTCGTTTTGAGTGCGGGAAAATGAGGACAATCACGCTGTTCCATGACATTGGTCATGATGCCCGAAGGAAAATCATGGTAAATTAATTTTACAATATTCATTATATGTCAACAGCTAAAATAAACGGGCAACCACCTGCAGTCCCACAGGAGCTACCGGGGCACGAAGAAAAATATTTCCTGGAGGGCCCCCGGTCCAGGAGCAAGGAGTTCTTCTTTTGCCTGAAGATACTGTTCGAATTCATTCGTGGATTCCGGGTACTTCATTTTGCGGGGCCTTGTATCGCGGTATTTGGGTCTGCGAGGGCAAATCCGGGTTCCGAGTATTACGAACTGGGGCGGAAAACAGGAGCCGGCATTTCAAAACTGGGATTTACAGTAATGACAGGTGGCGGGCCCGGAATTATGGAGGCTGCTAACAGAGGCGCAAAAGAAGCCGGGGGCAAATCGGTAGGGTGCAATATCAGTTTACCCAGGGAGCAAGCCGCCAACAAATACCTTGACCACCACTTTAACTGCAAATATTTCTTTGTGCGTAAAGTGCTTATGTTTAAATATTCCTATGGCTTTGTGATCCTTCCTGGAGGGATCGGCACGCTGGACGAGTTTTTCGAGGCGCTTGTTTTAGTTCAAACGCATAAAATCCTGAACTTTCCCCTGGTACTCATGAACCGCAGCTATTGGGAGCCGTTGATGCCCATGTTCCACAAAATGATCAACAGTCACATGATATCTCCCAATGATCTGCAGTATATACTGGTAACGGATTCCATTGATGAAGCAATGCAACACCTTCAAAAGTATGCCGTAGCGCAGTATCATGCAAAACGGACGCAGGAATTCCGCCGGATGGTGCTTTTAAGAGAATGACACCTTTCAATATTCCCCGTGCTTTTTATCATCTTTCTAAATTAATAGTCATGAAAAAGATAATTGCCGTTTTAGATGGCCTGAATTATTCCAGCAGTACCGTTGAATACGCCATATCCATTGCCAGGCAGGAAATGGCCCATTTGGTTGGCGTTTTTCCGACAGATATCAGTTACAGAAGTTATGCTTTTGAAGACCTGGTAGATGAATCGGGCGTTTCGGACCAACGGATAAAAGACTTTGCAGAAAAGGACAGGCGTACCAGGCAGAAAAGCATACAACAGTTTGAGCTGGCATGTCAACAGTCAGGCCTCAACCACTCACTGCATAAAGATAATGACACTGCAATAGAGGCCGTGCTGCATGAAAGCATTTATGCTGATTTGTTGATCATAGAATCCAGGGAGGCGTTTAACAGGGCTAAAGAGGAAAAACCGTCCCATTTTCTGAGTCAATTGCTTGCAGAAGCAGTATGCCCTGTGTTATTGGTCCCATCTGAATTTACCGGAATAAGCAAGTCAGTGTTATTGTATGACGGCTCGCCCTCCTCTGTGCATGCCATCAAGATGTTTGACTATACGCTTTCCAGTCTGAAGCATCTGCCGGCCGAAGTGGTTTCGGTAAAAAGCCCGAAATCTTCGCTGCATCTCCCGGATGGAAAGTTAATGAAGGAATTCATGAAAAGGCATTATCCCCAGGCAACCTACCAGGTATTGCAGGGTATTCCATGGGAAGTGATTCCGGCTTATCTGCATGGGATAGGCGCCAGTACTATTATTGTTCTGGGCGCCTATCAAAGAAACCGTTTGTCAAGATGGTTTTTTCCAAGCATGGCGGACACCTTGATGCAGGAATTACAATCTCCATTATTTATCGCTCACTGCAAATAACATTACGCTGCCTACTTTTGCCCTTCACGGACACGCTGAAATGCGTTTAGGTACCGCTGCAACTTAGAGCTGGTAAAGCCTGTATCCGGATGGAGCACCGGTTTGCCTACGGTATCCAGCAGGAAAGAGCAGTCAGTCCCTAAATTTACCTGAGACGCGCCGTGACAACCCTGGCATCCGCCCATCACATAACCTTTGCCTCCATAAACGACATTCACTTTATTGTCCTGAGGGTTTCTTATCGAACTGCCTCTGAATTTGGCCAGCGTATCATCCGATTCTATCACATAATTGGCCAGGAAGTAGCTAAAGCTGGTAGAATCATTGGTAGTGGCGGCTTGTACGCCTACCAGCCTGTAATACTGCCATATTGATTTTGGGTTTCTCTGCAGTATTAAACCATGCGCCGCGGTAGTGGAGTTTTGTACCACCTGTGGTATAGGGTGATAGCGCGGGTAATTCTTCACGAAAGGGCCTGTCGGATTTCCGTCTCTGTCAAGCCTTATATAACCCATGTCAGTGATATGCCCTCTGCCGGCCAAACTGTTTTGTACGTCGACCTGTTCAAAGGTAGCAAACACAAAATTCGGGAAGGTGGTGGTTTTATGGATGATATGAATACCGATCAGCGCATAACGTTTATTAACAGCCCTGAGTACACCGTTGACGCTCTCGTAGGTAAGCACGGTACGCATCACGTACCTGGTACTGTCTTCATTGGATTTCAGTCTTCTCCAGGCCGTCTTTACTTCAATGGCGCCTTCGGTGGGCCGTTGATTGTTGCCACAGGGCAGGCAAATAACCCTGCCTATCCCTTTTCCCTTCGCGGAGAAGGTATCGCTTTCGCAGGTGGAGGTGGAGCCCTTAAAATAGGCGGAATCCGCGCTGATACTGTCTTGATTATTGATATTGCCCTGATAAAGTTTTTCCTTGGTGCCGAAATTTGTCTTGATATAATTATATTCATCCCGGTTCACCTTTGCCTGGTACAGCACCTGATATTGCTTATCATTTGTAACAGACTGTCCAAATACGACACAGGAACCTATTTCATTGTTTTCATCCAGGTTGTTGAAAACGGTGGTATCTGTACCTGTGACCGGTTGGCTCCAATTATAGTAAGTATAGTACGGTACTGTATCGAATTTGCTCATGACATTAGTGGCCGGCCTCAACTCCGTCCGGTGTTTATAGGTCTCCCATACGAACAGCGACGGATAAGGGCTCTTGTCTGTTTCATACTTCCAGCCTGCATCCGGCGTTCCTCTCGAACCTGATTGTTCATAGTCGGACTTCCAATTCAGCGCAAAAAATTCATCCCAGGCAAAAGTGCAGAGGTTTTGTGGGGTAGCCTGACCGGAAACATCATGAGGAACAGCGGAAGAAATGGTGATAGGAAATGTCTGGCTCATGTTTTCAAGCGATTCCCCTGCTGCAGCCGGCTTTCTTCGCATCAACAATATGCTCGCAGCTCCTGCAAACAATACTATAAGAAAAACATACTTTTTCATGATTATTAATTGAGGGTGAGAAAGAAAAGATAGCCAGGAGGATATCTGATGGGCAAATGGTTAATCGATTATTTTGAGGATATGAATATAGTAATAACGAGATCTCGATATCGGGTCTTAATATAGATAGCAGTCCTTTCTATTTATCTGATTGACGATTTAAGGTATACAAAAATATGCAATTGAAAAAATTATTTTCGATATTATGCTATGAATGCTCCGACAGGCCAGACAATAATATAAACCGGCCGTTCGTGTTTTTAGCCAGTTCTTTGGGGGACACTCCTGAAAACTTTTTGACTTCCTTGATAAAATGTGTCTGGTCTGCAAAATCCAATTCAGGAAAGAGCCTCCCCTCTTTGATCTGTTGCAGGGAAGCTTTAAAGCGGAAAATATTACAGTAAGTTTTCAGAGAAATACCGAACTGCTCGTTGAAATACCGGTTGATCTGCCGGCGGCTCCAGGCCACACGGTCAGCCAGCTCCTGCACCGGCAGCGAACCATTGGAGGCGTAAATCAGGTCAAACAATTCTTTTTTACGATTATCAATACCGGGTTTGACAAGGCCCAGCATTATAGCGGAGATTTTTTTGCAGAACATGTCAAAGTCTTCCAGGTCATGCGGCCCGATGTTCCAAAACCCATCCGGCAGCCGCTGTCCTTCGTTTAATACAGCCGCCATTTTAATATCGAGCAGGTACTCGATGGCGAGCAATTTAAAACTGACCGCAAACATGACAACATTGCCGGGAACGGTACCGTGCGCCGGCTGGGTGTCCAAACCGCGAAGCGTAGCATGAAAATCCTTATTGACCACGGCAGAAAAAATGATATCGAACCGGCCGTCCGGCAGGACAATAATCTCTTTCGCCGCTGCTGCGTCATTCCGGACCATCCAGAAGCTTTCAACAAAATCGGCGAGGCTTTTATCGGGCGGTATACTTCTCATTTCCATGCTGCGTGATGATATATACCTAAAATTACGGTTTTATTGCTTTGGGCGGCTTTGGCCGGCAACTGTTCCATATTCATTCATTTTATGGCGTACGAGGGAATCCTCGGGCCTGACAAAGCCACTTTCTTTTGCTGATTGCGTAATTATTCGTTATTTTAAACTGCAAAAGATCAGTATTTTTCCCTTTTAGCAGCAATCATCAATATCCTATTCACCTCAAAATTATCTAGTAAAACACCGTGAGAGAATTAGCCTAACTGTAGCAGATACCCTGCGTCCTGTTCATAGCCTGCCATCAAGTGAATTTCCGTCGTTAATTAAATTTTCAAAATAACGTCCGGTATCAACCAACTCTACTTAACAAGCCCAAAATCAAATCTTAAAAACTATAACTATGGATTTTAAAGATGCAATTAAACAGCTGGGGGACAGAGTGACCAAGCTAAAGTCCCAGGTACTTACTGAGGAAGCGACCAAAAATGCTTTTATCATGCCATTTATCAAAGAACTAGGCTATGATGTTTTTAATCCACTTGAAGTCATCCCTGAATTTGTTGCGGACATAGGAATAAAGCAGGGAGAAAAAATTGATTATGCTATCATAAAGGACGGCGCTCCGATTATTCTGATAGAATGCAAATGCCATACAGGGCCACTCAATGTACACAACGCATCGCAGCTCTTTAGATACTTTCATGCAACCAAAGCCAAATTCTCAATTTTAACTAATGGGATAGAATATAGATTTTACACCGATCTTGTTGAACCCAACAGAATGGATGAGAAACCCTTCTTTGTTTTTGACATCGCTGAAATGAAGGACACTCAGATTGAGGAGTTAAAGAAGTTTCACAAAACGAACTTTGATTTCACCAAAATTGTAAATACTGCCAGTGAATTGAAATACACCAATGAGTTAAAAGTACTCATTTCCCAGGAGCTGAATAATCCATCGCCCGATTTTGTAAAGTATTTCGCAAGGCAAATCTATCCAGGCGTCGTTACACAAAAGATCGTGGATCAATTTACAGAGCTTACTAAAAAATCCTTCACCCAGTACATCAATGATATTATCACTGACCGGCTCAAATCAGCACTGACCAAGGAGGCTGAAAACCAAAAGCTGGAGACGACAACTGTTGAAGATGACAGTCCCCTCCCGGAGGATGAACCGAAAATATTCACAACTCAGGAAGAAATAGACGGATTTTTAATAGTAAAATCTATTTTGAGACAGATCATACCTGTACACAGGATTGTTTACAGGTATGCTCAGTCTTATTTTTCTATTCTTCTGGATGACAATAACCGGAAAACGATCTGTCGCCTATATTTTAATGGCGCAAAGAAGCAGGTTGGCTTGTTTGACAGTAACAAAAAAGAATCCAAAGTAGAAATTCTTAGTCTTGATGATTTATATGCCCACTCCAGTACCTTGCTGGATATGGTACGAACTTATGACAACAAGAAGGTCTCCACAGATCCAGAAATAGAACAAAGCAGAAATTAAAATTACGAACAGGGCCTGGTATAATCCAGGCTCTTTTCTTCATCTTTCTTTCAGTTATCACACGCCTCCTCAGCGATCTTTAAAGACAAGGCACTTCTTTTACTGCGCATTTAAGGCTTCTTCAATTCGTGCAGGCGTTTGGTCTTCGCTCGGCAAATAAAGTTGATTTAAAAAGTTTAATAACTGTGTACGCCTATTCCTATCGCGTGTGTTTCACTCTTTTTAATGATCTCTTCGTTCTGCCTGCAATATTATAATATCACCCTGATAAAATAAAATGTACTGTTATGTAATAATGGGGCATTCTTTCCTTGTGGGGAGAACGAAAAACGGCTATAAAAAGGCCGTCCCAGGAATGGGACGGCTTTAGACATGGTTTCCCTATTGCTTATCTGTGCTGCCATAACTGGAGGCCGACCCCTAAGGCCCCGGAAGCTTTGGTGAGTCCGCTGAGATAAAGCGTCACCACTTTTCCTTCCACCAGTTTTACAGACGGTATATCAAGAACGGTTGTAATAGTTGTACCGGCTTTTGTTTTTACTTTCACCCGGTAATCGCCGGAAGCGATGGCCTTAAAGGGAGACAACACTGCCACATCCGGTTTATCGCTGATATAGGCTGCATTGTTCACCAACCGGATACTGTCACTGCCTTTGAAAACATCAATATCCACTGCGGCTGTATTCGGTGACAGGTGCAGGAAGCGAAGGCCGGTCTTCCCTTTTCCGGGATCAGCAAGATTATCGTTCAGTAACACGGCCCTTACTTTATTAGTATTTAAGGTATCATACAGAAACAGTGAGTAGGCGCCTTTGTCGTTGAACCGGAATTTGGTGTCGACAATCACCTTGTTGCCGTCCTGCGTCACTTTCAGGCTGCTTTCATTTTGAAAAGCCACGGTTATGTAGCCTTTGGAAGGATTGAGGAATGGCAATTTTTCGGGTAATTTTTTTCCATCTATTTCCACTGTCAGATCGCCAACTTTAGGGGCAGTGTGCACGATCTGTATGCCGGCACTTTTTTTCGCAGAAGGTTGCGGGGCGGAGTCATTGTTCTTTTTGCAGGACATAAAGGTGGCTGCTACCAACAGTGCACAGGAGATACCTGTCAGAGATATCCCTGATTGAGTTCTTACGTGTTTCATATACTTTTTGATTTATTAAATTGATTCCTGATAAGCATGAGGCATAGCCCGTCTGTACCGGCCATTGTATCAACAGCAGGCGGATAACAGACAATAGTTACATACAGCACAGATATAATCCTCTACTGTTAAAACAGCTAACAGGAAGAACTTCCTACGCAGTGTTTATTTTTTTTAAAAGAAATCCCGGTTACAGATTCAATGTATAGGAGAGATAATAGGTCAGGTCAAATATCCGGCCGCCTGACAGGGTAACATTGCTGTTATCACGCGTATTGATGACGTCTGAAGAGTACTGCCCATTGGAGCCGTAGGCATTATAGACACCCACTGAAATCTTATGTTTCTGTGTGCCGGTAACAAAACGATAGTTCACATTACAGTTGAGCCGGTGATAATTGGGATTACGTTTATCATAGTAAGACTCGCCTTCATATCGGAACGGTTCTCCTTCCTCTCCTGGCAGTGTCCCCATGGGCCGCCGCATCCAGTCACCTGTGCTGAAGTACCACACCGCGCCGATGTCCCAGTGTTTGTTGGGGCGGAAGCTGGCCGCGATGTTCAGCTGATGGCGCCTGTCGAAACGGAAAGGGAATTTCTCGCCATCATTCACCTCGTCAAACTGGCGCCAGGCCCAGGCCAGGGTATAAGACAACTGCAACTGCCATTTCTGCCATCGCTTTCCGGCCAGCAGCTCACCGCCATAGCCCCATCCCTTCCCGGTGATAATATCCTGCTCCCAGGTATCTTCGTTGTAAAAGATATTTCCTTTCTCCGCAAAGTTGGTGACGTTATTCATTTTCCGGTAGTAGACATCCGCTGATAACAGCGTGCCTTTGTTATCATTGAAGCTGTACCCCAGGTTGAACATATCACTTTCCGAAGGCCGTAATACAGCAGTACTGGGCACCCATAACACACTATTGATGCCCAGGAAGGGACTTGTCACCTGATGCAGGTACTGCCCCATCCGGGCATAGGAAAAAGTCAGCTGCTGATTTTTTCCTATCCGGTAAGCCGCAAACAGCCGCGGCTGTAGAGCATTGTAATGAAATGTCCTGTACCGGTAGCCGCTGAAAAGCAATCCTGGCCTTAGCAGGAAACGTCGGCACGGTTTAAATTCATTTTCGTAATAGAGGGAATATTCTGTGAAAGGCAGTGGCTTCATGGGCTTAGTACCTTCCGGTACTTCTTCCAGGTTGGGTGTGACGTTTGTTCCGAAAGGGTGAATGACGGTATGTAAAAACTTGCCGCCAAAGCGGAACTGCAGATTTGCCGATGCATTCATCTCGAACTGCGTCCTTGCCTCGTAGCGCTCTACTGACGCATAGTTATTATATGCTTTGGTTTCTTTTTCCTCCCCTGTTGAATCGTCATAAAGGATAAGCTGCATACCGGCCAGGTTATGATAGTTGCTTACATTCAGGGTGGTATTCACAAAAGAACGAGCGCCGATCACATGGTTCCAGTTGAGGGTGGCAAGCCGGTTACCCCATACCTGCAGATTCTGATATTCATTTTGTACCAGCTCCAGGCGGTCTTTCCCCATATAGCCACTGAGCATTATTTTATTGTTGCTGTCCAGCAGATGCGTGATTTTGAAATGGATATCATAAAACCGCAACCGGTAATTACTGTCCAGCATCCTCAGCAGCGGGTCTGACCAGCTTTTCCGGACCGAGGCCAGCACGGCAGTGCGGTTTTTTATCAGCGGCCCGTCTACTGCCATTGCGGTTGCCAGCAGGCCGGCGTTTACCTGTCCGCTCCAGGTATCCATACTGCCGTCTTTCGTGTTGACTTCCGTTACAGAAGACAATGCGTCATCAAATCTGCCGGGAAAATCGTTCTTGAACTGCCGGATTGATTTCAGCGCACCTTCGCTAACGATAGACAATTCCCCCAGTAAATGCGTGGGATTGAAAACCTGGTTGCCGTCCAGCAGGAAAGCACTTTGCTCCGGGTCGCCACCGCGTACCATCAGTTTACCGGTCGTTTCCTGCGATTCAATATTTCCCGGCAGCAGATACAATGATCTCACCGGGTCGCTCTCTCCAAAAAAATTGGTATAGGCAGAAGCAAGATATTTTTCCACGCTGGAGCCTCCGTCCTTTTGCAGCATACAGCCCGGTGTTACCTTTACTTCCGGCAATACGGCGGCACGCATCATCAAATTACGCCTGATCGTACTGCCAACAGTCACCGCTGATGTTACAGGCGGATAACCGGCGTGTATCACCTTAATATGATGAAGGCCGCTTTTCACCGGGAGACTATAATACCCGAACCTGTTGGACTGGCATACACGTCCTGATTCCTGGTCTTTTATCATTGCATAAGGTATCGGCTCCAGGCTGTTTTCTTCCATGATATAACCAAAAAGGGTGTACTCATTCGTGGCACTGTCGCTCGTCAGCGCCGTGGCCGAAGGCACCAGCATCACCTTTCCGTTCCGCTCTTCTATCTTCACATATTTTCCGTCCAGTAATATATGTAGCACTGCGTCCAGCGTTGCCACCCCTGCTGCAAGGCGTATCTCTCCGCTGCCATCCAGGTATCCGCCGGCATATTCGATCACTGTTCCGCTATAGGCACTCACCCTTTCCAATAAAAAAGGAATCGTGCCATGGGTTTCATGGCACGTAAACTTCCTTCCGAGCAATCCGGTCTGCGCAGTGACCGTTATATTGCCGGCAAGAATAATCAATATCAGTAGTAATAGTTGCAGTCCTGTTTTACGAAACCGTAGCGGAGCGGACACCCCTTTTATCATCTATATTAAATTACTTGCTATTCGAATCCGTTTTACAGGAAGATCAATAAATTACCATGCTGTCCTGCTGTTGACGGTAATGCAGCCCGGTGATGACCGTAATCTCTTCCAGCACCTCTTTCAGCGGCTGTTCCCGAAAACTGGCCGTTACCTTTACCGATCCTGTTTTTAAGGTATCATTCACGTTAACAGCAGTGCCATAATAAGCAGAAAGTTCTTTCACCACTTCCTTCAGCGGCGTATTGGTAAACCTCAGCGTACCGGTTTGCCATGCCAGGTAATTTGAATCGCTTACATTTTTCTTTACGAAGGTGTCGCCCCTAAAAGACACCTGCTCCTTAGCCGAGACAATGCATTGGTTTTCGGGCTTAGCTTTGTCCGTGAACAGCACCTTTCCGGTCACTACCACCACGCGGTCGGCCCCGGCATTGGAGTTCACCACGAAAGAAGTGCCGAGTACCTGTACCACCGTCTTTTCCGTTTGTATCCGGAACGGGATATTTTCGTGGGATGCCACATCGAAGAAGGCGTCTCCGGTGAGCGTCAGCAGCCGGTCGTTTTGGCCGAAACCAGCCGAATAAGTGATGGTAGCACCTTTGCGAAGCAACACCAACGTACTGTCAGGCAGTTTTACGTACTTGTTGGTAGCATCGGCGGTAACCACTTTAGACCAGGTGATCTGTTGTTGTGTTGTAGGCTGAAAGAACATCCAGTAGCCGGCAATCATGATGACTATCGCCGCAGCTGCAGCAGCGGCCAGGCCCCAGTATCTCCGTAAGCCCGCCGTGCGGACTTCTCCGGTTTCAGCAATACCGATGTCTTTCAGGCGCTGGTCCACACGCTGCCAGCCTTTCGCCGTATCGAAGTGCGGTTGGCGTACCGTGCTGCTGCTTTCCGTCCATATTCTGTGATAATGGTCCAACGCTTCATCGTCTACAGCATGTTGCTGCTGCCATTCTTCCAGCGTCGCCGCTTCTTCCGGTGAGATCACTCCCCGAAGCCTGTTTATGATAATTGCTTTTATGTTGTCAGGTAGTTCCATCTTTTTTTCCTCTCCTACTTAGAAAACAAAATCGTATCGTATTTTCCTATGCTGTTCATAAAAAAAATAACAGCCCCATACCTGTATTCTTCACAAAAGCCCTGAGCATCTTTAATGCTTTCCATAATTGGTTGTTGACTGTTTTAACAGAAATACCGAGGCTGTCGGCCGCCTGTTGATTGCTCAGTTCCCCCAGGCGACAGAGCAAAAACACCTCTTTGCATTTGGGAGGAAGCTGTTCTATTCCCTGCCCCAGCAAGGCGTGGTAGTTCAATGTATCATCAACGGAAGGCATGATATCAACGGTATCATCATCTTCCAGATCAATGTCTGACAGACTGTATACGGTCATCCGTTGCTCTCTGTTGAGATGAGTAAGGCAATTATTACGTACAGCCGTAAACAGGTAAAATCTCAGGTTGTCGGACTGTACCAGGTCTTTCCGTGTTTCCCAGATCCTGATAAACACTTCCTGTACAATGTCTTCGCAGACGCTTGGTTCCTTTACGAAACTATTGGCGTAGATGCAAAGCGGGTTATAAAATTTTTCGAATCCCAGCCGAAACTGTTTATAGAGACCGTCTTCACGCACAAGCAATAAGTTTTACAAAATATAATACAGTACTTCTGATATGGCTATGGAGGAGATCCCGAACTGGTCCCCGATGGCCTCCGCTCTTTAGTATACTCAAAACGCCGCTGACCGGTGTATCCCCCTATGCGTCCATCATTAATTTTTCGTTTCTTTTCGGCGGGCACCATCCGCCATGTAGAAATGGTCCCCCGCTGAAGCAGGAGACCACGTGGTGCACAAAACCATATCAAGCTGCTGTTATACAGCAGGTGCCACCTTAATGTTTTCTAACCGGTTTACGCGCTGTATCTGCTTTAGCGCCGCCTTTGCCCACGGGCACTACTGCATGCCTGTTATCTTTCCGGGCGGTATCGCCGGCCTGTTTGCGTTGTTCTTTGGATGGTGCCTGTTGCGCCATGGCCCCGGTCACGGTTGTCATTGTTACCGTTGTTGCCATGATGGCTGCAAAAAATACCCTGTACTTCATAAAAACTGTTTTTTAGTCAAGTGAGTGAAATATCGGTCGGAAATAACCGCCGTGTATGACTATAAAACAGCAGGGGGACGGATCTTCCTATTGGTGTTTGAGAGAGGGGTGTTAAACTTGTGTTAAAGGGAATACCTCCACGCTACATCTTCCTGGCCGTTAAACTTTGCCATGCGGCCCCATTTCCTTTCCTGTTGTACTTTACCAGAATGAAACTGCTCATCCCCGGAACTCTGGCCAATGACAGCCTGTAGGTAAGATAGTTGTCTGTCAGATAGTAAGTAGTATCTGATAACTTCCTGAAGATGTAAGGCTTTTCCTCCTCTGCTATATCCAGCCTCAGCGTGTTGTCCATAATGGTCATCCGTATTTCCCTGCCTAATGACTCCGTTGCTTCCAACAACCCGCTCCTGTCCGAGGCATCCACGCTGGACACCTTAAAAGCCTGAATAAGGACACCTGCAGAAGCCTTGTGCAACCTGCCTGATCGCTGTGCCCTGACGGTAATGGCCAGGCATATCAATGCAATACATGCCAGCACTAATACTTTAATCATCTTTTTAGTTTTAAAGGGTAACTAAAACAGCATAATGCAAACTTATCCTATTCGGAGGCGCACTTTTTTTGTTATCTGGTCCAAACTGCCAAATCGGGGGTTGAAAAGGAAAGTTGCCATATTGAAGTGAAATCAAAGAAGGTTGGCAGATTTATACAATTTTACCATCGCCGGGAGGCCTAGTTTTACGGTATCATTCAATCTAATCACCTTTTGTTATGAACCGCACCAGGACTTTCCTTTGGCAGCTTGCCTGCCTGACATTGTCAATTCCCGCCTTCAGCCGTCCGTTGAACAATCCGGACAAACAAGCATCTGAAGGCAGGAGCATACCGGCTGCCAACAAATTATACACGATGAATACCGCTACAGAAAAATTCGTTATCGCCAAACTGTATATCCGGCCGGAATCAGCCGCTGCATTCAGCCAGGCGCTGGAAACACTGGCCATATTAACCAGGAAGGAAACAGGTTGTATGGAATATACCTGGTATCCTGAACCAACGGAGCCGGGTGCATTTACATTGATTGAACATTACCGCGACCAGGCCGGCCTTAAATATCATTTCGCACAGCCTTACCTGGCTGAATTCGTAAAAAAACTGGAAGGATGGAAATCAAAGGACCTGAAGGTTTATTTTCTTTCCTCCGAACCTGATGCACTGAAAGAGGACAAGTAGAAGTGTTGATCATGGCTTGCAGGAGATAAAATGGCACGGGGCTTATCGCCGAAAAATTTCCTGCAGGCCTTTATAAAATGGGACTGGTCATAATACCCGAAATCAAATGCGACCGGAAGGTAGTCGCTGATCTGCCGGAACAGCAGGTATTTCAGCGTATTGTTTAGTCGAGCTGTCTGTATAAATGATTTGGGCGTCACACCCATATAATGGGTAAACAGCCGTTCAAACTGGCGATAGCTGCTTCCCAGGCTGGCACTGAAAGACACCAGGTCGGGGATGTCGCGGTCGTAGTACAACCGCTTTACCGCCTCATCTACCAACAACTGCGGCCGGTGATACTTACCGAGAAGTCCCAACAGAAAGTCGCTGATCAGCGCCAGCTGCTGTGGCAAACCCGCATTATGGCGCAGTTTTTCTGTGAACCTTTTGCCTTCATCTCCATAAAGCACATTGATATCCGGAAAACACTCCACGACATCCGCTACAGCAGCAGGACAAAAATGCCTGACAGCACCGGCTTTAAACCGGACCGCGATAAAGAAATGTTCATGGTTGACCATCGCTTTGTAATGCCGATGGCGGATACAATAGATAGCCTGCAAAGGCGGTGTGTTAAGGACATTATTTTTTGACACCAGCATCATCGGTGCTTTCAGCTGGAAGATCATTTCCGCGCCGGTGCCCATGGCCACGGTGGGCGTCGCATAAGCCGGAGTAGTGCCTTCACAGGTCCAGAAGCGGTCAATGTAAGGGCGTAGCGGCAGAGGTGGCAGATAAGACGTCTTTTTTAGCAGCGCATCCATGCCGTGAAGGTATGAAATAAAAACGCCCTCACAACGCCCCCTTTTTCAATTGCTCCACCGCATAATTAGCCGCCCTGGCGGTTAACGACATATACAGAATGGACGGGCTCTGGTTGCCGGTACTGGTCATGCAGGCACCATCCGTTACAAACACATTCTTACAATGATGCAGCTGGTTCCATTCATTCAGCAGGGAAGTAGCCGGGTCTTTGCCCATGCGTACGCCTCCCATCTCGTGTATGTCCAGTCCCGGCGGCTGATGATTATCCGTCACCGTAATGTTCTTTGCGCCAGCAGCTGTCAGCATTGCCTTTCCTTGTTCAATAAAGTCTTTTACCATTTTATCATCGTTCTCATCATAGTCCACTGCGGTGATCAGTAAAGGAATTCCCCATTGGTCTTTTTGGTCTTTGCTCAGCCGGACATGGTTACTTTCTTTGGGAATGGTTTCTCCCTGCATATACATATACGCGCCCCATTTCCCCGGCTGACTGACAGCTTCCTTAAACGCGGCCCCTATCCCCGGAGAGTCATAGCGTTTCTCGCGGTAGGCAGCGCTGAAAATCACGTATCCGCCTACGAAATCAGTGTCCTGCTGATAAACATTCCTGAAGTTGGGGATAATACATTCCGCTGGTTTCGACACTTTGTAATATTTATCCTCAAAACCGTCAAACTCTCCGCTCATGCCCGCCCTGTAGTTATGGAAACAGATATATTTTCCCAGCAGCCCGTTGTCATTGCCCAATCCGTTCGGAAAACGTTTGGAAATGGAATTCAGTAAAATGAGATTGGTATTTAAGGCCGATGCATTGAGGAAAATAATTTTTGCGTGGTAGATAACCTCCTCTTTTGTCTGCGCATCGATCACCTTTACGCTGGTAGCTTTGCCGGACTGCTCATCATAGATGACTGAATGTACCACGGAGAAAGGCCGTATTGTCAGATTACCCGTTTTTTCCGCCCATGGCAATGTGGAGGCATTGGAGCTAAAGTAGCCGCCAAACGGGCACCCGCGCATACAAAGGTTGCGGCTCAGGCACTGCCGGTGTTGTTCTTTATGGATGTCCCGCGGCTGTGTCACCTGCGCCCACCTGCCGGACACATAATGACGATTGAACTTTTCGGCCACCACATCTTTCAAATGCTGCTCTACGCAATTCAATTCAAACGCTGGCAGGAACTCACCGTCCGGCATGGTATCTATCCCTTCCCTGTTGCCGCAAACACCAATGAATTTCTCCACATGGCTGTACCACGGCGCGATGTCTTTATATCCAATGGGCCATTCAATTCCGTACCCATAGCGATGCGGGGCCGTGAAGTCCATCTCACTCCAACGGGCACACGCTCTTCCCCATGTTAGTGATTTCCCGCCCACCTGGTATCCACGTATCCATTCAAAAGGTTTCTCCTGGATGTAAGGATGGTCCGCGTCTTTTACGAAGAAGTGGGCGGTGCTGTCATCATATCCGGCAGCCCTGCTGATGAAGGGATTGGCGTCCCGTACCGCTTTGGGCACTGCTCCCCGGTATTTAAAGTCCCAAACCGGAGTGTTGGCAGTAAGATAATCCTTTACATGCTCTACATTTCTGCCACGCTCCAACACCAGTGTTTTGAGCCCTTTTTCACACAGTTCCTTGGCTGCCCATCCTCCGCTGATACCACTGCCTACCACAATGGCATCAAAATGTGCGGCTGTATTTTTATTATCGGCCATACACAAAAATTTATTTAGTTATTAACCCGGCTATTCATCCGTGGCGACAGGTGCAGGGCTGCTGCGCCCAACACATTGCTGCCCGGCAAGACAGACGCTGCTATTTTCAGCTCGGGCACCGAACGCTGAAAGGCAAAGCCACGCACCGTTTCCCACATGCTTCTGGCATAAAAGGGAAATGCCGCTTTTAGCGCACCGCCAATAACAATACATTCCGTATCCAATACATAGAGGACCAGTTTAATGGCTTCTCCCAGATGCCTGCCAAAATCTTCATACATGTAAGTCGCTTCAATATCTCCTTCCACCGCCCTTCTGTAAACTATCTCCCCCTGCGTCTTGTACACATGCTCAAAAAAACGGCCGCTGACATAGTACTCCATATTTTTGTCGAGATAACTGATCATCCCGAATTCTCCTGCCCCGCCGTGCTTTCCGGCCAGCAATCTGCCATTATTGATAATCCCTGCGCCCAGTCCGGTCCCTATCGTCAACCCGACAACAGATCTGTAAGGCTGCGCAACGCCGAAATAGTACTCTCCCAGGGCAAAACAATTGGCATCGTTCTCTATTTTTACGGGTAGGCGGTACCGTTGCTCCAATATCCCACGGAGGTCTGTTTCATTGATAGCCGGGATATTCACCACATCGTACAATATCCTGCTGACAGGGTCCACCAGCCCCGGCACACCAATACCAATGGCTGTTGTATCGTCACCTATCATTTCATCTATTATCCCGAAAATCTGGTCCGTTACCTCAACGCGGCTTCCCCGGGCCTTCAGCGGCCGTGAAACAACCGGCTGAAGAACGCCGTCCCTTACAACGCCGGCGCGTAAGTTGGTGCCGCCGAGGTCAATTCCTATTATCTCCATGTAAATCCTGATTTGACAGACCGGAAGCAGCATCTTCATCCAAAAAAACAGTCACCGACGGATGACGCAACAGCAGGCTCGCAGGCAGCTCATTGGTAGCCGGTTCCCCCAGCATCTTCCGCACAATCCTGGATTTGTGTTTACCGCTCACGATCAAAATGATATGTCTGCTTTCCATCAGGGTGCCCATTCCCAAAGTGATCCCTTCTTCCAGCTCGAGGTGTTGCGTAAAATATTTCTGCCCCACCAGTTTTGTCACAGGATGCAGCGCTACAATCTGTGCCCGGCCATCTACCGAACATCCGGGCTCGTTCATGGCAATATGCCCGTTCATTCCCACCCCCAGGACAGCTACGTCTATGCCGTTCCGCTCACTGATAAATTGTTCCGCGTCAACGCATTCTTTGGACAGGTTAGCGGAACGACCGTCAAAAAAACAAATACGTTCGCTGGTCACCTGCAACGGACGAAACAACGTCTTGTCAATGAAATACCGGCAACTTCCTTCATCACTGCCGTTGAGGCCCACCCACTCGTCCAGCCCCACAAAACTCCAGGCAGACATGTTTTCTTTCCTCTCCTGGTATCTCTCTGACAATACTTTGTACAACCCTGCCGGCGTATCGCCGGAGGCGGGACATAGCAACGGCTTATCATAACCGGCCATCAACAGCAACAGTTGTTCCGCCGCCTTCACAGAAAGGTCGTCATATGTAGGATAAATCCTTATTTCCATGTTTTTGTTTTTTATGATTTGGGAGATGGTTTCAGCCATAGGTCGATAGGCTTCTCCACCCGCTGGTCAAACGGAAGCATGATTTTTTTACCTTCCCCGGCAGAAGCATAGGCGGCATAGATAATTTCCAGCACGGCCCGGCCGTCTTTTCCGGTCACCAGCGGTTCGCGGTCGTGTAACACGCAATCAATAAAGTGCTTCAATTCCTGCGGGTATCCCTGGTTAAACGCTTCTTCAAAAATACAGAAGCTCCAGCCCACCGTGGTATCTGTTTTCTCCATGGCATAGCCATAACCGTTGCGGCTATACGCCAATACCGAATTGCCCACGAACAAATCGGCATAGGCCACGCCCCCTGTTCCGTAAATTTCGCTGCGGTCGTCCATGCCGCCGTGTTTGGCCCAGGAGTTTTCCACCACACCGGTGACGCCGTTTTCAAATTCTATGATCACAACAGAATTATCTTCTCCTTTTGTTCGTTCTTTATGGAGCACTGTTTTCATAGATGCCATCACGCTCACCGCCTTATTGTTTTTCAGCATCCACCGGAACCAGGCGATGCCATGGCACCCCATGTCCATCAATACGCCGCCGCCAGACTGATTTACATCGTAAAACCAGTCGGAATGCGGGCCGGAATGTTTCTCCGACTGTTTTAACATATAAATCTCCCCTACAGCGCCTTCTTCCACCAATGCACGGGCGCGTTCATATTTGGGCGCAAAACAAAGTTCTTCCGCATACATCAGTTTCACGTTGGCTTTTTCGCAGGCAGCGATCATTTCATCGGCTTCTTCCAGTGTAACAGCCAGCGGTTTTTCTATAATAATGTGTTTCCCTGCGGCAGCGGCCTTTAAGGTGGCTTCCTTATGCAGGAAATTAGGGAGACAGATATCTACCACATCAAAGTCTGCATTGTTGATCAGCTCATCGATAGAAGAAAAATGCTGTGCGATATGATGTTTGGCAGCAAAGGCGCCGGCTTTTTCGGCATTACGCGCATAAACCGCCACTATTTCCGCTTCCGGCACAAACCGGGCATAACTTTCCATGTGAATATCAGCAATAAATCCGGCGCCTAATAAGGCAACTTTTACCTGTTTCATGTGTGGGAGGTTTACTTAAAGATGTTAGTAATTGTATTTGTTCGCAGCCCAATATAACTATCCTGGCCTTTTTCTGCAACACTCAGCTAAGCCGCTGCAAGAAACTGCTTAATCATTGGTCCGCCATGTCATACATTCTTACATAATCTATCTGCATCGCAGCCGGGAACACTGTCTCGTCCACACCTTCCTTACCTCCCCAGTTACCGCCAACAGCCACGTTCAGCAACAGGTAGAACTTTTTATCAAAAGGCCATCCCTCATGGCCTTTGTGTTCATTGGCCACCTGGTAATACACCTTCCCGTCGAGCAGGAAGGTGATATGGTCCGGTGTCCATTCTACAGCGTACACATGAAATTTATCATAAGGATTTTTAATGAAGATGCCCTTTGTTTTCTGTGTGCCGATGATATGATTGTAGGTTTTGCTGTGCAGGCTACCGAAGATACTGTCCTTCATATATCCTACATGTTCCATTACATCTATCTCGCCGCTCTCCGGCCATCCGCCATACTCATTGCCTGTAGGCAACATCCAGATGGCAGGCCACAGCCCTCTTCCTTTGGGGAGTTTGGCCTTCACCTCCAGCTTGCCATATTTCCAGTCCCCTTTATGTTGGGTGGTCATCCTCGCTGAAGTGTATTGATGATCGCCGCTGCCGGAATTCCTGGCGGTGATGTACAGGTTGCCATTCTCCACTTTGGCGTTATTGGTATCTGCAGCGGTATAAAACTGCAGCTCGTTATTTCCCCAGCCTGACTTACCGGTTTGATATCCCCATTTGGTGCTGTCCGGCAGCCCGGTGTAGTTAAATTCATCACTCCAGGTCAATTTCCATTTCTTATGCCGTTTAACCGACTGCGCCTGTGCTGTGGCCATATAGCAGCATCCCGCCACTATCACTAAAAGACCATAAATACTTTTTTTCATCTGCTTAAATGTCTGTCTGATTTATTTGAGTCTTGGGTTTACATCTTCCTGAGCCTGCGGGATGGGAATGAACTCACTTTGTCCCTTTACAAAACCTGGCAGCACCGTTGCGGCCTGGTCTGTTCTCACCAGGTCGTTGAACCTTTCACCCCACCATTCGCAAATCAGTTCTGCATGGCGTTCGTCCAGCACCTGCTGCAGTGTTACATTGGAAAGTGATGCCAGCTTCACGCGGTTCCTCACCTGGTTCACTGCTGCATCGCCGCTTTGCCCTTTACGGATTTTGGCTTCCGCATTCATGAGCAGCACTTCTGCATAGCGCATGATACGAACGTTATTATTTGCGCCATAATAATCTATCCTGTCAGGCGTCATTTGTGAGCGGGGAGAATAGGCTTTTCCGTTAAAGTATTTCTTCCTGGAAGCGTTGCCTGAAATGGTGTCACCATCAGGTGTAACCGAAAAAGTGCCCGGAACTCCGTTGACACCGCAGTACTGGATCGTCGTTTTCAGGCGGATACTGTCGTTACGTGACGTCAGGAAATCCACTGCTTTTTGCGTGGGCACCATCCAACCCGGACCGGTAATGACAGGACTGTAGGTGTTTTCCGGGCCCTGAAAGAAAAAGAAGTTGCCCCATTCTTCACCGGGGCCACCGGAGATAACGATATCACCGGTAGACTTTCCGAAGTCGGAATATTGCAGTTCCAGGATGGATTCATCACATAACTTACCGGGCTTTTTAAACAGCTGGTAGTAATCATTGAAGAGTGAGAACTTACCGCTGTTAACGATCTGGTTGGTGCAATCCAGCACCACGTCCCAGTAAGGGCTGCCGTTGTTATTGCCGGCCAGGTCCATGGCCGCTTTTGCCTTTAACATCAGCGCGGTGTATTTGGTCACGGCGCCGATGTGGGTGGCCGCATTGGGACGGGCGTCTTCCAGGTTGGCAATACAAAAATCCATTTCGGCAATAACATGCTTTTTCACTTCTTCCACGGTGCTTTTGGTGGCAGCGCCCAGGGTGGTGGGATCATTGCTTTCTATGCCAAGAACAGGGACGGCGCCGTAGGTCCTGCAAAGCCAGAAATGGGCCAGCGCTCTGTAAAAGCGGACTTCCGCCTGGTATTTTGCCAGCAGTTTCATTTTGTCCGCATCGTTGGCCGGGATGTTCTTTCCGAATTTATCCAATTCGGCCAGCGCGCTGTTGGCGCCCAATACTACAGAATACATGCTGATCCACATATCATTGATGCCCCAGTAGCTCTTTACCGTCACATCGCTCTGAAAATTATGGATGGCGTTCTGTCCGGCGTCATCATTGCCCGGCGCTACATCATCACTGTGCGAGGAGCGGATGGCAACACTGATCCATTTGGCAAAGGTGCCACTGGCAGCCGTTCTGTACACACCGGATACTGGTTGGTACATCAGCGATAAATCCGTATAGTCGATATTGGTAGCCTGTGGCTGATTTTCCAGCGGGCGGTCTAAAAACTTGGAACAGCCCGTAGATACAAGTATGATCAGAAAAAAGATCGATATATAGCTTTTCATGTTTTCTTTTTTGTTTGCTGTTACAGGAAACATTTTCGTTTATCCGTTCACGGGAGACATCCTTAGAAAGTAGCCCTGACACCTAAGCTGTAAGTGGAGGAAACGGGATAAACGTTCGCGTCATAACCGGACACCGGGTAACCGCCGCTGGTATTGGTGCCTACTTCAGGCGTAAAGCCATTGTACCGGGTAAACAGGAACGGCCTGTCAGCGGTGGCAAACACTCTCATTCCAACAGGGGATTTTTTGCCCACATTAAAATTGTAACCCAGCTGGATATTCTGGATACGCAGGTAAGCGCCGCTTTCAACGAAAAAGGAATTGCTGACTTTAAACCAGCCCTGTCCCAGTGCGTACGCAGAAGGGTAGGCGTTGGTAGAACCCGGACCGGTCCACAGGCTGCTGGCAAATTTTTCATCCAGGTTCAGCGAGGTGGACGCTTTGTAAAGCCTTCCCCTGTTCAGGTTGAATATTTTGTTTCCGGACACGCCCTGGAAAGCGATGCTGAAATCGAACTGCTTATAGGTAAGCCCGATGTTGAAACCATAGGTCATTTTAGGAAGATAGCTTCCCATATTGATACGGTCTTTGTCATCCAGCACACCGTCGCCGTTCTGGTCTTTATATTTAGGGAAACCAGGAAGGATAGGCGACGAAGATGTCTGATTATAATGGACAGCTACAGGGTCATTATTAATCTCCTGTTGTGTTTGATAAACACCGGTAAATTCATATCCGTAGAAATAGTTGATCGGTTCACCTACCAATATACGATTGGGAAACTCTGCGGTCCACTCAGGGAAGCCGCTGGTAGAGCTGGGGAGCGTTCCTAAATTGGTGACCTTGTTTTTTAAGGTCGACAGATTGGCGCCAATAGAATAACCTACCTGGCCGATTTTGTCTTTCCAGTTCAGGGCGAAGTCCCAGCCACTGTTCTGCATATCAGCCCAGTTGCCGTAAATAGTGGTGTAAGTAAAGGGGAATGGGCGATAGAAGGCAGCTTTGGTGGTTTTTCTGTTGTAATAGTCGACGGAGCCGCTTAATTTACCTTTGAACATTTCAAAGTCAACGCCACCATCCCACTCTGTCACCACTTCCCAGCTGATGTCTGTAAAGAACCGGTTCACGGAATAGCCTGGCACATACTCTCCGTTGGCGCCGGCGGTGCTGCCGAATACCGCGGAAGTGCTGTTACCGGTTTTAACGATCGCATAGCCCGCGTTGGCATTTACACCGTCATTACCCAGCTGGCCCCAGCTGCCTCTGAGTTTTAAGAAATCGAAGATGCGCTGGTCCTTCATAAATGCTTCTTTGCTGAGTACCCATCCCAGGCCTACAGACGGGAAGTATCCCCATTTGGTCTGGTACTTGGAACTGCCGTCAGCACGGAAGGTGGCGGTCAGCAGGTATTTATTGTCAAAGTCGTAGGTAGCGCGGGTAAAATAGGACAGACCTGCATTGCGGGTGCCATTCTCTCCGTAGTAGGCAGCGCTGGGGGTACCCTGGCCGGCATACCAGGACTCTTCCACGTTAGGCACATTGTCCGCTTCTGTCCGTGTCTGGCGCCAGCGCTCTTCCCTGGTTGATTGTCCCAGCAGTACGCTCCAGTGGTGCAGCCCTTTGCTGTCCTTATAGGTCAGCAGGTTGTCCAATATATAATTGGTGGTCCGCTCCTGGATGGATGTCAGGTGAGATACCGTAGAACCGGCGCCGGGGCCGAGGTTCATCACGGGCCTGTATTTTGTTCCCAGTAAGGAACCGTATATCTGGCTTAACTGCGACCGGAAAGTGATTTTGTTTTCCCAGAAACCTGCTTCTGCATATATGGTCGGCAGCACCTGGAATGCTTTTGACCGGTCATAATTATAATAGGCGGAGGCCATCGGGTTTTTATCATCAGATCTTCCGATCACGGAAGGGGCAGTGAATTTTACCGGGAAGGCGTTCACGTTGGTACTGTCATACACCGGGAACAACGGGGAGGCCGTATAGGCGTCCAGGAATGCAGAGCTGTTGGGACTGTAGGTGACCGAATTATTAAAGATAGCAGAGAAGCCTACCTTCAGCCAGGGGAATGCCCGGGCTTCCAGCTGGAGCCGTCCGTTATATCTTTTGAAATTGTTCAGCGCATTCAGGATACCATCCTGATAAGTATAGTTGAGCCCCATGGAATAAGTTATCTTGTCACTTCCTCCCTGGATATCAATTCCATGGTTTGTCAGGAGGGCGCTTTTTCTTAGTATCACATCGTACCAGTCGGTGCTGGTAGTGGGGTTCAGGCCACTGCCCCCGTATTTCTGAGAAGACAACAGTACTGTGCCGGTGTCCGCAACGGAACCTCTTTGCAGGGAAAACGCCATATATTGCTGACCGTTGGCCATTTTCAGGACATGCGTCGGTTTCTGCACACCTACGTATCCATTATAGGTCACGCGGGTCTTCATATTGGTTTTTCCTTTTTTGGTGGTGATCAACACCACACCGTTGGCCGCACGCACCCCATAGATGGCTGCACCGGACGCGTCTTTGAGAATGGACATGTCAGCAATATCGTTGGGATTAAGAAAGCTGACGTCATTGACAAGCATGCCGTCCACCACATATAATGGATTTTCATTATTAAATGATCCCACCCCTCTGATACGGACGTTCGGGGAACTGCCCGGGGCGCCGCTGGTGACTACCTGCACGCCGGGGACACTTCCCTGCAGCGCCTCCATGGGTGAAGCGGTAGTCCGCTTCAGCATGTTTTCCGTATTCACGGTGGTGATCGGTGCGGTGAGGTCGGCCTTCTTCTGCGTACCATAACCTACTACCACTACTTCTTCCAGCCCGGTACTGGAAGATTCCAGCTGAATATGTAAAGTATTACCGGTGATGGCGACCACCTGTCGCTTAAAACCTACCATCGACACAACGATGGAGTCTGCGCCGGGAGGCACAGAAAGGGTAAAAGCCCCTGCTTCGTTGCTGGAGGTACCGATAACCGTACCTTTCACTCCTATGGAAGCCCCGATGACAGCTGCATTTTTGTCATCCGTCACAGTACCTTTTAAGATTTTGTTTTGGGCATTGGTGGTAAAATGGGCGATAATGGAAAGCACAAAGAAGATAAAAATTCTAAAGAACTTTTTTTTCATACGTAAAATTTAGTTTTTGGCTCGTTCCTGAATAAGTGGATCGTGGAAAAACAAAAGTAGGTCAGCCTGTCAGAAAAAGTTAATAAAACGCTACTTCATTACTACGTCTTAACCCGTAATTCTCTACTTTTATGGCAAAAGACACTACTACAATACTACTACATCAACCGGTGGAACCTGAAATATGATGAGGACCTTGCTTAATATGCTGTTTTTCTTCGGGCTGTTGTCAACATACTGCCATGCTGTACACGCCCAAAACGGAACAGGTATTCCCGCAGTGGTCAACTACACCAAATTCGATTATCATGGCGGTAGCCAGAACTGGGACATTGCACAGGACAAGCAAGGGGTCATGTATTTTGCCAACAATGAAGGACTGCTAAGTTTCGACGGCAGTCACTGGAAATTATATCCGCTGCCCAACAATACTGTGATATGGTCCCTGGCTATCAGCGATGACGGGAAAATCTATGTCGGAGGACAAGACGAAATAGGGTACTTCTCCCCCGGCCCGAATGGCATATTGACATATACCTCTTTAAAAAACAAAATTCCGGAACAGCATACCAGGTTCGCCGATGTATGGCATATTGCCATGATGGGCAACCGGATTTTTTTCCAGGCCGACGACCGCATCTTTGAATACAACGGTCAATCCGTCCGGGTACATCTGTCCGGTTCCCAATGGCTGTTCATGGCCCGCGCCGGCGACCGGATCTACGCATCAGACCGGGTGGCCGGACTGATGCAACTGAACGAAGGCCAGTGGACGCCACTGCCGGAGAGTAAAAAGCTGGCGGGCGTGCTTATTGCCGGTATGATGCCTGTCGGAAAAGACAGTGTTTTCATTGTGACGAGGACCAATGGTATCTTTTTATTGCATGATAATACCATCACCACACAAAATTTTACCGGGCATAATAATTTATATATCAACACCACCGCTAAAATCAACGATACTGAATTTGCCATGGCCACGTCCTCCGGCGGATGCCTGGTAGTCAACATAAAAAATAATGAATGGCAGAGCTTTTCTGACGGACAGGGGCTTCAAAACAACAATGCACTGAGCATTTTCGTGGACGCCAACAGCAACCTGTGGACCGGATTAAACAGCGGGATCAGTTATATCAATTACAACTCCGCCATGAGGTACCTTCAGATCGGCAAAGCCAACAACCTGCCCGGATATTCCACCCGGATATTCCATAACCGGCTGTATGTGGGTACTTCCAACGGGTTATACAGCGCACCATTGCCCGGCAATAGTGAAGTGCGTGTAACAAAAGATGATTTCTCGCTCGTCAAAAACACAGAGAACCGCGAAGCCTGGAACCTCCATGACATCAACGGGCACCTGCTGTTGGGCAATGACATCGGCAGTTATGACGTACAGGGCACTGAAGCCCGTCTACTTTCCGGTGGCACCGGCAGCTGGTATTTTCTGCCACTGTCTTCCGTATATCCGGCACAGGATATCGTTGTAGGCACCTACAACGGCCTGAAACGGCTCCGGTATGAAGGCGATAACTTTAAAGACGAAGGTAAAATGGATGGCCTGCCAGATTCCTACCGCTTTATGGCCCTGGACAACAACGGAGACATCTGGGCATCCCACCCCTACCGCGGCATTTATCGCTTCAGCTTATCACAAGACAAGAAAAAATACACGTCCCGGCTGTACACATCCAACGACGGGCTGCCTTCTGCGTTAAATAACTTCGTCTTCAAAATAAAAAACCGGATACTCTTCGCCACCGCCCACGGCCTCTATGAATTTAATCCACAGACAAACCGGTTTTCCCCTTCAGCATTCCTCGCTGCGGTGTTGGGCAACATAAAAATACACTACCTGACAGAAGACAAAGAAGGCAACATCTGGTTTAGCAATGAAAAAGGAACAGGGGTCATCCATTTTTTCCCTGCCGATGCCACCAGCAACCCAAATGTTATCTACTTCCCCGAACTGGCCGGGCAACTTCTTCCAAAGTTTGAAAACATATATATCTATAACCGGGAAAACGTATTCATTGGTTATGAAAAAGGCCTGATACACCTGGATTACAAAAGATATGCGGCAGCGAAACCCAATGTTGCCGTTCGTCTGGGTATGGTAAAATGCACCGGCAAAGCTGACAGTACCATCTTTGGCGGTTATCATCATGTTGGCGACGGGGAACTCCCGTCATTGCCCGCTGCATTTAATGCCTTTCATTTTGAATACAGCTCCCCCTCCTACGAGTCCCGCAAAAGCATTGAGTACAGCTATCAACTGGAAGGCTATGACAGCGACTGGTCGGCCTGGGACACTAAAACGGAAAAAGATTATACGAACCTTTCAAACGGAAAATATATCTTCAAAATCAAAGCCCGCGACAACCAGCACAATGAATCTGTTATAGCGACCTACAGCTTTGTGATCAGAGCGCCCTGGTACAAAACCGTCTGGGCCATACTGGGCTACCTGTCCCTCCTCGCCGGCCTGATATGGCTGATACAAAGACATCAGCAGCATAAATTACTGGTACAACAGCAAAAGTTCGAAGAAGAGCAAAAAAGACTGAAATACATCCACCACCTTGAGCTGGAGAAAAATGAAAAGGAAATCATCAAACTTCAGAATGAAAAATTAGCACAGGAGATCCTGCTGAAGAAAAAAGAACTGGCCAATACCAGTATGCACCTGATGGAAAAAGCCGACACCCTCACCAAGATAAAGGAGAAAGTGTCCCGCCTTAACCAGGAAACGAACAATGACCACGATATCAAAAGCATCACTGACCTGATCAGGGACACGGAGAAGGTCAATGCCAACTGGGACGCGTTCGCCGCACATTTTGATGAGCTCAATGATGGTTTCCTGAACAAACTGAAAAAACAATACCCGCAGCTCACCAATACCGATCTGAAGATGTGTACCTACATCAAGCTGAATTTAACCACCAAGGAGGTCTCTCAGCTGCTTAATATTACCGTCCGGGGCGTGGAAGTAAGCCGGTACAGGATCAGAAAAAAAATCGGCCTGCAAACGGAGCAGTCGTTGAGTAATTTCCTGAACCAGATTTAAACTGCATACAAACAGGAAGGGCCGCTCATTACTGAACCATCCTGACCGCTGTTATAAAAAGGATTAGTTTGCGGCGTCGGGGAGAATTTCCTCTATAATAGTGTTTTGCATTTTTCCCGGTTGTTGTAGTGTGATCATGTGACCGGCGTTATACCAGTACAGCTTTTTTTGGGGAGCTGTAACGCTGTTATAGAACTGTTCGGCCAATTCCGGATGTGTGATATAATCATCTTTGCCCAGCAGAAAATATAAAGGGCATTTGATTTCCTTTATTTCTGTTATCGGGTTGAAGTCATTATACTGCTTAATAACACTCATCCAGGGCCTTGCCAGTTTCAAATATTCTTCTTGCGGAGGAAGGGCTTTGTAAACTTTCTGTCCATGATAGGTGAACATCCATTTCCGCAGCAGGAAAATATCTTCTTCCCGCTCAAATGGATAATGGATAGATGCTATTTCGGTCTGCGCTTTCTGATCATCTCTTTTCTGCGCTGCTGATGTCACAAACCGGAGAGACAATTTTTCGCTTTCTCCCATGGCAATACCCGGGCTGATCAGGATACAGGCATAAAGCAGTCCGGGAGCTTTGTCCGCTGCCTGTATAGCGAGGTATCCTCCCCAGGAATTACCGGCCAGAAACAGTTTTTTCCGGTTATAGTGTTGCAGGAGATGTATGATGACTTTCTGTACATCTTCGTGTATGGCAGCCAATAAGAGTGGAGCGTCAGGGCTTAGCGTCGCTGTTTTCCCTGTTCCTCGCTGGTCCCATTGCACAACGATAAAGTGCTTGCGAAGTTTATTGGTAAACCTGTCGGCGTAGGAAATGGCAGAAGCTCCCGGTCCTCCGTGCAGCCACAATAACAATGGCGCATTACGATTATCTCCCTTCATGGTTATCCATTGCCGGAAATCTCCAATTTGTGCGGCATAAGCCGTATCTATGCCTTTTTGTGCGGTAAGCACGCTAAACCACAGGCATCCGCATACCATACAAAACAATGACTTGAAATTATTTCCCGGCAGCCACTTGAATAGTTGTATTGAATGACCCATAGGCATACTCGATAGCTTTGTTAAGCGAAAGATTTACAATACTATCGTAAAAATATCAAAATTCATAGCCACGGTTGGAGACACCCGGAGAAACAGTAATAACGGCATCTCCGGGTGGCCACCGGTATTACTGCACTACCACTCCACCAGGATTATAATAATGGTTCAGTATCCAGCGATAATCTTTATCACTGGCCCAGAAGCTGGAGCCCCACTGGCACATGCCTCTGCCATGGCCGCTGGTGGCGCGTCCGGCGCAACGGGCATCAGAGATGCAGGGCCATGAACTGCCGGTGCCGCTATATCCGTCGCCACAGCCGGCATTGTTGTTTTCGGCGGAATACTCTGACCTGAAAATAGCGCCGTTCTGTGACAGGTAGACTCCTGCGGTAGCACTGGCAGCATTGATGCAGGACGAAGCGGTCTGGCTGCCCCATACCTGTGAGCAGGTAGTACTGGAGATATCATAGTTGCTTTTTATCGGATGCAGCACATGCCATGCGCCGTAGGAGCGGTAAGCTACCGCGCCCGCCTGCAGGGAAGCGGCTTTCCAGCTGGAAATCCACTCGTTGTCAAGTCCTGTTCCGGTATAGGATTCCAGGCTCATGACCTGTACGCTGCTACAGGTAAGGCAGGAGCAGTTGAGCCCTACGCGGATACTGGCAGGCAGGCTCAATGCCGCAGCTGCTTTTCCGTTGGCCGCCATGCTACGTTCTGCAGCGACAGCCAACGCTTCGCGCTGTTGTGCATCGCCGGCTGTTCTGTCCAGCATTCCCTGGCTCAGGTATTCCACTTCTTCGTTGCCGGTCCTGCCATCGGCCTGCGCGGCCTGTGCTCCGGCATCACGGAGCGCGATCTTAAACGTATAGGCGCCGGGTATAAGGTAGAAATTCTTCAATACATGTGTAACGTACCCTGGCCTGGCAGCACTGAGCGTGATGGTTGCGGGCTTTACAGACAGATCTGCCGCAGGCGCTTCAACAGGGAAAGTGGTGCTGAAATAGCCCCTGCTGTCTGTTCTGGCCGTATGGCCGCCCAGGTCCAGCGCCACATCCGCCAGGGGCGCATGGGCGGTAGCATCGCTCAAATATCCGCTGATGGTGACAGTATTGGCATTTTCCGTGTTCTTTGCTGCAGCGGTATTCACCTGAGGGTCCAGGTGGACCTGCGCGCGGATAACGGAATCTTCACCGGCGGAGAAATAGGTTTCCAGTTGGTTATATCCCTGCCCGGTTATCACGAAAGTGAATTTTCCGTTGGTGGCCGGGAAGGACACCTCACCATTTTTTCCGGCTGTCAGCCGGCTTTCTTTTCCATCAGGCGCTTTCACCGTGATGGCGGCATCCGGGATGGCAAAACCGGTAACAACGTCTGTAACGGTGAACGCTATACGGGTGGTTTTGGCATTGGACGGATGGTCCGGATTACCGGCAGTGTCCTTCTTTTCGCAGGAGCTGGCAATAGCGCAACCGGCGAGGGTGATCATCAGGAATTGTTTTCTCATGTATATGGATTTTGGGTTAAAGGTTTTTCAGGTCCGTGGAATCTATAAAATCTTCGTGCTGCTTCACTGAAACTACTACTTATGACTGCAACCGCATTTCCGGAGAGAGGATGTACATAAAATGTAAAGGCGTGCCTGTAATTCAGGCACGCCTTTATCGTTAAAGACTTTTCCGGTTACGGCGATCAGTCCCAGTATTTCTCCCCTTTTTTCATTTTTTCAAGGGTAGATTCATAGTTCTTTTTCTCGTCGCCGTCAGCCTTGTTCATGGCTTTTTCTTCCCATACCAGGGCATCCGACTTTTTACCGGCTTTATACAGCAGGTTGGCATAAGTGTCCATAAAAGCAGGGATCTCATTGTCTTTGAAAGAACGTTTGCTCCATTCCAACGCCTCTTCTATGCATTTGGCGTCATTGCATTTTTCGAAGATGGTCCAGGCATATTCATTCAGTGACTGTGGATCTGCTTTGTGGCCGTATTTTTTCATATAGGCCACGATGCTGGTCACAGCGTGGTCAGCATCTTTGGTAAATACGTAGTACCTGACTTTCGATTTCAGTATCAGCTCCTCCGCGATAGCAGGGTATTTGGCTTTTACATCTTTTTCAATGCCGGCCCAGTCCGGCGCAGTGTTGTCTTTAGTACGTAAGCGGGGATATACTTCTTCGTTGGCGGCAATCGCCAGCACTTTCTCTTCTGCTTTACCAGCGCCCAACACCTTGTTCACTTTGTCCGCATGATGCAGGAACATATCAAAACCCGGATCTTTGGAGCTTTGGGTGAATTTGCTCACAAAGTTGATATTGACAGGTGTATAGAGGTCTTTTTGTTGACTGAGATAATCTTTGGCCACCGCATTGGCATTGGCCTGATCATATTTTTCCAGCGCCAGGTAAGCCAGCTTACGTAGAAAAGCGGTATCTCTCTGGCCACCCTGGTATTTAGCCAGCTGCGGATAGTATTGTTTGGCCGGCTCCAGGGAAGCGGCACATCTTTCGATGAACTGCTCCGCGTCAGCACCGCCTACCTGGCGGTCTACGATCTGCCCGTCCGGTCCAAACACCAGGAAAGTAGGATAAGCGCGTATGCTGTAATCCTTTTCTATCTGCCGGGCGTCAGTATACCATTTTTTTACATCTTCACCGTCTTTGTCCGTTTGGTCCATCTGTACCTTTACATTGATGTACCGGGCATTCATAAAATTGCCCACCGACTCCTGGGGGAAAATGTTGGCAGACATGTACTTGCAGGGACCGCACCAGGTGGTGTAACAGTCCACAAAAATGTACTTGTTCTCTGCTTTTGCTTTGGCTTTTACTTCAGCCCAGCTGGTGCCGTGCTCGAAATGCATGCCCTTATCCTGTGCTACAGCCATTAAAGGTAACCAGGAGGCTAACAAGAGGAGTTTCTTCATAACTAGTTGTGTGTTGGTTTAAGATATAGACCGAATTTAAGGGAATTTCATATATGGCCGGCCGTTATATCACCTATTCTTATCTAGTCTCTGCAACGGGATAGCACCATCCCCGAATAAAAAACAACCAGCAGTAGCAATATTCTCCGGCAAATTATCCAGGAAAAAACAGTCGCCTTTTTGACTCTTTTTTTCATCTTTTGGAACAGATTTTATGCAATGATAATGAAGGCATCTTTTGCGATGTCATATTTCCTCACCACAAATATCAAACGATATGAAACCATTATTCGTACCGGCATTAGCGCTTATGCTCACCCTCGCATTCGCCTGCAAAAAAGACCATCACAACGACACGCCAACACCTCCCACAGAAACCAAACCACCTGTTGTTCGCAAACCATCTGTAGAATTTATCAGCATGAAAGTAGACGGTATCCTTTACATAGACTCTCTGACAACCGAAACATACATTCAAAAAACAGATGACCTGTTTTCCATGTTCGAAGTAAGAGGGGCTGATACTGTTCTGGGAAAAGCAGGAAAAAATAAAGGTGCGCTCCTGTATGTAAGGATCAATTTCGCCGAACATGAAATTAAAACAGGCGTCTATGGCACTGTTACCAATTCTATTGATAATGCCATTGACTGGCATACCTACGGAAAAAATGATGGCATTATCGACTATTACCACGCATCAGGCAACCTTCCCAGGCATCCAGATGCTCCCTTCCGTATTGAGGTCACCCGAGCCGACCGTCTTTTTATTGAAGGCACTTTCAGCGGCAGGGCTTACGGAACGGGCGAGAATGGGGTTGACGAAATGAAAGAATTTACCGAAGGAAAATTCAAAATCGCCAGAGATAGCGTAGTGGTCCTGAGATAGTCCAACCCTGAATCAGGCCATCTGTCCTTTCACCGCCGGTTTACGGAACACGGTAGGGCTCACGCCATGATGCTTTCTGAACACCCTGTTAAGATGGCTTTCATCGGTGAACCCGAACTCGTCAGCGATCTGGCCTATCGTCAGCGCACTGTTGAGCAGTCGCTGTTCTACCAGCTTAATCCGGTACTGGCTGATATACTGTTGCAGTCCCACGCCGGTAAACTTCTTAAAATATTCACTCACATAGTTGCCGGAAAGATGGAAACTGGCGGCCAGGTAATCCATTTTTAATTTATCAGGCTCCCCGATATGCGTATGTATATGTACCAGCATGCTGTTGATCAGTGGTTCTTCGGTCTCATGGCGGGAATTTTCCCGGCTGCTGTCGGCCACATTGCGGGCCAGTATGTTGAGCAACAGCGAGATAAAATGCTGCATATTCTCCTGGTAGTGTTCTTTCTGCTGGTCATGTTCTTCAATCATGCTGTGTATCAGCTGCCCGATAATACGGTGGTCTGCCGGATCGGTGATCTGTATACACTGAAAGCGGTTGTGCTGAAAGAATATGTGCTCCAGTTGTTTCAGCCACCGGAGCGCACGCTCCTGGTCCTGTGCCTGTTTATACTGGGAGATAAATATCTCTGAGAAACGGATCGAACAGAAACGCGTCGGTGTTTCGCTGTGAAATCCCCGGCAATCCAGGGGCGTAAAAAGGAAGGTATCACCCTGGGAAAAAGTCAGTTTGTTCCTGTTCACCTCGCGGGAACCGCTGCCTTCCAGTATATGCACGATCTCAAAAAAGTGATATACCAGTGGTAGTTTCTCCCACTGCTCTTCTGCTGACACCTGTAAATCGAACGGCCGGTACAGTAATTTTTCCATACCTGTAAATATACAGAATAAACCCGGGTATATACCTCCGCCACCAGTGCTGCCCTTCCTAATTTTGACTTGTCAATAAAACAAAAACGATATCAACATGAACAACAATAACATCACCGCCACAGCGATCGTCACAGGCCAACAACAATATTTCACCACTGCCGACGGAGTACGCATTGCCTGGCAGCTGGACGGGGAGGAAGATAAACCAGTGGTGGTACTATCTAATTCCATTGCTACGGACTACCACATGTGGGATGCACAGATATCCGCATTCACACCGCATTTCAGAGTTTTACGTTTCGACACCAGGGGCAACGGTGCTTCCGGTTCACCGGCCGGCGACTATTCAATAAACCGTATGTCCATAGACGTTATTGAACTGCTGGACCACCTCGGCTTCGACCGTGTTCATTTCATCGGCTTGTCGCTCGGCGGCTTTATCGCCCAGTACATCGCCATTCATATGCCGGAAAGAATAGACAAACTGGTACTGGCCCATACGGCCGCGCATCTCGGCCCGCAGGACGGCTTCAACAACAATATCAAATCCCTGCGGGAGCATGCCGACATGGCGCCATTTGCACAGATGTTCATCCGCAACTGGTTCCCCGAAAAATTGATCTCCGCCAATGACGCCCGCATACAGCCTTTCCGGGAAGTGATACTGGCCATGTCCCCCACCGGGCTGGCAGGCTCTTTCGCCGCCGTACGCGATAGCGATCTTCGTAACACAGCCCCGCTGGTCCCTCATCATACACTGGTCATCGGAGGGGACAACGACACCGTTACCTTACCGGAACACAGCGTCTATCTCGCAGAAGCCATTCCGGACGCACAGCTGGTCATGCTGCCCGCCGTACACCTGTCCAATGTGGAACTGGCGGAAGATTTCAACCGCATCACGCTGGACTTCCTGCAATAAAATTAGCTATCTTGGTGGCCATTATCAGCTATGGAAACACCACTGATCGACCAGGAACTTTTACTCGAACGCTTCGACGGCAAAGGCGGATGGACTTTCATCCGCCTTCCCGACGTGCCCAAAGGCCAACAGGGTTACTTCGGTATGCGCAAAGTACACGGCTTCATTGATCAATATGAACTGCCTCCCTGTAATTTGATGCCTTTTAAAAAAGGCGTCATGATGTTGCCTGTAAAAGCCGCCATCCGCAAACAAATAAAGAAAGAAGCCGGCGACCGCGTCAGGTTGATACTATATCCTGCCGGACAACAAACCAAAGAAATCATTCCCGGCGACTTTATGGAATGCCTCCGCGACGAACCCGCCGCGCTGCGCAATTTCCAGGCCATGCCAGCTGCCGATCAGGAAAAATGCCTGCAATGGCTGATGGAGGTGAGTGTGCCCGATGCCAGGATACAACGCATGGCAGACGCGATCAATCATCTCGCAGAAGGCAGGAGTTATCTCGGTACAAAAATCAAATAATCAACTTATTCAGGTAAAGGACTGGCAAACCTCTGGATGGCAGGATTAAAATCAATCATGTGAAATATCGCGGTTATTCATCTGTTTGCGCATATCTTCGAGGATCTTGTTCGCCTCATCATAACGCGCATTTACAATTGGCAAAGTTCTCCTGACATAAGAACTGATGGCTGTATCTTTTGCATTGGAGTATTGGGCCAGTCTTTCAGCTGTCCGTTTCTGTTCTTTCACCATGCGTGCAATATAAGCCCGGTCCATATTATCGCGGTCACGCAGCAACCCAATCTCATCCTGGTCATCACGGCTCAGCTGCGGCGCCAGTGTGGAACCCTCCTGACGGGCAATCTCCTGCAGCTGCAGCGTGGAAGCTGTCCGTTCCTTCACAATATCAGCACCGAATTTTTTCACCCTGGGGTCTTTGGCTTTCTGGGCAGCCAGTTCGCCCAGCTTGATTTCTTTCAGATCAGACGCGGCCATATGGCTGAGGAAACTTCGCTCATCTGCCGGCTCCCCGCCTTTTTCGTGCGTTGCGGCGGCGGTACTGTCACGGCCCTCTGCCTGTTCCGGTTTATGCTGCTGGCCGCAGGCCAGCAGCGCTATAGCCAGCACAGGAATACAAAGCTTTTTCATAATCACGGTTTTATAAAAAAGCCTCAATTGGGATGCCAGTTGTAACAAGGTCTGTCATCGGGCTGTTTATTTACGGAGCAGACGGTTATTAACAATTTTTTCCAGCACCTCCTCTTTCTGGTACTTGCTCATAGGCACCTGGAAAGACGCCACGTGCAGGATATTTCCTTCGATAGCCCCGATATGTTGTATGTTGACAACATACGATTTATGCGGCTGAATAAACTGCTGTGCCGGCAGCATCTCCACCACCGATTTCAGGGTGGCATGGGTCAGAATTTTTCTGTCTGTCGTATATACGGCCACGTAGTTTTCCAGTGCTTCCACAAACAAAATATCCTGGTACTGTACCTTCTCCAGTTTTTTGTCTGACCTGATGAAAAAGTAGGGAGACACACTTGTCTGCTGCGCAGCGAAATAATCGTAGGCTTTGTTCGCCGCTTTCAGGAAGCGCTCAAAGGAGATCGGTTTCAGCAGATAGTCCAGCACGTCCAGCTCAAAACCCTGCATGGCATAACGTTCATAGGCGGTGGTAAAAATCACCTTCGGTGGCTGCGGATAATTCTTCAGAAACTCAATACCGGAAATGTAAGGCATTTCAATATCCAACAGCAGCAGGTCTACCGGCTGTTGTTTCAACACGGTGTTTAACTGCACCGCATCTTCGCAAACCGCTACAACCTCCAGGAAGCCTGTTCGCGCGGCATATCCCATGATGCCTTTGGCGGCAAGCGGTTCATCGTCTGTGATCACACAACGTATAGTTACCGGGTTCATGTCTGTAAAGTGAGTTTTAATGCTGCCACAAATTCGTGTTCTTTTATTCCCGCGGAAAACTGATGCCTGCCCGGGTACAGCAGCTCCAGCCGCCGTTGCAGGTTCTCCAGCCCTATTCCTTTTTCCCGTTCGATCGGCAGTCCGTCGATCTCCGGCGCCACAAGCGGAATGGAATTATGGATGTGAAACCAAATATCTCCGTCCTGCTTGCGTAGTTCCAGTTGCAGCAGATAATCACCGCCAATATATTTAAAAGCATTTTCCACCAGCGGAAGAAACAGCAGCGGATATACTTTTTCGTCCTGCAGCTGCTCGTCAAAATACAGCTGCAGCCGCAGGCGGGGCGAGGAACGTATTTTCTGCAGGTCAATGAAACGTTGCATGTATTGTATCTCCTGGCTGATGCCTACCATCTCCTGCTGATCATACAACTGATAACGCAACAGGTCCGCAAACTGTTCCACCGTTTTTTTGGCGGCCACCACATCGTCGTCCATCTGGAAATAAATCGTGTTCAGCGCATTAAACAGGAAGTGCGGATGATACTGTGCCCGCAGGAATTTTAATTCCGTGTCCAGTTTATCATTGGTGATTTTTTCCAATTGCAGTTTATTTTGAATATACGCCTGTAAATAGGCACTGCTTCTTCTTATTCCGTAATAAATCAGGGCATAAAGCAACGGGACCGTGTTAATATCAACCAGGTCATACCATTGCAGGCCGTTGTCTGTCAACGCCACCAAGGGTGTCAGGAAGATGTTCTGCACCGCCAGGTTGAGCAGGAACACGCCCAATAGCTCCTTCGCGATGCGCCTGGTGGAAAAGTTGTCCTGCCACCGTTGGTCATAGTAGGCCATCAACCGGTTGTAAGCCCATATGAACACGTATCCCATGCAGATGCTGAATGCCATCTCCATCCCGTTCAGTCCCCACGACCGCTGCCAGAAGGCCATGCCGGTAACGCTGTCTGTCAGCAGGCGGATCGTAAAGTACGCCAGTAGCCCATATAACGCGGGGAATATATATTTCATGAAAAATTTCATGTCGCTGGTACTGTCTGTGGTTGTAAAGAAAGGTTATCCACTGCTTCTGCCACAGGCTGCCGGCGCGCTGCCGGCTTCATCCCGAACAGAAAGCGCATCGGCGCATAAGGACGAATAAACAGATGGAAGATACTCATACTTATCATGAAAGTGACCACTACGGTAAAAATATATTTCAGCCCGATATCCTCGTGCAAGGGGGCCAGATAGTAAGTCAATATCACAATCACCGTCTGGTGCAGAATGTAAAACGGATACACCGCCTCGTTGGCATACCCCAGCACCCTGCTCTTCCGGTTCAGGTACCGTTTGCCATATCCTACCGCGGTAAACACCCACATCCAGGCGCTGGCAACCGCCAGTGCGGTGTAACACCAGCCTGCCGGTCCGTGCCAGCCATGCGCCGGCTCCAGGCCGTTCCAGCGGAAATAATTGATGGCGACAATACTGACAAAGGCCACCGCAAAGGAGCTGCGGCGGTTGCGCTCCAGGCTGTCCATCAGCAAGGGATTGGCGATGCATACAAAACCCGCCACCAGGTAAAGCAGCCAGTAAGGGAAATAAGCATAGTCATGGACCAGGTCATTGGTTTCCCCGTACATACGGGCCAGGAAAGCATGACAGATCACGCTGGGCACTATCAGCAGGTATATCCGTTTACCAGTGGCCAGCGTATTCAGTTTTTGCAGCCATTTTTTCCCTGCGGGAGATGACCACCACACAAACAAGGGCGCACAGAGGATGTCATATACCAGCAGGTAACAGATGAACCAGAGATGATGCCAGCTGATATTGCCTTTAGGATAGGCGCCGGTACGGAACATCTCCGCATAAAAATGCCAGAAATTGCCCTGATAGCCCTGAGTGACCCGCTCCAGGTACACCTGCGGCGGCACGATCACCAACATACCCAGCAGCAGCGGCACAAACAACCGGCGGAAACGCAGGCCTAAAAAACCACTGCCGCTGCGGCTTTGTAACATATAATAACTCACCGTCCCGGAAATAAAAAACAACAGCGGCATCCGGAACCGGTGCAGAAAATCATTCATTTCCAGTAACACATGGCTGGTAGCGTTGTTTTTGATATGCCATTCCCAGTAAGCCACATAAGGCATCGCGGAATGGAAAAACAACACTGCGGCAATGGCAATGATCCGCAGCCAGTCCAGGTAAGTTTGTCGGGAAGAAGTTTGCATAAATATCAATTTTACACAAACCTACCCGTTGACAGGGCCGTGGTAAAAGATATTTGACATGTGGACGATTTCGGGCGGTCAACAGACAAAACAGCCTCAGCTGCTTGCACGGGCGACCGCGAAAGCCTGTACAAAACGGAGCATTTTTTCCGGCTGAAACCCTCTGCGGCTGTCCAGGTGCCACTTCAGCTCCCCGTTTTGCACAATTTGCAGCCAATAGTGAGGAGGTCTTTCCTGTAGCCCTTTTCCCATGATCCCGTCATACTTCCGGACTTCCACTACGGTGCCGGCTATACTAAAATAACGGTTCCGCCGACGGAAATACTGCACATATTCCACCTTCAACCGGTCACCTTCTATGCTCAGCACCGTGGTAAAGCGGCAGACAACAGCAGCGGCACAGACGCCCGTCAACAGCAATAAAAAAATCACCACGTCTTCAGCATCGCCTTCAAACAAGGCAATCAACAAGACAATTGTGGCCGGCGACAGTAATAATATCCAGGAAATAAGTTTGTTGGCCCAATACAGGTCCCGGGCCCAGGCGGATTCCATCACAACAGGTTCTTTCATGACACATCGTATAGGGGTGACCGTGAATTTACGGAAAATAGCGTCATGTTGCCATTTGTTATTTTAGTTCATTACGTGTAAATTACCCTCAATTAAGCTATCCTATACCATGAATGACTTGCAGAAAGTGACCGACCTGCACGCGGCCGGAGCTATTATCAGACACCTGTCACCCTTTGCCAGCCTTACTTCACACGAAAATGGCTTTGAGTTGCCCGCCTCCATCCTCCAGCAATGGGTGAGACCTTACTATATGAATGTCGGTTCAGGGAATGATGAATGGATTGAGCCTTTCTACCAGGTTAAATCATTGATTACACACGACTTGACAACTTTATTACTGGGGGATGCCAATTGGCAGACAAGGAAAGTAGGCGCTTATTTTGCCGCAGTAAACCAATATACCGACCTGGAAGATATGATCGGCACACTTTTCCTGAAAAGCGAACTGAGTTGCGTGGGCAGCATGTACACCCTGGTACTGGCCAGCTTCAACAGCAACAAAAGTGTCACCTACCTGGACAAATACCTCCACTATTACCTGAAAAGGCCCGAGCTTCATTTCGACCAGCAGGCCGCTATGGAAGCCTCCCTCTACCTGGATGCGATCAACGGCACCGACCATACCAGCCGGCATTTCCCCCACTGGGAGAAACTGCGCCAGCAATGGATGCATGCTTTTGGGCTTTCCCTTCAATACCTTGAAGAGCAACTGGCCGTCATCAAGCACCTGCGAAACTGATGTTATGAAGATATACATTTTATAACGCGGTTTTTTATTTTTACCGGATGGTCCTTACCATCCAGATAAAATAAAAATTCCGTTATGAAAACAGGCATTCTGACACTAGTGGCCGTCACCTGGCTCTGCTCCGCCTTTGCAGGCACCATCAATATCGCAGACCGGGGCGCCAAGGGAGATGGCCATACAGACAACACCGCCATCATTCAACAGGCCATCCGCGACTGCCGCCAGGGTACGCTCATCATCCCGGCAGGCAACTACCTCACCGGACCACTCATACTGTCGTCTGACATCCGCATTTATCTCGAATATGGCGCTGTCCTCACTGGCATAGCTGACATGTCCCTTTACCCTAAGCCCGCCAGGGGCGGCGCTCCGGCGCTCCTATACGCCGCCGGCGCATCCAATATTATCCTCTGCGGCGAAGGTACTATCAACGGCCAGGGCGATCATGCCGCTTTCCAACTGGGCGATGATAGTAAAACCGGTGCCATCCGCCCTATGCTGCTGCATTTCGATCACTGTCAGCATATTGAGGTCAAAGACCTGCATATCCGCAACGCTGCCTACTGGGTGCAGAAATACGAAGGCTGCAACGATGTCAGCCTTCGCGGCCTGAAAGTCTACAGCCACGGCAACTTCAACAACGACGGCATCGACATCAGCGGCAGCTCCAACGTCATCATTTCCGACTGCAACATCGATACCGATGATGATGCCCTCTGCCTCAAAAGCGATATCAACGCCTCCTGCGAAAACATTACCATCAGCAACTGCCTCCTGCGCAGTAACTGCAACGCACTTAAATTTGGTACCGGCTCCTTCAGCGGCTTTAAAAATATCACCGTCAATAATATCGTTATTCATAAAGCATCCGAAGAAAACCGCCGCCACTGGAAGAAAAGTTTTCCATGGATGGGCATCACCAACGACACCAGCGTTATCGCCGGTATTGCACTGGAAGTAGTGGATGGCGGCAGCATGGACCAGGTCATTATCTCAGGCGTTTCCATGCAAGACATCCAAACCCCCGTTTTCATTCGCCTCGGCGACCGGAAGAAAGGCCCCGGCAATACCGTCAGCACCCTGAAGAACGTCATCATCAGTAATATTATCGCGCGCAGCGCTAGCCGGCTCAGCTCCTGTATATCTGGTATCCCCGGCCACCCGGTGGAAAATGTGACCATCAGCCATGTGCGTATCATTGCGCCTGGCGGCACGTCAACCGGCTATGCTACTGCTGTTCCGGAAAATGCTTCCGCCTATCCGGAAAACCGGATGTTTGGCACCATCCTGCCGGCAGCTGTGTTTTATGTGCGGCATGCGAAAAACATTTCCTTCGATGACGTACAGGTACAAACACAGGAACCTGATGCCAGGCCCGCTTTCCTGCTGAACGACGTCACCGGCTTTGAAACAAACCGCTGCCGGCTCAATGGTGCTCCCGCCACGGTCGTCAACCAATAACAAAAAACTGAATCGCTATTATAACATGATCAACACATGCTGCAAATGGCTCACCGGAGCCTTACTGGGCATCGCCCTTTATACCGGTAACTTACAGGCACAGGCCCCGGCGTGGGACAGTACCCATCGCCCCGGAAAATACAAGGAACTGGTGGCGAAGTTCAATACAGAAAAAATCACCCGGAAAAATTTCGTGTTCCTGGGCAACAGCATCACCGCCGGCACCGACTGGGGCAAGCTGCTGTCGCTCCCCAATGCGGTCAACAGAGGCATTTCAGGAGATATCACCTTCGGGGTACTGGAACGGCTCAACGAAGTAATTGCCGGCAAGCCCGCTAAAATATTCGTCCTTATCGGCATCAATGACGTATCCCGGAATATTCCTGACAGCGTCATCCTCCGTAACTACAAAACCATTATCAGCCGTATCCGCAAAGGCTCCAGGAAAACACAGATCTATTTTTATACCTTGTTGCCCGTGAATGCGGCTTTCAACAAATTCAAAAACCATTACGGTAAGGATGAACACATACTTTGGCTGAATGAACAAATCAGGCAACTGAAAGGCAGCCACGTTACCATCATCGATCTCTATCCGCATTTTCTCGACGCAGACAAACATCTCAGGGCGGAACTCACGATGGACGGGCTTCATCTCAAACCAGAAGGTTATGCGGTATGGGCCGATGTCCTGCAAAAAAGCGGCTATCTGCACTAACTGATATTCAAACATTTGCAGACTGCGGGACCAATCATCGTCCCGCAGTTTTTCCCTGTCACGGTATCATTGTTTTAATGTAAATTACACCGCATCGTTACGCCTTTCTTTTATATACCTGCAACCGTCCTCATTTTATTTAACGAACGAAATATGAAAAATTTTCTCCTAGCCGGCCTGTTGTTAGGCTGTACCGCCGGCGAAGCCTTATGCCAGCAATCCGATACCGTTGCCACACTGGCTCAGCGTACCTTTCAGGAAGCTGCCACCGTGACCAAAAAACAACAACGCCTTTGGGGCATCAACCTCTACGGACCGATGCTGCTTGTGAACCCGGCCACCCGGGAACTGTATGCCAATATGCCTGACAGCTCCGGCCATCTGCAAAAGCAGGGTGATATTTATGTCGGGAAACTGCCCGCCAAAATCAATACCGCCAACACCGCCACTCAGTGGGAAGGACGCAACTGGGCCATGATTGAGCTGCCTCTGCCCACCGACCGTGACGAACGGGTCAACCTGATCGCCCACGAATTGTTTCACCGGTCGCAACCCACGCTGCATTTCAGGCTCACGAATCCGGCCAACAACCATCTTGATAAAAAAGACGGGCGCATTTTCCTGAAGCTGGAACTGGCAGCCTTGCAGCAGGCTATTGCAGCTACCTCTCCCGCAGCCAGGCAGGAGCATCTGTTACATGCGATGACGTTCCGCCATTGCCGTTATGCACTATATCCCGGCGCAGACACTACGGAAAATGCACTCGAGATGAACGAAGGCATTGCAGAATTCACCGGCATGATGATCTGCAACCTCGACAAAGCCGCGGCCATCAAACATTTCGATAAAAACCTGTACAACTTCCTGCATTACAACGCCACTTTCGTACGGTCGTTCGCGTACCAGACCATCCCCATGTACGGTTACATGCTGTCCCAGTTGAAACCGGGATGGAACCGGCAGCTGAACAGCGATTCAAAGCTGACGCCATTCCTCGTACAGGCGTTTAGGTTATCCATTCCGGCCGACGTAAAAACCGCTGCCGCCACCTATGCACAGAAGTACAACGGCGATGCCATTGCGCTGGAAGAAACTGCCAGGGAAAAGAAAATACAGGAACAAATTGCCGCCTATACGAAGCTGTTCATTACACAACCACACACTGAACTGCGGTTTGAGAAAATGAACATCTCCTTCAATCCGAGCAATATTATACCAATAGACAACTACGGCACCGTATACCCTACCATGCGCATATCCGACACCTGGGGCATTCTCACTGTTACCGAAGGGGCGCTGCTGAGCGCAAAATGGGACAAGGTGAATATCGGCCTGCCTGCCACTTTCACAGACCAGCTGATCACTGGCCAGGGCTGGAAGCTGGAACTCAGCAAAGGCTATAGCCTGGAAAAAGATGCCGCCGGCAACTTCGCGCTGAAAAAACAATAATATGCTGAAAAACGGCGTCCACAGCGGATGCCGTTTTTTTTTCACCTAAATAAAAGATATTTTCATCCTTTATTATAGGAAGAATACTTACTTTTGTCCTGCATCCTTACAACAGCCGCCAACGTGGCTTCCAATTAAGGACAAAAATGTATTTATTTATATGAAAACAAAGAGAGACATCTCCTCACCTGCCGATATACAACTCATGGTAGACAGTTTTTATGGGGCGGTCCGCGAAGACGAGCTGCTGGGGCCTATCTTTAACCATCTCATACAAGACCGCTGGCCGGAGCACCTGGAAAAGATGTACCGTTTCTGGGACACGGTACTGCTGAACAGCCACACCTATCATGGTGCGCCTTTCCATCCGCACGCCACCATGCCGGTCAATAGTCTCCATTTCAACCGCTGGCTACAGCTGTTCCGCGCAACGGTCAACGGCCTCTTTGAAGGCGCCAAAGCGGAAGAAGCCTGCTGGCGCGGCGAAAAAATGGCGCAGATGTTCCTCTCCAAAATTGAATATTATCAGGGCCAGCCACCGCTGCATTAGCAAAGGCAGGCCTGTATACCTATCAAAACAGCTAAGATGGAAATCAATGAAAACACCATCGTTGGACAATTGGTAGCCGCCGACTACCGCACTGCCGACGTGTTCCGCCAGCATGGCATCGACTTCTGCTGCAAAGGCAACAAACCTATTGGGGAGGTGTGCCGCGAGAAAAAACTGGATGTCACGCCCATACTCCACGAACTGGAGGAGGTAGCTGCGGTACCGGCATGTACCATGCAGAACTTCAATACCATGCCATTAGATCAGTTGGCAGACCACATCGTTCGCAAACACCACGGATATGTGCGTGAAAAAATACCGGTACTGCAACAATACCTGCGCAAGGTATGCCGGGTACACGGTGAGCCACACCAGGAGCTATGGCAGATAGCAGCCCTCTTCACGGCCACCTCCGCCGAACTGTCCAACCATCTCAACAAAGAAGAACTGATCCTCTTTCCCCGCATCCGGGAAATTGCCCGGAAACAGGCCGCAGGCGAATTGCAGGAAGAACACGGCATCAGCGCCGTTGAAAAACCTATCAGCGCCATGATGGAAGAACACGACCACGAAGGCGACCGGTTCCGCAGAATTGCTGACCTCAGCAACAACTTCACGCCACCGGAAGACGCCTGCAACACCTACCGCGTTACCTATGCCCTGCTGAAAGAATTTCAGGACGATCTTCATCAACACATTCATCTGGAAAATAACATTCTCTTTCCCCGTGCCATCAGCACCGAAAAAGCACTGACCGGCAGCAGCTGCCGGCTGTAAAAACAGGAATGGCCGGCAAAAGCTTCCGGGGGGTAGCTTTTGACCGGCCATTTATCCAATTCTCACGATGGATCCGTTCTGATTATTTTATTGTTTATCTGACTATTTGTTTATTTAGTCGTGACCACGCCCGTGGCCATTGCCGTTACCGTTACCACGGCCTCTGTTACCATTGCCGTTACCATTGCCACGACCCCTGTCATCGTCATTTTTCCATCCATTCCCATTGCCGTTGCCATTGTTCCCCTTGCCATACATGGGATGCCCTTTTACCACATAATATTTGCTGTCCCTGCTGTCGCGGATGATATCCTGCTTGCCATACCAGCCCGGTCCCTTGTAACGGGCATAACGTCCACGGTACACGTCAGGGTGCAGCCATGGCTGAGATTCGTTGACCACTACCTTATACCCCCTGTATACATCAAAATGATATCTGGTTGGCAAAGTGGGGGCAAACCGCCAGCTGTTGCCATTCAAATAAACATACTGACGCCGGGGAATGTCATAATACACATCAATGTCTGGGAAATAATAATATTGCGCATAATCATAACCCACCGGTCCCCATACCGGCTGGTTGCCGATATTCACATTAACATTCAGTCTCACCTGGGCCTGCAATGGCCTGCTAAACGCTAACACACTGATAATCAACAAAGCAAGAAATGATAGCTTTTTCATGGTCGCGTGATTTTATCATGATAAAGACAAAGGTAGTGCCAGTTTGAAAATGCCTGGTTTTCACTGCAATAGGCGATATCAACGTACATGCCTATACTGTGAGCCTGCGGTACATAAAAGCGGACCGATAGAAAATATTTATGATAGCGTTGTATTTTGTGTACATGAAATTCCGCGCTATCAGCTATCTGTTATCAGGCTTGTTGTTGTGCTGCTGCTGCGGTTATGCACAACAACCAGTCTTCAGGGTCATCGCCTTTTTCACGGCAGCCGAAGATGCGGCCCATATCAGCTTCGTCCGGGAGGCCAACCAGTGGTTTCCGGAGATGGCGGCCCGTTATCATTTCACTTATGATACTACCAGCAACTGGCAAAACCTGAACCATCATTTCCTCTCCCGCTACCAGGTAGTGTTGTTCCTGGACACCAGGCCTGAAAAGCCTGCCCAGCGGAAAGCCTTTCAACGTTATATGGAAAACGGCGGCGCCTGGATAGGCTTCCATTTCGCTGCTTTTGCACTAACGCCTTCTGCCGTACCACAAAACTGGAATTGGTACCACCACACCTTCCTCGGCTCCGGTTCCTACGTTAGCAATACCTGGCGGCCCACTACGGCGGTATTGCGTGTAGAAAACCGCCGGCATCCGGTCATCCGCGGCATTCCGGCGCAGTTCCAGGCGGCGCCCAACGAGTGGTACCGTTGGAGCGGACACCTTCGGCAAAACAAGGATATCACGGTACTGGCATCCATTGACAGCAGCAGTTTCCCCCTGGGTACCGGCCCTAAAGCCAGTGAGATATGGCATAGCGGGGACTACCCGGTTGTATGGACCAACCGCAAATACAGAATGGTATACTTCAATATGGGCCATAACGATATGGACTATGAACACGGTACACAACAAACGTTATCGCATACCTTCAGCAGCCCTTTCCAAAACCAGATGATACTTCAGGCACTGTGGTGGCTGGGTACCCGCAGGGATACCCTCATTGCTCTTTAAGGCCGCTGATATTCTTCCTCATTTTGTTGCCAGGTACGGACAAACCCGCTGCTTAATTCCTTCCAAACACCGTCCAACAGGAAAGGCATCCGCTTTGCAGAGAGATTTTAACAAACTTTTGTCCCAACATGCAGACGTATCCGCAGATTCTCATAGCCGACGATGACCCCGAAGATGTATTTATCATGGAAATGATGTGTAAAGAGCTTGCTTTTACTGAACACATCCATTTTGTCCAGGACGGCGTAACGGCCCTGGAATACCTGGACACCTTGTTGGAGAAGCCTCTCCCGTCCCTCATTATCCTGGACCTGAATATGCCCCGTCTCACGGGCACGCAGACACTGGAGTTGCTCAAACAACATCCGCGTTATCATCCTATCCGGGTTATAATCTATTCTACTTTCCTGAATGAAATCCAGAAACAGCAATGTATCAACCTGGGGGCGGAAGCCTTCGTGATCAAACCGGACACCTATGAAGAAGGATTAGAGATCATGCAACAGTTCCATGATTGCAGCCTCGGCAATTATTCCTTCCCTATAGCCAGCTGATCAGCAGAGACTAACGGGAGCGTTCCAGGAATGCGTCCAGCCCGGTTCTGCCACTGCCGTACACCAGCAGGGTAAACAACATGAGGATATAATAGAGTGGAATTTCAAAGCCATTATCACCGGCCTCAAAGCCGTTGGCCCAATGTACAGTGATGATGGCCACCACCATACTGAACATCAGTGGCAGGGTGATATAACGCACCCAAAGGCCCAGTGTAAGCAGGACCACGCCTGCCGACTCAGTAATGGCCACCACATAGGCGCTGACATAAGGCGCCGGAATGTGCAGCTGGCCAAACCAGTCGCCGATACTATGAATATCCTGCCATTTCAATCGCGCAGGATGGTAATAGCCATAAGCCAGCACCAACCGAAGCAAAAGCAGCGGAATGTCCCGAAGCGCCGATAGCCGGCGTGCATAAGCAGCGTAAGCGTGCATGTTTTTTCAGGGTTGAAAGCCCAACACAAATTGTTGGCGTTGCATGTCAGTTAAAAAAGCGATAGTATCATTTTCCAGTGTGCCCGTTACCGTTATCCCAAGTTGTGGCGCATATTCCAGTATATCCTTCACCGTTATGCCTGCCGCAAGTTGTTCCGTTACAAAAGCCAGCCACGGCGACAAGCCCGTAAACTGTACATGGCCGCTGACCGGCTCCCGGTGCAGCAACACAAACCAGGCGCCCTGCTCCTTTAACAGCCGGGCACGTTTGGCTTCCCGGTGAACGGGGTATTTGAAAGATAATAACCGGTACTCAGGGTTCAGTACCAGCGGGGTTTCCAGCCAGCTGCCGGCAGCAGTGAAAGCAGCGGGGGCAATATCTTCCATATTAAACACTTCAATCTCTGCCCATTCAAAAGCCAGCAGGTCGCTCAGATAAGGGATGTCGTACACTTCGTCCCAGTTGTTCTCCACCGCATAGGTGTAAAACTCCAGGGGGAGCTTCCACACCTGGTTGGAAGTGCAAGCGTGATGGGCGAAAAAGTTCCGGACCATTCGGTCCCATTTCCGAGCAGGGATATTGGCGCAAGTGACCGGGTAGGCGCTTTCCATGATATCTTTCACCATATGGAAGATAGCGTGGCGGTAGTGCGCCAGCCTGTCCGGGGCCACCCCGGGGATGGCTGTCCGCACACCGGTACGGAGATGTTGGGTGAACCGCTGCTGTAACAGGCGGCTGTCAGGCAACGAGCTCATGGTGTTTCCATTGTTGATGACAGATAGATTTTAGCCGCGCCAGCTCTTCCTGGAGGTCCTGCATCTGCGGGATATTAAAATCACGCTCCAGCAACACCGGTACCGGCTTTATCTGCCGGATGGTCCATTCAAACAGCTCATATACCGGATCAGCAATAGGATGCCCGTGAGTGTCAAGGATCATATCAGGAGATACCTGCTCATGTCCCGCCATATGGATATAGGCCACCTTGCCCAGCGGCAGCTGTGCAATGAAAGCTTTGGCATCATACTGATGGTTGAAGGCGTTGACATAAATGTTGTTCACGTCCAGCAACAGCTGGCAGCCGGAACGCCGCACCACTTCATTGATAAAGTCTGCTTCGCTCATCTCCGGTGCCACCGGTGTGTAGTAGGAAATGATTTCCATAGCCAGGGGCCGCTGCAGATAGTCCTGTACCTGTTGGATGCGGGTGGCCATATGCCGCGCGGCGTCCATGCGGAAAGGCATGGGCAGCAGGTCGTACAGATGGGCGTTGTCACATTTGGAATAACTCAGGTGTTCGGAATAAATACGTACCTGATATTCTTCCAGGAAGGATTTCACGTAGCGGAGGAAATCTTTGTCCGGTTCTTCAGGGCTTCCGAGTGACAATGAAAGCCCGTGGCACAATACCGGGTACTTTTCCAGCACACGGTGCAGCATTTTTTTCCAGTAACCGCCGATGTTCATCCAGTTCTCTGGCGCAAACTCAATAAAGTCGGGTGTGATCAGCTCTCCACTGATCATTTCTTCCGCAAATTCGCGGCGAAAGCCTAGTCCTACCATGGTCCTACGTTTGTGATGACAGGTAAACAGAAAAGGCCGGTACTGCTTTGTTCCGGCCTTTCCCCGGGGAAAGATCAGCGACCGGATTTGGTCGAATCGGATTTGTGTTTGCCACCAGCTTTTTTGCCTTTTTTGGGGGCGCCTACACATTTGCCTTCAGCGCATTTGCCCTGGGAGCATTTGTGTTCTTTGGATTTGGCGGCAGAAGAGTCCTTGGAGCAGGCCAGCTCTACAGTGTTAACAGCCGAAGCGGTGCCGGTCAACACACTTCTGACAGCGGCGCCGGAACCCAGGCTGGTGTAGCTGGCCGGGTTGGCATTTGTTTGCAGGGCAGTCAGGCCCAGGATAGCACTGGCTACAAGAGAGCCGGAAAAGAGCACTTTTTTGCTGATTGATTTGTTTTCCATTTTTCGTGAATTTTTAAAACTGAGTGAAAAAGTTGAAGGGATTAAAAACAACTGTAAACAAGCTTCCGTTATCCGAAAAGGGGTATGCTGTTAAAAAATGCCTGTGCCGGCCTGTACCATGGCCGGTTCGTATAGCCTTGCCGTATAGATAAAGATGGTATGAATCGTGAAAAGTACTCCTCAATTACTGCACCAGTTTTATGGGGGACGTGCCACTTTTACATTTGCCTGTAGAAAGCTTACGGAAAATTAAATGTTTTAGTTTTCCGGAGCAGGCAAATAATTGTTATCTAATTTATCCTATTTTTGGTCTGAACGCAATTGCGCGATTAAAAAAGGCCCATGAAAGATAAGATGCCCCCTGTAACCTCTGTTTATTTTATTGGTTTGCTGAAGGCTTACTTGCGCGGAACTAAAACTAAACAGGAAGTATTACAGGACCTGTACGGAGAAATAAACCTACAACCAGCCGACCTGGAGGGGTCCGGCGAAGATGTTACCCGCCTTTTACTGAGGACCGCGTCGGCCATGCACGAAGACTACTATCAGCAAATAGTGGGCGCAATTACACAGGCTACCGACTCCACCCCTACCCGTGAAGGTGTCATCCACCAGCTGGAAGCGCTGCTGTCCGGCAACAGTACCCCCGCAGATCTCCTCCAATGGGCCACCTGGCATAATGACCCGGGTGAAGACAATGGCGTCAGCTACTTCGACGACCTGGCAGTGGACTATTTCTGTACGCAACTGCTGCCTAACCCGCCGGAACCACTTACCTCCGCGCATTATGCACAGGCACTGAAAATATTCCGGAACCCGCTTCATCACCAGCTGAAAGACAAAGTAGCGCTGGTGCTGCTGTTTGAAAAGGAAAGACAACGGTTTCTTTTCTATGTGGGCGATTATATCCAGGGCCATACCGCTCCGGAACAACTGGACGTTTACCTGCTGAACAAATTCGGCATGGACCACTATTCTTTTCCGTATATGACGGCCCTCGCCAATATTATGTATGATCCGGCCAAGCTGCCGGCACTGCTGAAAATGGCTGCCAACAGCCCTGAATAGCTTATTTCTTCAGCACCGTGTTCCTGACACGGCTCAGCGATTCCCGGGAAGTGCCCAGGTAGGCGGCCACCTGGTGCTGCGGAATACGCTGCTCAAACCAGGCATAGGTACGCAGAAACTCCTGATAACGCTCCTCCAGCGGCTTCTGCAGAAACAACACCCGGCGTTGCAGGGCTATAAACGCCTGCTGCATGATCAGGCGCCAATAAATGTTCATTTGAGGCAAATCGGCAAACAACCGCTCCTGGCTGTCCAGGTCCAGCTGTAATACCTCGCTGTCTTCCAGCGCATCGATATGGTATATGGAAGGGGTGCCGGTATGCATACTATAAGGGTCCGAAATCCACCAGTCTTCAAAGGCAAACTGGATCACATGTTCCCGGCCTTCTTCATCTGTCTCGTATTGGCGCAGCGCGCCTTTTATCACAAAGTTTTCCGACCGGCACACTTCCCCTTCTTCCAGCAACAGCTCTTTCCTGCGCAGCTTCCGGTGCCGGAAATAAGCAGGCAGCGAGGCTGTTTCCTCGTCCGACAGAACGATATGCCGGCTGAAATTATGAAGCAGTAACGGATGCATGGGCAATAAGCATTCATTACTGCATAGTTACACTTTTTTAGCGTTCGTGCCTCAGGGCACAAAGCCCAGCTGCCGCATCAGGGACAGCTCGTCGGTTACCCGCCAGTGTTCCACAATCCGGCCATGGACGATTTTCTCGATATTGATCTGGTTCACCGCCACTTTTTTGCCGGTAGGCGGCAGCTGAAAGAGGCTGTCCTGCTGGGTGCCGGTCATCACCACCCGCGCTACCACCATGCTGTCGCTGGCTATAAGGTCTTTTATTTCAAAATGCAAATCAGGAAAAGCCCGTCGGAAAGCGGCGATGATGGGTTTTAGCCCGGCCGGGCCACGTGGCGGGTCAGGCGTACTGGGCGTGTGATTGATGTACTGCGGCGCCAGCAGGCTGTCCAGCGCTTCCAGCTTACCCTGGTCCCAGGCTTCGCCGAAATAACGCCGCACGATGTTTTTGTTTTGTTCCGCTGATGAAGACGGGGAAGGGCTGCAGGCCGTAATGACCAGTGTCATACAGACTGCCGGTAAAATCAGCCGGTAGAAAAAGTTGACAATCATAAAAGGAGTTTATGTCTGTCAAAGCTCCTTCCGGTACAACTGTCAAACAATGATATATGTTACCATTTTTCAATTACGAATTACGAATTGAGGGCTGTTTTACGGAACGGTTATTTAGTAGCCGCTCTATCAGGCTGCCCTCAATTCGTAATTCGTAATTCGTAATTCGTAATTCGTAATTCGTAATTCGTAATTCGTAATTTCCCTAGCTGACCATCAGGCTGCAACCGCGCAGGGCTGAATTATCGAGGCGTCCCAGTACCTCAAAACGGCCATCGGCGTGTATTTTCCCGATATCTTCGGTGGCAATGAACGCGCAGGAATAGATATTGGCCAGGTCAATGACGTTCATAACGCCGGAGCCTTTGCCGGCGGAAAGCTGAAACGGGTCGTTCTCATCGCGCAGCAGTACTTTCATCCAGGCAGGGGTTTCAAAGTAACCCTGGCCGCGGGAATATGCCTGCGACAGCAGCTCAGTCATGCCGTATTCCGCATGTACTACGGTCACGCCTAACCTTTCTTTCAGGAAAGCATGTACTTCATCGCGGGTCCACTCTTCCCGGCGGCCTTTCATGCCGCCTGTTTCCATAACGATGGTATGCTGCAGCTGCAGGGTGTATTTCTCGGCAAAATCGAGCAGGCCGAAAGTAACGCCGATCAACAGCACTTTCTGTTGCCGCGCTTCCAGCCACTGTAGCTGCTGATGCAGCTTATCATGTTCATACAGGTAAAAGCCGCTTTCTTCATGGCCGCTGCGGACGATCATCTCCTGTACCATACATACCAACGAAGAGTGTTGCCGTTCCAGGTAGGAAGGCAGCAGTCCCACCACCACGTAGTCGGTCACCGGGCCATAGAACTGTTCAAAAGCCGTCATAAAGCTGCGGGTATATACTGCAGCATCTTTCACCAGATGCCGGCTGTTGACCGTCTGGGTAGTACCGCTGCTTTCAAATACCAGCTGCGGCTCAAACTGTCCGCACACCACCTGGTGCGACTTAAAAAACTGAATGGGCAGATAAGGTATCTTCAGGATACTGTCTACCTGGCGGGGCTGTATCCGCAGGGCATCGGTATAAGCCCTGTAAAGGGCATTCTCCTGGTACTGATAGTTAAACAGCTCCAGGGCAGCGGTTTCCAGTTCATCTGGCTTCAGGGAAAATATATAATCGGGCGAAACTACGCGCATGTATATCGGTCTTTAAAGACCACAAAGGTAGGGAGAAGAATAAATTTAGCCAGCAAGTAACAAATGTTGGGAAAAAAACGTTTTTCGTTGGAGAGACAGAGATAGCCGAATATTTGTATATTTCCTAAATTAATGTAGGTTTGTTTTATGAAGAAATTTCTCTATTTGCTCCTGGCCGCGGGTTTGCTCTATGCTTGTAAAAAAGATAAGATCGGCTCCAAACCATTGCTATCCTTTAAAAGCTATCAACCAGACAGCATCACCCCGGACACCAAACAGTTCATTCTCACCATGCGGGTAGAGGACGGGGACGGAGATATTGAAGACAGCATTGCCGTAGGCATGCTCAAAGACAGCGAACAAGCCATCACCAAAGATACCATCTGGACATTCTTTAAAATGCCTAAAATCGGGCAAAACAGGGGCAACAGCGTAAAAGCGGATGTCATTATGCCTTTCGGGGAGATTGATTTTGCAGCTGCCTACAACCCCGCTCCCGGTGACAGCGCACACTATGTCGTTTTTCTGCGGGACAATTCCGGTAATATCAGCGACACCGTCGCCACACCAAAATTTCCGTTCCGCCGGAACAGATAATCTTTCAAAAACATTACATTTACAACCACAGGGATTCCTTAAAAGGAATCCTTTATTTTTTGCAACAGATTTATCACTCATTTTCCGCATATGAACAAGATAGAGGAATTACAGTCGAAGATTAAAGAGGCCATGTTAGGTGGTGGAGAAGTAAGGATCGCTTCCCAGCATAAAAAAGGTAAGCTGACCGCCCGTGAAAGGCTTCAGCTGCTGATGGATGAAGGCTCTTTTGAAGAACTGGACATGTTGGTACATAACCGTAACCGTGGCATCACCACCGACCAGGAGCAGTTTCCCGGCGACGGCGTTGTGACCGGCTATGGTACCATCAACGGCAGGCTTACTTATGTCTTTTCACAGGATTTCACGGTATATGGCGGCAGTCTCTCTGAACCACATGCCCGCAAAATATGCAAGATCATGGACCTCGCCATGCAGAACGGCGCCCCGGTAGTGGGCCTGAACGACAGTGGCGGCGCCCGTATCCAGGAAGGAGTGGTAAGCCTCGGCGGTTATGCCGATATCTTTTACCGCAACACCCGCGCTTCCGGCGTTATTCCCCAGATATCCGCCATCATGGGCCCCTGTGCAGGTGGCGCCGTATATTCCCCCGCTATCACCGATTTTATTATGATGGTGGAAAACACGTCCTACATGTTCGTGACCGGTCCTAACGTGGTGAAAACGGTGACCCATGAAGAAGTGACCTCCGAAGAACTGGGCGGCGCACAAACGCATGCCACCAAAAGCGGTGTTACCCACTTTGCCTGCGCCAATGAGGTGGAATGCATCCAAAACATCAAAACACTGCTGAGCTATATCCCGCAAAACTGCGAAGAAACAGCACCGGTATATCCGTATGAACCGGGCAACGAGCTGCGGGAAGCCCTCAACACGCTGATCCCCGCCAGCCCCAACCAGCCTTATGATATGAAAGAAGTGATCGCCCATCTGACTGATGCCGACAGCTTCTTTGAAGTACACAAGGACTTTGCAGACAATATCATCGTCGGTTTCGCCCGCATCGGCGGCAGAAGCATCGGTATTGTGGCCAATCAGCCTGCCGTACTGGCCGGCGTGCTCGATATCCACGCTTCCGTAAAAGGCGCCCGCTTTACCCGCTTCTGCGACGCCTTCAATGTGCCGCTGCTGGTACTGGTAGATGTGCCCGGCTTCCTGCCCGGCACCGACCAGGAATGGAACGGTATCATCACCAACGGCGCAAAACTGCTGTACGCGCTCTGCGAAGCCACCGTGCCCAAGATCACCGTCACCACCCGCAAAGCCTACGGCGGCGCCTATTGCGTGATGAACTCCAAACATATCGGCGCCGACCTCAACTACGCTTTCCCGCAGGCGGAAATAGCCGTGATGGGCGCTAAAGGCGCAGTGGAAATCATCTACAAAAAAGAAATAGATACCGCTCCGGACCCTGAAGTACGTACCAACGAGCTGGTGGCCGATTATACCGAAAGATTTGCCAACCCTTACCTGGCAGCTGAAAAAGGATATATCGACGAAGTCATCATGCCGGAACAGGCCCGCGCCAAACTCATCAAGGGTTTCAAAATGCTCGAAAATAAAGTGGTCAACATGCCGAGAAAAAAACACGGTAACATACCTTTGTAGTCAATTACGAATTACAAATTACGAATTACGAATTGGAGCGTAATAGTAGTCCCCCTTAATTCGTAATTCGTAATTTGTAATTCGTAATTAATGGTGTTAAGGTCCATTTTTAATTTCATCCTCTTTACATCGGTCTTCATTGCCTTGTGCGCCCTGCTGATGATATGGCAGACCAATCAGCTGCTGGGGCTTCAATACCCGCAACTGACCTTTTACCTGTTCGTCTTCTTCTCCACTATCTGCAGCTATAACTTTCACTGGTACCTGACCCCCGGCTCCTATTCTTCTTCAGAAAGGCTGCAATGGGTGGACCGTTACCGGGACCTCATGCTCATGCTCTGCGGCGTTGGCCTGGCCGGCGCACTATTCTACTTCTGGCCGTTGCGCAACCACTGGCTGGTACTTAGCGGCGCCGCTGTCCTTACCTTTCTCTACTCCGCTCCTAAAGTGCCTTATAAGCCCTTCACCTGGCTGCGCCGGATAGCCATCGGCAAAACACTGTTTCTTACCGCGGTTTGGACCTACGTTACCACCCTGCTGCCGGCCTTTGTGGCCAACCAGGGCCTGTCCTGGCCGCTGATACTGTTTACGCTGCACCGCTTCCTGCTGATATATGCTATCTGCATCCTGTTCGACTTCCGTGATGTGGAGTCAGACAAAAAAGAAGGTATCCGCAGCCTGATCACTTACCTGGATTACAAAAGCCTCAACCGGCTGTATTATATCACCCTGCTGTTGTCTGCCCTGAGCGCCGTCATGCTGGGCCACCATACCACCATTCCGGTGATATGCACGCTGCTGGCACCTGTGGCCGTTACCGGCCTGCTGACAAAGAAAGCGCATCATGATCCGTCCGACTACCTGTTCTACTTCGGACTGGACGGCCTCATGGCACTGTCGGCACTCCTCCATCTGATACTGGTCAGCCTGTTCCCCTAAAGAAGCATTTGTCATAATGGGTAATTTGCTACATTTGTCCGGTCTCAAAAAGCTATACTATTATGTCCAAAAAACAGAAATCCATACTCACGAAGGAATCACTGGCATTCCTTAAAGACTACCTGAATAATCCCTCTCCCACCGGTTTTGAGAAAGAAGGACAAAAGCTGTGGCTTAAATATCTGACACCATATATTGACGAACACCAGGTAGACGCCTATGGCTCTGTAGTAGGCATCATCAATCCCAAAGCCCCTTTTAAGGTGGTGATTGAAGCCCATGCAGATGAAATTTCCTGGTTTGTCAACTATATCTCTCCGGAAGGGTTGATCTATGTGATCCGCAATGGCGGCTCCGATCAGCAGATTGCACCGTCTATGCGCGTGAACATCCATACAGAAAAAGGCATTGTAAAAGCCGTATTCGGCTGGCCAGCCATTCACACCCGCCTGCGCAGCGGCGATGGCAAAGAGCCACAGCCCAAAGTGGAGAACATCTTCCTGGATTGCGGCGCACGTTCCCGCAAGGAAGTGGAAGACCTGGGCATCCATGTAGGCTGCGTTTGCACCTTTAACGATGGTTTTGATGAACTGAACTACGACTACTTCATCTGCCGCGCTATCGACAACCGTATCGGCGGTTTCATGATCGCGGAAGTGGCCCGCCTGCTGAAAGAGAAAAAACAGGAACTGCCTTTCGGCCTCTATATCGTGAACGCGGTACAGGAAGAAGTAGGCCTGCGCGGCGCTGAAATGATCGCCAAACGTATTAAACCGGACGTGGCCATCATTACCGACGTTACCCACGACACCACCACCCCGATGATCAATAAAAACATAGAAGGGGAAATCAAGTGTGGCGGCGGCCCCAGCATCACCTACGGTCCTGCGGTGCACAACATCCTGCGCGATCTGATCATCAAGACCGCTAAAAAGAACGATATCCCTTACCAGCTGCACGCCGTAAGCCGTGCCACCGGTACAGATACCGACGCTTTTGCCTATTCCAATGACGGTACGCCATCAGCGCTTATCAGCTTACCGCTGCGCTATATGCATACTACCGTGGAAATGGTAAAACGCGATGACATCGAAAATACCATTCAGCTGATCTACCAGACATTACTGCAGATCACGCCGAAAACGAACTTTAAATACCTGTAATTTAATTACGAATTACAAATTACGAATTACGAATTGAGGGCTCTTTTATGGAAAGGTCATTTAATGGCCGCTCTATAGGAAAGCCCTCAATTCGTAATTCGTAATTCGTAATTTGTAATTCATAATTGATTAACGGAAATAATCCGCCACCCGGCGTACTTTTTCCACCCACATGCCCGAAGAAGGCAATTCCACGTACTCGCTCAATCCTACTTTGCTGGCTCCCGGCGCCCAATCATAGGTATAACCCATACGCGTCCACGGATAATGATAATCCGTAGCAGCGATCAGCGGACGGTAATAGGCAAAAATGATGTAGTTGTTAAACCAGGTGGTATAATCGGCAGATACGCCGTTGACCAGCGTATAGCCGGTAGTGGTAGTATTGATGGCCGGATTGCCCGCGGGACGGTACAGCCGCTCTGCTTTCACCCATACCTCGGCAATGTGGGTGTTGCTTTTGGCATTCACCGGTGGCAGGCCTAACAGTTGACATACCCGCTGCACCGTGTCCGATCCTGGTTTAAAGTCCTGCCCGATGCGGGTTTTCATCTGTTTGGGGATAAACAGCCAGGCTTCGCCCCAGGTGTTGGTGATGGAATCACCTTCCGGATAGCTGGAGGGGAAACGCATGAAAGTGGCCATCAGCACATAGTTTTGGCCATTGACAGTTTTCCATTGCAGGTTGGTGTTGTCTGCCGTGATAGGCCACAAAGCGTTGGAAATTTCGCTGCTGTCGGCCACCGTGGCATCAGCTACGGCACGTGCGTACAGGGTGTCCATGTTGTACACCGGGACCGGAGGCGCGGGGTCGTCCTTCTTGCTACAGGCCGAAAAGAAAAGGGCGGCGCAACACAGACAAACGAGCAGTTTGCCGCTCAACAAGGTGTTTTTCATAGTAATGGTTTTGTGATAGAGGTTAATAGATATCTGGTTATTGAATTATCGGTGATTTGGTTATTTTTTTTAGAGTGCCCGCAAGAAACTAATTTTCAGAGACATATGCAACTTTTTTACGCCAGGCCACTTTCTTTTTGCAGCAGTAACCACTATATTTAGTCTTTATGAAAACCTTTTAACTATGCAGTCATTATTAGCTGAACTGCAGTATCCTTTTCCCTCAAGGACCCATCCTGACCATGCCCTGATTGAAAAAGCGGTACACGCGTTCATAGATTCCTACACTTCACTTTCAACGGATGCGCGCAAACAATTCAAAGCAGCCGGTTTTGGCCGGTTGACCGCGCTCTGGTACCCTGACAGTCCGTTTCCGCAGCTGATTCCACTGGCACGCCTGCTCACGTGGATATTTATTTTTGATGATGTTTGCGCCCGCTGGCCTCTGCCTCAGCTAAAGGGCGCGCACGACCGGCTGACAGCCATATTGCGCGGCAGTCCTTCCTATCCGGAGGAAGACGCCATGTTTCAACAGTTTGCCATTGTATATGAGGAACTGGCCTGCCACACCTTGCCCCAGGCATGGATGACACGCTACATGGCAAGCTGGCATTACTTTTTTGAAGGGCAGCTGCTTGAAAAGCAATACAGCTACAAACATGATCTTACCTATCCTTCCCTGGCGGAATACCTGGACCTGCGGGAGAAGTTAGGCGCCGCCTATCCTTTCCTTGACCTGGCAGAGGTCATCTCCGGCTTTATGCTTCCTTCCGAAGTGTTCAGCCATCCGGCTATTCAGCAGCGTAGATTTTTTGTCAGCCGACTTACTACATGGGATAACGACCTGCTGTCGTTTGACAAGGAAAAACGCAGCCAGGAAGCCATGAACCTGGTAGCTGTTATACAACACGAGCATGGTTGCCCACTGGAAGAGGCCTACCGCATAGCGATACATATGCGGGCAGAGCAAGTGGCAGCGTACCGGCAGTTGTGCAACAACTGGCCGGATTTCGGAGAACACCGGGAAGCTGTGGCAGACTATGCCCTCCGGCTGGACTGGCTTATCAGCGGCCATTTGGAATGGTACAGGGATAACCCAAGGTATTGCTAAAAACACAATGGCCCGGGAAGAGATCCCAGGCCATTGTCAGTCTCCATAATAAAAAGATCGTTTTAAGAAGCCCGGGGCTTTAGCCCTGGGAAACAAAATATTCCACTCCCAGGCGGTATCCCTTCATGCCGAGGCCGCAGATGGAGCCCACACATTTAGGTGCGATGAGGGAGGTATGCCGGAATTCTTCCCGGGCGTACACATTGCTGATATGAATCTCGATCACCGGTGTTTTAATGGCCGCGATAGCATCACGGATGGCTACCGAAGTATGCGTATAGCCACCGGCGTTAAGCAGGATGCCATCATGGGAAAAGCCGGTCTGGTGAAGATAGTTGATGATCTCCCCTTCCACATTGTGCTGGAAATAGCTGAGTTCCACTGCCGGAAAGGCTTTTTGCAGCTGCTGGAAATAATCCTCGAAAGACTCGTTGCCGTAGATGCCTGGTTCCCGCTTGCCCAGCAGGTTGAGATTAGGCCCGTTGATGATGGCTATCTTCATGATGTTGATGAAAGTAAATTGATGAACGACGAAGATAATTAATCCGATGTATTATTTATTGTCACTGCCCCAGCGGAAAGTTTGCTGTTCCACGCCGGCCAGGTCAATGATACGGTCTACCACCGTAGCGGCCACATCTTCGATGGTGGCAGGCAGGCTGTAATACGATGGTGTGGCGGGGCAGATGATGCCGCCGGCCAGAACAACCGTCTCCATGTTACGGATATGCATGAGATTATAGGGCGTTTCCCTGACCACGCAGATCAGTTTACGTCTTTCTTTCAGGACCACATCGGCCGCGCGGGTGATCAGGTCGTTGGAGATGCCGGTGGCGATACGTCCCAGTGTGCCCATGGAACAGGGGCAGATGATCATGGTATTAAATCTTCCGGAGCCGGAAGCAAAAGGTGCGTGGAAGTCCTGCTGTGAATAAAAACGGAAGGGCAGCTCGCGGTAATCTTCATTCTTCAGTTCTGTCTGCCAAACGGTTTTGGCATTCTCGGTCATGACAACGGCTACCTCATCGAGCTGGTCGGCCGCGGCATGCAGCTTGTTCAGCAACTGCCTGGCGTAGATAGACCCGCTGGCGCCGGTAACTGCTACTACTATACGATGTTTCATGGTGCTATACTCTGATATAGCACAAAGCTAGTTTATTATCCGTTCAGGTGGTCGGCAATCTCGTCCATGCTGATGCCGTTGTGGCTTTCATCATAGATACAGGCGCCGTTACGGATGAGCAGGACCTGGGGAGATTCATGGGGGACCTTGTACTGATGCGCTATGCTACCGGACAGGTCACGGTGGGCCAGAAGGTCCAGGTAATAAAACGTTAACCCTTCCGGAGCTGCCGCACGTTCCAACCGGGACTTGGCCATGGCGCTGATAGAACACCGCGTGCTGTGCTTAAAAATAACTACCGGCTGCTGTGCTGACGCCTCGTTGATCTCCAGCAGCTGTTCCTCACTGGTTAACGTTTTCCAATTCATTGTTATTAGCTCATTTTATTATGCGTCGCTGCAGGGGCCTTAGCCATTCCTCTCATCGGACATCCCAGTTTCTGGCGGCTTGCGCAGGACGTTAAGAAAGCTGCAAAGATACAAATCATACCGGCGCAGCCCAAAATTCTTACATACGATTTCATGGGAGAAAATTTAATTGGTAAACGAAATTTCATAGGGATTTATGATAACGACAACTTTTTTAATCGTCTTTTGTAACGTTATTTTGCAAATATAATTAATGCATTAAAAAAAACAACGATACATATTAAATTTGGATATTTGAAAATTTTAAAATTTTGTTATTGGATTTGCGGACTTTGCGCCCAAAACCAATAACAAAATAGCCAAATATCCAAATAACCCAATAGGTATGAAGGTACATTTTATCGCAATAGGTGGAAGTGTGATGCACCAGCTGGCCATTGCACTCAAACAAAAAGGTTATGAAGTAACCGGCAGTGATGACGAAATATTTGAACCGGCACTGTCTAACCTGCGCCAGGCAGGTATTTTACCGGACAGCATCGGCTGGGACCCCGCCCGCGTCACGCCTGGTATCGATGCGGTCATCCTCGGCATGCATGCCCGGGAAGACAATCCCGAACTGGTCCGGGCCCGCGAACTGAAACTCAACATCTACTCCTTCCCGGAATATATCTACCAGGAAAGTAAAAATAAAACACGGGTAGCCGTTGGCGGTAGTCATGGTAAAACCACCACCACGGCCATGATCATGCATGTATTGCAATACAACCAACGCCGGTTTGATTACCTCGTAGGCGCCAAACTGGAAGGTTTTAACCAGTCCGTGAACGTGACTGACGCGCCGCTCATCGTCTGCGAAGCCGATGAATACCCGGCTTCCGTGATCGAGAAAAGGCCCAAGTTCCTTTTCCTCCACCCGCAGATCGCTGTATTGACCGGCATTGCGTGGGACCATATCAACGTATTTCCCACTTACGATATTTATAAAGAACAGTTTGCCCTTTTTATCCGGCAGATGGAACCCGGCAGCGCACTGATCTACAACAGTTCAGATACGGAGCTCAACAGCCTGGTGGCCGCCGAGGGCCGTCACCTGAAACTGGTGCCCTACACCACCCCTATCCATATGATCCGGGACGGCGTTACCCGCGTGTTCTTTGACGAAGGGTTTGCCGACCTCGCGGTATTCGGGGAACACAACCTGCTTAACATGCACGCCGCCAAACTGGTGTGCAACGAGCTGGGGCTTTCTGATGAGGAATTCCTGGCCGCCATCGCCTCTTTCAAAGGCGCTGCCAAAAGGCTGGAGCTGGTGGCCAAAAGTGAGGACAGTGTTATCTACCGCGACTTTGCCCATGCCCCTTCCAAAGTGAAAGCCACCATGGAAGCCACCCGGCAACAGTTTCCCAACCGCCGGCTTATCGCCGTGCTGGAGTTGCATACCTATAGCAGCCTGAATGCCAGCTTCCTGTCTCAATACGAAGGCGCCATGGACCCTGCTGATGTGGCTGCCGTATACTACAGCAAACATGCGCTGGAAATCAAACGCATGCCTGACCTGGAACCCGCGCTGGTCCGGGAAAAGTTCGGACGCAGCGACCTCCATGTGTTCAGCGACCGCGCACAGCTGGAAGCCTTCCTCCAGGCACAGGACTATCACCAGGCCAATCTCCTGTTGATGAGCTCCGGCACCTACGACGGTCTGGATTTCCCGTCATTAAAGCAGCTGCTACACAAATAATACGCTACCTTTGCGCAAATCAAAAAATCTCTAAATATCTAAATTTCAAAATATAATGCCTTCTTTGCTCCTCAAAAGGCCATTGGCCGTAATTGATCTGGAAACGACGGGTACGAACGTGGCCACAGACCGTATCATTGAAATCGCTATTATCAAAGTATTTCCTGATAAAACCACCCAGTCAAAAGTAAAACGCATCAACCCAGGAATGCCTATCCCGGCCGGATCTACCGCCATCCATGGTATTAAGGACGAAGACGTGAAAGACGCCCCTACCTTCAAACAGGCGGCCAACGAACTGAAGATGTTCCTCGAAAACTGTGACCTGGCAGGCTATAACAGCAACCGCTTCGATATTCCCCTGCTGGTGGAAGAATTCCTCCGCACCGGTATGGAGTTTGACGTGTCTAAACGCCGCTTTGTGGACGTACAGCGTATTTTCCACCTCATGGAAAAAAGAACGCTGGCCGCCGCCTATAAATTCTACTGTGACAAACAGCTGGAGAATGCACACAGCGCCGAAGCAGACGCGCTGGCCACTTACGAGATACTGGAAGCCCAGCTCGGCCGTTACGAAAACCTGCAACAGGACATCGACGGACTGGCAGACTTCACCAAAGAGGAAGAATATATCGACTTCGCCCGCCGTATTGTGATGCAGGGAGGACAGGAAGTATTCAACTTCGGCAAATACAAAGGACGCCCTGTAAAAGAGGTGCTGAAGGCTGAGCCTCAATACTATGACTGGATGATGAAAGCTGATTTTCCGCTCAATACCAAGCAGAAACTGTCAGAAATCTATCACAATATGATGTTAAAAAAACTGTAATATTTTTCAGGAACAAGGTATCTTGCGTCGTAATTGAATTATTTTCGCAGTACACAAAACTTCATCGGCTGAATTGGAAAAGCTTGTCATTATTCCTACGTACAATGAGAAGGACAATATCCGTAACATCATTGACGCTGTATTTTCCTTACAGCAGAATTTCCATATCCTGATTGTGGACGATGGTTCTCCTGACGGTACAGGCAATATTGTAAAATCACTGCAAAACGAACATCCCGGACAACTGTTCCTGGAAGAGCGTTCCGGTAAACAGGGGCTGGGCACCGCCTACATCCACGGTTTCAAATGGGCACTGGCCAGAAACTACCAGTATATCTTTGAAATGGATGCCGATTTCTCCCATAACCCCAAAGACCTGGTACGCCTGTACGATGCCTGCGCCAAAGGGGGTGCAGACGTGGCAGTAGGCTCCCGCTACGTAAAAGGCGGGAAAACCGAAAACTGGCCATGGGACAGGGCAGTACTCTCTTACGGCGCTTCCATCTATGTAGGCATGATCACCTGGATGCCGGTGAAAGATCCCACTGCCGGTTTTGTATGTTACCGCAATACCGTACTGGAAGCCATCAATCTCGACCAGATCCAGTTTGTAGGGTATGCCTTCCAGATAGAAATGAAATTTACCGCCTGGAAACTGGGCTTTACCATCGCCGAGGTCCCCATCACGTTCAAAGACCGTCGAGAAGGGTATTCCAAAATGAGTAAAGGCATTGTGAAGGAAGGTGTGCTGGGCGTATTAAAAATTCAATGGCAGAGCCTTTTCCGTAACTATAAAAAAAGAGTTACCAATTAATTAATCTGATAGTTGGTGTATTTGGATATTTGGGTATTTACCTTCGCACCGCGATACCCAAATATCTGAATTTTGAATAGCGGGCCACGATTTTTCGGGTCCGAACTGAGTGTGTATGAAAAAAGCGTTTTTACAGCTGCACCTTTCTGTATTTCTTGCAGGATTCACGGGCATTTTAGGCAAGCTGATATCCCTTAATGAAGGATTACTGGTATGGTACCGGTTGCTCATCACTGCTGTTACCATGTATGTCCTGTTCCGTTTACAGGGCACCTTCCGCAAACTTCCATGGAAAGATATTGTGCCGATAGGCGCTACCGGTGTGGTGGTAGCCCTCCACTGGCTTTTCTTTTACGGCAGTATTAAATATTCCAATGTATCTATCGGGGTGATTTGTTTCTCGCTCACCAGCCTCTTTACCGCTGTTTTTGATCCGCTGATCAACCGGCGCCGTTTTGACGTGGCGGAGATGTTGCTCTCTATGCTGACGCTTTTCGGCATTTTGCTGATTTTTCATTTTGACACCCAATACCGCACCGGTATTGTGCTGGGCATTATTTCCGCGATGTTTGCCGCGCTGTTTACCGTGTACAACAAACGCCTGGTCAAACGTTTTGATACCAATACCATTACCTTTTACGAATTATCCACCGGCCTTGTGGTACTCTCCCTGGCACTGCCTTTTTACCTGCATTTTTTCCCTGTCAGCTCTGTGATACCGGGCTTTTCCGACCTGATGTACCTGTTGGTGCTGGCCTGGTTATGCACCATTTGTATGTATACACTGAGCATGAACGCGCTGAAAAAGATCTCACCCTTCACCGTTAATCTCTGCTTTAACCTGGAACCGGTGTACAGTATTGTGCTGGCTTTTATCCTTTTTCACGAGAACAAGCACCTCAACAACGCTTTCTACGCAGGCCTGGCCTGTATTGTGTTGTCTGTAGCCCTGCAAATGGCGCGGGTTACCTGGCAGCATAAGACCGGCAGGGTGGTGGCAGGTTAAAACAATTCCAGGTCCAGGTGCTGATAGGCGTCCAGAAAATGATTGTCTGGCTCCAGTTCTGTGATGAGGTAGTTGATCTGGTTGAGATCACACACTTTCATGCGTTGGGAAGAGTTCAGTTTTTCCGCGATGCTCAGGATGGCCATTTTCTTGGAAGCCCTTAACATGGCCCTTTTCACCTGTACTACTTCCCAGTCTGATTCCGTCATGCCGTCCTGTATGGAGAAGCCGTTGGCGCCCAGCAGGCACAGGTCCACTTTTATCTCTGCCAGCTGGTTGATAACGCTGGCGCCTATATGAATATGTGAACTGCGGGACAACTGGCCGCCGATGGTGATAACGGTCAGATTGGGATGTTCCACCAGTTGCAGCGCCACGAGGGGGCTGATGGTAAAAAACGTGGCCCGCAGGTTGACCGGTATCGCTTTCGCCAGTTCTATCATCGTGGTGCCTCCGCCGGTGAGGATGACCATATCGTTTTTCAGCAGTTTCAGTGTCTTTTCCGCTATTTGCTTTTTTGCGGCCTGTGCATAAACCGAGTTTCCTTCATCGAACGGATAGTGGAAAGAACGGCCGATGGCGCCGCCGTGCACTTTCAATACTTTGCCTTCTTCCGCCATCTCTTTCAGGTCTCTTCGGACGGTATCTTCAGAAATACTGAGCATGGCGCTGATATCGGTGGAAAGAACTTTGTTGTGCAGGTTGATCTGCTTCATAATAAACGCCTGGCGCTCTTCTTTCAACATGCTGTGGGGAATTTTTTGCTTGTTCACAAATGTAGAAAAATCTAATCCAAATTGATTATGCGTGTTTTAGCAATATTTCACATTAAATAAACGCATTTTCCTGTAATTTGCCTTTTTTTCAAGAAATTTTATGCTACTTTCATGCACTAAAACGCAAATAAATGCAAGATTCCCGTGTACCTGAGTGAGAAACTGCGTTCTTCCTGTAAACAGTAACCGATTGTAGAAAATAGTTTAATTATCTGTATTCCAACACGTTAGAACTTAAAACTTTTAAAACAGCCAACATCTAAATCTAAAAAACATGAAGAAAAGGCTACTTTTCACTTTCATTTTTTTGCTGGTTTATGCGAGTTCATGGGCCCAAAATATCATTACGGGCACTGTACTGGATAAGAGCAGCCAGCAACCCATTATCGGGGCTACGATAACCGCCGGTAAAAAAGGTACCGTGACCGATCCGGACGGGAAGTTCAGACTGGACGCACCTGCCGGCACGGTGGTAGTACATGTTACCTTCATCGGCTATCAGCCGCAGGACGTACCGGTAGGCAAAAATGCGCTGCGCATCCTTCTGTCGCCAGATGAACGTTCCCTGGAACAGGTAGTCGTGGTAGGTTATGGCACCCAGAAAAAAGCCAACCTCACCGGTGCCGTTAACACCGTAGATATCAGCAAAACCATGCAGGGACGCCCTATCACGGACCCGTCCAAAGCATTGCAGGGTATCTCTCCGGGCCTCAACATCCAGTATTCCAACGGCGGCTTAACAGCCGGCCCTTCTATCAACATCCGCGGCATGGGCTCCGTTAACGGCAGCAACCGCCCGCTGATCCTGGTAGACAATGTGGAAACACCGGACCTCACCATGATCAATCCGGAAGACATCGAAAGCGTTTCCGTGTTGAAAGATGCGGCTTCCACCTCCATTTATGGCGCCCGCGCCGCTTTTGGCGTGGTGCTCATCAAAACAAAATCAGGTGTTCGTAACATGCCGACAAGAGTTACCTACTCCAACAACTTTGGCTGGAACTCCCCCACCAGTCTGCCTGATTTCGCTGATCCGGTACAGGAACTGACAGGGCTGATCAATGCCGCCAAACGTACCGGCGCCTCTTCTCCTGAACTGTTTGGTATGCAACTGATCAAACTGCGCGACGGCATCAAAAACTGGCAGGACAAATATGCCAACAACCGCAAAAGCAACGAAATGGTGCCCGGCGAAGATTTTGACCTGCCTACCGGCAGCAGCCCGGCTTATTTCTACCGCGTATGGGACGTTAAAGATATCATGCTCAGAAAATGGTCCCCGCAACAGGTACACAACCTGAGCGTACAGGGCGGCAGCGAAAAAGTATCCTACTTCCTGTCTGCCGGCTACAACAACACCGGCGGTGTGATGAAGCTCAATCCGGACCAGGTGAAGAAATACAACATCACCGGCGCCGTAAATGCCTCTGTGACCAACTGGCTGGACCTGGACCTCAAAATGATGTACCGTAACTTTGAGTACGACTACCCTTACCAATACCAGAACTATTTTCAATACATGTGGCGCTGGGGCGCGTACTTCCCGTATGGCACCTACCAGGGCAACTACTTCCGCCATACTCCCGGCTATTTAGCCAACGCTCCGACCAACGATGTTGTGGACAACTACACTCGTGTAAACCTGGGCGCTACCCTGAAACTCACCAAAGACCTGAACGTACGTGCTGATTATACTATTGGCCGCGACAACATCATGCGTCATGAAGTAGGCGGAAAGGTAATGCTGTGGGACTTCTGGCAATCTACTATGCCACTGAAAGACCTGGCCGCTGGTACCAGCGACAACAAGATGGGCTACCGCGCCAACCGTTATAAAGTAAATACTTTCAACATCTACGCCACCTACGATAAGAAGCTGAGTAAAGACCACGCCATCAAAGTAATGGTGGGCGCCAATGCGGAAGATGCTGACACCGTTGGTGTAAATGCATCCCGCCTGACGCCACTGGACCAGTCCAAACCGGAATTCAACCTGGCTGTAGGTGACATGTCCACCAGCGGTTTCCATCTTGCGCGCGCCTATGCAGGTTTCTTCGGCAGGGTGAACTATAACTACAAAGACAAATGGTTACTGGAGCTGAACGGTCGTTATGACGGCGCTTCTTCCTTCCCTCCTGCTGACCGCTGGGCATTTTTTCCATCTGCGTCCGCAGGTTACCGCATCAGCCAGGAATCTTTCTTCCAGCCGGTCCGCAATATCCTGTCTGACATGAAGATCCGTGCCTCTTATGGTACCCTGGGCAACCAGGACCTGGGCGGCGTATACTATATTCCGTTCATGCCAACCAGCACTGTAAACTGGGTGGTAGGCAATAACAATGCACCAGGCGTTGCCGCACCTACCGCAGTAACCAAATCCCTCACCTGGGAAACCGTGCGTACACTGGACTTTGGTACAGACATCAGCCTGTTCAACAATAACATCAATGTGACCTTTGACTGGTACGAACGTAATACCTCTGATATGCTTACCAGCAAGGCCGTTCCTTCCGCTTTCGGTGCTGCCGCCCCAATGGTAAACAATGGCGCACTGCGTACCCGCGGTTACGAAATTTCCATTGACGCGAACTATCCGCTGAAAAAAGACTGGACCATATATGGTACATTGAGCTTCTGGGACAGCAAAACATTTGTTACACAGTGGGACAACCCGTCCATGCTGCTGACCCAAAACTATGTCGGCAAACAACTGGGCGAAATCTGGGGCTTTGAAACAGACCGTTACTTTACCAAAGATGACGATATGACCAAACTGCCCGACCAGTCCAAGCTGACTGACGGTACCTTTAAATTCGGTCCCGGCGATATCAAATACAAGGACCTGGACGGCAGCGGCGTGATTGACGGCGGCAAAGGCTCCCTGAACGACCACGGTGACCTGAAACGTATCGGTAACGCCCTCCCCCGCTATCAATACAGCGTAAGACTGGGTACTACCTTCAAACAGTTCGATTTCGATGTATTGTTCCAGGGTGTAGGAAAACAGAACTACTGGGGACTCGGTGACCTCGCCATTCCGCTGTACCGCGCCGGCGACATCCTGTACGATCACCAGCTGGACTTCTGGACAGAAAGCAATCCAAACGCCAAATACCCGAACCCATATCCCAACAATGCCAACGGTAAAGTTCAGGGTCTGACCGCTGCCGCCGGTGGCAACAACTTCTACCCACAATCCAAATACCTGCTTAACCTGGCATATCTGCGCCTGAAAAACATCACGCTGGGATATACCCTGCCGGACGCACTGATCAAACGTGCCCACCTGCAGAAAGTACGTGTATACGCCAGCGCCCAGAATATTGCCACTATCTCCAACGTAGGCGTTCCCATCGATCCGGAAATCACTACCGGCGAAGGCAACATCTATGGCAGGACCTGGCCGTTCCAGAAAACGTGGTCCTTCGGATTACAGGTAAACTTCTAAAACAGCAGCACATGACAAAGCGTATATATATACCCGTTATATTATTGATGATCATTGCAACAGTAGGTTGCAAGAAATATGTTGACAAAGGACTGCCAGACACCTTTGACGACAATAATTTCTGGCGGACAGAAGACAACGTCCGCGTTTATTGCTGGTCTTTTTATGAGATGTTCCCGGGATATGGCAATGGCAACGGTACCGGTGATTTTTACTTCACCACCCTGTCTGATGACCAGGCAGCGCCCACCATCCAGCCGCTGACCATCAACATACCCACCAGCAATTCCAAATGGGACTTCTCTTACGTGCGTAAAGCCAATATTCTGCTGGAAAGGGCTGACCGCGTACAGATGGCCGATGAAGCCAAAAACCACTGGAAAGGCGTGGCCCGTTTTTTCCGTGCACTGGCCTACTACAACCTGGTGAGAGAATTTGGCGATGTTCCCTGGCTGGGACATTCCATGGACATCAGCGACAGCAACTACATCTACAAGGGCCGCGATCCCCGCACCCAGGTGATGGACAGTGTCCTTAACGATCTGGATTTCGCTATCACCAACCTCCGGGTAAAAGACCAGGACAATACCATCAACCAGTACATTGCGCTGGCACTGAAGTCACGCATATGCCTGTACGAAGGTACCTGGCGTAAATACCACACCGCCGTAGGACTGCAAGGCGCCGACAAGTTCCTGCTGGCCGCCAAAGATGCCGCTGAAAAGCTGATCGCCGGTCCGTATGTGTTGAATACAGACTACACCACCACATACAACTCCATCGACCTGTCTACCAGCAAGGAAGTGTTGCTGTACAAAAAATATCTGCCCAGCTACCTGACTCATTCCCTGATCGGGTACCTGACCAGCAGTACCACCATGTCTGGCATCAACAAAAACGCGATCGAGTCTTTCGTTTGCACCGACGGGCTGCCTATCAGCCTGTCCCCGCTCTATAAAGGCGATGACAACATCCAGAATACCCGGGCCAACAGGGACAAACGCCTGCTGCAATCCATCGACACCGTGTTGTGCTACAAAACCAACCTGGTGGCTGGCAGACAAAGCAGCACCGGCTATCGTCCGGCTAAATTCCTGAACCCGCTGGTAGCCAACGTGGTAGCGCCTTACAACGATACCGACGCTCCGCTGTTCTGGCTGGCAGAAGTGCTGCTCAACTACGCAGAAGCCGCAGCTGAACTGAACAACATGGGTAAATATACTTTCAGCCAGGCTGACCTGGACAAATCCGTGAACAAACTGCGTGCAAGGGCCGGTGTGGCCCCGCTGCAATACCTCGGCTCTGAACAGCAGGTAGGTGTGAATGGCACCGCATTCAATGACCCGGCCAATAAAATCAATGTTTCCCCGCTGATCTGGGAAGTAAGAAGAGAAAGAAGGGTGGAACTGATGCTGGACGGTTTCCGGTATCATGACCTGATGCGCTGGGCTTTAGGCGCTAACCTGAACACCACTACCAACCCGGACATCGCCAAAGGCGCCAAAGTGCCGCCTCCTCCGGCCGGACAAACACTCGACCGCGATGCCAACGGCTATATCCTGGTATATGCCCCTACCGTTTCCCGCGTGTTCTCCGACCCGAAAAACTACCTCCAGCCTATCCCCAGCGGACAGATTTCCCTCTATCCTGCAGGAAGGCTGACCCAGAACCCGGGCTGGTAATTTTCTCTATCGTGTGATCTGCATATGAGATAAATCGAAACAACAAAAACGCGAAAGCCCCCTGGCCAGCCATTGGTCAGGGGGCTTTTGCGTTCTATGTCTGCCGCCCGCCGCTGGTAAAAGTCTTTGGCACTTTTGCCCAAAAAATTTATACTTTGTGACCATGAGAAATATGTTACTGGCCCTTCCCCTGCTGGGGGCCTCTTTTGCTTATGCCCAACAACCTGCCAAAAAGCCGCTGGACCACTCCGTGTACGACAGCTGGCAAAATATCGGCACTAAACTGATCAGCAACGATGGACAATGGGTGGTGTATACCGTCGCCCTGCAGGAAGGAGACGGTTCCCTGGTCATCTACGACCGTAAAACAGGCCAGTCCCGTACCATTGCCCGTGGCAGCAGCCCGGTGATCACCAACGATTCCCGGCATGTGATATTCAGCATTAAACCGCTGTTTAAAGACAGCCGCGAAGCCCGCATCAAAAAGAAAAAACCGGCCGAAATGCCGAAAGATTCCATGGGCATCGTTACCCTCGCCACCGGCGACCTGCAGAAATTCCCAGGCATCAAATCCTTTAAAACACCCGCCAAAGGCAGCGGATGGCTCGCATACCTGGTAGAAAAACCAGCCGCCGACAGCGCAAAAGCCAAAGGCAAAACCACTACCAAAACTGCCGATGACGACCGTGCTGATGATGATAAAAGTGGCAGCGATAAAAATGAAAACGGTACCCTCGTTATCCGTCAACTGAAAGACGGCAGCCAGGACTCCGTTAAAAACGTAGCGGAATATGTGTTCAGCAAACCAGGTAATAACCTCCTGATAGAAATCACTTCGGAGAAAAAAGACTCCCTGTCCCGCTCCGGCGTACTGCTGTGGCATACCGCCAACCGCAAGGCAGATACGCTCAGCCGCGGCTATGGCGATTACAAACAATTCGCCTTCGATGACAAGGGAGAACAGGCCGCCTATTTCGGTACCCGCGACAGCGCTAAATCCCTCCAACAGTTCTACCAGCTGTTTTATTATAAACCCGGACAGGACAGCGCCATTACCGCAGCCGATAAAAACAGCAGCGGCATTCCCTCCCGCTGGACCATCAGCTCCAACAGCCTGATCTGGTTCAGCAAAGACGGGCAACGCCTGTTCTTTGGCACCGCTCCCATCCTGCCGGTAAAAGATACCAGCATCGTGGATTTTGAAGTGGCCAAAGTAGATATCTGGAACTATAAAGATGACTACCTGCAACCCATGCAGCTCAAAAACGCAGACAAGGAACTGAAAAGGAACTATGCTGCCGTATATTATCCCGGCTCCAAACGTATCCTCCAGCTGGGCGATCAGGACCTGGAGAACGTGGTCATCCCCGCAGAAGGCAATGGCCGCTACGCCCTCGGTTACACCGATAAAGGCGACCGCATTCAGCTGCAATGGATAGGCCGTACCCTCAAAACAGGCTATCTGATCAACCTGGAAGATGGTTCCCGCAAAAAAATCAAAGAGAAACTGGATGGCTTCTATTCCATCTCTCCCAATGGCCAGTATATCCTGTGGTACGACCTGGTGGACAAACAATATTCCACCTATCATAATGCCACCGGCACTGTAGTCAACATCACAAAAAACATTCCGACCAAACTGTTTGATGAAGAAGATGACCATCCCGACGTACCGGAACCATACGGCATTGCAGGATGGCTCAACAACGACAAGTTTGTATACCTCTATGACCGTTACGATATCTGGGAAGTAGATCCCACCGGCAAAAAAGCACCTGCCATGATCACCTTTGGCAAAGGCCGCCAGGAGAAAACCCGTTTCCGCGTCCTGAAGCTGGACGAAGAACAGAAGTTTTACAATCCCGGCGATCTGCTGGTGCTCAGTGCCTTCCAGGACAGCAGCAAATACAACGGTTTCTACTCCCTGCAATTACAGGCAAAAAATGAAAAGCTGCGCAGGCCGCAACAGCTGGTACTGGGCCCCAACAGCTACCTGGACCTGGTGAAAGCGAAAGATGCCAACGCATATACGTATACCCGTGCCAGTTATACAGAATCGCCCAATGTATATACCGGCGAGTTGAACAAAGCGGTAAAAATCAGCAATACCAACCCGCAACAGCAGGAATACAACTGGGGCACCGCCTCCCTGTATAAGTGGACCACCTTCACCGGCAAACCATCAGAAGGTATTCTCTATAAGCCAGAGGATTTCGATCCGAACAAAAAATACCCGGTTATTTTTTATTTCTATGAGATACTGACCGACGGGCTTTACAACTACCAGGCGCCGGCACCTACGCCTTCGCGTCTGAATATCTCCTTCTTTGTCAGCCGTGGCTACCTGGTGTTTGCACCGGATATCAGGTATGAAAACGGTTACCCGGGCAAAAGCGCCTACGATTATATCGTGAGCGCCGCCGAAGATCTTGCCAAACAACCATGGGTAGACGGCAAAAACATGGGGATACAGGGCCAGAGCTGGGGTGGCTACCAGGTAGCTTTCCTGATCACGCAGACCAATCTTTTCAAGGCAGCATGGGCCGGAGCGCCGGTTGCCAATATGACCAGCGCATACGGCGGTATTCGCTGGGAAAGCGGTATGAACCGCCAGTTCCAGTATGAACACACCCAGAGCCGTATCGGCGCCACCCTGTGGGACAAACCGGAGCTGTACATCCAGAACTCTCCGCTGTTTAATCTGCCGAAAGTGAATACGCCAGTTGCTATTATGGCCAATGACGCCGACGGCGCCGTTCCCTGGTACCAGGGCATTGAAATGTTCACCGGCTTACGCCGCCTTGGCAAACCTGTATGGCTGCTGAACTACAACAACGAAGCGCATAACCTCGTACAACGCCAGAACCGTAAAGACATCCAACGCCGCGAACAACAGTTCTTCGACCACTTCCTGAAAGGCGCTCCTGCGCCACAGTGGCTCGAGTCCGGTGTTCCTGCCACGGAGAAAGGCATTAACTGGGGCTTTGATGTGAAATAATTCAGGGATTTTTTGATTGACGGATTTTTTGATTCCCGTGGATTACAGAGATAAAGACCGAAGCGACTAAATACCAATCGCTTCGGTCTTTTTTTTTGCTTACAGCTCCCTGACTCTCCAAATTAAAACATCAAAAAATTCCTAATATTTAACAAAAAACATATATTTACAATGAATAATCGCCACTTTAGCGTATGGTGTGATTTGCAGCGATAGCGATATCCACTAACACCACATTTTAGTACCTATGAACTTCCATATCTGCCATCCCGGAGATGCTTTGCGTCCGTTCGTTAAACAGTTTTATTACTGGGAAGATGATTCCCGCAGCCAGATACAGTTACCGCAGCATTTATTTACGCTGGGCGACCAGTACATGGTATTTATCCCGGAAGGGACAGCGGTGATAAAGCCGGCAGGCCATGCGGCCTTTACGCTGCCTTGTCATGCTGTGACCGGTCATTTTACCAGCGCCTGTCAGCTGCAGGTGAGCGGCCCGGTGCGGATGACAGTTGTGCAACTGAACGCCTACGGCTGCTACCGTATGCTGGGCATTGATGGTGAGTCTTTCACCAATTACTACCGCAACCTGGACCTGCATGAGAACGCAGTTTGGTCACAACTGGGAAGCCGCCTTCAGCAGCTTCGCGACCCGCAGGAGATCACCGTTGTGCTGAACGAGACATTTCAACAGGTATTGCAAAGTGATGCCCCCTGCCTGAAGCAGGCAGACGAGATGGCCGATTACCTGCTGGCCCGTCAGGGTAATGTGAGCGTGGAAGAACTGGCGAAGGCGTTTCAGTTGTCCCGTCCCACGTTGGAGCGGTTGTTCAACCGGGTAATAGGCATGCCGCCACAGTTATTTGCCCGCATGGTCCGTTTCCGGAATGCGTTGCAACAAACAGATATGGCACAGTGGCAGATGCCGGCCACGGCCTACTATAACCTGGCGATGTTCATACAGGACCATTTGCAGTTCAACGGCGAAATGCCGTCCTGGTATAATGCGCCGGCCACTATCGCGCATATGCCGGCACCGGCCATGCAACAGGTGGCAGTAGCGAGTTAGAAAAAATTGCCTACATTTAGTAACGCTCAATGTTACTGACTATGGCAACTACCATTTACCTCGTTAAAGACGGAGACTATACTGTTTCAACTGACAAATCAAGGCTGGACATCAGTGTTATACACGATTTCCTGGCAAAAGAATCATACTGGGCAAAAGATATTCCTGTCAGTGTTGTGGAAAAAACACTGGCAGGATCTTTATGTTTTGGATTATACTATCGCGACCGGCAGATAGGATTTGCCAGGCTGATCACCGACCTGGCTTCTTTCGCCTACCTGGCCGATGTGTTTGTAATACCTGCCTACCGGGGCAAAGGTCTTTCCAAACTGCTGATGCGCGCCATACTGGAGCACCCCGAGCTGCAAACCCTGCGGAGATGGCTGCTGGTAACACAGGATGCACACGAATTATACCGGCAGTTCGGCTTCACAGAAGTGCCTAATCCGGAAAAGTTTATGCAGCGTCATAACCCGAACGCTTATACGAAATAACAGTCCGACAACTATTCTTTTTATTATATTACCCCGATAATCTGGTGCTATATGCAATATTCCGCAGCCCACTGGCGAGATCAATTAAAATTACAACCACACGTGGAAGGCGGCGCCTTTCTCGAAACATACCGTTCTGAGTGGATGCTGGACATGAGCACCCTGCCGGCCGGCATGGGAGGAAACCGGAACGCGTCTACCTGTATTTATTTTTTACTGGAAGAAGGACAGTTTTCCGCTTTTCACCGCATTGCCGCTGATGAGATCTGGCATTTCTATGACGGCCAAACCCTTACCATCTATGAGATTGAGCCGGGCGGGCAGCTCCGGGCACACAAGCTGGGGCGGGATATTCAAAACGGCGAGAGCCTGCAGGTGATCATCTGCGCCGGCAATTGGTTTGCCTCCCGCGTGGAAGTGCCCGGCGGGTATGCGCTCACCGGCTGTACCGTAGCACCCGGCTTCGACTTCGCCGATTTTGAGCTGGCAGACAAAACCACCTTACAGGCTGCCTATCCACAACATGCATCGCTGATTGACAGCCTTACCCGTTAATCTAACGTTAACGCCTAAACGCACATTATACTCCGGCTTTTTATTAATTTACAGCCGGACCAGGTAAGATATTGCCTGTTTTTATCAAACCATCCTCATGAAGAAGATCCTCTATATTGTTGCTTTTCTGCTGCTGGCCGTGCTGCTTTTCTGGCTGGGCAAACGTTTTGGTTCCTCCAATGTCAGCGAGCAGGTGATCTCCAACAGCACTATTGTAAAGGAAATCGCCGAACTGGCCAGCCTGGACGTACAAGGCTCCGCCAGCATCAAACGCAGTAACATTGAAGACAGCGGCGGGTGGAGCGATAATCTGAAGAAGGCTTTCCTGGAAAACACCGTATGGGTCACTATCCCCTATCAGGCAAAATACGGGGTGAATATCGACGAAAAACATTTTAAGGTGGAAGTCAGCAATAAAAAGATCATTGTTCACTTGCCGGCGCCTAAGCTAATGAGCTACGAGCTGAAGGTAGACAAAATGGAAACGGCCAACCGCAAGGGCTGGCTCCTCTTCCAGGACGACGAAACCTATACGGCCGTGCAGAAAAAGCTGTACCAGACCTCCCGCAGCCAGCTGGAAAATAACCAGTTGTATATACAGCAGTCCAAAGACAAGATCCGCAAGGTAATGGAGCAGTATTACGCCCCCTTCCTGAAAGACCATACCCTTGAAGTACAGTTTGATGGCGCCGCCACGGCCACCCCACCGCTCAATTGATCAGGCATCAGGCGGCGTTAAGGGCTATATACCGCACCAGGCTGCGTTTTGCCACCGGCAGCAGCGTCTCGTTGACCGGCAATACCAGGGGCGTTTCCACACAATATACCGCCGGGTTAGACGCCTTATTTTTCCTGAGCAGGATTGTTTTGATGTGTTCGCAAGTGTGCACCAGGTCTTTCGTGTACGCTTCCAGGTATTCCGTACGGATGCCCCGGTACTGTTCATCATGCCGTTCAAAAATGGTGAGGTGATAGCTGTATACCAGCGTATCGCTGTAACGCCCGTCACACAGCAGCAGGTAACCCGATGTATTTTCCAGCGGCACCAGCCCCACTGGTGAAATCCGCAGTTTGTCCTGCACAAACTCGTAAATCTCCGTTCCGTCGCGGATCGTGTCGTTCATAGCAGACAGGGCGTATCCGATGATTTCTTCCAGTTCCTGCATCAGCTCATCATCTTCACTTACTTTTTCGTACAGCAGCATCAGTTTCTCCAGGTCGATGCCGGTCAACCGTTTGGGGAACTGTTGTTCCATCAGTTGTTTGTTTTCCCTGAAAGCCCGGAGATTGTTAAAATGGTAGATGATATCAGCCAGCTGGGGGTATAGCTTGTTTTGGTTAAAGGCCCGGTGTATCTCCTGCAGGTAGGACAACAGGGTGTATTTCTTCAGTTCAAAATCAATATAGCCATCCGCAAACCAGGTTTCGCTCAGCGTTGTTCCCATAAAAAAGTGAATTTAACGGTTACTATTAATTTACGAAAAAAAGAGGACAAAACACAAGGCTCTTCCGCCGCACTTCCCGATGCGGCTTTGTCTGTCGCGAATGTCATACATATGCCATACCGTTTTATCCGGCCACCGCATCGTCAATTTATCCCGGTGCGGTGAAGCAGGCAAAAGCGGCCCAAACAATAAAAAGCAGCGTAAAGCAGTAAAACCGCGGTCCAGTCAACCGAAATGACTGGCATAAAAAGGGGTGGCGAACATGATTCAGCGCCTCATTCATATGAAAAATAAAAACAATAAATAACATTATTCTATGATAAACCGCAAACTATTCCTACAAAATAAAAATGCCTTACATGCTTTGCTGTAAAGGGTTTCAGCATGATTAAGCAATAACTGGCCGGTACCCGCCGGAAATATTTTTTAACCTTCACCACTTTATTGATGTTTATTTCATAACTTCAGTATATTATTTTTCATTTTTTTAATTTCAGTTATCATGAACATTTACGTAGCCAACCTGCACTATAGGTTGACCGATGAGGATCTCCATCAGATTTTCAGCGATTATGGAGAGGTTACCTCCGCTAAGGTTATCAAAGACCATGAAACAGGCCGCTCTCGTGGTTTCGGTTTTGTGGAAATGCCTAATCAGGAAGAAGGAGCCAAGGCTATGGATAGTTTAAACGGCAGCGAGATAGAAGGCAAGCAATTAATGGTAAACGAAGCAAGACCTAAACAGCCGAATAATAATTTCAAAGGTGGTGGTAATCGTGGTGGCGGAGGAGGATATGGCTCCCGTGACCGTCGTTACTAATCCCTTATTCGGGCACAAAGGAATTGAAGAGGCGCTTTCACGAGCGCCTCTTTTTATTTGGGAATTTTTTGATTTACGATTTTGGAATTTCGTGGACCATCTAAGCGAATGGTTAAAGTAAGATATAAAATAGAAGACGGGCGCGATAATATCGCGCCCGTCTTCTATTTTATATTTGCTCAGATGATTTAAGAAATTCCAAAATCGTAAATCAAAAATCCCTAAATGGTCCGTTTCGGATCGAAATTTTCGAGTTCCTGAGCCACAGCAGTCAGGAAAGTAGCGCCCAGGGAGCCGTCCACGATACGGTGATCGTAGGACATGGACAGGTACATCATATGGCGGATAGCGATAGAGTCGCCCTGTTCGGTTTCCACGACCACGGGGCGTTTCTTGATAGCGCCGACAGCCAGGATGGCCACCTGCGGCTGGTTGATGATGGGGGTTCCCATCAGGCTGCCGAAAGTGCCAACGTTGGTGAGGGTGAAGGTACCGGACTGCGTGTCTTCCGGTTTCAGTTTGTTCTGACGGGCAGCATTGGCCAGGCCGTTGACCTGTTTGCTGAGGCCAGTCAGGTTGAGCATGTCTGCGTTTTTAATCACGGGCACGATCAGGTTACCGGAAGGTAAGGCAGTGGCCATACCGATATTGATATCTTTTTTGATAATGATTTTATCACCGTCGAGGGAGCAGTTGATCAGCGGGAAACGTTTGATACATTTCACGATGGCTTCTATGAACAGTGGTGTGAACGTGAGTTTTTCGCCTTCTCTTTTTTCGAATTCACCTTTCATGCGATCGCGCCATTTCACCATGTTGGTCACATCGGCTTCTGCGAAGCTGGTCACGTGCGGGCTGGTTTGTTTGCTCATCACCATGTGGTTGGCGATCAGTTTGCGCATGCGGTCCATTTCCACGATTTCCACGTTGCCATTATAGGTAGGGGAAGCAACGGTAGTGGTTACTGCCGGCGTGTTACGTACAGCGGTAGCAGGAGTGGCGGCAGTTTCCGCAACAGGTGTTACGTCGGGGACCACCTTGCCTTCCTTACGGTCTGCCACATATTGCAGGATATCCTTTTTGGTCACGCGGCCATCGCTGCCGGAGCCGGGAATCCTCTCCAGGTCGGCGAAGCTAACGCCTTCCTGTTGCGCAATGGTGAGCACGAGCGGGGAATAGAATCTGGCACCGCCGGCAGCAGGTGCAGGGGCGGCGGCAGCTGCAACGGGTGCAGCAGATGGTACAGCGGCAGCGGTAAACTTAGGCTCTGAGGCCGCTACTGGTGTTTCAGGTACAGGTGCAGTATTGGCCGCTGCATCGGCATTGGTATTGATACGGGCTATCACAGTGCCCACCGGTACCACATCATTTTCCTTGAAGAGTACTTCGGCGATCACCCCTTCTGCAATCGAGGGGACTTCGCTGTCCACTTTGTCCGTAGCAATTTCCAACACGGTTTCATCCACTTTTACGTGATCGCCCGTCTTTTTATGCCAACGCAAAATGGTGGCTTCCATGATGCTTTCTCCCATTTTTGGCATTACCAATTCTACAATGGCCATAAGATTGTTTTTAGCTTTAGTGTGGACAAAAATAAGGGAATTGTATCAATTCAGTCAGTCGGTGCTGCGGCTTATTCCAAAATGAGCTTACGCAGCTCGTTCATCGCATACACGGCGGTCATCTGGGTATTCCGTTCCCGGTCGTACCGCAGATGGTATTTGATGGCTGTCATTTTCTCCCGGCTGCCAACGGCCACCCATACGGTGCCGACCGGCTTTTCCGGGGTGCCGCCGTCGGGGCCCATGATACCGGATACGGCTATGGCATAATCTGTTTCCAGCAGTTGCAGGGCGCCGACCAGCATTTCCTTCACGGTTTCCTCACTTACGGCCCCATAGGTCTGCAATGTCTCTGCTTTTACGCCCAACAGCTTCATTTTCATCTCATTGGCGTAGGTAATGGCGCTGCCTTTGTAATAGGCGGAGCTACCGGGAACGGCCGTGATCCAGGTGGATATTTGTCCACCGGTACAGCTTTCAGCGGTGCCTACCGTCTTTCCTCTTTCTTTCAGCAGCTGCCCCAGCACCTCTCCGATGCTGATGTCCTGATCAGTGACGGTGATATCCGGCAATAACGCCATCAGTTCATGGAAATAGCCTGTCAGTTCAGCTGCGGAGGTCACTTTGTCCGCACCGAAGGCGGTAAGTCGCAGTTTCAGCAGGCTATAGCTGGGCAGGTAAGCCAGTTTGATATGCGGCGGCAGTTTTGCTTCAAAAGCTGTCAGCCTTTCCGCTACAAATGATTCCCCCATACCAGAGGTGATCAGCGTACGGTGTACTACCGCAGGGGTATTAAAATGTGCCGCCAGCTGAGGCAGCACGTAACTTTCCATGATGCCTTTCATTTCGTGCGGCACACCGGGCATAGACACATAAATCTTCCCGTCTTTTTCGAACCACATGCCGGGGGCGGTGCCTCTCTCGTTGGCAATCACTGTACAGGACTCAGGTACCAGGGCCTGGGCCACATTACGTTCCAGTATCGGCAGGCCGCGGCTTTCGAAGATATGCAGCACCCGTTGCAGTGTGGCTGCATCCTGCACCAGCCGGGTCTGGAAGTATTCGCAGAGCGTGGGTTTGGTGATATCATCGGCCGTAGGCCCCAATCCTCCGGTAATCAGTACGATATCAGACAGTTCAGCTTCTTTGGCGAGGTTGGACAGGATGTCTTCCCGTACATCGCCAATGGCTAAACGCCGATGTACCCAGATACCTAATGCATTGAGTTCCTGTGCCATCCAGGCGGAATTGGTATCAATCGTTTGTCCTATCAGCAGTTCATCACCAATGGTAATGATGCTGGCGGTTATTTTGCTCATAACTCAAGGAATTACGAATTACGAATTACGAATTACGGATTAAGGGCTGTTTTATGGAACGGTTATTTAACAGCCGCTCAATAAGAAAACCCTTCATTCGTAATTCGTAATTCGTAATTTCTAATTAAAAAAAGGTTCCAGCCGTTCTTTCAGTGCTTCCGGCAGGCCTGCTTTCTGTTTGGTTTTCACATCGATGAACACCAGTGTGGTCACACCTACGTTGAGCAACTCCCCTTTTTCGTTGTACAGTTCACTATGAAATTGTATGCGGGAACTTTTCGGCAGTTCTTTTAATATAGTCTTCACCGTTATCAGGTCGTCATAGTACGCCGGGCGAAGGTATTTTACATTTAGTTCCGCTACCGGCATGATCACGCCCTGCTCTTCCAGTTCACGGTAGCTGAAGCCCAGTTCCCTGATGGCTTCCGCCCTGCCTACTTCGTAATACAGGCCGTAGTTACCGTAATAGAGATATCCCATCTGGTCCGTTTCCCCGTATCTTACCCTGATCGTCGTTATACTGCTAAACATGATTGCTTCCGATTTTTATATAAAAAGCTGGTCGTACAAAGACCGCTCCACGATTATTTGCCCAGTGCGCCATCGATGGAAAACTTACCGGGCCCGGTAAACAGGACCACCAGGAAACCAGTCAGGTACATCAAAGGCAGTTCGATCTTATCGAAGTTAAAACCCATCAGGTCTGACCGGTGTACCATTCCCACGATCACTGACATGCAGATCACCAGGGGCACTGCGGCCAGCCTGGTCAGCAATCCCATCATCAGTAAAACAGAACAGAAAACTTCTGCAAAAACGGTCATCCCCAAAGAAAATTTATGCCCTACGCCCAAAGGATCAGGGAAAGAATTCATTTTGGCAGCAAAATTGATCAGTTTTGGCCATCCGTGCAATAACAACAGGCCGCCGAACATAAGCCGCAATATCAGCATGGAGAAGCTCACAGCACCGCCAGTGTAGCCGGTTGAGAATAGTTTTCTCATAACAGGTAAGGTTTTTGCGCTATAAATTTATTTGCCGCAATATAGCGCAATAGCCTTTTCCAGACAGCCGGAGTTATCCACATTGTTGGAAAACCGATCCGAAAAGAAAGGATATTACTTTTATATTTGCCTGGTTTGTGTCCCTGATACTGTTCCGATAATACCTGACGGGAAAATATTTTCCGGCAGGAATTCGTTTAAAACGCATAATTCAAGATATAACAGCTAAAGCATGCATTTCATAAGAAAAGTTTTTATTCCAGGACATCTGTACTTATCCATGCTGACTTTCGCCGGCGCAGGTATCGCAGGGATGCCCGCTGCCCATGCGCAGCAGACGCGTATTTATACCGATCCGGAAAAAGTGTTCAAAGATGCACAACAGTACTTCCAGCAGGAAAAGTACAGCGTATCCATGCAGCTTTTCAAGCAAACGATCGACAACATCGATTATTTCCATGAAACCAACCGCGACCTGGTAAAGTCCGACGCCTATTATTATTACACTGTATGCGCCCTCAAACTGGGGCAGGACAATGCGGAAAAAATAGCGCTGGAATACCTTAAAATATTCAATAACAACGCCCGCGAGCAACTGGTAAGCTACCAGCTGGCCAAATATTATTTCCACCAGAACAAGTTCAAAGACGCGATACCGTTATACGAAAAAGCCAGCATCGACAACCTTTCCAACGCGGAAATAGCAGAAGCGAAGTTTGAACTGGCTTATTGCTATTTCAACGTCAAAGACTTTCAGAAAGCACAGCCCCTGTTTGCCGGCATCCGGGAAATACAGGGCAAGTACTATGTGCCGGCCAACTACTACTATGGCTTTATCTCCTACTACAACCATCAGTACGGAGAAGCGCTCAACAGCTTCCAGAAGGTGGTGGAAGATCCGAAGTACAAAAACATTGTGCCTTACTACATCGCCGAGATCTACTACTTCCAGGGCAAACATGACCAGCTGATCTCGTACACCGAGCCACTGCTGCGCCAGGGCGGCCAGTACTACGAAGCAGAGATGAAACAGCTGCTCGGTAAAGCTTACTTCGAACGTAAAGACTATAAAAAAGCCCTGCCCCTGTTACAGGAATTCCAGGACAACGCCGACGAAGTACGCAATGAAGACATTTATCAGTTGTCTTATTCCTACTATCAGACCGGTAACCTGAACAAGGCCATCAGCGGGTTCAAACAGCTGAGCAGCTCCAAAGACTCTCTGGGACAGAACTCCATGTACCTGCTGGGCGACTGCTACCTGCGTACCGGCCAGAAAGCCAACGCCCGCAACGCCTTCGCCTTCTGCGCCAACAACAGCTCCAACGCACAGCAACAGGAAATTTCCCGTTTCCACTACGGCAAACTCTCCTATGAGCTGGGCTACCAGGACGCCGCCCTCAATGAACTGACACAGTTCGTGAAGACGTACCCACAGTCCGCCTATAACAAAGAAGCCCGCGAAATACTCGTAAGCCTCTTCATGAATACCAACAACTATCGCGACGGCCTCGCCACCATCGAGCAGATCGGCGATAAAAACCCGACCGTGCTGAAAGCGTACCAGAAAATAGCCTACGGCAGAGCCACTGAGCTGATCAACGACCAGCAGCTGGCAGAAGCCGACCGTCTCCTGGATATCGCCATCAACAACCCTTACGACGCACAGACCAAGCAGCTGGCCCAGTTCTGGAAAGCAGAAATAGCCCTGCGCCAGAATAAAACGGACAAAGCGATCACTAACCTGAACGCCTATCTGAGCAGCACGCCGCCGGTATCCGGCGAAGCCAATGCACAGACCGCCAGCTATAACCTCGGCTACAGCCTCCTCAAACAGGACAAATACGCCGAAGCACTGCCGCATTTTGAAACAGCACAGAAAGCCAGCGGCCCCAATGCCACGAGGATAGCTAACGACGCCACCCTCCGCGCTGCCGACTGTTATTATATGCTGCGCCAGTTCCCGAAGGCGCTCGCGCTGTACGACCGTGTCATCACCAACAATGATCCCGGCGCAGACTATGCCATTTACCAGAAAGCCATTATCCTTGGCCTTCAGGGCAAACAGGCAGATAAACTGGCCCTGCTGAAGCAACTGGGCAACAAATTCCCAACTTCTGACTTCGGCAACCAGACAGATATGGAAATCGCCAACACGTACCTCTCCCAGGAGAAATATAATGAAGCCATTCCCTACCTGGAAAACGTACTGCAGAAACAACCTAACGGCGCCAATGCCCCAAGAGCCTTACTGAAGCTGGGCCTGTGCTACTATAACAAAGACAACGAAAACAAAGCCCTCTCCTATTACCGCCAGGTAGTAGAGAAATTCCCCGGTTCACCGGAAAGCAACGAAGCGCTGCAAAGCATCAAGTCCATCTACGTTGGCCAGGGCAAAACAGACGACTACCTTGCTTTCCTGAAGGCCAGCGGCCGTACCGTTACTGCCACCGCAGAAGACTCGCTGGCTTATGCCGCCGCAGAAGCGCGTTTTACCAACAACGACTGCTCCGGCGCCATCACCGCTTTCAACAGCTATATCCAGAAATATCCCAACGGCCAGTTTATTCTGCCCGCCCATTTCTATAAGGCTGAGTGTTCCTATAACAACAAAGACTATACGAACGCGCTGCCGGCATATGAATTTGTGTTGTCCCGCAATAACAGCCTGTACGCTGAGCGGTCAGCCCTGCAGGCGGCCAACATCAATTTCTATCAAACCAAAAACTATGATAAAGCGCGCGGCTACTACCTGCAATTACAGGACCTGGCCACCAGCAAGGAAAACAGCCTCGCCGCCACCCGTGGCCTGCTGCGCAGCAACTATCAGCTGAAACACTGGGACGAAGTAGGCAACTATGCCGAAATGCTCCTGTCTACGGCCAACATCAGCACCGATGACCAGATCATCGCACATTTTTACCTGGGCAAAGCGCAAAAACAGGCGAAACAATATGCCAATGCGCTGGCCGAGTTCAAAACCGTTGCCGGCCTGACCAAATCTGAAACCGGTGCAGAAGCCCGTTATGATATGGCTGACTGCTACCTGCAGCAGAACGACCTGGCAGCAGCTGAAAAAGCCGGTTTCGATGTGATCAAAAACACGCCTTCCTACGATGTGTGGGTGGCTAAATCATATATCCTGCTGGGTGACGTGTATTTCCGTCAGCAGGACTACTTCAATGCCAAGGCCACTTTCCAGAGCATCGCTGAAAACTGCCCCATTCCGGAGCTGAAAGCCGAAGCAAAAGAAAAGTTCGCCCAGGCAGAAGCAGCAGAAAAAGCAGCTGGTAAAAAACCTAAGAAACCGTAGCCATTTGAGAATTTTTAAATTTTCAAATTTTAAGATTTTAAGATTACGACAGCATGAATATTCTCAACATACATCGCAAACGCGCTTTTACCATAGCAGGCATATGCCTTGCAGGCATCCTTCATCATCAGCAGGCATGGGCACAGGAGCCGCTGAAACAGGAAACGATCGATATCATTTCCACCAACCAGCCTAAGCTCCGTGACGCCTATAAACTGAACCTGACCGCTTCTCTGCCCGGTGTGGACACCAGCAGGCCCGTACTGAAATACCAGGTGCCGGCCCTCAACCTGAACTTCATGTACCAGGCCGCGCCGCTGAAACCACTGGCATTGGGCAAAGACTCCCTGTCGATGCTGCAGAACAATTTTATCAAACTTGGTTACGGCAACTATAAAACACCATATGTACAGGCAGGTTTCGGCAGTGGCCGCAAAGACGTGTACAATTATGGCCTGTTTGTCAATTACACCAGCTCGCAAGGCAAGGAAATATCCGACCAGAACTACAGCAACCTCAATGCGCTGGCTTCCGGTTCATACCTCCTGCCTACCATGCAGCTGGACGCCAGCATCGGTTATGACCGCAATACCGTTCATTACTACGGTTATAACCACGACAGCGTGAAATACGACAAAAAAGACGTGGCACAGACCTTTAACACGCTGACCGCGCAGGTGGGACTTAAAAACCGCCCGCAAAACGACTGGGCGTTCCAGTTCCAGCCTACGGTGAAGTTCATCGCCTTCAACGATTCCTATAAACGCACAGAAAATACTTTCATCGCTAAAATACCGGTGCGCAAGCAGGTATTTGAAGATATCTATATCAAAGCAGAAGGTGTTTTTGACCTGTCTACCTACAAACAGGACAACGGTCGTAACATCAACAACAATGTGGTGGCCATCCATCCGTCAGTAGACATCATCAAACCGGGCTTTGTGCTGCATGCCGGCGTAAACCCCACCTGGACCAACGATAAGTTTTACCTGCTGCCTGACATCGTGAACGAATCACATCTGGTACGCAAAAAGCTGATCCTGAGCAGCGGCTGGATTTCGTATTTCGACAAGAACTCCTACCGTAACCTGGCCAACAAAAATCCGTTCCTCAATGGCCTGGTGGACGGTATACTCAATACGCGCGTAGAAGAAAAGTATACCGGTATCAAAGGTACGCTGGGCGGGCACTTCAACTACAACACGAAGTTTGCGTCCGTTACGTGGTACAATATGCCCCTGTTCGTGAACGACGCAGCAGACACCAAATACTTCACCACCCGCAACGAAGAGCAGTTACGCGCATTCCAGCTGCATGCGGAAGTAGGTTATATTGAAGAGGAGAAATTCCAGGCAAGGGTTACTTTCGACTGGTACAACTATAACAAGCAGACCACTGAAGTAAAACCCTGGCACCTGCCTCCTTTCCAGGGCGACCTGTTCCTGCAATACACGTTTAATAAGAAGTTGCACCTGAATGCAGACCTGTTTGCCCTCAGCGGCAGCTATTACGTGTTGCCCAACAAGGATTTCGGCAAAACGAGCAGCGCCTGGGACATGAATGCCGGCGCCTCCTACGATATCGGCAAAAACTTCAATCTGTGGCTGAACGCCAATAATATATTCAATTCCCATTATCAGCGCTGGTACCTTTATCCTACCTATGGTTTCAACATCGTAGGCGGAATTATGGTGAAGTTCTGATTTTGAGTTAATTTAGTTGCTCGCAAAGAGACGAAGCAGCAAAGACGCAAAGATGATATTTGCTGCTTTGCTGCTTTGTGATTTCATAGGAATATTAACCACAAACACCTCTTCATGTTGATACTACAGCAATATATCCAGGAAGTATTGTTCAGGCAGCGGATTTGCGTTGTTCCCCACATTGGCACCTTTTCCATCCAGCACTTTCCGGCCAGGTATAACGCCGGCGCACAAACGTTGTTGCCGCCGCGGGACCAGGTGGTCTTCACGCAGTCGTGGCAGGATGACGGCTCCTGCCTGGAATGGATAGCCCTGAAAGAGAACCTGGTGCCGGCTGTAGCGCAGCGGAAGCTGGAAAAGTACATTGAAGAATTCAGGGATGCCCTGCAACCCGGGCAGGCGCTGGAACTACCCGGTATTGGCAAGTTACAGGGCGATTTTGCCGGCAACCTGCATTTCCATCCGGAAGAGCTGCCGGTAGACCCTGCCGACATTTCCATTGCGCCGATACAGCGGGAAGAACCTGCTGTTCCGTCCGTACCGTCGGCCATTCCCCCTGCTTCTGCCATGACACCGGCCGAGGTGCCGGTGCCGCCGTCCGCTGAGGCTGTAGAGCCGGTGATGACCCTTGAGGAGGAAAACACGCTCGAGGCCGTGACAGAAGGCAGTATTTTCAGATGGTGGTGGGCCGTGGCCGGCGCGGTGATCCTGCTTGGCGGACTGGCCGCCTGGTGGTATATCGGCCGTCAGGCGCCTGTCAATATCCCTGCACCGGTCGTGACGATAGACAGCACCAAACATAGCCCTGCTCCCGACAGCAGCCGGGCGGCGATGCCGGCTGTGTCAGACTCTATTTCGTATTTCGTTGTGCTGGAGGAGTTCCAGGACAGCCTTTCAGCCGCCAAAAAAGCGGTAAAAAGGCAAAGCTGGAAACAGAATGTAGTGATGTACCGCCGCGATAATCTTTATAAAGTAGCCGTACCGGTAAGGTCTTTACCGATAGATACCACGAGCGAGTTGCAGGAAAACAGGAGTAAGTTCGGTATCAATAAGGCATACCTGGAATACTAGCGCTTATTTGATTTCCGCAGCCACGATGTCCAGTCCTTCTGCGAAAGTATGCGGATGATATCCCAGTTCCCTGACCGCCTTATCGATGATCAGGCCGGTTTTGGCCGGACGGGCGGCTGGCTGGGCGAGGCTTTTGGAGCTAATCTTTTCAATCAGGCTGGTGTCCAGCTGAAAATACTCGGCCGTTTTAAGGGCCATATCATAAGGTGTCAATACTTCACTGCCGGAAATATTGAACGTACCGGTTGCTTTCTTTTCTGCCAGCAGCAGGCATCCTGTGGCCAGGTCCTGGCACAGGGTAGGCGTACGCCACTGGTCGTCTACCACTTTGATCTTTTTACCCTGCTGGAGATTGTTTTTCACCCATGTGATCATATTACTGCGATGCGGATCGTTGGACACGCCGTATACCAGCACGGTACGCACGATGGCCCATGACAGCTTGCTGTTACGCACCAGTCGTTCTGCCGCCGCTTTGCTTGTACCATAATAATTGATGGGATTGACAGGAGCTTCTTCGTCATACGGGCCACTAAGGCCATCAAACACAAAGTCTGTAGAGAGGAAGATAAAGGAGGCGTTTATTTTTTCCGCCGCATTGACGAGATAACGGGTAGCGCCTACGTTGGTATCCCAGCAGGCATCTTTGTTTTTCTCGCAGTCGTCCACCTGTGACATGGCACCGCTGTGGATGATCAGGTCCGGCTGATGTTTCTGGACCAGCTGCTGTACGCTGCCGGCGTCCCGCAGGTTTGCCGCTTCGTAAATGTAATGGTCGCGTTGAGGGGAACGGTTAGTACCTCTGCCTGTGGCTATTACATCGTATGTCTTGTTTTGGACGAATACCGGGATCAGATGTTGTCCCAACAGTCCATTGCTACCTGTAATTAATACCTTCATAATGCCATATTAGTACGCTGTCTTTAAAGATAAGAAAAAAGCAATTACGAATTACGGATTACGAATTACGAATTGAGGGCTGTTTTATAGAAAGGCCAATAATTAACCGCTCTATAAGACAACCCTCAATTCGTAATTCGTAATCCGTAATTCGTAATTATCTAGGGTTTCATACCGAGATTATACATGGTGAAAGACCACATGTCTGTTGCCTCGTCGATCAGTTTGGACGTAGGTTTGCCTGCGCCGTGGCCTGCCTGTGTTTCAATGCGGATCAGCATCGGATTGGGGCCTGCGTTGCTGGCCTGCAATGTGGCGGCAAACTTAAAGGAGTGTGCCGGCACCACACGGTCGTCATGATCAGCAGTTGTAATCATCGTAGCCGGGTAAGCAACACCGGGTTTCAGGTTATGCAGCGGTGAGTATTTCACCAGGTATTTGAAGTCCTCTGCGTTGTCACTGCTGCCATATTCCACCGCCCAGGCCCAGCCGATGGTGAATTTCTGGAAGCGCAGCATATCCATTACCCCTACTGCCGGCAGCGCCACTTTAAAGAGATCGGGACGTTGCGTCATGCAGGCGCCTATCAGCAGGCCGCCGTTGGAACCGCCGCGGATCGCTATTTTAGCGGGATTGGTATATTTGGTTTTAACCAGGTATTCTGCTGCGCCGATGAAGTCATCGAACACATTTTGTTTCTTTTCCTTCATACCGGCTTTATGCCATGCTTCGCCATATTCGCTGCCACCGCGCAGCGCCACCACGGCATAGGTGCCGCCCTGTTCCATAAAGTACAGGTTGGAAACGCTGAAGGCGGGTGTTTGTGCGATATTGAAACCACCGTAACCGTAGATCAGCACGGGGTTGTTGCCGTTATTTTTCATGCCTTTCCTGGAAGACAGGAACATCGGCACTTTGGTGCCGTCTTTACTGGTGAAAAATACCTGTTTGGTTTCATAATCGTCCGGATTGAATTTTACCGCCGCTTTGTTGAACAGGGACATCTTACCTGTTTTGATATCATAGCGGTAAATCGTTGGCGGCGCTACGAAAGAGGTATAGGTAACGAACAGCTCCTGGTCTTCTTTCCGGCCATCGAAGCCGCTGGCAGTACCAATGCCCGGCAGTTTGACTTCATGTTCGAGGTGGCCGCTGTAATCATATTGATATACGCGGGTAGAAGCATCTTTCAGATATGACAGCAGCATTTTACCGCCGGCATTGCCTACATTCTGCAGTACTTCTTTTTTCTCCGGCACTATCAGTTTCCAGTTGGCTTCCGCCGGGCTGGCCGGATCGATCAGCACCACTTTATAATTAGGCGCCTGATGGTTGGTAAGCACCAGCAGTTTGCCGCCGTCATTGTCAATTACGGAGGGCTCGTTCGCGAAACCTTTCACCAGCAGGGAGAAGGACGTCTGTGCCGGATTTTGCATATCCCGGTACCAGAGCTCTCTGCCGGAAGTGCCTTCCGTGGTGGAGAGGATGAGAAAACGTTCATCTTCCGTTACGCTGACAGTAGCGTTGCGGAGCGGATGTTCCTTGGCCACGTAAATCAACTCGTCCTGTTCCTGTGGCTGGCCGATTTTATGAAAATATACTTTCTGGAATTCGTTCTTTTTGGACAGTTTGCTTTGTTCGTCCGGTTTGTCGTAGCGGCTGTAGTAGAAGCCGTCGCCTCTCCAGCTGAGGCCACTGAATTTGATCCATTCCAGTTTATCGGACAGCAACTGGCGGGTGGCCACGTCCATTACATATGCCTCCTGCCAGTCGGACCCCGCTTTGGCGATCAGGTAGGCCGCATATTTCCCGTCTTTGGAGAAAGTGAGGGCTCCCAGGGCGGTAGTACCGGAGGCTGACAGTTTGTTAGGATCTATAAATACTTCCGGGGTACCGTCGGGTGTTGTGCTGCGGTACAGGACGGCCTGGTTCTGCAGGCCATCATTTTTAAAGAAGTAATAATAATTGCCGTGTTTAACCGGCGCGCCGTTTTTGGGGTAGTTCCAGAGCTCTTCCAGTCTTTTTTTAACCGCGGGGCGGAAAGGGATGGCTTCGAGGTACTCCCGGGTCACTTTATTTTCAGCGTCCACCCAGGCTTTTGTTTCTGCGCTGTGGTCATCTTCGAGCCAGCGATAGGGATCAGGGATACGGGTGCCGTGGTAGTCATCAATGGTATCTACTTTTTTAGCTACCGGATATTGCCAGTTTTTTTGTTGTGCCATACCTTCCATAGTCATTAAACTCATGCCTAATATCAACCAACTCTTATTAGTCTTTTTCAACATGCCTATATTTTTTAAAAAAATTAGCTACTTTGTTTGATTAAAATTAAATATTTAGGTTAATTCATAAGATAACTGTTAGAAAACAATTGCAAAATGTTATTTTTGTGCGCCTTTAAGATATTTTTTTAGCAATTTATATGAAAAAATTGAACAACATTGCAGTCCTTACCTCCGGTGGAGATGCCCCGGGCATGAACGCAGCCGTTCGTGCGGTGGTAAGAACGGGCATTTATCATCAGCTGAATGTGTTCGGCGTCATGTATGGATATAGGGGAATTTTAAAGAACGAAATCTTCCCGATGGAGTCCAAATCTGTTGCCAACATTATTCAACGCGGAGGCACCATCTTAAAGACCGCCCGGTGCAAAGAGTTCTATGAATATGAAGGGCGAAAGAAAGCTTATGAAAATCTGAAAAAGCACAACATTGACGGGTTGATTGTGATCGGGGGAGATGGTTCGTTCAATGGAGCTCAGAAATTCAGCCAGGAATTTGACATTCCCTGTATAGGCTTGCCTGGTACTATTGACAAGGACATTGCGGGAACTGACAACACCATTGGTTTTGATACGGCGGTGAATACTGCGATCGATGCCATTGACAAAATCAGGGACACCGCAGACGCGCATGACCGGCTGTTTGTGATCGAAGTAATGGGCCGTGACGCCGGTTACATCGCTTTACACAGCGGTATCGCCACTGGTGCCGAGCATATTATGATGCCTGAGCGCAAAACCGAATTGCACGACATTATTGAAGAATTGCAGGCCAATGAACGCCGCAAAAAACTGGTAAATCTGATCGTGGTGGCTGAAGGTGACGAAACCGGAGGCGCCAATGAAGTAGCACGCCGCATTAAAGAAAGCTGTCCGCAACTGGATACCAGAGTATGTATCCTCGGACATATCCAAAGGGGTGGCTCTCCCTCCTGTACAGACCGTATCCTGGCAAGCCGTATGGGCTATGCCGCTGTAGACGCCCTCCTCGAAGGCATTCACAATGTCATGATCGGGATCGTAAACGACAAGATCCATTATACCCCCCTGGACAAAGCCGTTAAAGCCAAACAGGAAATTGACCCCGAATGGTTTAAGATTGTTAAAATTCTTGCGAGTTAAAAAATAAGACTTATGAGTACAAAGGATCTTTCGAAATACTATCACAAGCAGATGGACAACGCTGCCGGCAGAGCACACTCTTCCCGTAAAACAAAAATCGTGGCAACTGTTGGTCCGGCCTGTGATACCTATGAACAACTGCTGGCGCTGGTGAAAGCGGGCGTAAACGTATTCCGCCTCAACTTCTCCCACGGCTCGCACGAAGATAAACTGCGGATCATTGAATATATCCGTCAGATCAACAAAACCGAACCGTACAACGTAGCCATGCTCGGAGACCTTCAGGGACCGAAACTCCGCGTTGGTGAAATTGAAAATAACGCCCTGCCGCTGAAAAAAGGTGATATCCTCACCTTTGTCAACGAAAAAGTAGTGGGCAACATGGAAAAAATCTACGTTTCCTACCCTGACCTGTACAAAGATCTTCGCGTTGGCCAGAAAATCCTGCTGGACGACGGTAAAATCGAAACAGTAGTAAAGGAACTGCTTCCTACCGGTGAAATCAAAGCCGAAGTAAGCCTGCCTGGCGTGCTGTCTTCCAAAAAAGGTTTTAACCTGCCAGACACCAAAGTATCGCTGCCGGCCCTGACCGAAAAGGACGTGGTGGACCTCGAGTTCATCATCGACCAGGAACTGGACTGGGTAGCCCTGTCTTTCGTACGCAGCGTAAAAGACCTGACAGATCTGCGCAAGCGCCTGGAAGCAAGGAACTCCAAAATCAAAATCATCTCCAAAATAGAAAAACCGGAGGCGATCCAAAACCTGAAAGAAATCATCTGGGAAAGTGACGGCGTAATGATCGCCCGTGGCGACCTCGGCGTAGAACTGCCGGTAGAGCAGATCCCGATGATCCAGAAAGATATTATCCGTAAATGTATCCACCGCGCGAAGCCCGTTATCGTAGCTACGCAGATGATGGAAAGCATGATCGACCGCACCCGTCCGAACCGTTCCGAAATCACCGACGTGGCCAATGCCGTACTGGAAGGCTCCGACGCCGTGATGCTCAGCGGTGAGACCGCTACCGGACAGTTCCCTGAACTGGTGATCCAGACCATGCACAAAATCATCATGGAAGTGGAAAAAGAAGCGATCATCTACAACCGTAACCTGATCCCTCACCGCCACTCCCCCACCTTCCTCAGCGACGCCCTCTGCTACAACGCTTGTAAAATCGCTGAAGACCTGGACGCAGATGCCCTCATCGGCATGACCCAGAGTGGTTATACCGGCTTTATGCTGAGCAGCTACCGTCCACGCTCACCGCTGTACGTGTTCACCAAAGAAAGAACACTGGTAAACCAACTGAGCCTCAGCTGGGGTGTACGCGCCTTCTACTATGAAGAAGAAGAAAGCCTCGATGATATCGTATTCGATCAGATCAACATCCTGAAAGAAAGAGGATTCATCAAAGTGGGCGATGTGGCAGTAAACACCGGCAGCACGCCAGTAAAACTGCATCTGCCGACTAACATGCTCAAAATTACCCGTGTGGAATAGTTTTCTGCAGGAAATCTGACATTTTATATAAAAGGAGAGGCTCGCCTAAATGGCGAGCCTCTCCTTTTGGCCCAGGGCTGAAGCCCTGGGCTACGATTAGTTTTTGGGTCCTTGCATCAGTGGTAGCTATGACTGTTGGCGTGTAGTCTTGGTATGTGATGTCTACCCAGAAGCTATGGCTTTTGTAATGTTATATAAAGAAACTATAGCCCTAATGATAGGTGTATAGCGTTTATATGCGATGTAAAGAAACCGTAGCCCTGGTTTCTAAACGTAGCCCAGGGCTTCAGCCCTGGGAAGGCTTTTTGTAGGTAGCCAGATATATCATCAGCGCGGTAAGTATCAGCAGTGTGCCGGCTAAACACACCCCATTCCATTTACCTACTGACCAGACCCATAACCCTAAACCTGAGCCAACGGAAGTGCCGATAAAGCTGGTCGTCATAAACACGGTGTTCAGGCGGTTGCGTGCTTCCGGCAGCAGTGCGTATATGCGTGTCTGGTTGGAGACATGGATACCTTGTAAACCAAGGTCTATCGCGATGATTCCAATGATGATCCCGATGATGTTTGCCTGGAAGACATAAAACATCGCGTAACCGGCCAGCAGGAAGATGATACCATACCCAATGGCTATACGCGGATTCTTTTTGTCTGCGATGCGCCCTATCAACGGGGCGCCCAGTGCGCCCGCAGCAGCAGCCAGGCCCATCAGGCCTATTTGTTCGCTGGTGTACAGGAACGGTTTATCTGACAGCAGGAACACGACGGTGGTCCAGAACATGCCGAACATCGCAAAACAGCAGGCGTTGATAGCAGATGCCTCACGCAGCATCGGTTGTTCTTTGGCCAGTGTGAGCAACGACTTCATCAGGTCACCGTAGGTACCGGTGAACTGTGGTTTGCTTTGGGGAAACGAAAAGATCATGATTACCACGAGTAACGCACTGATACCCGCAGCGATGAAGAACATGGCACGCCAGCCCCAGTGGTGCCCCACTACGCCGCTCAGCGTGCGGGACAACAATATGCCAACCAGCAGTCCGCTCATAATAGTGCCGATCACCTTGCCCCTGTTGGCCGCATCAGTCAGATGTGCTGCCAGTGGCAGTATCAGTTGAGGTACTACAGACGTAAAACCTATCAGCAGTCCTGTGATTTTCAACATCAGGATGTTTTGGGAGAAGCCTGCTGCTGCGAGGGCCACTACGGCCGTTGCAGTCATGGCGATAATCTGCCCTTTACGCTCGAGCTTGTCACCCAACGGAACACAGAAGAGGAGCCCCAGCGCATAACCTACCTGTGTAAAAAAAGTCACCTGTCCCGCATTGCTTTCAGATACGCCGAACTCCTGACTCATCAGTACCAGCAGCGGCTGACTGTAATAAATATTAGCTACGATAAGGCCCGTGCAAAGGGCCATGATCATGATATTCCATTTGCTTAATGCCATATAACCTGTCTTTTGGAGATGCAAAGATACAGTTCTCCACTCATCCCGGCGGGAAAGAGTGTTTAATATGAAATGGCTAAATTTGTGATTATTTCACTGCTTACGGGCAAAAAGGTTACAGCTATGTTTACAAGTATCAATCCGTTTACACAGAAGACCATTGCTGAATATACGCCGCATACCCCTGCGGAAATTGAACAGAAGCTACAGACAGGAGAAAAGGCCTACCGCACGTTGTTACAGGTACCGCTGGAGCAGCGCCGGAAATGGATGATGCAGGTTGCAGGCTCACTAAAAGCTAACGTGGAAGCACATGCGGCCCTGATCACACAGGAGATGGGCAAAACGCTGAAGGAAGCCAGGGCAGAAGTGTTGAAATGTGCCGCCACCGCAGAATACTTCGCAGAGAACATCACTCAAATATTACAGCCACGGCCTATTGAGTCGGAGGCCTACAAAAGTTACGTGAGTTATGAGCCCAAGGGCATCATTCTCGCCATTATGCCGTGGAACTTCCCCTACTGGCAGGTTTTCCGTTTCGCTATTCCCAACGTATTAGCCGGTAACACCGGCCTGCTGAAGCACGCCAGCAATGTAAGCGGCTGTGCGCTGGCCATCGAAAAAGTGTTTATGGAATCCGGTTTTCCTGAGGGCACTTTCCAGTCGTTGCTCGTATCTTCCAAAGACCTGGAGCCGATTGTGGCCGATCCGCGGGTGCAGGGCGTAACGCTGACCGGCAGCACGCCCGCCGGTAAAAGTGTGGCCGCACTGGCAGGCAAATACCTGAAGAAAACGGTGCTGGAGCTGGGAGGCAGCGATCCGTTCATCGTGTTAAAAGATGCCGACCTGGAAGCCGCCGCCAGGACCGCCGTACAGGGACGTATGCAAAACGCGGGGCAGTCCTGCATTGCCGCCAAACGATGGATCGTGGAAAAAGAGATCGTGCCCGCCTTTACCGCCGCCGTGCGCCATCTGCTGGAGCACCTGCAGCAGGGCGATCCCACCCTCGACAGTACCAATATGGGGCCCATGGCCCGTCCGGACCTTGCCGAAGAACTGGCCAAACAGCTGCAGGACACCATCCGCCAGGGCGCCAAACTGGAATTGGGCGGCACCTATGAAGGATGTAACTTTGCCCCGACACTGTTGACCGGCGTCACCAGTGATATGACCGCTTTCCGGGAGGAGACGTTCGGACCGGTGGCCGTGATTATTGAAGCTGCCGACGAAGACGAAGCCATAGCGCTGGCCAACGAGACCGACTTCGGCCTTGGTTCCGCGCTGTGGACCAGCGACCTGGACAAAGCCGCCCGCCTGGCCACACGGATAGAAAGCGGCAACGTATTTATCAACGCGATGGTGCGGTCCGATGCCCGGCTGCCTTTTGGCGGTGTCAAACAATCCGGCTATGGCAGGGAGCTGTCACTGGAAGGCACACACGAATTTTTGAACATCAAGACTGTTTATATACAAGAATAACTGTAAAATGACCACGTCCCTTAAACGAGAACGATATACTCCCTATATCACTTTCTCCCGTGAAGAATGGGCAGAAACGAGCGGTGATGCGTTGCTGCAGCTGCAGGACTATTACGATCTGGAACAGCTGCAGGGCATGAACGAACCGCTTACGCAGGAGGAAATCACCCAGATATACCTGCCCCTGGCCCACCTGCTTAATTTGTACGTAAAATCGTCACAGACATTACACAAAGCCACCAGCAGTTTTCTCGGCAGCCAGGAGCTGAAAGTGCCTTACATCATCGGCATAGCAGGTAGTGTAGCCGTCGGCAAAAGCACCACCGCCCGTGTATTGCAACGGTTGTTACAGGCCTGGCCCGATCACCCGCGTGTAGACCTTGTCACCACCGACGGGTTCCTGTATCCCAACAAAACACTGGAAGCCAATAACATCATGAACCGTAAAGGCTTCCCTGAAAGTTATGATATCAAAAGGCTGATTCATTTCCTCGCAGATGTGAAGTCCGGCAAGGAAAGAGTGGCCGCGCCGCTCTACTCCCACCTGGAATATGACGTGCTGCCCGGTCAGCTGCAATGGATAGAACAACCCGACATCGTGATCGTGGAAGGCGTGAACGTGCTGCAGGTAAGACCCCGGCAACAACAGAAAGACCCGGCCATTTTCGTGTCAGATTTCTTCGATTTTTCTATTTATGTAGATGCTGCAGAAAAAGATATCCGCAAATGGTATATCTCCCGCTTCGAATCGTTGCGGGCCACCGCTTTCCAGAACCCGGAATCTTTCTTCCACCGCTATGCGCACCTGTCAGATGCCGCTACCGTGGAACTGGCCACCCAGATATGGGATGACATCAACAAACCCAACCTGGAACAGAATATCGCCCCTACCCGCTACCGCGCCAGCCTGATACTGGAAAAAGGGCACCATCATTTTGTGCAGTCCGTTAAACTGCGGAAGACTTAAACGTTTATTCGTTAGCGTTATATGACCACCGGTCCGTACTTAGCAGGTACGGACTATTTTTTATGGTATATTTGGTTTCTCATCTTAATATCATGCAAATACACTTTCTTCGTCACGCTACCGTTATCATAGCATGGGGCAGTCACAAGATACTGGTCGACCCGATGCTCAGCCACAAAGACGCCCTTGACACCGTTCCCAATGCTGCCAACACACGCCGGAATCCACTGATAGACCTACCCCTCAGCAATGCGGCACTGTCAGCCATGCTGGAAACAATTGACGCCGTGATCGTCACACATCTTCACCGGGACCACTGGGACGTGGCAGCACAGCAGCTCGTGCCCAAACACCTGCCCCTGTTCTGCCAACCGGAAGATGTGGAAAAACTCACCGCACAAGGTTTTACACAGCTCATACCCGTACACACCAGCAGCACCTGGGAAGGAATTCGTATATCCCGCACCGGTGGACAACATGGCACCGGTGAAATAGGCAAAATGATGGCGCCCGTATCCGGTTTTGTACTGGAAGAAGATGCAGACCGCCTCTATATCGCCGGTGACACCATCTGGTGCGATGAAGTAAAAGCCGCACTTGACCAATACCAGCCAACAGACACCATCGTCAATGCCGGCGCCGCACAGTTCATCACCGGAGATCCCATCACCATGACGGCCGAAGATGTGTTGCAGGTGCTGCAACACCCCGCACAAACCCGTGTAACAGCCTTACATATGGAAGCCATCAATCATTGTTACCTGACGAAAGAAATGCTGAAATCCGCTATTGGAGAAGGTTTCGGAGACAGATTGATTATTCCGTAAAAATATTTTTTTGGAAGTATGGAATAAATGTATACCTTCGCGCTCCATTCAACCGAATGATGATTCCGTAGCTCAGTTGGTAGAGCAATACACTTTTAATGTATGGGCCCTGGGTTCGAGTCCCAGCGGGATCACAACAAGAATATCAAAGGTTATTAAAGCCGCTTAAATCACAGGATTTAAGCGGCTTTTTTGTTTTTACCAATAAAAGGTAAATCATACAAAACGAATCTGAAAGGATACAAAAAAGGATACAGTAAATAATTTTAGCTTTACTGTATCCTTTTTTCTGGTAAAGGATTATTGACAGTACATTCTATGGATTTGATCTCGTTAAATTGAACGAAAATAGTTGTTGATAGCTTGGCACTATATTGATTTAAGATCATTCCATATTGGACAACTATCTACAATTGCATCTATTGTCTTGAAATCTATCTCTCCTTTCGATGTTACAGGAAGTGGAATTTGAATTTTATCTGTTTTATTCAGATAACATTTTCTACCATAAGAAAATCTCCAAATCTGGCTGTTTAACTGGGCTGTAATAAAAAGTATACTTTTGAGACTTAATTCTTTATTCGGTTTACATACGATGACATTGTCCTTTACCGCAAAAGTATAGGTGTGATAAAAAGAACTCATTGGCCAACTTCCGTCTGAGGCAATCGTTATGCAATCCTCGAATGTATGACTTTGAATATCAAAGTATCCCTCTGTGCCGTTTTCAATAGTTTTACAGGAAATAAGCGGCACGCCTCCGCTGTCGAGATCACCACTAACATGAAAGTCTCCAGTATTTACATGGCTAAACAAATCTTTTAATTTGAAATTTTTATAATTTAAGCTACCTGAAAAAGCAGTAGTTTTTTGAGACTTACTGAATTTTATAAATTTATTTTCAATTTGTTTAGTAGTTATCAAGAATGACACTAGCTCTCGTACAATTTTGTCTATTTCATTTACTGTCTCAGTAATTGAAGTTAACCCCTCATCTAAATATGCTTCAGGAATTAACTCCAGCTGTTTATCCGTAAAGTCTATTGGGGCAGTAATATAGCTCTTGGCTTTGTTTACCTGAAAGTTTTCCTCTTTTACAGCCTTAATTAAAAAAGGTTTAATTTCTTGAAACTCGTCTTTTGCTTTTATGGATGTTAATCGTTTCCCCTTACTTTTTACAAACCCATCAAAATTTACTTTTGCCCAAAAAACATTCAGATTAGCTGGGTGAGGAGAACCTTTTTTAATAAAGATACCAAGTGTTCTAACACCAACAGGGTAAAATAGATCCTCAGGAAATGTAACAACTGATAGAACAGTGTGGTGCTTTAACAAGTAATCCTTTCTCCAAGATAATTCTTCTCCACCTTTCAATAATATTGACATAGGTAAGATAGCAAACAATAATCCCTCATCTTGCATCTGGTTGAGAGCCTGTTCAACATAATGAAATTCTTTTTTTTGACTTCCCTTTTGTGCAAAGGGAGGATTCATTAAAACTTTAGTAATAGGAGGTATTCTAGATGGAGAATTTGCATCAAGATATTCAGCGACAGGAGCCCCATTGTTGTCTGTCGAATTTAGCCATTTATTAAAACAATTACCCTCAATAATATTATTTTTCCCATCCCCCCTGAAGATCATATTAACCAGGGCAAGGGCAACCACTGGATCCTGTTCTTCTATTCCATATATTCCATTTTTCTTAAATAGATCAAATTTTTTTTGATTTTTACATTTCCGTTTCACCTCATCCAAAGCAGCTACCAAAAATCCACCTGTGCCACAAGTTGGGTCAAATACTAAATCATCGTCCGTAATATCCAACACCTCTGCAGCATATCTTGTTAAATGTCTAGGAGTAAGCACAATCCCTATTTCCTTAGCACCATTTCCATACTTTAGAAAAACTTCATAGAACTTACCTAGAACATCTTTCCCAGACTTCATGGCAGATCTAATATTTAGCTCTAATAATTCTTGAATTGTATGAATTATGGCATTTTTAAACTTTATGTGATTGTCTTCACTAGATGGTAAGTCAATTTTTATAAATCGAGAGAAATCTTGTTTGCTATGCTTTTTTAGCATTAAATCTACCCTTGCATTTATAGATTGAATCAATATGCTTGGATTTACGGACAAATCTATGGTAGACCCCTCACTTAGCGCTAATAACAAAGCAGAAATAACTCTTGCTCTGTATTCCTTGTTAATTGCGCCTTCATGCAAAATTTGATTAATGTTTTCAGCAGCTTGCAAGAATTCTTTTTCATCAATTTCAAAATCGAGAATATTTCCCTTCCCTGTTTCAAGGATTTTTTCGATTTGATTTTTAGATAAAAGGCCCGTGACTTCATAGTCATTTTCAGTTATTACTTTCCATTTCCCATTCTCACAATATTTACTTTTAGCAATAAATCCTTCCTCATCGTTGCCTGCAATACCCGTAATAAATAAAGCCTTTACATGCTTGTCTTCATTTAATATATCCGCATAATCTTTTTCCGCTTCCTTTAAAGCTAAGTCTAACTTGCTTCTGGAGTTTTTAGCCTCTATGACATACAAAACTCCCTTATTTATTTCAACAATATTTTCAGGACGTTGATTTTTTAAAAACTTTGCAACTGTTGGTATATTTTGACATTCTTGTTGTGTATAGACTTGTTGTTTAACCCAACCTTTTTTATTGACTAATTCTGACAATATATAATTATATGCGTGGACTTCGGAACGTTTCTGGGCCATATTTCAGGTTTAATTGGGCCAAATATAACAACAGTTCTTGGGAGTATCAATATTTTTTTGAATTTTACGGAAAATACCATATTGCACTGGCGTCTCTTAAAACTCCGAGGCATAATTTTTTTAATCATTCGCTAATTTGCTAAAATAGTTTAAAACTAATCATTTCAGAAAGATACAAATTCGGATACAGTAGCTTTTAAAACCGTGAAAAGTGGCTCTGATAGAGCCTTTGATATAGTCCCAGCGGGATCACAGACAACTTACAAACCTCGCGCTAGTCGCGGGGTTTTGTTTTTTAGTTGAGCGGTTAGTCGAGTTCCTTTTGTATAACCCCGATTTCTTTCCCGTACTTTATACAGGTTAATTACCCTTTACTAAAGTATATTATCTGTTACATAATCCTTAGGGCCTAAGTTTTAAACTCTTGTTCTAATTGTTATTTTTTGGTGTTTTTGTCTGTTATTTTTAGCAGGCAGTTTTTCTCGGTTGCTTTCTTTTTAGCAATATCAGGGGGCGGAGATTGCTTCACCGCATCTTTGTTTGCGGCTTGAAGAAATGGATTGTCATCAATTTTCGTACTGCATTTGTTTGCAGTTTGAAGAAAAGGATCGGTGGTAATGTTTGATGTGGCGGCTGCCTGGAAAATAGGGGCAATAGCGCTTCTCATGCCAGCCGTAGCTGCAGCTAATTTTTCCTTCGAGATCGGAAATCTCACTGCCCTTTTGCTTAAAAGAATTGTTAATTCCTCCAGGTCTCCTTTTCTGCTATTTGCAATGTTTTTTTTAGAGACCATTTTCTACTTATACATTCATGTTCAAGTTCCCAATTTTCTTTGAATAAATATACAGTACAAAGTCTGATTAGATCGGTCGCTACTTTTTTATAATTGCTGCGTGTAATATCATATTTATCAAGAGCAATCTTCTGCCGTATAATCTTCTCCACTGAATGTTCCGTGTCTTTAATTCTATATCATTACAGAATGAACACCCGGTGATTTCATGAGAGAGCTAAAAATGAAGATAGCAGACGCCTCTAACTCTTATTTGAAATTCAAATCATCATCCTGGATGACCTCTAAGTCACACTATTTTAAGTTTGTTTTTTTTGAAAATCGGAATATTTTATATTGCTATTCTTTTTAAAAAATTTTTGTCAAAAAAATTGTCAACTTCAATAAATAAATCCTATATTCATATTGGTCAACTTGAAATAACCTGGAAAAAGCAGCTTCATTTGATTGGACAAAAAAGTTTTTTATAGCTCAGTTTCTTTTAGTTTGTAAACCAGTTTGTATTAACCATTCAATAAGTCCATTAAAGAAATCCAATTGTCGTATCTAAGAAATGTACTGAGTTACGGCTATTGAGGTTTACTCCATATAACGGTTGATATAGATTGTATCTGAAATAAGAAATAAAATCAGGAGATACAGCATCAATTGAGATCCCCAAAGAACCTCATAGAGCAGTTAACTCAAAAACAATATAATTGTTGTTAAGACTGGTTTGTAATGCCTGTTAAGCCCTAAGTGTACTGTATATTGATACTTCAATTATTAACAGTGATAATCTCCAAAGAACAACCGAAAGTCATTATGATCTTTTCATATTGATCCGGCTTTTAGCGCCGTTAATACTTAATGTAAACCTGTTATGCCTTAAAAAAAGTTATACGGATGAATACCAGATAAGAATACTTTCAACATCGATTTAATCCAATAGCATTGATTAAATTTTTTATTCTTTAGCTCCTAAAATGTTAATCCTTATGAAAAGATTTAAAATGTCATTAGTCATGACGCCGTTTGCTGGTTTATCATGCACCAGACTAAGAAACGCGCTATCAAACAATCCTGGGAAGTTTATTTTCCGGCTAAATTACCCACGAATATTCTTTTCGCAATAATGACCTCACTACAGCGGAACAGGTTTAATAAATGATGATCCGCCCGAAGCATTCCTCATTTTTCAAAAAGCCATGTAAGAAATGTCTTCTGAGGTTGGGTCATTCCAATTATTTGATCCATATTTGTGCTGATAAATCCTATCGATTTATTAAAGACGGTTCTCTTTTGTTTCATACCAAATCATGCCCCTTTTTCATGCTCTTTCTCCTTCTTTGAATATATTTTGTACAACTTTTTTGTTACCCACATCTTTTCATCCCAAATTCTTAGTTTAAAAAACCACCGGACTATTGTTGTAAGAAAGCAACATAATAACATCAAATATAATCTCAAAATATGCCACAAATCACCACTTACACTGTGGATGCCGCGAAACGCCGCATCATCACAGTTGAAAACATGGAAGAGTTAGGAATAACACCTAACTTAATTCAGGATTTTTTGAATAAAAAAGTACCTGAATTAAAAAGGGTTAAAGTAGATCAAAAAGGAGTACCTGTGCTGGATAGTAAAAATCAACAAATCCCGTTATGGCCAGTAGGGGTTTCTATAAACGATCAGAAATTTGGTAATTTCCCTGATCCGAACGCTGCACAAAGAGGATGGATCGGATTTTTCGAAATTGGAGCCCCCTTATTTGAAGAAAGGTCGAATATCATTCCACCCGTTGCGGATGTAATATCTACCAGGACCTATGACAATAGATCTGCTGAGGTACGTCAGTTTTCCGACACTATTGAATTTACTATAGAAAATACCATCTCCTGGACTTTATCAACTACGGGAAGTGCTACTTTTGGCGGATTGGTTGCCGGGGAACTACAAGGACAAATCTCACAGACTATACAGACGATTTTGACAGAGAGTTTGACTAATAGCCTACAAAATCTTACCGGCAATGTTACCAAACAAAACCATCATGATCATAATCATAAAGACGATATAGGTACTGAAGATGAATCTGGTGCTGAAAGTAAATCGGAAGTTACTACAAAAACGGATATTGCTTCCACCAATTCAAACATGGTAAGTTTCACAGGAACAGGTACTGCTATCGGTCGTGGAGAGTTACATGCAGAACTAGGGCTTTCTTTGACGGGCACAATTTCTGGTACAGTAACAACATCATGGAATTCAAGTTCTAATGTTTCAGGTAGTATTTCTCCCAACTCCCGCGTTGAAACCACAGCAACACAAAGGCGTCAGGTGAAGCAATTTACCTATGAAATACCCATTACGTTTGGTGGATATATTGCATTGAATTATGACGACTTAGTTCTTCCTATTGCGGATGGGAATGGACCGCCACTTGCAAGTACTAATTATTTAACTCCGTCTAAAGTAATTCCTGTTAATATATCTTATTTGCAGCTTGTAGAATCAAGTAAATTATACAGAGCAAAAGGAATGGCAGAAACAGTATCAGTTCTGGATGTAGTCCATGCTATTTTTGACACTAAGCCGCTTTATAGAGATGCTAATCAAAAATTTGGAACAGAGCGTCCTCATAATTTGTAAAATTAATATAACTTATCTAAATACAACAATATGGCATTTCAAGATATTTTCAATTTTGCCCGCAGTTTATCTGGTGGGGGAAGTACAGCAGAAGAGCAACTTTCGGGATTCATACCAAAAAAAGAAAATGAATCAGTCAGTGTCGCTCCTCACGATCCGTTTAAACCAGAACAACCAGTTCAACAAGATCCGAAAATCGTGAGAGAAACTTCTCCACAATCCAATATAGTATTCAACTTCATCAAATCAGTGACGGCTGATATTAACCAATGTGGTAACAGCGTAGAAACATCGATGGCTAATCCTTCGACGGTAGTTGATCCTGGTGCAGGAGTGATGGGTAAAGCCAGAGAGACTTCTGATAAGGTTAAGAATGATACTCCGGTTTCCGATACAGTAGTGACTCCTCCTCCTAAACCTAAGAATGAGAAACCAGAGGCATGGAATCCTGATAAATAGGCTAAAAATAAGTATCTAATCAGGTGTTTTTTATCAAAAAAACCGGTGGGTCCTAAAAACCTGATAGATATGCTAAGTTACTAGTTCAGTAGTTTTTTAAAATAAGAATTTGGGATGAAAAAATGTGGATAACAAAAAAATTATGTAGAAGGTATTCAAAGGAGGAGCCGGACCACTAGAAATTTCAAAGCCTGCGACCAGCGCAGGCTTTATTCATTTACGCTCTTTTTTACTCAATTAAAGCCGCAGATTCTACGCAGCATTTTGACCTCCCGGCATTTTAGAGATAAAACCAGGCCAGTGGGGATTAGCGTCATATAATAGTCCCTATCGCCATTCCATAGGATCGCTGTCTGCCGGCACCCGGTTATTTCTTTTTCCTGGTTGCGGAAAGTGAAATACTGCATTATTGTTTTCTACATTATAGGTATTCCCGTCGGCGGGCATAATAGAGATTCCCCATACGCTGCTGCCCAGTGCGATGCCCTGGCCTGAGCCGCCAATGGTCCAGGGTACTCCCACTGATTGTATCAGGTCGGAGCCGAAAGCCAGCAAGGCGCCATCGGGAGAAAAGGCGGGAGCGCCTTCTGTTTCATTGCCCTGGGTAATCTGCTTAAGCCCCGAGCCATCGGTGTTGATCATCCAGAGATGGGCATTATCGTCGCCGGGCATAGCTCCCATAAATACCAGGCTGGTACCCGCATTATTCGCTGCCAGTTGGCTAATCATATTGAAATTATTGAAAGAGGCAATCCTGCGAAAGTCGGAAAAGGTGGTGTTGCTCCTGTACAGGGTTTTGTTAATAGTGAAGAGCAATGTATTATCAGGCATCCACTGCAGATTGCCGGTGAAACTTCCGGAGGTGGCGTATATGTTGTACAGGGCGTTTCCCTGGGTATCTACGATAAATATCTTCCCATTGTAAGGAGCTGTAATGGCAATCATAGCGCCATCAGGAGAAAAGATGGGACGGGTAGCATTGGCGTAGCCGCTGTACCATTTGAAAGAGGAGAGTACGGCGCCACTATTAGCGTCTCTAATTTTGTATAAATCGTAGTTCCGGTTATTGGGATCGTCCGGATCTGATGTTTCCAGTATTTTTTTCCCATCGCGACTAACATCCCAATAATACCGGCTCACATCATAGGGAAGTACCTGGGTTTTCTTACCTGTTCTTACATCCATTTTAAATATTCCTTCATTGGTGTCGTGGAAATAGATACTTCCGGTGCCTTTACCGGTACCGCCGACGCCATTATTGCCATCACTTTTTTTACAGGAAAAGGAGGCCGCTATCAAAAGGGGTGCTAACCAAATAAGAACTTTTTTCATATCTTTTACATACTGTATGTTAGGTAAAAAGTATGCTGCTAAATTCCTGATAAATGGAATGGCAGACAATTGGAGAAAATATTCATTCTCAGCTCCATAAAAACCGGTAGAAAAACTTAGGGAAAACAGTGATGTTTTCCCCGAAAAGAAAAGCGGACTTTTATCCATGATTTTTAAAACCATTCGGATGTACGCAGTAAGAGGTAGTATATTGTTACTATGGACGATGCTGGTATCGTTTGAAGCTATTGCGCAGCAACGCATCATGGTGGATACAGCCAGGGCACGGGCTTTATTTATGGCGGGAGACAGTATTGCCGGCAGTGATACCGCATTGGCGTTAACCTACCATCAACAGGGGTTGCGATTGGCGGGAGATGACCCGTTCTATACCGGGTTGGGCTATTTTTACCTTGGTCGGTTGTACATGGATGATGACCCGCAGCGTGGCGCTGCTGCTTTTAATAAAGCCATTTCCTTGCTGGAGAAAAGAGAAACGCCTTTGTCGTGGCACTACCAAAGCCGTGCCTGGGCCAACCTGGGGGTGATTGCACAGGGCGAAAGTGATGACCGGAAATTTACAGACATCATCCTGAATAAAGCAATCCCCCTGGCCATGAAATCGGGTGACAGCGCTGCCATGGCCAGAGGATATACGAACCTGGCCATTTCATTTCTGAATGCGGGTAATCATGCAAAGGCCATCCTCTATAGCATGCAATCAATTCGTATCTATCAGCGCAACCAGGCAGGCGAGCCCCGGCAGATTGATAATTTTACCAATCTTGCTAAAATTTATATTGAGCAGCAGGCATATCAGCAGGCCCGGAACTGCCTGGATAGCGCCCATGCTTATGTGATGGCTAATCCTGGATCACTGTATGCCCCTTATTATTACAGTATCAATGCCCAGTATTTTATCAATACAAATGATTTTAAACAGGCAACATTTAATATCGATGAAGGGCTGGCAGCTACGGAGAAATTGAACAACCGTCATTATGCCCAGATACTGCTTTATCAGAAAGCCCGGCTGATGGAAAACTTGCACCATATCGCCGCAGCAAGGGATATTTTATTGAAGATGTACCGGGAATATAGCTTTACTGCGGCAGACCGGCGACAGCTCTATCATGATCTCTCCGGGTTGGAGGCGGAATTGAGCCACCCGGCGGATGCCTATCAATGGTTGAAAAAGTATGTGTCTATTTCAGACAGCCTGAATGAAACCACCACCAGAATACAGATAGCGGGATTGGAAACAAAGTATAATCTGGCACAAAAGGAAAAGGAACTACTGGTGATCCGTGGCCATGCCAAAACACAACAAATGATTATCTGGGGTGTTGTGCTTGTACTGATACCTGTTTTGCTGTTTTTTATATATTTCTATAAGACAAAAAAATTAAGGGCCGAACAGGCGGTACAATCCCTGCAACAGCAGCAGCGCACGGCTTTAACCCAGGCCTTGCTGCAGGGAGAAGAAAAAGAGCGTTCCAGGATGGCCCGCGATCTGCATGATGGTTTGGGGGGAACACTGGCAGCGGTAAAATTGAACCTTACGAATGCTTTGCGGGACAACCCTGTCGCCGAAATGAAGAAGGTGATTGTACAGCTGGATGATTCGGTGTCGGAGTTGCGGCGTATTGCCCGTAACATGATGCCGGAGGCACTCCTTCGCTCAGGGCTGGAAACTGCTATCACAGACCTCTGTGGGTCTTTGTCCGGCGAAAACCTGCAGGTCGATTTTAGTGCTATCAATCTCCGTACGGATATCCCAAAGCCAACCCAAATCATCATTTATCGCATCATCCAGGAGCTGCTGACCAATGTAATCAAACATGCCGAAGCCACTGAGGCACTGGTGCAATGCAGCCAGGAGGGGCCTGTCGTTTATATTACGGTGGAGGACAATGGCAAAGGGATGGATACGGCAGTAGCCATCGGCAAGCGGGGTATTGGCCTGGACAATATCCAAAACCGGGTGGAATTTTTGAAAGGTAAAATGGAATGTAGGTCGTTGGTGGGCAAAGGCACCATTATCAATATTGAATTACATGTAGATGAAAACAACTAGTATTTCGGTAATTATTGTGGAGGATCATGTCATTGTTGCAGAAGGGCTCAACAGTATTTTAAGCAAAACTGAAGGCATACAGTTAACCGGCGTCTTTCCCGGTGCGGAAGAAGCGTTGCTGTTCCTGGAGAAACAGGATACGGACCTTGTACTATTGGACATCAGTTTGCCGGCAATGTCGGGACATGACTTTTGTCGTCTCGTAAAAAGTAAATATGCCGATATCAAAGTCATTGCCCTTACCAATCACACCGAAAAAAGTGTGATACTGGAAATGCTGGACAGCGGGGCTGACGGCTACCTGCTAAAGAATATATCCAGGCAGGAACTGGTGGAAGCCATCTTCCAGGTGATAGACAACCGTTTCACTATGCATCCGGCGCTGCAACAAATTATTTTTTCACCTGGTCATTCCCGTAAATCGTATCCCCGGCTCACTACCCGGGAGCGTGAAATATTACAATTGGTGGGCACAGGTATCACTACCCATGCTATTGCTGATCAACTGAGCATCAGTACCCAAACGGTAGATACACACCGGAGGAATTTAATGCAGAAATTCAACGTGGGCAATGCTGCGGCACTGATTAAGAAAGCCGTAGAAGCGGGCCTCTTGTAGTGGTTTAAAGCTGCTTTAATGTTCAATCAGTCGTTTGTTTGGTAATGAAAAAGCATATCAGAGACAGGCTACCCTGACAAGTACCACAGGATTATTGTATATTGGATCAGCGGAGTGCTGAGGGATCAGGATTTATAAACCATAACATCTGATTTTAATCCATACATGAACCATTACCGGCAATATTATCCATCCATGCAACTGGCGGACTTTATAGAATGCTACTGGGTGCTACATGCACCGGCCAGGACCATGGATGTACCTGACCGCTTAATACCCGGAGGCCGTGTGGAGTTAATCTTTAATTTTGGTTTGCCGGCAGATTGGTTGATCACTGCTGACAATCCGCAGGGTATCCGTCAGCATGGGCCGGTAATTATGGGACAGCGCAACCAGATTTTTTATGTAAAAGGTAAGGGAGAAACCAGCATACTAGGCGTTCGTTTTAAGCCAGGAGGCATGACAGCATTTACCAATGTGCCAATGGCTGATTTATTAAATACCCTGTTACCGGCGGAGTTGCTATTGGGAAAAGCAGTAAAAGGACTGGAAACCCAGTTGTCAGACTATTCGACTGATGATAAGCGGATACAACTACTGGATACTTTACTGAAAACCGAACTAAAAAATACACCAACGGACCTGCAGGTGGTTAACCATTCCATAGACATACTGCGAAACACCCCGGATGATATATCCATTGACACTATCTGCCGGCAAACAGGTTGGTACTATAAAAAACTGGAGCGGGTTTTCCTGAAGAATGTCGGCTATACCCCTAAGCATTACCATAGAGTATTGCGTTTCAATAAGGCGGTCAGGTATATGCGAACTACCCAAATCTTAACGGATGTCTGTCATGTATGCAATTACTTTGACCAGGCGCATTTTATTCGTGAGTTCCGGTTGTTTACCGGCACTACCCCCAGTCAGTTTAAAAAGGAGAATAACAGAGTAGCGGATTTTCTCATAAAGCACCAACCTGTCTAAAATATACAATTCCACACCGAAAAAACCGCATAGCTTTGACAATAATACTAAATTCATATCATGTCGGACTTAAAACCGGTTTCGAAAGCACTGTTAGCCGCAGGAGTGCTTTTTGCGGGAATTTGCTGGTATTTATCCTTTAGCCTGTCTGCACACATTTGGTGGTTATTATGGGTGGCGCCGGTTCCTATACTGTATTTTTCTTTACGAGTTAACAGCAAATGGGCATTTTTAATCGCTTTTACGGGTTACTTAATAGGTAGGCTTAGCTGGCTGCCTTATTTACAAAGTGTTATGCCGTTACCCCTGGCGGTTATGTTTACCCTGCTATTTCCCCTGATTTTTGCCTTACAGGTGATTGCTGCAAGAAAGCTAACGCTCACCTATCGGCATTGGTCCGCTGTATTTGTGCTCCCTGTTTTGGTTACCACGATGGAATATATCTCCTTCCTTACCAGCAGGGATGGAACGGCGGGCAGTATTGCCTATACGCAATGCGATTTTTTACCAGTAGTACAGGTAGCTGCTTTGACAGGCATACAAGGGATCACCTTCCTGGTTACTTTTTTCCCGACAGCGGTCGCGCTCATTATCTATCGGTATCAGCGAAACCAGTCTGTCCGGACACTTTCCCTGGTAACCTTGAGTATTCTTTCAGCGGTAATCGTGTGGGGAGTGGTGCGTTTGAATCACATGTCTCCTGCTACTCAATCATTGCGGATAGGTATGGTTACCATTGATAAACAGGCCTATCACCAGCAGGATACAAAAGGAGAAGACAGAGATATGTACCTGGCCAACCTCTACCTGCGCCGCGTAGGGGAATTAGTAAAGCAGGGTGCAAAGATGGTGGTGTTTCCTGAAAAAATGTTTACCGTAAAAGACAATCGCCGGGCGGGTTTTATCCGGCAGTTTAAAGATACGGCCATAGCACATCAAATAGGCATCGTAGCCTGTGTGACACTGCAAAAAGGAGACTATTACGAAAACAGGGCCTGGGTGATCGGGGAGGATGGAACTTTGCTGGCAGATTATCAAAAAGTACATCTGTTTGCAGGAGAACTCCTGGACAGCCTGAAACCAGGAAAGGAACCCGGTTTGTTTCTCAGGAACGGTGGCACAGAAGGGGTGGCTATTTGTAAAGACATGGATTTTCAGCAAGATATCAGCAGGTATGGCAGCTCAAACTGTAATGTTTTATATGTGCCGGCCTGGGACTTTGAGCGGGATGGCTGGCTGCACAGCCGGATGGCAATAATGAGATGCGTGGAAGGCGGTTATGGCATGGCGAGAAATGCCAGGCACGGCAGACTGACTATCAATGACTACTGCGGCAGGGTTTTGTATGAGGCCAATAGCGACAATGGCACGCCCGCCTTGTTGTCAGGCAATGTTAATGTCCAGCATCATGCCACATTGTACAACAAATGGGGGGATTGGTTCAGTTTACTAAACGCCATTGCAGCCCTGGTAAGCCTTCTATTGTTGGGTTATTCAATTGTCAGATCAGATAGATAGTGGTAAAGCGAACGTGCCCCCTCATACCATCTGAATCACTTCATCAATTGTGTGGATTGTCAGCACCGCATGGCCGGGAGTTATTTTTCATTATAAGCATTAAGATCGCCATAGATTTACACTCAAGTGTAGGGTTTTAAAGGAAAAAAGTCAGGATTTTTGGTGAAAATCAAAATATGAACCTATCAAGTACTGACACTAAAGATCTGCTGAAAAGAAAAAGCAGGATTCAGGGAATACTAGCAGGATTCCTGGTACTGTGCATCATAACGATCGCATGTGTTTTGATGATTAAAGAAAAGAAGGTGGTGTATATCGCCCCGATGTTTTCATTGTCGCTGGTCTTTTTCCCTTTATTTCAACAGCTGAAAGCTATTAAAAAAGAGCTGCAATCCCGTGCAGCAGCTTCCGCTAAATAATTTTCTACGATGAATTGCAAATCATGTAATGCGGCTGTTGCTGATAAGTATTGTGGACACTGCGGCTATCCGGTAGCATTGAAGCGAGTGGATAGCCATTATATCATTCATGAGGTGCAGCACGTGCTGCATTTTGAGAAGGGAATATTGTATACGATCAGGGAGCTGTTGATCCGCCCCGGAATAAATATCAGGAGGTTCCTTACAGAAGACAGGAGCCGGCTGGTGAAACCAGTCCTTTTCCTTGTCATATGTTCGCTGCTGTATACGCTAGTTACCCATTTCTTTCATATCGAGCATGACCATTACGTAGACGAGTCAATACGGCACGAAACCTTTGCAGCCCTCACCACATGGATAGAAGGGCATTACGGCTATGCCAATATCATCATGGGCCTTTTTATCGGCGCCTGGCTGAAATTGTTTATGCGCAAAAGCGCGTACAATTATTATGAGGTATTAATCATGTTATGTTTCGTGATTGGCACGGGGATGTTGATATATACGTTGTTCGCAATGGTGCAGGGAATCAGCGGAAAAAATATGAAGCTGGCATCGGAAGTGGTATCGCTGTTATACAGCATGTGGGCTATTGGCCAGATATTGGGTGGGAAGAAGATAAAGGGATATGTTTTGTCACTGGTGGGTTATATATTAGGCATGGGATCGTTCTGGTTAGCAGTAGAATTATTGGCGTGGACAATAGATAGGTTCAATGACTGAAAGCCCCCGAGGGCTTTCAGTTGGCATTGTTTCGTAAAGACGAACTATCTTTTTTCGCACTACCCCTGGTGAGTTTTGATAAAAGCCTGCCTTATTTCACCACTTCACTCACAAAAATCTCAGGAATGGCATTGGTATAGTTAGCAAAATCCGCACGGATCGCATCTATATTTGGAGCAATAGCCGCCCGATACTCACTTAAACTTTTTACATAAAAAGTACCAATGGCCATAAAAGGTAGCGGCTGGTCAGGAGCACCGGCGGAAAGCCCCTTTTCAATAGTGTATTTAACCAGATTTGCCCCTAAAAAACCAGCTACCATGGGCATGTGCTTAGTTTCATAATACTCCATATTAAACGTTTTACCTTCAGCATAAGGGTACAGAATGGACACCTTAATCAGGCCTTTTTCATTAGCAGTCATGTTGTGGGTTTTAGATTTCTCAGATGGCTTTGCCTGGCTAAATGCAGCAAAACAAGTGGTCAAAAGCAAAAATGATAGAATAAGTTTAAACTTCATGATCGGTAATTTTAAGTTGTCCAGTATTTAATTTGTCAATTACTTTCGTTGATGTAGTTCACAGAGAAACATCAAAAACGCTATAACAAAATATTTCATTCAGGTTTTTCTTTAACAGGTCATAGGTCATGTTGAAAAAACTGATGTCAATCCCTATAAATATAAATAATTAGTCTGGTTATAAGCTACTGAGTGGCAATTTTGGAATTTTTGTTTAATCTTTGGCGGATATGAAAATATGCACATTCGTTTTATTATATCTGCTTGCAGGAGTTTTTCCGGCAAGGGGGCAGTCGCACTGGCGTATAGTGAAGCAGGAGTTACTCTTTAAGGACCCTCCTTTTAATAACTGTCACGCTTCTACGCTTGCGGAAGATGCCGGCGGGGGCCTGCATATCGCCTGCTTCGGAGGAACGCACGAAGGCGCGAAGGACGTGGTGATCTGGGAAGGGTTAATCCCGGCACATGGCAGTGTTTCTCCAGGCGTGGTAGCTACCGGCATTTTACACGATACGGTCCGTTATCCGTGCTGGAATCCGGTTTTGCTGCCGTTGAAGAACAAGCTGGTGCTATTTTACAAGATAGGGCCCAATCCGCGGGAATGGTGGGGAATGATGAAAACTTCATCGGACAACGGCCGTAGCTGGTCGGCCGCTACCCGCCTGCCTGACAACGTAATCGGGCCCGTGAAAAACAAGGCTTTGGTATTGGGAAGTAAGGTGCTATGTCCGTCCAGTGTGGAAGAGGAAGGAGGCCACTGGAGAATCCAGATAGAACAGACAGATGTTCATTTTCGCCACTGGAAGATCATCCCCATAGATACCGGTTCTGCACTGGATGTGATACAGCCGAGCATACTGCGCTACGATAAAGGGAAGTTACAACTGCTGTGCAGGAGTAAACAAGGAAAGGTTGTGCAATCATGGTCAGCAGATAATGGTGCCACCTGGTCATCTTTAAGCGAAACATCCCTGCCTAATCCCAACTCAGGCACGGATGCCGTGACATTAAAAAGTGGCTTGCAACTGATTGTCTATAATCCTGACCTGCCGGGCAAGGATTGGTTTAATGGCCGCTCCCGCCTGCGCGTGGCGGCTTCCCGCGACGGCGTGCAATGGAAAGATATTATGGTGCTGGAAGATGGGACCACTGAGGAATTCAGCTATCCAGCCATTATACAAACCCGCGAGGGACTGGTGCATATTACCTATACCTACGACCGGAAAAATATCAAGCATGTGGTACTGCAGGAGCAATAAGCCAGGAAACAGCGCAGGAAATGTCTATGAGCCGTTTATTATTGTACCGTATAATCCTTCACGTCCACTTCCGATAACCTGAAATATCCGTAAGCAAAATTTTCGAAATGGGTCTGGTTGAGGATATTTCCTCTCACCGACCCTGGCGTTGCCTGAAACGGTCCGCTACCGGCCCCGGACGCCGCCAACAATTTTCTGAAGTAATCATAATATCTTCTGGAGATGCCATACAGCCGGATATTTATCTTATCTCCGGCCTTCAGGTCCTTGTCAGAGAAATATTCCTGCATCATTTTGCCCTGGCTGTTTTCGTCATCTTTCGCTTTATAGTCCGGATACACTGATACAGGTGACAGAATACGGTGCAGATAATAATTCGCTTCATTGCCATTATCCTGGTATGTATATTTTATTTCCACTTCGTCACCACCGAATCCGCCTTTATCGTTTTGTTCGATATTATTTTCAATGTCCGGCACACCAATACAGGTCTCGGTGGCGGTGTAGACCTCGCCATTTAAAACTACTTTTAATGCATAAGTCTCCCCGATAACCGGGTGGAAATCGGAGCAGATATATTCTCCTGTACCGGGATTTTCTATAAAACTAAAAACAGCATTTTCCGAATTTGTAATAACGATATCCGCTCCGGACACCGTTGGAAATGTTGTACTGTAATATCCGGTGGTGGTGGAGAGCCTGATTTTCTGCTCATGCCCTGTTGTTCCTTTTATCCAATCAATTGACGCGTCAATGACCAGTTTCGGCGCTGCTGTCTCCAAATCCACGTCAATCACCTTTGTGCAGGACAGCAGGAAAAATACACATACAACTACCAGGTATTGAAGATTATTTTTCATTTGATACTATTAACATTAAAATTTGAAATTATAGGTCACACCGGGCACGATACCGAAAATCGATATCTTCTTTGCCTCACTCAACCCTGTTTCCCTGTTTTGCTCGAACATAAGAGCAGCGGCATTGTTTCTGCCGTAAACATTGTAAATACTGAACACCCACTCCCCTTTCCATCTTTTTTTACTGTCAGGCTTTGGTGTATAGGTGGCCGATAAATCCAAATGATGATAAGCCGGCAGCGAATTGGCATTTCGTTCTCCGTAGTTGGCAATCGTAATTCCCTGATACTGGTATTTGCCGATGGGATAGGTGGCCGCTTTCCCCGTCTGATAGGTAAACATCCCGCCGAAGCTCCATTTTTTCGTCAGTTGGTAAGCGGCTGTCAGGGAGAGGTTATGCGTTTTATCGTAATTGGCGCGATACCATTTTCCGTTGTTAATGCCGGGCTCCTGGGCATTTCTTCCCGGAGTACGTTGCTCCGCTTTAGAAAGGGTGTAGGAAAGCCAGCCTGTCAGTTTGCCGGTATTTTTCTTCAGCATCATCTCCAGTCCATAAGCCCTGCCTTCTCCGTTTAGCAGCACCTGCTCTATGGCTTTGCGGGCAATTAATTCCGCGCCATCGATGTAATCTGCTTTGTTTTTGATTTTCTTGAAAAAAGCCTCCGTTTCCAGGGAATATTTTCCATTGCGGAAATTGCTGAAATAGCCCAATGCCACCTGGTCCAGGATTTCGGGTTTCAGGAATTGATCACTTGGCGCCCAGATATCCAGCGGGGAGACGGAAGCTGTGTTGGAAATTAAATGGATATACTGGCTCATCCGGTTGTAACTCGCTTTAATGGACTGGTTGTCATTGATAGCATAGGAAACCGCCAGACGAGGTTCTAAATTTCCAAAATCAACGATTTTCTGGTTTTTACTGTAGTACATTGTACCTGTAGGCGTTCCTTCTTCATAAATCTGCATATGTGGATTGAATACCACCGCCTGGTCATTGGCGTAATTATTTATATGCTGCTCCCCTAACCGCAGGAAATTGCTGTAGCGCAGCCCATATGTCAATGATATTTTATCCGTGAGCTGCTGTTCGGCACTGAGATACAAGGCATTTTCCCAGGCATATTTTTTTTCAATCTGGTCGGGGTTGATAGGCGACGTAGCATCCAAAGGTTTGATAGAACCGGGATTGAACTGGTAATAAATGGAATTGATGCCATAATTCAGGACCAGCTTATCAGACAGGTGATGGTTGAAATCATACTTAAAATTATAGTTACGGATGTCCGATGCCCAGTCAATGCCAACATATTTTATCTTCAGGCCATAATCGTACTTACTGTAAATAACTGATGCATTGGAAAAGAATTTATCGGAAAATATATGGTTCCAGCGAAGATTAAAGAATGAATTTCCATAATCGTTGCTGAAAAAATTGCTGAAATCCATATTATCCTTACCGAAGTATCCTGAAAGGAAAAGCCTGTTATTATCATTGAGCTTAAAATTCAGCTTGGCATTTAAGTCATAAAAGGAAATAGAATTAGGTTTGTCTGCCAGTTTCAGGAACAAATGGGCATAGGAAGCGCGACCGGCCACCACGAACGAACTCTTCTCTTTAACAATAGGGCCTTCCGCCAACAATCTGCTCGAAACCACGCCAATACCGCCCGACAGGTGATATTCTTCGTTATTGCCTTCTTTCTGATAAATATCCAAAACAGCAGACGTACGTCCACCGAAGTTAGCAGGTATGCCCCCTTTATATAATTTCAAATCTTTAATCACATCGGCATTAAAAACGGACAGAAAGCCGAACAGGTGTGACGTATTGTAAACAACGGCTTCATCCAACAATACCAGATTACCGTCCACCGACCCGCCCCTGACGTTAAAGCCTGTTGCCCCTTCCTGTGCAGTAGACACGCCCGGCAACTGCAGGATAGCTTTTAAAACATCCACTTCTCCCATAACCGCAGGCATCTTTTTGATGGTGGCGATAGAGAGCTTATTCACACTCATTTCCGGTTTCCGGATGTTATTTGCGGAGCTACTGCCTTTCACCACTACTTCATCCAGGGTCTTGCTTTTCTCCGCCAGTGAAAAATTTTTTCTGATATTCGCTGTAAGGGAGATATGTTCTTCTATCGTCTCAAATCCTATACAGCTGACAATGATTGTATATTCCCCTTTGGGCAGGGTGATGGAATAAAAGCCATACGCATTGGTGACGGATGAGGCCTTTGCTCCCGGAATAAAAATGCTGGCACCGATTATTGTTTCGGTGTTCGATTGCATGGTGACAATTCCGCTCAAGGTGACTTTCTCCTGCGAATAGGCCTCAAATGAAAGGATTATAAGCAGCAGTACAGAAATGATCTTATATCTCATCCTTTAAAAACATTTAACAGTTGTAATTGGACACAAAACTATTTCTTTGGATAACTGTCTTTTTATAATTATATTAAGTGTGATATCTTTTATAGCAAGGAGCCTAAGGGCACTACAAAATATATTTCCTGCCTTAGGCGTTTTTGCAACACTTTCTGCTTTCGTATAAAAAGCATGCATTTTCGTATAAAAGCAGATCAGGCCAGTGCTTTAAACATTAAGTTTATTCCAGACAACTTGATAAATGAATGATTTTAGCCATCAGCAGCTTATTAGCGAAAACGTGCTGTTTCGTTTCCTGATCTCACCTGACCTCAGAATATTCCGGCATCTGCTGTTTATTGCTTTTATAGCAATTGTGCTATACAACAGCACGTCCGTCATTGCCAGCCCGATAGCCGTATTTGCATACTTTATTATATTATTTTATGTGAATATGTATGTATTGGTGCCAAGGCTTTTGTTCAGGAATAGAAGTATTAAATACTGTTTGTCTGTGATCGGCATCCTCGTTGTCATGGCTGTTTGTGGCTATTTTTTCAATCCTTTCAACAAAGCAAACGGACTGAACATCCCTCTTTTTTCCTTCCTAACCGCGCTGCTGTTAGCAGCCTCTTCTTCCATAAAACTGTTTCAGAAGGGAATGATGGACAAACAATTGATCTACGAGCTGGAACAGTCAAAAACCGTTGCAGAACTGGAACAATTAAAAAACCAAATCAATCCGCATTTTTTGTTTAATATGCTAAACAACGCCAATGTTTTGACGAAGAAAGACCCGGAGAAAGCCTCGCAGGTTTTAATGAAACTGAGTGACCTGCTTCGCTACCAGCTTTATGACAGCGCAAGGGAAAAGGTACTGTTGACGTCGGACATCCGTTTCCTGGAAGATTTTTTAAACCTGGAGAAAGTACGACGGGACAGTTTTGATTTCCTGATTTCAAAAGAGGGAAGTTTGAGCGGCGTGCAAATTCCGCCATTGTTGTTTATTTCGTTTGTGGAAAATGCCGTAAAGCACAACAATGACGTAACAAAACCATCTTATGTAAATCTGTATTTTGATGTCCGGAACGACGAGCTTTTCTTTAAATGCATCAATTCCAAGCCCGCACTCAAATCTGTCTATAACACCGGTGGATTGGGACTAACGAATATCAAACGGAGACTGGAACTTTTGTTCCCGGCAACACATAGCTTACTTATAGAAGATGACCCGGAAAGGTATTGCGTGACATTAATCATCAAGCTACGGACCGCCTAGCAGCAATAAATGACTATTCATTATATAGTAAAGCGCATAACATTATGAACTGTATCATTATAGATGACGAACCACTGGCGAGAGAAGCCATAGCGATGCTGGTCCACCAAACGGATAATTTAGATCTAACCGGTTCGTTCAACAGTCCCGAAACCGCCAAAGACTTTATAGAAAACAATTCAGTCGAATTAATTTTCCTCGATATACAAATGCCGGGAATCAACGGAATTGAGTTTGCCAGAACTATTCCGAAAGAAACATTTGTGATTTTCACCACCGCCTACGCTGAATTTGCTACCGACAGCTACGAAGTAGACGCCATTGACTACCTGATAAAACCCGTAAAATTAGAGCGTTTTCAAAAGGCTGTTGAAAAAGCACACACCTACTCCAAATTATTCAAAGCAGATTACGGCCATAACAATATAGAACAGATAGCAGACGATTTTTTCTTTGTGAAAGCAAACCGGAGGATTTTTAAAGTCTATTTCAATAATATACTTTTTATCCAGGGCTTAAAAGATTATGTGGTGATGCACAGCGAAAACCAGAAAGTAATTACGGCGATGAATATCAAAACCATCTATGATCAGTTACCCAAAGATATTTTTGTGAGAGTCAGCAAGTCTTATGTCATCAATGTAAAGCATATTGATTCTGTGGATAATAACACGGTGTACATCGGAGCCAATGAAATCCCCATCGGAGGCATTTACAGGGATTTCTTTTTTAATGAATTTGTAACGAAAAAGATAGTGGGCAGGTAGTTAACACAAAGCCGCCTAAATCCTGCGACTCAAGCGGCTTTGCTGTTTTTATGATAGAAATGTAAATCAGGTCATTCTTTCCTGGACAGGCTTCAGCTGATATGCCTTGTAAAAGAAGCGGTCAGCCTCATGCTGATCTGCGGCAAAATTCACCACCTCCACAATTTTCCCGTCCTTGATTTTCCACAACAGGCACCATAACATCGCTGTATAATATGATAATTTATGGAGCGCCTTTTGATAGGTTTCATCAATCATCAAAACAGGATACTATATGAACCACGACCATAAAGCCATACTGGAAAAGGCAAATGCAGCCGTCGCTGCAGGGGACAATGAAGGTTTTCTGTCTTTCTGCACTGACGATACGACATGGACATTTGTAGGTGACAGGACATTACAGGGGAAAGAAGCTGTCCGGCAATATATGACAACAGCCTATGCGGAGCCGCCAAAATTCATGGTCGAAAACCTGATTGCCGAAGACGATTTTGTTACGGCTATTGGTAAAATCAGCATGAAGAATGAAAAAGGGACCCTGGTCCATTATGCCTACTGTGATGTATGGCGGTTCCGTGATGGCAAAATGGCCGAATTAAAGGCTTTTGTCATTGAGGTCATCTCAGTTGCCAAATAATTCCGCCAGTTTTTTATTCAGCTGCTCCCCACGAAGATTCATGGCAATAATATGCTTATTTTCATCCAACAGGAAGTTTGCCGGTACCGCGCGGATACCATATTGGCGTCCCACCTCATTATTCCATCCTTTCAGATCGGATACATGGAGCCATGGGAGCTGATCTTTAGCGATGGCCTCCAGCCATTTGTCCTTATGATCGTCCAATGAGACTGCAATTACTTCAAATCCCAGGTTTTTATATTTCGCATATTGTTTGGTGAGGTTCGGGTTCTCCGCCCGGCAGGGACTGCACCAACTGGCCCAAAACTCCACCAGTACATATTTGTTTTTCAGATCATCCAGGCGTAACGGTTTACCGTTTATGTCGGTCTGGGTAAACCTGGGAGCTGAAGCGCCTACATAGATAGTTTTGGCCGCAAGGATGCGTTGTTGCAGCTCCCTGCCAGGGTCGCTCATACGCAGCCTTTCACTCATGTTATTAAAGATCGGCTCTATCCTGTTCACATCCACGGGGGTGCCGGTTCCTTCTGATAAGGCCACCATGCCGAAGTAGGAGTCGGGATGTTTTTTTGCGTATTCGATTTGCGCATTCGCCCGGTCAGCCATGCGCTTCCTATAGGTGGCATTGATCCGGCCAAGGAACGCAGTATCCTGCCGCTGTGCAGGAGTTGCCGAACTTACCTGCCCGTTGGCCCACTTGTTCAGGTCCATAATAGTACCCCCAATGGCTGCGTTATACGCCTGGAATTCATCATATACTTTAGAACCGGTGAAGGTGGCATTCGCCAGTGAATCTGCAGCGATGATTTTGATTTTTTCCGCCCCAAAATAGAAGTAAATCACGTCGCCGGTATAAACGGCTTTCTGTTTTCCTCCTCCATCATGACTCAGCGCCATGCGTGCGTAGGAATAACCGGAACTGACACCGCTGAAGGTGAATTTACCATTTGTAACGGCGGCACTGTCTTCCTTTCCTACGCCATCGCTCATATAATCGATATAGGCCACAGCAGGAGTATTCAGTTTGCCGATATTCCCTTCAATACGAAATGTACCTTTCTGCGCCTGGCTGGCTAACGGCAGACTGATAGCTGCCAGTATTAAAATGTTTTTCATCACGCTTTATATTTAATTTTTTGATACAATATCTATCGGAGCGCCGGGGATTCCATCTACGTGACCGGTAATGCTCCCATTCTTACCAACACTTACATCCAGTACCACGACGCTGCCTTCTACTCCAGCAGTGAGCGTATTGCCGTCAGTACTCAGTTTCAGCATGGTTACCTTTTTGCCATTGAAATTGGCATCCAGCGGGCGCAAATCTTCGTTAACAGGATTATAGCGGTAGATTTTATCATTGGAGGTGAAATAAAATATATCCACTGCGGAGCGTTGCCAGCGGCTGTCGGCTGTCAGTAATGCAGCACCCCTAAATACGCGTTTCCGTGTAGGCAGAATTGTCCGCAGATCATAGTTGGCCATCTGCACGGTAAATGTATATTCGTATACGTTTCCGTCGGCCGCCCTGTAATATGCATAGGATACACTGGGGATAGCCTGCATGTAAAGCAGCACGCCGGGGCCCAGATCAGCAGGATTAAATGCGCTTCCTATCACCTGGTAATCACTTCCCATAAAATTGCCGCCACCGTCAAAAGTCACAAAACCATGACGTATGGTGTCGAATGCAAAAAAGAAATTATACCGGCTGTAGAAAGGGGCCAGGTAATAGTTTCCTGTCTGCATGCTGGAAAATTTACCAAAATCCGGCGCGAAAGGCGCCGTAGTAGTGATACTGAGGTACAGTTTACCATTGACAATTCCCGTTGGTATGCCTTGTGCGCCATTAAATACCTGTGTTTCCATAGCCGCAGGGGGGTTAAAGAATTGTTCTCCAAAATAACGTTTACGTAACATGGTACTGCCATCGATTATAACGCTTTGTTTTGAAGGGTCTTTACAGATCACCCAATAGTCCTCTACACTGTTTTCCTGGTATGCGAGTGGTTTTGCAAACAGCTGTACCGGGTTGACCGGGAGATCATCGTTGTGCAATGCATGGTACAAGTCGGGATTCACCGTACTGTCGGGCCGTATAAATGACAGACAGGTAACTCCTTTATCTATACTTAATACCGTTGCTCCTTTGGCAAACCGGGTACCGCCGCTGATCTTAAATTTGTAGAAATATTTAATCCCGTTACGTTTATCCGTTACGGTGATCTTGGCATCGCGGACCATCGGTTTCAGATTATACACTATTCTTAAAGGATAACCTGTATAGTGATCAGATCTGGCTTCCTCTGCAACGAAGATGTCCCAATCGAATGTAAGGTCCCTGGAGGGATTGCCATCTGCAAGCGTCACCAGCGGGCTAATAACCAGTGAATCACCTACGGTTGCATCTACGGTGCTGTCTGCAATACCGTGAAGTACCGGCTCAGAGGGTACGTTATATTTATAGTTCCCCAGGTCTTTTTTACAAGCCATAATGACGCAGGCAGATAAAAAAATAATAATTATTCCTTTACTCATAGTTGTACTTTTAGAAGAGCACCTGCTCTCCATTTTCATCGATAAAAACATACTTATTGGCTGATGCATAATACTTCAGGAGGAAACGCCTGGCAGGAGCATTTTTGTTGAAAAAATCGTAATCTCCCGTGCTATCATTTCTTTTCTCCAGCATATAACCCGACTCAGGGTGTTCACTGACCCACTGAAATGGATATTGCAGGAGATATCTGGTATTGGCGATATAATAGAGCGTTCGCGGGACTTCCATGTACCAGTCAGGATAGGAATTGACAATCACCAGATCGGTAGTGCCGCTGCTAATAAGGAACAGCTGATGTTTCACCCGGGAGTACTTCCCGAGGTTTCCGGCCCATGACGCCCACCATGCCGGCTGTTCCAGCCTGTTGGAATACAGGATGCGCCTGGTGCGTATTTTCACCGGCAGGTCGGTGGCAAAATCCTTACCACCTGAAACCTGAAAAGTAAGGTACACGGATGTTTCAGCCAGTGCGGGATCCGTATTCAGCAGTATAACAGGGACCTTGACCGTACCCGAATCCGCTGGCATTATATATGATGATTTCAACTGCTCATAATGCCGGCCCGATACAGCGGTAGTATTGCTGTCCACGGCTGTCAGTGCGAAATACCGGTCCTGCCGGGCAGTCTTACCAGATACAATAACAGGTACCCAAATCGTATCTTTTTCCAGTTCAGGATGAAATGCAAAAGAATAAACAAGGCTATCTGTATTAGGATAATTCAGGTAGATATTGTCTTTTACCAGATCATACGGTTCAATGCTGTCCCGTTTACAGCTGAATAGCAGGAAGGCAAGCATTATGATGATGGAACATTTTCTCATGGTATACTGTTAATTATTTCTGTAAGCGTTTTCATCGTCCGGCAACGGGAGTACGAAAATGCTGTTTGATGGTTGTTTACTATTGGTGGCATTGATGTACACTGCGTGGTGCAGACGCTTGTACATAAAGAATATCTGGCTTTCACCATAAAACTCCTTGCGGGCTTCCTTTATTAGCAGGTCAATAAATGCTGCTTTATTGGGAACACTGTTAACCTGTTGTCCGATTCCGCGTGCGACCCGTACTTTGTTATAATAGCTGAGCGCCAGTTGCGGGTCCTGGTCGAAGGTAGATTCGGCTGCGATGTAGTACAGCTCAGATAACCGGATAGCCGGAGCTACCAGGGGATGTATGTTGGTGAGAGGAGATGCGTTGCGATAGTATTTCTGTAATACCGAGCGGTCAGGTCCACCGGTAGCAGCAGCGGTATTCAGAAACCATTGCTTCAACCGCCAGTCTTCCGCACCGGAAGTACCAATTTCATAAATATCATTTACCTGGTCAGTGGTAGCACTATAGGCAGGATTTTGTTTGGTAAATCTCCCCTGCAGCGATTCAATAACAGCTGTTGTTTCTGTATACCAGCAGCCAATAATTTCCTTATAGAAAATACGGTCTCTTTTCTGAATGTCTGTCTGGAAAAAATCTTCCTGCCTGGTAAACGGGAATTTCTCTGCCTGTATTACTTCCATTGCATTTGAAAGCGCATTCGTATAGTCGTTGCGATAGAGGTAAACACGTGCCAGTTCCCCGCAGACAGCGTAGTAGTTAAGCCGGTGACGCCTGTTTTGCATGAACAGGTCGGGATTATCCAATTCCGTGTTTGCATTGTCTCCTGGATATCCCACGGTATAGGCAGCGTTTCTTATTGGGTCGTTTTGCAATAATATTTTTGCGGCAGACAGGTCTTTCAATACACTGTCTATTACCGCGTTTACGGTCGAGAAGGCGGTAGAATTGATCCCCACACGGGTAACATAAGGAATGCCTTTTTGTGTTGCCCCGTTGACGTATGACGGCGCAAACATCCGTAGCATATCAAAATGGATATAGGCACGCAATGCGAGCGCCTCACCTTTAATCAGGCGGTAATTACCTTTGCTGAAAATGGTAGTGTCCCTGTCAATGGCCTGCAAAAGGTAATTACAATTGGCAACTGCTTTGTAGGCGTTGCCCCATACATCATTTACCATGCTTTTAATGCTGCCCCCGGTATATATGAAGTTGGCAATTTCCTGGTTGGTAACATCACTGAATGTATAGTTCTGGCCCAGTACATCCAGCATATTATAGGAAAGCTGCCCGCCATAAAGCGACTGGCTGGCGCAGAGTGTGTAAATCCCATTCAGGGCCTCTTTGAATCCCTGTTCCGAGTTAAAAAGTTCGTCCCTGTCTATCTGTGTTTCAGGTTTTATATCAAGAAACTTTTTACAGGAAATCATCGATACACACAGACCCAGTATTATTATTAATTTTTTCATGATGCTTACATTTTAGAAGGTAGCGAGGATAGAACAGGTAAGACTTCTTGCAAAAGGATAATCTATACCACGTTCCTGTTTGATACTGGACATGCGGAGGATGTCGTTCATCGTAACAGCGCCACGCAGGGACTGCAAACCGATACTCTTTGCGAGGTCCTGTGCCAGGTCATAAGAGAGGTACAGCGACTGCAGTTCCAACAGATTTTCTTTCTGTACGAACCTGCTGGAGGCATAAGTCAGGCTCAGGTCCGTAATGTTCTTATACAGCGCCACATCGCCGGGATGCTGCCAACGCATCGCAAGGGCCCTGCTGTCAACATTAAAGCGGGGGTCGGCATTTTCAATCCTGTCTACAAGTGTCTGATTGTACATATCTCCGCCGAATTTGTAATGAAAACTGAAACTCATCATCCAGTGCTTCCAGGTGATATTGCTGCCAAAGAAACCTTCTGCCTTAGGTGTATAATCGCCAATGGGCCGTGTGTACGTCACGTCATAATCGTAGGTGAGACTGCCGTCTGGTTTTTCATAGATCTCCCGTCCGTTCTGAGGGTCGATACCGTGTGATTTCACACCGTATATAGTATTATACGATTGCCCTTCCGCAAAGCGTAACAGCGGCTTTCCCTGCACCCCTTTGGATGGGTCCAGCTGGTAGTTGTTCACACTTTCGTTATAGGCTTTCAGCGCGTTTGAAATTTTGACAATTGAATTGGTGTTATGGGCGAGGTTGCCGGTGATATTGATGTTCAGATTGTTTTTATGCAGTGCGTTGATGGTCAGATAGAGCTCATATCCTTTATTGGCCATATCTCCCAGGTTTTCCTTATAGGTAGAGAAACCCGTAGACGGGGCAATGTTGATATCAGTCAGCAGTCCTTTAGTAAGCTTGTAGTAATAAACAGGTGTAATAATGATCCTGTCCTGCAGGAAACCAATCTCTGCACGTACTTCATAGTTGGTGGTTTTCTGCCATTGGAGGTTATCATTACCATAACCGTTTACTATAGCGCCAATGCCGGTAGAGTACCAGTTGGCAGTCTGATAATTATATGTCGTTTTCGCCAGGAACGGAGGGAAGTCAACTGAACCTGTCACGCCAGTTGTACCGGTAAGTTTTAATCTTGAAAGTATGGCGAGGCTGTTCCTGAACCAATCTTCGTTATGAACATTCCATCCAATACCTCCTGACCAGAATGGCGCCACTCTTTTATTGGCACCAAATGCCGATGAGCCATCCAATCGAACAGCTGCATCGAACAGGTACCTGTTTTTATAAGAGTAGCTGCCACTAAAGAATGAACCAATCAGGCGTCTTTCATCCACATTGCCTTTAGGGGCGTCATTGGGTGTATAGGTACGTGCAAATGCAATGCTGCTGAATTTGTCATTTGAAAATCCACGGGCCTGGAAACCTTTAAAATCCGTAGTGGAAGACGTGATATTGGCACCCAGTACAGCATTCAGCGAATGCTCGCCAATCAACGTATTGTATACCATCCGGATGTTTCCGTCCAGATTCAGGGAGCGCGTGGCGCTGAAATCATAAGACCCTCTATTCATCACTGCGTTGGGAGGGTCCAGGTAGAAAACGTTGCTAAACGGAGAAACAAATTTATCGGCAGTGGATTTAGTGCTGTTCAGGCTTACCAGGCCTATTACACGTAATGCTGGCGTGATGCGCCAATCAGCAGAGAACGCATCTATCAGTTCTGTATATCCGGATTTATCGAAGTTGCCGAGACTGGCTTCATAGAGTGGGTTCAATACCGGTACGTTTTTGTACTGGTCCTGGCCCGGCAGATGTGTATCCACGCGCCAGTTGGCAATTTCACGAATCAGTTTGCCGTCGTCTCCATAAATTGGATAATATGGGTTCATGGCCACATAGGTTGCAAAACTGCCATAATTGGAATTACGCGCATTTACTTGTGTAAAGGTGAGATCATTTTTCAGTATCAGATTACGGTTAGGGTTGTACGTAAAACTCATACCACCACTGTAACGGTCACGGCCCGAATTTTTCATCACGCCCGGGTCAGTTTGATAACGGAGGTCCACGCCGTAACGGAAGCTGGAGTCCCCTCCTTCAACATATACGGTATGCTTCTGTGAATATGCATTTCGCAATGGCTGCGAGAGCCAGTATGTATTGACTCCGCTCACCACATTTTTAAGTTTGGAATAGTATTGCTGGTCGAGTTCGTCCTGTGTGGAGGCGGTGTTATTTTGAGTTGAATAAAGGCCGGCACGTCTTTCATACTCCAGTTTGTCTGTTGCATTGAGCACACTATAGTCGCTGAGGTCCGGTACTGTGGCCTTCATTTCAGCATTGTACGAAAGACGGAGGCGACCCGGCTGCGGGGCCTTGGTAGTGATTACGATCACACCATTGGCTGCCCGGGAGCCATACACCGCGGTGGCGGCGGCATCTTTGAGGATCGTCACACTGGCAATGCGGTTAATATCCATATCTACCACTTTCTGCAGGGGAACTTCAAATCCGTCCATGATAAACACCGGCAAATTGTATGAACTGGAAAGGTTATTCCTGTCCAGTATCTCACCGTTTGGCATGGCGGTAGTGCCTCTGATATTGATTTTGGGCATCGCGTTAGGGTCTGAGCCCAGGAGGTTATTATCGGCTATCCTGAAGGAAGGATCAAAGGAAGCCAGGCCTTTCAGCATATTCTGCGGATTAAGTCTCTTCAGGTCCTCGCCTTTCACCACAACGGCGTTACCGGTATAATTATCTTTCTTAATCACCTGGTAGCCTGTTACCACCACATCATTGAGTGAACTTGACTTTGGAGACATCAGGATGGATTGGTTGCGAACTGCATTTACAGGAATTTCCTTTGTTCGGTAGCCTACACTGGTTAGCTGGAGTATATCCCCGGATGCGGCCTTGACGGTGAACTGGCCCCTGTCGTTTGTCAGCGTTCTTTCACCGGTATTTTTAACGTATACTGACACCGCGATCATGACCTCCCTGGTCAGACTGTCTACAATTTTTCCGGTGAATAAACTGTCCTTTATGCCCGTTACGATAGCTGGGGTACTGTTATTGGGACTGCTGCCGGCGGTGATCACAATTGTTTTGTTAACAATTGTGAAGCTAAGATTAAATTTTTTAAGGCAGGATTTCAGTGCCTCTTCGATGCCTGCATCCTTTAGGTCAATGTCCGTTTTCATGGATGCGGGATTAATATTTTCCTTGTAGAAAAATGTGAAGCCGGTTTGTTTTTTGATGTCATTAAAAATAGTTTCCAGCGAAGCGTTTTGCCGGCTGACAGTTACGTGTTGGCTGGCTGCGCGTACCGGGATAAAAAGCAAAACAATCAGGGGAAGCATGAGCCATTTGCCGGAATGTGAGGACATGCATTTCCCTGCCCCTGTCATGACTGACAAGGGAGGGCAATGAAACTTGAATTTCATGATGGTCGGATTTAGTCGATAAAATGAACAGATATGTGTTGGCCCGCAGCTTGTACTCTAATGGGAACAGACACTATCGTAAGTCCTGGTTAATATAGAAATGTTGGTTTTTTTGATGACACAATTTCATTCATACAATCTTTGATATTTCAGTTGACAAGTGATGGTTACTGATCAATCACCTTAATTCTTATTGATTACGGTAATGACATTTTCTTTTATCTCAAATGTGACGCCGTTGATTTCAAGTATTTTCAGAACATCTTTCAGTTGGCTGTTCCGGGAAATTTCCCCGGAAAATCTCTCATCAGGGATATGGCCGCTATATTTGATCACTACATTGTACCACCGGGCCACGTCGCGCAATACGGACTGCAGGCTGTCGTTTTTAAAAGAAAACATATTATTGATCCAGGCAGTTTCCTTTTCTGTATCGGCGTTGACAGTGTGGAGGTAGTTGTTACTATTAGGATCGCAGATGGCCTGCTGGCCGGGATGGACCACAACTGATCCGCTATTATAGACAACTTTAACAGATCCCTGTATGAGCGTTGTTTTCGACACGCCCTCTTCCGGATATGCGTTGATGTTAAAGATGGTACCGATCACGTGCACAGATCGGGCGCCTGATTTTACGATAAATGGCCGGTCCGGGTCTTGGGCAACGTCAAAGTAAGCCTCCCCCTCCAGCTCCACAACCCTGCCTGCATTACCAAAGGCGGCCGGGTATTTCAGAGTGCTGACGGCGTTAAGCCACACTCTTGAACCATCAGGTAATATAATTTTAAATTTCATGCCCGCAGGGGTAGATAATACGTTTTCCTGGTCAGCATTGTTTTTTTCAGCTGGCGCTGAAGTATAAACTAAAGTCCCGTCTTTTTCCTTCGAGATGATGACACCATTTTGGCTGGCAATCTTGCCGGCGGCAGTACTGTCCAGTGTTATAACCGTACCGTTGGCGAGGCGAAGCGTAGGGACGCGCTTATTGCGGGAGGCGAGGTGCTGTTGCGCCGGTTGATGAAATGATTTCCTGGCGAGGAACAAGGTACCGGCACCAATCAGAACGATAATTGCGGCGGCGACCCAACGGCGTACGGGTATACGACGATACAGCGCCGGCTGTAAGTTATCTGCATTCGCAATTTTCATGTCTATCCCGTCTTTCATGGCAGCCTTCAGACTGTCAAACCCCGCCTCATTTTCTGCCGTGATGAAATCGTCCGCACTATCGGCCAAGTCAAACCAGGCCTCCAGGAAAGAAATTTCCTCCCTGGTCGCAATGCCACTCCTATATCGATTTAGCATTATTTTAAAAAGCCCGGCCTCGTTATTATCCATTGTTACCAGTTTCTATATAGCATGAGTCAAAAAGTTAAATTCCGCCCACGCTGAAATAAATATTTTTTATCACCATGTGTAAATCTGCTTATTTCATTGTCAGTATGCAGACAATGTGGAGTAGGACCAGGGAACTTCTCAGTTTCGAGAGGGCACGTCCCATCTGGTTTCTGACTGTTTTCTCAGAAATTCCAAGTTGCCCGGCAATTTGCTGCGTATTGTATCCATCCTGGAAGCGCAGGCGGAAAATCTGTTGCTGTTGCGGGGGAAGGGAATTAGTCAGTGCTTCAAATGCAGCATGGAACTCCTTGTACAAGACATGATCGTCGGCAAGAGCATAACCCTGAAGCTGGTCTTCACTGTCTGCCGGCAGGAAGTTATAGCGGCTTTCCTTTTCAATTTGCCTGAAAACCCTGTTGCGGGTGGCAATGCGTAAATATCCGGGAAGATTATCAATGAGGGTGGTTTTCTCCCTGGTCCACAACTGCACAAAGACATCCTGGGCTATATCCTGCGCCAGGTCTGTATTCCGTATCCGCTTGTAAGCGATATTGAAAACATCCTTCCAATATCGGTTATAAAGCACATCGAAAGCAAAACCATTCCTTCTGCCAATTTCCGCTAAAAGGTCCTGGTCATTTGCATGAAGCAGTTTATCCATTCCCATAATTGACCATAAAACTAAAAATTGTTTCGGTTTATAAAAGGATTCTTTGTTTAGTGGTAGAAACAGTAAACAACTGCCGTATAATCAAAATGATACATTTAATTATTACCTTGCCGCTCTAAATAAAAGCATTTTCCCTGATTGCTATAGTCAACATATTAATCCGAACCGGGCTAAGCAAAGCATCAGCCTTATTTTTGGCAGGTCTGCTGACAGCTTCCTGTGCCTGTCTGGCCCAAAGTGGCGCCGCTTTCACAGGTTATGGAGATGTACCGGTAAAAACGCCCGACTCTCTCTTGCGGAAGGTGTTCCTTGCCACCGATATCAAAACAAAAATACAAGCCGTACAGCCGTTGCTGGCTTTCCACGCCGCCCATGGCACTACAGACTCCGTGATCTTTTATGCACAACAGCTTATCAGCAGTCTTGACCAAAGCGATCTCCCTGCGGCTGACAAACAGTCCTCCCAGGTTTCCCTTTATCTCACACTGGCTAATGCTTACAGTGAGAACGGCCTGTATGACGAAGCCTTACGTTTCTATCTTCAGGGCGTCAGGATTGCGGAGTCGCTCAATAACAGAGGCGCCATTAATGATAACAAACTGGGCATCGCCAACATATATTCCGCCCGTAATGAATATGACAAAGCCATCACAGCATACAGGGAGCTGCTGAACACGGGCCCGGACGAACAGCTGAAGCATCTGGTCTATGAGCGGCTGGGCATTATTTTTCTCGGGCAGAAAAATTTCCCCGATGCGAAGCTCTATACCGAGAAAGCATTGCACTATTTCCAACAACAGCACCAGGAAAAAAAAGAACTTCAGGCACAACTGACGCTCGGCATTATAGCGGAATTCAACCACCAGGAAGAGGAAGCCTATACGATCTACAACAATGTAAAGAACAATGCGCAGCAGCACCAGTTTTTTGACCTGTACATCAGTGCAGGACAAAGGATGGGAGACCTGCTGATCTCCCGGAAGGAATATGACAACGCAAAAACCTTGCTATCCCTCGTGTACTCCAACGCCCTTCAATGGAACGACCTGAAAGCCCAGCTAAAAGTACTGAACAGCCTGCGTAACCTGTACGCGGTAACAGGCGATTATAAAAACGCCTATGCACTGATGACCCAGTACCTGGGCATTTCCCGGGAGGTATTGGACAAACAGAATAAAAAAGAAATCAACGAACTCGAGATAAAATACCAGACCGCCCGGAAAGAAAAGGAAATATTAAACAAGGAAAACGAATTAAACCACCAGAAAACGATAAAATACAGTTTGCTCATCGGGTTCCTTGTCATCCTCCTGCCTGTCATCGGCCTGCTGTATCTATATTACCAGAAACTACAGACGCAGAGCAAACTAAATTCAACGATGGAGGAAATGAACCGGCAAAAAATCGCGGCATTGCTGAAAGATAAGGAGCTGGAATTACTGAAAGCCTCCGTTATCGGACAGGAAAAAGAGCGGAAACGGATTGCAGGCGAACTGCATGACAGTATCGGCGGCAACCTCGCTGCCATTAAACTTCAGCTCTCCCATCAAACCAGTGTGAATAAACTGGAAACACTCATCCGGCAGGTGGACGACACCTATCGCCAGGTACGTGACCTTTCCCATGATCTTGTTCCTCAGAAATTCGCCAACACCGGTTTTGCCGAACTTATTTCCGGCTATATCACACAATTCAATGTACCCGGCAACGCCACTATCACCTTTCACGCCTTTCCCGGCGATGAAATTGACCGGCTTGGCACCTCTCTGAAGGTGGAGATCTATAAAATCATCCAGGAGCTGATCACCAACGCCCAGAAACACAGTCAGGCTACGAAAGTAGAAGTACAACTGACCCAACTGGACGGTATGCTGAAGTTGCTGTTTGAAGATGATGGCCGGGGATTTTCCCCGGAAACAGTGAAATATGGTATCGGGTTTCAGAATATCCGGGACCGGTTGAAATTATTCGACGGCGTGTTTACCATTGACTCCTTCCCTTCGAAAGGCACCGTAATTGACATTGAAATACCGCTAAATCCAGCATGTTATGAAGCATAATATTATCCTGGCAGACGACCATAAATTGTTCCTGGAAGGCCTTATCAGGCTGATAGCGCAAGAAAAGGACTTCCACGTGCTCTACTATGCCCATAACGGCCAGCTGGTCGTGAACTATCTCGACCAGCACCCCGGTGAGCAGGTCGACCTGGTGATTACCGATATCAGTATGCCTGACATGGACGGTATCACCCTGAATAACCATATCAAGGAAAAAAGGCCGGAGGTCAGCACGCTGGTGGTAAGCATGCATACCGATAGTAATATGATTGATACGCTTATTCAAAATAACGTCGATGGTTTTTTGTCGAAAAATGCCGACTCAGACGAACTGCTGAATGCGATCAAAACGATCCTCAAAGGCGGGAAATACTTCTCGGAAGCCGTGAAACAGGAGTATCTCAAAAGCGTTTTCAACAAAGAAAAAGAAACCCTTGAAATGCTCACTTCCCGCGAAAAGGACGTACTGAAACTGATCGCCGAAGAATATACCACCCAGGAGATCGCGGACAAACTCTTCCTCAGCAAACACACTATTGAAAGCTACCGCAAAACCCTCATCCTGAAACTGAAAGTGCGGAACCTGGCCGGCCTTACAAGGTACGCCGTCAAACTGGGCCTGCTCAGCTAACCCCCTGAAAACAGGGTATTGATTTTCACTGAATACGATGTTGCCGCCCCCATCGTACCTGGCTACCTTTGTTGCATAACAAAACGGAACAATCCGGTCAAACAATCTCCTGAATAAAAAATGCAACATTATGATCTACGGAATAACATTAATCCTGCTGAGCATCATCGCCGTTCCCTCGCTGCTTTTATCTAAAAAACCCAATGCGAAGGAGTTATTGGAAAAAGTGGAACCCTACCAGGGATGGATCGGGATTATTTTCTGTTTCTGGGGTATATGGGGCCTTGTAAGCGCTATCCTGAATATAGGCTGGCTGACCTCCGCCCCCATCTGGTGGCTCACCCTGGCAGCCGGCAGCCTGGTGGAAGCAAGCCTTGGCTTCCTGCTCGGATTCCCGCTTATCAACAAATTTTTCCTGTCCAATAATGAAAAGGCCCGGGAAAAAGCAGCACATATCCGGACCAAGGTAGCACCCAAACAAGGTAAACTGGGCATACTGGGCATCATCGTTGGCGCATGGATGATCATCGCGTCCTTCCTCTTTACGATTGCCTGATAACATTCTCCCGCTACTCAACTTTCAACTGTATGAAAAAAAATAATACTGGCTGCTATCATATTGATGGCGGTATTGGAAAACCACACCCAAACGCAACCAGCCCACACTATACAGGTGGGCGGCGTTGCCAACCCCCGACCGGTTGGTCAGTTTCGCAATTGAATAGCCGGCCTTTATCCATTCTTTGACCCCCTCCCTTCGCCACTGCTGTCATTTACCACATGATAACAGTGGCGTTGCCTGCTAAAACAAGCGCCTCCGGACAGTCTGGAGGCGCTTGTTCACCAGATAACTTACTACCCTATTTGCTGTATTCGTAACCGATGTTACCCTTGCTATTGGTGGGTTGTTGAGTGCCGATACCGTAAATAGTGCTGGTGAAGTCCACCTTTACAGGACGGCTGGCATTGTTATAGGCATAAGTATTCTTCTGCACCGTTACAATGGAATCCTGTTTGCCGTTCAGTGTAACATACTGCACCTTTCTTGTTTCCAGTGGGTTCTGGTCACTGAATGCTTCATGTCCGGCGCCTGCGAGCAAATAACGCAACAGCGGATGGGTAATGTAGGTAGGATGCTGGTCAAAACCGGCCACCAACAAATCAGAAATTACCCTGGCACCGTCGGTTACCGTTTCTTTTTTGATGTTTTTCTGCTCATAGGCGTACGCCGTCACCAACTTCAGATTAGTAACCCCATCTGTTGCCGTAATGATACTTACCAGCCTACCGCCGTCGTCGTAGGTGTATTGCTCGTCTTCTTCCACCTTGCCTGTTTCCTGATCGTAGATTGTTTTCCGGGAGATGTTACCTTTAGCGTCCCATTCAAACTTTGTATTACCGGACAGATTAAATTTTCCGGCTGTCAGGAAGTCGGGAGAATAGTTCAACACCTTTTGCAGTTTGCCGTTGGTATCATATACAATCGAATCTTTTTCTGTCAACAGATTACCGGCATACTGGGTAATCAAAACAGGTTGCAGCCGCTGGTTGTAACTGATCAGCTGAATAACGCCCTGTGTACCGCCGATATTAACGCGGGTCAGCAGGCCTGGCGCCGGAGCGGGGGTGGTAACGGGATTTTTCACACTGGTGCCGCTGCCAGCCTCCGGCAGAGATACCTTATTGCAGGCAGTTCCTGCCAGCAGGGCAGCTCCCAATAAAGCCATTGATAGTTTGGACAGATTGACTCCCCGTTCCATGTTGCGATGTGTCATAAAATTGCAGTTTAGGTTTTTACTTAGATAAATGGTTTGTTAACAGGCAAAGGCGCCAATGCTCAGTACAAAGCAGGAAGTGCTGTGCTTCCTTTTTCTGCTACTGGTTTCCGGTTTACACATACAAAGAAAAAGAGATTACCTGACCGGCTATATGAATTTTGATCACCATACCGGAATTGCTGACTAAAGTGCAGAAATGCTATATGATCTGCTATAAATGGATGTTAAGTATTTCCGGAATCTCGCCTAATTCAATTTTTTTTTACTTTTTTGCAGGAAAATTGACAGATGCCTAAGCCATTCTTCCTGATAAAAACCTGGCCTGTCATCCTCATTATCTGGGCAATGGACATGGGCCTCACCTATCTGCAGGTCCGTATGCAGGGGCTTCCCGACCGGGAAGCGATTCAGTTGGGGCTGATGGAGTCAGTCCCAGGTACGTTCATTACTTTTTTACTCTGTTACTGGCTGCTCCCCTACTTTATCAGGCACCGGAAGATGCTCCTGTTTGCCTTGCTGGCAGTGGTCATCTGCCTTCTTACCAGCCTGATCACCGTGTATCTGAGTTTGCCGATGTTATGCAACAGCGTCAGGAAAGTAATGGCCGAGCCACAGAACTGTGGCCTGCAAACCATGTTTCCCGGTCTCTTTATCGGAATGCTTTTCACCAGCGGGACCATCTGCGGCATTCGCTTTTACCAGGAATACGCCAAAACCCTGATTGACCACGAACAGCTCCGCACCACCCACCTGGAAGCGGAACTGACGCTGCTGCGTGACCAGCTGAACCCACACTTTATGTTCAATATGATGAACAGCATCCATGTATTGATAGAAAGAGATGCCAGGCAGGCAGCAGATATGGTGTTGGAATTCTCCGATATTTTGCGGTACCAGCTCTACGACGCCTCTAAACCCGCCATACCATTGCAACAGGAAATATCCTATCTGCAGAATTATGTAAATGTGGAAAACAAACGGCGTTGCAACGAACTGAAGGTAACCTGCAACTGGGAACCTCAGCTGCCGCTTTGTTTTATTGCTCCGCTGATCCTTACGCCCTTTGTGGAAAATGCCTTTAAACATGTGTCCCTGTTTACGGACCAGCCAAATTTTATCTGTATAGACCTTGCAGTGGAAGAAGGCACGTTGTTTTTTATTGTCAAAAACAGTAAGGAACACAGTGCGGATGATCCCGTGGCAGCTTCTCCCCACAAAGGAATCGGACTGGCCAACGTGCAGAAAAGACTAGCCCTGCTCTACCCGGAGCAGCACTTCCTGAGCATAAAAGAAACCACAGACCAGTTTGTTGTTTACCTGGAAATAAAAATCAATGTTCTCTGATAAAAACTGCCGTATGGAAATCAAATGTATCATCGTTGACGACGAAGCACTCGCCCGGGAAGGACTAAAAAAGTATATCAGGACATTCGACTTCCTCTCACTGGCCGGCACTGCCAATAACGTAGCATCGGCATGCGAAATGCTGGAGACCACGCCGATAGATCTGATGTTCCTTGACATTAACATGCCCAAAGCAAGCGGGTTGCATCTGCTGGAAACGTTATCCAACCCACCGGTGACGGTGCTGGTCACCGCTTATCCGGACTATGCCCTGGATGGTTTCCGTCTTAACGTGCTCGACTATCTGCTAAAACCACTTTCCCTGCAACGCTTTACCCAGTCGGTACAGAAAGCAAAGGACTATTTCCAGCTGCGTCAGCAGCCTTCCTCCGCTCCCCATTCCCCGGTGAAGGATTATATCTTTGTAAAACACAAACAGGTATACGAAAAAGTGATGCTGTCCGACATCCTCTTCGTCGAAAGCATGCAAAACTATGTGCTCATCCAAACCATCCACACTAAAATCATCGCCTACCTGACGTTTAAAAATGTGGAACAACAGTTGCCCGCAGACAGCTTCCTGAGAATACATAAATCCTATATTGTCAATCTCCATCAGATCAGTAAGCTCGACAGCAACATGGTACAAGCCGGCGGACATACGCTTCCCGTTAGTCGCAGCCAGCGCGAACTTCTCATGCAGGTAGTCAGCAAACGGTTATTGAGCAAATAAGTAGGTATATACTTGTTTCTTCTGTATCTTGCAAAAAATGATATCTATGAGAAAAAAACATCCATTTATCCTTTGTAGCCTGCTATTGTCCTATTTCTATGCTGACGCGCAAACATTAGAAGTGAATGGTGACGTAAAATCTTTTACCGGCGTTTTCCGCGCGCTTACGGGTACGCTTCCCAATGACACCCTGATGTCCTACGGATATAATACAACTGTTGGCGACTATACCTCTCTTAAAGTAGCCGGAGCTGCCGCCAACAAAGCGGAACTCCGCCTCCTGCAGAACGGCAATGTTGGCATCGGTACCCAAACCCCTCAGGCCAAATTAGAGGTACTGGGAGATATTAAATCTTCAAACGGCATCTTCCGCGCACTCACAGGCACATTGCCAAACGACATCATGATGTCCTATGGATATAATGCCACAGTAGGCGACTATACTTCTCTTAAGGTAGCAGGAGCAACCGCCAATACCGCAGAACTCCGGCTCGTGCAGAACGGGAATGTTGGTATCGGCACACAAAATCCTCAATCCAAGCTGGCTGTGAACGGGACCATTACGGCAACAAGGGTCAGAGTAACCCAGTCCGGATGGGCCGACTTTGTGTTTCAGGATGGATACCGCCTCCCATCTTTAACCGAAACCGAAGCATTTATTAAGAAAAACAAACGTCTGCCTGATATGCCGTCAGAAGAACAGGTAAAGGCCAATGGCGTTGACATTGCCGATACCCAGGCTAAACTGTTGCAGAAAATAGAAGAACTGACATTACACCTGGTAGAACTCAATAATAAAGTAACCGCCCAGCAACAATTGCTGACGGAACAAAGCAAGGAAATAGAAAGGCTGAAAAAATAACAATGCTGTCCGGAGGCCGTACTATGGTCTCCGGACAACAAATAAAATGATTACTTCGGGAGCAGAAATCCAAATGTAAAACTCGATTCTATGCCGGACAGCAATGACTTCAACAGATAGAAGGAAACAGAACGGGTATGGTCAAACCGGTAATCGATAGTACCTGTACGACGGGCCACCGGCAGTGACTTGTCCTTATTTTTAGGAATGATCACATGTTTCAGCATAAAGGATGGAAACTTTGCTATTTTTTTAGGCTGCCCCTTCAATTTGTCCAAAACCAGATTGTGATACTCCCCCACTACTTTTCCAGTTGCTTTTTCATCATTCAGGCTGAATTGAAACGACAGATTATTAAGTAGCCCGGACTCAACATGGAAATCCCCCAGGTTCTCCGCCGATGAATTTAAGCTGGTAACATCAAGGTTATCAATCGCCCCGGTGATATAATAATCCTTACCTGTATTAAACGGCAAATAAACAGCTGCGCTGATGGTGCCCGATCCCATGATAGACCCTGCTACATGCAGGTCCATATGATCAGGATCTGACGGATTGGGATGGCTGATAAACGGAGACAGGGAAAGTTGGAATTTCTCCACTTTTAACGTCCCTGTCTGTAACCCATTTTTAGGAAACTCTTCATACGTCACGGTCGATTCAGACATCTTAAGGCGATGTACCCTGAAATGGACAGGCATACTTCTCAGAAACGCGACCGGTAAAGGTTTGTATTGTAACACACGAGGCAATCTCCTGTCCCTGAAAACATAAACATTACTTTCTTTTATCCATATCTGCTCCGCTATCACCTTTTGCTGCAGACATTTGCCAACATCCAGTCGGGTGATGGTGATACCTGCGATGGCTGCATCAACAACATCTACCTGGTGCCCCGCTTTTTGCCCCATCACCAGCTTGTCATACTGTGGACTGATCTTCAGGGTGGTAGCCTGCAGCGTACCTTTTCGGTCAATCGCCAGCTTTTTTATTTCAATACGCTGATGCGTGCCGGCGACGGCAGCCTGAATATCCGCCAGGGAACAGGTGAACGTCCTGAAATGAATATCGTTATTACCAAAAAGGCTATCTGTCATCCGGACGTTTAGTTTGTCCGTCTCCATATCTCCCTTTAATTTTAACTGATCGCCGGTTGTTGCCTCGCCGGTAATGGAAGCATGGTCCACCTTCAACAAATCTGTCTGTATTGCTGAAATATTTTTCTTCAGGCTGGTAAAAAGAAGAGAACGGGACAGTACTTGTTTCACGCCGGTCTCTTCACTATAGACATCAACAACAGGATGTTCGACAGTTATTTTTTCAGCCACCAGTTTTTTATTAAACAATTGCCGGATGTCCGGTTTATGAAGGGAAACACCCGACACAGTAGCTGCTACATACAGCGGCTGGTTACCGGACCTCTTAAAAAATTCAGGTTTGTTATATTGTGGTATCAGTTGTATGTCCTTTATCTGCACCGTTTCCCCGGGGCTGTCCATCGTCAGCTGTTTTATCACTACCCTATGACAGGCATTCGGTATAGCATAATGAATATCTGACAGGTTGCCTGTAAGAGTGCCAAATTGAAAATTTTCCGCGGTGAAATTTTTATTTATGTTACTGACACTTGCTTCGTCTACACCGATATCTCCCTTTAACAACAACTGTCTTACATGGCCGGCATGCTCCCATACCCGGATGTTCGTAAGGCCACAATGCCCAACCCGTATACTTTTGAAAGGCACCTTAGCAAACAGCCGCCCGGCGGCCGCATCTTTTCTCTTTAATAAGAATTCATCAAGATCTAATTCTACATTACTGAGTTTTACATTATTGACAGATAACGTCCGGCGAAACAACATCGCCAGAAAATTAACACCACGCAGTTCCATCCTTAAAAAATGAAGGGAATGCTGATGTCCGCTACTATCTGGCATATAGTTTATGGCAACATCATTCAGCACCAATGACGAAGTGAGCAAATTGCTTTTAACGGAAGAAAAACGGATGTTTAATTCAGGCGAAAGATGCCGTAGTTTTTCACTGACATCACGCTGAACAATCAGGTTTAAAACGATGTTCAGGATGGCCAGTACAAAGAGAATTCCGATGCCGCCGTATATGAGCGTCCTCCATTTCCGGGGCATTTTGAATAATCTTAGCATAAGCCAAAATTACGCATTGTTTCTTACCTGACTACGGCTCAATTCGCATCCAGCTTATACACCAAATGTTCAATGTTCATCAGCGAATAGGCGCTGCTGCTAACCTGCGAATACAGTTTCATGGAAAATACCCACTCCCCGCCTCTTTCCACCGGGTTATTAATCCCCTTCCATGTTTGCACCACCTCGTTCAATGCGGCCGCAGTGTTGGCTGACAATGTCTGATTAGGATATAACCCAATCGGGAGGTAAGTCACCAGGCCTTCGTTTGCCTCTCCTGAAGGTGGCACCAGTTCAAAACCATACCGCAGCTCAAAAGTTACTTTCTGGCCGGACATGCCACTTCCAAATAAAGCGCTAAAACATGCGTTCAACGCATCCGTAAGGGTGTTGCCCAGCCCGTTGATATAAACACGCTTGCTGAAGTTGTTTAGTGGTGTAATCACGCTGGGCGCAATGACGGTATCTGTCGTGAAGATAAAAGCGGGATTGGTGGATACATTGTCCAACAGGTTCTGGTTGCGCTGGACATTCATTTGCGCGCGGGCGTTCTGCACCATTGCCAGGTTAAGGTCAGTCCATACCAACTTAAACACCGGCCACGCTACCGGCGGTATCTCTATTTCCGGGGGCACCAGGTACGTGGTGGAGTTTTGCTGCGGCGTTTGCATCTGCAACTGGATAAACAAACCAGTGGTCGGTATTTGCACGTGCACTTCCGGCCAGGTATCATTGGGACCGGGCATTGCATCCAAACCGGTCAGCGTGAGCTCATTCAGGTCCTTATTGGCACGGTATCCCACCCTGGCATTGAAAGAGTAGCTGGACCGGGACACCATCAGGTCCTGCGGATGCGCATAAAAGTCTGATGGTTTCAGCCGCACAGACCAATAGTCCGCCACATTAGCGGCCAGCGTAGCGAAGGTACGTACTGCATTGGCGACGCTGACAGGGTCATATGTACTGCTTTTATCCGTCAGTGCCTGCAACAGGCCCCATAACGGATCGGCCACATTCACATATTGCGCCAGCTCTGTAAACAGGTCTCTTGGCTGTGTAAGCAATGCCTTTGGCGTAGCGCCGGCGCCCAGGTTGAATTCTGTCTTTATCATCACATAATCCTGCTCTGCATGCTGGTGGGTATACACAAATTCATAGTTCCACAAGCCCAGCTTGCTGGTATCCTGCGTTCCATCGGGATAACTTTGTACGACCTGCTGCACTACTATTTTAGGCAGTTCAGGGAAATTCCTCAATGGAATAGGCACATCCACTTTCCCGGGATCGGTGCCCTTCAGGGCCGCCGGTTTGGTAGTACTGGTCAGCAACGGCGTAAAGGTGAGCCAATCTGACGCATTGTAGTTTTGTGGTACGTTATTACTACTGATATTAAATTCAAGATTCGATATGTTGTACGCGAACGAGCCGGAGACATCTTTATGGAATGCCGGATTGTCCAGCAGCAACAGGAAATTGACATAAGATTTGTCTTTGGAGAGATCTGTTTTCGCTGCCATAATGGTAAGACCGGGAACTGGTCCGCCAGCGGCGGTTTTGATATCTGCCTGCCCGTACAGGTTGGCAGGCATAAGGCCCGGCCCCTTCTGCCATGCCGAATTCACCGTGGAGTCGTACTGCACCATTACAGCCGCTTCGTAGGTATTCGCGAGACTGATGCCCAGCATTTGTTTCATCGTATCAACAGCACTGACAAGCGCCGGTTGTTTGCCCGGATCGGTAACGTCCAGCACGGTATTCAGACCTGCTGCTATCTTCGGAATCACAGCAGCCTTGGCGTTCATCACTGTTTTCAGCTGGTCCCGGATGGCAGCATTATTGTACACTGCCATGGCATAAGGGCCTGACAAGAAGCGGTCCATATCTTCCAGGAACCTGCGTGCCCACAATTCTGTATCGATGCTTTGGTATGATATGTCCTGCGGTGTGCCGAGTGTTCCATTAGTATTCAACGGCGCCACCTGTACAGGACGGGTAACGAGGTTGCTGTACAATGGCATCAGCGCAAAGAACCGCGGCTGTTTTTGTCCCTTGACAGTGGTAGCACCTTCGAGCGTAACGCTCTTAATGCCGTTGTCATCAAATTCCACCTGCCATAGGTCCTGCATCACGCCGCTGACCTGGCCGGTGCCCAACCGCAGTTTATCCAGCGCTTTGGTCATATCGTCGATAAACTGATTATACGTAAGACTGCTTTTTGCGTCCTTGCTGTTTACCGGCGCCGGAAAATCTGATTCCGCCATTTCAACGGGACCTGTGCCATCCGGTGTTTCAAAGCCGGGATAGATAAGCGCCGCAGGCCGTAGCAACCGCACAGACACCTGCAACGGTCCAACGGGTACCGCATACGGTCCGCCCTGTCCGATGTTGACCGGGAATGTCACCTGCGCCGGCGGCAACAATGCAATGGCCTGTTGTTCAAACAACATGGCAGTTGGGTTGGCATTCACAATCTCATCAGCGCTCAATAATACTTTCGCTTCTGCAAAGCGGGTGATAAGGCTGTTGAACGTATCATTACCGGCGGTAGTGACAGTAACTATCTTGCCTTCGGGATCTGTGGCTTTCAGTTCCACATTGGAGGCAATAAGGTGCTGTACCGCTGTATTGGCCAGTGCAAATGCGCCTGCGCTCACATTGTATATGCTTTGTATTGACTGCGGAGCGGTTGTCTGCGCCAATAACGCCGGCGGGCATACGAATAATCCACCCGGGGCCAGTTTGTCCGGCGTTCCGCCGATAGCGTTCACCAAATCGGCCAGTGTAGCGGAAGAGGCCTGTTGCTGCAGCGATTTCAGCACAGAAGCGAAGGATGGGTCAGTACCTGTGTTAACGGTGTAGTTAGTCCCTCCCACAGGTATCACCAGGTCGATGTTTGACATCAGCGTTCCCGGCATGTTCTCGTTCAGCGTAGCCAGCTGCTGGCCGGCGGCGCCAGAGGCAGCATTGAAGTTGAAGCGTGCTGCTATGCCATTCAGGGTATCAGCGGATGCAATAGTATAAGGAACACGGAGCGAGATAGTGTCAGCAGGCCAGGACAATGTGCCCGGTACCACAAATTTGCTGGAAGCCGGCAGTGTAAATACGGCATTGGCTTTCAGCAACAACTCCATCGGGCATGCATACCTTTCGGCGAACTGCCTCAGCGTATCGGCAGAATCACCGGCGGTAATACCGGCGAAGTCTCCAAAATAAAGCAATGCGCCCGGATCAAACAGATCTTTGGTCGTCAGGTTCGCTGAAACCAGGTCTGCCAGTTTTACGCCACTATTATTATCACTTAATGTGTTACCTTTTTGTGCCACATAGGTCAGCACAGAAAGCGACTTGTCCGCAGCCAGTACGCCTTCCACATCCTTGTACTGATCGGCCAGCGCCGCTACTGTAATATTGACTCCTGCATTGGCAAACAGGATAATTACCTTATCGAAGCTGTTATTAACCGCGTCCACCGTCACCACTACTTCGGTGTCGTCATCAACCTCAACGGCAAACTCAAACCCTTCCTGCAAAACAGGCAGCGCACTGTTCACAATGGCCAGGTCGATAACCCTGGTGTAGTTGCCATCTGCCAGCACCTGCATGCTGTGCGTGGGAGCAGATGCTCCAGTATTGATCGTTTTGGCGGGGATAGTGAGCACCGCGCCTATTTTCAGCAACAGCGTATCATTGTTCGTCAGCAGCATGTCCGGAGCCGGGGCGGGCCAGCCCTTGGGTGGCAGCGCAGCCATATCAGTGATGGACAAATGCTCTACAAATGGATAATATGCCGGCACTACCGGTAAAGTGCTGCCAAACAGTTCTTCTGTCAATGTATCGGCATTGGCCATGGCCAGCTCTGCGTAACGCACGCCGTATTTGGTGATGATATCGCCCGGTGTGGCGCAGTCTGTTGGCTTCGCAGCTGACAACATGCCCAGGCTGCTGGTGACCGCGTATGCCCCTGCGGCAAACCGCCACAGCGGCCTGACATCTATCTGCGTGCCTTTATTGCCGTAGTGAGGGTCGGAGATAAAATGGAGTGATGATACCAGCCATGCATTTACACCCGGCTGCACCAGCTGATAGTAAGACTGGCTGTATTTCTGTTGCTGTTGCACTATCTGGTCTTTGTTCACGTCCCCGCTCTGCGATGGCGACGGCATCAGCTCTGAAGGCCTGGGGGCCACAACAGCGGTGATCTGTGCATCATTGTTTACCTTCTGCACTGTAAAATACCTTGCCGTTGATGGCCAGTCACCAATGCCTATCATGTTATCAGTATACCCCACGTTTACAGGTGTTGTGCCTTGTCCGGGACCATTGGCACCGGTCCTGTTGCCCAACACATCACCAAAGCCAAACACAAAATTGGCGGTGGGCAGGGATGCCTGTGTGCCAAATCCCTGGTAAGGATCGCCCTTTATCGGCGGCAGGCCGTTCACATCGGGCGCTGCCAGTAGCGTACCAGGCTTTATGAACCTGGACACCGGCATCACCTGTGAATATTGCCAATATGGTTTTTCCGGTTCATCCAGTGCTAACCCCGCGGCCCTTGCCTTACGGAAGGCTCGCGCTTTTTGCCAGGGTTCTGACGGATCTCCATCCGAAGGGTCAGGTACCACAGGCATGCCCGAAGGCGGCGCTTCAAACGGTGAACCGGCCAGCGATGCAACACTGAAGGTCATCAGGCTGTACATCGTCTTCAACAATGTCTCTTTATCATCCGCCGTGAGCGTATCAGGATTTTTTGTAAGAAATTCGAAGCCTACGTTGCCCGGTGGCACCAGTGCCTGTGTAATGGTTTCTGACGGGTTTGTGCTTCCATTGCTTTCTATGTAGATAGATAGTTGTGCGCTGTCCGCACCCGGACCTATCAATGCACAGTTATTGAACGGCAGCAGGCTGCGGCCACCCGGTGCTACGTCCTGTTGTGTGCCTGCAATGACCAGCAACTGCAGCACGATATTTCCCTGCTGGTCGAAAGCGCTGCCAGGCAGCTTGATACCGGGACTGAAATAATAACCTGTTCCGCCTACCACGCTTCCCTCCCACAATAACACCAGGAAATCAGCCAGTAACGACATCGAAGCAAAGTAGCCGGGGTCAGGCACAGCACCCTTCGGCGCGTCCATCAGCAGCGACGGCGGCATGGAGATGGTGGATAAATTTGTTTTTACCAGGAAAGCCCTGGCTGGATCGTTGGCCAGTACTGTCAAACCAGCCGTATTGGTAGCGTCCGGAGCTGGAGACAGTAACAGGTAGGCGGCGGTTTTATCGCCCGGCGCCTGCGAGTGCAGCCAGCTGCTGATCAGCAGCAGTTCGTCTCTCTTATCGGTATCCACACCAATTAAACTGAACTGGGTGGCTTCATCATCCAGCCGCTTTATTTTAAATGGAATGATAGCGCCAAACGTACTGTTGTCCATTTGAACAGCATCGCTCCCCGCGGGAGAACCCTGCCGGGTAGCCAGTATTTCATACGGTGTGGCCACGCGCGCCAGTGCTTTATCGATCAGGTCCGGCGGGAGCATCCACAGGCCAGGATTGCCAGTCACATTTTGTTGGCCCTGCACCTGCGGAATGGGCAACGCCACGGGTGACTGCAACTCAATACGATGTTCAAGCCCGTACGTGCGTGGCACCGTCCCTTTTATCTTCATGACCGATGGCGCAGTAAGCGCAGGCGGCACTGCCACAATGGAAAGTCCCGTTGCCGGCGATGCGTCCAGGATCTGCTGATTGGTATAACTGTAGCTAAGCGTAGTGGTAGTGGCAGTCAGCAATACCATGCCGACTTTGAAGGTATCTTCATTCAGGCCGGGATTGTAGATGAGCAGGTTGGGATAAGTTTGTTCCAGTTGCGCCAGCGTCTGCCCCTGTTGTACTGTGATGGCATTGAACAGTTCAATCCAGGGCTGTTCTGATGAAAGTGCCAGGGAGAGCGCTGTGTCCACAGGTTGGTCCTTGTTGACCGCTACGCTGAACTGCTGACCGGTAAGGTCATACAATGGTAACGACGTTGCCGGGTTGGCCACCACATGGCCGCCGTCTTCTTTGAGGCCCGGCAGCCGCAATCCCGACATGAGCATGCGTGACGACTGGTTAACGATACTGGCAAAGCTGTCACTGTTTAACACTGCCTTGATCAACACATCAATATCCTGCGCAGGCAGGTGTTTTACCAGTAGTATTGTGTCTTTGGCAAACAGTCCGGGCACGCCTTTGAGCCTGGTGGCAGCATCTGTTACCGGCAGACCATAAGTAGTATTCAGCACGTTAAAGTTCAATGCGCCGGCATCAAACACCGCGGTCTTCGCATTGGGCACAGTCACAGCAGCTACCGGCGCCAGTATATTGGCCGGACCGATCCAGGCGGCCACGTTTGTCCAGTCATAGGTCCATACCCCTGTGGTTGGTGACAAGGGATTGGTGTTGGTCCAGCTTGCGTCTATGATCAGTTGCCGGGTAAGTGATTCGATAGTGGAACCCGGCTCTGTGATCAGTCCCTGTTGTGCCGGAATATTCCAGCTTTGCGCGCCGGCGGCTGTTACAGCGTCCCTGAAAGTTGGCCACTGTGGAACACCGGGCGGTGTTGTAGTGCCAAAATCCTGTTGAAATGCCAATGCAAACCCGATGCGTTCCAGCGTATCCCCTGCTATTGTCGTATAGGCGTTAGTGTTACCCGTTTCTTTGTAGGCAATGTGATAGGCGTTGGGCACTGACAGGGAATGGCCGGGCGGCAGTTCTACGGAGGCGGGAACAGGCTGACTGGGGAACAGTGAGTCCAGTAATGTTTTGTTCAGCTCCGCGATGGCCTGCGCGTACCAGTTGGCCATTTCAGGCAGCGGCGTGTTTATCAGTACGGCAAGGTCGGTATAACGTACAAAGAATGCTCCCGCCGTGCGCAGCTGCACGAAATCAGCAGGCGCCCTGGCAAACAGGCGTTGCGGCAGGTCAAAGGTGGCGCCGGCCTTCAGGATATTGTTGCCTGATGACAGGTCGGGGAATGCGGGATTGTGATAACCGAGCATATCGGCTGCTGATGCCAGCTGGAACAACGTCGCGATGCTGTTTAACGTTTCACCTGTAGCCGCCTGGTGTACCAGTGTGCCCAGCATACACTGATTAATGTTGAAGGGTTTGTCTGCATTGTCCAGCCCCAGTATCTCAGGTGCTACGCCCAGTATAACGCTGATGCTTGTTCCCACAGGATTGCTGCTCAGCGTGGCAGGCAGCGCAGGATTGAGGAACAGCAACTCTTCCGGTGTGGCGCCGAGGTGCTCAGCCACATTTTCAACCGTATCCCCTGAGCAGATGATGTATATGACCGTCGCCGTCGGCAATGCCGCCGCCACCTGTTCCAGGTCCTGCACCACGCCTTGTATCTCCTGTACTGTGACGGTGGTATTATCAAGATGCTTCTGCATTTCCTGCACGCCGTTCTGTATCAGCATCAGGCAGAAATCGCGGAACATAAAACTGCTGAATGATTCGTAGGCAGCAGGATCATCATCCGAAGGCTTTCCGCCAGCTTCATCCCCCACCGGGAAGTAGGCGCCCAGTAGTTTTGAGATCTCCCACTCATACCATGGACCGATTTTATTTTTGGTATTAAAATCGATGTTACCACCTTGTGGTGAAGTCCAGCTGAGGAATGGCGGCATCGGTAACACCATCGCCGATTTTTCATCGGGACGGGGATCGGTATCACCACTGATCCACAAATTGATATTGGTGCTGAAGAAGGTGGCCAGGTCGGTGATGGAAAGCCCGCTTGCCATCGTGTCCGGCATGTCCAGCTGTTCCAGTAACAGTTGTATTTGTCCGGCAGTGATGTTATTGCCTTCCCCGGCATCGCGTGGCAATGCGTTGACAGTATATAACAATAAGCCCTGCGTTAAAATATCGGCGGCCAGCAGGCTGGTGTCGTTATCGGTGGCAGTCATGGCGCTGTGTGCAGCGCTACGTATGGCACATGCCGCCGCGTCGGTGGCAGTGGGCGACATCCCGGTATCGGCAAACAATACAAAAGCGCTTCTGTAAACAGGATTGGGATTGTCAGGAATGGTGTCATTCCAGTTCACCGGCACATCGGCCACGGTAAACGCCGGCAGCAGCGTCAGGTGTGCTTTCCGTGGAGAATCCGTAAACACTTTGTTACCAGGTTTCCAGTGCAGCACATAACCACTGCTGACATCACCCATGATAACACCTGCTGCCCGCATACGTCTCAGGGCGGTATCATGCGTATTGCGCAGGGCTTTCAACCGGCGGTACCTGTTGTTGCTGAAACAGAAATTTTGTTTGGAGCGGTATGCCACCTGCGTGTGCCCCTGCGCTGCCAACGTGGATTTTGAGCCGCCGTTGTTATTGCTGAGTATCCAGGGCGTTGGCTGTGCGGAGCCTACCACAAACTGTATCTCCAGTTTTACACTGAAGGAGAAATGAATTCTGATGAATAATATTTTGATGGATGCCTTTGCACTTACCGCGGCTGCCAGTGTAAGCACCATAGGCTGGTAGCTCTCATAGATAATGCTGATTTGCACGTAGGCTTCCAGCGTCACGGAAACCTTTACCACGGCAAAATCCACCGAGCCATATATTTTACCGTAGAGGGCGGCCACGCCCTGGCATTTGAAATACGTCACGGAAGCGGAGCCGTTGCTGCTGGGGTTGAACCAGGCCAGCACGCCCTGGAATATTACCTGCAGCTCTACATAGGCGCCGCCGGAAAGTATGCCTGCACGTATTTCACGGCCTACGCCAGCAGCAATGCCAATACCGAGTTCTATCACCGGTGAAAACGTACCATTGGAAATACGTGGCACCTGCGTAGAGGTGTCACCGTTAAGCAGCCCGAAATAAAAACCGCCCCGCCCGATGAAGATATACGCCTGCAAGCTGAAAGAGCGGGCAAAGTTCCGGTTGTAGGGAAAGCCCAGGTCTATTTTGAAATTGCCGTTGGTATAAATCTCTATGACTACGATTCCCAGTGTGATCGTTACCACTCCCAGTTGAATAGTACGGAACATATCAGGCACCTGGAATTCTATACGGAACATGCCTATTTCGTCCGTAATTTTTTTATAGAGTATTTCGAACTTCAGTCCTGCCAGCGCTCCTGCCCGTTCGCCTCCCAGTGCAATGGAAAGGCCGTACAACCTGGGGTCATTGAAAATAAATCCCAGGTCTATCGTGTTCATGAGCGTCATGTCCAAGCCAATGAGCCACTGGCTTTCTGTTGAATATTGCATGGTGGCGGGCATGGGACTGCCGTCGCTGGGCGGCGGTGTCATGTCTTTCCGCAGTTTGGCAATGCTCTCCGCGACAGTATTGGGCGTATCCCCGATGAAAGTAACACGCTGGCCCAGGCCCAGGTAACGCAGGTCTATCAGGCTCTGGCCTTGTCCGGGAACAGCGGGCGGCGGATCGTTCACCACGTCCCAGCTCAATGGATTATCGTTTGTATAGCGCTGCCCCATGAAGCTGCCAGTCAAAATCATGTCGACTTTCCCTTCACCGCTTTGCCTGCTGTAACGTACGCCGATAGAATCCAGTTGTGCTATGACCAGGTCTACTTTGGCATTAAACACAAACTCTACAATGTTGTCTTTGGGGTCGATGGTCAGCACGAAGCGGGACAGGTCTATTTGTTTCAGCACGTCCCACGGCGAATCCAGTCTGAAGCCGATAGTAGGCGCGGCGAGGTTTACGAGGTATTCCAGGATATCGCCGAGCGTTACACCGCCCAGCTGTAGTGACACTACCTGGTGGCGGTTATTTTGTTCACCGCGCCAGGACGTGGTGGCTTGCAGCCATATAGTATCGAATTCTACTTTAAAGAGATAAGTAGCTTCCGGTACACCGAAGGTGAGGGCCGCAGATAGCCTGATCTTGTTCACGCTGAACATGCCGCTGATTTTGCCCGTGGCTTTGTCGGCGGTGGCAGGTTTCTCCATGTCAATGCTGGCGGAAGCGTTTATTTTTAGCTGCGTATCAAAAATCGTAGGTTCCCAGCGGGCGGAAATAGTGGCGCCGAACGTATAGGAAGGTTTCACTACCTGGACGCCGTCTTTTTTGGAGCCGGTGACAAAAGTGGCATACAACCGGTCGACCAGGATATCCGGTATCCAGTCGGGTTTCGTATGTCCTTCCCCGTAGATGAACCGCTGCACCAGGTCCACGAGATCAATGGAAGTGCCTTCGTATAATTTGCCGCTGAGCGTCCATCCCTGCGGCGTTTCAGGGTCCTGTACGGGATACTCCGCAGAAATCAGGAAACGTGGCAGGTTGTAATTGCCTGGTGATCCCTGCTTCAGATAAAATGTACCGCTGAGGCTACCGGATATTTTCCCGTTATTCAGCGCGATATCAAATTCCATCCCTTCCACCAATATGGTGGCTATATAAAGATTGATCTCCCAACCCTGCACCGCATCAGGATGTGCGGGGTCGCCGAAGAGGATTCCTGCGGTAGCGAAATAGTTTTGACCTATTGGGTCGGCCGAAAATTTCAGTTTGGTCACGTTCATCGTTTGCAGGCCGGTAGAGGGGCCGGAGCTGCCAAAGAAATAGGCAAATGCGCTGCCGATGGGGATGTAACTGTCTTTTGCCAACGTACCGCTAATAATCAAATCAGGCAGCGACACTTTAAGATCGAAGGACACCGTTTGATCGTTCAGCACCAACAGTTCTCTCCGGCTATTGGGATTATCCGGGGAAGGAGGAATGACGACGACGGTGGAGCCTTTTGATCCAAAGTTCATGGTGCCGAATACACTGCCGGTCACCACATGCGTTTTCACATAATCGCCGGTGTCGGTAAGCACTTCAGACCAGGTCCACACCCAATGCGTCCCGACTTTATTGATAGTCACAAATGGCACAGGCGGGTCCCAGGTCTTATCTGACTGTATGGTCATCCCGAACGCATTCAGCGAAAATATGGGGAACTGGTCCGTGCCGCTGTTCAGCAGGTCCATATCTATTTCCGCCACATAGAAATCACTCAGCACCGGAAAGTTCATCGGAAGGGGCAGATCAACACCAAAAACACCAATCAGTTCTGCAAGTCCCTGTACCAGTGAGGCAGTTTCTTTTTTAAACAGCACGACGAAATTCCACAGGTCGTTGGTAGAAAGAATGATTGTCTGAATACGCCCCTGTATTTTACCGATAGCGAAATCACCATACAGATATACTGTAGAAAAGGCGGTGATACCAGGTTGCGGCTGTGAGAGCGGGGCAATGACGAAGTTAAGACCGGGATTTATGAGTGCGATGGGCTGAGGCCCCTGTATGCCCGGTTCACTGCCAGCATCTATTACGGTGGCGCTGCCGGTGGCATTGATGTTCATCAGCGGATAGGTCCGGTCAGCGTCCGGCATGGTAACGGTCCCGGTTATACGGAGTGGCCACGGTCCTATCATGGGCGTTTTGTCTAACAGGTGTTTTTTATCCGGCTGATTCTCATCAGGCAGTAACAGAAAGCCGGTAAGCGACAGGGAAGTGGCTCCGCTGGCGCCTGAAAACTCCGCCGCGCCCACCTTCATGCCTGTCAGAATCGAATCGTACCAGGTAACGCCTTCTGCAATGGCCGGTACCTGCATATAGGTGAGTGGCAGTGGTGTGAAAAAATCTGAAAATACCCAATCTGTTTTCACTGCCAGCATCAGCGAAAAAACGTTGCCTTCCTGCACGTAGCGCATTGTAGCAGTAACAGGGTAGACGGCACTGCCGGTAAAAGAACCGCTACCGCTTAGCAGCACGCTGGTACCGCTGGGCGACATGGTGAGCGCTACATTGGTAAGCATGTAGCTTGACCGGATACCAAACAACTCCATGACGGGCACCAATCCTGTGAGATCGGTAGAACTGTTGGCGGTTGTCCACAGGTCAAGGGAACTATTGTGGATAGCGTCATTAAGGGCGTTATATACACTGGTAGCGCTCATAGTCTATTACTGTTTAATAGAATTGTTGCAGGCGTTGAAATTGTTTTGGGGAGGATGCCGGCTGCCTGACGGGGATGTTTTTTGACCTGACGGTTACCGGTGATGGCCTGCTGTCTTTCCCTGCTATTTCATTTCCATCTTTATCAAATTCCCACACAGCTCTTCTTCCCAGAGGACCGCCGGGTTGAATAGCCAATCCCACGGCGCCGCTTGTAAATATTGTAAGCGGCAGGCTGAGATCAGCATAACCACCTACAAGACATTCGCCGTCCGAAAGCCCGTCCCATTGCCAGCAGGCATGTGGGTTAATAACTTCCGGGGCCTTGGTGGTTTTATTAGTTTTCACGCCATCCGAGGCCTCACATTTATCATTACCCAGGTTATAAGAATAGACCAGCCATGGATTAGTATATCTGGTGGTGAAGGTACAGGTGGTAGAATCAAAAGACCATACCGAATCTCGTGTCACGAAGTCTCCGCTTGTCTTGCCCGTTTTTTTCTTTTTTGTAGGAGGTGGAGTATTGTTCTTTATCTCGATATCTATATCTACATAGGCGTTCAGCCGGTGCGTATTTTGTTGTTTGAGCCTCGCGTCGCGAAGAAATGGCTTTGTCAGCGTAGGCAGAAAGGCGTTCATCAGCATCAAAGACGGATGCCTGTGCTTTTCAAAAGCGCTGGCCGTGAGTATTCTCGAGTTCATGAGCTTGGCAAATGTGTTCACCACCTTCACTGCGGCGTCGCTGGGATCTTTCGTGCGGGGCACCGCATAAGCTGTTGCCCTGCTGCCATGGTGTGGCAACGTGGTCATTTCATTTTTTTTAAAGACCGTTGTCCCTTTAAAAAGCTGATTGGTCACCGACATGGTCACATTGGTGGCATCTCCGCAAATAACGTACGATACGCCGGCATAATATAAGCCGCAGATGATCGACACCCGGTTTTTTTCCTCAGCCTTTGATCCCCATAGATCTTCATCATTTGAATCCCAATCGGGATCATTTGATAGTACATTGGCAACAACGGAATATATCTTAACAGCTTTGTCACTGCTTTCCCATAGCGGCCGACCTGCAAATTTGCCGTTCTTTTTGTCATAATTGGTTTTATAGCTGCCCGGGCTGATAATATCCTTTCTTGTGCAATAACCGTTCGTCTGAAGGTCATCGAGGATATTAACATGGGATTTCTCATATTGATCGTAGTCACCGCCATACACTACTTTTTTCACAACAGGCTTTTTGGTGGCGGGGATCAAATCGAGTACATCCTGGGTCAGGCTGATGTGGTCTTTATCGCTGTGCGAAAAAATAATGCAATCAAACGCAGGCTTGGCCATCGATGCCACCCTGGTGGCAATATATTCCAGGTTAGTAGGCGTGTCATCGCTTTTTTTGTCGCTCCCACAGTCCATCATGACGGTCTGAATCAATTTAGGGGTCTTACTATCGTCATACACTTCCAGGAAAGTGCATTGTCCCTGGCCAACGTCCACTACGGTGAGTACTATAAATCCAGTTGCCATAAATTGTATGGTTTTGAGGTTATGCTACCGGCGGTGTGCGCCTGCCGGTTTCAAGACGGCGCTGCACCGGATCAATCATCGTATTAGGCTTTTTATTGGTGCCGCTGTCATACGCTGCATACCAGCCCAATGATCCTTTGGGATTTCCAGGCTGGCCGAACAGTATGATATTATTGTTTCCTGGCGGAAAACTCCATAACAATACAGACACGGAGAAATTGCGCAGGCGTAATAAGTATCCCAGCTTTTTATCGTTGGTCTGGTACGTTTCAAACTGAAAATTCCTGAAGCCGATTTTCAGCACGCCCTGTATTGGAAAACTACCGGCAATAGCGTTAATCCCCGGAAGCTTCAGTCCCATATAGACTGCGAGTCCGTCTGTACCCCCACCCAACGACCACGCAGCCAGGATGGATATTTTGAAGCTCACACTTCCGGTCAATGCGCCAAACGTCCCCAGGTCCAGCGTAAACACAAGGCCGTACCAGGATGGCTTCATCGGTGTTTGGTCGATAGGGGCCGAAACAGAAGTATAGCCCATGTCTTCCGGCGTTTGCCCGCTGGGTGGCTCCCCTTCTTCAGACAAATCCGGACTGGCTATCAGGGAGGTGACCGTCAACGGAAAATTATTCAACAAAGAAGAAGGCCTGGCCAGGCTGGCCGTCATATCAAAAGCGGTATTAGCCTCACGCACTGTAAATGTCTGGTCTTCGGGCGCTGTCATAAGAAACTGCATGTCTATGCTTAATCCGCTGTAGCGCAAATAATAATCTGCATTGGTATCTTCCCCGGGCCCAAAAGAGAAAAGATCAAACCCTTCTATCAGCACAAACTTCAGGTTACCCGAAAGAATGAATGTTGTCAGCACTTCTGTGAGATTGGCCTTATTGCCGCCATTGACCAGCTGCACAGACAACACTTCAATGGAGGCAAGCGCCGAGCCCCCGCCTGACAGAAAAATATTCTGTCCTATCAGGGCAAATGAATAGCTGGGCGCGCCGCCCACACGCTGGTAGGAACCGTCCATGATGAGGTTATTACCGCGTGCTGCTACTTGTTTGCTGAGCGGTGTTCCCAGCATTTGGTTCAGCATCAGTTCCACCTGTGCGGAGAAATCAGCCAGTGCGGCGTTGGCAAAACGCACCAGCAGTACCATCGTCTTAAAGCCAAACGGAATGCTTTCATCGGCATAGAGATCAAGCGGGTCGTTATAGTTGATCAACCCAAATGCGGCGGTCTGCTCCAGTTTGGGCATGCCATTTTCCACCGTGAAAGGTGTTTGTGAAAAGCCGATGTGATGCGCGTAAAATTGTTTAAGGTCGATGCCCGCAGTAAGAAACTTCAGTTCATCGGGCATTTCAGCGATATCCGCCGGCGCATTCAGGAACAGGAAGCCGTTCCAGTTCGGATCATTCACCACCTTTTTGTAAAATATTTTCAAGGCTTCGGAAGCGCCAGGTTCTGCAGCAGCGTTGAACATGTTCACCAGCACGGTCTGCGTGGCAGCCAGCGAACTGTCTTTACGTACGGCTACTTCCGGCCAGAGCCAGCTGCTGGTGTCATTGGCAAGTTCCAGCAACGTGCGGTTGCAGAACTTACCAATCATGATAGTGGGACTGGCGGCATCCGTACGCCATGACCTGGGCGAGAGCTGGAATACCCATCCGTCCATTTCCACTTTCAGGATGCCCGCTATCTTTAGAAAACTGGGGAGATATTGTACTGTGGCCGCAGTGCCGATGCATGCCACGAAATCTTTTTCTGTTTCAAAGGGCTGCGTTTTACCTGTCAGTGTTTGATATACCGCATCGATGATCGTTTGCGGGACACCCATCGCCAGCAGATAAGGCTTCTCTCCATCTGTTAACATGTAACGTACGGAAGTGCCCATCATCAGTTCATCCACATTTGCCGCTACAAAAAACAGCTGGTTGCTTTGCAGCACCTGCCTGAACTTTCCCTGCACGGCGCTCAGGTCTACCCTTGGATATTCGGTGCCGGGCATGTTGCCCAGTATCAGTCCGTCGTAATCGTTGTAATCCGGTGTCAGCTCAGCCACCATTCCCTGCGGTGTAACGCCCAGCGGGTCACCTGCCGCGCGGACGCGGCGTGAAGGCATCTCATTAATAGGCGTCATGCCATACTCCTTTCCGAGGCAATAGCTTCTGTATGGTGCGATACTGGCATTTTCCATTCCGGACGCAACGGCTACGTCCGTGCCGGTGAGCCCTGCATAAACACCGGAAGGAAATACCGGCGGCCGTTGGGCTTCATTATAATGAAGTGTGTACGCTGGTATGGGATTATAGTCGAGCACATTGTCTTCACGCTGTTGACGGTTGGAGAATACCGGCGCCTGTTGCGGTTGCGCAAAATACACCGGCTGCGCTCCCTGGTTGTTCACCGACAGTACCGTTAAATGTGACGTGGTGGCCGCAGCTGTCAGCGCTTCCGACACATCGGGCGCCACGTTTTTATCTTTTCCCGGTGGCGGAATATAGGCGGGCTTGCCGCCTTCAAATGCTATCATGTAAGTGCTGCTGCCCAGGTTGGCATACTCCAGCCCCGAGAGGCCCAACAGCAGTTGGTCGGTGACAACAGTAGCGGAAGCGGTGGCCGGCGCACTGGCCGGCGGTTTCACCGTAACCTGGAATGCGCCATCAGGACTGAAGTGGTACCGTAATCCAGCATCGGGCGAGCCGGTTTGCACCGGGCATGCGCCGATGACAAACCTGGCGTCCGGAATGGCCCCACTGCCGGTCAATGGTGTCAGCTGTATAGTGTAACCCCTTGTGGTGCGCAGGTAACTGTCCAGTATAAGTGAAGGATTGCCACTTGGCGGAAACAGGCTTAGCGCCGTGCGGGAGGGCTCCTGCAGGTAAAGCGGATCAAATAGCAGTCCCAGGTTCAACGTATCTTTCTGCCTGTCGAATACAGGCATGAACACCATTTGTGTATAGTTATCTTCCGGGAGATCTGTTTCTGCTGCCGGAGCTGCTCCGTACAGCAGCCCGATGTTTAACGCGTTCCATACACCGGCAAAATCAGGATTGGAAGGGCGCGGGATATTCATTTCGCTGTTAAAAGCTCCTAATGCCGGCCCGGTGAAGCTCATGGCCGCCGGCCCGAATGCATAGCCACCTTCCGGCCCGTCCAGGCTGCCACCGGCGGTGAATTGTATGCCCCCGCCATGGGTATCGTCAATATATGTCAACGCGCTCAGTCCTGCAATGGTCAACTGGTACGCGCCAAACAGGAATGACACTGCACGTGTAAGCGTCCACGTTATATCCGTTCCACTGCCTGCATATTCCGCAAGGCCCGAAGTGGTTTGCCATCTCAGAGAAGGCTGGTCAGCATTCATGATCCATACAAAACGTACCACATTGGGCGGCCCCAAGCTGGGACGCAGCGCCTCCAGTTCCTGTACGAACAACGCGAAATCAGCTGGCTTTTTATCAAGGAATAAATAGAAGCCGCCGCTGATGTCCTGCCATACCGCGGTGGTGCCGGCGTTTGCGCCAAGATTGCTGGAGGCCGTCGCGAAATATCCGGCCCAGTAACCGGGTGCATTGCCGACAGGCAACGTAGACAGCTCATATAACAATAACGAGCCTACCTGGTTAAATACGGGAGCGCTCATACACCGGTTTTATCAGTGAATACCTGGTCGCCAGGCAGCAATGGTGCTGACATGGCATTCAGTCCATTGCCCATGGCATACGTAGAAAGCCCGTTCCAGTCTACCCGCAACTCCAGCAGTGGCGTCAGTGAAGCGGAAGCTGTCGGGCCGGTAATGGCCGCTGTAACGGACCTGTATATACGAAGGTTTTTAGACAGTCCGGAAGTAGCTGCCGGCAGCATGTTCAACTGCTCCAGCAGGTTGCCCACTGTGGCGCCCACCGGCACCAGCCTCTCCATCCCGTTCACCATCACTTTTATCATGACCTGCACGATTGTCCTGCCTCGGAAGTAAGCCGTGGGCGTAACGGACGGGTTGACGTTTGTATTCTGCAGGTCAGCATATTTCGCTGCCGCCACCAGTGTAAAATTAGACTGGGTGGAATTGGTCCCCTGTCCCCAGGCGGGGTTGATGGCTGACGGAAAATACAGGCGGTAAAAGGGTTGTATGAATTGTGAATAATAGAGATCAACCGCGCCTGCAAGCCCGGCCTGTGTATAACCGGTGCTCAGGGCCGGAACGCTTACATTCAGCGCGCCTAAAGAAGAGAGCGTGCTCAGGAAAGCGTCAAAGCCGGTACGCCAGTTGCCGCCTGCGTTATAGCTGCCGATCTCAAAATCGAGCGGGGCGCCCGGACCATATCCATTGATCCATGTGGGCACGCTGCCCGGAATGTTGACATAATCACTTGCCGTCACCCGCAGTACCATTCCCGGCCGCAGGTCGATATAACCGGCGCCTGTATTGGTAGTGGTTGAAAATCCGAAGTTGTAATACAGCTGCTCGGCAAATGTCTGCGGCAGGGCGCAGGCGATGGCTGATTGCACCAAAGCAATACCATAGGCCGTGGCGCCGGGCACACCGCCAACAGGCGGTTTCTCAATGTCTTTCAGGAAAGTAACATAAGCCTGTCCCAGCTGCGGTCTTATGGCAATGGTATTGAACGTCCATACGCTGGCGTCTCCGGCTATCGTTAGCTTGTACGGCAGCGCTGCCACTCCTGAAGGCTCAATTTTAAACGGTCCTGATGAGATGGCCGTAGTACCCAGTGCGCCGGCAGTACTGCCCAGTTCAGGCAGGTACAGCGTAATCACCTGCGCCGGCGGATTGGCCGTAGCAGATCCCAACGCATTCATGGCCTGCGCAATGTAAGCATAAGGGTAGGCCGTAGCAGAGGGTTGCTGGCTCACGTATACGCCTGCACTGAATAAGGTACCTCTTGCTCCTCTCAGCGCTGTACCGTCTATTGTTACCGGTTGTACGTAGGCAGTGTACACCCTGCCGGGTTCCGGCGTAATGGTAAAAGATGCCGAAGTCTGACTGACTGCACCGGTATAAGCCTTGCTGTTTAGTTCATCGTACACAAAAACATTATAGCTCAAAGCGTCTGGCACACCGGTCCACTCCAGGCTCACATCACTTCCGTTATACCTCACCCATGATATATCGGCTACGCTGGTGGGTATGTACGTCAACACCGATGGCGGCCCGGTAAGGGCGACGCCGTTTGCCGTACCATTGGCCTGTATTGTATACCCCATCTGTGCGCCGGTGGCAAGTGCCTGTGGCAACGGGTAGGAAGTAGTGCCAATGTCTTTATGCGAGGTGCCGTCTGTGAAAATGATGGTATAGGTACTGGCAGTATCAACGGCCGCCCAGTTGAGGGTGGATATATTGGTAACGGGATCGGCGCTCACCTGTTTGATGGCCGGGGCTTTTAGAATCGGCGTGGCGCTTGTTCCGCCGGCCATGCCCGTATCCGGTTGCAACACTACAGGCCCTAATGCCACACTGACCATGACACTCATGCTTCCGGTGTCAGGAACAGCGATGTCTGCAAGCGCTATCGCCGCGCTGATGGCGGTTGTTTCGCTGCTACGGCCAATAACGGTGCCACCGGCAATAGCGGTCAAACGATATATGACCGGCATTGTATTGCCAGCCGGAATTTGCGGCGCCTTCCAGGTGGCGGCCACCTGGTTTTGCGTGGTGGCAAGCGATGCCAGCACAGGCGCGGCAAACAGCGCGTACAGCGTTTGGGTGGGCGAAGCGCCGCCGGTAGCGCCGGTGGCGGACAATTGAATGGTTTGTGTTTTGCCGGTATCGATAGCTGTCTTGTCCAGAGAAAGGGTGGTGGCTACGGCATTGAGTGTTTGGGTAGCAACCGTTACATTGTCCTGCAAGAGACTGACCGTGTAGGCTGCAACATTTTCTGCCGCATCCGGCAGGCGGTCCCATGTAAGATCGATACGCCACTTTGTTGCGCTGGCGGGATCGGTGCGGATATTTGCGAGTTTCAGCGAAGGCGTTGTTGCCAGCAACACTGCCGGCTTGCTTCGCGGGCCTGTGATGGTACCGTCGGCAGAAGCGATGTTGCCTCTCACACTCAGTCCGACCATGCCCTCCACATTATATTTAGCCGTCGCATAGTCGAAGGTCAGCACATTGCCGTTGGCTGTTACAGGTCCTGCCAGCACATTGTCTCCATCCATTAAATATCCCTGTACTGCCAGTCCTGTCGGAATGGTGACGCTGGCAGTCACCTTGCCGGAAGACTTGTTGGCCACCACGTTCGTGATCTCCGGTGAGGTGGTGATCAGGCTGAACGTTAAAGGTTTGCTGCCGATATTATTTGAAACCGTGCTGACGGCGATGGTGATACCGTTCTGTCCGTAGGCCTCCAATGGAACGATGGCCGACAAGGGGCCGCCGGTATAGTGTGCGATGACTTTTCCGTTGGCCAGCACCTGTATGCGGCTGGAGTCAGGATCAACGCAGCCGGTGACGGTATCGAGCGCCCATGAAAGCGTCAGTGTACTGCCGTTGTAAGCCGCGGCACTGATGGTTTTAGCAGCCTGAGGTATGCCACAGGCCGCAGTAATGGGCGTAGCGGGGCCGAGGCTGAACGGGCCGGAAAAAGACCCGGCGCCGCCGGTATTAGCGGTAGGAATGGCTGCCTGTGCGCTTAAGAAGAATACGGCAGGGAAGCCGGTGCTGTTAACAGGTACCGTTACTGTATTACCCTCCGTTTGCATACTGCCCACGTTGACATATGTACCAAACGAAAGAGAATATACATTCACCTGTGCACCTACGCCCATCCCGCTGGAGCCATATCCCAGCACGGCTGTTACGTTAGATCCGTCGAAACTGGCGCTTAAGATGGATACCTCCGCTGCTGTAATGGGCGCTGAGGTAATGGCCGCGTTCCAGTCGATGCTGGGTTCCGGCGTGCCATTTCTTACCCATATCACGTCCAGCATATACGAATCAGTGGCGGACAGCGGGAACTTAGGCTGAATAAAGGCTGTCTTCACACTGGTGCCGGCACCGGAGGTGGGCGATACAGCGATTACTTCCTGCGGGTTGGCCGCCATGCGTAACCGTATCACCAGTACCGGGTCGCGGACGTTTGCCGGCGTGGGTGATTGACTGGGGTCTGTTTGCAGGGTGATACCTGCCGTGCCAACGCCCGGTGGCAATTGCGAATAGGGGCTGGCATAATAAAGGTTTTGAATAACGCTTGTAGCCATGCGGAATAAATATTAAGAACGCATATCGTTCAATGCAGAAGTGTAATCCTGGTGAAGCTCCTGTTTCATACGGGGCAGCATATAGTCGGGGTCTTTGTACCTGGCAGCTGTTTGAGTACGCATGGCGTTCTGGTCGGCATGCAATACGCCGCCGGCATAATAGCCTGCCATGTTTTTGGGGAAGTCAGGAGCAGCCTGCTCATCGGGATGCCCCAATGCGAGCGCATAGAACGTATCGTCATATGATATGGCATCCTTACTTTTTACTGTTGATGCGCCTTCCTCAGTGAGTATGCCGTCGCCTGCCGCGAGGTCATGCACGCTGCTGCATTTGTTGGCAGCGGTAAACACCATGTGATCGCCTGTGGCCACAAAACTTTTTCCATTGGCTGTTGTCACTTTGTACACGCCATCTTCGCCGGGCGTACCATTGGAGGTATGTGTGCCTTTTACGGTGGCGTATACGCCAAGGCTTTTACCGTCGGCGGTTTTTACCCGGTAGTCCTGTGTTATTTCCTCTATCGGTTTTTGTGAGCCATCTTCCAGTGTCACCAATGTGCCTTTGGCCAGGCAATGCCACCAGTAATAGAGGTTGGGTATCTTGGTACAATTGAGCGAGGGTTCATCGGGGAAATTAATGCTACATACATAAAAAGGCGGTGCGACTGCCCCTCCCTGCAGCGGAATACCGTTAAAGGCAAAGTAAAAATAGCTCACCACTTCACTGCCAAAAGAAGTGGAATCATAGACGATGGACCTTGTATTGGAATGGCTCAAACTATCATATGGAAAATTAAACTGTAAAATATTGGGAGAGATTCCAACAAAGAAAGCGGCTACAAATCTTGAATCTGGCGTGAACTGGGTTGAGCGGTTTAATGTGATGTTAGTGCCGCCGGTTTTTTGAATCACAATATTTGTAGTAAGGTCTGCGACGGTGAGACGCTTTATATCAATGGAGCCACTGAGCGGCACAGTGCCGGTAAACGGCGAAATGACCCAGGGATTGTTAAGGTTCTGCGGTTCGGTATAAATATAATCGCTGGTGGGATATCCTCCTGTCCTGCCTACGCCAAGATGGATAAGGCCGTCTGTCGAATTTTTGATGACAGGATCGGTTACTTTTACGGTGATGCCATTGCCTACGCTAACCGTGTTCGCATAACTAAAGAACCTGGTAGATCCATCATCGCTTATTGTATGGCCGAGGTACAAAACAGAGAGCTTTTTTCCCGCAGGCAATGCCGAAGCAGCACGCGTAGAACATACTACAACACCGCTTCTTACGGAGGTATTCTCTCCCTGTGCCAGTAACTCGCCGCTGTCGGCATCGAATATCACGAGGTGACCGCCGCTTATCATATTGTTGCCGCCGGAGCAAGCCATCACTGACGCTGTTGCTTTTCCTGCTGCCGTTTTTCCGGAATCCACCAGATGAACTGTGTCAATGCCTTCTGGGCTGTGGTTGCTGCCGCCATACAAGGCTTTGTACAGGTGTGGATAAGCATCGCTGAAACGGCCGGCTGCCTGCAGCATCACTTCAGCATGTTTGCGTTGGTCTGCATCGGAAAGATTAAGTGGAGTGGTTTTGCCTGCAGGCAATGACTGGTGGAATGACAGTAGTGCATTGGCACGCTGTACCGCAAGGTCTGGTTGAGGGCTCATATAAAGGGGTTTAATGGTTTCGGGGATACTGAGTAGTTAAGTTAAGACATTCTTTTTGATTCGCAATGCTAATCGTTTTTGATTTTGTACAATCAACATGCAGGAGAGCGGACACCGCAGAGGTCACTGTGCCCGCTGGCCGGCCAGCCGAAGCGCTTCCGTCCTTTTGGAAGAAAACCTGTCCGCAAAAACCAACCTGAAATATTTATCATAAGCGCCGGAAAACGAGAAGGTGTAACCCGGTGTAAACCGCACGCCTATCTTTCCACATTGGTCATAGAAGTAGACCATATCTGTATCATCCGGCATCTTCACCCAGATGTTATATCCACCCGAAGGCGTTAAGATGGAAGTCTTTTCCGGAAAATAAGCGGACAATAAATTGATGGCCTGATGCGCATTCTTCGCCAGCTGCATTCTGAAGGAGCGAACATGCCGGTCGTAACTGTTGCCGGCCAGCAAACGGCTGACCGTCTCCTGGTACAGGGGGGAAACGGTGCTCCCCAATGCAAACCTGATCTGCTCCGCACGTTGCATAAATTTGCCCGCTGACAGCCAACCCACGCGTATTCCCGGCGCCAGTGTTTTCGCATAGGATGCGTAAGACAACACCAGTCCGCTGTCATCAAATCTTTTGATCGCAGAAGGCCGTTGCCCGTGAAAGTTCAGGTCTCCGTACACATCGTTCTCGATCAACGCAACATGGTGCTGATAGGCTACAGACAACAGCGCCAGCTTCTGTTCATCGGTCATTAATATCCCGGTAGGGTTATGAAAATTAGGTGTTACAATAGCAGCTTTAATAGCATTGGTGCGACAGGCTTTCTTCAAAAAATCGATATCAAATCCGGCGTATGGATCAACGGGCACTTCTATCACCCTGAGCTGTAATACCCTGATCACTTCCAGGACAGAAAACACACAAGGACTTTCCACAGCAACCACATCGCCCGGGCTACAGACAGCAGACAAAGCGATGTACAGCGCCTGTAGGGCTCCGTCCGTAATCAACAGTTCATCCGGATTTAAAATGGTTTGATGGACAGCTGCTTTTTTAATGATGTTTTCCTTTAATGCCGGCGATCCGTTTGACGGGTAATAGCGTAACAACGAAGCGCCTTGTTCCCTGATCACCTGCTGCATGGTACGGAGCAATAATTTCTGTGGTATCAACAGATCACCGGGAGCCGCCACATTAAATTCTGATAACTGTCGTCCTTCCTTCAGAGAAGTAGTAAGGCCAAGATGATGCTTAAAGATGGCGTCCCTCACCACTGGCCTGTGTCTGGCCTTCACCTGCTGGTCCGACAAGTTTGCTTTGTTGCTGACATAGTAACCTGATTTAGGCACACTCTCCACCAGTCCACGGGCCACCAGGTATTCATAGCCGTGCTGTATCGTGCTGATACTTGTCTGGTACTGCTCTTTCAGATCGCGGACAGAAGGTAGTTTATGCCCGGGCTTGAAAATGCCTTCGCGTATGTTTTTTTCGATGGCGTTGGTAAAGGCTTCGAATTTATACACCTTCATATCTGTACTGGTAATTTATACATAATCTGTATCTGTACCGTAAAAGTAAGCGATTTAAATTTGGCGGAAAGAACGTTGAATGCCCGAACACTATAATATTGACACCCCTGATGATTTACGGCGCCTGCCCGTTACCTCCCTGCAACACCTTTGTGGGGAGATAAGGTCTTTCCTGATAGATCATGTTGCCTCGAACGGAGGTCATTTCAGTTCCAGTCTCGGTGTAGTGGAGCTGACCGTAGCGCTGCATTATGTATTCAACACTCCGGAAGACAAACTGGTCTGGGATGTTGGTCATCAGGCATATCCTCATAAACTGTTAACCGGAAGGAAAAACCGATTCCATTCCAACAGGCTGCTGGAGGGCATCAGCGGTTTCCCCAGCAGGGACGAGAGCATATACGACGCCTTCGGCACCGGTCATTCTTCCACTTCCATTTCAGCTATACTGGGCATGGCCTGTGCCGCCAAATACCGGGGCGACCATACCCGTCAGCACATCGCCGTGATCGGTGACGGCGCCATGACGGCAGGCATGGCCTTTGAAGCCCTGAACAACGCAGGTTATGAACAGCCTAATATGCTGGTGATACTGAACGATAATAATATGTCGATAGACGCCAATACCGGCGCGCTACAAAACTATCTCACCGAGCTGACCACAGGCAAACATTACAATGCGTTAAAGTCGCACATCAGAAAGTTGTTGACACATCCCGGGCAGCCAGCCAACTGGCCTGTGGAAGTGGCCAGGAAACTTCAGAAAGCCATAAAAGGAGGGCTCCTACGCTACAGTAATCTCTTCGAAGCGCTGAACATCCGGTATTTTGGCCCGGTTGACGGACATGACCTGCCGAAGCTGGTCCATGTACTGGAGAAACTGAAGCATATCCCCGGGCCCAAGTTGCTGCATTGCGTCACCACCAAAGGCCAGGGCTTTGCACCGGCCATGACCGACCATGCCAAATGGCATGCGCCCAAAAAATTCGACAGGGCCACCGGCGCCACATTAGATGCAGACACCACCACCACTTTTCAGCAGGTATTCGGCGATACGTTAATAACACTGGCCAACAGCAACCCGAAAATTATAGCGATAACACCCGCGATGTTATCCGGAAGCGCACTTACCAATATGAAAAAACAAATGCCGGAACGCGTATTTGACGTGGGCATCACCGAACAGCATGCCGTAACTTTTGCTGCCGGTCTGGCAGCCGATGGCTTGCTCCCCTATTGCACCATCTACTCCACTTTCTTACAACGCGCTTATGACCAGCTGATCCACGACGTGGCGCTGCAGAAGCTGAATGTCGTCTTCTGTATTGACCGGGCCGGTGTGACAGGTCAGGATGGGCCAACGCACCACGGCGCATTTGACATCGCTTTTTTAAGATGCGTGCCCGGTATCATCGGTGCCTCCCCGATGGACGCGGAAGACTTCAGGGACCTGCTCTTCACCGCCCAGTCCGGTGAAAGCCACGGGCCGTTTGCGGTCCGTTACCCTAAAGGGACTACGGCGCCATTGCCTCCAACTGCCGGTTTCAGAAAGCTGACCATAGGAAAAGGGCGTAAAATCCGTTCCGGCAGGGATATCGCCATTCTTTCCCTTGGCCCCGTGGGACAATACGTGACAGCAGCCTGCAAGGAACTGGAAGCATATCATTTAGACGTGGCACATTATGACCTTCGCTTCTTTAAGCCACTGGACGAGGCATTACTACATGAAGTGTTCAGCCGGTTTTCAACGGTGATCACCGTAGAAGATGGTTGTATACAGGGAGGTGCAGGAAGTGCAGTGATGGAGTTTATGGTGGAGCAGGGTTATCACGTTACATTAAAGCGATTGGGACTGCCGGACACATTTGCCACACAAGGCACGCAGCAGCAGCTGCATGAATTGTACGGGTATGATAAAAAGGGGATTGTTCAGGCGGTGAGGGAGATGGCGGGAAGCGTAAAGAAGCCGGAAGCTGATTTTCAAATTCATTAAAAAAATCAAAAGCCAGCGTAAACGCTGGCTTTTTGTTATAAGACATACATAATACGTTCAGTTGTTCTCAAAATACTTTCCCCAAATCGGATCATCCCAAAACCGCATATCATCAAGGTTATATTTGTATTTATATTCACCATTTACCTCTTTAAGTGTAGCGAACTCAGTAAAATACGTGTCCTTAATAAGTTCTGAAGCCGCTTCCCCATCATAGAAATTTATTATACTGAACGGGTCCATCCACTTTAATTTGAATCCATCTTCTTGCCGTATCCCCAGATAACAAAAGGCATCATAGTACCAATCATAATTCTTATCAGGCTTAAGCTGTCTGTTGACTGGATTCTTCGTAAGAACAAACAATATCACCTTTTGATAGTCTTTACTATACAGTATAGTATCAATTTGTAGTTCTGTCGAATCATAATATTCGGCACTGTGAAAGGACTGTTCATGTTTGGTTACCAATTCCCTCATCTGATGCGTTAACACGCCTTTATGCTTTGCGTAACCATCTGCGTCGAGCTTTATGGTATTTTGATACGCTTTAGGGGTGCGTAATTTCCTTTCTGTGCAAGAAAGTACTATTAAGCTAAATACAAAAAAGACAATTGCTTTATGTTTCATCATATATTTAATATTTCCCATCTCCTTCCAACGTCCAAATCACCGCTAAAAATTGTCCATATCACCCTCCGCGAAGTTTCACCCAAAAAACTACTTTTGAAAAAAACATTTCCTATGGCGAACATCTTACACCGTGTGGGCGTTAAAACGGCTTCGCCCGATAACGTTTACCGCACCCTTACAACAAGGGACGGCCTTGCCGGCTGGTGGACCACCGACACCAAAGGAGAAGGTGACCAGGTGGGCAATATCATCGAATTCCGGTTTGGTAATGATGGATTCGATATAAAAGTCAAAAAACTACAGGCCCCCACACAAGTGGAATGGGAAGTACTGGATGGCCCTCAGGAATGGATCGGTACCACCATCAGTTTTGAACTGAAACAGGAAGGCGATTATATCATCCTGCTGTTTAAGCATCTGAACTGGAAAGAGCCGGTAGAGTTCATGCACCATTGCAGCACGAAGTGGGCCATATTCCTGATGAGCCTGAAGTCACTGGTAGAAACAGGGAAAGGCGCCCCCTTTCCTGTTGATGTCAAAGTTGACAACTGGAACTAAAAATAAATGTTTATTCTTCGCTTTCATCTTTGGGTGCAGGAAGATTGATAACGGGCAACTTCTCTCCCCTCGCTTTCGCGACCCGGTAATGTGACCAGTTTTCAATTTCCTGCTCACCATAGATGATCATTCTCACAGCGACATCTTTGGTGTCCATATCTCCGACATACATTTTCTGATGATCGGGCACGGCTTCGTAACTGCTTTTCAGCTGCTCCTTATTTTCGAGTGTTGGATTGTCCAGGTATTGCTGGTACGCCGTCCTGCAAACTTCGATGGAAGAAGGCTCGCCCTTTAACTCTCTGATAATGTCCCGGACTTCCAGTAATTTCTCCCGGATATCGGTGGCATACAGCTCCTTTTGGACCGTAAAGCTTCCAAGGCCATGTATGTTGACTTTGGCATGTACCGGAACTTCTGACACAATTATTTCTTTGGCTATTAATTCCTCGAATTCTTCCAGGGTGATGTACACCGCTTTCTCCAGACGGGACAGATGAATGGTAAGGTCGGGGAAAATGATCACTTTAACCAGGTGGTATTCCTCGCTCACTTTATAAAACAGGTGTATGCTTTCTCCGCCTATTTTTTCAGGAAACAAATCATTGGCCGTTCTTTTTTGTTCTTTGTAAACAATTCCGTTTGCGCTCTCTCCTATCTTAATACCGTTAACAACTTTTTGCCTGTATTGGTAGATATTTTCCAGTGTTGGGTTGAGTATCCTGATCAGCTGCAACACATAGTCAATAAAACTTTCCGTATCAAACAACCAGGAACCATTGGTGATGGTCCAGCTGCCCAGTCCATGGATGGAGATAGCTTCATTGTCCGGGATATTCAACACTACCCAACCTCTTCTGACATCTTCCTTAAAATGTGCGAGATCTTCAAAGTTCCAGCAGTCTACTCTTCCATCTGCATAAACATCTATATCAACAAAAAAATAACTGCCATTGCGGATAACCGCGGGAATGGAAAAGCCTTCGATCAGTTGTTTTCTGTATACGTTTGTGGTTGGGTTAATCATCTTTCTTTTCTTTTTGAAGAAACTGATATTCAGCTGGCTAAAGTATTCTTTTTTAGTCGTTCACACAAACGGCTCCTCTTTCTTTTTCAATAATTTATTGTACTTTCGCGCCGCAATTGGTTTTTAACATAGGTTTCACGATGTTAAAATTAATAGGGAATCAGGTGTAAATCCTGAGCAGACCCGCTACTGTAAGTTCTGTAACAACACCCGGACATCTACTCGCCACTGTTTTTAGTGAATAAAAACGGGAAGGCCGTCCGAAGTGAGAACAAGCCAGGAGACCTGCCAATGCAGATAATTTTTAAAGCTTCGAGGATAGGGCTTTGAATGCAACTTGCACTGAAATTATTTCGGCGTCTTATTGTTTTCGCATGTCATCTGATAGGCTATCAAACCAGTCATTTAGTACTAGCATTTTATGAAAAAAAGCGTTTTCGCATTTGGGGCGTTCGTCGCCGTCGCATTGGTATCCTGTTCAAAAAAAGATTCTACTGAGCCTATGCCGGTTGGGACCGGAGAAGTAGCCATCATCAATGTGCTTTCTCAAAACGGTGTAGCACAGGAAGACACCCTGGTGTTTAAAGCAAAGGCGCCACAGGGCAGCACCTTCAACTGGACCGTCAACGGCAAGGGCACCACCGCTACCGACTCCATTTTTAAATTTGTATCAACGGACATGGGTGAACATATTATCGCTGTCACCGCTTCCACCAATAATAAAAAGGTTTCCTCCCAGACAAGTGTTACCGTATATGGAAAATACAAGTACGGCACCTTTATTTTAAATGAGGGCAACATGACCACGGAGAACGGATCTCTGATATTCATCAGTCCCAAAGGCGTAATAACGGACAGTGCTTACTTTAAGGCCAATGGCACCCAACTGGGAAACGTGGCACAAGACCTCTTCATCAGCAACAACAAAATATACATCATTTCCCAAAACGGTAAAAAGAACGCGGTAGGCGACGCTTTTAGCAACGACGGCCTGCTCGTTGTGGCCAATGCGGAAACGCTTAAAAAGGTAGCCGCCTACAACGATGAACTGGCCGCATTAAGCTGGCCTACGCATGTGGCGGTGTTAAACGAGGAAAATGTCATCATCCGTGATAACAATGGCTTATACAGATTTAATCCGATCACCAAAGCCCTCACCTTTATCAAAGGCTCCCGGTCTGCCGCCAAGCTGACCCTGGCCGTTTCCAACAATAAAATATTTGCCGCCGCCGGCTCTAAAGTATATGTTGTGGAACCGAATAAGGACACGCTCACCTATGCTTTGGACATGAAAGGGTCTGTAAGCGGCGTGGTAAGAGCCAGTGACGGTAATATCTGGGTATCCACCACCGGATCACCTGCTAAAATTTCCAAAATCAATTTCAGGGACTACTCCCTGATAAAAGCCAATGATATCATCACAGGCAGCGTGAGTGCCGGTTTTGGGGCTACGCCGGGCATCACGGCCAAGGGTGACACTCTTTATTTCAGCGGCGCCGGCACCAAAATATACCGCCACGTTTTCAGTATGGGCGCAACTGAATTTATGGCAGATGCAAAGACAGTCGTTCAGAATGCCAATATCGTATATAACAATATCGCTGTACATCCGGTCACAGGAGAAGTATACCTGAACACCATGAAGGCTTATGGCAGGGACTACCTGACTAATAACATCAGCGTGTTCAACTTTAACAATAAAGATATTTTAAGCGCTAACTATAAAGACCATACGAAATTTCCCGCTGGTATATTCTTCACCGAATCCTTTAATTAAATACACCGGATACTGAAAGAGGAGGTTGTCTTAATATTAAGACGACCTCTTTTTATTACACAAATACTTGATATCTTTATAGGGTATCTTACCCTCTGAATATAAGATACCCGACAATTATGAAAACAACAACGAAAGTACCGCTACAGGCGATTCTTTGTATCGTCCTGTTTTTTGTTGTATTGACAAGCTGCAACCATCAAAACGGACACGACAAAACTCCCGGCAATGACAGCACCGGGCAGCTGTTGTCCGAAAACGGCATGCAGGCGGACCTGTCGGTCTTATTCACGGCTTTCAAAGATGTCCATCCGGCTTATGCCTTGTACACCCCGGCAGACAGCATGGCCAAACTGTGTCACAGTATTGCCGGCATCCTTCGGCAGCCGGTGTCTGAAGACGAATTTATTACCAGGATCTCCCCTTTGGTCAGTGCTTTAAAATGCGGGCATACCCAGATCAAACATTCCGCTAACTACAAGCCATACGCCGGAGATAAAACATTCCATCTGCCGTTCAAAGTTTTAGTGCAAGACGACAAAGCCTGGGTTACCTATCACCAGGTAAAGGCACTCCATACCGGCGATGAGCTGTTGTCCGTGAACGATGTACCTGTGGCGGACATCATTCGCCACGGCAGTGATTTATATGCTATGGATGGCAACAACCATACTTTTAAGGAATTGTTTTTAAGCGAATACGATGGGTTTGAAGATGCCTGTAATAAATGCTACCGGTGGGCGCCTCCCTACCGTATCCGTATTCGTACAAAAGATGGTAGTGAGAAAGCCGTAACGGTAGATACGGTTTCTTCCAAAATACCACAGGCTGAACCGGTGAAAGAAATGGACAATTATAGTGGATGGACCATTTCCGGGACAACTGAACATCTGCCATTACGTTATTTACCCGGCACTTCTCTTGCCTGTTTTGAAGTCCATACTTATCAATATGAAGACACCACCATCTATCAGAAAGCTTTCCGCGAGATACATGAAAAAGGTATCAACAACCTGATAATTGATCTGAGACACAATACCGGAGGGGATATAAGGGTGGCCGCTAAATTACTGACCTATCTCGCAGATGTCCCTTTCCAAATGGTGGGAGATGTCTGGTCCAGAGTGCCTGACCCAACGAAAACAGCATTCGAACGTTACTTCAACCCTGAAATATCCAATAGTTTCACTCAAAGCTTTAAGCCGCGGGACATAAAAACAGACGGGCATTACCTTGTCGGGTTTCGGCCTGTATTTGGCGACTTGATGGGCAGCACCCGTCTTGCGCCAACTGATCATTATACGGGCAACCTGTTTGTACTGACAGACGGCGCCACGTTTTCATCCGGCGCTCATACAGCGGCGGCGATTAAACAATACTGCCGCAAAGCCGTATTCATTGGCCGCGAGACAGGAGGCGGATCAGAGGGCTGCAGCGGCGGTACCATCCAACACCTGACACTACCGAATACCGGCATACAAGTCGATTTTCCACTACTAAGACTCGTGTCTGTGCTAAAACACCCGGTGAAAGGACAGGGAATATTACCGGACAAGATAATACACCTTACACCGACGGATATTGTCACGCATAATGATCCTGACCTGAAGGCAGCTATTAGCATGATGACCAATATTACCCTACCGGCAGGTAAAAGCTTCCATTGATGCCAGAAATGTTTTGACCGTAGCTGCAAATTGCTCCGGTTGGTCCATATGCAGACTATGACCGGCGTTTTCCAACTGTGCCACCTGTAGCCCGGGGTTAACGCGTTGCAATGCTTCTGCAACAGTAGCAGATACCACTCCTCTGTCACCAAACAAAAGAAGGGCGGGGATATCGATCCTGCTTACCAGCTGCTTGTAATCAGGGTTGGGCGGCGTCAGCACGTCAAATGCCGCCATGCTGGTTTGAAAGCGGGCACGGGCAAACAGTTCCAGCGTTTCCGTTGACCGGTGAGGATGTCTTCTCCGGGCATCCGCAATTAATTCTTCCAGCGACAAGGCAAGTACCTTACGGTGTTGATCGGCCACATCACTGTCGCGCACTTCACGCTGTACCTGCGGGCTTAGAAATGTGGGATCGGCTAAAATTACGCCACGAAGCAGATTGGGTTTACGGCCAGCCACCACAGCTGCCGTCATGCCGCCCATCGAATGCCCAACCAATACAGGAGCAGGCAAGCCTAAAACATCTATCAAACCGGCAACGTCGCTGGCAAGATCATCGTAACGGTAGCCATGGTCAGGAACACCGGAAAGCCCATGCCCGCGGGCATCGGGCATAATCACATCATATTCGTGTTCCAGCGCACGGGCCAGGCCTGTCCAGCATAAGCCATTGGTCATAAGGCCGTGCAGCAGTATCACCGGAGGCTTGTTCCCCCCTGTCCTGGTGTAGTGTATCCGGATATTATTGGCATTACAGGTAGCGGTGCTCCAATTACTCATTGTCTGTTTTTTTCGGTTTCATGGCGATATATCACCTTTCCATTTTTCACCATCTCTGCGGTATCAATTAATACCTCATCGCCACAGTATCACCTCAATTTTATTTCAAAGGCATCTTTAAACCCGAGGATAAATTCCCGTAACGCCGCTTCGTTGGATGAATAAGCACAGAACATACCTGCTTCCGGATCGAAACTAATCTCACCCGCCAGTGCCGGCCGTTCTGCCAAAAAACCTATCGCCAGGGATTCCCAGTCATATCCATTGCCTTCAACGCCTTCGATGCCTTCCTCTTCCCAGGTGTCAAAAATAGCAGCCTTATATTCTCCGGCATCCAGGCACACAGAAAACGTGTCTTCATATTTCACCCAAAAAAATGGTTTGATGGCTGCTTCAAAATCTTTAATGTCCATATTGTTCTAATGCTTTAAAAAGTTCTTCTCCGTTAGCTTTTATACACTCTCTGTATTCCGCCGGCATATTGTTTTGCGCGATGTCATTACCTGCCGGTGCAATGCTAAACATTTTCATTTTTTAAAGGTAAGATATTATAACGGTCATGCCTATAGCAGATTTCCATGTATGGCGAAGGTGACTGCGATAACTCCATCCATAAAGTGATCACAGCTGTGCATCCCGTCCAAAATACCTACATTGCGGGAATAACCGCCTAAAACAATAATTGCATGCCTTCAGCATCAGATGATATTATCACCGAAAGATTAACGCTCCGGTTATTGGGAAATGAAGTCAGGAACGCCTGCCTCGCCGCCGACCTGGCCAAAGCATCCCAACTGCTGGGAGCAGCTGTGCCCGAGGCTTTCCTGGAACACCCCAGCAGTCTGCGGCACGACCAGCAGCAACTGGCAGCGGACGCCCACTACGCTCCCTGGTCTTCCAGAGCTATCATACTCACCGGGGAGATGAAGGCCATCGGCCTTATCCGCTTTCATGCCGCCCCTGACTTCAATGCACCAGAGGATTATATGAAAGGCGCCGTAGAAGTAGGCTACCAGATTTTGGCGCCTTACCGGAGAAAAGGCTACGCCCGCGAAGCCGTGACAGCCGCCTTTAACTGGGCACGCACTTATTTTCATGTTAACCGTTTTATTGCTTCCGTGTCTCCGGATAATCTGCCTTCCATGAACCTCGTGCAGTCCCTTGGTTTCACCAAAGTGGACGAAGTGATGGATGAAATTGACGGTATGGAGTATGTGTATTCCTGTAACTACTAATATCCCTCATTTTTGGCTGGGTGTAAAAAAGAGAGTACTTTACGCCGCCGAAAAAATAGCGTATACTATTTTTTCGTAGAAATATATTTTTGATAACCATGCTATGCGTCCGCTGCAAACCTATGTGCAGCCGGACATATTCTTGTACGATGAAAAAAATACTGAGCATACTGCTATGTGGCAGCACATTGTTTGGAACCTTATCTGTCCGTGCCCAGGGCCAACGACCTCCCCTGAAGGAGCCTGTAAAAGTGATCCCTTCCTCCCCTGAAGCATCAGCGCTGGGACGCTATGGGGAATGGCCTGTTAGCTTGCATACCGGCACGACCAACATCAGCGTTCCGTTTTACACGATTTCACAGCGAGACCTCTCATTGCCGGTACAGTTGTCGTACCATGCTTCCGGTATTAAAGTGGAAGATGTGGCTTCATGGGTAGGCACCGGCTGGGCACTGGAAGCCGGCGGAATGATCACCCGGACCGTACAGGGCATCCCTGACGATGAAATGAACGGTTATATGAGAACGCGTACGGAACTCGACAACTTTCCGAAAGTGTTTGACGCCAGGCAGCCCAGAGACTACAAAATTTTAAGTGAAGCCAGTCAGACCGGCGTCACACCTTATGACACAGAGCCGGACTGGTACTTCTTTAACTTCGCCGGCAAATCCGGAAAGTTCTTTATAGACAAAGACGGCAGCATGAAATCTATGCCTGTCAGCAACCTGAAAGTGGTACACTATCCTGCGTTCATTTCCGGGAATCTCGGTGAGCGTTACTGGGAAATACTGGATGACAATGGTGTTACCTATTTTCTCGGCCAGGACGGGGCACAGGAGACCACTGTTTACCAGGATGATGATAAAATGGTCCGCAGAAGCACCCTGAACGGATGGTACCTGAATAAGATCGTCTCTCCCAATAAGCAGGACAGCATTGTCTTCTCCTATGATGCCAAAAGCGAATATTACTCCGTAAAAGGCTCACAGGCACTGGTATTGCCACAAGTAGTCCCTAATGATTTTCTGACCACGACCATGCTGGAAAACGCCGGCTTCGGATATTATGGCACTAACGGTCCGGGTGCAGCCACCAACGCTGTTAGCGGAAAAACCAGGCTCAGTGCCATCACCTGGAAAGACGGGCGGATCGACTTCTACGCCAATACGAGAAGGGCGGATATTTCGGGCGTGTTACTGGACAGCATTTTGGTCCGCAATAATCAGCAGGATATTATCAACAAATATGAGCTCAGATATGATAATAACGCCTACAGGCCCTATCTGATGAGCATCGTACAACGGCCGGCACCGGAAGTGACGCAGGATTATTACTCCTTCGAATATGATAAAAACGCCATGCCGAACCGCTTTTCCGATGCGCAGGACAGATGGGGATACTATAACGGCGCCAACAGCAATACTAACCTGATCGAAAGTCATCCGGCCATGACCAAATTCCGGAATCCGTTCCCGATAGCGAAGGCTGACAGGATTTCAACCAACCAGGCCGCCATAGGAAGCCTTACCAGGATCAAATATCCAACCGGCGGGACCACCACTTTCACCTATGAGGTAAACCGCTACGACCGTACTGCCGAACCACCGAAGGAAATACCAGGCTATGTAGCACCCGGAGGCTTCTCCAGTAGTGCTACGTTTATAGGCTCCCGGTCCACGGTAAGCACTATTAACTCCAACGAGCGCGTAGCCGGAGCATGCCGGATGTTTATAGACGTACATAATTACATGAGAGGCGTGGAACCGGAAGATGCCTGGCTTCCGCGGTTTACCATCTACTCCATTGATAAAGCAGGAAAAGAAAGCGTATTCTATACATGGAATGCCCATGACAACAAACTGCAGAGTAACCCAACCTATAACAGTGACGGTACAGAAAATCTTCATTATCAGGAAGAAGGATACTTTCCGAGTTTTCCGGAAGGTCAAATGAAATTTGTGTTGGAAATCGTCTGCATCAGAAGATTTGGAGGATGCCCTGTATTTCCCAGAATGCCGGATATTTCTGTTTCCTACGAATACCAGAAGTATTATCCGCCTACCACAGAATCCCAGGCGCAGTATAACACCGCTGGTGGTATCAGGATAAAGGAAATGACCACCTATAATCAAAAAAACGAGATACTCACAAAAAAGCAATACACCTATACGAAAACTGCTATGCTGGATGGTAAGCCACAGGAAATATCCTCTGGTACAATGATCAGCACGCCGGTCAATTACTCCATTGGCAGAAGAGCATTCTCCTGCGGACCAATGTACGATGCCAACGGGCAACAGTCCTGCAGCTTTTCCCAGATCATGGTCGGCACTTTCAGTTCCTCACCGGTAAATGTATTAGGCATGAGCGGTGGCGGATATGTAGGCTACGATAAAGTAACGGAATCTGTAGTTGACGGCAGCGGAAAGACCGGAAGAACAGATTATTATTATAGCACCGCCTCCAACGGCTACAGCAGCGTCAATATGAACGGCATCTACAACGGTTTTGAAGGAGATGGCTGGAGGCTTCAGTTCCCTTTAATTGACCGTAGTTATGCCAGAGGCCTGCTCCTCCAAAAAGATGTCATTGCCATCTCACCAACAGGTACCGAAAAACTGATAGAACAGGAAATCAACAAATACAATCTAAATGACCAACCGAATGATCCAAACCTCGTTACTTCCAGGTACCTGAAAGTAGTGCGCTTGGCCGACTCGCTGAAAACCTGTTGCGCCAGGACCTATACCGATGCAGAAAGAATCGAAAACAGAATCTATGAATTCGGATATAGCTACTACGATGTTAATTCTCCATGGGTCACATTGGCCAGTAAAACACTGATGAAAGACAGTGTGACGACCACCACCAACTACTTCTACAATTCTTCCAATCAGATGATTTCGAGGGAAGAACGGACCAATAGCAGGAACGAGACCGCTGTTACCAGTCTGAAATACCCGTCTGATAAAGTATGGGCAGGACAGGACCCGCAAGGAATTTTCCAGAAGATGATAGACCGGAATATGATCTTACCAGTGGTAGAGGAAGAAAATATAGTCAACGGTGTACAACGGAGCAAAACAACCGTCAGCTTCAAAGACTGGTATAACAATGGCAGGATCATCAGACCTGATACCGTTTTCACCTCCAATCTGGGTAAGGCCATGTATCCCGCTGTTATCTATAAATCCTACGATCTTTTGGGTAATATCAGGTCTATGAGTGCCGGTAGCAACTTCACATCTTCCTTTGTATGGGGCTATAACGATGCCTACCCGGTCATGAAAGCCGATAATGCCGAAGCTGGTGAAATCTACTACGAAGGTTTTGAAAACAGCGCGCTGGCGGGCGTAGCCGCCGATGTGGCACATCAGGGGAACAAATCTTTTAGAGGCACACTGGCTGTCAATTTTGTGAAACCCGACAACAAGGAATACCTCCTCTCCTACTGGAAGTATACCGGTGGCAGCTGGAAAAAAGTGGTCCAGACATTAACCGATAACAATCCGACAATAAGTTCAACAGATCCTGTTGACGATGTTGCCATATATCCTAAAGGAGCGATGGTAAGCACTTTCAGCTACCTTCCGCTGGTAGGGATGACGTCTGAGAATTCTCCGGTCAACATCCTGAGAAAATACTCCTATGACAAACTGGGACGATTACAGATTATACGTGACGCAGATAACAGAATCCTGAAAATGCTCTGTTATAACTATTACGGACAGGCCACTGATTGCCTGCCAAAGTAGTCCGTACGTTCGTAAATCCTTATTCTACTAACATTTGTAGCATACTATACAATATGAAATTCAGCAAATCAGTTAACCTGATCATAAAACTGGTTATCCCTATACTTACCATCTGTGAGATAGCTTCCGCGCAGAACGTACCGGTGGAAACCGCCAAACAACCGGAAGCTGCGCCGCTATGGCCGGCTGCCGGGTATGACAGTATCCTGCGGAATTATATCTGCAGCTGGGAACCCGCTATGCCGTTAACCAATCCGGCAGATGTGACCAACTCCGCACGTCCGGCGTCAGAAGTAAAATTGACCACCCTGTATTTTGACGCCATCGGCAGGCCCCTCCAAACGGTCAACAAACAGATGAGCGGCTCCGGAAAGGACATCGTGTCCATGTTTTTGTACGACATGATGGGGCGGGAAAAACTAAAATACTTGCCTTATGCCGCCCAAACCGGCAATACCAGCGACGGTAAATTCAAGCTGAATCCATTTGCGGACCAGAAGAATTTTTATCTGAACGAGGCATTAAATCCAGGAACAGCTGGTGAAACTGTATACTATAGTGAGATTGAATTTGAAGGCTCTCCACTCAGCCGGGTTTTAAAAACTTATAGTCCCGGTAACAGCTGGGCTAAGACTGGCGGCAGTCACCCCACAGGACAAGACTTTGCTGCCAATACCGCCGAAGATGGTGTGCGCATCTGGACGATAGCAGATGACCAGGCCATACCGGCCAGCCCCGGTACTTATGCAGCCAAACAACTATACAAACATATCGCCTACGATGAACAGGGGCAGACCACCGTCACCTTTACCGATAAAGACGGCCGGCAAATACTGAAGAAGGTACAACTGGACAACGACTGGCTCAGCACCTATTACGTGTATGACAACTCCGGCAACCTGCGGTTTGTCATACCTCCCCGGGCCACGCAGCTTATCAATGGCAGCTGGGACCTCTCGCCTGTAGCCGCCGAGCTTTGTTTCCAGTACCAGTACGACGAACGTAACCGGGTAATTGTAAAGAAAGTCCCGGGCGCCGCCCCCGTGGAAATGGTATATGACATCCGCGACCGGCTGGTGCTGACACGTGACGGCAACCTGAAAAGCAAACAGCAATGGCTGCTCTCTTTTTATGATGGCCTCAATCGTGTTGTGGAAACAGCATTGTATACTGCCGATACCAACACCTATAGCAGGGAGGTAGTGCAACAGAAGCTGAACACCTCCACCGGCGCCGGCAGTGTTCAATATGATTTTCCGGGAATAACCCACCTTGTGGTTAAAACAAACGACCGGCAACGCTATGAAGCGCGGGAAAGCATTACCATAGAGCCCGAATTTGATTCTGGCAATGGGGACAATCTGGATTTTCAGATCAATCCGTCTTTATCAACCGGCACTATCTACCTACCGGTGACCAACCCGCTGCCTGACATATCTCCGGCTGCGTTGACGCCGCTTACCTTCACTTTTTATGACCACTATTCCAATGATGGCCAGAAAGCCGCAGTCACAGAAGACTTCAGCAAGCCACAGGCAGGCAGCAACCTGTATGCACAGCCTATCCGGGTCAACACACTTGCAGAAGGATTGGTAACTGGAACGCGCATACGCGTTTTGGGCACTGATACCTGGCTGACGACTACTAACTACTACGACGATGACAACCGGCTGATACAAACTATCAGCGACAATCTGAGCGGCGGACAGGATGTGAATACCATGATGTATGATTTCAACGGAAAAGTACTGAGCACCTACGTATCCCACCGGAACAAGCAGAGCAGCGCCACTCCTGAAACCAAAGTGCTTACCATGATGCGCTACGACCATGCAGGCCGGGTAGATGAAATCACCAAACAGATTAATGACAACCCGGCTTTGCGGCGGACTATAGCGGCCAACACCTATAATGAGCTGGGGCTGATGAAAACAAAGCGCCTCGGCGTTACCTCCGGCGGGCAGCTGGAAACACTCGAATATGAATACAATATCCGCGGCTGGTTAAAAGGCATCAACAGAAAGTTCGCCACCGGAAAAACCAGTGACAACTGGTTTGGCCAGGAGCTCAGCTATGATTACGGATTTACCGGTAAACAGTTCAACGGCAACATCGCCGGCGCAAAATGGAAAAGCCGCTCAGATGGACTGGCACGGGCGTTTGGTTATCAATATGATCAGGCTAACCGCGTGACCGCAGCCGACTTCAGTCAGCTGGAAGGAACTACCTCCTGGACAAAAACGAAAATGGACTTCTCCGTCAGCAATCTGACCTACGATGCCAATGGAAATATCCTGTCCATGAGCCAGAAAGGTATGGAAGGAGGCGCTGTCAAGATGATTGACAGCCTGAAGTATGGCTACCTTCCCAACAGCAACAAACTATCTTTCGTTACAGATAAACAGAATAATCCCAATACCCTGCTGGGTGATTTCCGGGAGAAACAAAACGATGAATCCCCGGATTACGCCTATGACCGTAATGGCAACCTGGTCCTTGATCAGAACAAACAGCTGGCCATCTACTATAATCATCTCAATCTCCCTGACAGCATCGTTGTTACAGGAAAGGGATACATCACCTACACTTACGATGCCGGCGGAAATAAATTAAGGAAGAAAGTAGTGGACCAATCCGGCCAGGGAAAGACCACTGTTACCGATTATACCGGCGCATTTCAGTATACCAATGATACCTTACGCATCATCAGTCACGAAGAAGGCCGTATCCGCACCATCGCTAAAGCCGGAGCCCCGCTGGACTACAAATATGACTATTTTGTTAAGGACCACCTGAACAATATACGTATGGTGCTGACTGAACAGACAGATTTCACCATGTATGCCGCTACCATGGAAAATGCCCGTGCCGCGGTTGAAACGGCGCTGTTCAGCAATGTGAATGAAACTCGTGTACCCAAGCCAGCAGGCTACCCTAACGATGAGATAAACAGCAAAAACGCCGCCGTGGCCAAATTAAATGCCAACCCCGGCGGGAATAAAATCGGGCCGTCACTGGTGCTCCGTGTAATGGCCGGCGATACCATCCAGGTAAATGCCCGCGCCTTTTATAAATCACAAGGCCCGGTTGCGAAAAACGCACCTCCTCCCGCAGAAGACATGGTAGCAGGCTTGGTGCAGGCTTTCGGCGGACAAGCTGAAGGCGGCAGTCAGCACGGCTTCGCCTCAGGGAACAACGGTACGCCTTTCAACACCAGCTTCTACAACAACAACTACCAGCGGCTCAAAGAGAAGAGCCCGTCTCAGCCGGAAGGTAAACCGAAAGCCTATCTCAATTTTGTATTGTTCGATGATCAGTTTAAATTAGTCGACCAGAACAGCGGTGTTAAACAGGTGAGCGGTGAGGCAGATCAACTGCAAACCCTCGGTACAGACAGAATGTCCATCACGAAAAACGGCTTTCTGTATGTATACACCAGCAACGAGTCACAGCAGGACGTGTTCTTTGATAACTTAGTGGTGACACAGGCTTCTGGACCAGTGCTGGAAGAGACGCATTATTATCCGTTTGGGTTGACGATGGCGGGGATTAGTTCTAATGCGTTGAAGGGGGAGAGCTATTCCAAAAATCACAAGGAATTCAACGGTATTGAGCATACTACAGACTTAGATTTAAATCAATATGATGCATTCTACAGGAATCTTGACCCGCAAATAGGCAGATGGTGGCAAATTGACCCAAAACCAAGTGATGCTATTAGCTTGTATGCTGCAATGGAAAACAATCCGGTTTTAAATGTAGACCCTATGGGTGACACAATTATATTCCACTCATCTACAACCAAAGAGTTTCAACAAGCCTTTGCAGCAGCAGCCTTACAACTTCTCAGCAGGGGGCAGGGAAAAGAATTGGCCCAGTTATTTTTCTCTAAGCAAAAGTACATTGTGAAGGAATTTGAGGGTACAAATTCAGCGTTTAAAGGTAAATTTCTTTATGACAAAAAAGGTAATATCGTTGGAGGCAATGGAGGAGAAATATTGTGGAATCCTACAATTGGAAAGGAAACAGAAACGGGGGTAGCAATTTCTCCAACTGTTGTGTTGAACCACGAATTGGACCATGGCGCAAAATTTGACAGAGATCCAGTAGGCTTTGCCAAAGATGCCATTACTCCAGATGAGCAATATGGGACTAAGGAAGAAAAACGGGTAATTACCGGAAGTGAACAACGGACAGCAAGAGGGCTTAAGGAGATAGGCCCCAATCAGATTACCAGAAGGAGTCATGAATTCAAAAACCAGCTCCTTGTAAATGATCCAAGATCCAATAAGGGATCAATCATCAGTCCATATTATAACTTAGGAACCTTTCAAATTTCAGCGCCAAAAAAGAAAAAATAAATTTCTGATCTTATGTTAAAAGTAGCAACTATTTTTTTCCTGACATTCTTCTCCATCTACTTCATTTTGCCATCATCGGGTTCTGCTCAGGTAAATAAAAATCGTGTCAGAAAAGCAGTAATTGAATTTGAATCATTCACAACAACAACAGCCGAATCTGTCAAATGCGAGGCATTTCGGAAGACATTTAAAGAATCGCTTAAAAAAGTAGAATTCATTAAGTCCGAATTAGATGAATTGTCGAAATATCAAAACAAGTTCCTTTTAGTAAAACCTCGGTCAATTGATGTCAGGGTGTTGCTTAAATTATACTTTGATGATAAGATCGAACAATATTGTATGGATAGATTTGGAATTTTTGTTCATTGCAAATCCGGTAAATATTTTGAGAATAAATCATTATCAGAATTAATAAGACGAAAATGCCTTCCTCCTAATTTGCAAAACTAAAAAACGCTGAACCGTCTATAGTGCTCTCAAAAAGAAATATACTTTTTGAGAGCATTTTTTTACAGTGTTTAAATGATTCCGACCGCTACTGCGTTATCGTCCATAGCTTTGACCAATACCTTCAGAAATTCATGGACCACAACTACACGTTATCTCCCAGGTCCCCCCGTTGTTCGCAATTTTACAATTTCACGCCCTCCAAAACCATTTGTTTTGCAGAAAAAAACAGATGAAACAATTCCTTATGCTCAGCCTGATGGTCCTCGCTTTTTCCGCGGCCAACGGCCAGTCTGAAGATCAACCGCTAAAAGCAGCCAGAAAGGCGATAGAAGCCAGTAATGCCATTTACTCCGATTTAGCCAATAAAAACGATGGCTCCATCCTGACAAGGTATACCGACGATGCGTGTTTGTACCCGCCCAATGCCGCGCCGGTATGCGGGAAAGACAATATTGTGAAGTTCTTTAAAAACGGTCCGAAAGTCAACAGCAAATTCACTATCCTGCACCTGTACGGCGACGGACAAACAACCGTTACGGAAGAAAGCCATTACGAACTGACCGATATGAAAGGCAATAAACTGGACGACGGCAAAGTAATCGTCATCTGGAAAAAAACGGCCAACGGCTGGAAGATGCACCGTGACATGTTCAGCAGCAACCACCCGGCGAAATAAACTAAAAACCGATGTTCACCGCCTGCTGAAAGGCTGCATCGTTTTTGATCAGCCGCTGCCGCGCCTCAGAAGGCGTGATACCGGTAAATTTTCTGAATTCTTTGATAAAATGCGCCTGGTCATAATACCCGGTGTCATAGGCCACTGCGGTCAGTGACGCCGGGGTATCCAACACCAGCCGCAGGCTTCTGTTGAACCGCACCACGGCCACCAGCGCAGCCGGACTGAGACCCACATGCTGCAGGCAGAGTTTCTGGATATATCTCTCTGAAATACCGGATTTACGGGCAACAGCGGGCAAATCCAGTTTATCATCTCCCGATAAAAAAAATTGAGAGAGCTGTTGTACAACAGTCACTTTCTTCAACTGCTTTTCATGCTGTTTTAATTGTTCCAGCAGGAACTGCTCCAACACCCTGATTTTATCATGGATAGTACCGGCTTCCATGATCCGGCTGTATAGTTCCCGGTGCTCCTGTGAACGCACATCGTACAGGTCGGTGGCATAATTGGTGAATTCGGCCAGCGGGTTGGAAAAAAACAGGGCGCCGGCATGTGGATAAATGCGTGCAATCAACACGGTGGTGCCTTTGGTAACCGTCACCCTTGTGGGCAGGGTAAGATGTCCCAGCAGTTCTATGGAAGGCGTGTCTTTTTTTCTGCCATTAATGATCGTGGCAGCGGCCCCGGACAGATTTACAACAAGATCAATATACCCGCTGGGATAGAACACCTCGTTATCGAGATCTACCTCAATCGTCACAACGGTATAATTCTTTATGTAGGGCGCTAAGATGGCCGATGGCAAACATTGCATCAAAGTAGGGCATAAGGCGTTCCCTGTTAAAGTTAATCAAACTAAAGCAGTCGTCAAACCCTTTACAGACAAGTATTGCATCAAACCGGAAAAAAATGTCGTAATCAACCCGGGGATTGTCGTGGCGGCCCCTCTTGTGTTTTAAACGGCCGCCTTACATTTGGTGTATAAATCCTTTGATCATGCGAAAACTAATGATGAAAATGTCAATGTCTGTCGACGGGTTCGTCGCCTCCTCCAATGGCAGGCTCGACTGGCTCTTCAAGTCTGCGGATGAAACATCAACAGCCTGGGTGATCGGGCTTTGCGAATCGGCAGGGCTGCATATTATGGGCAGTAAGAGCTTTCATGATATGGCATCTTACTGGCCCACTTCGCCTCTTCCCATTGCGAGGCCGATGAACGAGATACCCAAAGCCTTCTTTACCCAAAAAGGGGCCGCAGGTTTTGACCCCGCACGTACCACCAACGCTGTGGAAAGCGCCAGGCAATATGATGCAGGCAGTGGAGTGGTGGCCAACGAGGTACAATCACCTGCCGCAATATCCTGGGCCGAAGCCCGGATTTTCAGCGGTGATCTCGCCGAAAACATCAAAGCACTCAAAGCTGAACCGGGAAAACCCATCTTAGCGCACGGAGGCGCAGGATTCATGCGGAGCCTCATAGCAACCGGCCTTATAGACGAATACCATTTAGTGACGCATCCCGTAGCACTGGGCTCAGGACTACCGATATTTAACGGTCTTTCCAAAGAACTTGATCTGAAACTCGCGGATGTCAAGGCGTTCCCCGGAGGAGTCATCGTTCATACCTACCATCCTGCGTAAGGCTTTACAACGGGTAAGATTTTCATTCATCAGCAGTTGCCTTCCTCATGGCCCTGAAACCCTCTTTTACAACGGGTACCAGCGTGGGCGTAAAAAACTGGGGCTTGAACACGATGTCTTTTGTTTCCTTGTTGACAATCCATTGCCAACGCCTGGCTAATATAAAATCCAGCCGTTGTTGGCGAGTAAGGCCGGGTAATGTATAATAATCAGTATGCTCCCCTTCCTTACCGGAATTCTGGCGGTAGGTGCCGGTGATGGCCACTTTATGCTTCCGCTCAAAATTCTTTATCATGGCGGCGTTTTCGGCACCCCGCTTCCATTGCGGATCTTGCGGGCAACAAGCGGACCCTAAACTTTCTGTCCGGTACACCACCAGGGTATCTTCAGGTATGTGGGGCGTAACGAATTCCAGCTTCGGCTGCTCGCCCAATACACGAATGCTATCCACCGTCACGGTCCCCTCGTTTCTGCGGATATGATAATAAATATTGGTGGTGACAGGTTCCGCGCACATGTTATTCCGGGTGGCAGCTTCGGCCACTTTATGATAATACTCCCAGTCCGGCACAATCAGCGTCAATTCTTTAATCGAAGGATAAAAAGTATTGGTCGCTTTAAACATCTCTACCGGGATGTGCGCGTTCACCAAAAACACATAGTTTGAATCAGGGTGTTCTTCCAGTGGTATGTCCACCAGGTAATTGCCTGCGGCTTCCGCTACATGCTTGTCCTCAATCATGATAACGTGATCATAGGATGGACGCAGCCAGCTGGTATCTGCTGACGCCTGTGGTTTCGCTTGTGCCATACAACCTGAACTTAAAAGGATTAAACATATTTGTCTGATCATCATAAAGTAGTTTATACCGTACCATTACCGGCTAATTGATGAAAATCTTGTTTTGCTGTTCGCTTTGGAAGCTTCTTCCAACCATAGGATGCTCCTTTACCCACCATTTCCACAACCCGGACAACATTTTTTTTACGACTGCCATCTTATACCCCCAAAAATGAGGAAAGAAACCGGAAGTTTAAACGGCGATTGACATCCGCGGCATATGGGACATCATTTGCGGACTTACCGCCAACAAGTGCGAATAATTCTTCAGCCAGGCTCATCAACCGGGAGGCAGGAGTAGTATGCCTATACGATTATCGTGCCCGGCCGCAGGCTTTTTTCAGCCGGAATTTATTTGGATACTATCGCCAGACAATTTATCTTAGCAACTAAGATATTTACTCAATAAGATATAAAAATGGAGCAGGACATTATTAAACAGATCAGAAAATTGACCCAGGCATATGCTTACACCGCGCTGCAAATGCATGAAGCCGTGGCCCGCAAAGCCGGGCTTTCCGGCACTGACCATAAATACCTCGGCTTCCTGCTGGAACGGGGCGAAATGACAGCCGGCGACCTGGCAACGCTGACCGGCCTCACTACCGGCGCCATCACCGGTCTGATTGACCGGTTCGAAAAAAAGAACCTGGTAAAGAGAAAATTTGCGGAAGGCGACCGGAGAAAGGTGCTCATTGAGCCTAACACCAGGCTTATCATGGCGCTGTTTGAACCGCTGTACAAGGATTTCCGGAGCAAATCGGAAAAACTGACCGCTTCGTTCTCCGAAAAAGAAGCTAAAGTCATTGAACGCTATTTTTCCCAGGCAATTGAAATCATGCAGGAAACCACTACTAAACTCAACCAATAAATAATATGTGCGCTTACATACTCGACTTTCAGGAAATAGATAAAACGATGGTGGCCCAGGCCGGCGGCAAAGGCGCCAATCTCGGGGAACTATGCCGCATAGAAGGGATACAGGTGCCTCCTGGCTTTTGTGTCACCACAGCCGCCTACCAGGCAGCGATCAGCCACCAGGCGACGTTGCAGGCATTACTAAACCAGCTGGCCCGGCTGCAGGCAGATGACAGGAAGAACATCAGTGACATCTGCGCCCGCGTCCGCGCTACCATCGAAAGCATCGCCATCCCGGAGGACATTGCCGCAGCAGTGGCGGACCATCTTCATTTACTGGGCGAGGACAAAGCCTATGCTGTACGCTCCAGCGCCACCGCGGAAGACCTGCCTACGGCCTCTTTCGCCGGCCAGCAGGACACCTATCTGAACATCACCGGCAAAACCGCCATTCTGCAACATATCAGCCGGTGCTGGGCATCGTTGTACACAGACAGGGCGGTCACCTACCGTTTACTACAGGGAATTGACCAAAGCAAAGTAAGCTTGTCGGTCGTGGTGCAACAAATGATTTTCCCGGAAGTATCGGGCATCCTGTTCACCGCAGACCCGGTAACGTCCAACAGGAAAGTGCTCTCCATCGACGCCAGCTTCGGACTGGGCGAAGCCCCGGTGTCCGGGCTCGTCAATGCAGACAACTACAAAGTCCGCGAAGACCAGATCATCAACCGGAAAATATCGAACAAACAACTGGCTGTCCTTCCCGCTGAAAACGGTGGTACACATACACAGCCACTCACGCCGGAACAGCAGCAGCAGGCATCGCTGACAGACCAGCAAGTGCTGACACTCGGTCGCCTTGGAAGAAAAATTGAAGCGCATTTCGGCAGTCCGCAAGACATCGAATGGTGTTTTGCCAACGACACATGGTATATCGTACAGAGCAGGCCCATCACCACTTTATACCCGGTACCCCAGGCGCAGGATGAAGAAAATCACGTATATGCGTCAGTTGGCCATAACCAGATGATGACCGACGCCATGAAACCACTGGGCTTATCTTTTTTCCTGATGGCCACATCAGGGCGGATGTACCCCGCCGGCGGAAGACTGTTCATCGATATCTCCAACTTCCTGGCAACACCATCGGGAAGGGAAGCCATTATGAACACACTGGGCAAATCCGATCCGCTCACCAGAGACGCCCTCACCATCATCATGGAGCGGGAAGGTTTCATCAAACCATTGCCGGACAATAAAACGGAGCGTCCTCTCCCTACCAGCGAAGGACAGCCGCCACTGGAAAACGACCCGGCCATTACTGCTGAACTCATCGCCAACAGCCAATCTTCGATCGAACTCTTAAAACAAAACATTCAAACCAAATCAGGACTGGAGTTATTTGATTTTATTCCGGAAGATGTACAGCAATCCAGAAAAATCACTTTTGAATCCAAAAGCCTGCGGGTGGTCATGGCCGCCGTAGAAGCCTTATTCTGGATCAATGAACATATAGAAGAATGGCTGGGCGAGAAAGGCGTTGCAGGCACACTCTCCCAATCCGTTCCCAACAACATCACGTCAGAAATGGGACTGGCCCTGCTGGACGTAGCAGACGTGATCCGTCCCTACCCGGAAGTGGTGGCCTATCTGCAACAAACAACCGCCGACAACTTCCTGGACCTGCTACCGCAGCTGAAAGGCGGGCAGGAAGCCCACGACGCTATCACAGCATATCTTCAGAAATATGGCATGCGCTGCGTGGGAGAAATCGACATCACTAAAACCCGCTGGATTGAAAAGCCGCTCAATCTCGTCCCACTTATTCTCAGTAACATCCGCAACTTTGAACCAGGCGCCGGTATCCGGAAGTTCGAACAGGGTAAACAGGAAGCCTTACAAAAAGAACAGGAACTATTGCAACAGTTAAAGTCCCTGCCCGACGGAGAACAAAAAGCCGCTGAAACGCAACAAAAGATCAGCCTGATGCGCAACTTCCTCGGCTACCGCGAGTACCCCAAATACACGCTGGTAAACCGCTACTTTATCTATAAACAGGCTTTGCTGAAAGAAGCGGAACAACTGGTACAGGCCAACGTTATCCGCGAAAAAGAAGATGTCTATTATCTTACTTTCCAGGAATTCCGCGAAGTGGTACGCAGTCAACAGCTGGATGACGAACTTATCCGTCAGCGAAAAGAAGAGTATAAACTATTTGAAAAACTGACACCGCCACGGATGATCACTTCTGACGGTGAAATTATTAACGGCAGTTACAAACGGGAAAACCTGCCGGCAGGCGCCATCGTCGGTACACCGGTTTCCGCCGGTATCATAGAAGGACGCGCCCGCGTTATCCTCAATATGGCCGATGCCAACCTGGAAGAAGGCGATATCCTCGTCACCGCCTACACCGATCCCAGCTGGACACCACTGTTCGTGTCCATCAAAGGGCTGGTCACGGAAGTCGGCGGGGTGATGACCCATGGCGCAGTGATCGCCCGGGAATATGGCCTCCCGGCCGTAGTGGCCGTGGAAAACGCCACGCGGCTGATCAAAGACGGCCAACGGATACGCGTAAACGGAACGGATGGATATGTGGAGATATTATAAATGCATTCCCAGGGCTGAAGCCCTGGGAATAAAAAATCGTTCTTAACAGAACTGGCCATTCCTGCGGGCTTCATCATCGCAATTGATGAAGGTATGGTAGGAAATGCGTCCCTTTAACTGGTCTTTCTGGTCTGTCAGCGCAACAATAGTGGATTTGTTGATCATCAGTTTTTTGGTCAATGAGGGTTTTTTCGTTTTCATTTTCATAACATTTAATAGTAAATCCTCCCTGTCTTTAGTCAAAGGACATGGCCATGGGCGGGTTGTTCAGCACCATAAACTTTCGGAATAGTATCATAACAGGCTCCTTGTATTCAGCACGTTTTAATGTATTTAAACCCCAAAAATACCCTGGCCAGGCATTTTGAATTCAAATCACTAAACAGCCTGAATCAAACTGTAGCCCGGGGTTTCAACCCTGGAAAAAAGGAGAAAATAGCGTTAGCAAAGTCACGTTCGGGTTTGGATACAACTTGGAAAAACAAACATAAAGACATGGGTTAATCTGATCAATATTCTGTTTATCTAAAATACAAAAAATTATTAAACAAATCAATTTATCATATTTGATTTCCGGTATGTTGTTTCCTTATTATTATCTTTTCATGTCCTGATATAAAATCTGAATTTATTTTTATAACGTTGCGTACCACATCAATCATAATGACCCGGTACGAGCCACCATCTGACGCTGACCTGATAATGTCCCTGCGAGAGGGCGATAGTGGCGCGTTCACTGAAATCTACAACCGTTACTGGAAACAACTGCTGGCCATCGCTTATCTCCATAGCAGGGATAAAACCATAGCAGAGGAAATTGTACAGGAAGTGTTTATCAGCCTGTGGAACAGACGTAACGAGCTGTACATCGACAACGTAAATGCCTACCTGGCCACAGCCGTGAAATTATCCGTTTTCAAACAACTGGTACGGCAAAAACGCAGAGACGAGATCAAAGAACAGGTAGCCGTTACAGATACTTCGTCCTTCGATGAAGAACAGATCTACACCCGTTTCCTGCAACAACAGATCAATGGCGTAGTGGAAGTTTTACCGGAAAAATGCCGCCTCGTATTTAAACTCAGCAGAGAAGAAGGGCTTACTATCCCCGAAGTGGCCCTCCGGATGGGCATTGCAGAGAAAACAGCGGAAGCGCATCTCACCAAAGCCCTGAAAGTGCTAAAACTCAGGCTGAACCGCCCCTATATCTGGGCACTCCTTCTTATCAAAGCCCTGATGTAAAAGGCCCCAAAAAATTTCTACCGGCACTAAGGGTAAAGGCCACCCTTATGGTACATACTCTTGTAACCATCCATCCATGTTATGAACAACAGCGTATCTACCCGCCGCGGGAAAGATGTACACAGCTATGCCAACAAGCCAGGTGAGGGAGACCGGTCTGTCACATGAAAGAACGCCGGCCACCATCAGACGCCGATATCATGATGTCCCTGCGCAGGGACAACGGGCACGCTTTTGCCGAAATTTATAACCGTTATTGGAAAACATTGCTGGCCATCGCCTATCATCATTGCAGGGACAAAACACTTGCGGAAGAAATTGTACAGGAAGTCTTCATCGGCCTCTGGAACAGGCGCCATAAAAAAGATATTGACAATATTGAAGCTTACCTGGCCACTGCCGTAAGGTTATCTGTCTTTAAACACTACCTGCGGCAGAAACGAAGAACAGCCATCATAGAACAGACCGCCGCCACGATAGTGTCCACACAGGAAGAAGAAAAAATCTATACCAGGCTGTTACAGCAACAAATTAACAACATCGTGGAAACATTGCCTTCGCAATGCCGGCTGGTATTCCGCCTGAGCAGAACGGAAGGACTGACGATACCGGAGATAGCGAAGCAGCTGGGCATCGCGGGAAAAACCGCGGAAGCCCATCTCACCAAGGCTTTAAAGGTACTAAAGCTGAAACTGAACCGTCCCTGTCTGTGGTTGCTCCTGCTGGCGCAATTCTTTATACAATAAAAATTATATCCCCACTAAGGGTAAAACAATACTTGTGGTACATCTCTGTATAACGATAAACCTTACACGTTGAAGGACAACATACATCAACTCATTGAAAAATACCTCGATGGCAGTATTACGCCGACAGAAGAGGCTGCGCTCATGGCCTGGTACCAGGAACATAATCAGACGGATATCGAATGGGTGTCGGACAATGCAGATGAGGAAGAACAGGTGCGCCTGCGTATGCTAACGCGCCTGGGCCGGCAAATCAATATACCGGCAGCGCCGCCGGTCCGCCGTAAGCGAGTGGCATACTACCTTTCGGCCGCTGCAGCAGTGCTGCTGTTACTAGGTTTCGCCGGATATTATTACTTCACACAGATACATGCCCCTGCACATCCGGCCAATACAACACTGGCCTTAAAAGATATCGGTCCCGGTGGCAACAAGGCCGTGCTCACACTTGCCAACGGCGACAAGGTGGTACTGGAGGATGTACAGAATGGCGTCATATCACGGCAGGGCAATGCCTCCGTCAATAAAACCGATAGTGGCCGGCTCTCCTACCAGGTAACAGACAACGGCGCCTCCGCTGTGGTTTACAATACCCTTACCACACCCTATGGCGGCCAGTACCAGATCACCCTGCAGGATGGCACCAAAGTATGGCTCAATGCCGGTTCCTCGCTGCGTTTCCCGGCTTCTTTCGCCGGCAACGAAAGGAACGTTACGCTCACCGGTGAAGCTTATTTTGAAGTGGCCAAAGATAAAGCCAGGCCCTTCCTGGTGACAACCACCACCGGCTCTGAAATGCCTATGACGGTGAAAGTACTGGGCACACACTTCAACATCAACGCTTATCCCGATGAACAACAAAATACCGTCACCCTGCTGGAAGGCGCCGTAAAAGTGGACTATGGCCCGTCCAACGCGCTGCTGGCGCCTGGCAAAGAAGCCATCTTAAACAAAACCACCGGCAGGCTGCATACCGCCGATGGCGACACAGAATCAGCCATAGCCTGGAAAAACGGCTACTTCATATTTGACAACGAAAAAGTAGAAAGCATCATGCGACAGATCAGTCGCTGGTACGACGTGGAAATCACCTACCAGGGCGATGTTTCCCGCAAAGCTATCGGTGGTAGCCTGTCCCGTTCAAAAAATGTGTCCGAAGTATTAAATATGCTGGAATTAACCGGTACTGTTCACTTTAAAACCAATGGAAGGAGGATCATCGTTATGCCATAAAACACCTGCACACACAGGCAGCTATAAAAAACCGGGAGTGTTCCCGCACCCCCGGCCGGTTTGAGCTTACCTGTGAAAAACAAGTTTCAATCGCTACTGTCATCACAGTTTTTACTAAACACAAACATCCAAATGTAATGAAATTTTACATACCTGTCGTGCGCCCTGACAGAGCCGGCGTCACGTGCAAAAAAATTCTGTTGATAATGAAACTGACCGTCGTTTTAATGATCGCAGCGTTATTGGAAGTCAGTGCCACCAGCTATGCACAAAAGGTGACATTATCTGCCAAACAAATCACTCTTCGCGATGTATTCCGTCAGATTCGCAAACAAACTGCCTACAACGTACTATGGAACGTTGACATTCTGCAAGACGCCAAACCGGTGGAAATTCAGGCCACCAATGCCAGCGTGGAAGATGTGCTGAAACAATGTTTCGCCCATCAGCCCTATACCTATGCTATTCATCAGAATACGATCGTCATCACCCGAAAAACAACAACAACGGTTATCTCCATTACCATCAAAGGCCGCGTAACGGACGTGAACAACCACCCTTTGCCCGGGGTGGCCGTCAGGCTTAAAGGCTCACAAACCGGCACCACCACCCTGGCTGATGGCACTTATACACTCACTGTGCCTGATGCAGGCGGGATATTGTTATTCAACTACATGGGCTATACACCCAAGGAAGTGGCTGTCAATGGGCAGACTGTCATCAATGTGCAGCTGGAACAAACCTCGTCGCAGCTGAATGAAGTAGTGGTGGCCTATGGTAAACAAAGCACCCGCGAAATAGTAGGCTCCGTGGCCAAACTGTCGGCCGTTGACATCAAAGACCAGCCCACCGGCACTTTCGCGGAAAGATTACAGGGCAAACTGCCTGGCGTACAGGTAGCGCAAACCACCGGCAGGCCGGGACAGGGAATGGACCTCCGCATCCGCGGCGCCGCCTCCCTCACGTCCAGCGTGCGGCCACTGATAGTAGTGGACGGGCAGCCTATGACGGGCAATCCCGACGCTATCAATAACATCAACCCGGATGAGATAGAATCTTTCACCGTACTGAAAGATGCCTCCTCTACAGCGTTGTACGGCTCCCGCGCGGCCAACGGCGTAGTGATGATCACCACCAAAAGAGGCAAAGCCGGCGCTACACAAATCAATTTCAACTCCTATTACGGCACCGCCTCGCTGATGCGGGAACTGATACCACCTGTCATGAACGCCACTCAGCTGGCCACCTACATGAAAGGTTTTTATGAAGACAAAATCAAGTACGAAGGTTATACCGGCGGCATCCCCGCAGTATATCAAAACCCGGAACAATATGGCAAAGGCACCGACTGGTTCAGCGTGCTCACCAGAAACGCGCCGGTGCAAAACTACAGCCTGTCCGTCAGCGCCGGCAATGAGAAAGCCGCTGTCAGCGTGGTGGGTGGCTATTTTGATCAACAGGGCATTTTGCTCAACACCGGCTACAAACGTTTCTCCCTGCGCGTAAACGGTGATTTCAACCCGTCCAAAAGAATAAAAATCGGCGTGGGAGTAGCACCGTCCCTGCAGTTGGAACACAACAACCGCCAGGGCGTTGGCTTTAACGTGGACGGACAACGGGCCATTTTTGCGTCCGCCTCTATGATGCCCACCATGGGATCTCCCTACAATCCTGACGGCTCACTGGCACTGGGCATCTCAGGCTTCACCAATCAATTTGTATGGGCCAACCCGCTGCGTCAGCTGCTCGAAATAAAAGACGATGCCAACCGCCTGCGTTTACTCGCCAACGTATTCACCGAAGTAAAACTGACAGACCACCTCACCTTCCGCACATCCGGCAGCACTGATATCTCCAGCATGACCCGCAACAGGTTCATCCCTTCTACTTCTATGGGCGGCTTCAACGCCCTCCCTATTGAGAACGCGCCGCCGGGCAATAACTCCGCCCTGGGTGAAACCAGTGTTAACAACGATTACTCCTGGCTCAACGAAAATACACTGAACTACCGGCAACAGTTTGGTAAAGACCATTCACTGGACTTATTGGGCGGTTTTACCATACAGCGGTCCACAGGGTTTGCCAGTGATGTGGTAGGCCGCGACTACCCGGATAACAGCATTCCCTACCTCAGCGCCGCTACCCGCTTCACTACCAACACCTCCAGCGCCGGCGCCTGGACGATGGCATCCCTCCTTGGCCGTTTGAACTATAGCTATAAAGACCGCTACATGTTACAGGCCACCATCAGAAGAGATGGCTCCTCCCGTTTTGGTGACCAGAACAAATGGGGCACCTTCCCGTCTGTAGGTGCAACCTGGATCGTTAGCGATGAGTCTTTCCTTAAAAACATGCCTGTGCTGAGCTTCCTGAAAGTAAGGGCCTCCTTCGGTATGACAGGCATGAACGAAATCGGTAACTATACTACAGTGGCCGGCATAGGAAACGCCAACTATGTTTTTCCTGGTGGCCTCGCTCCGGGCAAAGTGCAAAACAGCCTGGGCAACCAAAGCCTTTCCTGGGAACGTAACCGGCAGTTTGATGCCGGCATTGACATCGGGTTGTTTGACGGAAGGGTTAATCTGACTTATGACTACTACAATAAACTGACGGCAGGGCTGTTGTTCACCTTGCCGGTTCCGCAGTCATCCGGGTTTTCCACAGTACAGGACAATCTGGGCGATATCAGTCAATGGGGACATGAGATCATCGTCAGCACCAAAAACATGGTGGGCAAATTTAAATGGAACACCGACTTTAACATCTCTTTCAACAGAAATATGGTTAAACGGATCGGTCTCAACAACATTTCTTTCGCGGACAATCCCACTACCACCTTATCAGAGTTCACCGACTACCGCACACTGGTAGGCAAACCTGTAGGACAGTTCTACGGTTACATCTTTGACGGCATCTTCAAAAACCAGGCAGAAGCCGATGCCGGGCCTAAATACTACGGAACTGGCACCACTACCCTCTCCCAGGCCGGCACCGTACGGTTCAAAGACCTGAACGGCGATGGTAAAATCACTTTCCCTGAAGACCAGACCGTCATTGGTGATCCTAATCCGAAGTTCATTTTTGGTTTAACAAACACCTTCCAGTACCAACATTTCGATATGAGCATTGCCATCTCAGGCACTTATGGCAACAAGCTGAAAAACGGTATGCAGGAAAGCACCTACAACCTGGACGGTGTGTTCAATGGCCCGCCTGAACTGCTCGATCGCTGGCGCTCGGAAGACAATCCCGGAAATGGCCGCGTGGCAAGGACCTTAGCCAACACCACCGCCGCCTACAGAACAGACAATACATTGTTTATTCACGATGCTTCACACCTCACCATCAATAATATCGCGCTGGGATATACGCTGACGAAATTCAGAACACCTGCTATCAAAAGTTTAAGGGTATACGCTTCCGCTCAAAACGTGTACATCTTCACCAGCTATCCCGGCAACCCGGAAGTAAGCGCCGGCGGACTGGCATATGTAACACAGCAGGGGCAAGACCTTGGGGCTTATCCACTGCAACGGACCTTCACGTTTGGTTTGAACCTTGGCCTTTAAAAATCAGCAAAAATGAAAAAGATTTCCTGTTATATATTAGTCACACTGAGTCTGGCAGCAACGTCCTGTAAAAAGTTCCTTAGCGAAAACGATCCCAACAGGACCACACTGGGGAGTTATTTCAAAAACCAGAACGATTTTGATCTCGCTGTCAACGGCGCCTATAACCAGCTGCGTGGTCTTTATAACAACAAAAGCGCGTGGGTGATGGGAGAAATGCGGTCCGATAACACTCATTACGATTACAAATCTTCCGATCAGGCAGTAGCTACCGTGAACCGCTATAATGTGGCGGATTTCCTGGATGATAAATACAACAACCAGACACCCGGGAAATGGAATGCCGGTTTCAACGCCATATCTGCTGTCAACGTGATCATGGACCATATTGATGATATCCAGCTGTCCGAATCAGCACGCAATTCCATTGTGGGACAGGTAAAATTTATCCGCGCCCTCGCTTATTTCGACCTGGTGCGTTTCTACGGCGGACTGCCCATTTACAAACGGGCGCCGCTTACCCGTGAGGAGACTTATATTCCGCGTGCCTCCGTGCAGGAAGTATATGACCTGATCGTTGCCGATGCCACCGATGCCGCCGCCAAGCTGTCTGCCACAACGTTTCCGCAGACCGGCCGCGCTACCAAAGGCGCCGCACTGACGCTGCTCGGGGACGTATACCTTAGCCTGAAAAAATACGACCAGGCAGAAGCCGCGTTGAAACAAGTGACCGCTATGGGGTACTCCTTGTTTCAAAACTACGGAGATGCGTTCCAGTTAAACAACAAAAACGGCAAGGAGTCTATCTTTGAAATACAGTTCAACACGGGTCTGGCCGTACCGCAGGCTAATGTCGACGCCTCTGTTTACAACTTCCTGCCGCGCATGGCCAACACTACCGTGGTGACCGGCGTTAATTACAACAGCATCACCAATACCGGCGGTTTTAATACGCCCACGCAAGACCTGATCAGCGCTTTTGAAGCAGGCGACCAACGCCTCGATGCCTCCATCGCTATGGCAGAAGGCACTTTCAACGCCACAGATGACTTTACTGCCACCGCCGTGAAGTCCGCTGTCAACTACACACCGCCCGCCGGCAAAGTAGGACGGCCGTTCCCGAGGAAATTCCTGCATGCGCATACCATCGGCAATCAAACCAACGACAACTGGCCGGTTTACCGTTATTCGGAAGTACTGCTCCTGCTGGCGGAAAGCCTCAACCAGCAAGGTAAATCAGGCGAAGCGCTGACATACCTGAACATGATCAGGCAACGCGCCTTCGGCGATGCCCTGCACAATATCACCACCACAGACCAGACCGCATTACAGGCGGTGCTGCTGAAAGAAAGACGTGTAGAGCTGGCCTTCGAAAATAAACGCTGGCTCGATCTGGTACGCACAGGCAACGCAATAACTGTGATGAACGACTTCGGCGTGAAACAAAAAGCACAGTACAGCTACCTTCAATCGGGAAGTTACAACGTCACGCAAAACAGGCTGTTGTTCCCCATCCCGAACGCAGAGATGCTGCTGAATGATAAACTCACACAAAACCCTGGTTACTAACTAAAACTCACCCACATGAAAAAGATCATGATGAAGGCAGGAAACCCCTGCCTTAAGTCTTCCTGTGTTCATTGGACAGTGTCAGTATTGGTTTTATTCACCCTCTCCTGCTCACGGCAGCAGGAACAGCTACAACCCGAAAACAAAACAACCACAGCGGAAGATGGCCGGCAGGCACAGACCGAAGCCACCTGCTGCTGGGTAGCCATCACCAATCAGGCTACCAAAAAAATTGAAGTGTACGATCCCGCGGATGCTTCCTGGACTACCGCCAAATGGTCGTGGATGCCCACCACCGCGCTTTCGTATAATGCTACCAGTGAGATACCCCTCTGGGAAGCGCCTACCGATATCAAAGTGCGGAACAACGCTATTTTCGACAATACCGCACAGGTGATCACCGCCACCTCCTACCGGCTGGCCACTATTGCCCGATACACGGGCACGGGCACACGCGGACAGAAACTGTGGGTGATGGGATTTAATGACACCACCAGTCTGCATGCGATGGAGATACTGCCTGACGGCAACTGCGTTGTGGCCAGCGCCGGCAAAGAATGGCCACAGGGCTGGATACGCATCTACTCTTCCTCACAGCCGGTGCCCAACCACGGCGTTAATACACAATACTATTTCCCTGCGGCACACGCAGTGCTGTGGGACAATACCCATCAGGTGCTCTGGGCGCTGGGCAATCAGCTGAGAAAATACGGTTATAACACGCCCAACTCCGGTGGCAGTACCACCAATCCTAAGCTGGAGCTGCTGGTCACCTACAACGTGTTACCCTCTGCATGGGGCCACGATCTCTCCGCCGATGTGAACAATCCCGACCAGCTGCTGCTGTCCACTAACGGTGGCGTATATATCTTCCATGTGTCCAATGGTACTTTCAGCAGTATGCCGGGAGCGGCCCAACAAACTTTTGTGAAAGCCATCAGCAGTCAGCCAGGACAGAACACCCTGGTGGAAACACGGCCCAGCAGCGGTTGCACTATCAACTCCTGGTGCACTTCCGTGGTCAATTTCTACAATGCTTCCAATGGAAACGCTACCGGTTCGCGTACGGTAAGCGGTTCCGCTATCTACAAAGCAAAAACTTTCGACCCAAATTACTATTGATATCATGAAGAGAATCATATTGATCACCACTGCAGCCGCACTGATTATTTTTCAGTTCGCCTGCAGTAAAAAACAGGGGGGCACAGCGCCCCCTGTTGACCCACCAGCCGTACAAAAGCCGGAACCTTATCCGGGACTGCCACTGGCGCTTACCAATGGTTCCAATAAGAAACTGGAAATCTATGATCCCACTGTCACCGACTGGAATACCGCGGACGCAAAAAAATGGAGCTGGTCACCCACCACCACATTGGGTTTCAACGTTGATGAGATCAACCGCTTTAGCGGTGGCACGGACTTTAAACTTCGCAAGGGCATTGCTGTTATCAGCGACAATAACATGGCGGCCATCATCACTTATCCTGCCGGGCAGCGCGTTTGGTCGAAAGTGATCAGCGGCAACCTCCACTCCGCGGAACTGCTGCCCAATGGCAATATTGCACTGGCGGCATCCGATGGCAACTGGGTCAGGGTGTATGCGGCTTCACAGGGCGCTGACAACGCCACTTATGCAGAGTTCCCCCTGGGCGCCGCACATGCCGTACTATGGGACCCGGAAACCAACGTACTGTGGGTGACCGGCCAGGACCAGTCCAACAACGCCCATATCCTCACTGCACTGGCTGTAGGAGGCACCAATGCCCAGCCAGAACTAACCGAATTAAAACAATACCGTGTCACCCTGCCGACCGCCTGGGGCCACGAAATAAGCGCTTACTACGGTAATAAAAATCTGCTGTGGGTGACTACCAACGGTGGCGAATATGTGTTTAACAAAAGTACCAAAGCTCTGACCATGGCACCGACCAACAATCTCACTTTTGTAAAAGGCATGGGGAATCAACCCAGTGGACAAATTGTGCTGGTACGCCCTGATGCCAACAGAAACCCACGGCCACAGGTCAGTTGTTCGCTCAACAACTGGTCTACCAGCACCATTGATTTTTACACCGCCGGCGGCCAATGGCAAGGCTCCAGGACCGTTAACGGCGCGTGTTTCTATAAAATAAAAATCGTTTACGACAATTATCAATAATGTACCTGAAGATATATGCATGTTGTGTGACCTTTCTCTGTAGCAGTATAGCTGGCAGCTTCGCCCAGTCGCTGATACCCATGCCGCAATCCGTAAAAAAGGGTAGCGGCAGTTTTACTTTTAGCGCTAATACGCCTATCCGCACGGATGTGCAGGATAAACGCACCATAGCGTTGCTTGCCGGCCAGTTACCGTTCCACCATAAAATCACCACCGGCAAAACGAATACACCAGCACTGATCATCACAGAACGCAACGCTGCTACGTTGCCCAAAGAAGGCTACCGCCTGGACGTAACGCCCGACAGCATCGTGCTCACCGGTCGCGAAGCCGGCCTGTTCTACGGCATGCAAACCTTATTGCAACTGCTGCCGGCGCCCACAGCCGGCACCGCCAACATACCCTGCATCAGCATAGAAGACGCTCCCCGCTTCGGCTACCGCGGCCTTATGCTGGACGTGTCCCGGCACTTTTTTACCGTCAGCCAGATCAAAGCGTTGCTGGATTTGATGGCCCGTTATAAACTGAACCGTTTTCACTGGCACCTGACAGATGACCAGGGCTGGCGACTGGAAATAAAAAGTCTGCCTGAACTGACAAGCGTAGGCGCCTGGCGTGTGCCACGGATAGACTTCAGCGGCAACACCCTGCCGCCACAACCCGGCGAAAAAGCCACCGATGGCGGATTTTACACGCAGGAAGAGGTGAAAGAAGTGATCCGTTATGCAGCGGAAAGACACATTGACATACTGCCGGAGATAGACGTGCCAGGACATTCCATGGCCGCCATTGCATCGTACCCATGGCTGTGCGTAACACGCGACACGGCCATCAAAGTCAACCCCGGCAGCAGTTTCGCCAAATGGTTCCCCAACGGTGGTTTTGAAATGTATGTAGATAATTCCCTGAACCCCATCGATGAAAGGGTATACCAGTTTCTGGACAAAGTATTCGGTGAGGTGGCGGCATTGTTTCCCTATCCGTACATCCATATCGGTGGTGATGAATGTTATAAAGCCTTCTGGGAAAAGGACAGCAGCGTACAGCAGTTCATGCGGCAACACCATATCCGCGATAGTCATGCCCTACAAGGTTATTTTATCTCCCGGCTGAATAAAATCATTCAATCAAAAAACAAAAAAATGATCGCATGGGATGAAATCGCGGAAGGAGATCTCAAAGAAGATATTGCAGTGATGAACCGGTTTGGAGAAAAAGGCGCTGTGGAACAGATCAGGAAAGGACTGGACATCATACTGGCACCGGGCGGCAACGGCCTCTACTTTGACTATGCACAGAGTACGTCCGAACAGGAACCTTCCAGTCATGGCGGTGATGCGCCTGCATGGAAAGCATACCAGTACAACCCTGCCTATCCGGCACTCTCTGCGCAAGAGCTGCAACACATCATGGGCGTTGAAGCCTGTATCTGGACAGAACATATTCCTGATATATCCAAACTGCAATACATGCTGCTGCCACGAATGCTGGCACTGGCAGAGACAGGATGGACCACCGCTGAGAACAAAGACATTCAGCGATTCGCCAATACCGCACTACCGGCGCATCTGGGGCGTTTCGACAAAACAGGAATGAACTACCGCGTGCCCGCAGTTTTTAACTATGTGGACACTACTATTAATACCGGCTCTTACCTGTTTGAAGTAACACAGCCACCGGTACCGGACGCCCGCATATACTACACGCTGAACAACCGCCCGCCCGGAGATTACGACCATCTGTACACCGGACCAGTCACCATCACCATTCCCAAAGGGAAAACGATCACACTCAAAACCATGGTGATCACACCTGCAGGCCGCCGAAGCATTATCACCCGCACGGTACTGGACAATAGTGACAAACCTAAAAACGAACATTAGCCATGCAAAAGCATATCTGCCATTTCTTATGCTGTACATTGATCATTGCCGCTTTATTCACCTATTCGCATACTCAGGCGCAGCAAAGGTTACAACGGTTTGAAACAGTGGCCGCAGGATTCAAAAATCCCGGCCGCGATTACGGAACAGTGCCTTTCTGGGTATGGAACACTAAAATCACCAAACGCAATATCGATTCCATGTTGCACGACTACCGGAAAAATGATTTCGGTGGCGTGATCATCCACGCCCGCCCGGGATTAATTACCGAATACCTGTCGGAAGACTGGTTCGATTTATTTGCCTATTCCGTGCAGCTGGGGAAAAAACTGGGACTGAACATCTGGATATACGACGAAAACTCCTATCCTACCGGTTTTGCCGGCGGACTGGTGGGTGAACAAATGCCCGAGGCCTACAACCAGGGACAGATGTTGTATATGGAGGAAGCAGATCGTTTACCCGTTGACGTATCTCCTTACTTTTTATGCCTTAAGGAAGAAAACGGCGCATACAAGAATATTACGGACCATCTACAGGAAGAGTCCGGAAAGACCGGCCATTACCGGTTATTCAAAAAAGTAAACTATCAGCGGTCCAACCGCGGATCAGTGGCCGGCCCTATCGGTGTGTCCTACGTAGACCTCATGGCCAAAGGGGTTACAGACAAGTTCATCGATGTGACCTACAAAAGTTATGAGAAAGTGGTAGGAAAAGAATTCGGTAAAACCATCAAAGGCGTGTTTTCCGATGAACCTACTATTATCAACGAAGGACGCAACTGCGTACGCTGGACACCTGACCTGTTCGACCGGTTTTATAACAACTGGGGATATGATCTCCGGCTTCACCTGCCTTCCCTGTTTAAAGAAACCGGCGACTGGAAACGGGTACGTCATAACTACTATGAGATGCTGTTGCAACTGTTTGTTGACCGTTGGTCTAAACCAGTGGCCAGTTACATGCAGCAACATCAGCTCGTGTGGACGGGCCATTACTGGGAACACGGCTGGCCCAGTCCCTACCACGGTCCGGACAACATGGCCATGTATGCCTGGCACCAGATGCCGGGCATAGATATGCTGTTCAATCAATTCAACGAAGACAAGCCCGTGCAGTTCGGCAATATCCGCGCGGTGCGGGAACTGGGCAGTGTAGCCAATCAGCTCGGGAAAACGCGTACCTTGTCTGAGACCTACGGCGGTGGCGGCTGGGAGCTCACCTTCAAGGACATGAAACGGCTGGCCGACTGGCAGTTTGTACTGGGCGTTAACTTCATGAACCAGCATTTGTCTTTTATGACGCTGACGGGCGCACGTAAATACGACTATCCGCCTAGCTTTTCCTACCATGAGCCATGGTGGCCGTACTACCGCTTCATGAACCATTACTTCACGCGGTTGTCCTATCTGTTGTCCCAGGGACAGCAGTACAATGACATCCTCATCATAGAGCCTACCACCTCCGCCTGGATGTACTATGCCAGAGACGGTGAAAACAAACGTTTCTTCGATATCACCAAAAGCTTTAATGATTTTGTGACCATGATGCAGCGGGCGCACCTGGAATATGATCTCGGCTCAGAAAACATCATCAAAGACAATGGCCAGGTGAAAGGCGACCGTTTTATCATCGGAGAAAGGGCTTATAAAATGGTGGTGATACCGCCCGGCATGGAAAACATCAACGGCGCCACTTTCCGGTTGTTGAAAGCCTATATGGCAGCAGGTGGGAAAGTAGTGTGCTTTGGACCATTGCGGTTGGTAGACGGCGCCGCAAACCAGGAATTAGCAACGCTCTTCCCGTCGGATAAAATAATCGCCGTGAACACAGCGCCCTTTCAAACCGAACATTTTCGTATAACCGCCATCCGCGGAGACAGCATTGGCGGCAATCTTTATCACCAACGCCGCCGGCTGGCCGACGGTGAGCTACTGTTGCTGACCAATGCCAGCATGACCAGCGCTTCTTCCGGCACCATCAGCACGCAGGGCAATGACGTACTGGAGATGAACATGCATTCCGGGAATATCTCCCGTTACCCTTATGCCCATAACAACAAGGCTGTACAGTTCGATGTTACCGTACCTCCCGCCGGCAGCCTGATGTTGTTTATCGCAGATAAAAAACTACCGGGATACCAGCCGGCACCACGAGCCAGCGAATGGACGACTGTCAATGCCTCCGCTACCAGCGTGTCCAGGCCGGCAGACAACACGCTGACCATTGATTTCTGCGATCTTTATTTGCACCGGCCGGATACCAGCTACAAACACCTGCATGTTGGGCAGGCTTCCAATACCGCATTCAAACACCATGGATTTACAGACGGCGTAGGTAACCCATGGAACAACCGCACGCAGTTCAAAGACGCCATCGTAAAACGGGACACTTTCTCTACCGGCACCGGCTATACGGCAGTATATCATTTCCAGCTGAAAGACGACGTGGATTTCCGGAATTTCAAAGCAGTCGTTGAACAACCGGGCCTATGGCATGAAGTAAAAATTAACGGCAACGCCATCAAAAACGATCCCGGCAAATGGTGGCTCGACCGATCTTTTGGCGTATACCGGATTGGCAGTTACCTCAAAGCCGGGGATAATGAGCTGGCCGTGACCGTTGCCCCTATGAGCGTTTATGCGGAGATTGAGCCAGTGTATATCCTGGGTGATTTCCACCTGGAAGCCGCAGCGCAGGGATGGCGCATCGTTCCGCCACAACCCTTACAGACCGGCTACTGGACCAAACAGGGATTGCCATTATACAGTCAAGGTATCGCCTATACGAAAACTTTCGATGTTACAGACCCCGGCCGCACATACGCCGTTGTACTGGGCAAATGGCAGGGCACTGTGGCCACAGTAAAAGTCAATGATGCATTTGCCGGTATCATCACCGCCGAGCCTAACAGGCTGGACATCGGAAAACTGATCAGAAAAGGAAACAACAAAGTAGAGGTGACCGTGATCGGCAGCCTGAAAAACCTGCTTGGGCCGTTTTACAACAAACCTGTTCCCGGACTGGTAGACCCGGGCAAATGGTACAATATCAAAACACAGCCGTCAGGAAATGAATATGACCTGTATGATTACGGGCTGGCTGAAGATTATGAGATACAGGTTGTCCGCTAAGAGCGGATGACCTGTGCGTTTGTTAACCCCACCCCAATCACTCTCTCTTTATTATAAAATAAAGTATATTGCATTTATCAAAATGAGTACCTGTGAAAATGTTAACCAATTTAAATGCCTTTGGAGTGCCATTACCAGTTTGATGTCTGGAAACCAATAATGTGACCTGTTTCTCTGCTGGATAATACCCACCCTTATAAATCCTTATGTTCTGACAGAAATTTTTTGATCGATGAAAGTATTAAGATGCACCCTATTTCTGCTGGTAGCGTTCTGTAACAGCCTGTGGGCTCAGGAAGAGCCGCTGAATCCAACAAAGTTCAATGTGATTCCACCTTCGCCCAATGCCGCGGCCCTGGGTAAATACGGAGAAATCCCGGTAAACCTCTTTAACGGTTTGCCTAATATTGAAATCCCGCTTTCCCAGGTGGTAGTTGGCAACGAATTTAATATGCCGGTGAACTTATCTTATCATGCAGCCGGAAACCGGGTGGACGAAGTAGCCTCCTTCGTAGGGCTGGGATGGGCGTTAAACGCCGGCGGGGCCATCACCAGAACTGTGCATGGCTCACCCGATGAATATGGCTATGTTGGACAGGGACATGGAAAGTTGATACCACAGCGTCCCTGGCAGATGGATTCCAGCAATTTTCAAACATTCAGGTCCAGTGCCCTGGGTATCATAGACACCCAACCGGATGAATTTTCCTATAACTTTGGCAACTACAGCGGGAAGTTCGTAGTGGACACCAACGGGATGGTACAACTGATGCCTTACAAAAATATCCGGGTAAAATGGGACTGGGCAACCGGTAACTCCTTTACCATCACAACAGAAAACGGGACTAAGTACATCTTTAAAACTACCGATGTCACCTGGACGATCAGCAATTGTGGCGATTCATATGATTCCTATACATCTGCATGGTACCTTACCACAATTGTATTACCTGTTAGTAAACGTACGATCAACTTTGAATATATTTCAGGTAGTGTTTCTATCAACTCCACATCACAAACAGAATCGCGGAACGCGTGTTATGGTGGGGCATGCGGTGGTGTACTGGGATGCCCCGGAAGCGTACCTGTATTTTCCACCTGTATTACCACCCGGTCATACAGTCAACAACAAATAAAGAAAATTGAGTACCCTGGTGGTAGAATTAGCTTTAATTATGCTTTTCCAAGAACAGATGTGGGAACAGGGCAATATGCACTAAGCGACATCACGATATCGTCCAATGTAGGCGGCGTCTATACAGATGTGAATAAGTATAAATTAAACTACGTCACTCCTGACCGCCTGAAGCTACAGTCCGTCAGCACGGTGGATATGAGTGGCCAGGTGATTTCCGCCTATAAACTGTATTATGAGCAAACGGGGCTCCCCGCCATCGATGCAAAATCAAAAGACCATTGGGGATATTATAACAACGCGAACAATAGCACATTGATTCCAGCTGACAGAAATCAAGGGCTGCCGGGTGGAAACAGAGAACCCAATAGCCAGTATACCAAAGCCGGGATTCTTGAAAAAATAGAATATCCAACGGGTGGATATACAACTTTCGAATTTGAAAACCATACTTATAGTTATTTTGCTGGTGCCGGCGTTGTAGAGGACCCCGTCTATCAAACAATTAATGTTGGTAAGAGTATATTTACAAACTCAACTCCACAGCATCGGGGGCCCAAATATGATACTATTAGATTAAACTTCTCCCGTGGCCTCTATGCCAATATCAACGCAATAGTAAGATCATGTTGTGGTAATATCGCTACAGCAGACGCAGTTGAAATAGCAACAGGAGAACGGCGAGCTATTTCCAGTACTACTCCAAACCTTTATTTTAGTGCCGGTCAACATATGATTGTCCTTCAAGCAGAGCATGCTGAGCCAACCGCTTCCGATGAGTTGGTATCCGTTTCTCTTACCTATGATGACGTTATTGGCTATACGAAAATAGCAACCGCCAGCGGCCTCCGGATAAGAAAAATCACGTCCTACGATGGCATCAACCACAGCAATGACATCATCAAAACATATACGTATAACTTCGGTAGTGATACACTGTCCAGTGGCTATCTCTGCAACAGACCAAGATACGACTATCACTACGTCGCCATGAAACCAGTCAGAAACAGCAATACCGGATATGAAATTCCCAGTTATCCCTGCCCGTTGACCATACGGACTTCTGCTCCTAACAACGAAATAGAATCAGGACAAGGGTCGGTGGTGTACCGGGAAGTGTTGGAAAGCGTCGGCAGTAATAAGCAGAACGGCAGCATACGGTATATCTACAAGCTGAATAACAATGCCAGCGGCCTCAACTCATATCCATTTGGCCCGGCACCCAATGTAAATATCACCAATGGTATGCTGGAGCAACAACTGACGTTTGACAATACCGGCAAACGGGTGGCGGAGACCATCAATGAATACGACACTTATGAAAAAGCCAGCGTCCGGGGATGGAAAACTGGCTATAGTGAGAAAGGATACAACTTTACCGGACCATCATTCGAAAAATTCGCCACCAATACCTACGACTATAAAAGCGCCGGCGTATTATTGAAAAAAACCACGCAAAAACAATATCTGGGCACCGGTGAACTGAGCAATGTTACGGAATACGCATATGACAATCTGCAACATATACAGCCCACCCGCATCCACAAGACAACGTCCAAAATGGATGATCTGTGGATATACAACAAATACCCAACAGACTATACCATCCCGGCGGGAACCCTGTCAGCAGGCTTACAGGCCCTGAAGTTTATGCAGGACAGCAATATGCACAACGCTATGATTGAACAGTACACCCAGCAGGTTGCAGGGGGAACCGCCACCACTCTGTCTGCTGCGCAGGTACAGTACAAAATACTGCCTGTAACCAATAACCAGAGCGCAGTAATGGCCACCGCCTATAAACTCAATACATCTGGTCCACTGTCAGGTTTTGTACCCACGTATATTCTCAACAACGATCTGAAACGTGATAATAACTACGAAGAGGCACTTCAGTTCAATTTGTATGACAACACCGGCAACATACAGGAGCAACGCAAAACCAATGATGTCAACGAAGTTTATATCTGGGGATACAATGACTTATATCCGGTCGCTAAAATTATCGGATCGACCTATCAGATAGCGATGAGTTATATTGATCCGGCCATAATCCGGAATCCGCAAAATGATGCGCAGCTTAGAGCAGAACTGGAAAAAATACGTACAGGCCTGAAAGGGACCAATGCATTGGTAAGCACCTATACCTACAAACCACAGGTAGGTGTCACCAGCGAAACAGATCCCAGCGGTAAAGTCGTGTACTATGAATATGATAGTGTGGGACGGTTGTTGCTGGTCAAAGACCAGAACGGAAAGATACTGAAGCAATACAGCTACCAGTACCAGCAACCAGTTAACCAATAAATACTGTCCGGACCAACAGGCTGTCAAAAGCCGGTTATCTGCCCTGGGGGCGAATAACCGGCTTTTTTATTTTTGTATGCAAAGCTGCCATAGCTTATGGAATTTTACGAAACCCGCATCTTCCCCAAAACCACTCACATGAAATCTTTTCTTTTCATGCTGCCGGCCGTCGGACTGGCGATTACAACTTACGCGCAGCAAAAAGTTTCAGATATACCATTGCCCGCTGGCTACACTAGAATCGCGGTGGAAAAGAATGCTTTTGGAGAGTGGCTGCGAAACTGTACCCTAAAACCTGACAAAACAGTATACCTGTATACCGGCGCTCCCAAAAGAAATCAACAGGCACAATATGCTGTACTCGATGTGCCTGTAGGAAAAAGGGACCTACAACAATGCGCCGATGCTGTGATCCGCCTACGTGCGGAATACCTGTATAAGAGCAATCGTACCGAAACAATTGTTTTCAAAGCAACAGATGGCACCAAAATGGATTTCAGTGGCTGGCTGAAGGGAGACCGCTTTGTGTTACAGCAGGGAAAACTGTTACGAAAGCGTATGGCCGCACCCGGACAAGGAAGAGCATTATTTGAAAAATATCTCGAAACCGTATTCACTTATGCCGGCACCATTTCGCTTAGCCGTGAACTGAAACAGGGCCGGAACCCACAAAACATACAACCAGGAGACGTCTTTATCCAGGGAGGCTCCCCCGGCCATGCTGTTATAGTGATCGACGTAGCACAGCATCGGTCCGGCAAAAAAATGTTTCTGCTCGCCCAAAGTTATATGCCGGCGCAGGATATCCATATCCTGAAAAATCCGGCGTCCCATAGTCCCTGGTATGATGCAGCGTTTGGCGGCAAATTAATTACTCCGGAATGGATATTCAATGCTGGTTCTTTAATGCAATGGTGAGGCTGTTAGGTATCAAGCTGGCAATAAAAATATTTTTCGCATCCATACGCTAAATCAATTATATCCCATGCGCCGCATTAAACTGCTCCTTCGTCCGCTCAAACACTGAATCCTTTACATACACCTTTTTATACAGTTCCTGCTTCTGTAAACTCAGCTCATGGATTTTTTCATGCGCTGCCATGGCCTCGTCTCCTTTCAGGCGATGGGCAATTTCCTGTTGAGACACTTCCTGGCGGTCGAAAAGCTGCAATGTTTTCAGTGCGGTATAATAATCTATAGCGGCGGCTTTCAACGGTTCAACCTGCTTAATATCGGCTGCCGGTAATAATTTAATGCTGTCAATAAGGCGGTCGAAATCTTTCTCTTCTCTGTCCAGCGCCGCCAGCGCGCCCTGGTAGTCGCTCTTTATGAGGCATTGTAGTTTCTGTTCTTCCGCACCTCCTTTACCAATGAGAATATTGAGCGCTGTCCGTTCTTTCTGAATGATGGCCTCTCTCAGCCGGATGGCCTTTTTGGGTTGGCAGGCAGCCAGACCTGTTAACAGCAGGGCAATGACCCAGAAATGAATTGGTCTTTTCATATGGTCGTTAACTTTAATGGGGAAGTTCGATACAGTTCTAAATTATATATTTTCCCACAATTCCCGACTAATAGCCATTCATCCCGCTTCCATCGATTTTAAACGAAATTTAATTTTTAACTATACCTACTTAATTGTTTTGATACTATTTTTGAGTTCTGATATGAGACTATTAATAGGATATTTCCTGTCAATATGTTTTCTTTTATTGGGAAGCTATGCACATGCGGACGAAATCAGTTTGGACCAACCTTGTCAACAGACCACCGAAAACCCGGTACTGACAACGTTGTCATCCCTTCAACACTACGATATCCTTGTATGTTCCATGCCTTCTGGTAAAGAGAGTATAACCGACAGGTCAAAAGCAACGGAAATCGAAGAGGACAGCGACTCGGAATCCTTCAGGAAACTGCTGGAGACCGGCATATGCCGTATTACCTCTTTTTATGCCCTTCAGCCCGGATGTATTTTTCCCATCCTCTTCAGCAGCCACCGGCCCAATTTCTCTCACTTTTCTGCTACGGCTGCTGACAAGTTCATCGTAAACTGCGTCATCAGGATTTGATTCCTGCACCATAACAGGCGAATACCATCGCCTCATTCCTCTTTACATACTGACAAAAAACAGCTGACCAGGTTGTCTGCATAGCACATCCGCCATGCGACCGGGATTGTCATGTCCCTGCGTTACGCCTGTTCAAACCGACCTGAATCCAAGCATCATTTTATATGAAAAGAATCGTCATGCTCATGGGCCTGTATGCCTTATTGTGCCATACAAGCTGCAAATCGTCCAAAGGAGAAGAAAAAGAAGAAGCTACCAAATTCCTGGTGACCAGTCCGATGAAAATGGACACCACCATTACCCGGGAATATGTCTGCCAGATACGCTCCATACGCAACATCGAACTAAGGGCCCAGGAAAAAGGCTACCTGCAGGGCATCAACGTTGATGAAGGCCAGGCGGTAAAGTCCGGCCAGCTGCTGTTTAAGATCATGCCCAAGCTCTACGAAGCGGAACTGGCAAAATCCGAAGCGGAAGCCCAGGCGGCAGAAATCGAAGTGCAAAACACCAAAAGCCTCGCCGATAAAAATGTAGTGTCCAAAAATGAACTGGCGCTGGCCAATGCTAAACTGCAAAAAGCAAAAGCTGAACTGGCACTGGCGAAAGTACACCTCGGCTTCACCGAGATCAGAGCACCGTTCGACGGTATCGTTGACCGCCTCCACCTGAAGCTCGGCAGCCTCGTGGGCGACGGCGACCTGCTCACCACCCTGTCAGACAACAGCCACATGTGGGTGTATTTTAACGTGTCCGAACCGGAATACCTCGACTATCAGGCCAGCCTGAAATCAAAAGGAGAGATGAAAGTGAACCTGCTCATGGCCAATAAACAGGTGTTCAAATATCCCGGCGTAGTGGAGACCATCGAAGGAGAATTCAACAACGAAACCGGTAACATCGCGTTCAGGGCCAATTTCCCTAACCCGGACAAACTGCTCAGGCACGGGGAAACCGGCAGCATCCTGATGGACATGCCCCTGAAAAACGCCCTCATCATCCCCCAGAAAGCAACCATGGAAATCATGGACAAAAAATATGTTTTCGTAGTAGGCAAAGACAATGTGGTGGCCTTAAAAGCCATTACCATCGGCGCCGAAATGCCCGATCTGTATGTGGTAAAGGAAGGCCTGGCCGAAAATGATAAAATACTGCTGGAAGGTTTACGGAAAGTGAAAGACAAAGACAAAATCACTTTCGACTATGAAGAACCGGCAAAGGTGATGTCCCACCTGAAGTTACCAACGGAATAACGTAAACCTTCACCAAAAGAAAAAGCGATGTTTAATATATTCATGAAACGGCCGGTCTTTGCGATAGTGATATCCCTTGTCATTATCTTCATGGGCGTCCTGGCCATCAATACCCTGCCTACCTCACAGTTCCCCTCCATCGCACCGCCGAGGGTGATCGTGAGCGTAGCCTATCCGGGGGCCAGTGCAGACGTACTGGTAAAATCGGTGCTCATCCCGCTGGAAAAGTCTGTCAACGGCGTTCCCGGCATGAAGTACATGACCTCCGACGCCACCAGCGCCGGTGAAGCCAATATACAAGTGGTCTTCGACCTGGGTACTGATCCCAATCAGGCCGTGGTAAACGTAAAAAACCGTATCGAACAGGTGACCAACCGTCTGCCTGAACTGGTACAACGCGAAGGTATCGTGGTAAACATCCTTCAGCCCAACATGCTGATGTATGTAAACGTATACAGTAAAGATCCCAAAGCGGACGAAAACTTTCTGTACAACTACTCCAACGTAAACATCCTCCGCGAACTGAGCAGGGTAAAAGGTATCGGTAACGCACAAATCCTTGGCAGCCGCCAGTATGCTATGCGTATCTGGCTGAAGCCCGACAGGATGCGGGCCTACAACGTATCCACCGACGAGGTGATGGAAGCACTGGGCAGCCAGAGCGTGATCGGCTCTCCCGGCCGTCTCGGCCGCAGCGACGGCAAACGCTCCGAAGCCCTCGAATACGTGCTCACTTACCAGGGTAGATATAATCAGCCCGAACAATACAAGGACGTGATCATCCGCGCCAACGCGAACGGTGAGCTCCTTCACCTGAAAGACATTGCAGACGTGGAACTGGGCAGCGAATTTTATGATATCTATTCCAACCTGAACAATCATCCCTCCGCGGCCATTGTACTGAAACAAACCTACGGCAGTAACGCCAGCGACGTAATCAAGGAAGTGAAAGCCAAACTGGAAGAGATGAAAGCCGATTTCCCTCCGGGCATGGACTACCAGATCAGCTATGATGTGTCCACGTTCCTGGACGCTTCCATCGAAAAGGTAGTGCACACGCTCGGTGAAGCCTTCGTGCTGGTGGCCATCGTGGTGTTCCTGTTCCTGGGCGACTGGCGCTCTACGCTCATTCCCACCCTGGCGGTGCCCGTATCACTGGTGGGCGCCTTCTTCTTTATGCAGGTCTTCGGTCTCACGATCAACCTCATCACGCTGTTCGCCCTCGTACTGGCCATCGGTATCGTGGTGGACAACGCCATCGTGGTGATTGAAGCGGTACACGCAAAAATGGAAGAAGAACACCTCTCTCCTTATGCAGCCACTAAAAAAGTACTGCATGAGATCAGCGGCGCTATCGTGGCCATCACCTTTGTAATGGCAGCGGTGTTTATCCCGGTATCGTTCATGCCCGGACCCGTGGGCATCTTCTACCGGCAGTTCGCTATCACCATGGCCACGTCCATCGTGCTTTCCGGCGTGGTGGCACTCACGCTCACGCCTGTACTCTGCGCCATCCTGCTGAAAAACACGCACGGCCAGCCTAAGAAGAAAACACCCATCCAGTACGGCCTGGACGCCTTCAACAGAGGGTTTGAGAAACTCACCGGCCGCTACACCCGGCTGATGGAGAAAATCGTCAGCCGCAGGGTAGTCACCTTCGGCCTGCTGATCGCTTTCGGCGTGGGTATCTTCGGTGTCAGCGCCGTATTGCCTTCCGGCTTTATTCCCAGTGAAGACCAGGGCATGATCTATGCGATCATCCAGACGCCTCCCGGTTCCACACTGGAACGCACCAACGATCTCGCCAGAAAAGTACAGGAAATCGCCGAACATGTGGACGGCATTGAGTCCGTATCCGCGCTGGCAGGTTACGAAGTGCTCACGGAAGGCCGCGGCTCCAATGCCGGTACCTGTCTGATCAACCTCAAAGGCTGGTCAGAACGCAAACACTCCGTGAACCAGATCATCGCCGAACTGGAAGAGAAATGTAAGGAAATACCCGGCGCCACCATCGAGTTCTTCGGCCCTCCCGCCGTACCGGGTTATGGCGCTGCCGGCGGTTTCTCCCTCCGTCTGCTCGATAAAACCAACAGCGATGATTATAAAGAGATGGAGAAAGTGAACGATGAATTTATGGCCGCGCTGAGAAAACGCAAGGAACTGACCGGCCTGTTCACCTTCTACAGCGCCAACTATCCGCAATATGAACTGCAGATAGACAATCAGGCCGCCATGCAGAAAGGCGTCTCCATCGGTAAAGCCATGGACAACCTCTCCATCCTCATCGGTAGTACCTATGAACTGGGTTTCATACGTTTCGGCAACTTCCTCAAAGTTTACGTACAGGCGGCACCGGAGTACCGCCGGCTGCCAGACGACCTGATGAACCTCTACGTAAAAAACAACCGTGACGAAATGGTGCCCTACTCCGCTTTCATGAGCATCAAAAAATCACACGGCCTCAATGAGATCACCCGGTACAATATGTACAATTCCTCCGCCATCCGCGGTGAGCCCGCAGCAGGCTACAGCAGTGGCGAGGCTATTAAAGTCATCCAGGAAGTGGCCGCCAAAACCCTGCCACATGGCTATGGCATTGACTGGGAAGGTCTTTCCAAAGATGAAGCCGGCCGTGGCAACGAAGCGCTGTACATCTTCCTGATCGTATTGTTCTTTGTATACCTGATCCTGGCCGCACAATATGAAAGCTTCGTACTGCCGCTGGCGGTAGTGCTCTCCCTGCCGGCCGGTGTGTTTGGTTCCTTCCTGCTGATCAAAGTAATGGGACTTTCCAACGATATCTACGCACAGGTAGGGCTGATCATGTTGGTGGGCCTGCTAGGCAAAAACGCGGTACTGATCGTGGAATTTGCCGCACAGAAACACCGTGCAGGCGTGCCCGTATTTGATGCCGCCATCGAAGGCGCCAAAACCCGTTTCCGTCCCATTTTAATGACCTCCCTGGCATTTATCGCCGGTCTGATCCCGCTGATATTCGCCACCGGTCCGGGCGCCATCGGTAACCGCACCATTGGCGCGTCCTCCCTGGGAGGCATGCTGATAGGCACCATCTTCGGGGTCATCCTCATTCCGGGACTGTATTACATATTCGGCAGCATCGCCGCCAAACGCAAGCTGATCAAAGATGAAGATGAGAAACCGCTGACAGAACGCAAGATCCTCATCATGGAAGAAGACAGCTATCACTCAAGAAACTGATCATATGCCAGGAAAAAAATATCAATATATAGGACTCATCTGTCTTTCCCTCACCTATGCGGCCTGTAAGGTGCCGGAGCTGACGGGAAAGACAGCCAACAAACAGGTCCCTGACAGTTATAACAACTCGCAGGACAGCACCAACACCGCGCAGGTGAAATGGAAGGAGTATTTTACCGATCCTCACCTGGTGGCCCTGATTGACACAGCGCTGAAGAACAACCAGGAACTGAATATCACCTTACAGGAGATAGAAATCTCCCGCAATGAAGTAAGGGCCAGAAAAGGGGAATACCTGCCCTCTGTAGGCCTCAGGGCCGGTGCGGGCCTGGACAAGGTAGGCCGCTACACCAACATCGGCGCATCGGAAGAAAACACGGAAATCAAGCCTGGAAAGGAAATGCCCGACCCGCTGCCCGACTACCTGTTAGGGGTATACGCCAACTGGGAAGTAGACATCTGGCATAAACTGCATAACGCTAAAAAAGCAGCCGTTGCCCGCTACCTCTCCACCGTGGAAGGCCGCAACTTCGTCATCACCAACCTGGTGGCCGAAGTGGCCAACTCCTACTACGAACTGCTGGCGCTGGACAACCAGCTGGAAATCGTGAAAAAGAATATGGCCATCCAGCAGAACGCGCTCGATATCGTGAAACTGGAAAAAGAAGCTACCCGTGTAACGGAGCTGGCTGTACGTAAATTTGAGGCCGAAGTGCTGAAAACACAAAGCCTGCAATACGATATCCAACAGCAGATCACTGAAACAGAGAACAGGATCAACTTCCTGCTGGCACGGTATCCACAGCCGGTGCCAAGAGATGGACAACATTTCGAGGAACTGGTGCCGGCTTCTATCCATGCCGGTCTGCCTTCGCAGCTGCTGGCCAACCGGCCCGACATCAAACAGGCGGAACTGGGACTGGCGGCAGCACAGCTGGACATCAAGGTGGCCAAAGCGCAGTTCTACCCGTCACTGGGCATCACCGCCTCTTTCGGTTATAATGCCTTTAATCCGGGCTACCTGCTGAGAACACCGGAATCCATGCTGTATTCCGTAGCCGGGGAACTGGTGGCCCCGCTGGTCAACCGGAACGCGATAAAAGCCACTTACTACAGCGCCAATGCCAAACAACTGCAGGCGGTCTATAATTACGAACGCACGATCTTAAACGCTTATGTGGAAGTAGCCAACCAGCTGGCGAAGATCAACAACCTGGAAAAAAGCTACGACCTGAAGTCGAAGCAGGTGGCCGCACTTACGCAGTCCATCACCATTTCCACCGACCTGTTCAAGTTCGCCCGCGCAGATTACATGGAAGTGCTGCTGACACAGCGCGACGCACTGGAGTCAAAATTTGAACTGATCGAAACCAAAAAACAACAGCTGAACGCCATGGTGAATATTTACCGCGCGCTCGGCGGTGGCTGGAACTAGTCAACCCACACCTGAAACACAAAAAGGCCCCGGAGAGCAGAATGCTTTCCGGGGCACTTTATTTACTGACGTTTGAGCAAACAAACTGTTATTCTACATACTCAAAACTGGGCGCCGCATACAGGCCATTGCCCATCGGCACGTTCATCAGTCCCTGTGCCAGGTATTTCAGCTGGTACATGATCATGACCGCCTCCTCCAGTTTTTCCCGCTTGCCATTTACCGTTTTATGTATCAGCCGCAACATGTCGCAATAACGTTTATTGAACTGATGCATCATCGCCCTCTCCTCTGTTCCTTCTTTGAAGTCATTCATTTTGATGTTCTCTTTGAGATTATGCACCTGGTTCCAGTCCACAGGGAACTTACCGCCCGTAGGGCCGCTTTTGGGTGTATCTGTAGGTTTGTAATATTGTTCCTTATAGATTTCATTAAAACGGAAATAGTGTGCATATTCCACCTCTTCGCCAAAAAGTTTGTGGTTGTTATCTTCAATGGTGTCGTCTATTCCCTCTCCCTGTCCTACTATCTCTGAGATCGCTTCCTCCGCCGTTTCCAGATCGTATATTTCTATCAGGCCGCCGCCACCGCCATAAAACTGCTCCGGCCTGATCTGCCGGGAACGGTCGCCGGTAAAGATGTTTCCCTTGGCCGCCAGCCTTTTAAGTCCATCGACAATCGCTTCATAAAACTGCCCGATGGACGCATAGCGGTCGGCCTGTGGCGGGGCGCCCTTCCCGCCGGGCTTTTCTATTTTCAGGAATGTGTCAATCGCCGGGCGGGAGAATTTCTGCAGGCTCACCTTAAAAGCCTCATTACTGTGCGGCAGGTAAGTAGGATACACCGGAACAAAATCCCGATGCGAGATAGCTGGCTCTCCCCCAACGGCGTTCAGGAGATTACAGGCCAGTATCATGTGCAGCATCTCTTCCATTACCACGCCTTTGATGGCCCTGGCGGAGGCGTCGTTGGTGTTCTCCCGGATAGAGTACAAAGCAAACAGGTAAGGTGGAATAGTAGAATGCTCCAGCTCAATGGCCACTTGCAGATGTTTGCGTAAACTTTCTATGGTAGTGATTTGGTTAAACTCGGTGAGGGTAGGCTCTCCGCTTCGTATCAACCGGTGACGGATGCCTGAAATGAGTTGATTGGTCTCCATATCAATGGTATTTAGATAAACAATTATTTGATTGCCTTCAAAATGTTTTCTGCCGCTGCAAATGATAATGCCGCCAGCGTAAGCGTCGGGTTGGACGTCCCCAGCGTGGCCATATTGCCCGCTCCCACCAGATAAAGGTTTGGATGGTCCCATGCCTGTTGTTTATCGTTTACTACGGAATCTTTCTTGTTGGTGCCCATGCAATGCGTACCCACCACATGTCCCGCGCCCCGGAAAACATATCCCTGTTTATCAAAGGTCGTGTAGTCAGGTTCGTTAGACGGGTAGTTGGTATAGTCCTGCACGCCCATGCCGGCAAAAATCTGGTCAGACACCGACTTGGAGGCTTTGAACGCCTTCAGCGTATAGTCATTCACATTGTAAGTGATGACCGGTCTGTAGTTGCCGATATTGTCCAGGTAATTCTCATCAATGGAGACACGGTTGGTTTTTTCCGGTAACTGCTCACATTCAAAATGCAACAGTAACTGCCTGGACAACTGGTCGCCGATGTGCGTCCGCAGGTCTTTACCATACAAATTGAGCGTGGACACGGCATGGTCAAGGTCCGTGTCCGGAGAACCGGTAGGCCATCCCCAGCCCCAGTTGTCAATAGGTGATATCCAGGCGGCATGATCTTTTCTGAAGTTACCGTCCCGGAAAGTTGGGATGTTGGTAGTGGAGCCAGGGCCTCTGAAAGGATATACTTTGTCTTTCATCAGTCCCCAGGTAAGCAACACGGCATGGTCCATTAGATTACATCCCACCACTTCGCTGTTTTTGCAAGCTTTTGACGCCAGCAGTATTTTGGCGTTTTCGATGGCATTGGCCGCCAGCACATAGATCTTCCCTTTGGCCACGCTCTCCGTATAGTTCTTACTGTCAGGATGCTCATATTTTTTATACGCTACGCCCGTGATATTACCAGTGCTGGTATCGATATTAATTTTTGTGGCCACTGCCTGACTAATGAGCGTCAGATGTTCTTTTTTAGCGCTCTTCAATGTTTTTAGTGCATTGTATTTCGCCTGGACAGGGCAGATAGGCACACAGCTGGCATTGCCTTCACAGCGCTGCCCTGAGTAAGGGTCCCATATGGCGCCCACGGGAACGTACACATCGCTTTCTTTGGGGAAAGGCTTCAGCTCCAGCTTCCCATTCGTCTTATTCCATACCGTGGCAGCATGACGGTACTTTTCGTTTGGCGTGGAATTTCTGCCTTGTGGCGTGCTGGTACACCATGGCGAGTAGGTATCGCCGTTGAGGGAAACTTCCAGGCCTTTCAGCCCTTGTTTAAAGGATTCATCGATATAGCTCTGGGGAATTTTATACATGGGAAATACATAGTCTTTACCAAAGAAATCATTACCCATATTAGGATAATGTTGATCAGTCACATCGCTGGCGACACCGATTTCCCGTTCAGCCATTTCGTAATAACGTTTCAGATAGGCGTAATCGATAGGCCAGTCCACCGCCTGGCCATATACGCTGCGCATTTTAAAATCATTGGGCAGCATACGCAGGCAGGTGCCCAGCCAGTGCAGGGTGGTGCCGCCGGCCGCACGGGCGTAATCGCTGGCAAAAGGCAGCTTGCCTTTCTGCACAAAATATCCTTTGTCCAGCGTACCGTTGATCTGCGCCATGTCCAGCACGTTGGGCGACTGCGCGTCTTTTACATCAGGATAGGGCGCATTGGGCACTTTGGCCAGTGCCGTATAATACGACCGCATATAATCCTGGTAATTTTTATACGCGCCTTCAGTATCAAAGGCCATTCCGGCTTCCAAACCGGCTTCCAGCAGCAATACCTGCTTACCGGCCTGTGTAAGGGTTTTGGCGACGATAGACCCGGCAATGCCAGAGCCTACGATGACTACATCATATTCTTTGTTTTCCATTGTTGTGGTGATTTTAGTAAGATGTATCCGTTTGTACCTGATCGTTATTATGACAGCGGCGCTACGGCCCATGAAGCGAAGCCCGGCTGTTTGGAGCCTTCAGGATGGCTGCCCATGGCGTTCCATATCAGTCCCTGTTGATAAGCTTCCGGGGATACAAAGTGGTTTTCATTTCCTTTGAGGTCCTTGCCATACTTCGCCATCCATTCAGACGGTAAGGGCAGCCACGCGCCCCAGTACCACATCTGGATGATATTACGGGTGAGAGGCCCGTATTTCAGGCTGGCGAGCAACCGCTGTCGGATTGCCCGGTCAAGCGCCGGTTCGTCGCCGCCCGCCTCCTTTAAAATACGGGCTGTCAGGTTCAGATACTCATCGGTCGTCTCCGGACCGATTATACGGCGAACGTCGGCCAGATACACATCCGCCATTCCGGTGGCTATCAGGGATATCCGCGGGTAGCCTGTGAGCGGTACTGAAATAGCGAGGAATTCATTCAGTCCTGCTGTTGTTTTGTCCATAAGCGATATTTATATAGGTGAGATATTCAGGCGGGAGCCAATAGTGCCACCTTCCGGGCATGAGTTGCCCTGCGGTTGCACGTCAACAGCACATGACATTAAAAGCAATAAAAAGGCATTGTTATGCGTCCGTCCATGCGTACAGAACAATCAACCGGAAAGATGCAGAAACAATGGGGCTGCATGTATGTTTATTATGCATGGAAAGATGACTTCTTTTCTTCTCGAGTTTGACAGACATTTGAGGGTTGTGCATTTGAGGGATTCACCAGGAAATTTTAAAAGGGCTTCGTCAATGATCGGGCTGTTGAGTCTTGATTAATGGCTATTATCCGGAATAGTAGTTCATTCTAAATATAGAATAAATTTTAAAAACAAAAAATTGATTTTAAAATAAATGTTGACAATCCTAACCAGTTATCAAAAGAGCAAAGCCTGTGATGGTGCACAGGCTTTTTTTGGGCTTACTGCTGGTTTTACTAGGAGTGGTTTTTATTTTTAATTTAATTTTTTGAAAATACAGATCAGACGATGGCTCCGCGCTACGCTGACCGCACCTTCATTTGATTAATGAACAATCTCCACTTTGCTGGTCACTACCTCACGATTCGCGTCTTCTATGTCATAAAATGTCAGGATATATAATCCGGCAGGCAAATCTGCCTTTGATATCATGGTAACGTTGCTGCTAATAATACGGCTGTCCCTTTCGCGGCCGGCCACATCATGCATCACCATACGCAGCTGATGATGTATGCCCACCAGTTCTATCCGGAAATTACCATCATTGGGATTGGGCGATATATTGATCTGGATCAGCCATGGTACCGGTTTAATAGCGCTGTAAGATATTTTGCCGTCGCGGCCGAATATTTTAAGCCGGTAGTAGGTCCAGTTGTCATACATATCGTCGTCCCGGTAATGGTAGTCCAGCGGACCGTTACTAGTACCGTTCAGGCTATGTGGCGCAACGCTGGCCACGGTATAAAAACTATCTTCGTTCTCCCGTCGCCGTTGCACTTCATAATGGTCCAGGTTCAGTTCTTTCGTCGAGCGCCAATGGGTGCCTACCCATTGAACGGTTTCCCGGTAAGCTTCAAAAAAGAGCGCCACGTCAGAAGTGAAATTCTTAAATGCCGCTACCGACAGGTACGTGTTGATTTCTCTACCATCACGGAAAGTACGGCCATTCAGGTAGGTATTCCGTTGCAGCGTGCCACTGGTCAATGTTCCGGGAGTCCTTACACCGGAAGGCGCCACGGTGTCCCATCCGGTCCCGCTGCCGTAGCGGGTGATATAACTGCTGTCGCGATTAAGCGAAAAATTACTGCCTTCATCTGCTTCCTGGTGTTGCAACACTACGGTTACATTATTCAGCGCGCCGGAGTCCTGTTTGATATGCCACGTTTTTAACACAAACCCGGATGCGTCCATATTCCCGGAAAGCGCGTAACGGTAAACGCTGTCAAATACCCTGGCCTGTATGGTTTTCGGCGCACTGCCATTGTTCCTCAATGCCATGGGCGAATAACTGCCAGTCGTGGTGCCAACAGGAAATACCACCATGCTGTCCGCAGCACTGATCTGTTCCCGGAACAGAAAACCGCCGCCCGGCTGGGAACCTGTTACGACAAAGGATTTGTCAGAATAGCCGGTAATATCACCGGGATGACCATCCCCGACCACCAGGTTCCAACCGTTCAGCAGCAGGTGTCCCGTCTCAAAGTTGAGATGATAGCGCACTTTCAGGTCGCTTAAATCATCCAGGTAAACATCATTCACATTACCAATACTTAGGTTGGGAAAGCTCGCACCGGCGTTGGCGCTGGCGCTGTAGCCCCCATAGATATGCTGTGCTCCGTTATTAATACCTTTTACATGCAGGAAGCGGAAGATACCGCCCATATGTTGCTGGTGAGTGTTGTTATATTCATTTTCGTCCGGTAAAACCGCCCCGTTGGCGTTTTCCCATTTATTCCCGTAGAAATTCACCACACTTCCTTTCAAAGAACCAAAACGGCCATCATTTTTCACATCACTGAAGATGGCCACCGTATCCTGTGCATGCACGCTGATATCGCCTCCCTGCGGCACATATACGCCTGTCTGCGCAACGCATACGTTCGCTCCTGTTAAGAGCCAGACTACCATATGAATGATACCGTTACGCATCAGGGATTGATAATGGTTACATCGAAGGTGACGCTGCCCAGCTTCTGGTTACCACTGGTACCGGCACCGCTGTTGATGATATTGATGGTAACGGTGTTCACGGCGCTCACAAAAGCATAGGCAATGGCCAGCCCTTGTGGCAGCGCGCTCCGTGGATTCACGATCACCGAGGCATTGAGATTGGCTCCGGTGACCGTCGCCGTTTTTGTCAGGCTGACCGTGTTAGTGATATTAGTGACGTTGTCTGACAAAGAAAAATTAGATTTGATCATACTGCTCATCACCGTACCGCTGGCGCCCAGCTTGAAATTACCGCCAACATCCAGTTTTGCTGCCGGGGTGGTATTGGCAATACCTACATCCCCGCTGCCGTCTATCCGCATTGCCTCATTGGCAGCGGCGATACCACCGGTAATAAATATCAGGTTCTTATTATTGCTGGCGTTACCGATCACAAAATTATTCCCGGTGGCATATAGGTAAGCAGTATTGGTACTGCCGATGATCGTAGCGTTGCTGTATCCTCCGGAGTTAATGCCCATGTCAATGAAATTATTGGAAGTATTACCATTGTTGGCATAAGCCACAACATCCGTCCGGGCACTCTGGCCGCCGTGGAGGTTTTGTATGCTAAGCTGCAAATTGTTGTTTACGTTGCCCTGCCCGCGTATGAGGTTATTAGAAGTAGATGTTCCACCGTCCACCAGCAAACGTTCCGGGTTGGTAGCATTGAAGGCGCTGGAACCAACGCCTACACTGCCTGTGGCGCTGATGCGCATTTTCTCGGTATTGTTGGTGATAATTGGCAGGTCAAAATTGGTAGTGGTGCCGAGGTTCTGCAAAGCTGCTACTCCGTTGCCGCCCAGCAGCCACGCTCCTCCCGCAGAACCTGACACCGAAATAGCCCCGGTAACATTGTTGTAAACTATCCCGCTACCGGCGCTAAAAAGGGAGCGTACTTTAAGAAAAAAATTTGCTATATCAGTAGTGTCCACCGCAAAAAGCGCTTTTCTCCAGGCGCCGCTGCTACGTACACGCAGACTATTATCACCCTGATAAAAGAGGATGGAACCATCCGGTGCTGTGGTCAACGGAGCTACTGTCGTATCTGGTATCCGGGTCAGCAACAATCCCTGTGACTGGCTTTCCAGCTCAAGCACAGATGATTTATTGATGACGGCGGGGTTCCTGCCCAGCTTTAACTGTTGCGCAACAACAAACAGCGGCAGCAGCAGCAGTAAAACCACCAGACGGCACACATGAAATGTACTTCCCATAACAGCTAGTTGAATGATGAAAGCAGTAGCAATACATCACTACTTCTTAATCACGTACCAGTCTGTGCCATCTGTCTGCAGCGTCACAAACGTCCAGTCGTTGTAAATAATATAGTTACTGGAACCGTCTATAGTGCCCCCGCTGGTGGCGATGGTCACTTCCTTATCGATACCGCCGCTGCCGATTTTCTTGATGGTATAAATGCGGCCGGCTATAGTGCCAGGGCTGGGCAGCGTGATAGTCAGTGCGCCGCCGGTGGCATCAGCGAGGATGGTATTGTCGCCCGCAGTGACGGCATAGCTGCTCGTTACCTTCGTCAGGTTGGTAGACATAGAGCCGTTGACCTGGAAACTGGAGTTGGCTTTGGTGCCTTCCGCCACGCCGACTGCCAGCGAATCCCGGAAGCTCTTATAACCGGCGAAGGTTTGTCCGCTGAGGAGGTTCACCACGCCTCTTACCGTGGTGGAGGCGTCAGGAATATTGATCACCATCTGCGTGGCGGAGCTGCTGTCGATGTTAATATCATTCACCGACCCGGGGCTTTTACCGGTGACCAGTGTTTTGAAAGCACTATTGTTCAGAAACCTTTGCACCACTGTGCCATCCGACCGCCGGATCAGCACATTGTTGCTGTCTGTTGGCGCCGCCGCACCGATGGTGGTCAACAGCAGATTACCGTCAACAGTAGTATTTTGTATGATATGCAGATTGTTTTGGAAAGTTTTATTACCGCCGAAAGTCTGGTCTGCGATAGAAACACCACCAGGATTAGTGGCGTCTGCTGCATGCAGCGTTAATGTTCCATTACTGACACTGATTCCGTTAGCATCGGGTGTAACAGCAAATAAGGTGTGTAATATCTGGAATCGGGCAGAGGAATCAAACCGCAGCCAGTCTCCATAAGATAATAACCCGCGTGAGGTGGCACCGGTGCCTGTCTGTGTTGGTATGTTAAATGTGTGCACACCATTCGCGGAACTAATGGTAAAATCTTTACTTACAGCACTGTCTACGGCAAATGTCTGGGCGGTGTCTCTTAACCCGTTCAGCGAGGCAATCGCATTACTGAAGGCAGCTGCTGATATGGTACGTTGTAATACCTGCCCTGTAGTGGGTTCTATCACCAGTACCTGCAGCTGGTTGGTACCCGCTGGTATAGTACCGGCGCTCATGGTAAAACTTCCACCTGCCGTAAGGCGCATTCTCTCTGTATTACCGGTTTTAAAGATCACCGGTTGCTGATCGGTGGTACCCAGAAAATTTTTAGTGGAATCTGTTCCGGCATTGCCGGTAATGTTCCAGGTGCTGATGCTGTCTGCAGACATACGCTGCCATTGCCCGTATTTCCTGATAAAAAGACTGGCAGAATCAGTCACATAAATGATCATACCATCAGGCGCAGTGTTCAATGGCGCCGCGGTAAGATTGGCGCCCGGTATCCTTGGCAGCAAAAGACCCTGCCGGGTACTTTCCAGTTCAAGGATGGAAGACTTATTGATCTGACTGGGGTTAGACCCAACTTTGAGTTGAGCAAATGCAGCAGAGAGGCCTGTAAAAAACACCAACAAAGTAAAACTCCAACGCTTCATAAACACACATTTTAGAAATAAACGGTATAAGGATAAAAGGGCGTGACCCTTTAGCTGTAAGCAATCATGAAGAGTGTATACCATGACGGTAGGAGGGCAATACACTGCCTGATGGCAATGCTGTCATTATGCGATCATGGTGAAAAGAAAATAAGCCAGGTTGGCATTGGTTAGAACGAGGGGCGTGCATATTTCCCGGTGCACATGAGGGATGTTAGCGTCGCCGACACATGACTATAATACCATTGTTATGATTGATTTTAGTACTACCTGTTTTAACCTCCGGAGGTAGTTAAGAAATTCGATGAATTGGCGAATGTTGCCCAACTATCGATCTGCATACAAGAAGTCAAAGTATTCGGTTTGGTCATTAACGTTGCCAGCATTTACAACATGGAAATGTTCTTGGTAGCGTATCTGAATCTTGAATAAAGTTAACACTGTTTTCCACCCGATGCGAAAACTTTTTGTCAATTATAAAAAGTAGATAGGGAAAGTGGAATTTTACCGATTTAACGTATAACGATCGCCGTCAGTGATCAAAAAAAGGGTACTTTTTACATCATTTAAAGACCCACAAAACCGCCACCACGGCCAATATACAAACAACCACCCGTTAACAATTGAATAACTAAACGAATTGTTAACGAACATTCGCACTCCTTCCAACAATGACATTGCTCCTTTACAGGAAAACAAAAAAACAGTTGCCTTGCAAACACAATGCAGTGACACTGTCTATCTTCATTTCAACGAGAGCCCTTATACATATATCTGTAGCGAACCAAAATCAATAGCCCAATTCAATGATAGCAACCAAAATCTGTCAACCTGCTTCAGAATTGATGTAAACCCAAACCCTCAAAACCTGACAAATGAAAATCACTATTAAACAGGCCGCCGGCCTTTCATTGATGGTTGCCATTCTCTGTGGAGTGGTGTATTCCTGTAAAAGAGATAACAACCAGGATCTTGTTCAGCAAGAACAATCAAAAGTCTCCGACGCCGTAAAAAATCAGATTGCCAGCCTCGGATACAACACCGATAATGTTCGCACTGTAGAAGGTGGTTACGTAGTAGAAGGTGATATCTACCTGACACACGAATCACTGAATTACAAACCCAATTCTCCTGTATTACGTATTGCCAATGACGAGCAATATCGCACCAGCTGCCTGATCACCGGCCTGCCAAGGACCATCACCGTTTCAGTGAGTGGCCTGCCCTCCGGCTATACCAGCGCAACAGATATTGCGATCGCCCGTTACAACGCACTGAACCTGCGGCTGAAGTTTTCCCGCGTAGCCAGCGGTGGTCAGGTCCAGATCCGGTATGCCAGCCTGGGCGCCGGTATCCTGGGACAATCTGCCGGCTTTCCCAACTGCTCTACCGGCAACCCTCCCAGCCCAATCCTGCTGAACTCTGACGCCAACGCCCTGGGCAGCAATCCAAACCAGAACTACCTGGCTACCGTTATTGCCCATGAAATCGGCCACACTATCGGCTTCAGACATACTGACTACTTCAACCGTGCCTATAGCTGCGGTTCCGGCGGTAACGAAGGTTCTGCCGGCGTAGGCGCTATCAACATCCCGGGCACTCCCACCGGCGGAGATCCCAACAGCTGGATGCTGGCCTGTATTCCTAACGGCGTAAACCGTCCTTTCAATGCTAACGACATCATTGCATTGAGATACCTGTATCAATAACCCACCATGCAGCAGGCATGATAGGGTAACTGTCATGTATACACGGCATTTTCATCAGTTACAATATATACATTAAGGTTTCTCCGGAAATCTAAGGGCCGGCTTATGCCGGCCCTTAGTGATAAAGATGAGAATTATTTATTATTGGCTTTTCAAACTTAATATTTGGAGTAAGCCCTCACCCATTCAAGGCTATCAGGAAATGGAATATTAAATGACTCAAAGCGCTCAGGAAGAATCAATATCATACTATTAGCGGTCTTGCCCTTTTCGTACGCTACAGGGAATGTCCTTCCAACAAGCGAATACCCTTTCTGAATAATCAGGTCGGGATAACCACTGGTGCCTTTATATTTCCTCCCTTCAACCACGAATTCATAATCAATACTACCGCCACTACCTTTATAATCAGCAGCAAAAGATAATACTATTGCGGTTGTAACTGTGTAATTACGCTTTAATCTGTTGAGATTGGTGACATAGATAGTGCCGAGAACACCTAACGCTAAAAATGCCGCATACGGAGCTATTTTAATGATTTTTCTTAGTATTCTGTTTCTTCTGGCTCTTTTATTCATCTCACTCCCTTTATTTTAATCCTTCTAAAATACTGGTTATTCTATCTAAAATAAAAACCATATAAAACTTCATCGCACCCTTAAAATATTTCTTTCCCCTATTCGTCCTCACTCTGACACTTCTTTTGTTAAACTTAAATAATCACTATTAGAAACGATTTAAAGCACTAAATTTAATATATGTAATCCTAATCCGGAGAGTGCTTTAATCAACCTTTAACTATAAACGCTGCATGCTCGATCATTTTCCTTTTTATTTGGCCATTATCGTTCTGATAGTATTATTAATCATGCTGGGCAACCGCATCAAAGTGGCCTACCCGGTACTGCTGGTACTGGCCGGCCTTGCGATCAGTTTCATCCCTGGCATCCCAGTCCTTAAAATTGATCCTGAACTGATTTTCATTATTTTCCTGCCACCGCTCCTGTATGAAGCTGCCTGGGCCAACTCCTGGAAAGAGTTGTGGCACTGGCGGAGGATCATCGGCAGTTTTGCTTTTGTGGTCGTTTTCCTCACGGCCATTTCGGTAGCGCTGGTCTCCAATGCGTTCATCCCCGGGTTCTCGCTGGCACTGGGCTTCCTGCTGGGAGGCATCGTTTCTCCGCCCGATGCGGTGAGCGCCGCCGCCATCCTGAAATTCGTCAAAGTACCGAAAAGAATGGCCTCTATACTGGAAGGTGAGAGCCTGCTCAATGACGCCTCTTCCCTGATCATTATGCGTTTTGCCATGGTGGCGGTGGCCACCGGCCAGTTTGTGCTGCACGAGGCAGCCCTCAGCTTTGTATGGATGATAGCCGGCGGCGTTGCCATCGGCCTGCTGATAGGACTGGTCTTCATCAAATTCCATAAATGGCTGCCTACGGACGTGAACATGGACATCATCCTTACCTTCGTCACGCCTTATGCTATGTACATCGGCGCGGAGGCGGCCCATGCCTCCGGCGTACTGGCGGTTGTCAGCGGCGGCCTTTTCCTTTCCTATCACCGGCACCGCTTCCTGAGCGGCGCTTCCCGCCTAAGAGGCGAAAGCGTTTGGCAAAGCCTGGTATTCCTGTTGAACGGACTGGTGTTTATCCTCATCGGCCTCGATCTGCCCGAAATAACGGCAGGCCTCAAAGCGGAAGGCATCAGCTTTTACCAGGCCACGGGCTACGGACTGCTGATCACCGCAACCTTAATCATAGGCAGGATGCTGGCAGGTTACGGCGCAGCCGTCACCTCTGTGGTAGCTGGCCGCTTTATTACGGTGGCCGACAGGAACCCCGGCTTTAAAGCACCGCTCCTCCTGGGATGGACCGGCATGCGGGGCGTGGTGTCGCTGGCTGCGGCGCTGTCTATTCCGGTAACATTCGACAACGGCGTCCTCTTCCCGCAACGCAACCTGATACTGTATATCACCTTCATCGTGATCCTGGTGACACTGGTGCTGCAAGGCCTCACACTCCCCATACTGATCAGGAAAGTAAAGCTCCCGGATTTTAACGACCACCTGCCGGAAGAGGAAACGGAAATCATGATCCGCGAAGAGCTGGCCCGTGCCTCACTGGCCTATTTACAGGAACATCACCCGGCAGACATGGAACAAAACCTCCATCTGCAACAACAGGCACTCCAATGGCAAAACCAGTTACAGTTCAATAAAACGGTGGTGGTGCCGGAAAACGTTAAATCGATCTATAAAAATATACTGGAACAACAACGCACGTTCCTGTTAAACAAAAACAAAACAGAAGCACGGATAGATGAAGAGATCATCCGGAAATTCCTGCATCACATCGATCTGGAAGAAGAAAAACTAAAACTGGATTAATGAAGAAAAAATATGGCCAGGCGCCAGACAACAACAGGAAAGCATATTTCGGCACACTTTCCAATTACAAAAACGGACAGTTCCTCAACCAGCTGCTCACACCGGCGCTGGTAGAAGGACAAAACATGCTGAAAGTGCTCTGGCATTTCTTTGGCAAACATACCGACACAGAGCCAACATCACCCATCCCGTTTATTCAAACAGATCTCAAACGCCTTCGGCCGGAGGAAAATGTACTGGTCTGGTTTGGGCATAGCTCATATTTTATTCAGGTAGATGGAAAGAAATTACTGGTAGACCCTGTGTTCAGCGGCAACGCGTCGCCGGTAAGAGGATCGGTAAAAGCCTTTCCCGGCTCTAATCATTATCAGGTCGATGACTTGCCGGACATAGACCTGCTGCTGATTTCCCATGATCACTGGGACCATCTGGATTATCAAACCATCCAACAACTACAACCCAAAACAGGAAAAGTAATCTGCGGACTGGGCGTTGCACAACATTTTGAATACTGGGGCTGGGATAAAAATAAACTGACAGAAAAGAACTGGTATGAAAGCATCAGCCCCTTTGAGGGCTTCCAGGTTACCCTGACACCGGCCAGGCATTTCTCGGGCAGGCTGTTCAATCGCAACATCTCCCTGTGGACATCCTACGTGCTGCAAACACCTTCCAAAAAGCTTTTCCTGGGCGGCGACAGTGGCTACGGTCCCCAGTTCAAAGAAATCGGGGAACGCTTCGGCCCTTTCGATCTGGCCATACTGGAATGCGGACAGTACAATGAAAGATGGCCTTACATCCACTCCCTTCCCGAAGAAGTGGTCAAAGAGGCCCGGGAACTCAACGCCGCGGCCTTCATGCCGGTACATCATTCCAAATTCAAACTGGCGCAGCATCCGTGGTACGAGCCTCTTCATCAGGTAACACTGCTGGCGGAAGCGGCGCATATACCTGTCGTTACGCCGCAAATCGGTGAAATAGCAGATCTCGATCATCCCGTCAAAGCCTGGGAAAAATGGTGGGAGAAATTATTACAACACTAACAACTGTCATCCATGAAACTAAAAGTAATCATCACCGGGGCTACCGGTATGGTGGGAGAAGGAGTAATGCAGGAATGCATCGCCAATCCTGCGGTAGCGCAAATCCTGCTGATCAATCGAAAGCCTTCCGGGGTTGTTCACCCAAAGGTGACCGAAATCCTTCACAACAATTTCAGCGATATATCTCCCATTATGGACCAGCTGCAAGGATACGACGCCTGTTACTTCTGCCTGGGTGTTTCGTCTGTGGGCATGAAGGAAGAGGCTTACTACGCTGTCACCTATACGCTTACCTTGAATTTCGCCGGCAGCCTGGCAGCCGTTAATCCCGGCATAACCTTCTGTTATGTGTCCGGCGCCGGCACAGACAGCACCGAAAAAGGAAAACTAATGTGGGCACGCGTGAAAGGGAAAACAGAAAACGATCTGACAAAACTTCCGTTCAAAGCAGTCTATAATTTCCGCCCGGCATTTATGAAAGCCACCAAAGGCGCCAAGAACCTCAAACCTATTTACAGGGCATTCAGTTTTCTGTATGTTTTCAGGGCTATCTTTCCCTACTATTTCATTACACTGGAAGAAGTGGGAAAAGCCATGATCAACGTTACGCTCAACGGATACACCACGCCTACCATTGAAGCCAAAGACATCATCATACTGGCTAAAGAAGGTTAACTGATTAACTTTAGCGACTCCGCCACCCTGCAGGCTTCCATGGAATTAGTCACATGCAGCTTCTCCAGGATGTTCTGCCGGTGGCGGTGTACCGTATTCACGCTGATAGAAAACAGCTCCGCAATTTCTTTGCTTTTCTTTCCCTTTTTGATCATCATCAATATATCTTTCTCCCGGCTGGTCAGGATATCGTTCACCGCATACATGCCATCTCCCGCCGTTTCCCCTGTTCTGGTATTGACAATTGATCCGTGGTAAGCCGCAGCCCCATTGGGTTCAAACGAAAGGTTATACAGGCACAAAGCCAGCCAGATGCTGCCGTCTTCCATGCTCTGGATATAAAACATGCGATGCTTCACCGCCACGTAAACATTGTCCTTGTCCAGCATACGGAGATTACTTACCAGTTGATAATCGGACCTCTCCGCTACAGGCAGGCTTTTCAGCAGGTGGAAAAAACGCAGCTCCAGCGCATATTTTTCTATCAGGTCTTCTTCTTTTATTCTCCGGAGGATCTCTTCCTCCCAGATGGACCCGATTTCCCTCATGCCTGTTGCACTTTCGATGCCCAGTGTTACAGCCGCTCCACCGGTATAGATATAGCTTTTATTGCGCTTCAGGTCACTTAAAACACTGATGGAATTCTCCATCTGTGCATACACCTGCGCAATCATATGCGAGCGGGAGAGTTTCACAGACGCATCGCTGTCATCAAAATTTTGCAGCAGTAAATAGTCGTTGAGCGTGTCCAGGATGTTCATGATAAGCAAAGATGGTTATTTTTAACCATTGTCTGTTCCTTTACAGGAATTTACCTTTGCGAAACCAGCAATAACCGATACCAGCGGAAACCGGTCCAAATTGTAATAAAGTATGAAGAAACTAATTCTGAGTGTGTGGATGATGACGGCGCTGCACACGCTTTCAGCGCAAACCCTGGAGAAAATGCAGTGGTTTAACGAGCCGGCCAAATGGGAAATAAAACAAAATTCCCTTTCCATGTTTGTTACTGCCCAGACGGATTACTGGCGTATTTCACACTATGGTTTTACGGTAGATGATGCCCCTTTTTATTATGCTACCTACGGGGGCGAGTTTGAAGCGAAGGTAAAACTGACCGGCGACTACAAGGCAAGATTCGATCAGATGGGCATGATGATCAGGATTGACCAGGAACACTATATCAAAACAGGCATAGAGTTTTATGACGGCAAGTTTAATGTGAGCACGGTGGTCACCAACCAAACCAGCGACTGGAGCGTGCTGCCACTGGATAAAACGCCGCCCTTCATTTGGATAAAAGCCGTCAGAAAACTGGACGCGGTGGAGATCTATTACTCTTATGATGACAAAAACTATGTCATGACCCGTAATGCACCATTAAAAGACAATCATCCCGTGATGATCGGCTTAATGGCCGCATCACCTGATGGCAAAGGGTTCCAGGCGAAGTTTGAGAACTTTACGGTCACTCATCTCCCCGATCAGCGACGATTAAACTGGTTACAGAAAAACGCAGAAAAATAAAGCGATAAAGAAAGGTTTCAGTCAATATTACGGAAAGCCTTTCTTTTTGTCATACCATTCGATAGCATCTTATCCTGTCTCAGATTTAACAGCCCTACATGAAAAGCCGGTGTTGTTCTGGCATAATTTCGGTGAGACAACCAGTCTCAACCAATTAACATCACAACACAAGGAAACCATGAAAAAGTATTTATTGCTGTCAGCCATGGCACTGACAATAGCATGCAAAAAAAATGACAAGATAGCGCCTGTAGAACAACCCACCAAACCTGAAATGGTAGCTGTCACCTACGAGGTCCAATCATTTACTGATGTACCATTTGCCACCGTTCGGTACAACGAGATGCATGAAGACCGACCGGGAAATCATGGTACGGAATTCAAAGATTGGGCAATCAGTGGTAAAGGCACATTTACCAAAACAGTGTATATTGAACGGGGCTTCGGGGCCTTGCTCAGTGCCAGAAACCCCGCTTCAGGCGATTTTATCCTGCGTATTAAAACCAAATACGAAGAAACGTCTGCCACAGGAAAAGATGTCTATCCGATTCCAGGCGTCGACGGCTACCTCGCACATACGCAACTTCTTAACAGAGCTGACTAATGATGTCAATTAAAATGAAGCAGCCGGATATTGACTATCCGGCTGCTTTTTGTTGACTATTATGCGGAAAACTATCTCGTACAATCTGCTCCCCATACCTGGTTATTTCTGGTAAATCCGATCACCAGTTTGTCTTTGTTAATGGTAATAACGCCTGTCCCAGAAGATCCAATATTCACCATGGTATTATCATCTTTTTTCTCAAATTCAACGCCGGTAAGATCGGGGATGCCGTCAGAAAACCGGAAATCATAACGCGTACCCACTTTTGTCACAAAAACACTTCCATCCGATTTAGTGACATTTGTTGTCCCATCGCTGTAACTGATCTTTCCTTTAAAAGTCCCCGCAAAAATATCTACATCAGCAGGGTCGGTACTTTTGCTACAGGAGGCAAACAAAAAAACAGATAACAGCAGTAGGCTAACAACTTTAAGCATTGACTTCATAACATCAGTTTTGGTTAACCAACATTTTGCAATTGGCATACCAAAGTACCTGACACAACGCCTAAACGGTTGTTTTTCAGCACACTTACGCACCCCCGTAAAACATCCGCGCATGTGTAACGACGGGTTAACACATACACAGATTGGGGTATCCACCCTCCACACCCATCCCCGCAAACAGGCTTCAGCAGCCAATTACAGACAACACAGCTTTTTAAATATTATAACGTCGATCTATACATGATTTATTTTTCTGTGGTTACGTCCGTTATATAAAGGGGAGATATATCAGGTTCCACCAGGGCCATCCTTGCGGCTGTGGAGAAAAGCAGTGCTGCGCTATAGTACTGTAGTGGCAGCTGTTTGTCTGTATAACGTGAACGCATAAACGCATTACAAACCGTTTCTATTGATTGATCTTCCTGCGCCTGCAAAAAGCAGTCTGCCAGCCAGATCCAGAAACAGGTAATCGTTTCATGATAACCGCCATGTTCTGTATTAGGTGTACCTACCGCCTCGTTATAACGACGGATATTTGTCCTTGCTCTGTCCAGTGCCGTTGTTCTTCCATAAAGCACGTTGTATGCAATAGCCACAATAAGGTGCGCTTCATGCGTCCATGCTGACTTAGGCAGCGTACGCGTTTCAAATTGGTATAATAAATCCAGGATATCCTTTTCTGTTAGTGATGTATAAATCATGCAGAAATATACACAATTATCCCACTTTTGTAATGATTTATTCTACCTCATGTCGCTGGCAAACAAATGGAAGGCAATCATACCACACGTTTGTGATAACTCCACCGGCTATACGAAAATAGTTGAAATACCGGCAGTATAATAAACTCTCGTACCTGTATGGGGCAATTGATGACTATTACCAACAGGCACATTAATGCCAGAGAAGACACTCCTATCACCGTCCGCTTTCAGCAACGTCATATAGGACTGACAGATGGTTTCCTGTCTACTATTGTCGTAAGGCAGTCAATGATCACCTTCTCTAGCTTACTACTCCCTTATAGCAGTAAATGCTTATCAATAAATGAAGAGCCTTGATGACTGTTGCCTTATAGCAGTCAATGCTTATCATTAAACGAAAAGCGCATGCCCCGCAGACATCCTATCTTGTTCACTATTGCCTTATGGCAGTTAATGCTTATCAACAATCAAAGAGGGCACGCCGCAGACATCTTATCTTGTTCACTGTTACCTTATGGCAGTAGGTAGTTTTCAATAATCAGGGAGGACATGATGCAGACAGCTTATCCTGCTCACTGTCAGGGCCAATAAAGGGAGCAAGTAACATAGGTAATACAGGCATCAAAAGCCGGCAAAGAAACTCTCCTAAAATATAAAGGGGCTTTCCAAAGAAAGCCCCTCCTGCTAATTCAATAATGTCTGGAGTTTATCACACCCATTCATTAACATGTTTTGCATTACCCATGCTAATTTCACGGGCGGAAATGGTGAAGGTGATAACCATCGGGTTTTTGTTTTCGTAGTCAAAAGACTCTTCAAACTTAACCAGGTAACCTTCTTTGAATTCCAACGTTTTCAGTTTGGAATCAGTGTCTCTTTTGTAGAAAGTGATGGTACCGTCTTTTCTTTCGAAATTGTTTACCATCCATTCAAAGAGCTCTGTTTTACCAGTAGACTCTACGGTCATTCTGATGCGTCCGCCGCGAGTGATCGCTGAAGGGCGGCCTGTTGCATCTGTTTCCTGGCTGAGGTCGTAGGAGACGTGTTGAACATTGTAGTTCTCTCCGTTGACAGTAAAGATTGACTTGAAGGACATGTCGGGTTAATTTTTAAGGTTACAATAAAGAAAAATACCTATTAAAAAGGAAAAAGTATGAGCCTCAAATATACGGTTATTTTTTCTTTATGTCAACTGTCCTAACCATTTTTTTTCAGTGTTAACAATAATTTTTTTCAAGAGAACAATCGCCTGTAACTAGTGCGCACGGCTATTGAGCAACATCATCTGGCGGCAGTTATCAAGATCCCTGCTTTTGCTTTCCAGCTTACTGGTGAGGTCCAGCACCTGTTCTTTCAGTCCTGCTATATTCTGTTGTGCATTCTGCAGCTCACGCAGCTGTTGTTTGGTTTGCTGCAATGACAGGCATGCCTGCACGATGTTGTCATATAATGCATAATGTGTTACCACATCTTTTGGAATGGAATTACGCATTTCTGCGAGTGAACCAGCTATCACCTGGTCCATATAATTAGCGTTCTGGTTAGGAAGATTGATGGAGTCCAGGTTGTGTTTTACCTTATCCAGCTTTTGCAGGAACTCTGCCTGAAACGCCTGCTCCTGGCGGAAAGCGGTCAATTCCTTTCGAAGGGAGGCGTTCTCCCTGGATGGCACCTGGTAATTAAAAAAGATGGCCAGCACAAACAGTGCTACCGTGACCACAAAAAATAACAGGAACCATAGGAAGGACGTTGTTCTCTCCTGCTTGTTTAATACTTGCATACGAATCTGAGCTTTTAGGCTGTTATTGGTTTAGATAAGTTTAATATCATGGAAGTTGCCGGCCCTGGCTCTGGACGCAGCTTCCGGCGAAACCCATTCACTACCCGGTAAATGAAAACACCAAAAGCTGTCTGCCAAAAGCCTGCAACTACTATTATCAGTCAGTAAAGAACCAGCGTTTGGTTTTGTGTTTACGCAGGTATTCGGAATCTTCCGCAGACTCTTCTTTCACGAAGATATTGCTGTCTTGTTTGCGGCCGATATAATCCAGCCTGCTGAGGCTTTCAAAGAGTTTATTCACCGCACGTACAAACGGGATCATGGGTTGCAGGCACTCGCGCACGTCCAGGTGTTTGTACCGGATATTGGCGCAATTCACCATCAAGTTTTCAAGTTCGCCCTGTCGCAGTTCACACCATTCAGACAGGTAATTGAGCAGTTCTTCCTTGCCTGCGCCGGCCCGCTGGTCGATCGCATTTTTCATGGTACGTGCCAGTCCGGCTATTACTTCCAGCATCTGTGCCGGTGGCTGATTGAGCGCCAGCCAGCGGAACTGCGTGATGCGTGTGCCCAGGAATTGTACCATTTTCTCCGTGATGTATAATACCACCAGTGCCAGGTCGTTGTTCTGGTTGCGGCCATAGATTTTCTGCACAATGTGCACGCCATACAATTCCATCTGACCCAGGAACTGGTCCAGTTCGTGATACAGGTCCACAAGGGCCGGATGCGCAACCACGATGCTGCATGGCGGGATATAATCATCATCCATCTGCGGACGTCCGTCTGCTACCGTTATCTTGGCCAGTACGGCCTGATAGCTGCCCAGCTGTCCCTGCGGCATTTGTGAGGCAGGCAATACGTACAGGCTGTATTCAGGCGTGGCATATGGCAGGCGTGGCGGCTCCTCTTCCAGCAACGGCTCACCGCTCGGCTGCCGGTTAAACGGATTTATCTGGATCAGCACATAATAGGTGCTCTCTGTATGTTCCGGCTCCCAGGTGTAAGTAGCTTCCGGGAAAGTGGTGGCATAACGCAACGAATGCACGGTATGCTCCGGTATCTCAATACGGGCGCCACCAGGGGTCACCGCCCTGCATTCTGTCAGCTTAATACGCCACAGGTGCTGATTGTCGGTCACAAACCAGCAACGCAGTGACTCTTTATGTTCTGCTTTGGGGGGCAACAGTCCATAGTTAATGGCATTCACTCCACAGGCAAGGGCGTCCCTGATCTGGTCCAGCAACGCATTTTCAGTGTCGATAAAATGCTGCTTCTTTATCTTCATCCCGTCCACCCAGTTCACGGGAAAATGTTTCAACGGCTCGGCCATAATAATACGTTTAGGATAACATAATTCTGTTGCAAATGATCACGCTGTTCTCTTTGATCCCATTCATAAACACGGCCTTATGAGGGTCCAGTGTTTTGGCAGCGCCAAACCACCTCGGCTTCAGGTGGAACACCCAGCCATAGGCTTGCCCGTTATCGTCCACAAAATCAATCGGCGTATTCGGGTAACGGTCGTTATAGTCATTGATGAAATGATAAAACAGGTCGCCAAGGTCCATTTTAATAGGCGTACGGGCCCTGAAATAGGTCCGGTTACGGTCACCATTGCCCTTCTCCATTTCCAGCCCTATAACGATTAGATCACGCATATCGTCGTCATTCACCTCCGGTACCTCTTTATACATCGGGTACTGCCACCACTTGTGCACCTTCACCGGGATGGCCATCATCCGCTCAAATGTTTTGTAAACAAAAGTGGGCAACACAAATGAAAACATACTGGTGAGCATAGGGTAATAAAGAAAGGCGTCTTTGTCCAGGAAACGGTTCACCAGTACAAATCCGACACCGCCAAACAACCAGATCGCAACAATAAAGGCCAGTTCAGACCCTAACGTGGTTTCATTGGCCCAAAAGCGGGTATACATAAAGTGACAGTGCAATATCCCCAGCCCGAGAAACCATACCTGGTAAAAAAGATACTGGTCCATCAGGTTCTTATGGGTAAATAGGAAAGGGATGGAACTAATCACGGCAAATACCAGCGTCATACATGCTAAATACCACAGTGCCTTCTTTTTAAAAAGACTGAAATTTTTAATGTATCTGCTGAGCAAAGCCACTATGATTGATCCTACGGCCATAACGCCGGCCAACATCAAATAGAATTTAGCGGTGTATCTCATAGCTCTTCCGGTATGTCAGGTTTTTCTTTTTTTGGGCTTTTAACATAACAGCGTTTTTTACGCGTCAACAATGTTAACAAAAATAATTCCACATCAGCACAAAAAAGGTGTCTACAGGAAAAAATTATATCCCATAAGCCCGTCTTCCGCATGCTGATCGGAAAGGGGCTTCTTTTTATCGGCCGGATCAGGCACCAGTACGGTGTTAATATCCATATCCGCCGGAAAAAGATACCCGTAGCAGGTTTCCAGCAAGCGGCCATAAGGTTGCCATGGCAGGTAGTCATATACCCGTTGGCGTTGCAGCGGACCGATGGTCACCGTAGCCCTGGGCATATCTGTATAAAACACCTGGCTCACCATACTGTCCACCCCCAGCCGCCATTCACCAAGCGGCACACCGCTCTCCGTTCGTACAGCCTGCGGCGTATGGTCCACGCTTACCTCAACCTCCTGCTCCAACACCAGCTGCAGACAAAGCCGGACCATCCGGTAATTGCCGGCTATACGGTGCATATATGGCAATAGCTTCACCAGCCTGTTGGCCGCAGCGCCGGGCAGCCCCTCGGGCAAATCCCAGAACTGGCTGAACAACATGTCGGCATCTTTACCAAACACATCAAACAACAAATGTTTCTCCCGCTGCTCCAGAAATACCCGCTGCAGAAAAAACTCATTCTCCAATGGCTGGAAAAAACGCCGCGCCTGCAACTCTTCCTGCTGCTGCCGCTTATAACGGGCCACCATGTCCACCGTTCCCCGCGTTTTACCACGCTGCTCCGAAAATTCATGAAACAAACCCTCCGGCAAACGGTCATATATGCCATCCCGTGATAGCGACATCACCACATATGGTTGATATGGCTGACTGTCATCCAGTTTTACATGGAGAATATCTTTATTAAATGACCGGGTAAACACGTTCTTTAACTGTACCACTACTTCGTCCCTGCGTACCTGATTATCCAGCAGCTCGCCCACTACCACTTCCGCCCTTACATCATAAGGAAACTCTGCAACATGTGTGATCACTTCTTCCAATACCACCGCTTTCTGGGCGTTATTTACCATGAGGTTATTATTTTAGGTTTTTCGGGCTTGCCGTCGTTAGCATAACTATCTAATCTCAACTGTTCCTATGGTTATCCGGGCTAACTATCTGCCCCAAAAATAATATATTACATTTATATGTGACTCAAATTTTGAAAAAAGAAAAAACGCTGCGGCTACATAGGCAAGTTATCCAAAAAAACAGTAAAATTGTGATTCTGAAATTGTAAAACCTGAAAAACCAATGGCCCCCCGTAAACCCGAAAATGAACATAAGGTAAATTCGTTCAGACCCTTTGGGAAAATTGCCAGTCATGTTGACCCCATGGTACTGTGGACTTTCTTTGGCTTATTCCTGGTCAGCATCGTGCTGCTTGCATTCCAGCTGGATTCAAAGGAAGACTGCACCACCACTGACATTGTTCTCAGCAACAAACAACATACTTCCGGCAAAGCCTACACGGTAGGCGAAGTCATTACCTTCAATGCCGACAACAAGGACAAGAAAAGAAACAACTTCTCCTGGGAATTTGGTGACTCCTCCGCACGGCAAACCGGCGCGCAGGTATATCACTCGTTCAACAAGCCCGGCAGTTATATGGTAACGCTCATTTCCGGTAAATGCGCCTGGAACAAGGAAATTATCATCATCGCTGCACCGGCCGCCCCCACGGAAGCGCACCCCGATATCTTCCCTGTGATCGACGGCCCGGGTGAAGTGTTTGCCGGCAGACCGGTAACCTTCTCCAACAAAACCCCGGGCGCACACAGCTGGACATGGCGCCTTCTCCAGGATAACGCTGAGGCCCACTCCCAGTCGGCCGTTACCTACACGTTCTCCTCGCCCGGCGAAAGGACCTTGTCCCTCATCGTCAATGGCGACACGGCCCATATGGTGATGAAACGTATCACCGTTTTCCCGGCCAGGCCGCAGGCTGTAGACCCGACCCCCGATCCGGGATTCACCCCGCCACCGCCGCCACCGCCGCCCGTTGAGCCTGAAAAACCCAAAGGCCCCACCGCACCAGCCGTGGCAGACGACGAATTCCTGTTCATGCTCACCCAGGTGACCACCAAACAGAAAAGCGCCGGCGATTTCTCCAAGTACCTGTGCGATAACCTGTCTGCACGCGTACTGCTCAATGACAAGGAAACAGATAATTTCGCCCACTTCTGCTCACGCATATACGGCAAAAAGAAATTCAAAATAGAAAAAGTGAACCTGATCAAAGACGCCAACGGATGCGTGAAAGAAATCAGGATCATGTATGACAGGAAAAAACTATTGGGTATTTTTTAAGCAATTCCCATGAAAGGAAAGTATTATAAGCTACCCATGGACTTCTCCCAGCTGCTGCAAAAGAAAGATGTGCCCGCTGTCAACCTGGAAGAATCCGTAGCACAACATATTCACCTGCTGATCACCACTGTACTGGGGGAAAACAAAGACGACCCCCAGTACGGCTGTCAGTGGTGGGACAGCGATTTTGATATCAAAGCCTCCAACAACGAAGTAAAGGAACAGATCGAAAATGCGGTTAAAACAGCCGTATCACGATATGAAAAAAGACTGGCACAAATCCGCGTGGTAGCGGCCGTCAACCAGGAAGAACTGTTGATGACGCCCGCCCGCAAAATGAAAAAGAAGATACGGGTCACCGTTAGCGGCACACTGGCAAAAAACAACAACCCCTTCCAGTACACCAGCTATTTTTATATCAGCCCGCTGTCATATGATTAACAACTGTCCAGGAATTTTAGCGCCTTTGCGCGAAACCATCTGATACATGAAAGAAAAAAAAGAAAGGATAAAAGACCGTATGCTGAAAACCGCTGCCCGCCTGTGGGGATACCCCGACGCGGAAGTGGAAACCTCTTTTGACCCCATAGTACAACTCCTGCTGGAAGCCTGTGCCAGCGAACTGGAAAAAATATCAGGCGAAGTGGACGTCTCTCACGCCCGCCTGGTGGAAAGACTGGCCCAGATCATGATGCCGGAGCCCATCACCAGCAGCCAGCCTGCTTTCGGTATCCTCCATGCGATGTCTACCGAAACCATCGCTGACGTCCAGGCCGATCATCAATTCTATCACCATACAAAAGCCGGGCACAACAGCCAGGACCTGTTCTTTTCCCCGGTCACCACACATCGCCTCTTCAAAGGCCACGTGCAATACCTGGGCATCGGCAGTAAACTATACGAAACACGCGATAACTGGTTCAAGGAACAAATACTGCAAGGCCATACCCTCCCCGATGCAGCCCCCAACCACCTGTGGCTGGGCCTCTCCCTCGAGGACGCCAGCCTCAGCTACGAAGGCATGTCCTTCTTCTTTGACCTGCGCAATATCCACCAGCAGGAAATGTTCTACCACTACCTGCCGCTGGCCCGTTTCTTTATCAACGATACAGAAGTGACCGTAAAAGCCGGCTACCATCAGAGCCGCCCTGTTGACGAAGAAGAAATTGAAAGAATGGTGGAAGTGGCGGTGGACACCAACGCCCGCTACAGCCAGCATATACTGCAACGCTTCCGTAAACACTTCCTCACGATTACGGACACACGTACCCACAAGGCAGGCGCCTCACCGCTGCCGGCCATACTGGTCAGCACCTTCGGACAGGAAGCCGAGAAACTGCAGAAAGAAATACAATGGGTCCGCATCGAATTCCCGGAAGCGCTTCACCACACCCTGCTGGAGGATTTATACTGCAGCATCAACTGCTTCCCCGTTATCAACAAAAAGAACAACGAGCAGTCCCTGAAACTGAACCGTTATCTCAATATCATCCCCCTCCAGACACCGGACATCTTCTTCGATATCAAAAGGGTATACGACCTGGAAGGCACCGATTATTACGTACGTAACTTCGCCACTGCGGGACAAATGCAGGAAGGGGAACTGGTAGTCCGCAGCAGCGGCATCGGCCGCTTTGACACCCGCGAGGCCAAAGAAGTGATCGCCTATCTCATGGAAGTGATACGGGATGAAAGCTCGCTGTTTGAAGAAGTGAAAAACGACTACGTCACTAACCGCATGCGGGAACTGCATCAGCTGATCGCTTCGCTGGAAGAGCAACTGCAACCCGGTTCAAATAAAGGGAATATTCCGTACGTGATGGTGAAGCCCAAAGAAAATGCGGCTTATATCTTCATTGAGTTCTATTCCACCAACGGTACTGCTGCCAACAACATCCGCATGGGCAGCAAATTGCTGGAATATGGCAGCATACAAACCAAACCAGGCAGCATCACGCTGCTGACCAATACGCAAGGCGGTAAAGACAGGTTGAACATCGATGAGAAAATCAACCTCTATCGCGCTCACCTGTTGTCACATAACAGGGTTGTAACGCCGGAAGATATCAAGGCGCTGTGCCGCACCATTTTCGGCAAAGAGCTGAAAGCAACTACGGTGGGCAAAGGCGTGAGCCTTCAGCCAGGCGGCAATGCGGGGTATGTAAGGACTATGGACATCAAGCTGCAACTGCTACAGCCCATTGCCAAATATCCGTCCGCCAATCTGCATTATTTAAAAGAGGAACTGCTGCTCCAGCTGGAAGAAAAATCCGCCAATACATTCCCGTTCCGTGTATTCATCAATGATGTACTGATGTGAGCATCTGTACTCAGTAACCTTACCTCGCCGCCGGTCTTTAACAGATCGAGCGGCACTCCTTTTTTACCGTCTGTGGCGCAGAGCACTACGGTATTACCAAAGCCCAGGTCTACATATACCCGGTTGCTCACAATCCACCCTTTGCCGGACAAGCTGGCGTTACGTCCTACGTACACGCCATTGGCCTGCATATTGTCGAGCATATGAATGCTGACCAGCTCTCCGTCCCGGAAAGCGGCATTTGTTTGTAAACGGGCCGTATATACTGTGGTGGACTGTTTCGGCAGTGCTTTTCTCCCTACGTTGATACGGATAGTATTAAAGTCCTGGATATTGCCGGGAGGTGGTGTTTGTGGATTGGCAAATACAGAGCCTTTGCTGTCTCTTTTGGCGAAGACATTATAGCCAAAGCCCGGCAGATATAGCTCGGGACTTTCAAACAGCTGTTTGATGGCGATGATTTTGTAGATATACTGGGCCGTTTCGTTATTCAGCATCAGCTGGTAATAATCACGGCTACCCTGCCGGCGGATATTTTTGGAGATATTGCCAGCCCCGCAGTTATAGGCAGCTGCGGCCAGTGTCCAGGACTGCAGCTGATCATGCAACATGCGTATCAGCCGGCAGGCGGCATGCGTGGCCTTGATCAGGTGGTTACGCTCATCATAGCTGCCGGCTACGGTCAGCCCCAGTTCTGCTGCTGTACCCGGCATGATCTGCCATACTCCCTGTGCCCCTACGGGAGAGGTCGCGTTGGTAAGGCCGCTCTCCACAATAGGCAGGTATTTAAAATCAAGCGGTACCTGGTACTGTTGCAGGATAGGTTCTATCACCGGAAAATACATTTCCGCTTTGGAACGAAGTGCCGGCAAATATCCCTGATAACGGAGATTTCTTTTAATGACGTCCATGAGCCGGAACGATACAAAGTCCCGCTCCATAGGCACTACTTCGCCACAGAAGTCAACCTGCTGCGCCATTGCCGGAACAGTGAGGAGGCAGACGAACAACCCTATAAGGCACCAGTGTCTCATGGCACGTTTTCCTATTTTGTCAACATATACTTGGGCAATGTGCTGGCAGGCACATACAGCACCAGTTGCGGCTTGTTGTCGGCAGGCTCCAGCACGATGATGATCTCATCTTCCTTTTTGAAGGTTCTGGAAGGCACTACAAATACTTCCTGTGCTTCGCCGTGGGCTTCAATGGCAGCCGGGCCTTTCTTGTACAGCAAAGGCATGGTATGCAGCACCGCGGTGTCCTTTTTCTCCTTGTGTATCAGCGTAGCTTTCACAAACTCGTAAGGCTCCTTGTTTTTGTTGCGGATGTGGAAGCAGAAGTAGTTCAGTGAACTAAGTGTCATCGCTTTGGCGTAACCGAGGCTCACGCCGTCTATTTTCACTTCGTAGTTGTGATTTACTTTACTGTCTTTTTTGAAGTCTTCCGCCAGATCGCTGACAGTAACAGTATCCACGCTGATCAGTGGAGCGCTGTCATCTTCCACGGGCAGCTGAAGGGTGTTGGGATTTTTACTCCCGGAATCCTTGTCACCATGCCTCGGCTCAGGAGTGCCGCCAGCCATGACGGTTTCCTTGCCGCCTCCCGGTTTCTTTGACAACACGTACTTCAGTTTGGCCAGATCTGCATTCTCACGGTAGGTGAGGATCATGTAGTGAATATTGTCGCCTTCACGGACAATCAGATTGGTAGGCTTGGGAGATGCTGTGACCGCTCTTACCACCGCCATGTTGCCGTCTACGATCCGGTAATCATAATCGGTGTTTTTTCCATCACCGATCTGGAACGTGGTGATAGGGGAACCACTGGTAATAAGGGTAGAAGCGCCTCTTTTTGTCAGCACAGTGTCGGTCCTTCCGACTTGCTGCGCCATCGCTGTGGGGGCCGTTCCAATTAACAAACAAAATAAAATACTGCGCACCGCTTTCATTGTATTTACACTTAACAGTTGAGTTGGCTCTCAGGTTGTTTTATCTACCTGAAAAACAACCGTAATAAAAATTATGTCGTGCTGCAATGATCAACGTTGTACAGGGCCTTGCCGGTTGTTCAACGATGATCACTGCCAGCATGTAATTGATCTGACTACCTGTTTATTTATCCTGCTCATATTTGGTATCCCACTCAGCTGCATCATCTCCTTTCTGGCCTTCCATTTTAATCAGGAAGTTTTTGGCAGGAAAATAAGGCTTCAGGTGAATATCCAGGTGGATACGGTCTTTCTGAATCGGGTCCTGTTCAAAACGGCGTATGTTGAAATCTTCGATCAGTTTATCCGGGCCGGTAATACCATCGAGGAAGCGGATGATCTGCTTCATGAGGTCTTTACGGGTATTGGCGTTGAAGTTTTCAAAAGCACGGCGGTTCAGGAAGTCCATCAGCACTTTGGTCACAAAGTCGAACACACGTACTACGGAGTAAGTCTGCAGGCCAAGGTTATCACCATTGAACAGTGTTTTGGCACTGAAGGCCATTACTTTGCCATATTCCTTCACCATGGGCACGAGGCCCATTTTTTCGAGGCTGGCGATTTCGCTTTTCTTCAGTTCGAAGCGTACACCGTCCACTTCGTTCATGCCGCCGAATTTTTTACCGGCTGTTACCTGGGACATGAGGGTTTTGTAGATTTTACCTGCCAATGCGCCGGAAGGCGGCACGTAGAGGTTATCGTCCTCTCCTACTTCATCGAATTTGCCACGGCCAACGAGCCAGTTGCAGGACATGATCACATTGGAGCGATGTATTTCGCCACCGGTGAGGTTCGCCAGTTCAAACATTTCCATCACGTCGTCCGGAGCATCGAGGTGAGCGAAGTCTGTCACCAGCATGGCTTTGTTTTCATGTGCTATTTTAGCCCATTTTTCCAGCACCTTGTTGGAACCGAGATAACCCGGAATAACCAGCAGGCTGTAGTTATCGCGCAGATCGAGGCGGTCATAGTTGGCCACCAGTTCCTCACGGACAGCGTCAATAAAGCGGGTGTTATCGAGGTCTTTCAGTTGTTCAAGTTCCACATTCATGAAAGAGATGTTCTTCACTTTGTCGGACTCGGTATTTTTGAAGAACAGTGCCACATTGCGGTAGGACTGTTCCAGTTCGCGGGTGCCTTCCACCGCTTCAGCGAGGTTTTTGTTCAGCACCTGTTCAGCTTCGGCGGCGTGTTCGTTACAGAAGTCCACCATATCCGGCAGTTCTGTAGCTTCGGAGAGCACTTTTTCCCAGAGGGACAGTGTTTTCCTGAGTTTATCTCTTTCCGATTTTTTTCCTGCTTCCGTGAGGAAAATATTACGGCGTGCTTTTCGGTCCGGATTAAGGTTCTGAGCGCCTTCCACCGCAGCTTCGATGAGATCGAAGCCGCCGTATTTGACCAGGCTCTCAATATTTTGGGCGAGGTTAACTTCTGGTTTGGCTGACGGTTGTTGTCCCGCATTTTGCAGGTCCTGCAGCTCCTCGTTTTTCTGTAATTCTGCCATAAGAAATGATATTATGTTCCGGGATAGGGGAACCGTTTAATTATTTTGTGTTCAGGTCTTTCAGCATGCCGCGTATAGCGTTCAGCATGGCCTGTCTGGCTTCCGGATCAGCGAGCGCCTGTTTAAGGATCTTGTTGGTCTTCAGGTTTTTCATGATTTTCAGGTATTGCTCTTTCTCTGTGGCGAGGTCGTTGAGGAAAGCGCTTTGTTCGGTAATACCTTTCACGCCAAAATCGCCGAGGTGATGGAACTGCAGTTTTTCCGGCACCGGACGGCCTTCCGCATCATGGAAGCTCACGTTGAGGCTGGGCTTGAAGTGTTCAAAAACGGCTTCCACGGAAGTAAGCCCTTCCACGATTTCAGGCTTTACAGGTGCTTGCTGCGTGAGTTTTTCAGCAAACAATGTACGGTTATGCGATATTTCCACAATGGCTTCATTGGCGTCCAGTTTGACTTCTGTGCCACCAATTCCGTAGTTGTCATTCATAACAAAACATTTTGAGATTTTCCAAATTAGTAAAAGGCCGGGGGATATGTTCCCTGTCCCTTTTTATTGTTTGAGGTTTTTTACTTGTTGATAGACCATTCCAGTTTATCTTCTTTCAGGTCGAGCGTTACGGACATCTCCTTGCTAAGGCTGCCATCTATGATCATGCGTGACAATGGTTTGCGGAGCTGGCCACGGATCACTTCCCGGAGCGGGCGCGCGCCATAACGGGGCGAATAGCCCATCATAGCGAGGTGTTGCCGGGCTGCCGGTGTAACCGTCAGCGTGATCTGCTGCTGTTCCAGCAGGTGCAGCAGGTGTTGCAGATGGATATCGAATATCTTTTCCACATTTTCCTGCCGGATAGGACCGAAGGGAACGATCTCCGTCAGCCTTCCGAGAAATTCCGGCCGGAAGTGGCGGGTCATCAGTTCCATCAGTTGCTGTGACGGCGGTATCACCCCCTGCTCAAAGGAAGTGGCGATGGCGTCGCTACCGATATTGGAGGTAAAGAGCACCAGCGCATTGGAGAAGTCTCCTGTTTTCCCCAGTCTGTCGTGTAATTTGCCCTCGTCCATGATCTGTAAAAAGATATCAAATACAGACGGGTGGGCTTTTTCTATCTCGTCGAATAATACTACTGCGTAGGGTTGTTGCCGTATTTTGTTGACCAGCAGGCCGCCTTCTTCATATCCCACATATCCCGGAGGCGCACCGTACAGAAGAGCTGCAGCATGTTCTTCCTTAAACTCGGACATATCGAAGCGGATCATGCAGCGTTCGTCCTGGAACAAGAAGTCTGCCAGAGATTTCGCCAGCTCCGTTTTACCGGTACCGGTAGGTCCCAGGAGGAAGAAAGAGCCAATTGGCTGCCCCGGTCTGCTGAGGCCGGACCGCGATTCCAGGATGGCGTCGGATACGGCTTTCAGGGCATGGTCCTGTCCTACTACCCTTTTACGCAGGTGCAGGTCCATGGCCACCAGGCGTTCTCTTTCCTGTGACTGGATTTTGCCCAGCGGCACGCCTGTCATGCCGGCTATCATGGTGGCCAGGTCAACAGGCGTTACGGTCTTATGTTGCACGGATACCACGCCGGCCAGCTGGTCCAGCAGTTGTTGCAGGTTGTCCAGCAGTACGGTGGTATCTGTTATTTTGGTCAGTTCGGTTTCTACCTGCAATTTACCGGTCAGCAGTGCGCCCAGTCTGTCAGTCAGTTGCCTGTAAAACCAATGCAGGTCTTCACTTTGTAAGTCTTCCTTACCACGCAGCGTTTCCAGTTCTTCCCGCAGGGACACGAGCAATGGCGCGCGGGTGTCCTGCATGGTGCGGATGGCGGCCATGGTACGGTCCAGCAGGTTGATGGCGCTGTCCGGCAGGCAACGTTCCTTCAGGTAGCGCCGGGAGAGGCGGATAGCCTCACGGGTGGCGTCCTGGGGGACCTGTAGCTGGTAAAAGCTTTCATATACCGGCACTACGGCGCTCATCATGCGGACAGCCTGTGTTTCGTCGGGCTCAGCCAGCGTGATGGTTTCAAAACGATGCCGCAGGATGGCGTCCGGCTCAATGAGTTTGCGGAAACCTTCCGGCGTGGTGGTACCGATAAGAATGATCTCTCCTTTTCCAAGCGCGGCTTTGATGACGTTGGCCATGCCGCCGCCGGACTGTTTATCGAGAAGGGTATGCAGATTGTCAATAAAGAGTATATGCCTGCCCGTTTGTTTGAGCTGCTGGATGATCTGAAGCAGTCTGTCTTCCAGCTCATTTTTATAGGCAGCGCCGGCGATAAAGGCGCCGTAGTCGAGGGCGTAAATATCAGATTGCTGTAACTGCAGCGGTACCTGCTTTTGTGCAATTGCGCGTGCCAGTCCTTCCACCAGTGCTGTTTTGCCTACGCCGCCTTCACCGATCACCAGTACGCTGGCGCGGTCTTTACGGGTAAGCACCTCCGACAGCGCGCGTATGTCGCCGTCTCTGCCGATGACCGGGTGATAGGTCTGCAACAGTTGCGGGTCCGTCATCCGGTACACATATTTCAGCGATGCCGGTTTGATGGCCGCTGTGGTGGTTTTGCCGTTAGCTGTGTTTTCCGGTCTGCTGCGGCCCTGTTCGCTGGCGGCAATGAGCTGGTCACGGGTAAAGGGGAACGATTTTAACTGCTCGTACGAAAAGCCCACCCCGGGAGTGCATAACGCAATCAGCAGGCTCCAGGCATCCGTTTCCGGTTTATCTGCCTCCTGGGCTATGCTGATGGCCTCCTGCAATACAGTGGCAGCGGCATCGTCGGGTTCAGCTTCGTCTACGGTGCGGGATGTACGGGGCAGCTCGTCCAGCCTTACTTCGGCCCATTCTTCCAGGTAGTATACGTCTATATTTATCTGATGCAGCAAGGGAGCCAGTCCCACCTCCTTATGCAGGGCGGCACGGAGCAGGTGAGCAGGGGAATACTGCACATGATGATGATCTTTTGCAATTGCCTGGGCAATCCTGAGAGCAGATTGCAGTTCAACGCTGAATATGGTCAATGTTGAAAGGGTCATTTGGATGATTCAAGGTTTTTCTAATCAAGTTAACAGTTACAACAACGCAGCTGCTTAACAAAAGCAGTTGGGTAAAGATACTGCGAAAACATTTACATAAAATTGAATCTGCAAGAAATTCTTACCGGAGGCTAACATTAGTTTTTTCATAAATATTTACTATGGGGGCAACTTTTATCCGTATACGATTTTGAAGTCTTCAGAAATACAATACCAGTATGCATTACAAACGATCTACTGCTATTTTATCTCATTAAAATCAAAAAATATTTTAAACATAAAATTAATACATAAATTTTTTACTTGACAAAAAAATCATTAAAAATCGAAAGGATGTCTACCTATTAAATAGGACAGGGTAATATTCATGATCGAAAATAAATCACTGCTTCACACCATTTATCCACGAGAATAATTACTTTCGTATCAACCTTTATTGAAAGAGAAAAAACCTGAAACATCCATGAACAAGAGACCCGTGAGAACGACCTTTTGCCCGGAAACATGTGTCACCATTAGCTTTCATAACATTTCATTCACCCGTTCCAACAAGAGGACCACAACGACCATATAAATTTCGTATATAACCTGTTATACCTGTGTCTATCTGCGTATAGTCACGGGACAACGGGATTGTTAACACTAAAAAATTGCTTTTTTTATGTCTTTTAAGGCAGAACTGATTATAGCTGGAAAGTCAGCCAATGTGCTGGAATGTAACTATGGTTTCTCCCAGGGTACCGACGCCATCGGTAAACCCAGTACCATGCCCCGCGGCGGTACCATCTCCCTGGTATTGGAATCTGCCCGCGACACCGACCTGGTGCAGTGGATGATCTCCCCGGAGGAAAAACGTGACGGCACCATCATTTTTAAACGCCGCGATCATGACTCCAGCCTCCGCACGGTGGAATTTACCGAAGGCATCTGCGTACAGTTCCACGAAAGCTATCATCACTCCGGCAACAGCCCCATGATCACCCATATCGTGATCTCTGCCCGGGAACTTAAAATCGGCAACGTTGCCTATAAAAGAAAATGGGAGGACTAAGCCATGGAGCATATCCCCGAAAATATCAAAGTGGTGGCCCGCTTTATCCTGCTGTCACTACAACGTACCCTGGCGGATATCCACATGAGCGAACACCTGGAGGAACGTGACCACCAGAAATGGTACAACGAAAGCTTCCTGGAAAATGTCAATACCGACATCTCGTTTAGCCAGGCAGAGCAGCAGCACCTCAACCAGGGACTGACAGCCATGACTTATCATCTGCCGGTGGTATTACATAACGCAGGGCTCACCAAAACACTCATACCGGCTTCCCACATCTACTGCCAGCTGCAAAACAACCTGCTGGGCGTATACGTGCAGGAAGTAGGCACTTTTATACTCGACATACAGTATGGCAGAATGGTCACCTTTATGTGGCCGACCGTCGCCACAGATAAAACAACGGCAGCCCCTGCAACAGACAGCCTTTCCCGTTACCGGCTTCATACAAACGCTGACATGGACGGGCGCATCAGCCGCGACGCAGGGTTCCTGAAAGACAAGGCGAAAGACGCCATACAAGACAAAATAAAAGCTTTCGCCAAAGCACCTGCTGGTGTTAACCTCATGAAATTCAGATCACAGATCAAACATTTCGGCGGCGTGCATGATGTATACAAAGGCCTCTTCAAAGAAAGAGACCTGGTAAAAGGCGTACTGGCAGGAAATCCCGGCGAAATCATGGCCGACCTGAGCACCAAAAAAGCAGGGGAAGGCAACTTCCCGGGCATCGACTATGTGCCCGGCGCCACCCAGCTGCTGGACATCATGGCCAATGATAAATTTAAAGATGCCGACATGGAAAACATCAACATGGCGCAGAAGGCCCCGGCCGACCAGGGTGGCGGATACGGCCCCCTCACCAGAATGATGGACGCCTATAACAGGCACTGGGGCACGGAGTTCGTAGGCCTCTATCTCATGGAAGACGCCTATCAGCAGGCACTGCACAATAAAACCATTCCGGGCTCACTGACCCGCCATTATACCAGCCACTTTGACCTTAACCCCAGGGACGCCTCCGGGCATCCTTATAAATATTTTATCTACATGCATGTAGAAGATGTCAAAGGCGGCGATATCGATTTTCAAAAAATAGGCGTGATTAAGGTCAACCCAAAAGACTGACCACACACTCATTCATTGACAAAAATTTTTAAACCTGAATACTATGGGCGACGATAAATTTCTGAATAAGTCAACAATAGGCATTGAAGGCTATGCCGGACCGGTAGAGTTTAAAAATGTGACACTGGAACAGGCTGTCGGCAGCCACCATTATTTCAGCTTTCTGTGGCGCCCCGGCAGCCTGAGCAGCAATCTCTCCTATCAGCAGGGAATCATTGAAAAATATATCGGTAAAGGCATCTCCATCAACTTCGACGATTTCCGTTTCAAAGGCCTCATCACCAGCATGGCCGTGATAGAGGAAGATGGTGCCGCCATCGGTTTTCAGGTGTCAGGTGTAAGCCCCACCATCCTGCTGGACGATGTCCCGCAAAGCACGTCCTTCTACCAGAAATCCCTGCAACAAGTGATGCAGGGCGCCCTGCAGGATGCCGGCTCCGGCCTGTTGAAAACACAGGTGGTACCGGCCCATAAAGGCACCCTCCCCTATTGCGTACAATATAACGAGACTGACTTCGACTTCCTCGCACGCATATCCGCCCGCTACGGCGAATGGATGTACTACGACGGCAGCGCCCTCGTGATCGGCGACACTCAGAAAGGCGAAGTGAAACTCACCAAAAATGTTACGCTGCACCAGCTGAAAACCGTGGCCGCCGTGACACCGCAGCGGATCAACTATGTATCGTACGATATGATGAAAGCCTCTCCGCTGAGCGAAAAATCGCAAAAAGCGGAAGCCGGCTCCCACCCGCTGATGCACCTGTCTTCTGCCGCATCAGACGACCTGTACAGCTCTTCCTCCCAGAAACAAACGTTTGTGCATCACGGTTATACACAGGATGAACTGAAACAGGTAAAGGAAGTGCAGAACAAAGTCAACGCCGCCGCATTTGTCCGCGTCAGCGGTATCAGCGAACTGCCGGTAATGCCCGGTCAGCAAATCAGCATCGCCAGCGACTCCGGACAAAGCGCCTACACGGTCATCTCCGCAACACACTACGCCAGTACGCCCGGCAACTATCACTGCTCCTTTACGGCCATTCCCGCCGATGTGAAGGTGCCTCCCTACAGTAATCCCCACCTGGTGCCTAAAGCAGATATGCAGAGCGCCATCGTAAAAGACAACAACGACCCGGAAAAACTGGGCCGCGTAAGGGTGCAGTTCTTCTGGCAGCAACAAAATGACATGAGCCCCTGGATACGCCAGGCTTCACCCGCCGCCGGCGGTGGCACCGGTTTTCATTTTGTACCGGAAGTAGGGGAAGAAGTCGTGATCGGCTTTGAAGGCGGAAACGCGGAAATGCCTTTCGTACTGGGCAGTAAGTTCAACGGCAAATCCAAAAGCGGTTACGGCGACGCGCAAAACAATATGAAAGCCATCAAAACACGCAGTGGCAACCTGATACAGCTGGATGATAATTCCGGCAGCGTGACCGTGACCGACAAAAACGGCAGTACCATGATCATGGACGGATCAGGCAATATTACCGTAAAATCACAAACACTGGTCACCGTAAAAACCGAAGATAAAATCGTGGTAGACGCTCCTAACCAGATAGAATTCCTTTCTAAGGAAATTCATCTGAAAGGCACCAAAAAAGTGATCATCGGGGAGGGACCAGCTCAAATCACAGTGGACAACGAATCCAATAAAATCACCAGCGGGGCCGATAAAATAACGGCGACCGCCGATACGTTGCACGAGCTGAAAAGCCTCGCCAATATGAAAATGAGCGCTCTCCATCACGAAACAGAAGGTAATACACAGGTATCAATCAAAGGCACCTCCATTAAAGTAGACGGAGGCACCACAACAGACATTAAAGGAGGCATGGTAAACCTGAACTGCTAATGAACGAACACAATCCGATAGCACTGGAGATTAATAAAATTCAGGCACACTGGCGCAAGGCTGTCAGCGGTAATGACCCGCTGCGCCTGGTACGCCTCATGATATTGCCCGAAGAAGCAAGGCTCTATGAAGGTTTTTTTAAACTGGAGTCCTCTCCTCACGGCCAACTGGAAGAAATATTTGTCACACACCTGACACCATTTGAAGGGGAAGACACCTTCAGCGCGGCCATCATCCGGGACTGGCTGGCTACCTACGACAACAGCGCTACGCTGTTACAGGAAATGGAAGCCAAAAACAGTAAGCTGATGTGGGACCCTGCGCCCTTCAGACAGTTGCCCGCCGCTGTTCCACAGGACAAGCAGTTGCTGCAACTGTTACAATCTTTCCGCGAGGCATTGCCCCATCAACCAGCCACACTGGTGCTGGCGCTGCTGCCATGGCAGGTAAGCGATACCCGCAGTTTCGCCGGCTGGCTTACGCGGCTGCTCAAGCTGGGCATTCCGGCAGGCGTGCGCATCACGGTGGTGGACCATGTGGGAAAAGATTACCTGCTGATCAATGACCGCCCGTTTCCCGGACAGATCATATCGTTTCACGTCCCCCTGCAACTGGCAGACGCGATACAACGCCTCGCTACTTCCGGTAATCCCAATGATCCGGAAATAGCCTATCGCAAATGCCTGTTTGAAATGGGCAATGCCGCCAAAGACAAAGACATCAAACGGCTGCATTATTGGGGCGAACGTATGCTGGAAGTGACGCAACGGAGCGGCAACAAAGGGCTTTTTGCTACCGCGCACCTCACCTATGCCGGCATGTTGTTCAACTTCAAACGTGACCCGCAATTACCGCTGCTGCTGGAAAAAGCCACCCGTATTGCCAAACAGGGCATACAGATGGGCGACAACGCCTGCATCTCCCTGCTGATCCAGGCATACGGCTACCAGGGTGCCTACGCCCAGGTACGGCGCAACTATGGCCCGGCCATTGAATGGTTCCTGCAACAGGCGGCATTGGCAGAACAGCACCAATACCTGTCCCAGGCGGTAATGTCCTGGTACCAGGCGGTGGAACTGAGCCGCCGGAAAGACAGCAGCCGTTACCGCACGCTGCTGGAACAGGCCTACAAATGCGGTATTCCCATGACGGACGATGAAATTTCTTCTTCCGTTTACAGCTTCCTCGCGGCGGATTATTACGATTACGCCTATACGAATAAACAAACGGCGCTTATCAAAGAAATAGATGAACGAATGAGCCGTGTTTTTGGCAGGGAATGGAAAGCGGAAGTGGACAAACTGAAGAAATCGAAAATGAAGTCACTGATGCAACCACAGCTGAGCGAAGAAGAAGAGGAAGAAGCCGAAGAAACAGCCAGCTCTCCTGCAGAGAAATGATAAGCCTTTTCAGGAACGGGAGAAAGCCACAGATGTCCAGATACTGCCATTCTGCCGCAGATCGTCCAGGATCTCCAGCAGACCGGTAAAGTCCATGTAAAAATTAGTGAGCGTCCGCCTGTCTGTCAGCGAATCCTGCAGCCCGGCTTCAAAATAATCTTCCCCATGGCTGATACCGATATAGATACGGTTGTTGTAAAATGAGATGAACACCGGCGCCTGTGAACGTTCCTGCAAACGGGCGATCTTTTCCAGCAAAGGCAATGTCAGCAGCTGTTGCGCTTCATCTGCATCTTTGGCATATGCCATGAAGAGTTTATTAAAAGCCGCATCGGCTGTTGTTACTTTTTTCCCCAGGTTCCAGGTTTCAATATAATCGGTGTCTGTCTGTCCAGCTGATGTAAGGTTTTCCATCATCGTAACACGCGGTACGATGTACACCGGTGTATTAAAATAACGCGGGAACTGCGCCACAAAATAAGTGCCTTCAAAGACCACGTCAGGGCCCAGTCCACGGAGCGTAACAACAGGCATGTGCGTAACCTTGAGGTCACACCACTGAAAATTCAGGTCTCCCCTTTTACCAAAAACCTGGTCATTGCCTGTGATATTATATTCCTTGCGCGCAAACAGGCCACTTTCAATGAACTCCTCATAGCTGGCATGGTTCAGCGGCTGATAGGTAAAAGCCGGGTCCATAAAACGGACGATTGGTTGTATCACCTTGTTTTTAAAATCCTGTTTATAATCCACCATTTCCTGCATGCCTTTTTGTTTGGCCATATAACGGCGGAGCGCAAAACTCAGTCCCAGCGTGAGAGCCACCCCTGCACCCAAAATCAGGAAGACAGATAAACTGTTGGTGCCGCTGCTTTCCTGCCGGGGAATGACCACCCACATCAGGAAGATAAAAAAGATAATCACCGGCACTATGCCCAGGACACGCATGCGGCGTACCCATGCCTGTCCGGCTTTGCGCTGCTGCTCCAGTTGCTGTAGCTGCGCATCCAGTTGTTGGTCTACAAACGTATTAAATTCGGCTAATGTCTTCATACAGTTATAACAGCCTTGCGGCATGGTTGTTTAATTGACGGACCAGTTGGCGGAGGGGTTGTTGCCGGCAATGGTGCTGGTCCCGGCCATACTCACAAAAGCTCTGAAAGGTTGTACATTTTCTTCGGAAAGCGGCAGTTTATAAGCCTTTCTGCCAGGACCTACCACGACCTGTGCGTATTCCATAGGGAACAGCCGTATGCGGATGAGGCGCAATGGCAGAATGAGTTTATAGTCCGTATAAGTGTTCAGGTTGCTGACAGCTTCTCCTTTCCGCAGGCATTCCACGAACTCGTCAATTTTTTGCAGGCGTTTGTTGGCCTGCATGAGCATGATCGCATATGGAATCACCGGCCCCGCAGCGACGCAGCAGAAAATCAGTATCAGTAAAGGTGGTATTTCCGCACTGCTTTTGAGAACAGAAGTGAGGACCACTGCCAATAACAGCAATGCCAGTATCTCCGCGGTGATCAGCGCCTGAAATATCTGCTTCTTATCTTTCTCGTGGATGGCCGTCAACGTTGCCTTCAGGTCCTGTAGACTTTTCATATGGTAGCTAGTTTTTCAATATCAGGAAATCCGGGGATGGGTCAACCTTTTCCGTGACGAAGTAAAGTAAAAAGCATGACATCACAAAATAGATCCTTATTCTTTCCTGACTACCGGCGGGAAGGCAAAGTCCTTCCAGGCAGCTTCCGCTTCTGCCGGCGTGATGTCGCCATCATACACCATTACGCGATAGGTTAACGTATATTCATTTCCGTTAGTTAGCGTCCAGGATTTCATTTTAGTGGGAGAATAGTTGAGCATCAGTTCACCGCCTTCCATATTTTCAGGCCATACTCGGAGTGGTTCCGGGGAGTCATAGTTGGTTGGTGCGTTCATGATCAGCAGTCCGGCTTTGCCTTGTGGCGTGGTGCCGGTAATTTTGACCCATCGGGCACGGGTGCTGTCAGCGTCCTTGCGGGTTTTGCCTTCGGAGGTAAGGACCTGGCTGGTGCTGGCGGTGAAGGACGCGGTGGTGCGCAGCCCGAAACCGCCGCCGTAGCGGTATTGCAGCAATGTGATGCCGTCAGTTGTTGCGGGGGTGAACAGCGAGGTGATATCCCACAGGCGGCGTTTACCGTTGTCAGTTGCCGGATAGGCCCGTACCTTCCAGGTTTCATTGATCGCTACTTTTTCTGTGCCGTCTTTCAGAAACGCCACATGTTCCTGGCGGGCGCTGAAGCCGCACCAGGCGTTGCCGGCAGTGACGGATTCCATTTTCACGAAACGTACTTTGCCTTCTTTTTTCTGTACGTTCCAGAAGTCTGTCTCCCTTCCTTCAAAGCTGGTATGTGTCCAGGGGTTCCAGATGCCCATATGGTGCCGATGGCCGGCGTTGGGGAACGCGTTGGTGAGCACCATCCCGTTAGGTGCCCAGAGCGGATGGATAAAGGCGCTGCGGCGATATGCCGTATCGCTGCCGGCAGGTGGTTCTACCGTAGCATAGTTGTATTGCAGAATTTTTTGCAGGCCTTGTTGCAGTATCAGGGCACTGTGGTTATCGGTGATCTGCATGACCGGTGCCACGGATGTTTTCCGGTTGGCTTTTTTCAGTTCGTACGATCTTTGGGCGCCTGCGGGCGTACGGCCTTCCAGTACCCACCAGAGCGCTCCATCCGCCGCAGTAACGGCGACGGGCACACGTTTTTTCCCGGTCACTTCTTCCAGCAGCAGGCCTTCTGTGTCTGCCGGTTGCTCCAGCCGTATGTGCACGATGCTGTTATGTCGCTCGATATCACCTGCCTGTACGGTATAACGGGCAATGACCTGTGCGGCAGTCTGCTGGCCGGCCAGCAGGCCGCCGAGGAGACAGAAGCTGCGGAAATATGTTTTCATATGCAATCGTTTGCAACAAAATACGGTTTACTTTTTCACTATGCAAATACTTTGCGTGACGGTATGTTAATATTGTTACGGGAACCTTGCCTGTTATCCGTTTATTTTAATATTTTTAGCGCTTAACGAAGAATATATGGCAAGCCCTGCGATTCATATGTTGACGACGAAACTCATTATAACCAATAAAACGGCCTTACAAAAGAAGTATGGAGACCAGCACCAGGCGCTACTGGACGACCTTGCCTCATTGCAGGCGGCGGATGCCGGCAGGCAGTTGTCCACCCGGCTGATTTTCCTGGATGACGCCGCCCAGATGCAGGCCTGCCAGTCCACCCCGGTGACAGAAGTGACAGATGAGGCCCAGCATAAAAAAGCGATCGATGACCTGTACCGGTTTTATTCTCCCGGTTATATTATGTTGGTAGGCGCGCAGGACATCGTCCCCTTTCAGCGGTTAAAGAACCTGTTGAAAGATAACGACCAGGACAGCCTTATCCCCAGTGATCTGCCATATGCCTGTGACGCGCCATACGATACCGATCCCGGCAAATTCATTGCGCCCACACGGGTGGTAGGCCGCGTGCCGGACATCCCGGGAGTTGCTGACCCTTCCTATCTGCGGTCACTCATCAAAGACATACTGGACACGGTATCACAGCCGGCCCAGGTGTACAGGCCTTATTTTGCTGCCAGCACATTTGACTGGCAGGACTCTACACAGAACAGCCTGCAAAACATATTTGGCGATAAAAACGGCCTGCTGGTTTTCCCCGGCACGGACGCACTCAACGGCTCCAACTGGTCTACCCAGATGATGCCTAAAACACATTTCATCAACTGCCACGGTGCGATATACAACCCCGGCTACTATGGCCAGAAGGCGGCCGATTTCCCGCTGGCCATGCGGTCAGACACCATTACCGCCAAACTGAGCACCGGCACCATCGTGGCGGCCGAATGCTGCTATGGCGGCCAACTGTACGACCCGCAGAAAAATGCGGCCAAACTGATGAGCATGGCCAACAGCTATCTGCTGAACCATGCCATCGCTTTCGTAGGCGCTTCCAATATCGCCTACGGCCCGCCTACCGGCCAGGGACTGGCCGACCTGCTGACACAGTTTTTCCTGATCAACGTGCTCAATGGCGCGTCTACCGGCAGAGCGCTGCTGGAAGCCCGTCAACGTTTTCTGCATGAAATGGGCCCCACCCTCGATCCTTTTGAGCTCAAAACAGCGGCCCAGTTCTACCTCCTGGGCGACCCGTCGCTGCAACCGGTGATCAATGACAGAGACCCCAGCACCGATGGTGTAACACAACCTTTTGTAAACACCCTTCAGAACCGTCGCGACAACCTGGAAGCCCGTGGTAAAATGCTGGACGATTTCCTCTCACCACCGGAACACACTACAGACACCCATGCCACAGATCCCGCGCTGGAAGCGGCCATACACTCCCTGTTAGGCGTAAAACAGTTCACCTCGCCCCCACCGGCGAAAACATTTATCAGTCAGCGGAAAAGCCAGCTGACAAACACGGCATCAGGCGCGTCCATACCATCTGTAAAATTTCACGTATTTTCGGAATCAGCAGTCAGTGGAGAGCGCACCAGCACCAAAGTGCTGGTCGTAAAAGAAAAAAACAATCAAATACTGGGCTACCGTGAATATGTCAGCAGATAATCATCACGAAAAAAATATCATCCGCCTTACCGGCCGTCTGGTATTGCGGACCTTCGGCCAGCGCTCCAAAAGTGAGCATCTGGGCGTATATCTGGTCACCGACCAGGGCGACTACCTGATACGCCCTGCCGGCGCCAATCCCTTCATGGATAACCCGCTGATGAAACTGGCCGGGAAAACCGTCACCGTCGAAGGGTATATCGTAGACTACGTATTTCTGGCGCGCTCATGGAAAGAAGAAGAAGATCCCCACACGGATGCTGCTATTTAGCGGTTTTTTATTACTTTGGCGTTTGATGCCATCCCGCACGCATAGATGACAACAGCAACCTATGAACTTATCCTCTTTTGTAACCACCCTGGTCCGCGATGGACAAGTGACCGTAGCCACTGTGGCCCATCCCTTTTCCCAGGATGACCTGACGGAGACCCGGAAGGTGCTGCTGAACTACTACCAGCATGATGTTACTGATATGCCCGGACAGGCACCCGCCTTCGACAGTGATGCCGCACTATGGGCTGCCGGCTTCCTGTACAGAGGGGCACAACTGATCAAACTCCGGCATATCGACAATGCCGGCATCGATCAATGGTTGCCTAAACATCCCGGAGCCGCCGGACCGGAAGCTGTTTATTCCGCCGACCTGTGCCTGCGTTACTTGCCAGACCTGCTTAGCATGGCCAGAGACCTCACCCCCGCAGACCCGCTGGTACAACGCCTCACCGAAACAGCCGCCCAATGGCCATTCTCATCCACCGGTATGAACATCTTCCCTGTGACACCCCTGACCGCCATCACCGGACACCCTTCGCTGTTGCTGGCTTATACAGACCGCGTCATCGCCAGCAAAGACACCGGCAGATGCAGTAACCCCACGGTGATGACCGCCGTGAAAGCCGCTCTTGGTAACTATGCCGATCTGCTGTGGCCCGGGTTTTATGACAGCTTCCGGGATTAACATACAAACCGATCGCCCTCGATCATGTTTTTATCAAATAATTTTCTGCCGCAGCACAGCGCCCACACCAGGCCTGTCGGCATAAATAATACGGCCGTTGTCGATACGGATGCCATCGGCGGTATCTTCTGCCAGCAGCAGCGGTCCGTCCATATCCACATAGTCCAGTAAAGGCAACAGATGCGCCACGGCGGATGTGCCGACGGTGCTTTCATTCATGCTGCCGGTCATTACCTTCATATCATATTGCCGCGCTTCTTTGATCATACGCAGCGCCGGCGTAATGCCACCGCATTTGGTCAGTTTGATATTGATCCCGTGGAAATAGCCATGGCAGCGGGCCACGTCCTGTTCCACGATACAGCTTTCATCTGCAATGATGGGCAGTACCGACTGTTCAAAAACATTCTTCATACCCTCTCTGTCAGCTGCCGCCATCGGCTGCTCAATAAATTCCACGCCCAGTGGTTTCATGGCAGCGGCATTTTGCAGCGTTTCCTCTACGCCCCAGGCGCAGTTGGCATCTACGCGGAATACCGCCGTAGTGTGCTTTCTCAGCTCGGTGATAATCGCGATATCTTCTTTGGTGCCCAGTTTAATTTTATAGATCGGCCAGGGAAACTCCTTTAGTTTCTTCACCATATTTTCAATGGTATCAATACCGATGGTATAGTCTGTCAGTGGATTATGGGAAATATTGAGTCCCCACACTTCATAGAGCTTTTTGTTTTGCCGTTTGGCGTAGAGGTCCCATGCCGCGAGGTCCAGCGCGCAGAGGGCGAACATATTATCCTGCAATAAAGGGAACATGTCCTGCCAGAATGCTTCCGGTTTGTCCAGCGTATAGTTCTCGATAAAGGGGCGGTGAGCGTTGATGGATTCCATCAACCGGGGCACGGTCATATTGTAATAGGAATTGTCGGCCGTTTCTCCGAGGCCCGACAGGCCATCCTGTTGCAGTTCCACTACCAGTAAGGGTTGTACGTCTTTCGATTTGCGTGAAATGGTGAACGTATGGCGGAATTTCAGCTCAAAAGGATAAAGTGTGAGTTTCATTTTAAAACTTTCGTAGTTCGTAATCCGTAATTGGTTTATTAATTCTGTATCTCCAGTAATGTTGTGTCACCGCGGGAATATTGATCCTTTCCTTATCGGGATGCTGGTCTGGCATATACCCCGACGCTGCCAGCAGGTCCTGTATTTGAAAGATACGCCACATGGCATTAGCCTGCAAGTGTTGGCCGATAATTTCCTTTATCAGGACAGGATTGGCCTGTAGCGGGGCCGGTGTTGGATGTTTTAATACCTGTTGATAATATTTTCGGGAGATGCCTGTGTTTTCTTCCCACCACCCTCTCAACGTGCTCATATCGTGAGTGGCCGGGGTCAGCACTGACAGGTAGGGCGCCTCAAAAATAGCGGCGAAATCCTGTCCGCTCCTTTTGGGCATACGCTCTACTTCCAGTCCCAGGATGCCCTGCGCCTGTATCACGCCCGGCACGCAGTGTGGCACCATGCCCAGGTCTTCCCCGCAGATCAGCATACGGGTGGCCCTTCTGATGAGAGGCAGCTTATGCATGGCTTCCTTGCGCCAGCAGCTCTCCTGCCGTACATAAAAATAATGATGGTACAATGCCAGCAACCGTTGTTGTGTAACGGCGTCCAATGCTGCAAACGAGTTAGTGGCGGCCAGGTCGTAACGAGGGTGGTACGTCACCCTTTCCCCTTTGGCGACCTTTATCAATAATACGTCGGCGATCAGGCTGAACAGCGCCGATTCCACAGCTTCCGGCAGCTGCAGCTCCCTGATTTTACGCTGTGTGTCACAATGCGGCTGAAAAGCATAACGCCCGTTGGGCAAGGTGTACAGATAACGGTCTTTGACAATCCCGGCATAACTGCCGAAGATCTGGTCCAATATAGCGTCGGTCACCCATGGCTGGCAAAAACGCTCCTCTTCAAAAGGGATGCCTTTCTGCAGCAGCTCTTCCCGGCTAACGGGAATGGCTGGATGAAAATATCCCAGCAGCCCCTGTACGGCATGTTGGGGTATCTGCCAGATGCGAAAGAAGCCCAGGATATGGTCTATCCGGAAAGCGTCGAAATAAACGGACATATGCCGGAGCCGTTGCTGCCACCAGTCGCAGCCGTCGGCCATCATTTTTTTCCAGTTATAGGTAGGAAAGCCCCAGTTCTGCCCTTCTGCCGTAAAGCTGTCGGGAGGCGCACCGGCCTGCATGTCCAGATGGTAAAGGCCGGGATTCATCCAGGCATCTGCGCTGTAGCGGGAAATCCCGATAGGGATATCCCCCTTCAGGGCTATTCCTTCCCGGTGTACGGCTTCTACAGCGCTTTGCAGCTGAAGGTGCAGGTGGTACTGTATAAAAAAATAAAAGTGTACCGTGTCTGCGGCAGCCCTGTCTGCTATCACCAGCTGGTTGATAGCCGTATAGTCGTATTGGTTATATTCAGGCCAGCGGGAATAATCGCTGGTATGGTATTTATCACGCAGATAACAGAAAACAGCATAAGGCAGCAACCAGTGTTCGTTGGCGGCAAACCACTGCCAGTAGGCGCGGGTTTGCAGCTTCTCTCCTTCCGCCTCATAAAGGGCTTTGAGATAGGCCAGTTTATAGGACAGTACGGTTTCATAATCCACGTCCTCTTTTTCGTTGAGCCATTGCCGTAAGGAATGGAACTGCCGTTGCAGCGGATGGCTGTCAGGCAGCCGGCCTACGTCCTGCAGGCGGATATAGAGCGGGTGCAGGGCAAAGGAGGAGATGGCGGCGTACGGGTAGGAGTCGCGCCACGTCCAGGTGCTGATCGTGTCATTGACCGGCAGCAGCTGTATCAGTTGCAGGCCGTCCTGCCGCGCCCATTGCGCCAGCGGCGCCAGGTCGGCGAATTCGCCGGTGCCAAAGCCCTCGTTGCTGCGCAGGCTGAATACGGGCACGGCTACACCGGCGCCTTTCCAGAGAGGATAATCTCTCCGCACAAAGTCATCATGCAGCACTGTCAGGCCACTGGTATCGTAAGGAGACAGCTCTCTGTCAGGCCCGTTTTCATAATATTCGAAAGTATGGTTGTCCAGATCGTAGATACCGTATTTGTACCGCACAGGCGTGGCAGCAGTGGCCGGAAGTTGCAGCGCGGCGGTAAACCAGCCCTGGGCGTCATATTGCAGCAGCAGTGGTGTTTCGATGTTCCAGCTGCCCAGCTGCGGGATGCTGCCGAGCAGGCATACGGTTTTGCCGGCGGGCAACAGCGGGGCCTGTACACGGAAAAGGTGCGTAGCCTGACGGATGTCAGGCTGTTGTACCGGATGTCGGAAAAACACCCTGGTAAACGGGGCCGTTTGCCAGGCATGCTCCGGCTTTCCGGCGTAGCTCCAGGTATCTATGAACTGGTATGTTTCCCGGGCCGGATCAAGCGGTATTTCCCGGATACCGCCTTCATAGGTCACTTCTTCCAATTCCCTGAGTATGTATTGATATTGGAGAACAACAGGGGTATCGGCGGTAATATGGATAGTAGCGCTCCACCAGTCGTCATTTTCCCATTGCAGGCGAAGGGCCTGGTGCGGCACGTCGTTGCCCAGTGCGGGAATGTTTCCCAGCAGGTAAATTTCCTGCCCGTAATGGGTGTGGTACCGAAGGTTAAACCGTAATTTCTGATGCATCTGTTCCCTGGCTAAGCGGGAACAATGTAAAGATTATTTACGGATTTTTTAATGTGCGATTTTTCGATACCGGGATGACAAAAGCGATTGATCATGCATCATAAAAAAGACCGAAGCGAAAGTTATTCGCTTCGGTCTTTTTGTTTATCAATGTACGAAATCAGGAAATCGCACATCAAAAAATCCGCAAATGGATTTATTTCACTTCTTCAAACTCAGCATCGGTAACACCGTCTGCGCCTGCGTTAGGCTCGCCTTGTTGCTGGCCGGCGCCTCCTGCAGCAGCGCCTTCCGGCTGGCCCTGCGTTGCTTTGTAGATTTCTTCAGAAGCAGCGGTCCATGCAGCTTCCAGTTCAGTAGTAGCAGCATCCAGCTGTGCACTGTCCTGGGATTTGTGAGCTTCTTTCAGTTTATTGAGCGCTGTTTCGATGGTTGCTTTTTTATCAGCAGGAACTTTATCGCCGTATTCTTTCAGTTGTTTTTCTGTCTGGAAGATCAGGCTGTCAGCTTTATTGAGCTTTTCGATTTTTTCGCGTTGTTCCTTATCGGCTGATTCGTTGGCTTTCGCTTCCGCTTTCATTTTTTCGATCTCGTCTTTATTCAGACCGCTACCAGCTTCGATTTTGATATTCTGCGTTTTACCGGTGCCTTTATCTTTGGCAGTTACGTGCAGGATACCGTTGGCGTCGATATCGAAGGTCACTTCGATCTGCGGAACGCCGCGCGGAGCCGGAGGAATATCACCGAGGATAAAGCGTCCGAGGGTCCTGTTCTGGTTAGCCATTGGCCTTTCACCCTGCAGTACGTGGATTTCCACGCTTGGCTGGTTGTCAGCGGCAGTAGAGAAGGTTTCGGATTTTTTGCTCGGGATGGTAGTGTTGGATTCGATCAGTTTGGTCATCACACCGCCCATGGTTTCGATACCGAGGGACAGTGGCGTAACGTCGAGCAACAGTACATCTTTCACTTCACCGGTGAGTACACCGCCCTGGATAGCAGCACCAACGGCTACCACTTCATCAGGGTTTACACCTTTATTCGGTTTTTTACCGAAAAATTTCTCTACCACTTCCTGAATTTTCGGGATACGGGTAGAACCACCTACGAGGATAACTTCGTCGATCTCAGAGGTGTTCATGCCTGCATCTTTCAGGGCTTTGCGGCAAGGTTCCAGTGTTCTTTCCACCAGGCTGTCGCTCAGCTGCTCAAATTTAGCACGGGTGAGTTTTTTCACCAGGTGTTTAGGCACACCGTCAACAGCGGTGATATAAGGAAGATTGATTTCTGTTTCAGCAGAAGAAGACAGCTCGATTTTAGCTTTTTCGGACGCTTCTTTCAGACGCTGCCAGGACATCGGGTCTTTGTGCAGGTCTACGCCTTCGTCTTTTTTGAATTCGTCGGCCAGCCAGTCCATGATCACCTTGTCGAAGTCGTCGCCACCGAGGTGCGTGTCACCGTTAGTGGATTTTACTTCAAATACACCGTCACCCAGTTCCAGGATGGAGATATCGAAGGTACCGCCACCGAGGTCAAATACAGCGATTTTGGTATCGGTATGTTTTTTATCGAGACCGTAAGCCAGGGCGGCTGCGGTAGGTTCGTTGATGATACGGCGTACAGTCAGACCGGCAATTTCACCGGCTTCCTTGGTAGCCTGACGCTGAGCGTCGTTAAAGTAAGCAGGAACAGTGATGACTGCTTCGGTTACTTCCTGGCCCAGGTAATCTTCGGCCGTTTTTTTCATTTTCTGCAGGATCATCGCGGAAATCTCCTGCGGCGTATATAATCTGCCGTCAATATCAACGCGGGTGGTGTTGTTATCACCTCTTACCACTTTGTAGCTAACGTGTGTCAATTCGTTGGATACTTCGTCAAAATGACGTCCCATGAAACGTTTCACTGACATAATGGTATTAACGGGGTTAGTGATAGCCTGACGCTTTGCAGGGTCACCTACTTTCCTTTCTCCGTTTTTCAAAAATGCCACTACTGACGGGGTCGTTCTCCTTCCCTCGTCATTGGCAATCACTACCGGTTCGTTACCTTCCATAACGGCAACGCATGAATTGGTAGTTCCTAAGTCAATGCCTATTATTTTTCCCATAGTATTAAGATTCTCCTTTAGTTGTAAGTTAAAAGTCGTATTTGTCTTAGGTTTGTCAATGATTATGCCAAGCAAAAAAATATGAAATTATGTCAGTCAGGTGTCCTATATTTGAACAAGTGAGTTGATTATTTGGTTATTTAGTCATTTGTAAGACCCGACAAAATGGCCAGGCAGCATGGCCATCTGTGTAGTATCGTTACCCGTTCTTAACCTCGCCTTTCTTTAGCAGCCTATTCGTCTCTTGCCTGTATTTGTATCATTTTATCAGACAAAAGCAATTGTATCACTTAAGTGTTTTCTTATGAACAAATCCATTATCTGGCGGGCATCCTGTGCCCTTATGGCCCTTTTGCCCCTCTTTAGCAATGCCCAGGACCAAACAACGACGTCTGCTGTTCCCACCGTACAGCTATTTAAAGGCCCCCAGGAGTACAAAACATGGTCAATCGGTATCAATGGCGGCCTGCTGGCCCCAGTGGCTGCCACCGGCGGTAGTAACGACTTTACCAAATGGAAAGCCTCCGGCGGTTATGGCGCCTATGTAAAATACCAGATACTGCACTTTATGGCCCTACGTGCCGATTATGTAGGCGGCAAATTAAAAGCCGACAACAGTAAGAACTGGGGCAATGGCCAGCCGCCTGTTAGTCCTTACAGCTCCTTTGAAACAAAACTCAAATGGTCCGCTTCCCTGAACGCGGTATTTAATATTACAACGGTCAACTGGCTGTTCCGTAAAAACTTTGTCATGCTGTATGGCTCTGTGGGCGGCGGTATCGCCGGCTATAGCCCATCGCTCACTCCCGCCGGCAGCAACACTTCCTTCGATTATAAACCCGATGGCACCATCAAGGAGCTGATCATCCCGGTAGGCGCCGGCCTGAAGTTCAGATTATCTGAATTCATCAACCTCGACCTCGGTTATACTATGAATTATGTGGACGCGGACAACCTCGACGGCCGCAACTATGGGCCCAACAAGGACAAATACTCCTATGGCTACGCCGGACTGGAGTTTGCCCTTGGCAAAAAAGGCAAGCCCCAGCTGCAGTGGCATAACCCTGCCGCCGCCACCTACGATGAGCTGGAAGCGCAAAAAGCGTCCCTTCGCACAGCCCTCGACGCTGCCAACCAGGCTAATGCAAGGCTGACAGCAGACGTGGACAAACTGACCAAAGACAGCGACGGAGACGGCGTTTCCGACTTCTTCGATAAATGCCCCGGCACTCCGGCCAACACTGCTGTAGATGGCGCCGGATGTCCGCTGCCGGCCCCGGTTATAGAGAAGAAGGAAGAAAAGGTGGTCATCACGGAAGAAGATACCCGTATCGTGAAAGAAGCAATCCAGAACCTGGAATTCGACTTCGCGAAAGCCACTATTAAAGCACATTCTTACCCGGCGCTTGACAGGGTGGCAGAACTGCTCAAACGTAAAAACCTGAACCTCAAACTCAGCGGCCATACAGACAACGTGGGAAGCAAGGAACGCAACCTGGCCCTGTCCAGAGAAAGAGCGGAATCCGTAAAATCCTACCTGGTAGCCAAAGGCGTAAACGCCTCTAAAATTGAAGCCGTGGGTTATGGCATGACACAGCCCATTGCCAGCAATAAAACCGCTGCCGGCAGACAAAAAAACAGAAGAGTCGAATTCACCATATTCTAATTACGAATTACGAATTACAAATTACGAATTGAGGGCTTTCATATGGAGAGGTTATTAAATAGCCTTCCCATATGAAAGCCCTCAATTCGTAATTTGTAATTCGTAATTTGTAATTTTATAGCATGACAATCAGAACAATTACGCCTGCCGACAACCCAACGCTTGCCAACATTATCAGGACCTCCCTCGCAGAATTCGGGATGGACGTGCCCGGGACCGTTTATACCGATCCTACGACCGATCACCTGTCCGACATCTACAATAAACCACGGGCCACCTATTTTGTAGCAGAAGAAAACGGGGTTATCCTCGGTGGCGCCGGTATTCATCCGCTCGATGGCGGTGAAGACCATGTATGCGAACTGCAGAAGATGTACCTCCTTCCCGCTGCAAGAGGCAAAGGCCTCGCCGGCAAGCTGATCACCCTGAGCCTCGAATATGCCAAAGCCAACGGTTACACCCAGTGCTATCTCGAAACAGATCCCCGGCTGGCCAGGGCAAGACAAGTATATGAACAATTCGGTTTCAGGTACCTGACAGGCCCCATGGGCAATACCGGCCATTTTGGCTGTGATAGCTGGATGCTGAAGGATTTATAGGATTCCCCGTTCCGTAGTTTTTTATGGACTGATTAAATCCGGCATATTTCTTGGGATGAGGGGCGAAGCAAAAAATACATATCATGAAAAAACTTATTCTGTCTGGTATATTCGCCATTGGTACTGTACTGGCAGTAAAAGCACAAACAGTGAAATTTGGTGTAAAAGGCGGTCTCAATCTCGCTAAAATCACCAACGAAAGCTCCGCTAAAACCCGTGCCTCCTTCTATGCCGGTGGTCTCGTAAACATCGCACTGGACCAGAACTGGGCTATCCAGCCGGAACTGTTGTACTCCGGACAAGGCGCCAAGCTGAAATCCAGCTACCTCGGTGGCCTGATCACCACCGAAGGCACACTGAAAACAGATTACATCAATATCCCTGTAATGGTGCAATACTCCATCGTTCCGGCCTTCTACCTCGAAGCAGGCCCGCAGCTGGGCATCCTGGCAGGTGCCAAAGTGAAAGGCGGTAACGTGTCTGTAGATATCAAAGACCAGATGAAAACGGTGGACTTTGGCATCGGCGTAGGTTTCGGCTACAAGTTTGACATGGGCCTGGGCGTATCCGGCCGTTACAACTTTGGACTGACCAACATCTATGACTCCGATAAAACCACCAACAAAAATTCCGTAGCACAGATCGGTCTGTTTTATATGTTCTAATTACGAATTACGAGTTACGAATTACGAATTAAGGGCTTTTTTATGGAGAGGTCAGTAAATAAACTTCCCATAAAGAAGCCCTTAATTCGTAATTCGTAACTCGTAATTCGTAATTCAACTATCTTTGCTCCTCGCATTAATCATTTTCAGCATGAGTGTTGTACAATCAATCAGAACGGCGGCTGTTGCTGCCATTAAATCACTTTATAACCAGGACATCGCATTGGCCGACGTTTCGATCAATGTGACCAAGCCTGAGTTTCAGGGTGAGTATACCATTGTTGTTTTCCCGTTCACCAAATTCAGCCGACAAAAACCCGACGAAACCGCTCAGCACATCGGCGCCTGGCTCACTGCCAACCAACCGGAACTGATCGCCGGTTTTAACGTGGTAAAAGGCTTTCTCAACCTGGACATCAACCAGGACTACTGGACTGCTTTCCTGCAGCAAAACCATAACAACAGCAACATCGGCATACAACCCGCCAACGGCAAAAGGATCATGGTGGAATACTCTTCCCCCAATACCAACAAACCGTTGCACCTCGGTCACCTGCGTAATAACTTCCTGGGGTATTCCATTGCGGAAATCCTGAAAGCCAATGGATACGAGGTCATTAAAACAAACCTCGTGAACGACCGTGGTATTCACATCTGTAAATCCATGCTCGCATGGCAGTTGTTTGCACACGGCGATACCCCGGAATCGACCGGTATCAAAGGCGACCACCTCGTAGGCGACTACTACGTGAAATTTGAAAGCGTAGTAAAAGAACAGGCCGAGCCTATCATCGACCGGGTACTGGAAAACGATTTCCAGGACTTCGAAGGCGCCGATGTGGAAAAACTGACAAAACTGGTGACCGCCCTGCACAAGCCGGAAGTAAAAGCCGATGAAGATAAAACCGCCAAAATTATGGGCGACATCAAGGAGATGGCCCGTAATAAAACGGAGATCATGCAGCAGGCTAAAATCATGCTGCAACAGTGGGAAGCCGGTAATCCGGAAGTACGCCACCTGTGGGAAACCATGAACAGCTGGGTATATAAAGGATTTGACGCCACGTATAAAAGGCTGGGCATCGACTTTGATAAAATGTATTATGAAAGCGATACCTACCTGTTGGGCAAAGACCTCGTGGCAGACGGCCTGCGAAAAGGTGTACTGTTTAAAAAAGACGACAACTCCGTATGGATAGACCTCACCGCTGACGGGCTGGACGAAAAGCTGCTGCTTCGTGGCGATGGCACCTCTGTGTATATGACGCAGGACCTGGGCACCGCCCGGCTGAAGTACAACGACTATCACATGGAACAGAGCATCTATGTGGTAGCCGATGAACAGAACTACCACTTCAAAGTACTGCAGCTGATCCTGGAAAAACTGGGCGAACCTTCTGCTGCCGGTATCTACCACCTCAGTTATGGCATGGTGGAACTGCCCCACGGCCGGATGAAAAGCAGGGAAGGCACTGTAGTGGACGCGGACGATATGGCTGAAGAGATGGTAAATACCGCGAAAGAAGCCACCGAAAAAGCACTGCAAAAGCATAGCGATATCACGGAAGCGGAACTGAATGAGCTGTATGAAACCATTGGCCTGGGTGGCATGAAGTTTTTCCTGCTGCGGGTAGATCCGAAGAAAAAAATGATCTTCAACCCGGAAGAATCCATCGACCTGCACGGATTTACCGGTCCGTTTATCCAGTATGCGCATGCCCGTATCAAGTCTATTTTGCGGGACGTTGGTCCTGTCGAAGGTCTTGAGAATTTCCGCTACCACGGCGAACTACTGCCGCTGGAAAAAGAACTGATTGTGCTGAACGAACAGTTCGAAGGCGCTGTAGTAGACGCGCACAGGGAAATGAGCCCGTCTGTTATCGCCAACTACGTGTTCCTGCTGGCGCAGACGTTCAACTCCTTCTATGCGGCCAAAGTAGACGGCGTATATACTTACTCTGTACTGCGGGAAGAAAATGAAGACAAGAAAAAATTAAGACTGCAACTGATCACCCTCACCGCACACACTATCCGTCAGGGTATGAAGCTGTTGGGCATCAATGTACCAGAGCGGATGTAATCTTATCCGGCATAAAAATATGAAAAGGCAAAGCTTTCCGGCTTTGCCTTTTTTTTCATATAAAAAATAAACGCTGCGGTCCTCACGGGCCGCAGCGTTAGCAGCTTACGGCCGCCGTGGCCGAAACTGCCGAAGAAAATACCACAGCTAGCAGCAACGAAAAAGGAGCTTGCCAATCCTTGATACGCTGTTTTTAATCCTTCCTCACTGTGGCAAATAATGTTTGTTCAATGTTATCTGATAGTGCCTGTAGCCGTCGCTTTGTCACACAGGGCCATGCCTCTCTCCGTCTCACCCTTACCCATATACGACTTTCCGAGCATAAACATAGCAAATGCATTTGTTGGTTGCAAGCACAATACCTTTTCCCACTGGGCAACAGCCGCTTCAAAATCTCCTTTTCCATAAAAAGCCTGCGCAAGATTGAAGCCCACCTGTTCATCATCTGGCTGCAGTTGCTGTGCTTTCAGCAGACAGGCAATGCCTTTCTCTGTTTCCTGCAGTTGCAACCACGCAGCGCCGGTGTTGAACAGAAAAAGCGCGTCCTGTTTACATCCCAGTATGGCGGCTTTCTCAAAAGCCTGTACCGCTTTCGCCGGTTCGGTCACATTAAACCACATCATGCCCAGTTCATACCAGGCCGCGGTATGTGTGCTGTCCAACAACAGGTCTTCCTGATAATAGTGTATGCTTTCCCGGTAGTTTCCCAGCTGCGCATAAAGCTGTGCCAGCTGGTAAGGCACCATTTTATTGCCCGGTTCTTCGTTCAGGGCCTGTTGCAGCGCTTCCAGCGCGTTTTCATACTGATGCAGGTAGTAATAACTCAGTCCTATCTGCCGGCTCATATTGACCGCTCCCAGCTGCTGCGCTTTACGGCAACAGATCAGGGCGTCCGCGTATGATTTTCTCTCAAAGTAAATATCTCCCAGGGCACTATAGGCAGCAGTAAAAGCACTGTCTGCCTTAATGGCCGCAGCAAAGCGCAGGCGGGCAGCTTCATGCTGACCGGATTTTCTGAAGGCAATACCTTCGCGGTAAAGATCGCGGGCTTTATCGTACCATTTGGTTAACGGCACCGCGGTAACAGTGTGAATGGCCATGCTGAGCATCACAACAGGCAAACATAGGACAAGGCGATAGGTCATCATGTGTAGGCTTCCCTACAAAGATAATATTATTTAAATATTTATATATTTTATTATTAAGATGATAATAATTTAATACTCAATAAGTTGAGTTATTTTTCAGTCATATCGGATGCAGAGAACCCTAAGGGCAGCAGGTCATTGGCATTACTGATAACATACACCTTGCCGCTCAGTCCACCCAGGATGAGGCGTATCGGGCTTTCCTGGCGTAGTTCATATTCTGCCAGCGTTTGCCGGCAAACGCCACAGGGTGAAATGGGATGGTTACTGTCGCCGTGCATATTGTTATAGCTGACAGCGATAGTATCTACCGGCACGTCCGGATAGGCCGAAGAGGCGGCAGACAAAGCCACTCTTTCCGCACACAGGCCGGCGGGGAAAGCGGCATTTTCCTGGTTGGAACCGGCCACAATTTCGCCATTGACCAGCCGTATCACCGCACCCACCTGGAAATGGGAATAGGGTGCATAGGCATGACGGGTCACATCACGGGCCTCTTTCAGTAACCACGCGTCCTTATCATCCAGACCGGTAATATCATTATATACCAAAAACTCAAATTGTTGTAATTGTTTCTCCATAAAAAAAGTGTGAAGCTGTTACGTATAGCCTTTACCGGGATACGCCTGCAAACGGGGGCTGTAAGGGGGTAAAGACAACTACGGACCGGCAATATGCCAGTCCGTAATTTACTTTAAAAAATATTTTCAGCCAGTGCTTATTTGATACCCCTGAACAAGCGGCTCCAGCGGATGCCGTTGTCGCCATAGCTCATCCAGATCAGCCATGCCTTACCTACCACGTGATCTTCCGGAACAAAGCCCCAGAAGCGGGAATCGAGGGAATTGTTGCGGTTGTCCCCCATCATCCAGTAGTAGTTCATTTTAAAGGTGTAAGAATCCGCAGGCTGGCCATTAATGATGAATTTGCCATCTTTACGTTCCAGCGTATTGCCTTCATACACACGGATCACGCGGTCATATATGGCAATATTGCTGTCGTCCAGTTTAACGGTAGCGCCTTTCTTCGGAATATACAGCGGCCCGAAGTTCTCTTCTGTCCATTTGAAGTGCGCGGTATCGTGCGGAAACACCATGTTGTAGTTAAAATCAACATAGTTGGACTCTTCGTATACACTGATGTTTTTAACGATCGGAAACTGTTTCAGGGCAGCCACATTGTCTGGTGTGAGGTTGTACACGTACTTGTTGTTGTCGAACGTATACTCCGGGCCGGTAATGCCCAGTTCTTCCAGGCGGCTGGCGTTGAGCTGATCACCGGTTGTTTCCACCACGTACTTATGCTGGCTGCCAGGAGGCACCGGTGCCTCCTGGCCATTCACATATACGGCGCCGTGTACGATTTTGATGGTATCGCCGGCTTCCGCCATACAGCGTTTGATATAGTTTTCCCTTTTATCTACCGGGCGATGAATGATCTGATAGGAATTGTTGACTGCCGCCCAACCGTTCTGTCTTACCATGTTGTAATAACTTGGATCAGGTGCGTCGATAGCCACTGTGTCTCCTTCTGGGAAGTTAAACACCACTACGTCATACCTTTTGATATCGGAGAAACCGGGAAGACGTTTGTATTTCCATTTAATGGCTTCAGAGTAAGCTTTGGTGGATTTGGTGAACGGCATGGTATGATGCACAAAAGGCATGGCCAGCGGCGTCATGGGAATCCGGGGACCGTAACTGATCTTGCTGACGAAGAGGAAGTCATTTACCAGCAAGGTCTTTTCCATGGAAGGTGTAGGAATGGTATAGGCCTCAAAAATAAAAGTGCGGATAAGCGTGGCTGCTATAATAGCAAAGATGCCAGCGTCTAACCATTCTCTCGCCGTAGATTTCTTTTTCTTTGGCTGACCTTCTTTATTTTTTTTCCAAAATGCCAGATTCATTCAGATACGCTTATTAGATGCTTAAAAAGGCAAATATAATATTCTGTTGTTAGTGAGTAGCTTTTCCCATGGAAAAGTTTTCTTAAAAATAGCTTAAATAGTACCGCTATAGCTATTAAAATTAAAAATAATGTTTTAAAGCAGCAGTATAAAATCCCTGGAGGGCGCGGGCGGCTGATAAGCGGTTGGTCTTAGCTGAGCAGCGTTTCGCTTAGGATACGATTGACTTCCACCGCCCGGTTGAGCACCATAAAGTGGCCTCCATCGGGAATAACGTGAGTAGGCTTTACAAAACGGATGGGGAAGGGCATGTCTTTGGCCCCATGGATATGTACCAGGTTGGGCGGCACGGTATCGTTTTTCCAGTGCAGGATGGTGTTCACGGCCCACCGGGTGTAGGTGAAATCGCTCTTATTGAGGTATTCCTTTACCAGCTGATCTTCTTCCCTGCTTTCGATATTGAGGAACTTCTTTACTACCAGGCCCCGCTGGCGGTAGATGACGGCGTCCGGCAACTGGTGCAGCCGGAGCTTGCGCACCCAGTCGTAATATGGCGGCTTTTCAGTGGTGTGTTTGATGCTGGACACCAGGATGTTCTGTGCAATGGGCCGCACCTTGGCTATCTCCAGGCTCATGATACCGCCAAAAGACACGCCCATCAAAGAAATGGGCCCATCAGCGGTAATGCCGGCCGCCATACGGGTGGCATAGCTGCTGATGGGCTCATCGGGAAGCGGGTCAATCCATTTCAGGTGGTGTATGTCATAGCCGGCCGGGAAACGCAGGTTGTTGAAGATGCGTTCGTCAGCCCCGAGGCCACTGATGAGATACAGCTGTCTGGACATATTATTTTCAGATTCAGGAACCTGCTTTTTTTCTTTCGCGGTTAGGTACTACAAAGTCTTCCACATCTTCTGTGGTGATGGTTTTACCGGAGAGGATCACCAGTCTTTCCACCACGTTGCGCAGTTCGCGGATATTACCGGACCAGTTGTGGTTTTGCAACGCTTTCATGGCTTCCTTGTCAATTCCCTTGCGGGCGATGCCGTATTCAGAGCATACAGCATCGAGGAAGTTATCGACCAGCAGTGGCACGTCATCGCGGCGGTCGTTGAGGGACGCCACGTGAATAAGGATGACGCTCAGGCGGTGGTAGAGGTCGAGGCGGAAGTTTTTGTCTTCCACTTCTTTCAGCAGATCTTTATTGGTAGCGGCCACCACACGTACGTCCACGCTGATTTCCTTGTCGCCGCCCACGCGGGTGATTTTCCCTTCCTGCAGGGCACGGAGCACTTTAGCCTGTGCGCTGAGGCTCATATCGCCGATTTCGTCGAGGAAAAGGGTACCGCCGCTCGCCTGTTCAAATTTACCAATGCGTTGTTTAACAGCGGAGGTGAAGGAGCCTTTTTCATGGCCGAAAAGTTCGCTTTCTATCAGTTCGCTGGGGATGGCCGCACAGTTGACTTCCACCATCGGGCCGGCGGCGCGGTTGCTGCGCTCGTGGAGCCAGCGGGCCACCAGTTCCTTCCCTACCCCGTTTTCACCGGTGATCAGTACACGGGCATCGGTAGGCGCCACCTTCTCGATCGTTTCACGAATTTTCAGGATGGGCGCAGAAGAACCGATCATTTCCGGCACTTTGTTGACCTTGCGGCGCAGGGTCTTTGTTTCTGTCACCAGCTTGGTTTTGTCCATGGCATTGCGCAGGGTGATCAGCAGGCGGTTCAGGTCCGGTGGTTTGGAGATATAGTCATAGGCGCCTTTTTTCACAGCGTCAACGGCAGTATCGATATTACCATGGCCGGACACCATGATGATGGGCACGTCCTGGTTGATTTCCCGGGCTTTCTCCAGAAATTCCAGGCCATCCATTTTAGGCATTTTGATATCGCACAATACGGCATCGTATTGTTTTGCCTGGAACATTTTAAATCCTTCCAAGCCGTCCGCAGCCTCGTCTACCTTATACCCTTCATAGCTCAGAATTTCAGTGAGTGTTTTACGGATGCTTTTTTCGTCGTCAATAATTAAAATGTTAGCCATAGCGAATTTGAGATTTATAATACCGGTATAGCCCGGTAGTAATCAGCGCCAAAAATAACGGAGATTTGGCTATTTTCCACTTTGTTAGGTAGTTATTTGACAATTTATCCCGAAGAATGACCGCATTCAATTTACGTAAATTAACAGATGACTATCTTCGCGGCAGATAAATATCAAAAGATCCGATGTTAAAATTCCCAAATGAAAAGTCCACTAACTTTACAGGGAATATGTGTAATTTTATAATACAAACGAATACAGATCTGTAATTCCTTCCGCATATGAGCGATTTTTTGGAAGAACTGAAGCGGAGACACCAATTGGCTGCCGCAAATGCTTATCCCGCCACAAGTGTTGTAAGTGATTTTGCCAATAGTCTGATTAATTGGTTATTCCCCGAACACACCGGCCAGGTGATGGCCGATCCCGTACTATTAAAAGAGTACGGGCGCAAACTGGAGAAACAGTTGGAGACATTGCTGCTGCCGATGCAGCATCAGTTGCCCGCAGAAGCCGGCCATATCAGCCGGGATTTCATGAGCAGGGTGCCACAGATATATGATGAGCTGACCAAAGACGCAAACGCCATTTTCCAGGGCGATCCGGCAGCGACCTGTCTGTATGAAGTGATCCGTGCCTATCCGGGGTTTTATGCCATTGCGTCTTACCGTATGGCGCATGCCCTGTATGAACTGAAGATACCGCTGCTGCCCAGGATGATCACGGAGCTGGCGCATGCCCGCACCGGTATTGACATTCATCCGGGAGCGGTGATAGCGCCGTTCTTTTGCATAGACCACGGCACCGGTATTGTTATTGGAGAAACCACCGTTATTGGTCAGCATGTAAAGCTGTACCAGGGCGTAACGCTGGGGGCCCTGAGCATAGAAAAGACGATGGCGCGCAGCAAGCGGCACCCGACCATCGAAGAGCATGTGGTGATTTATGCCGGCGCCACCATCCTGGGCGGCGACACGGTAATAGGCCATCACAGTGTTATAGGCGGCAACGTATGGCTGATACGGAGCGTTGAGCCTTTTTCCCGTATCTATTACAAAGCAGAGCATAAGTACCTGGAGAGCAATCACGAATAACTACCGATTATGGCGACAATACTGGACCTCGTTGGCAATACGCCAATGGTGGAATTACAACGGATTCCGGAGAACCCGGACGTTAAAATATATGCTAAACTGGAAGGCACCAATCCCGGTGGCAGTGTGAAGGACCGGGCCGCCTATGGCATGATCAAAGGGGCGCTGGACAGGGGTGAGATACGCAAGGGCACCCGGCTGATAGAAGCCACCAGCGGCAATACCGGCATAGCGCTGGCGATGATCGCCAATTTGTTCGGTATCGAGATAGACTTGGTGATGCCGGCCGACTCCACGCTGGAGCGGGTGCAGACCATGCAGGCCTATGGCGCCAGAGTGGTGCTGGAAGAGTCTATGGAGACTTCCATTGACTATGCCAATGCACAGGTGGCCAAAGGCGGCTATGTGATGCTGAACCAGTTTGCCAATCCGGACAACTATGGCATGCACTATAAAACCACCGGCCCTGAAATCTGGCGGGACACGGCCGGCCAGGTCACCCATTTTGTGAGCGCCATGGGCACCACAGGCACCATTATGGGCGTATCAAAGTACCTGAAGGAGCAGAACCCGGCGGTGCAGATTGTGGGCTGTCAGCCTACCGATGGCTCCAAAATACCGGGTATCCGTAAATGGCCCGAGGCCTATCTCCCTAAAATATTTGATAAATCGAGGGTAGATGTGACCATGGAGATTGATGAAAAAGAGGCCAGGGAGATGACCAAAAGACTGGCAAAGGAAGAAGCCATTTTCTGTGGCATGAGCAGCGGTGGCGCCATGGCAGCGGCCTTGCGGCTTTCACGGGAGCTGACTGGCGGCGTGATCGTGGGCATTATTTGTGACCGGGGCGACCGGTACCTGTCGAGCGACTTGTTTGCCTGAACTACTGTATAAAAACAAAAACGGCGAAGAGGATATCTTCGCCGTTTTTTTATGTCCCGAAGGGGAATTATTTCTTCATGTACATTACTTCTTTCACCAGTTTCACGGTGCGTTCAACATCCGGCATGTACAGCTTCACCAGGTTGGGAGCGTAGTGCATCGGAGCATCAGGAGCAGTGATACGGCGGATCGGAGCGTCCAGGTAGTCGAAACCTTCTTTCTGGATGCGGTAAGCGATTTCAGAAGAAACGCTGGAGAACGGCCATTGTTCTTCCACGATCACCAGGCGGTTGGTTTTCTTAACAGACTCGAGGATGGTGAACCAGTCCAGCGGACGGATAGTACGCAGGTCGATCACTTCCGCTTCGATGCCTTCTTTCGCCAGTTCTTCCGCAGCGCCGAGGGCCACTTTCATCATTTTATTGAAGGAAACGATGGTCACGTCTTTACCGGCACGTTTGATGTCAGCTTTACCGATAGGGATGATGTACTCTTCTTCCGGTACTTCGCCCATATCGCCGTACATCACTTCACTTTCCATGAAAACAACCGGATCGTCATCGCGGATAGCCGCTTTGAGCAAACCTTTCGCGTCATATGGATTGGACACGGAGATCACTTTCAGGCCGGGGATGTTAGCATAGTAGCTTTCAAAAGCTGTAGAGTGCTGAGCGCCCAGCTGACCGGCAGAGCCGTTAGGTCCGCGGAAAACGATCGGACAGCCAACCTGGCCACCACTCATGGCGAGCATTTTGGAAGCCGTATTCAGGATCTGGTCTAAAGCCAGTGTTGCGAAGTTCCAGGTCATAAATTCCACTACCGGGCGAAGGCCGTTCTGTGCAGCACCAACGCCAATGGCAGCAAATCCAAGTTCAGCGATCGGCGTGTCAATCACACGTTTTGGACCAAACTCATCGAGCATTCCCTGGCTCACTTTATAAGCACCATTGTATTCGGCTACTTCCTCCCCCATCAGTAATACCCGTTCATCACGGCGAAATTCCTCCTGCAGGGCTTCTCTTAAGGCTTGTCTGAAAGCTATCTGACGCATGCTATTCTTAATAAAGTTTGAAAGTTTAAGTGCCTGATTGTCGTAAGGCAGGGCAAAAATATTGTTTGTTGGTGAAAAAGCAAAGGATTAATAATTAATATGACAGCCAGCCCATAAATATTTAACTATTTGATTATTTAAACATTTAATTAATTTTATATTTAAATTTATATTTATTTAATTAAAGCCGGTTACCGGTTATTTCCATCCCGTTTAAACATTAAAATATTAAAACATATACCTTATCCTATGGTTACGCTGACCATTCTCACGATCAGTTTTCTCACCGCGATATCCTGCAAAATCAAGAAGGTAAAATCACCGGTAGCATTGGCACTCACCTGGTATGCCCATATCATATTCCTGTTCTTTTCGGTGATCTGCCTGTTGCTGATGATCAACGGATATGGATTTAAAGGCACCCAAACGGAGCGCATCTTCTTTACGCTTTATGCCGGCAGCGGCATGGTCCTGTATGGACTGAGCAAGCCCGGTACCGATGCCAGGCACGCCTATCTGACAGTGCTCTTTAGCTTCCCGTTTGTATTGTTGCTGGGCCTCGTTATCCCGCCGCTGCGTATCCTGACACTGGTGGTAACGCTCACCTTGTTGTCTGACAGCGACTTTCGCCGGTACACCATCGATGATGACCACGCCCTGCAGAGCAAAACCAGCGGCATTCTGTCGGTAACGCCTGCCTACAGCATGGTCACAGACAAATACTGGCTGTTTGAAGAAATTACACCTGATGTGATTAAATCCCGTCAGGCCGTAAGCAACCTGCGGTTAAAGAAAAAGGGAGAGGACAGCGTATTGGTGCAATGGGGCTATGGGAAGATGCGAAAAGACACGCTGCTGGCGCTGGAATAAATTTTTGATTTACGATTTTTTGATTTTGGGATTTCGGGAGATGTTCGCAAAATCCCAAAATCAAAAAATCGTAAATCAAATTATGCTTTTTCTATGATCATCGCGCTGGCGCCGCCACCACCGTTACAGATGGCAGCCAGGCCATAGCGGGCGTTGTTTTCATGCAGGATGGAATTGAGGGTCACCACTATTCTGGCGCCACTGCAACCGATCGGGTGTCCCATAGCTACTGCCCCGCCCCATACATTCACTTTGTCCAGCGGCATGTTCAGGTCTCTCGCATTGGCAATAGGCACGCAGGAGAAGGCTTCGTTCACCTCCGCGAAATCCATGTCAGTGATTTTCAGGTTGGCCTTGGCCAGCGCTTTTTCCGCCGCTTTCACCGGGGTGGTGGTAAACCATTCCGGCGCCTGGTTGGCATCGGCAAAGCTGATAATTTTAGCCAGCGGCTTCAGGCCCAGCTCCTTCAGTTTTTCTCCGCTTACCAGTACCACGGCAGCAGCGCCATCATTAATGTTGGACGCGTTGGCAGCGGTGATGGTACCATCTTTCTGGAAAGTGGGTTTCAGTGTAGGCACTTTTTCCAGGATTACCTTTTTATAGTCCTCGTCTTCGGACACTGTCACCACTGTTTTACCGGGTATTTCCACCGGCACCACTTCTTTTTTGAAGTAGCCTTTTTCCCAGGCAACAGCAGCACGGCGATAGCTTTCGATGGCGTAAGCGTCCTGGTCTTCCCGGGTAATCTTATATTCTGCTGCGCAAAGTTCGGCAGCGTTGCCCATGTGAAAATCTTTGTAGGGGTCCCAGAGGCCGTCGCGGATGATGCCGTCTGTCACCGTGCCGTGGCCCAGTTTATAACCGGTACGGGCTTTATCCAGGTAATATGGTACGCCGCTCATATTCTCCATACCGCCGGCCACTACAATATCGTTATCACCCAGCAGGATGCTCTGCGCGCCCAGCATAATGGCTTTCATACCGGAAGCACATACCTTGTTGACACCGGTGCAGGGCACTGTATTAGGCAAACCTGCGCCTAGGCTGGCCTGTGTGGCAGGTGCCTGCCCCAGGTTCGCACTGATCACGTTGCCCATATATACTTCATTCACTTTAGCGGCATCTACTCCTGCCCGCTCCAATGCAGCTTTAATAACGGCAGAACCCAGCTTTACGGCCGAAACGCCGGCCAGTGTACCGTTGAAACCACCAATAGGTGTACGGACCGCGGCTACTATAAAAACTTCTTTCATCTGTTTATTAAGATTGTTTGGCTTGTTTGGATAATCTACCAAATATAAGGAAAGCTGATTTGGAAAAAACAACAGGCGAATAACGAATTTTGAGCGAAAAACAGCAAATACTGAAAGCTGTTTAATGTATCGCCCGGGATTCGTTATCCGCCTGCTTTAAATGCCTGTTTTTATTGATTTTATTGAATACTTATCAGCACCGGCTTTTGTTTTTCCCTGCCGCTCACCTGCACATAATACAACCCTTTCGGCATATGGCCCAGGTCCATCACTGTCTGTTTGTCTTTCATCAGCAGGCTGTGAACGATCCTGCCGGAAGTGTTGTACACATGGATCAATAATGGCTGCGCAGGCTGTTTCTCCAGTTGCAGGTATACCGCGCCGGAAGAAGGGTTGGGATAGGCCGTCAGCACGCTGGCTGTCAGTCTGGTTTCCTCCAGGCCGGTGATCACCATGGCCAGCGGCGCAGAGATTGCATTGCAATCGCCACCGGCGCTTACCTGTACCTGATAGCTGCCATCTGCTTTGGCCCTTATGGCCCTGCTGGTAGCGCCCTGCACCGGAAGACCGTTCCTGTACCACTGATAAGCGCCTGCCGCAGATGATTCCAGCGTATCGCCACGTTGCGCTATCAATGGTATCGCCGGCATATTTCTCACTTCAAAAGGCTGTGACCAGGCGCTGCTTTCTGCCGGGCTGCTGGACACCACCCTGATGCGGTATTGTTTTCCGCAAGGCAAATTGTCCGGCAGTTTAACATTGGCAGACACCCGCGAACTGGTCGACGGGAAGCTGACGATATCCGTCACGACCGGCGCTCCTGCCCTTGCTCCGGGCACAGGGCCGTTGTCGGCATTGGCTAACTGTATGGTATATACGTTATCTGCATTACGTGCCACCGGGAATGTTACTGTCACCGGCACACTGTCTTTCACCTGCACCACGGCAGCATTGCTGTCCACTACCGGCGGTAAGGCCGCAGGCAGTTTCACTACAACCGTATCGGAAACCGTATAGCCGTACATGGTAGCGCGCAGCCAGTAAGTGCCCGGCGTATTGATCTGTAGCCGGTGCGTCGTGTCGCCAGTGGACCATAACCAATAAATGTCATTCATCGCCCCGCCGATAGCATCGTAGCCTTCCAGCAGAATCGGCTGGCCGTTGCGCAGCACGGTGTCAGGGCCAAGGTTGATACTGATACGTGGGCGGATATAGATCGTATTAATCGCAGAATCCCTGATGCCCAGGCTGTCTGTCACCAGCAGCTTCACCAGGTAACTGCCCGGCGCAGCGTAAGTGTGTGCTGTATTCCAGCTGACAGCCGAAGTTCCGTCGCCGAAGCTCCAGGAAGCGCTGGCATTGCTGGTTTTAACGATAGACGTATTGGTGAAGTTCATGGTATATAAACCATCGTTCGCACGTTTGGCCTCAAAACCCGCTGTCGGCCCTACGTGCGGAAGCGTTACCACAATTGTATCTGCAACAGTCTGACCATACATAGTAGCACGCAGCCAGTAAGTGCCCGGCGTATTGATCTGCAGCCGGTGCGTAGTATCGCCGGTGGACCATAACCAATAAATGTCATTCATCGCCCCGCCGATGGCATCGTAGCCTTCCAGCAGAATCGGCTGGCCGTCGCGCAGCACGGTGTCAGGACCAAGGTTGATGCTGATACGTGGACGGATATAGGCAGTATTAATTACAGAATCCCTGATGCCCAGGCTGTCTGTCACCAGCAGCTTCACCAGGTAACTGCCGGGCGCAGCGTAGGTGTGTGCTGTATTCCAGCTGACAGCCGAAGTTCCGTCGCCGAAGCTCCAGGAAGCGCTGGCATTGCCGGTTTTAACAACGGAGGTATTGGTGAAATTCATGGTGTACAGACCATCATTGGCACGTTGATAACTAAACCCAGCTCTGGGTACGGGCAAGACGCCTTGCGACACTTTGACGGTGTCGACACCAGCATAATGCGGGGCAGTCACTTTTACATAGTAAGTACCAGGCTGATTAACGATCATGTACTTGCCGCTTACTGCGCCCGGGTACCATATGCAGGCAACAGCAGAATCAGAAAAATAAGGCTCGTTTACTTTCAATCGTATTGGTGTGCCATGGTAGGAGGTATCAGGGCCCAGGTTGAGCGCAGGCCATACCTTCACTTTTTCCGTTACCGTATATACGTAACCGGTAGAGGCACTGACCTGCAGCTTAACATCATATGTTCCGGGCTGAGAGAAGATGTGTGATACAGCCGGCCCGCTCACGTCTGGAGAACCGTCACCAAAGGACCAGCTAATGGTGGAAATATTTGGTATCTGCGAAGTATTTTCAAAGTAGATCTTTGATGCATTGCCATCTTTGGCAGCATAGCTCATGGTAGGGTTAACGCCGGCAGGTGGCATTATCACGATAGTATCTGTCGATACAATTCCATAAGCTTTTGCTGTGAGTGTATATATACCGGGCGACGTTATACGAAGCAGGTCGGAAGTACTTCCGGTGGACCATAACAGACTAACGTACTGTATGTTTGAGCGATAGAAAGAATCCAATGCTGCAGCTGCATTCAAAAGAATGGACAAGGTGTCAGGCATTACTTTATCTGGTCCGAGATTTACTTTTATCGGCGGAGCTATGTATACCGTTTTGCGGGTAGTATCCATCGGGTAAAGGTTTCTCCACATCTTCACATCATAGTAACCTGGCTGGCTGTAGGTATGATTGACCATCATGCCGGTATCCACAGGAGAAGCATCTCCAAAGTGCCAGTAGGGAGTACCGGGATAGGGATCAAACGAGCCGGCCATGAATATCATTGTCAGTTTGCCGTCTTTATCCCGGACATTGTCAAATACATCGATGAAGGGTCGGGGGCTATTCAACACCTGTATGGTATCTGTTGCTGTAAATCCATCGGCAGCGGAGACTGTGGCCACATAAGTGCCCAGGGCCGTCACTGTCAGGCTGTGCCCGGAGATATTTCCAGGTTGCCAAACACAGCGTATGCTGCTGTCTCCGTAGAAGGGTGCGTTAATTTTTAAAGAGATGGGCGCACCCCGGAAAACAGTGTCTTTTCCCAGGTCCAGCGATGGCCATATGGTTATCTGCCTGAACGCAGATGACATTTCCGTTGTGACAGAATCGCTGGCATTCATACTTACACGGTAGTTACCCGGAGCGCTGTAAGTATGCCTTATCGTGTCACCGATTCCGTTAGTCCCGTCGCCGAAAAACCACAAATGCCGCAGTTTGTTGCCGGGATACCCTGTTGATGTGGCCATATAACGGATCGTACGCTCTCCTTCCCGTTGATAGGTAAACCCGGCTTTTAGCCGGGGACCAATTACAAGGGGAAGTACCACGGAATCGCGAAGTATGCCGCCTCTTTCCATATACATTTTCACCTTATAAATGCCGTTTTGGCCATAGGTATGTGTAATGGAGTTACCAGTGACAATAGTTCCATCGCCAAAATCCCAGTGGTACTGGTTAACAAAATAATTGGTACTGCCAGTGAAGGTATATGTCATGCTGTCCTGTCCCCTTTGCATTTGTACACGCCTTGATGGTGTATTCACGATCAGTGTATCAGTATATACTTCCTGAGGCTTTTGCGGACAGGGGGTGACCCTCACCCAATATGTCCCCGCATTATTAATAGTAATATAGGGTGTTTTTGCGCCGGTAGACCATTCAATCAAATTTGCCTCAATAACAGAATCCTTCCAGGGACGGCGTTCGGGGCTGTAGGCAAACCGAAGCGTATCCCCACCGAACAAAACGGTATCCTTGCCCAGATTTACATCTTCAGCTCTCACTGGGATAGCCCTCATAGCCCGTATTACTGAGTCTTTTTTACCACTAATACTAGTCACGATCAATTTGATGGAATCTCCTGCTCCCCAATTGATATTGTATTGAGCGTCGATAAGGCCTTTTGAGGTAGTACCATCAGGAAATATCCATTGACTGCTGGCGATGCCTGTTGGCGTCTCAGAAGTGTTATGGAATTTTATCACCCCACAACCTACCATCTCTGCGTCAAAAGAAGCCTTCAGGTAATCATTCGCAACGTTTGTTTTAATATAGACCGTGTCCCGGACATACCGGTCACAGTTGGCCGAAGTCGTTTCCAGAATGTACATGCCAGGGCGGGTCACCTGAAGACATTCCACATCGTATTGTTTTTCTTCGAAAACCCAGTGCTGGCTGACCACTGTATTTCCAATTTTGGGAGCACATTCCCAATGGGGATACCTGGACACCAGCAGTTCCGTTGATTTGAATCCAAACAGCACCCTGGTATCCACAATGTTAATCGGGGTGTATAGTGAATCCAGCTGCCCATTTTTTTTCTTAATCCAAATCCGGATGACTTTAGTTCCGGCAGTGGCATACCAGCCGTTATACCTCCAGTCAGCCTTGTAGCCTTGCCTGCCCAGACCATCATTGAGGTCTATGGCGCAACTGTCTACCTCGCTGTAAGCATACGGAACATAAAACTGAAAGGTAGCCTTATTGTTCAAACAATCCATGGTGCGGGACCAGTTGAGAACGATCATGGGGCCAGGTGTTTTGGGCGTTGCTGCCGAAGCATGCCAAGGGATCAACCCAAACAATAAAACAAACAATAGTAAAAATCTATTCATATAGGGACCGGTATAGGTAAACAAAAAATCGTATAAAATTATATATATTTTAAACAATATTTATCTTTTATTACTATCTGATAAGTTGGCATATTTCCGCTCCGGAGAAATTACCGTATGTTTGCAGTTGCATTGATCAAACCGTGATATCTCAACAATCCATACAACAGATCCTTGGCCGCATTGACATTGTGGAGATTGTGGGTTCTTTTGTGAAACTGAAAAAGCGGGGCGCCAACTACATGGGCCTTTGTCCGTTTCACAACGAGAAATCCCCTTCTTTCACCGTATCACCCAGCAAAGAGATCTATAAATGCTTCGGCTGTGGCAAAAGCGGCAACGCTATCAGCTTTGTCATGGAGCATGAGAAGTACTCCTATGTGGAAGCCATCAAATGGCTGGCACAGAAGTACCAGGTAGAGATCGAAGAAACAGAGGTAAGCCCCGAGCTGCGGCAGCATCAGCTGATGTCTGACAGCCTGTTTATTATCAACAGTTTCGCCCGGGAGTATTTCACCGACACGCTTTTTAATACGGACGAAGGACAGAACGTAGGGTTAAGTTACTTTGAAGAACGTGGCTTCACCGAAGAGACCGTCCGTAAATTCCAGCTGGGCTACTGCCTTAACCAGCGGGACACCTTTGCTCAGACAGCACTGTCCAAAGGCTACAACCTCGAGTATCTCCAGAAAACGGGGCTGGTGACCATCCGTAACGAGCAACCGGCCGACAACTACCGCGGCAGGGTCATCTTCCCGATACATAACCAGTCGGGCAAGATCCTCGGCTTCGGTGCGCGTATCCTCGTCAAATCAGACCGGGCGCCCAAGTACATCAACTCCCCCGAGAACGAGATTTATGTGAAGAGCCGGGTACTGTATGGTACCTATTTTGCGCGGCATGCCATTGATAAACTCAATGAATGCCTGCTGGTAGAAGGATATACCGACGTGATATCCCTGCACCAGGCAGGCGTGGAGAACGTGGTCGCCTCCAGTGGCACCTCTCTTACACAAGACCAGCTCCGGCTCATTAAAAAATACACCAACAACCTCACCATCATCTACGATGGTGACAGCGCCGGTATCAAGGCAGCCCTGCGCGGCCTCGACATGGCCGTGGAAGAAAGCCTCAACGTAAAGCTGGTACTGCTGCCCGACAAAGAAGACCCGGACAGTTATGTGCAGCGCATTGGCGCCGCCGCTTTCCGCACGTTCATCGAAGAACACAAGCAGGACTTTGTGCTGTTCAAACTGCAGTTAAGCATGCAGGAAGCCGGTAACGACAGTACAAAGAAATCGCAGCTGGTCAACGAGATCGCAGAAACCATTTCCAAGATCGACAAGGCTGAAGACTTCACCCGTCAGCAGGACTATATCCGGCAGTGCAGCCAGCTGCTCAAAATCGATGAACAGGGGCTTATAGCGCTGGTGAATAAATTCATCCGGGAAAGGCTGGTCAAACGGGAGCAGGCCATTGCCCGCAATGCGCCATCGCCGGCAGAGCAGGACGACGCCCTGAGCGAAGAAGCCATTGCCGCCATGGAGGCCGCCGAAACCGGCGTTTCCATTTCCTCGCTGCTCAACAAGGATGAAAAGCAGGAGAAGGAACTGGTGAAAATATTGCTGCGTTTTGGCGATAAACCATTTAGCGAGGAAGAAAACAATACCGTAGCCGACTATATTTTCCATCTCCCCTATGATTTTGAATCGCTGGCAGACAGTGAGATGGTGAAACGTATCCTGCGGGAATACAAACAGCTGTACGACGAAGGCAGCCTGCCCGACAAAAAATGGTTCCTGTACCACCAGGACCCGGATGTGAGCAAGTTTATTGCGCTGATACTGGAAGACAAGGAAGCGGAACTGAGCGTTAACTGGAAGGAGCGTTTCGAGATCGATACTGTTTATGGAGATAATGCCTATCTGAAAGACACGATATCCACCACCAATTATCTTATTCTCCGGAAGATCAAAAAGCTGATCACCGAAAACCAGGAGGAAGCGGAGAAAGCCACCGAAATGGACCAGGTGATGCGCTGCCTGGAGATGCAGGTACACCTGAAGGCCCTGGAAAAGGAGCTTACCCAGGGCCTCGGTACCGTTATTTTCAAATAAATTTTACTGATTGCGTTCCCATACCTGGAAAGAGAAGGCATGGTCGTTTTTCTCGTCTGCTTCGTGACGTTCATCGCGTACGAGCGTCCATTCGCTGCCATGGATGGCCGGGAAAAAGGCGTCTCCGGGCACTACTGCGTATACCCGTGTGAGGTAGATGCGCTCTACCAGGTGCCAGGCCTGTTCAAATATCTGGGAACCGCCAGTGATAAACAGCTCCTCGCCTTCGAATGTTTTTGCTTTGGCAATGGCCTCATCGATGGAAGCCTCCACATACACACCTTCCGGCCGAAAATCCGTCTGCCGCGTGATGACAATGTTAGGTCTTCCCGGCAGTGGCTTTCCAAGCGACTCAAACGTTTTTCTTCCCATGACAATGGGTTTGCCCAGCGTAGTGCTTTTAAAGTACTTCAGGTCGGTAGACAAGCGCCAGGGCAGTTGATTGTTGATGCCGATCACATTGTTTTCTGATGCGGCCACTATAATAGATACCCTCATATCAGATGGCTACGGGTGCTTTAATAGCAGGATGGAATTGATAATCCACCAGCTCGAAGTCCTCATACTTAAATGCGAACAGGTCTTTCACCTCCGGGTTGATTTTCATGACCGGCAGCGGGAAAGGTGTTCTGGTCAGCTGCAGCTGCGCTTGTTCCATATGGTTGCTGTACAGGTGCACATCACCGAAAGTATGGATGAAGTCGCCCGCTTCAAGGTCGCACACCTGCGCCATCATCATGGTGAGCAGCGCATAGGAGGCAATATTAAAGGGCACGCCCAGGAATACGTCTGCGCTGCGCTGATAGAGCTGGCAGCTGAGTTTGCCCCTGGTTTCGCCTTTGGAAGCGTCGGGAGGTGTCACATAAAACTGGAACAGGCAGTGGCAGGGGCTGAGCGCCATCTTATTGAGGTCGCCCACATTCCAGGCATTCACAATAATGCGGCGGGAGTCCGGGTTCTTTTTGATCGTTTCCACCGCGATGGTGATCTGATCGATCGTTTCACCGGAAGTGGTTTCCCAGCTACGCCACTGTTTACCGTATACCGGGCCCAGGTCGCCGTTTGCGTCTGCCCATTCATCCCATATGCTGACGCCGTGTTCTTTCAGCCAGGCGATATTGGTATCGCCTTTCAGGAACCACAGCAGTTCATATATAATGGACTTCAGGTGTAATTTCTTAGTTGTCACCAATGGAAAGCCTTTGCTAAGGTCGAACCTCATCTGATAACCAAAACAGCTGGTGGTACCGGTACCGGTGCGGTCAGTTTTAACAGCGCCTTCCTTGATAATATGTTGTAATAAAGTGAGATATTGTTCCATAATCAGGCGGCAAGTTACGAGAAAAATATAACCTAAATAAGTCAAACAAAAAAAGTGAAAGTCAGCCTGATTTTTCGTAAACTGACATTCAAAATAGCCAAAAGTTACAACAACAGCTTAACAGACGACTACGAAGACCACTATCGGAAGGTGTGCCCACGATTTGAAAAGCCTGATATTCGCCATTGCCGGTAGCAGAAGATAAGATGGATTCAACCAAAATCGAACTTGAACTCAAACGCCATATTTCCCCGTTCACCAAAATCTTAGTTACGCTATCGTGATTACGCCACTTTCATTTTAATCTAAACCAATTTTCGTGCTATGCTTCTACCAAAATCCAGTATGCTGGTAATGCTGTGCTTATGCAGTACACTTGCCTTATTTGCGCAACAAAACATTTCGGGCAGGATCAAGGATGCCGCCCATGGCAACGCTATCCCCGGCGCCACTGTGCGCGTGCCAAACACCAACAAGGGAACCATGACGGACATAGACGGTAAATACACGATCAGTGTACCGGCCTCCGTGTCTAAGCTGATCATCAGTTATACCGGCTACAAAACACAGACCGTATCTATCCCTCCCGGCGCCACCACGCTGAACGTCTCACTGGAAGAAGACCTTGCCCGTCTCGATGAGATCGTGGTGACCGGCCTGGCCACCAATATCAAACGCAGCAACCTGGCCAATGCCGTAGCCACCATTTCGGGCAAGGAACTGAACGGCGTGGCACCGGCACAAACCTTCGACGCCGCCCTCAGCGGCAAGGTGCCCGGCGCATTGATCACCGCCAACTCCGGCGCCCCCGGCGGCGGCATCTCCGTGAAGCTGCGCGGCATCACCTCTGTCTTCGGCAACTCCCAGCCGCTGTATGTAGTGGATGGCGTCTTCTTCAATAACAGCAGTATCCCTGCCGGCCTGAACGATGTCACCGGCGCCGCCACCTCCGGCAACCCCAACAACCAGGACAACCCTTCCAGCCGTATTGCTGACCTCAACCCGGAAGACATTGAGAACATAGAAGTGCTCAAAGGCGCTTCCGCCGCCGCCATGTACGGTGCCAAAGCAGCGGCAGGCGTTATCATTATCACCACTAAAAAAGGCAAGTCCGGTAAAACGCAGGTCACCCTCAACCAGGAAGTGGGCTTTGCGAAAGTACGCCACCTGGTGGGCGTGCGGAAATTTACCGCCGAAACAGCCGCCGATCTGGGAGGTAGCGCCACCAGCACCGACCCTGATGTGATCGCCGCCCGCGCAGCCATGAAAGCCCAGTTTGAAGCCGCCCAGGCTGCCGGTAAAATCTATGATTATGAAAAAGAACTGTTTGGTGAAACCGGCCTCATTCTCAATACCGGCGTTTCCATGAGCGGCGGTTCTGAAAAAACCACGTTTTATATGGCCGGCAACCGCAGACAGGAAAACGGCATCGTTAAACATACCGGCTACTTCAACAATTCATTCCGTCTGAACGTCAATCATAAAATAAATGATCGTTTATCCGTTGGCGTTACTACCAATTTTATCAACTCTTCTTCTGACAGAGGCGTCACCAACAACGACAACAACGGCGTATCACTTGGCGTAGCCCTTTCCACCACGCCCGGATTTGTGGAGCTGCATCCCAACTCTCTCGGTGAATATCCCCGTAATGCCTTCGCCGCTTCCAACCCGATAGAAACGCGCGACAAAATGATCAACAACGAAGGCGTAAACCGTTTTGTAGGCGGCGGCAATATTGAATACCGCATCCAGCAAAGCAACCACTCCTCCACGAAAGTAGCTGTGAGAGCGGGCGTGGACTACTTCAACCTGAAAACCATCGCTGTATTCCCCCGCGATCTTCAGTTTGAAGAAAAGGCCCAGCAAGGCCATTCCATCCAGGGAAATACCAATAACCTCAACACCAACCTCCTGGGCTTCATTGCCAATACCTGGACACCACACGAAAAACTCAGTCTCACCAGCACCGCCGGCGCCACACTGGAAACCGGCTATATGGACAATATCGTGACCGTGGCCACCAACCTGGTATCTGGTCAAACCAACCTCGATGCCAGTGGTAACACCAGCACCCGTCAGTTCCGGCAGAAATACCGTGACAACGGTATGTTCATCCAGGAAGACCTCTCCCTGATGGACGCCTTCACGCTCAGTGCAGGCGTACGTTTTGACCGGTCCACCAACAACGGGGACTATCTCAAATACTACGTCTTCCCCAAAGGCGCCTTCTCCTGGAACATCTCCAAAATGCCTTTCTGGCATGTGGACAAAGTAGACAACCTGAAAGTGCGTATCGCCTACGGCCAGTCCGGCAACGTACCGCCTTACGGCAGTAAGTTCACCGGCATGCTGGGCAGCAACATCGGCGGTTTCCCCGGCGTACTGGTAGATAACCTGCTGGGCAATCCCAACATCAAACCGGAAAGACAGTCCGAACTGGAAACCGGTATCGACTTCAGCCTGTTCAATGGCCGTGTGTCACTCGAAGCCACTTACTATAACAAACGCATCTACGACGTATTGTTAAGACATGCCATCCCCTCTTCCACCGGTTACGCAACAGAATGGAAGAACAGTGGTGACCTTACCAACAACGGTGTGGAACTGGGTCTGACCGTTATCCCTGTCAATACCAAAAACTTCAAATGGACGTCTAACATCAACTGGTGGAGAAACCGCTCCAAGATGACCAAGCTGATTATTCCGCCTTATGCTATCGGCGCGTTTGGCGCATCACTGGGCACTTTCTACCTGGAAGAAGGGCAACCGGTGACCCAGATCAAAGGTATTGTGAACAAACAGCTGGTGCTGATTGGTAATTCAGAACCGAAATTCCAGATGAGTTTTTACAATGACCTTACTTTCCTGAAGGACTTCTCCCTCCGTTTCCTCATTCACTGGAAAAAAGGCGGCGACAACATCAACCTGAGCCAGTTGCTCAATGATGGCGGCGCCACTTCTCCCGACTATGATGATCTGATCAACGGCGTGAAAGCCGGTGCATACAGGCCAGGGGCCGGTGCCGGCGTATATGTGCAGGACGCTTCCTATGTGCGTATCCGTGAGATCGGCCTTTATTACAATGTTCCGCTGAAAAATACCAAAACCATTAAAGGTATCCGGCTGGGCATTTCCGCCAATAACTTTTTCACCTGGACAAAATATGTGGGGTATGATCCGGAAGTTTCCAACTTCGGCAGTAACACCATTACCACTGCGCAGAGCCGCGGCAGCAACGGTTTGTCTACCGGTGTGGACGTAATGCCTTTCCCCTCCAACAAAAGGGCCAGCTTCCATTTAGGCATCGATTTCTGATCATCTGACTATTAAAACTGAAACAAATGAAAAAGCTTATTATATACCTGTCCGGCGCTCTGCTCGCCCTGAGTGCCTGCCAGAAAGGAGAAATCAACAGTCTGAATACACCGGTCGTAGGCGGCATTGTCGTCAACCCCAGCCGGAGCGATCTTTTTAACCTTGTCACCGGTGCGGAATCCGGGCTGCGTAACAATACCGGCACCTATCTCGATGGCTTAGGCGTACTGGGACGTGAGCAATACCGCTTCTCAGGCTCCGAGCCCCGCTGGACGACCGATATGTTGGGTGGTGGCACCAAAGAACTGGACAACAACACATTCTACATCACAAACCCTTTTGCGGCCCGTTACCAGGTGGCCCGTCAGTGTTTTATCCTAATGCAAGCGCTGAAAACCACCCGTACCGAAGTAGCCAGCGATGCGCAGAAAAAAGCCTTCCAGGGCTTTGCCGAAACACTTATCGGTTACCAGCTGCTGCTGAACATCAACATGACGGATTCCAACGGCGCCAGAATTCCGGTGGCCGATAATGCCAACCTGGGCCCTATCATCACTAATCCGGGCATCGTGATGGACTCCGTGCTGAAGTTCCTCGACGCCGGTAAAGCGGACCTCACCGGTTCTGATGTGCTTTTCCCGCTTTCTGACGGTTTCGCCGGTTTCAAAGATGCCGCCGGCCTGCTGAAGTTCAACCGGGCCATTGCCGCCAGGGTACATATCTACCGTAAAAACTGGGCCGCCGCGCTGACAGCTTTGAACGAATCCTTCTTTGATCTGAATGGTTCCTTCACCAAAGGCATATACAGTGCTTTCTCTACCAACGGCGGCGACCTGATCAACCCTATGTACCTGCAGCCTAATTCTACCGGGGAAGTAAGGGTGGCGCATCCTTCTTTTGCCACAGACATCATCGGCACCGATGACCGAATCAACAAAACAACGCTACGTACCTCTCCTGTGAGCAGCGTAGGGCTTACCGGTAACCGTGATCTGGCCATCTGGCCTACGCTGAGCAGCCCTATCGCCATCATCCGGAATGAAGAGCTGATCCTCATTTATGCCGAAGCCAAAATACAGCTGGGACAATTCCCGGATGCCATCGTAGCGCTCAACAGGATCCGGACCGGCCACAACCAGCCTGTCTACCCCGGCGCTGTCACCGCAGACGCCCTCACCAACGAGCTGCTCTATCAGCGCCGCTATTCCCTGTTCATGGAAGGCCACCGCTGGATAGACATGCGCAGGTACAACCGGCTCAACCAGCTCCCTATAGACCGCGCCGGCGACGATGTATGGTCACGGTATCCGCTGCCTATGAGCGAAACAAATCAATAATTAATCCGTATTAAAGGGTATAAAAAAGCGAAAACCGCCTGATATGTTATCAGGCGGTTTTCGCTTTTTATCTTATGATCAGGACACGATTATATGCCGCGTCTTTTCATTTCTTTTCTTATCAGCGATAGTTCGCGGCCCATCTGGCCGGCAATGGACGTGTTTTCCTGTGCTCTGCGGATCAGGTAGGGCATCACGTCTTTTACCGGGCCATATGGCAGGTATTTGGTGACGGTATAGCCGGCATGCGCCAGGTTGAAGGTGATATTGTCGCTCATACCCAGCAGCTGTGAGAAGCTCACATGCGGGTGGTTGTGCGGGATATTTTTTGCGTCCATGGTACGGGCAGCGAGCATGCAGCTGTTTTCATTGTGTGTGCCGATGAACACCCCCAGTTTATCGAGATGCTCCAGGCAGAACTGTACGGCAGCGTTGTAGTCTTTATCTGTGGCTTCCTTGCTGGGCTGGATGGGCGTTGGGTAGTTGTTTTCCGCCGCGCGTTTGTTTTCCTTTTCCATGTAGGCGCCGCGTACCAGTTTGGCGCCGAGCAGATAACCTTCTTTCGTTGCTTTTTCCAGCGATTTTTGCAGGAACGGGTAGCGGTCGTGGCAATACATCTGGAAAGTATTGTACACGATCACCTGGTTGCGGTTGAACAGCGACATCATTTCATCCGTCAGGTCGTCAACCGGATTCTGTATCCAGGATTCCTCCGCATCGATGAGCAGGCCTACCTTGTACTGGGCAGCCGCTTCCGCCACTGAATGCACGCGGGAACGGACACGGATATATTCCTGTTGTTCCTGTGGCGTGAGCGTATCGCCACGGTGTACTTTTTCGAGCAGTTCAAAACGTGCAAAACCGGTGATCTTGATGGCGATGAAGGGAATATCCGGTTTGTTGGCCGCATACTGGATAGCCCGGATAAATTCAGGCACCGCATGATCGTAGCTTTCTTCACCTTCCATGGCTTCCACGCCATAATCGAGCACTACGCCCACATGGTAATTGCCCAGTTGCAGCGCCGTGTGTGCCGCTTCATCCAGGGTTTCGCCCCCGCAGAACTGGGAGAATATTGTGTTTTTGATAATGCCTTTGATCGGTAGTCTGAGTTTGAACGCCAGCGGAGTGAGTGCTGCGCCCATTTTCACCAGCCACGGCTTTCCGATGTTGCTGAACAAAAAGTTGGCCTTTTTTAACGCCTTGTCGGTCTTTGCCTCAAATGCAATAGCCGTATTATCGAATGATAAAGTTAGCTGCTTTTCCATGAGGCGCAAAGTTAGGGTGCGCCTGCATCCTAAACAAAAATCATTATAATATCAGGAGATATTTTTAATAGCATAAACCGATATTGTCTATTGCTTTTCAAAAATTGTTGCCCGGGAAAACGTGGGCTGTATCAAGGTAAAATTTATCCGGCATCAATCTATCAAATATGTTATTATCTACATATAATACCTAAACATCATACAGAAAAATATTTGGGAGAACGATAAAAGGAGGGCCTGTGAGGCGATGGAATTCTTGTCCCGGGCAGTTTATTTTGTTTATTTTTAGGCTTTTCTGTTGACAAACACCCGGAAATATGAAGAAATCCCGTACATGGCTTTATGCATTGATTTTAGTGGCCTTAGGCGTTATTGTTGTAGTGACCTGGAAATTGCGGGAGCCGGCGTCACCGAAAACACCGGGGTACACCATTGCCGAATTAAAGGCGGCGGGCGTGCAATACCAGGAGCACCAGGGCAAGACCGGCAGCCGTACTGAAATCACGTTGCCTGACAGTACCACCGTTATCCTGAACTCCGCCTCTGTCCTGCATGTTCCGGCAGATTACGCTTCCGGCAACCGTTCCGTTATCCTTGACGGCGATGCTTTTTTTGACGTGAAGCCCGGCAAAGACAGTTTTACCGTGACCACTGCCATCCTCAAAGCCACCGTACTGGGCACCTCTTTCCGGATGCGGTCCTTTTCCAGCCAGCAGGGCGCCACCTGCTATCAACTGGAAGGTTCCAGCCGGGTGGGCAAATCCTACCATTCTGCTACTGACAATCAACCGGAAGTACTGGAGCGCGGCCAGATGGTACTGGCCAATCGCGAGATAGACCTGATGGAAAAAGAAACATACCATCCTGAAGAGCTGGAAACCTGGCTGTCCGATATTCTCCGCATCCAGAATGCCAACCCGATGGCCGTATCCCGTATACTGGAAGACTGGTTCGGCGTGGAAGTGGAAATGCGTGGCGACGCCTCCAAGGCCCGTGTTATTACAGAAGCACTCTTCTTCAACGCCTCCCTCGATGATGTGCTCAGCAATCTTAGCGACCAGCAAGGATTTAAGTACAAAATTGACAAGAACAAAGTGACACTCAACTTCTAGTATATCCATTAACGTTATAAAGGCCTGGTGTGTGCACACACCAGGCTTTTTTATTGTCTTGTAACAACCTGCGCCGGCTCATAGTACCCCTTACCGATTCACGCGACATTTTTTGTAATTTTAATACAATTAAAGCGCTCCATTTATGAAAAAGCTATCCTTACTGCTGCTGACATTAGGCAGCGCACTCGGGCTGTACGCACAAACAGCGCCGTGTTGCCATACAGACGCCGTGACAGAATTTACCGGGCTCGCTAACCGGGAAGATTTCCGGATGGCGCACAAAGACCCGCTCCCCTACACCTACCAGGGAACTGCCGGCACTGAAGTAAGCTTCCCCGCCCCTGACGGCAAAGCAGCCAACGGTTTCCTGTTTAAGGCAAAGAAACCTACCAACAAATACCTGTTTGTATTCCAGGAATGGTACGGACTGAATGACTATGTGAAAAAGGAATCCGAAAAACTATACAACGATCTCGGCGGCGCGGTAAACGTGCTGGCAGTGGACATGTACGACAAGGTTGTGGCCACCAACCGGGAGGAAGCAGCTAAAACCATGCAGTCGGTGCCCAGGGAGCGGCTGAAAGCGATCATGGAAGCCGCCCGCAATTACGCAGGCAAATCAGCCAGCATCGTAACGCTGGGCTGGTGCTTCGGCGGCGCTATCGCGCTGCAATCAGCACTGATTAATGGTGACAGGAACATGGGTTGTGTGATGTACTACGGCATGCCGGAAAAAGATGTGAATGCCCTGAAGCAGCTGCATGGTCCGGTATTGGGCCTGTTCGCCAACAAAGACAAAGGCATCACCCCACAGATAGTGGACGAGTTTGAACAAAACATGAAAAAAGCGGGTAAAACGTTAACGGTTAAACGTTATGATGCAGAACACGCCTTCGCCAACCCCAGCAATCCAATTTATAACAGCGAAGCCACGAAGGATGCCTATACGCATACTATTGCTTTTCTGAGGGAAAGATTCAAGTAATTATTTAGGTTTTTTTATTGAAAAATGCAGCGAAGACCAGGTTTTGTCAGGTGATCTTCGCTGCATTTTTCAATAAAAAAATAATACAATGATTAAATGGTCCCGAGGCGCATCAGCAGCTCTTTTGACTTCCTCACCCCTTCTTCCTCGGACAGGCGGTTGCCTTCATATTCAATACCGATAAAGCCATCTTTGTATCCTGCATCCTTTACGATCTGCAACATACGTTTGTAGTCGATGGTGGTTTCATTGCCGGCATCATCAAAGTCATATGTTTTAGCGCTGACACCTTTAGCAAAAGGCATTAGTTCCTTCACGCCCTCATAGCGGTCATATTCTTCCAGGCAGGTGGTTTTAGCCCATGCTTCCGGCGTATTGTTTTCCGGTTTGCTTCTTTTGATACAGAAATTGCCCAGGTCCGGCAACGTACCGCAGTTGGGCATGTTCACGGTTTTCATGATATTGCTCAACCATTTTCCGTCAGAGGAGAAACCGCCATGGTTTTCCACGATCACGTTGATGCCGTGTTCTTTTCCGAAGCCGGATAGTTTGGTGAGTGATTCGATGGCCGCTTTAGCTACATCTTCCGCTTTACCTTCACCGGCCGCATTTACGCGGATGGCATGGCAACCGAGGAATTGTGCCGCTTCCACCCATTTGTAATGGTTTTCCACTGCCTGCATGCGTTTTTTGGCGTCGAGGTCTCCCATTTCCCCTTCTCCGTCGCACATAATCAGGACGCTGCGTACGCCGTTGTCGTCGGCACGTTTTTTCATATCCGCGAGGTAGGCCTGATCTTTTGCTTTGTCTTTAAAGAACTGGTTCACGTACTCTACGCCGGTGATGCCAAATTCATTTTTAGCGCGCGCGGCGAAGTCGAGGTGGTTCATTTTACCGGCGAAGAGCGCCTTGTGGAAAGACCATTCTGCCAGAGAGATTTTAAAGAACAGTTCTTTGGCTGTTTCAGTACCGGCACCGGCGCCTGGTTGAGCGGTACTGTCTTTTGTGCCTTTGGTGGACTTACCTTCATTACAGGCTGCCAATACAGAAGGCAGGAAACCGATGCCCATCGTGTACAGCCCCATTTGGCGCAAAAACTGACGGCGGTTGTTGATGTTACTCATATAACGTGGGTTTTAAAAATTAAGCTTGACTAAAAATATTGATTTCAGCGGGGTAAAGCAAGTTTGTTGCCAGAAATGACAAAAAAGCCCGGAGCATTGGCCCCGGGCGATGTTATTATTTGAAAGATGATAACAATTTATTTTTCGAGGAACTGCATGACTTCCCTGATCACCGGCTCCTGGCGCATGATACGGAAATGTCCTTCGCCGGTGATGCGCATGGCGTGAATGGACGGATACTGTTCCACATAGGCAGTGACTTCCTTCTCGTCCACCAGCGTGTCTGTGGTATCGTAAGCGAAGAATATTTTCTCTGCCTTGATCTGATTGATATAGCGGTGGAGGTCCAGCTCTTCCAGGTCTTCCCGTAGCCGTTGATGTATCAGTTGCCGCAGTGGCGGCATTACGACGGGATGTATCCGGAACAATTGCAGGGCCTCGTTAAAAAACACGGGCGCGCTCAGGGCACAACTGAGCATGACCAGCCGCGGTACCTGCACCGTTCTGCGGGAGAGTGTCAGCGCAGCGTTTAGCCCTCCCAGTGAGTGTCCGATAATGGCGTACAGCGGACCTTCCCGGACGATCACCTGTTCCAGCACATGGCTCCATTGTACCAGATTGGTCCGTTTACCGTCTGAGTCGCCATGTGCGGGCGCATCGTAGGCAATCACCTCATATCCCTGCCGGAGCAGCGTGTCGATCAGTTTTTTGAAGTGGAGCGGGCTGCCGCCCCAGCCATGCAGCAGCAATATTTTTTTATCAGCACTTCCCCAGCGATAGGTAGTGATGGTCATAGGCCGTTCATCAAAAGGATAACGGGTAACGGTCAGGTGGTTTAGTTGTGCCGTGTTACGCAGTTCCAGATGAGAGGAGCGCATCTTGGTGCCTGGCGGCGTACAGTACAGGCGATAGAACAGGCGGGCGGTAAGCCCCGGAAAGGGTTTACTCATGCCGGATAGCAGGAAGGCTGTCATCCGCAGTGACAGCGGTAAAACCTGGTGTTGCATCTTTCAGACCGATTGGTTTATTATTAAAACTAAAAAAGTCACTGAAGAAGATGCGCAGCATCATTTACAGTGACGTTTGATTTCCTTTCTTAAAAAATCTATGACCACCAGCATCTGGCTGTTGCTGTTCATGATACCGGTGACAAAAATGGCGCCTTCCAGCATAGTGAACATCAACACGGCAAACTTATCTTCATCCCAGTCTTTTTTAAATTCCCCGTTTTTCTTGCCCAGCTGCACCAGCAGCCGGATGCGCTCCTGGAAATACTGCACCAGTTCCTGCACTTTCCTTTTCAGGACCGGGTTGGTATCATCCGCTTCCACGCCGAAATTGAGCATGGGACAGCCACCGGCAATACTACGATTGAGCGGGTAACGCGCATAGTACGAGAACAGGGCCTCAAACTTGGCCAGGGCCGTAGGCTCCGGGCCGGTGACCGCTTTGAGCCGTTGCTTTTCCTGCTCCGCGATGTAATCAAATACTTCCGCCACAATTTCCTCTTTCGAGGAAAAGTTGCCATACAGGCCGCCTTTCGCCAGCCGCGTAGCTTCCATGATATCACTGATAGCCGTGCCCGCCACACCTTTCTGGTTAAAAATGGGCGCCGCTGTTTCAATGATAAACTGCCTCGTTCTCGCTGCTTTGTTCATGATATTAAAATTAGACCTTTCGGTCTAATTTTACAAATAAAAATAACTGGGGGCAGAAATCCCCCGGGCATGCGCCCGGGGCAACGATCTTATGAAAAGTCTTTTAAGTATGAAATCTGAAGTAGAGGAGCAGGAGTATTTTCAGCGGGCGGATGACGCCATTTTTTACAGGAGCAATGTGGCAGCAGGCCATTACTACCACTGAACGACAGCTAACGGCCTGTGGCGCCCAGTATGTTATCCACAGCAGTGCCATAGGCCGCCCCAATGGGAATGGCCACATTGCGGATGTACAGAGAAGTACGGTCAGCACGTTCTACCTTATCATTGGCCACAATATAAGAGCGGTGGACACGGGTGAAAAGAGCAATTGGCAAAAGGTCCATCGCCTCCTGCATAGACAGGCGGGAGATCAGGCGACGGTCTTTCAGGATAAAATTTACATAGTTGCCGGCGCTCTCCAGATATAAGATATCTTCCAACATTATCTTAAACTGTTCGTATCCGCTTTTGAGAAAGATATAGGCCGGCGCTTCTTTTGCCTGAGGCGGGTTCTTTTGCTTCAGCTGCCACAGGCTGTGGGCCTTGTTGCACGCTTTGATAAAACGGATAAGCGAAAAAGGTTTCAGCAGATAATCTACCGCGTCCAGCTCAAAACTTTTAACCGCATGTTCGGAGTAGGCGGTGGTAAAGATGGTCATAGGCGGCTGTGGCAGACTGGAAATAAAATCCAGTCCGGAGATATCAGGCATTTTTATATCGAGGAAAAGCAGGTCTACTTTCTCTCTGCTCAGAAACTCCATCGCTTCATAAGCGTTGGTAAAATAGCCTTTCATTTCCAGGAAGGGCACCATGGCAGCGTGATTTTTTATCACGGCCAGGGCCACTGGTTCATCATCAATTGCAATGGCGGCAAGCTTCATAACACTTCATTTTCCTGTAATAAGATAGGGATTTACGAAATTCTACCGAGCAACAGGTCCTTTATCTGTTGCCAAAGGTGGCGGTACTGCCGGTTTTCCCGGCGTTGCCAGTCCTTTACGATGGCCGCAGCTTCTTCGCGGCGCAGTTCCCGGGTACTTTCAAACACTTCGTCCACAATTTCCTTGTCAGCTGTCAGCGCGGCCTCCTGGTAATGCTGCAACAGCTCTTTGCCGGTTTCTGTTTCCAGCCTGGCGGCAGCGGTGCTCTGCGTAGTGGCGCTGGCCAGCCTTTCTTCGTATTCGCCTTTAGGCATCAGTACTTTGCTGAGCAGTGGCATAATTTCTATCAGCGTGATGATAAACACGATGAGCCGGTACCGTTGCTGCAAGGCGGGGTGTTCGTCCGTCAGCTCGTGCAGGGCTTCTATCTGCGCCAGGAAACCATCTGTCAGCGTACCCTGGTAAATGGTTTCTTTCAGGCTGTCGGCGCTATGCATGGCGGCCACCTGCACCTGCAACTGTTGTTCCTTCGGCTCCCATTCGTGCTTCATGAGGGCCAGCTCTTCTTCTGACTTCATGTAGGCCGATTTTTTTACCTTGGCGATAGAGGACTCCCCTATCCTGCCAGAGCCGCCGGTACCATCTGTTTCCTTGATGTAGGCATCTTTATAAAATTTCAGTTCGCTTTCTTTTTGTTGCAGCTGCTGCCGGCCACGGTCCAGCGACTGTTGCAATTCCGCCCGCTGACCGGCATTCATGGCCGTCAGTTTTTTACGGTAGGCATCGAGCTTGGTTTGTTTGCTCAGCTCCAGTTGGGCTGTAATGTCTTTCTTAAACAACATCAGCACTACCGGCTGGGATATAAAAAGCCCGATGGTAACGGCCAGCAATAAACGAAATGCCACCGGCATAAACCGCATATTACCGTTACCCCGGGACATGGCTGCTATCAGGGTCCTGTCGATGGACAGGATGGCGAAACCGAAGAATAACGCCAACGCCAGCACGATCATATCATCTTTCACGATAGTGGAGAAAAAATATCCCCATGCCAGTGTGGCAAACATCCAGGTCACGAATACGGAGAGGCCGATGATACGGTACCGCTCTCTTTCTGTACGGCATTCTGCCAGGATATCGGCGTCAGCGGCCGCCAGCCACCACAGGAAGCGGGTGATACCGTCCGGTGCCGGCAGCGGCTTTACTTCATCTTTCGAATGGAGATCTTTCTTTAACATCTTACAAATTAATCTTTAACGTCTATGGTCAGGTGTACAAAAAATTCAGTCGTCGTATGCCGTATGCTTAACTCATGGCGGTTAGGATACAGCAATGCCAGTCTTTCTTTCACATTGTTGAGCCCAATGCCCATGCTGTCACGCTCAGGATCATTCTCCGGGCGCTGATGCACGCTGTTGTATACATCGAAGAAAAGTTGTTCGCTGTTGCAGCTGAGCGAAATCACGATGCGTGAGCGGTTACGCAGGCTGATACCGTGTTTGAATGCATTTTCCACGAACGGGATGAGCAACATCGGCGCTATTTCGTGCTGGCACTGGCTGTCATCAATATTCACTTCGATCAGGATATCAGGGGAAGACATCACCCGCAACCGTTGAAGATCGATATAGTTTTGCAGGTACGCCACTTCTTTGTCCAGCGGTATTTTAGTCAGATGGTTATCATGCAGCATAAACCGCATCATATCACCGAGCTTCTGGATACCTTCGCTGGTGCGTGGCGCTTCTTCCTGTAAAGCCGTGCCATATAAGGTATTCAGCGCATTGAACAAAAAGTGGGGATTGATCTGCGCCCGCAGGAAATCCAGGTTGGCAGCGGAGTGGCCCAACGCGGTCTGCAGTTTTTTCACGGTGGTCACCTGCTTCTGCCGGGACATATAAAGAAACCAGGTAACCGGCAGCACAATACCTATGCATATGAGCACCCCAAAAACGATCAGGGGCACGAATGTACCGGCGCCACCATGGCGGATAGCCCTGATGATCAGGCCCATCAGGAAGTTTGTCCCCAGCACCAGCAGCGCAACATCCCGGATCATTACCCGCTGGTTGTGATGTACGAGTTTAAAATCCGGGATGATTTTATAATAAAGGATGAAAGCAACGCTAATGATAATAGGCCCGAAGTAGAACATCAACCAGAAAGCATCCCTGGAATCGCTGAAAACAAGCGCCATAATAGCCAGCAGAATGCCGGAGATGATCAATACCTCACGGGCTATTTTCCGGTAGTAGGGATTGAGAAGTATGCGCTCATGCAGATAGTTGAAATAGGTCTGCTTCAGAAAATAATACACGACATATAACACACCGCTGAAGATCATGGTAATGAAAGCCGATTTCGCAAAATGTGTATGAGCCCCCTGTACCGTGCTATACACACCGAACAGGTATCCGTTGTAATAAGACCCGGCGATCATCATCCCCAGGAAAAATATTAATCCTGTCAGCGCCAGCAGGGAAATACCGCCCCACCATCTTTTCTGTTCCAGGAAACGGGGAACGATCACAAAATTTACCGCCAGGAAACTGACATACACCAACACAATACGCGCCATAGACGGCAGCAGGTAATGGATATAATAGTCAAACACCTGATCGTACCGGGCGAATTTTCGTCCATAGATTTGCTGTAACTCAAACACATTGTAGATAACACTGGGATAGAGCAGGCCAAACAACAGCAGCAGGGCCAACCCTGATGCCAAACCAAACTCTAATTTCCTGTACTGGTCCATAAGCGGGAATATTTACAGCAATATTAGCTATTGAAAAGGTGCAGCCGGCCAAAATGGGATGAAAAGGCCGGATTATGGGATGAATCCTGATCTTTTTATTATTTTCAGGACTTCAAATTTACACCTTATGAAAACATCCAACAGAAGAAAATTTCTCGGCACCGCCGCAGCCTTATGTGCAGGCAGCGCCGCAGCCGCTATGCCACTGCCCGCCGGCAACCGTAAATTCCCTATTGTACACCATGTGTTTTTCTGGCTGAAAAATCCCGGGTCCACTGCCGACCGCGATAAACTGGTAGAAGGCATTAAAACGCTCTCCGGTATTCCCGCTGTAGGTCAACTGCATGTAGGTATTGTTGCCGGCACGGAAAAACGGGACGTGGTAGATGCCAGCTGGGCCGTATCTGAACTGATTTTCTTCCGTGACCTGGCCTCGCAGGCCGCTTATCAGACCCATCCCATTCACCTCGATTTCGTTAAAAACTACAGTTCGCTGTGGGAAAAGGTGGTTGTATACGATATGCAGGAAGTATAAAACACCTATATCATGGCAACAGAATACTGGATGCAGGGGCCTGTAGCGGGCATCCCTGCGCTGCTGCAACCGGTGGCCCATGCGCTGCTACAGGCACGGGCCGAAATCAACGCGCTGATGAACGGCTTCCCCGAAGACCGGCTGTGGGAACAGCCCGCGGGCGTGGCCGCTCCCGGCTTTCACCTGCAACACCTGCGGGGCGTGCTGGACAGGCTCTTCACCTATGCCCGGGGAGAATTCCTGTCACCACAACAACTGGAGGAACTGGCCGCAGAAGGTAAGTCCACCGCTACGTCCACAGTCCTGCTGGACGCGTTCAACCAGCAGGTGGACAAAGCGCTGGCACAGCTATCGCAGACAGATCCCGCCACACTCAACGATTTCAGGGGCGTAGGCCGCAAACAGCTGCCGTCTACGGTACAGGGACTGCTGTTCCATGCCGCGGAGCATACGATGCGGCATACGGGGCAGTTATTGGTGACGGTAAAATTTCTTAGTTCTTCTTAATTTCTCTACCACTTGTCTTATCTCAAGGTGTATTAAGTGCTTATAGTCGACCTATAAAAATTCGGTTTTTTTCCGAACTTTAATTAACTTTGAGATGAGAGTCCTTGGTATAAGCAAACTTACTAAGCTTAAAAAGAAGCACATTGGCAATAAACTACTCTGTAATGAGATCGACAAACTTTTGAAAGATTTGCGGGAATTTAATCCAACAGATTTTAAGTTAGTTGATATACGAAAAGATGCTGATTGTGTCCATAATGACGGCTTTTACTTTTTTAATATTCATATTCATCGTTCTTTCGTAATGGTCAATTTTGATGGGCAAGGAGTAGCTACTATAATTTGGGTTGGCTCTCATGATGAATACGAACGAACTTTTAAAAACAATAAGTCAACAATTGAAAAGTGGCTTAGAAAAAATGAATATATAGGATAATGAAAACGCATATGGACATTGAGAAGCTGATTGAGTCCGGCTCAATCATGAACGAACTGGATTACGAACGGGCAATGATTGCTGATCGTAAACTGCGTCTACTTGCAAAAACAAATCCCCATTTCAAGAATTTGCGAAATAAATTGGGGAATTTAATTGAGGAATATGAGGCTCGGGTTTGGAGCGACGAAAACGCGGTAGGAAGAGAGTTGATAGCTCAAAGCGAACAGGCGGAGTTGATTGCGGAAAAAGAAAGGATATTTCTGGAGAAAAGAAGAAAGATAATTCAAAGTAAGCTGAAGAGTTTTAATTTAACCCAAGCTGAACTAGGCATGCTGCTTGGACATAAGAGTAAAACTCACATGTCCGAATTAATTACCGGGCTTAAACCTTTTACACTACAGGATCTTGTCATCATTAGCAAGATATTTAAGATAGATATCGATTCTTTGGTGCCTAAATATCTTCCAATTGAAAAGATAGACAGGATTAGTGCAACAATTGAAGTAATCAATAACCCTAAATTAAATAGAATAAAGCCGGTACTTCTTTTTGCCTCATAGATTTTTTGCTCAAAAAATTGTTCTCTGTTGCGCAGTGCTTAAGTACAAGGTACTCCATACTCTCCCCAATTAACAAACAGGCTGTCAGCAGCCAGGTGGGTTTGATCATAGTCGATAGAAGTTTGCGTGCTTTTGAAAGGTAAAAAATAATAAAAACATCGTTCCGGTGCAACAGGGGCTGGTACAATCAGGGATACTTTATTAATTTTAGTCCACCGGCGGCACAGTCATGTGTTGCCCGCAATCAAAATCCGTATCCAAAATCGCAAATTTGCTTTATGAGACATCTTCTTTTATGGCTGGCCGCGGGCCTTATCTGGACCGGCGTACAGGCGCAACAAACGCAGAAGCCGCCACTACACGGAAAAAACTGGATGGCCGTTACCGGTAAACCGCTGGCCGCCACTGCCGGCGCCATGATCTTCCAGCGGGGCGGTAACGCCGTAGACGCCGCCTGCGCCATGCTGGCCGCCACCTGTACCATGTGGGACGTATTAAGCTGGGGAGGCGAAACACAGGCTTTGATCTACAATCCCAAAACCGGGAAGGTGATAGCCATCAATGCGCTGGGCGTAGCGCCCACCGGCGCCACACCGGAATTTTTCAAATCGAAAGGATATGATTTTCCACCGGAATATGGTCCGCTGGCGGCTGTTACCCCCGGCACCGCAGGCGGTCTCTGTTATATGCTGGCACAATACGGCACCATGAGCCTCAAAGATGTACTGGCCCCCGCCATGGACATGGCTTCCGGCTACCCTATAGAAGCACAGACGGCCAACAGCATAGAACGCGGCAAAAAATATATCCAGCAATGGCCTTACAGCAAAGCTGTCTTCCTGACACATCCCGGTGAAAAAAGAGAAGCCCCCGAAGCAGGGGAAATGTTCGTCCAGAAAGACCTGCTGGCCACACTCACCAAAATGGTGGAAGCCGAACAGGAAGCACTGAAAAAACATAAAAGCCGTAAAGAAGCCATCATGGCGGCATATGACCGGTTCTACAAAGGAGACATCGCGAAGGAGTTTGTACGCGGCTGCCAGGAACAGGGCGGCCTTATCACCCTCGAAGACCTGGCACGCTGGAAACCGATAGAAGAAACACCGCTGCATGTCAACTATCGCGGCATTGACGTATACAAATTGCAGGAATGGACACAAGGACCGATGTTACTGCAAAGCCTCAATATCCTCGAGAACTTCGATCTTAAAACAATGGGCTATAATTCTCCGCAATACATCCATACGCTTTACCAGACGATGAATCTCACTTTTGCGGACCGCGATTTTTATTATGGCGACCCGTATTTCAACAAGAACAGGGCTATCGAAGGACTGCTGCATAAAGACTATGCAAAAGCGCGGGCCAAACAAATACTGCCTGACCGCAACGATGCCGCCGCCGGTCCGGGCGACCCGTATCCTTATATCGGTAAAACCAACCCCTATCTGCATTTCCTTGAAGAACGCAAAGGTTACACGGACACCACCAACGGCCGCAAGCCCGGTGGTTTTGTGCCCAAACATGATGCTACCACTTTTAGGGCCGGAACAGACCAGCTGTACGCACAACAAGCCACAGACAGCGCCTATCACGACCGCCTGTGGCGCGGCACCACCAGCGTGGAAGCAGCCGACAAAGACGGCTGGGTGGTATCAATTACGCCCAGCGGTGGCTGGCTGCCCGCATGCATCGCAGGCCGTACCGGTATCGGCATGAGCCAGCGCCTGCAGAGCTTTGTGCTGGATTCCGCCATCTGCCCGTTTAACGTAATAGCACCTGGCAAAAGGCCACGCGTTACCCTTACGCCGTCCATGGCGTTGAAAGACGGTAAGCCGTTCCTCTCCTTTGCCGTACAGGGCGGCGATACGCAGGACCAGAACCTGTTACAGTTCTTCCTGAATGTCGTGGATTTTGGCATGACCGTACAGCAGGCCACTGAAGCGGCCAATATCAATACCAACCAGTTATGGCTGTCACTCGGCGGCAGTAAGGTCAGCGATCGTATGCCGCGGCCGGGAAGCCTTTTGCTCAACAGCAATACGCCCGAAAAAACGCGCAGCATACTGGAAAACATGGGATATCACCTCAGCTTTGAGCAACGTACCAGTGGTCCCATCAATGCTATTTACCTGGACCGCAAGCATGGCACCCTGTGGGGCGGCAGCAGCAACCATGGAGAAGATTATGGAATTGGCTGGTAATACCACATTGTATAAAAAGAAGAGGCTGTATCATAAAATAAATGATGTAGCCTTTTCTTTTTTATCGATATATTTTATCGATTTGAAATAAAACATTAAAAAATCAATATCTTTTTGCAGTTACATTTTTTCCTCCCTGCTTATAAATCTTTTCTAACGTAACTTTAGACCAATGATGCAGGTACTACAGCATATCCCAAAATATCCGCTATGCAACTTTATTCAACACATCGTTTACGTAAGCGGCGCATTACCGATCCCTTACCTGCGGGAACTACCGCAGGGGGGTATAAATCTGGTGATTGAGCTGAATGAAAATTCTGTAAATACTGTCTATCCGGAAATAATGATGGGCAGTAAGAAGGTGGTAAAGAATGCCTGGATCTCCGGCACGCAGAAACAGGCCATTATGTACAAAAACAATCCGAATTCTACTATCATGGGGATCCGCTTTACGGCCGGTGGTTTTTTTTCGCTTACCAGGATCCCTGTAGCAGTATTGGATAAGGTGGGTATTGAAGCTGAGGAGGTTTTCGGAAGTTCCTTTATGCGGTTACATGAACAATTGCTCAATGCCAGCTCCTTTGCTGAAAGAGTTGCAATGGTTGAGCGCTATTTTTTACAGTATTCGGTGGAGGAGAATATGGGCGATCATATTGTGAAATTTATAAACCAGCATATAGACAAGCCTCTTGACTGGTTAATACAAAAATCGGGTTATTCACAAAAACATGTCATACATCTGCTTAAAACATATACCGGCTTTTCCCCCAAATACCTGCAAAGGATCCATCGATTAAATCAGGTGGTGACAGAAATTCAACGGAATAAAGACCATATTGACTGGTTTGCCATCATTCACCGGTATGGCTATTTTGATCAGGCTCATTTTATAAAGGACTTCTCCCATTTTACAGGTTTAAAACCAACGGAATATCTGGGATCGCAATTGGCATTGGACGCAAATAAGCTGGTCCCCGATGTGATTCTGCAAATTCCTGATGACGGTGGTACGGAGTGATACCTATCGCTGACTGGCTGACAGGTAAATTTTTTACAATGTGGGGGAGTTGCTGTTGTCTACCTTTGTTTCAACAAAATAAATACAACAATTATGAAATCCTTTAAGATCGACGTACCGCAAGAAGTATTAAACGATTTATCTGTAAGATTAAAGCAGACCAGATGGACCGATGAACCCGAAAATGCCGGGTGGAATTACGGTACCAACCCCGGGTACTTACGTGAACTGGTACATTATTGGCAGACAGCGTACGATTGGAGGACCCATGAAGCGGAGATCAACAAATTCCCTCAATACAAGGCCGAGATCGACGGGACCACCATTCATTTTATCTATGTAAAAGGCCAGGGAAAAAAGACGTCCCCTCTCATCCTGAGCCATGGGTGGCCCGACTCCTTCTACCGGTTTATCAAGATCATTCCTATGCTGACCGGGGCACCAGACAGCGACCACGCTTATGACCTGGTAATCCCTTCCATACCCGGTTTTGGCTTCTCTGAGCAAACGGCTTTAAATTCCGATAAGACAGCTATCCTGTTCAATAAGCTGATGACGGAAGTATTGGGCTATTCCAGCTATTTTGCCGCAGGGGGGGATATGGGAACTTTGATTACAAAATCGCTCGCGGTGCAATTCCCAGACAAGGTGAAAGCAATTCATCTGACGGATGTTGGCTATCCTGAAGGCCACGAGGACTGGAGCACGATGACTCCCGCAGAACAGGCGTTCGGACAGCAAATACAACATTGGTTCTTCACAGAAGGAGCATTTAATATGATCCAGTCAACCAAACCGCAAACCCTCGGTTATGCCCTCAACGACAGCCCGGTCGGCCTGGCATCGTGGATGATTGAAAAATTTTATGCCTGGAGTGACAACGGCGGCAATCTGGAAAACTGTTTCACAAAGGATGAATTGATTACCAACATCATGATTTACTGGGTAAGCCAATCTATCAATTCAACGATAAGGACATATGCCGAAAATGCACGCGCGACATATATGGGAGGGTTACAATCTTCCCAAAAGGTAGAGGTACCAACAGGAGTATCCCTTTTTCCAAAAGAAGCCCAGTTCCCACTGGAATGGGCACAAAGGAAGGCAAATGTCGTAAGCTTTAATGTAATGAATAAGGGAGGTCATTTTGCAGCCATGGAACAGCCGGAAGTTTATGCCGGAGAGCTTGCCCGGTACTTTGGGGAAACTATAACCGGAAAATATTCAGCCAGGGCAACAATGGCCTGATATAATGATAGTAATGGAAAAAGCGGGCGACAGGACTCCCTCCCTGCCCACTTAAAATACCTTTAAAATGTACAAGAGGCTGTATCACTTATTTATGATACAGCCTCTTCTTTTTTTATACAGAGCAATTATTTCGTCCATACTTCGTGTATCGGTTCCCCTTTGGAGCTTAAACCGCTGTGGTCCCAGGAATTGCCGTCCACTTTTCCTTTGAAGCTCAGTGAAGCCCCCACACGGGAATTATCGCGGGAGAAGAAATCAATTTTTTCAGTGTACACGCCATTTTCGAAGGTATAGGTGCCGCCGCCGGTGCCAAAGAATTCACCGGTGTCAGTATTGATAGCAACCCATTGAAAGCGGGTACCGGTAAGGATTTTAACCGTCTTGCGGGCGCCTGGCGTGATGGTGTTCATTTTTCCGGCCTGTTCCCGGCCGGTGATCTTCCAGCTGCCGGCCAGCGGGCCGTCACCGTTATCAATGCGGGTCCATTCCACCCGTTGGCCGCCGCTTTGGGTAGTAACGAGTTTCCCGTTTTCATATGAAACAGGCACAGTGCCTTCCCAGCCTATCTGATTACGCTCTTCCGTGTTGAATTCTATTTTTATGGACACATCATTGCCGCCATCGGCTTTCCAGGTGCCACCCATGGTATCAATAAAACTGGTGTCCTCGTAACTGGTGATGGAAAAATAATTCGGCGTGATCAACAGGATGCTGTTCACACTGCCATGAGCCGATTTCCAGGCGCCGTGGATGTTGTCCTGCGCTTTCCCGATGGCTGCAAAGGCACACAGGAAAGATAAAAGAAGGCATAATGTTCTCATATAAGCTGTTTTATAGTGAAAAATATAAGCATCTTATGAGGCGACATGCTGTCCTTACTTTGTAGCCTTGTTTTGCGCTGTAATGTTTTTCAGATCGTCCGCTTCCATGCCTGTGTGCGCCAGTATCGCCGTAATGAAGGCTGTTTTACCTTCCACATAACTATCAATATCGTTGGGATATTTTGCTGCCAGCTCCTGTTTGAGCGTGCCATACTGCCTGGCCGCATCGGGATGTTGCCGCAGGTAATTGCGCAGCTGCAAATGGTTTTTTAAACTGGTACATCCTTCTACACAGACATACAAATTATGCGCCGGCCATAAAGTGCCGTTGCCATCCAGCGGAGACGTGTCCGCATTTCTGCCAAAAGCCTCTCTGCCGGGAATGCCAAGATCGCCTCTCCAGGTATAGCCCAGTCGCTCCAAAACAGCCACCACGGAAGGTAAGCCCGCAGGTCCCTGTATAATAATATCAATATCGATAATTGGCTTGGCCGCCAGTCCGGGCACGGAGGTGCTGCCTACATGCTCAATACCGGTTATCAGTTCACCCAGCTGTGCCCGGTAAATACCGGCCAGTCGTTCAAAAGTCTCTGCCCATGCAGTGGTATAAGGTACTACAGTGATCGTTCTTTTTTCCATGGCTGTCGGTTTGGTCCGCGGTAAAGATCCTGAATTTTCCGGTTAGCCTGACTACTAAAATCCGTAGAAGATAGCTCTTTTGGTATACACACCACGATCGAACTGTAACAACACTTCGTAGCTGCCAGCCCCATCGCTGTTGGTGGCTGTGATATAAAGCCGGTCATTTTTACGATCGTAATACACGATGGTCAGCTCAGGATTGGGCTGGTACAGGTCACGTATAGCCTTGTCCGGTACCACTACGGCGCGATTGCCGATTTGTATGGTGAACGTGTTATATTCATGGGTAGGCAGACCGCCATCACAGCCGTAAAACGCTTTGCCGTCGATCTTATTCACAATAGGATAGTTACTGTCACTCTTATCACGGCCAATCTGATGGGCTTTTTCCACAAAAGGCCTGGTAGTAAACATCACCGTCACCGAGTCTTGCTGAAACACGGCGTTCGTCTCATCCTGCCGTCTTACTTTGATCTTCTCAAAAACATCTTCCAGCATTTTAATACGGGAGCTATGTACAAATCCACCCTGTATCTCACCATTCCGGCGGTAATTGACGTCACACCAGTCCCCTTCCCGCTCCCATGCATATACGATTTCGCCGTTCAATACCTTGTCTGCTATTTTCCGGGAGATGCCTGCGCCCTCTCTTACATTGGTATAACCGTCCTTATCCTGGATGATACCAAACTGGGCCCGCACCTGCATTCCCGTTAACAATAGCATCAACGCGCCGATATATTTCATCTTATTGTATTAATGAAAGGAGGAAATTCAACAGGGGCCACTCCCAATGCTGCTGCCAGCTGATTGATTTTTTGGGGCGTGAGCAGGCTTTTCTGCAGGTCTTCCACTTTCAGGTTATGATTACTGCTTTTAAATAAATATGTTTTGAAAGGATAACTGTTCGCCTCCCGGCTGAACACTTCCCGGCCATTCTCCAACAGCCGTGCGGCAAAAGCGTCCAGCTTTTCTTTGAGCACCGGGAACAACGCCTCCAGCCTGCCGAGGCCGTGGTGCAGCTGATCGAGGTACTGTCTGGCTGCCGGTTCTTCTATATAAGCCAGTTTGTCCAGCTGCCGCCGGATAGCGGTAAAGTCCATGTCCGCCCAGTCTCTCGCCTGCAACACCGGCACCTGCCATTCCTTTTGCGCTGTCTTCCAGTAATCTGTTTCACATTTCACCTGATGCACAATAAAGCCAGGCAGTTCTATCGCTGTAAGGTAACCACCATGACAACAACCGGTATCAATGCCGTAGGTATTGTTCGCTATTTTGATTTGATCGCCCACTACGTGATGTCCGTAGATGACCGGTTTTTCGCCGGTGTAATGGTCCGACCAGTAAGTTCCTTCGGGATATTTTTTTTCAAGATATTTTTCTCCGGCGGTAGCGCCACACAGCACATCTTCCCGCTGCGCTGACAACGGTACGCCGTCTTCCATCGCCGCATGAACAATGATGGCCTCGGGGGTTTCGTAATAATAGGGCAATTGCGCCGACCATTCCAGGAACGCCGGGTACTCCGCTCCCAGCTGCAGTTTCACGATGTCCTGCGCATAGTTGAGCACCCCGTTCAGGTGTTTACGTTCATGGTTCCCCATCAACACCACCGAACGGGGCCTGTTACTGAAATAATGATATACTTCTTTTGATTTATTGCCGCGGTCCACAATATCGCCCAGGGAGATTAACATATCATCGGCCGTAAGGCCTATTTTCCGGGTCAACATCATCAACTCATCAAAGCAACCATGGATATCTCCAATGATAAAATGACGGGCTGTTTGCATACTGTCAGGGATATACGCCGCAAGATACAGTTATTCCTCCAACAACGTCGATTTTTCGAACAGGGTGAGCTGCATGCCCGCAGGATCTTTCAACCGTGATACCCGGCTCCAGGGCGCCGTGGTGACAGGGCTTATCACCTCCGCCCCTGCTGCCGCCAGTGTAGCCGTGGCCGTTTCAATATCTTTTCCCACGTTCAGGGCCAGGCGCACAGGTCCTGCTACGCGGCGGCCCACTTCAAGCGCGTCGATAGTGGCGGCATGCCTGGCATCAATCAGTTCCAGCGATGCCCTGCCGGCTTCGAGGATTATTCCCCGGCCGGTTTCCTCGTCCCATGCCTTGGAAACAGGCAGACCCACCGTATCGCGATAGAATTGAATGATTTCTTCCAGGTTATCAACAGTCAATACGAGCCGTAATTCTTTTACTTTCATATGAGATCATTTTGATGATCAAAGGTAGCACGGGAGCAACAGGGGCAAATGGTATAAATAAAGGTTCTTCCGGTACACCGGCAGGTAAAAAAAGGGCACCTGTTTAACTAAAATCCCTATTTTGGCTTTGTGAAATGGAGTTCCAGATGCCAAAACCAAATCGTGACGCCCCGGATGACAGGGGAAAAGAGTTATGGGAAAAGATGAAGGTCGGGGGTGATCAGTCTGTCTTTGCCAATTTTTACCATCACTATGCCAACCGGCTTCTCCACTTTGCCAGCACCTTGCTGGGTGCGCGGGAGCAGGCAGAAGAAGTGGTGAATGACGTCATGCTCTGGACCTGGAAAAACAGGCATACCCTGCCGGCAGTGGAAAAAGTAAGCGTTTACCTCTATACTGCGACCAGAAATACCGCGTATAACTATCTGAAAAAAAATGCACGCAGCACTACCGATCCGCTGGACGATATCCAGCCAGAGCTGTTGCAGTTTTCCCCTTCCCCCGAGCAGTTACATCTTTCCACCGAAGCCGTCAGGAAGATAGAGAAAGCCGTCAATGCCCTGCCAGGCCGTTGCCGCCTTGTCTTTAAACTGATCCGGGAAGACGGACTGAAGTACCGGGAAGTGGCAGAGATACTGGACATCTCCGTCAAAACGGTAGAAGCCCAGATGGCCATCGCCCTCAAAAAACTGCACGAGCAGCTGCATGATATGACCGTACCTAAAAACAACTGAAAATTTTTTTCACCCTTTTAGGGGTTTTCGAATAAACAGGTTGCCTTATACACAGAGGCATCTTTTTGAGAGCTATCAGAACCAAGGATATGTTGCCTGAAAATATTTGGGAATTAGTGGCCCGGATTCAGTCCGGAGAAGCCTCCGAAGCGGAAGAACAGGAGTTACAGGCCCTTTTGGGCCAGCACCCCGAACTGTTGAAAACCATATTGGTGGTCGATGCGCTGCAGCTGGCACCGGAGATGAAAGCGGCAGCAGATGAGATGCGTATGCATAGCTGGCAACAGCTGCAACCGCAGTTGGATGAGGCGCCTCCCGCTCCCCGGAACAACATCCGTCGTTTGTTAATCCGTACCGGCTGGGCCGCGGCCATCCTGGTGGCGGGACTATTATCCTACAACTGGTGGCAGCACAACACCTGGAAAACGTTGGCCACCACCAACGCCAAAGACAGCCTGTTGCTGCCAGACGGCTCACGCGTATTCCTCAATGCCAACACCACCCTGCGTTATGCACGCAATTACGGCCAGGGCAGCAGGGAACTGATGCTGGAGAGTGGAGAAGCCTATTTTGAAGTAGCGCCGCAACAGAACAATCCGTTTACCGTACATGCTGCAGCAGTAGACATTAAAGTACTGGGGACAGCCTTTAATGTACACCGGTTGGCCAACGGGCAGGTGGACATCTTCGTCACCAGCGGCAGCGTGAAAGCGGAAAATAAAAGCGGTAAAAGCATGCTGCTGCACGCCGGCGCACAGGCCACCACATCGGACAAAACCCCGGACATCAAACCGGTAGCCACCTCCAGCGACAATGTGCTGGCCTGGAAAACCAACCGCCTCGTGTTCCACCAAATGCCACTCAGCGAAGTGGCCGTCGTACTGGCCAACTATTATCAGCTGGACGTGGTGGTGACAGACAGCGTAGTGTCACATAAAGTGCTGCAGGCCACTTTTAACAATAAACCACTGGACGAAGTACTGGACGTAATCGGAAAAGCATTAAATGTCAACATTACCAAAAAGCATAAAACACTTGAATTCCATCAGTAAAAAACGCAACCAAAATTACAGCCGAAGCAACGAACAGTGAACAAATTCCTGCTATCCGGCATCAACAAACAGCAACCATTTTAATCGTCATTCCAAACCACTGCGGATGTGCTGAAAAAGCATCCGGTGGGACCTTATTCACTTAAAAAAATAGCTCTAATGAAAAGAGTGCTACTAAGCATGCAACCGCGCCGCCGCGGAGGCAGGAAACTCCTTTGCCTGTTACTGACCGGCTCCCTGCTGGCATGGAACCAACTGGCATACGCCGGCGCCACCACCCGCCAACAGGACCCCGAAAATCCAAGGGTGTCACTACATATGACCAGGGCCAGCATGGCGGAAGTGATTTCACAGATCGAAAAACAAACGCGTCTCTCCTTTGCCTATGATGTCAGTATGCTCCCGCCCCGGGAAATCAACCTCAACATCGATGCACAACCGCTGAAAGAGGTGCTGACCAAGCTGTTCCCCACCGACCGGTTTGAGTACACCATCAAAGGCGACCAGGTGATCATCTCCACACGCAACGCCAAAACTACCGGCAGCAATAGTAACAGCAGCAGCACCACACAGGAAAAATTTGTCATCACCGGAAATGTGACTGATGGCACCAACGGCCTGCCCGGTGTTACCATACTGGAAAAAGGCACCCACAACGGTACCAGCACCGATGAAAACGGCCGTTTCCGCCTCGCGGTAAGCGACAAAAATGCCGTGCTGCTCATCAGCTTCATCGGCTATGAGCCACGCGAAGTAGCCGTTAAAGGCAGCGCCACCGTACATGTGCAATTACAGACCGACCAGAAAAAACTGGACGAAGTAGTGGTAACGGCCCTTGGCATCAAAAAAGAGAAAAAAGCCCTCGGCTACGCAGTGCAGGAAGTAAAAGGCGAAACAGCCGTGAAAGCCCGCGAGCCCAATGCCGTCAACTCCCTCGCCGGAAAAGTGTCCGGACTTGTCATCACCACGCCTACACGCTTATTTCAAAACCCGGGCATCTATCTGAGAGGCGTGAAACCACTGATCGTAGTAGACGGTGTGCCCATCAACTCCGACTCATGGAACCTCAGCGCTGATGATATCGAGTCCTACAGCGTGCTGAAAGGCCCTAACGCCGCAGCGCTCTACGGTTCCCAGGGACAGAACGGCGCTATCCTCATCACCACTAAAAAAGGCACCACTGATAAAAGAGGCATCTCTGTGGAATTGAACTCCAGCACTCAATTCCAGATGGGGTTCCTCGCCATACCCACCAAACAGGAAGAGTATGGCCCCGGCTCCAACTTCCAGTATGAATATGTAGATGGCATGGGCGGCGGTACCAATGACGCCGACTACGACATCTGGGGCCCTAAATTTGAAGGCCAGCTCATTACCCAATATAACAGCCCGATAAACCCGCAAACCGGCAAATTAGTGCCTATCCCGTGGCAGCGCCGCGGCCATGACAACCTCCGCAACTTCCTGCGTAACGGTCTGCTGTCATCCAATAACATCGCTATCTCTGCCAATAATGACAAAGGCAATATACGTATGTCGGTAACGCAACTGTACCAGAAAGGCGCCGTGCCCAACACCAAACTGGGTGGCACCAACGTGAACTTCTCCGGTACATTGAACGTCAATAAAAAAATGACACTGTCTACCGCCATCAACTACGATAAACAGTATACGCCCAACTATCCCGATGCCACCTATCAGCCGTCCAGCCCTATCTACACGCTGATGCTGTGGAGCGGCGCCGACTATGACATCCGCGATCTCAAAAACTACTGGATGCCAGGCAAAGAAGGAATACAACAACGCAACTTTGAATCGTACCAGTATACCAACCCGTACCTCACCGCATACGAAGCATTGCATGGTTATTACAAAAATGACCTGTACGGCCACATCAAACTGAACTACACCTTCGACGACCACTGGAGCGGCTACTTCCGTACCAACGTCAGCTCCTATGATCTTTCGGAAAACAAACGTTACCCTATCTCCGGATCGTACCGTTCCGGCGATGGCGGCTATTTCATCAAAGGCGGCTACAATGAATCGGGCGAAACGTACTGGGACAACAATACCGACGTGCTGTTGAGCTACAACAATAAAATCGGTAAGGCCTTCGATCTGAAAGCCTCTGCAGGCGGTAACCTCCGCACTGTGAAATACAGCCGCCTGTATGCACATACGAACAACGGTTTGCTGCTGCCGCAGCTGTGGACAGTAGACAACAGCGTAGACCCGCCAGGCGCCACTTCTACCAAAAACAGCCGCCAGGTGAAGAGCGCCTACGCCTCCGTGGATTTCTCTTTCCGTGATTATCTTTTTCTGGGGATGACCGGCCGTATGGACCAGTCCAGCACTTTACCGGCCAACAAGAACGCCTATTTCTACCCGTCCGTGTCCCTGAGCGCCGTGATGTCTGACATCCTACACCTGCCGAAAGCCATTTCTTTCTGGAAACTGCGTGCCTCCTATGCCAACGTGGGCGGCGATATGGTGAACGACGACGGCACCGCCAAATACAACCTCTATCCCAGCTATTCCGTGGGCAGCCGCTGGGATGGCAATCCTGCTGAAGTATTCGGGGATATTCTCTACAATCCCAATATCAAACCGGCATTCAGTAAATCATATGAAGTAGGTACGGATATCCGCCTGCTCAATAACCGCCTCGGTCTCGACCTGTCCGTTTACAAAACACTGGACGGCCCGCAGATATTCTACCCGGCCATCTCCGAAGGCTCCGGCTTCAAAACCCGTCAGATGAACGGACTGGTGACCATGCGCAAAGGCATCGAGATATCACTAAACGCATCGCCTGTACGCTCTGCGGGCGGCTTCAACTGGGACGTGCTCGTCAACTGGTCTACTTTCCAGAAATATCTCAACAAAGTATACGACACGCTCAATGTATACAATCGTGTAAAAATCGGCGAACGTATGGACCAGATTTTTATGACCGATTTCCAGCGTACGCCCGACGGCAAACTGGTATTGGGTTCCAACGGTCAGCCACGTTCCAATTCCTATGTCTCCAAGGTGGGATATGCCAACGACAAATGGGTAGCCAGCATCATCAACACCTTCTCCTATAAAAATCTCTCCCTGAGAATACAGGTGGATGGCCGCTATGGTGGTAAGATCATCAACTACCTCGATCAGAAAATGTGGCAAGGCGGCAACCATCCGCTGTCCGCCAACCAATACCGCCAGGCCGACTGGGACAACCGCAACACTGCCGGTTATAAAGGCACCTACGTACCGGATGGCATGCAGGTGACCGGTGGCTCCCTGCAGGTAGACGGTGACGGCAATGTAATTTCCGATACCCGCAAGTTTGCTCCCAACACCACACCGGTGCTCTGGCAAACATGGTCTAAAAACTACTATGGCAATGCCATTACCAACCTGTACGACCGCTCCTACCTGAAAATACGGGAAGTGGTGCTGACCTACAATCTGCCATCCTCCCTGCTGAAACAGGCCAAAATCATCAATAGGGCCAGCATCTCTGTTGTGGGCCGAAACCTGTACTATCTGGCACATAAAGGTGTAAGAGATATCGACGTAGACCAATGGATAGACCAGAACGCAGGACTGGAAATGCCTTCCACCCGTAGCGTAGGTTTCAACATTAACCTTGTTTTCTAAAAAATCAGACATGAACCGTACAACCAGAAATATACTCACCGCCTGCCTGCTGCCGCTGGCCATGACAGGCTGTAAAAACTTTGACGACCTGCGGGTAAACCCCAACGTGTCTGTGGTAGGTACTCCCAAACTACTGCTGACAGGGCTTGAAATGGATATGATCGGCGGACAGGGGTCCGCTAAAAGTGGGTTCAGCTCCGGCAGTGACCTCAGCGGCGATATGAGCAACAGTCCATGGAACTACACCCATATGAGCAATCAGTTCCTGGTACTCGGCCACGACTACTACGGTAGCCAGGACTACGCCTGGGACGGCGGTTCCAGCTACTATGGCAGTCTCCGCAACGCCGCACAGCTGGACATTGAAGCCGCCAAACAGGGCCCCGCGCTGGCAGCACCTTATTATGCCGTTAATAAGTTCATCCGCACCTTCTACTTCCTGTCCATGACCTCGCAGATGGGCGACATCCCTATGTCGGAGGCCATCAAAGGCGCTACCGACGGCATTTACGCGCCGCGCTATGATGCGCAGAAAGATGTGTTCCTGCAATGTTTCAAATGGATGGAAGAAGCCAACGACTCCCTTGCCGCCATCACCCAACGCAATGCCAAAGCCACTGTCGACGGTGACATCTTCTATGCCGGCAACCTGCTGAAATGGAGAAAGGCCATCAACACCTGCTATCTGCGTGAGCTGATGAACCTGAGCGTTAAAGAAAACGATCCCTCCCTCGACCTGAAAGGGCGCTTTAACCGTATCATCAGCAACCCGGAGAAATATCCGCTGATACTGGACAACGCGGACAATCTGCAGATGAACTATAACGCCACGCAGAAAAGCAACAACTATCCGTTATACCCTATGGAAGTGGGCATCCTGTCTGCCAAAAGAAACGCGCTCGGCAGCACTTATATCAACATCCTCGATTCGCTGCGCGACCCGCGTGTGTTCATTGTGGCCGCTCCGGCAGATTCACTGCCTGCTGTCCCCGGCAATCCGTTTGCCCGCTACAAAGGCGCCAATACCGGCGATCGTCAGGACCAGATCTATATCGATATCAACAAAGGCAAATACAGCACATTTAATGTCAGCTACTGGCTGAGCAGTCCGGCCGGTGTGCCCAACATCCAGCTGGGCGCGGCGGAAACACATTTCCTGATCGCAGAAGCCATCAACCGCGGCTGGATTGGCGGCGACGCCGCACAGCACTACAAAGACGGTATCACCGCCTCTATGAAGTTCTATGGCGTCAGCGACGCAGATATCGCCACGTTCCTCGCGCAACCGCTCCTGCAATATGCCGGCAACACCGACGCAGGCCTGAAGCAGATACTCACACAGAAATATGTGGCCTTCTTCAACAACGCCGGATGGCAGGCATATTACAATTATCGTCGTACAGGCGTTCCCGTATTTTCCGTGGGCCCGTCTAACCAGAACGGCGGAAAAATACCGGTACGGTTCACCTACTCTCAATCGGAATACCAGAACAACAAGGCCAACCTGCAAGAGGCACTGAAACGGCAGTTTGGCGGATCTGACACCCGAAATGACGTGATGTGGATGCTGAAGCCTTAAAAATAAACAAGGGACGTCTCATTTGTTTGAGACGTCCCTCTATGTTTCTAGTGTATTACCGTCAGGGCAGAGGGGTGAATTTAAATTCGTGAATGATCACTTCATATGACTGGCCATTGACAGGTGCAGTACCATTCATCAACCAAAGGTTCATGAGTATGGGCATATTCAGTGCCGACAGCTTAATATCTGAAGACGTGAACTTTTTCCTGGCAATAGTGCTGCCCGCATCGTAATGCCCGAACTGGCTTTCATACACGATGCTATCTGTCCTGTAACGCGTGAACCGGTGCGTAGTGTAGGTACCGTTCATTGTAATATTAGGCGATTCCCAGTGAACATTTTTATAACGTACACCGGATTGTGCCGGATAGACAGTATAATTGAACTGTCCGGCAGAGGGGTTACCCCACCGGGAAAGTTCCACATCCTGTTCATCGTAACCATCTTGTCCGGAGTAGTTAAACAGTCCCAGTACGATGTTCCTGTCAATAATATTCAGATCACATTCAACTTTCCACTGGTAGGTACCATAACCAAAGTTGTTGTTGCTGGTCACCTCAGCGCAGCTCCAGCGTCCCTGCGCATCCTTCTGCATTTTAAGGTGAAGGTAGCCATTTGCGTCCAGCCACGCATTATTGCTGTTCCAGTAGTTAGGGCCCGGGCCCTGGGTGCCGGAGGAAGTAGCACGCACTGTCCACGTATAGCCGCTGAAGTTAATGGTGCCCGCTGTCAAAGCGGCAGCGGGTTTTTCGTCCGGCAGCTTTTTAGTGGTGGCGCCATCTTCCGGTTTGATCATACTTTTCTGACAAGATGCAAATACTATAGCGCTCAGCGCTATAATTGCGATGATTCTGGTTGAAGTTGAAAATAGCTTTTTCATTCAGATATTTTTTTGGGGTGAAAAAAAGTATCCTTAACATACACTAAAACGGCACCACCGAAATGGCTTTGTACAACTTAGCAGGATCGTAGATCACGCCGTTCTTGATAACAAGTTTCGTTTTCCGGACATTACTGATATTCTTCACCGGGTCTCCGGCCACAAGTACCATGTCTGCTGTTTTCCCCGCTTTAATGCTTCCCAGGTCTTTACTTTTCCCGGTGTATACCGCCGTGCCGAAGGTGGCCAGCTGTAATACCTTCTCAGCCGGAATACCTGCTTTCACATACAGTTCCAGCTCCCGCTGGTAGTCAAATCCCGCCGTACCGTCTGTACCGGCAACAATCCGGATGCCGTTGTCATACAACAGCTTCGTCAGCTTCAAAAAGGCGGCGAAGGACCGAATATAAGTGGAGTCCATGCCCGGTGGAACAGGTATGCCCTGGCCTCCTGCGCGCATGCTTCGTTGCACCTGCAACGGGAAATGAGTGATGATGTCTTTATTTTTTTCTTCCAGTACGCCCTCCCTGCCGGTCAACATTGGCTCAAATGCCACCAGTGTGGGGTCAGAGGCGATATTGCGGGCTTTCATCAGGGCGATGAACTGTTTCACCTGCGGGCTGTTCAAATCCAATGACGCCGCCCTTTGCGCTGGGATAGCAAACCGTTGCGGCGTACGGGTGTCGATGGTATCACCGAAGAAGTTGAGCAGAAGCATGTTCATATGCGTCACTTCATCATAGCCGGCATCTATGGCCTTTGCTGCCGTCATAAAAGCAGGGATATGACCACATACACGCATATGGTACTTCTTTGCTTCCGCTATCAATGGCTTCAGCCATTCCGGCTTAATGGAACTGTAAAACTTGATCTGGTCATACCCCTTGTCGGCAAACATGCGGATAAACCGTTTGCCTTCTTCAACATTATTGATCAATATACCCGTAGGTGCCGCCATCGGACCAGCGCCGTCAATCAGTCCGCTGATGACTTCCAGGTGTGGGCCTATCAGTTCACCGTTGTCAATTTCTTTTCTGAGGTCCAACAGGGTGGTATCGTTGCCCATGTCGCGCACGTGGGTTACGCCGGCAGCAACGTGCATAATGCCTTCAGGACCGTCGCCGAGATGTACGTGCATGTCCCAGAAACCGGGCAGCAATGTTTGCCCGCTGCCATCCACGATCCTGTCGGCTTTTGCCTTAATAGCTTTTCCTACTGATACTTCCCTGATCTTTCCTTCCCTTATCAGCACATCTGTACGTGGCAGCAGCCGGGCTTTTTCCGCATCAAAAAGCGTCACGTTGCGTATCAGAATATTTCCCGCCACTTTCTCCGGTATCTCTTTGGCCAGCCGGTTGTCCTGCTGCCGCTCAATTTTTTTCTGTTCTGCCAACAGCTCCTTTACATATGTTTCATAACCCTTAGGGACCATCGCAAACCAATCCCCTATATATCCAAATGTTTCGTCGTGGTCGTCCGCCCAGATATATTCCGGCGTATAAGACAGTCCTGAAATTTTACAAAGCTGCAGTTGCCTGTCGCCCGCTTTATGTTGTAACACCACTTCCATCGAGGCTTCCCCAAAGGGCAGTAATTTAACTTTGTTTTGATTGGCTTTCATCGCCTTGATAATATTTCCGCTCTCACCATTGAGGCAGACATAGAAGGCCTTCCCGGAGACTGCCTGGGTTTCATTTTCAGCGGTGTTTTTCCATTTGGCCACACCGTCTGCCAGCAGGAAGTCTTCCGATATCGGCTTTTTATAATAGTCTTTTCCGACCGCACGCACGTAGGTAGGGAAACCCTCATTATCCTGGCGATAGATAGTATGCAGGCTGTCACCCCTGCCGCGGTCATTGTAATGGTACCAGGTTTCAAACGTTCCGGGCGACGTTTCAATCACCTTTTTTTCACCTTTGATATTTCCAGTTAAAATGAGAGAGTATCTGATGGTATCACGTTGCTGCGCAAATGAACACAGCGGTACACTGAAAACAAACAGCAGTAGCGTTTTGAAGATGGCATTATAGGGTAACATAAAAGATAGTTATTTTGATTGAAAGGAATAGAGTGAATATAAGGAATATTTACATGCTATTACTCTCACAAATATTTTATCCGTATGTCTGCTACTTCTTATCCAATGGATAAATCTCCTTTTTCGTGGCGCCTGTCCTTACATCCAGATAAGGGCACTCCAAAACGTATTTTCCGTTTTCTTTCCGTACGTACCCAAACCGGTTTTCCTTTTCCAGCACGGCACTTCCGCCATCCAGTACTTTTTTAAAGGCGAATGACAGCATACCATCTTTTTCAGTGCCGGTAAGTGCGTATTTACTGTATACCTGAAAACCGCTTTCTGTATAGATCACAGAATCGCCATCCACTTTAAGTTCCACATTGATATGGTCCCTGGAATCTTTGCTGTCCTTGTTCAGTACCGTTGAATAAGTGCCTTTCCAGGCGGCGCTGACAGCCGCAGCGGCTGCCGGACGTGTATCTGTTCCGGTTGTTATTACCAACTGCAGATAATCCACAGGGGCATTCTCCGCTTCGCCGCGGGTGGATTTAACATAAACGGTATGATTGTCTTTCCAGTACAGTTCCTTTTCCAGCCAGCGGTAAGGCTGCAGAAAAGCTTTTTTAATGACGTTGTTTTCAACTGTATAGATGGTGATATCCTGCGTTGGTGGAGGAATATGCTCATACTCCTCATATGGATTGGACTTACTGCATAATATCAATTTGCCATCCGGCGATATTACCGGCATATCGCTCAGCGTGTCCTGCTTTCCGGTGGCTTTATCTATGGCGAGACAATAACCGTATTCATACCCGTTCACTTGCACCAGGTATCTGTTCAATGGTTGCAGATATCCGGCATAATGGTAATCCAGGCGGTCTTCATCATGTGGCACGCCCGGGTTGTTTTTTAACACCACCTTTCCGCCATCTGTGGTAATGGTGATCTGGCCATTTACCACGGGGAACTTCAGTGAATCACGTTCTATCTGACTATGGTAGGCGCTCTTATATTGATCAAACTCCTGTTGGGTAATGCCCGCCACTTCCACTTTTAGTTGTTTAGTGGCAGGAGCCGCCACAACAGCTGCGCTGTCGGTCCTAACGGATGTTACCGTACTGTCAGCAGCTGCTTTATTTTGCACCGCTCCGTTGCAGGCATACAGGAGAATTAATAACGATAGTAACTTTCTCATTCTTTTACTTCTTTATAATTAGGGCTGTACTCTTGTACGTGTAAGTGGTCATTATGATGCCCGTCCGGGTCGGGAGAACAATGATTCAAAATTTTGTCCTCGTTATATGTCTGCGACAACATGCTCTTCCAGCCAAATTTGTACAATGCGTCATTAAATTTGGTTTGCCTGTCTGTATCCAGTGCTTTCCAGCCTTCTGTTTCGGAATCAGAAAACAGGTTCAGCCTGGCAATGGCCTTATCGGTACGAAGATAACGCAAGTCGCCATTGTAGCCGTTTTTATGTGATACGCTGGGTGCGGAGCTGCCATCTGCATGACTAAACCCGTTGAAGGTATAATCTTCATAACCGCATTCCAGCAAAGCGCCCAGCAGGCTGCCGAGGGTTTTATCATTCACAAAATTACGTACGGTGTTCAACGTTAACTTGAATTTCACATCACCGCTGGCATAATCCTTCAACTCCCTGATATCTATCAGATCAACGGTGGCACCGCCGTAATTGGCGCCGTAATTATTGTCAATGGTTTTAAAGTTAAATAATCCCAGAATATGTTCCTTGGAATTTTTATCATGGTAAACATATTTGTACTTTTTCTTGTACTCCTCCTTGATCTCTTTGGGCACATGCCTTTCCAGACGGCCATCTGCAAAGATATGGTAGGTAACGATCTCTTTGGCCTCAAAAGCACTGGCCTTCTGCTGGCAACTGAAGTCTGTAGCCTTTTGCGCCTTTCCTTCATTATAAATATCATTGATCGCTGCTTCAAATTCCCACACTTTGGAGGAGCCTTGCTGACCGGTATAATAATGTTTCTTTCCCTTTTTATCTATCCAGTACTCAGTAGGTTCCCGTTTGAATAACGGGTTATCGTCATAAGCGGCATTGCTGCTGTCATACACCACATAATCAGGTTCATCACCGTGACCGCAGGCAGCCGGATAGTTGATGGCCAGGTAGAGGTCCGTTTTGGATTTGAACTTGCTTTTATTTTTAGTAAGAAATTTTTCCACATAATCGAGCTGCTGCTCTGCGGTCAGCTTGATGAGCTCAGAACGCAGCACGCCAAGGTCCTGGGCGGCCGCTTTACCGATTTGCACCAATCCCACGTAACCGTTTTTGGAGTCATCTTTATGTTTGGCAAAGGTACCGCAGGTAGGGCTGAAAGTCCTGCCCGTTTCCAGTGCCATGACCGTCATCAGCCAGTTAGCACCTTCATTGTCTTTGGTTGGCAGGCCCAGTTTGGCCGCAATCTGCACTACTTTCTTCCGGAATTCGCAGCTCACTTTATTTCCCCATACCAGGTCATATTTTTTGCAGAGACACTCTGTGACGGCCCTTTCCATGGGTTCCCCGAGCACCGCCGGGGCTATGGGCCTGGCAGCATCGTTCAGTTTATCTGCCAGCAAGGCGGACAGTTTGATGTGGTGGTAGAAATTCACATCGCCCGGGTTGTACGCATTGGCATCGGCCACCTTTTCGGGAAACATATAATTGACTATCGTTTCATTGTCCTTGCTTTTTTCATGCCGCAGCACCACGTAGAAATTACGCAGCATATTATCCAGTGCAGCCACGCCTGACTTCAATTTAGCTGTATCCAGGTCAATAGGCAGCGTTTCATTGTCTTTCACCTTGAACTTAGATTGCTGCACCAGTTTATCTTCTGCCTTGTACCTGTTTTCCCACAACTGGAATATCAGTTCTTCCCCCGCCAGGTTTTTGGTTTGTATATGGATCCTTATTTTCTCTCCGTAGGGGTAAACTTTGTACGCCGGATAGTTGGTACTGTCAAAGAAAGACACACTAACGATCTCCGGTTTTTTGTTGATATAAATAAAATTACCTTTTTCATTATCGGTGAGACGGCTGGGCTTCACCGGGAACCAGAACTTCTTTCCATCGGAGACAATCGTTTTCATCCCCTGGAACTGTATCCCGTCGGGCTTTTGCAGTACACCAAAGAGGACTTTGTAATAATCGCCCTGCCACCATAATGCCTGCAGTTTTTCCTTCAGGTCGTTGGTTTTAACATCCAGCCGGGCTTCTCCTTTAGCGTCGAAAGCGACGTTGCCCAGGTCCTTGATATAGTTAAAATCATCTCCTCCGTCGGATTCCAGTACATGCAGGTTCACCGATACGCCGGCAGACTGAGGACTGACGATCAGCGCCTTGATGGTTTCATTCCATCCGGCCTTCGCTTTATACTTGTCCTCCGCGTCCGTAAAACACCAACGGGTCACCTCCGCGAGGTCGGCATTGATATCGAGCTTCTTGGAAGATCCCCGCAGTTGGGCCGTTACCACGAACTTGCCTTTAGCAGGTGCGTAGATGCCGTCACGAGTAGCGCCGTCTCCTCCGGCAGGAGCCCAGGTAATGGGCCCGTCCTTCGCCTGGTCATAGGGCATCAGCAAATCGGCGGTCAACGTATAGCGCTTACCTACCACCCACTGGGTATCCCCGTTTTTAACGCGGATAGCTGTTATTTCGTTGTGTTTTACGTCAAAACACCAGTCATCTTCCGATTTGGCAGCGCCTGCGCTGGGCTTGCCCTTCTTACTGTCCCACGCATCGGCATGGGATACATATGCCTCCACCACATAACTGCCGGGAGCGGCAAAATAAGTGTTGCCGTCCAGCGACAGCGATGCACCGCTTCCCACCTCCTTGCCATTGAGCTGCCATTTGATGGCCGCCTGTTCAAAGTCCTGCGCCGGCGTGGCGTAAGACATCTTACTTACTTTAAAACTCATGGTCGTGCCGGGGCGCACCACATGCGTGCCCTGATCGTTGGTGACGCTCACCACGCTATTGGCTTCAGATACCATCTCCTTGCTGACTTCCTGCGGAGACCCTTCTTCCGTGGCAGGCAGCATAGTGGCCGTCACGGTATAGGTAGCGGCGGTATTGGCCGGCGTAAAGGTAATTGTATCCGTACCGGGGTCTGTGGGGCCTGCAATGGTATTGCCGGCCGCATCAGTCACCTTCATGAATACACGTTTTTTCTCTTCATCCGTGGCCGGAGACATCTCATACTTCGCGCTGACAGTAACAGGGACGCCCCTACGCACACGGTATTGCTCCGGTTTGGCATTTTTTCCCGGCAAACCGGGAATAACACGGCCCATGCCCGCACCCAGCTCCAGTTCCTCTGCCAGCTGGTTATGCACCACAGACACGTCAATGGCACAACGTACATCATCCTGCGCCTCAGGATTGCCGAAAGCCATCACACGATAGCTGCCGGTTTCATCGAAGTTCATGTTGAACGAAGGGCCTATTTCTTCAAACACCTGGGCACTGCCGCCGCTCACTTTCCATCCTACTTTATCTTTATCCGCCTTGGCGGCGTTATAGTAACTGACTACTTCAAATTTCAGCGATTCATTAGGCCTGGTGCGCAACACCGGCACCGGGGCCGATTTCCCGGAAGCGCTCATCAGTTCAGGCGGTATACGCTTATCTAATTTTACCTTGATCTGTTTTACCTGCGGCTTTTCTTTTTTGGTATCAGGTTTGGGCGCCATCGGGTTCAGCACAGAAAGGCTCTCTACCTCCACCTTGTCGAAATGCGCCTGTGATACAGCAGCCTGCTGTCCGTGATGTTCAATGGTGATGGAACCGGGGCCGCCGGTGGCACAGGCAGCGGTACTGCTTTCCGTCAGGATTTTACCGCCATTGGTAAGGGTTACTTTTTCGTAAAAATCTTTCCATGCAGTAACACCGGGACTGCAAGCCCCTTTGGTGATAGAGCAGTTACCGAAGGTCCCCGCCTCAAAAGGTTTTCCCAGGTCTTTGGTGCTGGCAATAGGTTTCGAATTACCATCGTTGTCATTGATATAATCCTTTTCATTACCAGTCACCTTCAATTTGTCAATGGAGCTTCCAAACTTACAACGACAGGTGGCTCCCTGCACTACAAAATGTTTATCAGCCATGTTACTACCTGATTAATTACAAACAATTTTATTTCTTGTTGACAGTATGCTCTTCCAGACAAACAATACTGACAGATATCTGATGTTGTTGGGTACCTTCGTTGATCTCCCATTTCCCTTTTAACTGCTGCACATAATTACGGGTAGGTGTCAGGGTACAGGTCACATCGACCAGGCCGCGGCTATATGCCGGCGATGCTCCGGCCGACAAAATACCTTTCTGTGTAATTACATCCGGTATACTGCCGAAAGGCGTTCTTTCCTGTTGAATATCGAATGTCACCGGCGCGGAGAAAGGGACCACAGGATATTCCATCTCCCGTTGTGTTTTATAGTTGGCAAACAACAAGGGAAAATACATGCCCAGGAAAATGTCGCCGGACAAGGTTTTCCGAAAAGCTTCCGCATCGCGCAGCGTGGCATCTGTATGTTGTATATAAGACTCCGCTATCTCCCCGGTGTAATACTGTTCCAGCTTTTCCTTTTTGACGGTCCATCGTTGCAGTATCTCCTTGTAATTGGCCACAGCGGCGATACGGCCGCCATGCTCCAGTTTCACCTGCAGCGGATACACTACGCTGCCACATTGGGCGGCCAGGTCTCCGGCCAGGTAATCATCTGCCGGTGAACCGTTGATAAGTACGTCCGTTCGCGTGATACTGAAAAAAACCTGCGAGGTGTCTTTAGGGTTGCTCATCCGCTGTACAGTGGCATTGTACCGGACCGTCTGCGGCTGCGCTGTTTCAAAGACAATGGTAACGGCATGGATACAGGGAGGCTGGGCCGGCGTTAATTGCCAGCCAGGGCTATCAGCCAATGGTTTTTTAAAAGAGAAGAAGGCCATACTTTTTTACAGCATTAATGACCGATATGGTTGTTGGAAGTATCTTCCAGTTCTCCGGTTTTGAATTCGAAATCGTAACTCCTCATGAGGTCACCATAAGAAAAACTCACACCATACCCGGGAAACTTGGGGTTTTTATCCATTATATCGAAATAGGCGTGATGGGCGATTTTAAATGCTTCCCGCCTGAGACTGTCTTGTTGGAGACTATCTGTTTCCAGCCCTGCCGGGCTTTTAGCAAACGTCATGATAATGAAATATTCATCTTTTTTGGAAGTATCATTCATGAAGTACTTGGGTTCCCGCCAAATAGACCGACAGTTATAAACAGTACGCAGCGAATCAATATATTGTTTTTCTTTAGGCTGCAACTTACTTACCGGCGGCGTAAACATCCACAACACAATAGCAAAACCATAATAATATAAAACGCCGACAATTGCCACAATGAGGACGGAAACGAAAATCAGTATTTTGTGCTTTTTGCGGAGGGCCATTATACTTTCTTTTTTAAAACCAGATATGAATCAATAAGTTACCAATTTACATAATCATTTCCCTGAAAGTGTTTATATCGGCCATCTTTTGTCTTCAATATCCGAAATTGGGTGCCTTTCTTATTATTGGAGGCATGATACTGTTTCTTTTTTTCGCGTATAGTAGCCATGCCACCCCCCCCCAGGCTGGGCACCGCTTCCGTCACCTCCACCATTCCGGTATAGCTGAGCTGTATCGTTTCCAGGTCTTCCAGCCAGTCCCATACGTACGCCGCTGTTTTCGTGTACATATGTCCGTAGACATCCTTAGCAGGATTCTCTACCTGGCCTGCCAGCACGATGCCTTTTATAAAAAGGCTGTCGTTCATATTTTTAAATGTCAGTACAGGATCTACGCTGATATCGATCTGGAAGGTGCGGGCGGGAATATTAACAGAAAAGTCGCTGGCATCGGCCGGAGAGAAGTGCGCCACCTTTTTTACAGGCACGCCTTTTTCTTTTAACACGCTCACAATGCCTTCTGCGTAAGCGGCGCCCATACTATGCGACACCACACACACAGGCGTCAGGAACTGGTCGTCGCCTCCTTTCTCTTTAAAAACAGCCTGGTAAAAATTAGACTTCGGATTATTAAATCGCTCGAGGGCAAGCTTTCTCCCTTCGTTGAAACGCAACTTTCCGGAAGAAAACATGGTATTGGACCCGTTGATAAAAAGTTCTTTCTGCGCGGTGAAGTATTTTTTTGCGGCTGCCCGGAATCCTCTGCCCCAGTATTCCTGGCCGGCATCTGCTCCGGCATATGGCACGTCTTTGTTCCAATATCCGTTCACAAACAATATCACCGGCTCCGTCTCTTTAACGGTGGCGCCTACACTCACCGTTTTCGTTGGCCGCTGGAAATAGGCAAATATCTTCGTCTGCTGCACCTGCGTATGTGCGTTGACTTTATACTGGATATACACGGCTCCGTCTTTGACGGTCCCTCCGGTGTGGATATATGCAATAGGCTGCTCGTCCAGTTGCTTCGACCACTGCACTTGTTGCAGCTCTTTATCAGTAGGCTTGCGGCTGAATTGTGACGCTTTAAAGGTGTACCATTTTTCTTTGTACATAATGGTGACCAGTTTACCGTCTTCGTCAAAAGGGCCTTCTACTTTTTTCACCAGCAGCGTGTTTTTCTGCGTGGCTTCGTAGGTACCGAAGCGCACACCGGACTCCTGGCCGTGCATTTTTACGTGTTTGGCGGCGTTGAGCGTGGTTTCAGCACTGCTGTTCCAGCGCACGCCCTCGCCGTTTTCCGTATATTTTTTGGAGATCAGGACGATGTTACCTGAATTTTTCTCTCCCATTGGTTTTCAATTTAAAGAGGGTGGATGGGATATCAGAACAATTTTGATTTCTCTGCGCTTTTTACCTCTACCGATTTACCGGAATTAAAGGTCATCTCATCTTTTGAACTTTCCACTTTTATCTGTTCCGCTGTTTTTTCAATTTTCTTTGCCTGCACATCCATCCCTTCCATGGCTATTTTGGTAATATTGGTAGCAGTGAGTTTATAGTCATTTACCGAGAACTGGTTCATGGAATCACCGGCATTGTGAAGGATGTTCATGCCAGCTATCTGACTCATGTTCATACCGGCGACGTGTGTCATATTGGTGCCGGCGTTTACATCCACGCGTTCACGGGCGTCCATGATAATATTCCGGGCGTTGATCTTAATATTTTCGGGGGCGGTAATGGTGATGTTTCTGCCGTTGGTGTCCAGCACCACAATGTTGCCCCCTTTATCAAGGATGGTGATGCTTTCCTGTCCTGTAGTGTCATCCAGCCGGATGGTATGGCCACTGCGTGTTTTGATGACTTTGAGGTTGTTCTGCGCATCGCCGTAGCCCGTTTTGGCGTTACCGTTATAGGCCGCTGCAATGGCATAAGGTGCTTCGGCGTTACCGTTTTCGAAGTCCACCCACACTTCCTCTCCCACTTCAGGGATAAAGTAAAACCCTTTGTCAGCGCCGCCGTGAGGCTGCATGAGGCGTATCCACGGTGTCTGTCCTTTCTGCCAGTTGAACCGCACCCTGATGCGGCCCAGTCCTTTAGGATCGAAATTGTCCGTCACCACGGCGCTCTGGGCCTCACAGTAAGGCACATGCCCCAGTTCCAGGTCGGGGGCCGCTGCCGCAGCAGGAATGCCCTCAAACAGGTTGTAGTAGTCACCGTTGCCGTTACAGTGATGTTCCAGCGAAGTGATCATAAACTCGCCATGCGTAGCGCTGGACAGCACGCTTTCCTGTATTTCGATGGTATCGCCCAGCCGCAGGCTGGTGTTTTTGCTGCGTCCTTTAATACGCACCATCTGTGCCATCCGTGCCTTTTTCTGACGCAGTGTGAGTTCATCCATCTCTGCTTTCGCATTGCTGGTAAACGCAAATGGTATTTTATAAAGTGACGCCTGATGGTATAATTTTTCGCTCAGGGACTGTGTATGATCTGTATACGGATCTGTTTTACCTGCCGTCTTCTGCTGGGTGCCGTCGTCTACTATCTGGTACTGGCGGTAGTCGTACCCGTTAGTGGCCTGGTTGTTGGGCTTTATCTGCAGCTCCAGATCAAAGCTGATCAGGTCTACCTGGTGCACCAGCGTGGTTTTTTGCGGGGTATACTGTCCGAAGATCAGCTGCTGGCCGTTGTAGAAAAACCATTCGCCGTATCGCTGCGACAGACGGTGCAGGAAGTTGAAACCTGTCTCCTTGTACTGCACAATGTACTTCAGCTGCCTGCCGGTGGCGGGCTTTACTTCCGGGCGGCTGGCAAAAGGGTTGCAGGCTTTCAGCACCGTGTTAACGATGGCGGAAAGGTCCTGTTGCTCATATGCGCGGATGTGCGGGTCCGCGTCCAGTAATACGGACGGGCCGCTGCCTTTGAAGATGCAGCTGCCATTGGTGCCGTCGTCTTCCTTTCCGGCGCTGACTGCCGTAATAATGCCGTTAAACAGCATCGGTCGGAAACCGCCGGCTGCTTCCACCGGCTGAACGGAGATACGGATTTCCTTGCCTAACAATGATTTACCGGCTGAAATAGGATTATTGCCTGACTTGGAAAGCCATTCGTAGCCTATTTTCAATTCAAAATGGTGATGCCCGGAAATAGTCTGTTCAAGGCGGAAAGAATGGAATTGCCGGAATTGCTCTTCTTCAATAGATACGGTGGTGACGGTATACAAGGCCATAAGAATGCGGTTTGATATGGTATAGCTCCCTCCCTGACAAGGATTAACGGTTTATGGGCAAGCAGGGTTAAGCTAACAAACAGGACATTAAGATAAGAAAATTATAAGTACCAACATGGGATCCCGGGAAATTTATTATACAGATAACAGAACTTTAATATGGAATACTAATCTTTCCTAAAAAGATTTTTTATTTTTTGAGGTCGGTTACTGCTGACATAAGGTTGTCATCTCCCCGTTAGATCTTTGTTTCATTAAACATAAATCACTATGAAACAAGTCGTTCTGTTATTCACTGTCATTGTTTTAGCTATCAACACATATTCACAACCTACAAAAAACGACCGTATGTTCACCGTAAAACCTTTCAAAATTGATGTGCCGCAATCTGTACTGGACGACCTTAGCAATCGCCTTCGCCAAACCCGCTGGCCCGATGCCCCGGAAAACACCGGCTGGCAATATGGTACGGACCCCGCATTTCTTCAAAGCCTGGTAACGTACTGGCAAAGCGGTTACGATTGGCGCAAACAAGAAACTGCCCTCAACAAATTCCCTCAGTTTACCGTGGAAATAGACGGCGTCACCATCCATTTCCTGCATATCAAAAGCGCCAATCCCCACGCCAGGCCCCTGCTGCTGGTACATGGCTGGCCTGACTGCTTTTACCGTTTTCACAAAGTCATTCCGTTGTTGACCAACGACTACGACCTGGTGATCCCCTCCATTCCCGGTTTCGGCTTCTCCGGTCGTGTGGCCATGACCGATGACGGCTCCGCCAAAGTATTTGCCGCCTTAATGAAGGATGTACTGGGTTACCAGACGTTCTTTGCTGCCGGCGGGGATGTAGGCAGCGGTATCGTCAAATCACTCGCCAACCTGTACCCTCAAAACGTGGCCGCCATCCACCTGACAGACGTGGGGTATCCTAACGGCTCCGAAGACTGGAGCACCATGTCCGCGGCAGAACAGGCATTCGGACAGTTCATCCAGCAATGGTGGTTCAAAGAGGGCGCCTATGCCATGCTGCACGCCACCAAGCCACAAACACAGGCGTATGGCCTGAGCGACTCTCCCGTAGGCCTGGCTGCCTGGATCATTGAAAAGTTCAACTCCTGGCGTACACCCGGCGGCGTTATAGAGGACCATTTCACCAAAGACGAACTGCTCACCAATGTCATGATCTACTGGGTAAGCCAAACCATCAATTCCTCCATGCGCAGCTATGCTGTAGGAAGCTTTCAACAGCTGGCTTCCGGCCAGAAGGTAATCACGCCCACCGGCGTAGCGGTATTCGCCGGCGATGCCCCCACCCCAAAGGAATGGGCGGAAAGAAAAGCGAATGTGAAACGGTTCACCGTGATAGAAAAAGGCGGCCACTTTGCAGCATTGGAAGCTCCGGAAATATGGGCCGGGGAAGTGGACGCGTTCTTTAAAAGCGTGAAATAAGCGGTTCATCTGAAAATTAAAAGGCTGGCTGAAAACAATTTCAGCCAGCCTCAAAGACCTTCTTCCCACCTGCGTTATTGTGGATATAATATCTGTGTTGCCTTGATATCCCCTGCTGTAAATCCGTTCCAGGGAAGTACAGTGGAATTCATCACAGAATTCGGATCGGAAGTAGGTGTTCCGGATATCCATGTGCCATTGGTCTGGTTGGTATGATGGAACCCTATGGTGTGGCCAAATTCATGGGTGATGGCAAACAGTTGCTGGCTGGCGGACATCGTATTGTATTTGGAATTAATTTCAACACTTACCCCTGGTCTGCTGTCTGATCCCGGCAGATAGGCCCTGGCGATCCAGTTGGCATCTTCATAGCCCATAAAAACCCGGGTGTTGGCATCGGCCTGATTGGTTACAATCGACATTCCCAAACGGGTGCCGTTCACAGCGTTCCAATTGTTCACCGCACCCTGGATCGCTGTTCTCCACACGGTGGGTACAGCAGGATCGAGAAAGAACTTGATATTGGTATTATAGGCATTCCCTACAATGTAGGTGCCTCTTCGTTGTTCTGTTTGCGGTATGCCGGACTTTTGTGCCGCTTTCCAATCTTCAACGCGTTTTTTGAGCTCAGGAACAGTGATAATAATATCCCCTTCAATAACAACACGGTCTTTGTCAAAGACAATATGTTGCTGATCAACTCCCTGGCTTACCAGGTAGTTTGTCATCTCTTCTTTTGCATTGGGGACAGGGGATGGGTCTTTCAGGTCTTTGTCGTTTTTTGAACAGGAAGAAAAAAGGATCGTTAAAGCTGCCAAACAGGTTGCAGCGCTAATGCGGAGTCCATTAGAATGTTTCATGCTACAGATTTTGGGTTAAATAATAAAAATTGCTTCACTGAAACTACGGCTTATGGCGGTAATGAGGTAGCAGTTCCTGTTTTGGGGTATATAACCTGCATTAAATTTGCTACCTTTGAATTATATAAGGATGAAAACGATGGCAGACAAACTCATTCCCACTGAATCACTGGTGCAGTTTTACGCTCGTACCGGCCAGGACATTCCATCAGAACTTCTCCGTGATTATGGCAAAGCCTATTTTAATGTCCGGGAAACCTTTACCGCCACCCGCAAAACACCCTTCAACCGCCGTGACTATTTCAAAATATGCATGAGCCAGACACCGGCCAAGGCCAGCGGCATACTGCTGTATAACGACCAGGAAATACCGCTCAATCAATGCTGCCTGATTTTTACCAATCCTGCTGTGGCCACTTCCATAGAAGTGAACATTCCGTTCAACCGCTTTTATTGCCTGTTCAACACGCCCTTTATCGAGGGATGTATCCCCGCTGATGTACAATATGCCTCTCCGTTGTTCAATCCTTCCCTGATGCCGGTGATACCGATCACAAAGGAAGACAGGCAACGGATAAGCACCTACTTTACGCAAATGCAGATGCTCCAGGACTCCGACTATCCGCTAAAATGGGATATGATACGCCACCTCCTGCAACTGGTTATTCATGAAGGCATCCGTTTACAGAAAAGCCGGGAAACACCGGCCGCCACTGGGCGTGACCGGCTGGTGAAAGATTTCCTCGCCTTGCTGAACCAACAGTTTCCCGTAGACTCACCCGAAGCCCCTCTCAAATTATTAACACCGGCCCACTTCGCCGGTCTGCTGCATGTGCATGTCAACCATCTGAACAGCGTCGTAAAAAAACATACAAATAAAACCACCCGTGAAATTATCCACGAGCGCGTGATCACCGAAGCAAGGACCTTACTGCGCAATACAAACTGGAACATCTCAGAGATAGCCTATGCACTGGGCTTTGAATACCCTTCCCACTTCAATAAGTACTTTAAACAATTCACCAGCCAAACACCGCTGGAGTTTCGCATCGGAACAAAAACGGCGGCGTCCGCGAAACTCTCCTGAACCTCCACCTTTGATTTATATAACCATCCCTTTGATGCATGTAATCGCGGTAGTCACCTGCCGTCCTACCTTTACAGTGCTAATTTAAAGCAACTACTATGAGAACGATCAAAGAATCAAGGGCAGGCTGGAATACCATTATGTCGCTATGCCTGATACCGTTATCAGGATTTGCCATGGACATATTTATCCCCTCTCTGCCTGATATGGCGGTGCAGTTACATACCTCACCCGCTTCTATTCAGTTTACACTTTCACTCTTCATCATCAGCTATGGTATCTCGCAACTGATCGTAGGCGGACTGATTGACGCCTACGGCCGTTATCTGCCCAATATGATATCCATACTGGCATTCAGTGCGGCCAGCTTTATCATTGCCTACAGCACCAGTCTGCAGATGATCTACGCCATGCGTATACTACAAGGGTTTACAGTCGCAGTCATTGCCATCAGCAAGCGCGCGTTTTTTATAGACCTCTATAAAGGAGAAGCACTAAAGAAATATACCAGCATGTTCTCAGTGATCTGGGCCATTGCACCAATCGTAGCGCCTTTCCTGGGAGGCTTTTTCCAGACAACGTGGGGCTGGTCTTCCAATTTCATGTTCCTGGGTTATTTCGGCCTGGCCTTCTTTGTGATTGAGCTGATCATTGGCGGTGAATCGATGAAAACCGCGCAGCCATTCAGCGTACGGTCAATGACACAAGCGTATGGCACCATGGTCAAAACACCGGACTTTACATCTGGCATGATCATACTCGGACTGGCCTATGGCATGATATTATTGTACGGCATGTGCAGCCCGTTTCTGATCGAACAACAGTTGCATTTCTCCGCCGCGGTAACAGGTTATTGTTCGCTATTCTCCGGCGTATCAGTAATGATCGGCGGCACGATATCAAGAATACTGGTGAACAAACCAATGGGTAAAAAACTGATGGTGGCCAGTGTAGCGCAATTGCTGGTGGTAGCCATGATGGTACCGCTGACACGCAACTACCACAATCTATATACGCTGTTGACCTACGTCTTCCTGCTGCACAGCACTTCGGGTTTTATCTTCAACAACCTGATGTCATATTGCCTGATCCGTTTTCCCCAATATGCAGGGAAGGCAAGCGGTTTAACAGGCGGCGGTTTTGCCGTGGTGACTTCAATATTAAGCTCTCTGATGGTAAACACTATTTCCATTACCAATCAGGCGACCCTGGGCATGGCTTATGGTATGGTGGCGGTGATTACGTTTTTGTTTTTGGTGAGGACGAAATGGAGGGAGAAGGGAGAAAGGAACGACGCAGTGGAAGCACAACCACTTCCTGTACTCGCGGAAGCGTAGTGAAAGATAATTATAACGTGTTATAAAAATGTAAAAGCCGCTATAATAGCGGCTTTTACACTTATTGGTGGAGATGGCGGGAATCGAACCCGCGTCCAAACATATTCCTCAAAAGCTTTCTACATGCTTATTTATGCATTGATTTGTCGGGACTTGGCAGGGGCACAACGAACCAACCTTGTCCTTATCCGTTTAGCTTCAGTGCTCACTCACAGAAACCATGAGCACCTATCCCTATGGGTTTGATGATTCAGCGGCGGGAGTCGCATAAGGCGACAACTCCAGGCGGCTATAATGGGTGTCTAATCGCTGATTAGGCAGCCATGGCGTAGTTAGATTCGCCAATTAAAGTTTGAATATTCAGATTAACGTGCTAATTATCCAACGCACGACATGCTTACACTTTCAAAGACCTATGCTGTCAAAACCAGGCATCCCCGATTTTTAGAACTACAAATATACGAAAAAAATATGGATTACGGAAATCCCGTAATCCATACTCTTCATAAAATCATATGATTTAGAACCATTTGCTGATAATGTTCCGCCAGAAGTCGAGACCGTTGGCCAGCAGCAGCAGGCCGAACAGCACGATCATACCGGCGATCTGCGCATATTCCAGGAATTTCTCACTGGGCTTGCGGCCGGTAATAATTTCATACAGGAGGAATAACACGTGCCCGCCGTCCAGCGCCGGAATAGGCAGGATGTTCATAAACGCCAGGATGATGGACAGAAAAGCCGTCATCTCCCAGAAGGTCAGCCAGTCCCACGCTTCGGGGAACAGGTTACCGATGCTCATGAAACCACCCAGCGATTCGCTCACCTTCACTTCTTTGGAAACAAAGATCAGGCGCAGCTGCTGTACATATTTCACCAGTTTGTCCACACTCATGCTGAAACCGGCCGGGATGGCCTCCAGCAGGGTGTAGGTCTTGGTTTTGTAAGCAAAGAATTTATCAGGGTCCTGTGGATAAATGCCCAGTTTGGCCGTTTCATCCAGCTTGACCGGGATCACCAGCGAGTCTTTGCCTCTTACCACGCCGATCTTTACCTCTTCGTTTTTATGCTTGCGCATTTCTTTGGCGAAGTCGGTGAAGTAAGGCAGCACCTGACCATTGATAGACACCATCTGGTCACCGGGTTTAAAAAGGCCGCTTTTTTCGGCCAGGGAACCTTTCTCAAACCGGTCTATGTAGTACGGAAAACGGATGTAGGCAAAAGGCTCCTTCTGCTTCAGCAGGGAACGGATAAACCCTTCCGGAATAGGGATGCTCAGTTCCTGCCCGTCACGTATCACTTCAATGCTTTTGGCTTCATGCAGGATCACCTGTCCGGTGATCGCGCCAAACTGCTCTACTTTCTGATGGTTTACGCTGACGATTTTATCACCGTCGCGCAGACCAATGCTCTGCCCGAGGGAATCTACGGTAACACCATATTTCACGGCATCTGTGGGCAGGTACTTCTCACCCCAGTGCCACAGGATCATCGCATAAATAAAGAAGGCCAGTATCACGTTCACTGTCACGCCGCCAATCATAATGATCAGCCGCTGCCAGGCGGGTTTGGACCTGAATTCGTATGGCTGCGGAGGAAGAGACATCGCCTCTTTGTCCATGCTTTCGTCGATCATGCCGGATATTTTCACATATCCGCCAAGCGGAAGCCAGCCAATACCATATTCTGTTTCCCCCTTTTTTATTTTAAAGAGAGAAAACCAGGGGTCGAAGAACAGGTAGAACTTTTCTACCCTTGTTTTAAACAATTTGGCGGGGATAAAGTGGCCTAACTCGTGCAATACGACCAGTATAGAGAGTGACAGTAACAACTGCCCGGCTTTCACCAATATTACCTCTGTTGTCATTTACTTGTTTCTGCTTTAATCTGCCCAAGATATCGGATTTAACAGATATTCCGGCAAAACTATTTGTTAATTTTCAACGGTTATTTTAGATAACGATAGCATTAATAAGGGTTGCAGCGTGTTCACGTGCAGCCTGGTCGCACTCGTAGTAATCATGCAGCGTGGGCGTTTCGATGAACGGAATTTTGGCAATTGTTTCCTCAATTACCTCCGTCATTTGTAAGAACCCGATCCTGTTACGCAGGAAGGCATGCACCACTTCTTCGTTGGCGGCGTTCATCACGCAGGCCGTGTTTCCGCCCTTGTGCATCGCGTCAATGGCAATGGCCAGGTTACGGAAAGTCTTGGTATCCGGCTGTTCAAACGTAAGCGAAGAATAGTTCCGGAACGAAAACCGCGGGAATTCGTTGGCCAGACGGTCAGGATATCCCAGCGCATACTGTATAGGCAGTTTCATGTCCGGAAGGCCCATCTGGGCTTTGAGGGAGCCGTCCACGAACTGTACCATGGAGTGGATGATGGACTGGGGATGGATCACCACTTCGATGTTTTCCGGGTGTAAACCAAACATCCAGCGTGCCTCGATCATTTCCAGTCCTTTGTTCATCAGGGTGGCACAGTCGATCGTTATTTTAGCGCCCATCCGCCAATTGGGGTGTTGCAGGGCGTGATCTTTCTTTACATTGATGAGGAAATTAGGCTTTTTGCCAAGGAACGGACCGCCGGAGGCAGTCAGGATCACTTTTTCCACTTTGCTGAAAGGCTCTCCCACAAGGCATTGGAAAATAGCGGAGTGTTCGGAATCGACCGGGATAACGGGCACGTTTTTCCTGCGGGCAGTGGCCATTACGATATCACCGGCCACCACCAGCGTTTCCTTGTTGGCCAGCGCTACCGGCGTACCTTGTTCGATGGCCGACAAAGTGGGCGCCAGTCCGGCAAAGCCCATAATAGCGGCCAGCACCATGTCGATAGAGCTCCAGGAAGCTACTTCCACCATGGCTTTGGCACCGGCAAACACCTTAATGCCTTTGTCAAACAATACGTCTTTTACTTGTTTATATTTCTCCTCACTGCCTATCACAACCGCGTTGGGCTTGAATTTCAACGCCTGCTCAATCAGGAGGTCGGCATTTTGTTGTGCAGTCAGCACTTCCACACTGAATCTGTCGGGGTGCGCTGCTATCACCTCCAGTGCCTGTATACCAATGGACCCGGTGGACCCGAAAATGGCAATTTTTCGTTTATTCATTACGGTGATTTACTTTATTAATCTTTCACAGTGATGTGAACGCTACAGTGGTCACATCTTACATTATGGCTGCACGTATTTGGTCAGTTCATCGGCCAGCTTTCTGTCATTGCTGAGACGGGGCACTTTATTCTGGCCGCCCAGTTTTCCAATAGCCTTCATATAGTCAATGAAGCCTTGTTTGCGTACGGTCCTTATTTTCAGGGGTTGTAAAATATTGCCGGTCAAAAGGTCATTGTAATAAATATTTTTCTGACGCAGGTTGTGGTCTACTTTCATGGCAAAAGCCTTCAGGTCTTTCGGTTCGTTTTCAAACTCCACAAACCATTCGTGGTAAGGCAGTTCACCGCTTGTCTGTACCATGGGGGCGACTGTAAATTCGGTGATATGCACATTTTCTTCCGCAGCGGCTTTCATCAGGCTGTATTCCACTTCTTCCCCGATCACGTGCTCTCCGAAGGCGGAGATAAAGTGTTTGATCCTGCCGGTCACCAGCAATCGGTACGGATTGGTGGAGATGAACTTAACGGTATCACCGAGGTTGTATCCCCATAATCCGGCGTTGTTGTTGATGATCATAGCGTAATTTACACCGGTTTGCACTTCTTTGAGCGACAGTCTGGTAGGATTTTCATTAAAAATTTCCTGTGCCGGGATAAACTCATAGAAGATACCGGAGTTGGCGTTCAGCAGCAACCCCTCCTGTTCCTGGGAATCCTGGAAAGCAAAAAAGCCCTCAGATGCGGGGAATGTCTCTACCGTATGGATCGGGTGACCGATAGAAGCCATCAGCTTGGCGCGGTAAGGTTCGAAGTTAACCCCGCCGTATACCATCACATCAAAATTTTTGAATATCTCTTTGATCTTCTTGCCATTACTACGTTCCATCAGGCGGTCGAAGTACATCTGGACCCATGGCGGTATGCCACTGATCAGGGTCATGTCCTGGTCGATGGTTTCCTCCACGATCCGGTCCAGCTTGGTCTCCCAATCATCTATACAATTTGTCTCATACGAAGGCAATTGATTAGTACGCAGATAGCGAGGAATATGGTGATTGACGATACCGCTGAGGCGACCGGTGGGAATGCCTCCTACCCTTTCCAGCTCAGGGGAGCCGGACAGGAAGATCATTTTCCCGTCAGCAAAAGCGGTATTACCAGTTTCGCCCATATAATTAAGGAGGGCGTTACGAGCAGTATCAATATGATTGGAAATAGAATCTTTGGAAATAGGGATATATTTAACACCGCTGGTGGTACCGGAAGTTTTAGCCAGGTAAATAGGCTGTCCCCGCCATAACACGTTCTGTTTGCCCTCTTTGATCCGTTCTATATAAGGTTTGAACTGCTCATAATCCCTGATTGGCACAGCTTGTCTGAACTCTTCGTGGGTACGCACCGCATCCAGCTTATGCTCATTTCCGAACTCCGTTTTCTTGCCTGTCTTTATCAGTTCCTCCAGGATGGCCTCCTGGTCTTCCACCGCCCTGAGCATTTCCTTCTTGATCTTGTTGTGTACAATAGAAGCAAATGGTTTGGCTAGCAGTGATTTAAACTTCATGCCCGTTATTTTATAATTGAGAGTATACGTTCATTTTTTGTTTTTTGATACGACGATTTTGTTGATTTTGGAGGATTTCCAGCCATTTGTCAATAAATCTGTCGATCAAAAACGCAACATCCAAAATTCAAAAGTATATAAAATTGTGTTGGGTTGTGCAGTAAAATAACTGTTTTTACCGCTTTGTCATGTCCTGCCGGAAAGCCGGCCGGGATGGCCCGGAATTTGTTAAAAAAATTTAAAATTCAAGAAAGTATGTATCTTTGAAAAGATTAAGTTTTTATCCGGCTTTTAATACGTATTTACATATATGAATTAAAAAAAGCCGGAAATCTTTGTTCAATTGGAAAACAATTGATACTTTTGCGGAAATTATATTTTGGATAATTATGTTTGCAGTTGTAAAAATCGCAGGTCAGCAATTTAAAGTAGAAAAAGACCAGGAAATTTTTGTACAGCAGTTACAAGGAAAAGTTGGAGACAAAGTGGAGTTTTCCGAAGTACTGTTAACAGACAATGCTGGTGCACTGACCGTAGGCACTGATGTAAAATCAGTAGTAAAGGCAGAGATCCTGAGCCATGTGCAAGGTGACAAAGTGATCGCTTTCAAAATGAAGAGAAGAAAAGGCTTCAGAAAGAAAGTTGGACACCGTACCCATTTCACTAAGATCCGGATCAATGAAATAGCTTAATTCATTTTAAGCTTATTATTTTTATTTAGACAAATTATTAAAGTAATTATACAATGGCACATAAAAAAGGTGAAGGTAGTGTAAAGAACGGCCGCGATTCCCAGAGCAAAAGGCTCGGAGTAAAAATCTTCGGTGGTCAGCCTGCTATTTCTGGTAACATCATCGTTCGTCAGAGAGGCACCGTTTACCATCCCGGTCAAAACGTAGGTGTAGGTAAAGATTTTACCATTTTCGCATTGGCAGATGGTGTGGTTGAATTCAGAAAAGGTCGCGAAAACAAGACTTACGTTTCTGTTAAAGCATTTGACACCACTGCTCAGGCAGAAGCCTAATCAGTGTTAGCCATAAAGTTTTTTTATACCCAATATTTTTTTACTAACCCAAATTCAAAAAACAATGGCAACAATTAAAAAAGCAGCTGCTAAGAAAGCTGCGCCTAAAAAAGCTGCTGCTAAGAAAGCTGCTCCTAAAAAGAAAGCTGCTGCTAAGAAAGCCGCTCCTAAAAAAGCTGCTGCTAAGAAAGCCGCTCCTAAAAAGAAAGCTGCTGCTAAGAAAGCTGCTCCTAAAAAGAAAGCTGCTGCTAAGAAAGCCGCTCCTAAAAAAGCTGCTGCTAAGAAAGCTGCTCCTAAAAAGAAAGCCGCTGCTAAGAAAGCCGCTCCTAAAAAGAAAGCCGCTGCTAAAAAAGCTGCTCCTAAAAAGAAAGCTGCTGCTAAAAAACCTGCTGCTAAGAAGAAAGCTCCTGCTAAAAAAGCACCAGCTGCTCCTCAAGCACCAGCTGCTCCGGCAAACTAAGATCGGATTTACAAAATGTAGTTATAAAGGTCCCGGCTTCTACGCCGGGATCTTTTTTATTGCCCGCTTGCAGCGGCCCCAGGGCTGAAGCCCTGGGCTACGTTGTGTTTTAGGCTTTCTTTTACGAACAACCCTTAGTTCATACTTAGATACTGTCCTTTGCAGCTTGAAAGCATTTTAGCATTTTCACCTGTTATTGCACCGTGACACGGTTTTCCTGCCCGTCATAAATGTTTTCTCTGATTTAAAGCTATTCCTCCTGTATTTCACGCCCCCTCTACACAGTTTCCTTCCACAATAAATGTCTTTTCTTTGGCTTAAAGCTATTCCTCTGTATATCACTGCTACATACACCGTTTTCACACTACAATAAACCTCTTTTCTAACACCAGCCTGTTTCCCTGATACCCATCCTTATAACCATATCCCTCCTGAAAACCCTCCTCGAAAAAACAGCCCGGCACAAAACGTAGCCCAGGGCTTCAGCCCTGGGAATGCATGGAATTCGTATTTTTACCACATGGACAATAATTCAATAGCCGATAATTTCTCCCTGCTGTCCAAACTAATGGACATCCACGGAGAAAACAGCTTTAAAGCCAAATCCTTTGCCTCTGCAGCTTTCACCATCGAAAAACTGCCGGCACAACTCAAAGACACGCCACGCGACGAGATATTCCGTATCAAGGGCATCGGGGAATCTACCGGGAAAAGCATCCTCGAAATGCTCGACACCAGCAGCTTTTCCCTGCTCACCAACTACCTCAGCATCACCCCTCCCGGTATCCTCGAAATCATGAAGATCAAAGGACTGGGACCGAAAAAAATAGCGACCATCTGGAAAGAGCTGGAGATTGAATCGATGGGCGAACTGCTGTACGCCTGTAACGAAAACCGCCTCCTGTTGCTCAAGGGCTTCGGTGAGAAGACACAGGAAAACGTCCGTCAGAATATAGAATTCTATCTGTCTAACCGCAACCGCTTCCTCTATGCGGAAGTGGAATCCATAGCAGCGGACCTGGAAAAACAACTACAAGAACTGCTAACACCTGCGCCTGTGGCACTTACCGGCGCTTTCCGCCGCCAGGAGGTGATCATCGATGAACTGGAATTCGTGATCGCGGCCACACCGGAAACACTGCGGGAGCGTATCGCTGCCCTGCCAGGGTTCATCCCCGGCGACGCCAACGGCGCTGACCAGGTATGGAAATACAATGATAAGCTCAATGTGGTCACCCACGCGTGTGAGGCCGACGATTTCCACAGTACCCTCTTCTGCACCACCGGCGCGCCCGCTTTTATTGATAAATTCAATGCCGCAGGCGGCGCTGCCCATATCCGCAAAGCTCCCTCTGAAGAAGCTATTTTCAGCGGCGCCGGCATGGCCTATATACCACCCTGCTTACGCGAAGGACAACACGAAATTGAACTGGCCCGCCAACAGCAACTGCCCACGCTCATTACCCGGGCGGACATTAAAGGCATCATCCACTCCCACAGCCAGTGGAGCGATGGCGTGGACACGCTTGAAGAAATGGCCGTTGCCGCCAAAAACCAGGGCTTCGAATACCTCGTCATCAGCGACCACTCCCGCTCGGCGTTTTATGCCAACGGCCTGAGCATCGAAAGGGTGATTGCACAGCAGGAACAGATCGATGAACTGAATAAAAAACTGGCGCCCTTCCGTATTTTCAAAAGCATTGAAGCCGATATCCTCAACGACGGCACGCTGGATTATCCCGATGAGGTGCTGGCCCGCTTCGATCTTGTCATCGCTTCTGTGCACTCCAACCTGAAAATGACGGAAGAAAAAGCGATGGCCAGAATATTGAAGGCCATTGAAAACCCGTATACGACCATCCTCGGGCATATGACCGGCCGCCTGCTGCTGAGCCGCAACGGTTATCCTGTCAATCATAAAGCAGTGATCGATGCCTGTGCGGCCAACAACGTGGTGATAGAGCTCAATGCACACCCACGCCGGCTGGATATCGACTGGACCTGGCTGTCCTATGCGCTGGACAAAAAAGTGCTGATATCCATCGATCCGGACGCGCACAGCGCTCAGGGATACCGCGATGTGCATTATGGTACACTGGCAGCTCAAAAAGGAGGAGTCACCAAAGCCAACAATCTGAGCAGCTTCAGTGTTGACATGCTCAATAATTTCCTGCTGGAACGCAAAAAACAAAAAAATATCCTCTCATGATGTTACTGGCGCTGGCCGTAGCCCCGGGACTGGCTATCTGTCTCCTGATGTTTATAGTGGACAAATACGACCCCGAACCGGTTGGCCTCCTGCTGAAAAGCTTTCTCCTTGGCATGGGTTGTGTGGTCATGCCGCTGCTGTTTCAGGCGCTCGCTTCCATGTATGGATTCCGGGAAACCAATACAAGCCTCTTTGATACGGCCTTCTTTGCCTATGGCATCGTAGGCCTCTCTGAAGAATTCGCCAAATTTCTGGTGCTGCGCTTCTACGCGTATCCTAAAAAAGCGTTCAATGAACCACTCGATGGTATAGTGTATGCGGTGATGATCGGAATGGGCTTTGCCACACTGGAGAATATCGCTTATGTCAGTCAATTCGGCTTTGGCACAGGCGTGGCCCGTATGTTCCTGTCTGTGCCTGCCCACGCCACTTTTGCCATACTCATGGGATATTATGTAGGACTGGCCAAGTTCATACCGGAGCAAAGAAACACGCTCCTGCTCAAAGGCCTGCTGATAGCCGTGTTTTTCCATGGTTCTTTCGACTTTTTCCTGTTCTCCGGTAACAGCATCCTGGCGCTGGGCGCAGCGGTATTTACGCTGGTCATTGCAGCCAGACTGTCTTACAGGGCTACCCGGAAAGACATGATGCTGTCGAAAAAACTGTTTCACCGGCACTTTGACAAAGATGCGATAGGCCCCTCGCCGCTCGACGGGGACGAAGATGATTTGCTCTAAATCAGGAACTGCCCTGTAAAGGGATAACATATAACAGGTCAATTCAACCCGGAGATTAGTTATCTTTGCAGCGACTTGCACATTTTCCAACGGCTAAGCACAGCTAACCGCGAAAAGCTAAATGCCTGTTTATGCGCTTTATATATGTCTATGATCCGCTTTGTGGATGGTGCTACGGGTTTACACCGGTAGTCATGCAGTTTCAGCAACTGCACAGCGGCGACATGGAATTTGATATCCTCTCCGGCGGTATGATCGTAGGAGACAATCGCCACCCGTTCTCTACTATGGCGGCCTATATCCAACGGGAGCACACCAACGTGGAAGAAATGACAGGGGTAAAATTCGGTAGCGCTTTTCTCGAAAAGCTGCTGCCTTCAGAGGAAATGATGGATTCAGAAAAACCATCAGTCGCCCTGACCGTTTTTAAGGCCTATCAGCCTGAGAACGCCATCTCCTTCGCTCATGATATGCAACATGCGCTTAACTATGATGGGCTAAGCCTTAACCTTGACGCTACCTACCGGAAACTGGTCCGAAAATACAGCCTGCCGGAAGATGAATTTATTGACCGGCTGCATAATGAACACCTGCGGTATGAAACCAACCAGGAGTTTCAACTGGTGCAGAACTGGGGTATTACCGGCTTCCCCGCCGCCATTCTGGACACAGGCAAACAGCTGTATCTATGCGCAAGAGGATATACACCGCTCGACAGGCTGCAACAAACAGTCGATAATATTATTGAGGAAAGTAACCGTTTATAATACACAAACCATGTATCGCGTAAAATCAACAACAGTAGCCGACATTCCCGTTATACAGGAGTTGACTGAAAGAATCTGGAGACCAACTTACCAACGCATCCTCGAACCTGCACAGATCGATTATATGATCGATATGATGTACAGCACTGCCGCTCTTACCAAACAGATCGCGGAGTTAAACCACAAGTTCATCATTCTGCAGGACGATAAAAGACCTATCGGCTACGCATCTTATAGCACTACCGATACGGAAGGTGTCTATAAACTGCATAAAATCTATCTTGACAGCACCTACCAGGGCAAAGGGGTAGGCCGTTTCCTGCTGGATACTGTTATCCGCCAGGTAAAAAAATTAGGGGCCACCATCCTTGAACTGGATGTAAACCGCTACAATAAAGCCCGCTTTTTTTATGAGAAGATGGGATTCTCCACCTATAAAGAGAAAGATACCGATATCGGTAATGGTTATCTGATGGAAGATTACGTAATGAGGAAATCATTATAAAAAAAGAGCCCGGTAAGGACATACCAGGCTATTCCCAAGTTAACCATTAAAAGACACAACTCTTTTATCTTTAGTTATTTTATTAATTCCTTCTACCATTACCTACGATAAACGGATTATCGTGGATTTACAAATAGTAAAAAAAGCAGCATCTTTTATATTTTAATATAAATGATGCTGCTTTTAAGTTTATTAAAGAAAAATTCCCGCATAGAGGACTATGCGGGAACGTAGGTGTTGCCTGAAACAGCGTATATCGGTTATTGATTCAAGCCGGGTTTACTTGGTAGCTGTCAACACGGTCCCTTCGTCGTTATCATCATCATGGATAACAGCTATGGCCTTGTTCAGTTTCAGCTCGGGAGAGATTTTCAGCATACCGGCATTGTTAGCGGTGGTCACGTCACGCAGTTTCACGGCTACAACAGCGTCCGACTCTTTGATACGGTCGTTCACCACGGCCACCTGGATGTCTGTTTCGCTGAAAGCGCAGTCACCGGTGATTTTCACCATGTCGCCGTTCATGATCACGAACTTGCGGCCATAAGCAGCGGCACTCACGGAATCCACTCCAAAGTAGATATTAATATCGCTGCCGGTGCAGTTGGTCTGTACAGAACCATCAGCTGCTTTTACAAGGATACATTTGAACATGCTTACCGGCGCGGTAGCAGACTCGTTGGCGTCTGTCAGTTTTACCAGCGTGATATGCGCTGCCTGGTCCTGGATATACTGGGAAGCGGAAATAGAGGTCACATCGCCATTATAGCCCACGACAGCTTCGTTTTCCGCTTTGATTTCGCTGAGTACCAGTACTACGGTCTCGGCCAGTTCGAAACGGTTATCGTCTTTTACTTTCACAGACAGGCTCGCAGTGCTGGCGCCATTGTCAATAACAAAGGGCGCTTTGATGCTGCTGACAAAATCCGCACCCGGCAAAGCGGTGCCATTGCCGAATTTGTAGGTCAGCTTAACCGGCTTACCGGTGGCGTTGACCAGTGGCGTGTTGTCGCGTTTGAACAGGCCCGCAGAGAATACAACATCGGTATTAGGCTCTGCACCGTTAGTGCCGCCAATGAATTTCACCATGGCCGGCTGATCAAGGATGGTCACCTCCCCTTTGGCTTTGGTAAGATGCAGGTCAGACGCGTCCATGATTTCTACATGGAAAGACTCTTTACCTTCCAGCAGGTTGTCGCTTTTCACGGGTATCTGGATGGTTTTGGAGATAATAGCGCCTGCGGCAAATTCGGAAGGCACGAAGGAGATAGTACCTTCTGTGATATCGAAGTCCCCCTGGCCAGCACCATCTTTATGCGGGATGGTTTTGTAATGTACATTCACCGGTGTACGCACACCATTGCTTCTGAGGAAGCCGGAAAGCGTGATGGTCAGTGAAGCGTTAGACAAGCCATTGAGCGGCTCAGACACAGCGATATCGTTAACAGACACGCCATGGCTGATTTTGATGATACGGTTACCGTCTTCATCGCCACCGCCGGCTGCCAGGATTTCGCCGGAAGGGCTCATCAGCAGGGACGCAAGCGTGGTTTTAGTATCGTATTTGCCCAGTTGTTTGTCGAACATCAGTTCTCCGTCAGGCGTCAGTTTAATGAGGCGGTAGCCTTCTTTGGTCACCACACACATTTCATCATCTTCGGTGAGCAGCAGGTGCTGGAATACGGTGCCCAGGTTTTTGTTGACTACCTGTGTGCCGTCCGGCAGTAATTTCACGATCTTACCGGTATTCATGCCGATGTTGCCACCAGCAGCCACCACTTTGCCGTTTTTACCTACTTCCAGCGCATACAGGGCGGCGTCCACTTCTTTATTGAACAGCTCTGTACCATCAGGACGCAGTTTTACGATACGGCCTTTGTCTTTTTCTTCCGCGCAGGCGAAAATCTGGCCCAGGTCATTCACCTTCATGGCGTTGAACTTGCCGTCTACGGTGCTGTATTCTTTATCGAATACTACCTGGCCTTCGGCGTTCACTTTGGCGATACGGCTGGCGTTGCCTGTGCCATAAGCGCCACCGCCCATCGCCAGGATAGAACCGTCTTCCAGCAGGAGCATTTTTTCAAATACAGCGCCGGGCTTACCAAAGCTGAGGTCAAATTGTTTTTCGCCTTTACCGTCTACTTTTACCATAAAAGCTTTACCCTGGCCATCTCCTACGTCACCACCAACAGCCACAATATTTTCGTCTTCGTCGATTAATACGTTTGTAAATACGTTGTGAGCACCAAAACCTTTGTCAAACTCGATCTTGCCATCAGCAGTCATTTTGGTGATGCGCGCCTGTGCAGGCTTGCTGCCGTCTACACCAACGGTGATGTAGTTACCATGACGGTCTGCAATGATTTTGGTGAAATAACCACCCTGACCATTACCGATACTTTTGTCAAATATCACTTCTCCGGTGGCGCTCAGTTTGGTGATACGGGCATTACCGTAGGCAATAGTGCCGCCGCCTACCGCCACCAGTTCATTTTTAGGCAGCAGTAATAAGTCCTGGTAAGCTACCAGCCCGCCTTTGTTTAAACGGGTATTGTAAATAGGATTTCCCGTGGAGGATAATTTGGTGATACATCCGTTATCCAATCCACCGCCGATAGCAACAATGGCATTGTTCTCCGCAATGGCCAGTTTCCGGTACTGGTTCTTGGGAGCGCCCATGCTTTTGTTGAACACAACTGGCATTTCCTGGGCAAAGGCCTGTGAGCCTATTCCCAGTAACAGCATTAGTGATGCAATCTTGTTCATTTTGTTAGTTTGATATACGCAATAAAAAAAAATCGTTTTACTGTATGGTGATCTCACACCGCCTGTTCACGCCCTGTTGCAGGATGAACTTCTCCCGGTCAGAATCCAGTTTATACTGACTGGCAACCAACACAGGCCTGGTAGACCCGAAGTAGTTGATACGGATGCGACCGGCCTCCACGCCGCGACTGAGCAGGCATTCCTGGATATACACCGCCCGGTTTTTCGACAGGGCGAGGTTATATTTCTCTGTTCCGATAATGTCAGCATGCCCGTTAACGATGATCATCCGTTTGGGCTGGGCTTTCCAGATATAAAAAATGGAATCGAGCTTGCTCCATTCCTTGTCCTGTGGTATGTAGGAATTAAGGTCGAAGTAAACGGCCCCTGGCACGCTCCACAGGGATACCTTTGTACGGGCAGCACTGTCAGCAGATAACGTATAGGCGCTCACGTGAATGACCGCACTGTCTGCCTGTATGTTATTTTTTACGGTTGATGAAGAACGCCCCGGCGCAGCAGCTGTCGCCTGCCAGCTGAGCTGCTCCGGCTGACTGCTCACCGTCCGCTGCCCATGGTCTGGCGCGGCAGTGGCATTGCCCGTTGCAGCAGTTGTGGTCGTTGCAACCGCTGGTGCGGGATGAGCCAGGTTCTGCCACGGTATCATCTCCGGAGAACTATCTACTATATTATCTGTATATTCTTTTACTTCACGGACAGGCGTGCTAACGGGAACGGCTGTACTGGCCACAACGGGCGCAGCAGGCTTAACTTCCGCTTTTGCAACGGGAGCCAGGTTATCATAGGTTTTATCCCCTACTAAAGTCAGCTGTGGACGGTTGTCCGTCTGCGTTATGGTATAAGGCACTTTGTCTTCGTCATTTACCGGCTTGCCGGGATAAGGCAGTCCCAGTTGTTTCAAAGGATTCTTCTTCAGATTCAGCACATAAATATGGTCATTATCATGTACACCGGAACGGTCCGATGTAAAGTATAATAACAACTTGGATTCGTCCAGCACTGCATTCAGGTCATCAAACTGGGTATTCACAGGATAAGGCAGGTGTACCGGCCCTTCTTCCGCTTTCGACAAATCGATCATGAATATATCCAGTCCGCCGAAGCCCCGTAAACCGTTGGAAGCAAAAAACAATTTATCTCCCACAATAAACGGATACAGTTCGTTGCCGTTGGTATTTACCTTCGGGCCCATGTTCACAGGCGCTTTCCAGCGTTTCTCCGTTTTATCCCAGTCAGCGTAGTAGATATCTGTACCACCCTGACCGCCAGGCATATCGGACGCAAAGTACAAACGTTTACCATTTGATGCAACTGACGGATGCAGGAAAGACGAGGATTCTGAAGATTTACCCAGTTTTACCGGCACCGGCTTGCTCCACGTGTCGTGATTTTCCTGGTAAGTGGAGGTCAACAGCTGCGTACCATTGTTATAATTAATGAAGGAATTTTTATCGTTTTTAACATCGGTAAACCGGTTGGAGGTGTAAATCACCCGTTTTCCCTGATCATAGAAAGAAGCCGGCCCCACCTGTAAGATGCCTTTCAGGCTATTGTTGAACGGCTCAATCCCATCTTCCGAGATCATGTACAGCCTGGAGTTGGTGTAGAAAGACTGAGCTTCATTCTTCTTAAAATCATTGGAAAGAAAAACAATATTGTCTTTATACAGGGCCAGTCCGTACTGGTATCCGGGCAAGCTAAGCCGGAGGCTGTCTGCTTTTACATTCCGGAGGGAGTCGCGGTTGAAGAAGTTATAATAATTCACCAGGGATTCCTGGAGGTTGGTGAAGCGGGCATTGTTTTTATAATTTTTGGCATACACTTCACTGATCTGACGTGCTTTTTCCACTCTTCCGGTACGTTTCAGCAGATCGATATAAGTGGTCACATCTGTCACCAGTACATCATCACTGGGTTTGTAGAGCAGCTCATCGTAAAGGCTGACAGTTTTTTCAAACTGCCGTGTTTCAAAATAAATGCGGGCCAACTGGAACTTCGCCTGCCGGCGGGCAGCGTCGTCGCTCGTATTATTAATTACATCGTTGCAGAGCGATATGGCTCTTTCATATTCCTGTCTTTTAAATGACCGTTCTGCCCTTCTTACTTTAGACATGCTGCCCATACTACCGGAGGTATGGTCTTTAACAAAAGAGCAGGAACCAGTCATGATCAGCACACCCAGGAAAAACACCAGGCGGCCAACTTGGTAATTTCGCATTCGTTCCGTGAATCGGGTTTTCATAACATTTTTTTTAGAAGTACCGCGGGGCCACCACTTTCCATTTGGACCAGGAAAAACGATAATTGATCATTACTTCGTGGGAAACTGTTTGTGCGCCTTTCAGGTTTGACTGCATTGGGGTATCGTAAGAATAGCCCAGTTGCAGGTTTTTGTTCAGCTGCACTTGAACAAGACCGGTCATCGTTTTTTCGGAACGCCAGGATGCGCCCAGCCATACCAGATTTTTTAAAAGAATATTTGCATTGAGGTCGTACTGCACGCCGGTGCCTTTTACTATCCTCAATAACACATTGGGTTTGAGTTTTACGTTGTCATTAATGGTCAGAAGGTATCCGGATTGAATAAAGTAATGTGATTGCACCACTACTTTGTTGACACTGTTGCCCAGGTCAAAACTTTTAAAAGTGGGAGAAGAGATGCCGACAAAGAAGTGGTCGGTAAACAGCATGAAACCGAAGCCCACATCTGTTTTCCAGTAGCTCTGGTTCTGTGCGAACACCGGATCGGAAGTAGACAGGGAGGCGTTGTCTTCCCGGAACTGCGACATGCCGGCTTTTAAGCCCATAGCGAGGTATAACTTTTCGTTTAGCTTTACCCGTTGGGATATATTAAAATGCACGCCTGTCTGGGAATTGACGGTGATCTTCTCATTCATCAGCGACACGCCCAGGCTGGTATTGGTAGCTTTTAGCGGCGTATAAAAAGAAGCAGTGGCTGTTTTAGGGGCGCCATCTACGCCCACCCATTGGTTACGGCCTACGGCAGTAAGGCTGGAAGACTCGTCCATGGAAGGGTACGCCGGGTTAATGATCATCCCGTTAAACATATACTGGGAGTAGATCGGCTGTTGCTGCGCCCACCCTTTCAGGCAGCAGCAACAGCACATGACAGCAATCCCTAAAGCTTTCATAAATCGCTTGTTCATAGGTATCAGCTTGAATATTTTTACCAATAATGACCTCAACGTTTGATGACAATAAATCCTGTATACCGCTCTACCTTGCCGTCTACCCAGATTTGTATCTGGTAGAAGTAGGAGCCATCGGGCACATCAGCACCTGACTGGCCACCGGTATTGGACTTGCCTTTGAAACTGTTGGATTTATTATCGTAATTACTTGTTTTATACACGGTACCGCCCCAACGGTTAAACACCACCACTTCGTTTTTCGGGAACTTCTCGATGTTCTGGATGTACATCAGGTCATTGCCCTGTCCATCGTTGTTCGGAGAGATGGCAGGATGTACCTTGATCTTACCGTCACGTCCGTCGAGGTAGTCGATCTTCCTGTTGTTATCGAGATGGAAGCGGCTTACAGAATCCGGAACACCGTCGCCATCAGAATCGAGATCGAGGAAGTTGGGGATGCCATCGCCATCTGTATCATCGTCAAACGGATCACCGTTGCCGTTAATGTCTTCTTGTTCGTCTGTCAGGCCGTCGCCGTCCGTATCGCAGGTCTTACACATCGGGTCGTCGTTGAGGATCACGCCGGTGGCCTTAACCGGGTCACCCAGCACCGGAGTGTTCTGACCGGAAGCCACAGCTATGGTCTGCATTTTCACGATAAATGTTTCGTTCTGTTCAAAGGCGTCATCCCCGATGATGTTCACCACTACAGCTCCTTCGGTTTGGAACGCAGGTATCTTCGCCTGTTTGATGGTGTTGTCGAAGTCAACACCCGGTGTGGCTTTGAAGTCCAGATAAGGATAACTTACCCCTTCTGTGGATTCTTCAAAATCATAATTGATAGTGATGTCCCTGGAGCTTCTTCGGTTCATTTTCACCACAAATCTGAGCGGTGTGTTTTCTCCTTTGTTTCCTTCTTTCACGCTGAATTTATCCGCAGCGAAGGCGAGTGTCAGCGGGTCATTGTCATGAATCACCGTTTGTGCGGAAGCGTTAGCCCCTGCTTTGTAGATCGGCGTACCGCTGCCACTTACGTATGGCAGGATGGTTGTTTTCAGGAAGCCGTCATCATCATTGGTGTCATTGTCTACGGCTGTCAGGTTGAAGTCCTGTGAGGTGCTGTGCGCCGGTAACACAACGGTGATGGTATTGCCGTTCACAGTGGCGCCGGCAGCGGTGAAGCTGCGTGCGGCGTCCTGTTCCACCTGGAAGCGGACAGGCAGGTCACGCGCGGCGGTGTTCACCGCACGGATGCTGAAAGTAACCGGTTTACCTTCGTCTACCGGCAGTCCGTCGTTGATGATGGACACTACGAGCGTATCGTTATCATGTATCAGCACATCAGCCTGGGATTTGGCTGACAAAGGCCAGGTGACGCCCGGGATATTGCCTGTGATGGTTTTCAGCTGTATCTGCACATTTTCATCGCCTTCTACAATGGTATTGTCAATCGGGTCTACCAGGATATCAGCATAGTTCTTACCGGCAGGGATCACAACGGTGCCGCTGAGTTTACGATAGCGGACATCCGGTGCGGCGTTGCCGCTCACCTGGTAGGTCACGGTCACATCTTTCACGGCCGACACGTTAGTGTCTGTGAAGTGTACCCTGAAATAGCCCGGAGTATTGGGTTCGGACGCGTCGGCTGTTTTCTCTGCCATCATTTCGCGGGCGGTGGCTTTAGGGCCTGTAGCATAACTTTCGTCATCAAAGACTGTCATGCGCGCCGTGTCCAGGTCGTTCACATCAAAACCGATGTTCTTATTGAACCGTTTCATCTGCGCCAGCATCAGGGCTGCTTTTACTTCTTCATCCCCTTCGATCACCAGGTTGTCGATCACATTCACGGGAACGGACACACTATTTTGTCCTGTCGGGATAGTGGCGGAAGTCTGTATCGGCGCGATGTTGGTAGTACCGGCTATGCTGCTCACGAAGAATACTACTTTCACATCGGCGGCAGCGGTGGCGGTACCCGGCAGTTTAATGATGTAAGCGCCATTGGTAGCTGGTTCTGCGGCATCTTTGTCTTTTACCAGGTGTACGCTCATATCACCGGTTTCCGGTATCAGTACCGGCGCCGGCTGAATAAGGGTATAACCAGGTGTTACCAGCTGGGCGGCCAGTTGCAGTGTCTCATCTCCTTCCAGCACATTGTCATTGATCATCTGCAGCGTATATACTTTATTGTTAGACAGCGCAGGCAGCGTTACGGAAGAAGGCACGCCGCTATAGTCAGCGTCGTCTGCGGTGGAGGCTGCGTCGCGGGTAATATTGATGGTAATGTCTTCTTCAGAAGAAATCAGGCTGTTCACAAATCCCACTTTCACGGCGGAAGTGCTGCCTTCATGAAGCACGGTAGAATCGATCTTCACCTGCACTTTCAGGTTGTTCGGGTCCAGACGGGTCACATCCTGTATGATCAGGTTGAGCGTATCGCCTTTCATACCGTTCATATTTTTCGGTGAGGCCACCAGTTGCAGTAACTCGTCTTTTTCGATGATGTTGTCAGTCTCTGCATGTACGGAGAAGTTCACGTCCGGTTGCAGGGCGGGTATTACCACTTGCGACGGCAGCCCGCTGTAATCGGTCGTTTTCGCCTGCGTACCGGCACCGGCATCCAGGGACACGGTGATCGGCTTGCTGGAGGTAACACCTGGCGCCAGGGAAACTTTGGCGGTATAGGTGTCACCTTCTTTTACAGCGGTACCCGGCGTTACCGGGATAATGTGGATATAGCCGGTAGCGGGATCGTCATGTGTTCTGTCCAGGATCACTACGGTATCTCCCTGCACCGGCATGTTCACATCTCCGGTAGTACCAGTGAGGATCACCGTTTCATCGTCTTCCAGGACCAGGTCCTTCACTGCCTCCAGCAATACCGGGTGCGTGGCGCCGGTGGCCAGTTTCGGGATAGTGATGGTCAGCGGTAAAGGCAGCGGTTTATAGTCGATGGCGTCAGCGGTGGACGCGGCATCTTTATTAATGGTCACCACAATCGGGAAACCAGCCTGCCAGCCATTCGGAAGTTCTACGCCGATGGCAGCTCCTGCGCCGCCTTCATCGATAGCCGCCAGTGAGCGGGTAATCCTGATCGGGGCTGTCAGCGGATACTGCGCATCGTCAATATTCACTTCAAAAATATTGGCGGTATAAGGACTGATACCGTCTGTGGCGGTGGTGGTGATCTCGAATTTCTCAGGGCCTTCCACCAGGTTGTCCGGTTGGATCTTCAGCGAGATCGTAGTATCGTTAGCGTTATTAAAGGAGAAGGCATTGCTCAGGAGGTAATCCGCGCCTGCTTCGGCAGTACCATTGCTCTGGGCCAGAGTGAGGCTGACAGGCACCTCTGTGGTAACGCCTGCCGGCAGCGCGATATGTAAGGAACCATCTTCACCTTCTTTTGCATGCAGCGTTTTATACGGCGTAAGTGTCAGTACCCGGTTGGCGGCAACGGTGCGGGTAAGGTCCTGTATTTGCAGGTCCAGGTTGTTCACAGTATAACCCGCCAGTGTGGCGATGAGCTTCAGCGACTCGTCTTTCTCCAGTACCTGGTCTGGATTGGTCTGGATAACGTCGAAGGTATGTGTTTTGTCTGTCTTGTCCAGTTCCAGCAGCGTGTTGATCATGGAATAGTCGTTCTTAGCGAGACTGGCTTCTGAAGCAGGGTCTATGGCTAATTGTACTGCTACCTTTTTGGCAGATGTATACAAACGGCTAACGGTAACGCTCAGCTTCTCTCCTTCCGGTATCAGTGTTTTGCTGGCGGTGAGGGTGATCTTCCGGGCATCCGGTTTATCAATGGTGCCATCGGCGATATGAATAGTAGTGCTGGTAACAGGTAATGTGGTGTTACCAGGGTTACCGTCAACGATCAGATCGGCGTCATCGTCCAGTACATCATTGTCTGTGGCCAGCACTTGCATGGAGGCAGTGCCGGTGGACTGAATGATGAGCTGTTTATTGAGAATAGCGGTATGGCGGTCGTCTGTGGCAGTGGAGCTGCTGTTTTTCACCAGCTGTACGGTCAGTGGTATGGCCGATTTCCAGTTGTTGGGCAGTGTGGCTGTCAGCATGGCGCCAGTTGCGTCGCCTTCTTTGATGGTGGCAGGCGTGCTGCTGAGTATGATCGGATTGGTGGCCAGTAACGGGTATTCCAGGTCGTTGATGGTAAAGGCCAGCGTGGCGGGGTCGATGCCATAGGCAGTGCTGTAGGCATCGGTAACCGCCGGCGTGATGGTCAGGGTTTCCTGGTTTTCTACCAGGTTGTCCTTCAGAATGTTTAAAGTAGCTACCGGCGCCGGTGTGACGGCAGTAATCTGAAGCGGGCCGGTCAGCGTATAGTCGTCTACGGTAGCCGTGCCGGTGATGGCGCTCAGGTCCACATTAATGGGGATTTCTGTGGTAACGCCGGCGGGCAGTGTAGCCGTAATAGTGGTACTGTTGTTTTCGGTGATGGTGGTCTGCGGAACGGCCAGGGTCACTTTGGTATTCGCGGTGTTCCTTCTGGTGACGTCATTGATGGTGACGGTAGCACCGGTAATATTATGATAGATAGCATTGGTACCGGTAATGAGCAGCGCTTCGTCTTTCTCGATAATCATATCGGGCGTGGCTGTCAGCACATTGGCTGGCGTGGTATAGGTACCGATGGTGTTTGCCGGTAGTTCGATCTCGCTTACCAGCGTATAGTCTGATGCGCTGGCTTCTGTGCCGGTGGGGTTGGCAGCCAGTGCTATTTTGATATTTTTAGCGGAGCTGTAACCACCGGACATCGTGATGGTAAAGGGCGTGGCCTGGCCTTCTGTCAGCGGAGTGGTCACGGGCGCTATGGCCAGGGTCACTCCGGAGGCATCCGTTTTATCGTGGATGTTAAGCGTTACGTCTGCGCCGGTGGTAATGCCTGGTATAGTGGTGGCCGCCGGGGCAGCGTGGATCACCAATGCACGGTCATCTTCCAGCACCAGGTTGGCCGCTGCCGTGATGGCCTGTGGCACAGATGCTTTTGCACCGGCAGGTATGGTCATGGAACCAGGTAAACCGCTATAGGAACCTGCTTGCGCGGTGGTGCCGGCAGCAGTGGAAATATCGAAGTTCAGTGCGATGTCGGTGGCAACGATGCCGGCGGGCAGTTCTATCCAGCAATTGGCTCCGGTGGCATTGCCTTCATCAATATCGTTGGTGGAAAGACGGAGTATAGCCGGCGCCGTGAGTGGCAGCTGTGCATCTTTAATCGTGATGGTTGCCGGTGTCAGTTTAAAAGCAGTCGCGCTGCCGTCGGTAACAGTACCGGTAAGAACGATGGTTTCATCTCCCTCTATCCGGCCGTCGTCTATCAGGTTAAGGGTACCGGTGACAGGGGTGCTGCCATTGATAGTGTTGGCAGGTATGGTCAGGTTATAATCTGTATTGTCAGTTGCCGTACCTCCTTTAGCCAGGGTAACGGTAATGGGTATATCTGTAGTTACACCTGTGGGCAGACTTACATTCACGATACCATTGGTATATCCTTCTTTAAATGTCAGCGCAGGATAGGCCGGGTCTGCCGGGGTAACGGTAACGCCTAAGGTAATATTTTCGTCGTGGTTACGGGTATCGTCTGTAATGGTGATTACCGGTCCGGTGGCTGTTTTAGCGATGCCGAGTACACTGGCGTCACCTTGTATTTTGAATGTCTCGCTGGCCTCCAGTACCAGATCAGGTTTGGCGGTGATCTCGATATTGGCGCTGCCTGTACCGTTAGCGATCAGCACTTTTTTATCCATGGTGAAGTCCAGGTCCGGTGTGGCGGTGTTACCGCTGACAACGGACAGGTCTACATACGTATCTTCAGTTACGGTGGTGGTACCTGGCAGGGAGATGGTGCCTACCAGCTTTGGATCACCTTCTTTTACGGTGGTTTGCGTAAAGTTGATGGTCAGCGTACGGTCTTCATCGTCGATGATAGTATAGGTCGCTTGTTTGTTAGTACCGAGTTGCACCAGTGCGTTACACGCGATGTTCTGCAACTGTAGCGTGAGCTTGCGGCTGTACTCCAGTTTATCATTGCCTTTGATGGTCACGTTGGTAACATTCACGGTCTGATTGGCGGCTATTGTATAGTCTCCGGCCGGAATGATAAAGCCCATTTCGTAGGTGAAGTCCTGGTTTTCCACAGCAGGATGTTGTTCACCGGGAACAGCTACCGCCTTCATTTCTGCGTAAACCGGCATGGTGAGCTTACCGCCGGTCACTTTTAGTTTCAGGCTTTGTGGTGTGTGGTTATTGCCCGCGTTGCCTTCGTTGTCACCGGCATCGCCGGCAAATTCTACTGTAACGGCTGTACTGTTATTGGTAGTAGTGCCCTGAACAGCGGTAGATATGGCGTCGTAGTCAGGGTATGTTGTAGGCGGCGTAGCGTTAAGATCACCGTAGCCTACGGCAATACGGGTACCAAATGTCTTGTTGGCCAGTTTGTTTCTCAGTGCTGTCTGCACGCACAACATCCTGTCAAACGCATAAGCATAGGGAGTGGTGACGTTCCAGTCATATGGATAGGTATTCAGGGGGCTGGCTCCCTGATATTCTCCCGGGAGGCCTGGCTGATTGGGCAACGTATAACTGATAAACCCGGTAGGTTCGGCAGAAATAAACGCGTGAGTGTAAGGCTGTGATACCCCACAATTTGCCGGGTTATGGTAAGCGCCTACGTATTGAGCTGTTTTCGTCGTAACGTCAATGATTTTTCTGAATCCCATGTTACAATACCCGGGAATACCTGCCTGGTAGTCATCGCCGGGATCGTACACGAAACCAGGATTCTGTTGCATGGCGAGCCTTTCTTCCTGGTAAATCATCAGGTCATACCCAATGTTGGTGCCATTGAAGGAATAGTCGACCGTGAAGTATTTATTGGGAGCTATATAGGTGTAAGCGCGGGTAACATAAATGAGTGCTTCGTTGTCTGTTCCTCCTGCCGGTTTTTTATCATATATTTTATTAAAGACAAAAACCCTGTAAGGGGATGCAGCGGAACCGTTACCGATGACGGGGGAAATATAACAAACGGTGGTATCGAGGCTTTGCAGGTCTGTCATGGGGCTGGTGCTGTGTTTCACCCGGATGTAGTCGCCGTATCCCTTCTGGCCGTTGGCCACATAAGAATCTGTTTTACCATTGCGGAACACCTGGATTCTGCCGGTGGCGTCCATTTCCAGCCGGAGGCCGTCACTGGCCGTATTACCGCCGGTGCTGTTGATCACGCGGGTAGCGGGCAGTGGTGACTGTGCCTGTGTGCCGGTGCATATCAGCAGGAACAGGAGCAGTAATGTTACGCAACGCCTTAGCATGGTTTTGCCTTCCGGCAATAGCTGCTGCTTCGTTTTCATAGAATGGGAAAGGACTAACATATGCGTGTGTAAATTTCTATTTATACATATAGATTTAATCAAAATGTAAAAAACAGTCCTTTGTAAAACCTATATGCCTCGTAACTGGCTCTCCCGGCAAACTATTAAACCTGAATACTTCATAAGCTGAAGCTGAAAAACCTTGCGTTGCCGGCAATTATCTGATATCAATACCCAGGGATCGGGGAAGAATAAGACACACTAATTGCGCTTACTATGATGGTAAATAATTGCTCATACTCTACTTACTGTTCTTTACCACTAAACAATTAAATATTAAATCATATATTTTAATTAGCAAACTTATAACATAATTTATATTAAATCAAATTAAATTTGATTTGCCGCGGGAGAGATCGCTCTAATGGAATGATTAACAAAATTTTAGGGGCTCACTGCGATATAGAGGGGGGTGTCATTATGTTAAAAGTTAAAATAAGCCTAGATTTGCACAAAACTTTATTTAATGTCTACAATTGCGAAATCCAACATCGACTTTAGCCTTCCGTATAAGGTAAAAGATATGTCGCTTGCGGCCTGGGGTCGTAAAGAGATAGAGCTGGCAGAAGCCGAAATGCCCGGTTTGATGTCATTGAGAGAAGAATATGGCGATAAAAAGCCCCTGAAAGGCGCCCGTATTGCCGGTTGTCTGCATATGACCATCCAGACTGCCGTACTGATCGAAACCCTGGTACACCTGGGTGCGGAAGTACGCTGGAGCTCCTGCAATATCTTTTCCACACAAGACCACGCCGCCGCCGCTGTAGCTGCTGCCGGTGTTCCGGTATTTGCCTGGAAAGGCCTGAACGAACAGGAGTTTGACTGGTGCATTGAACAAACCCTGTTCTTTGGTGGCTCAGACCGTCCGCTGAACATGATCCTGGACGATGGTGGTGACCTGACCAACATGGTACTGGACAAATACACTGAACTGATCCAGCATATCAAAGGGCTGAGCGAAGAAACCACTACCGGTGTTCACCGCCTGTACGAGCGCATGAAAAACGGTACTTTGCCTATGCCTGCCATCAATATCAACGACTCTGTTACCAAATCCAAATTTGACAACAAATACGGTTGCCGCGAATCCTGTGTAGACGCTATCCGTCGTGCTACTGACGTGATGATCGCCGGTAAAGTGGCTGTTGTAGCTGGTTTCGGCGACGTAGGTAAAGGTTCCGCTGAATCCCTGAGAGGTGCAGGCGCCCGTGTAATCGTTACTGAAATCGATCCGATCTGTGCTTTACAGGCTGCCATGGAAGGTTATGAAGTGAAAAAAATGAACGATGCCGTTAAAGAAGCAGACATCATCGTGACCACTACCGGTTGCCGCGATATCATCAACGGCGAACACTTCAAACTGATGAAAGATAAATGCATCGTTTCCAATATCGGTCACTTCGATATCGAAATCGACGTTGCATGGCTGAATAAAAACTACGGCCACACCAAAGTGGAAATCAAACCACAGGTTGATAAATACACCATCGATGGTAAAGATATCATCCTGCTGGCCGAAGGCCGTCTGGTGAACCTGGGCTGCGCTACAGGACACCCTTCTTTCGTAATGAGCAACTCTTTCACCAACCAGACACTGGCCCAGCTGGAACTGTGGCTGAACTCAGACCAGTACGAAAACAAAGTATATGTACTGCCTAAACACCTGGATGAAAAAGTAGCCCGCTTACACCTGAAAAAAATCGGTGTGGAACTGGACGTGCTCACCCCTGCCCAATCCGAATACCTCGGCATTCCGGCAGAAGGTCCGTTCAAACCAGACTACTACAGATACTAGTAGGTTTCAATTACGAATTACGAATTACGAATTACGAATTACGAATTACGAATTACGAATTACGAATTACGAATTGAAAACGCGAAGACCTGAGCGAATATACATTTGCTCAGGTCTTTTTATTTGTCAGGGTTATTGATGTATACTGCGATCAAACAGCCCTCATTCGTAATTCGTAACCCGTAATTCGTAATTGATTAGTATTTTTGTGGCATGACAAAGCTGAGCGTAAATATCAACAAGTTTGCTACCCTGCGCAATGCACGGGGCGGCAACCTTCCGGACATTCTTAAAGTGGCACAGGATTGCGAACGGTTTGGCGCTGACGGTATTACCGTCCACCCCCGCCCCGACGAGCGCCATATCCGCTACCAGGACGTAAGAGACCTTAAACCCCTTGTCACCACCGAATTTAATATCGAAGGATACCCTTCCAGGGATTTTATGGACCTCGTACTGTCTGTAAAACCACACCAGTGTACCCTGGTGCCCGATCCACCGGACGCCATCACCTCCAACACCGGCTGGGACACCATCCAACACCAGTCCCAACTGAAGGAAGTGATCAGTGAGCTGAAAAAAGCCGGTATCCGTGTTTCCATATTCCTCAACGCCGAACCTGATAAAGTGGAAGGCGCTAAAACCGCCGGTGCAGACCGCATCGAGCTGTACACCGGTCCTTACGCGGAAGAATATACGAACGCCCGTACACAACCGCAGAACCTCCAGCTGTTCAACGATTATAAAAATACCGCCCGCGAAGCCACCAACATCGGACTGGAACTGAATGCCGGCCACGACCTGAACCTGGACAACCTGCGTTTCTTCAAACTGCATATCCCGCAATTGAAAGAAGTGTCTATCGGCCACGCCCTCGTAGTGGACGCCCTGTATTATGGCCTCGAAAACACCATCCAGCTCTATAAAAGACAACTGGCAGACCACTAAGTAATTCCCCAGGCTGAAGCGCTGGGCTAAGATATCTTTCAGGCTTTTTAACAGGAAGCAAATTGAATAATAAAGCCCGGGGCTTAAGCTCCCCGGGCTTTATTATTTCCCGGTTTTTACCGGAAAAGAAAATTGAATAACATCTTAGCCCCGGCCAAAAACATTAAAGCCATTCCGCTGAGAGGAATGGCTTTAAGAACCCTTAAAACAATCAACATGATGCTCATACCGGGGTCACAACAAAACCGATATGAACTTTTAAAAAATTGCTGCCAGGAATGGCAACAAAATGCCTTTATACTAAAACTAAAATATGCTCGCTTTTATAAAAACGAGGCCGGCAGTCATAAAAGTTTTAACCAGTAATCACTGCCTTTCCCGCCTACTTCTTTAATAACGCTATTTCCAGCACTTGGTTCATTTCTTTTACATAATGAAACTTCATGCCTTTGATATATGAAGGATTTATTTCCTTTATATCCTTCTCATTCTGCCAGCATAAGATAATTTCTTTGATTCCTGCCCTTTTGGCGGCCAGAATTTTTTCTTTCAGGCCTCCTACCGGCAGCACCTGCCCTCTCAACGTTATCTCCCCGCTCATCGCCAGGTAAGACCTTACCTTACGCCCGGTGAATGCGGAAGTCAGCGCTGTTAACATGGTGATACCAGCACTGGGACCGTCTTTCGGTACGGCGCCTTCAGGGATATGCACATGCACGTTCTTCGTATGGAAGATTTTCGGGTCCAGCTTCAGCTCCGCAGCGTGGGACTGTATATAGCTCAATGCAGTCACCGCCGATTCCTTCATCACGTTGCCCAGGTTGCCCGTCAGTTTCAGTTCGCCTTTTCCTTCACTCAGGCTGCTTTCGATAAACAGTATCTCTCCGCCTACATAAGTCCAGGCAAGACCTACGGCCACGCCGGGAGGATTGCCCACTTTATAGATCTCATTGGAATATCGGGGTTTGCCCAATATCCGCTCTACATCCGCATCAGTAATGTTTTCAGGTACTTTGCGCTCCATGGCCACTTCTTTGGCCAGGTTACGCATAATCGCTGCAAAGAGCCTGTCCAGCTCCCTTACACCGCTCTCACGGGTATAATCCGCAATAATGTGCTCAATGACACCATTGCTGAACTTAAACTTGGTGTCCTGAAGACCGTGCGCCTCTTTCTGTTTAGGCAACAGGTGGCGTTTGGCGATCTCTGTTTTTTCCTCGATGGAATATCCGCTGAGGTCGATGATCTCCAGCCTGTCGCGCAGTGCAGGGTGAATAGCATTGATATTGTTGGCGGTAGCGATGAATAAAACCTTGCTCAGGTCAAATTCCAGCTCCAGGTAGTTATCGTAGAAGGTGCTGTTCTGCTCGGGGTCCAGTACTTCCAGCAGGGCTGAACTTGGATCGCCGCGCAGGTCGTTGCCTATCTTGTCAATTTCATCGAGGATCATGACAGGGTTGGCAGATTTGATTTTGCGGATAGACTGTATCACGCGGCCTGGCATAGCTCCGATATAGGTTTTGCGGTGCCCCCTGATCTCGCTTTCATCGTGAAGGCCGCCAAGGCTCAACCGCACGTATTTACGGCCTACTGCGTTGGCAATAGAGCGTCCCAGAGAGGTTTTACCAATACCCGGAGGGCCTACGAAACACAGGATCGGTGATTTCATATCCCCTTTCAGTTTCAATACGGCCAGGTATTCCAGTATCCTTTCCTTGATTTTCTCCATGCCATAATGGTCATGGTCCAGTATTTTCTTCGCCTTTTTCAGGTCGTAGCTGTCAGTCGTGAATTCGCCCCAGGGCAGGTCCAGCATCAGGTCCAGGTGGTTGTACACCACGCTGTAATCCGGCGTGCTGGGATGCATGCGTTCCAGTTTTTCTATGCCTTTGGCAAAAGCTTCCGCCGCGGCCGCTGACCACTTCTTGCCTTCCGCTTTGCGTTTCATTTCCTTCAGCTCACGGTCGTTGGCATCACCTCCCAGTTCTTCCTTGATGGACTTCATCTGCTGTTGCAGGAAGTAGTCACGCTGTTGTTTATCAAGGTCGGCCTTGGTTTTATTGGTGATTTTGTTCTTCAGCTCTGCCAGCTGCAGTTCCGTCTGCAACAGTTTCATCAACAGTTCCGCGCGGGTACGCAGGTTATTGATTTCCAGCAGCTGCTGTTTGTCTTTCAGGTCCGAGTTAAGATTGGAAGACACGAAATGCACGAGGAAAGAGGCATTCTCAATGTTTTTGAGGATAATGCTGGCTTCTGAAGGCAGGTTGGGAGACAGTTGGATAATTTGTGCCGCAAGGTCCTTGATGGAGGAAATGTAGGCTTCAAATTCCGAGTCGTCTTCTGCGGCCTCGTCCTGCAATAGTTCCACCTGGGCTTTGAAATACGGGTCTTCCGCAACAATTTCTTTTATCTTGAAGCGCTTGCGGCCCTGAATGATGATGGTGGTGCCACCATCCGGCATTTTGATCAGTTTCACAATGCGGGCCACCGTACCCACCTCACTAAGATCGGCCACATTAGGATCTTCGATGGTACTGTCTTTCTGCGCCACCACACCGATCAATTTGTCAGCCTTGTATGCGTCGTTAACTGCCTTTATGGATTTATCCCTGCCCACGGTAATGGGTAAAACCACACCGGGAAACAGAACGGTATTGCGTAATGGTAATAATGCCAGCTGGTCGGGGATGTTGTCTTCCTCCTGACCTTCCCCGTCTTCATTCAAAGGGATAATAGGCATAAACTCCATTTCATCTTCTGAATTTCCTAAATAAAATCTGTTCATCTGAGATATTTAATGCCCGAAGGACATTCTGGCAGAATATGCTGCTGAGACCTTCGTTTTTTTATGCACTACTACCTTGTCAAGTTTGGTGCCAAGTGACGATGTGTCACATTTACGTGAACATACAAAGCAGTGAAGGGCTAAACAATCTGTGTTGATAAAAAAAAGCGAAGATCACGTTGAAGATAGTACTGTTTTGAAACAATCATATACTATTCTCCAATGTGATCTTCGCTTCGCGGCGTCTTGGCGTCTTTGTTGCCTGGCGTAATTACAGGGTCACACCCACACCCAGCTGAATGCTCTGGTTTTTCCAGTTGCTGGTGTTGGTAACGCTTTCGATACCTTTTACGTCATTGAAGCCAATGATGTAACGGGCGCTGACATTCACGATTGGCAACTGCAGCCATAAACCGGCCACACCGGAAATTTCGCCGCCTTTAAAGGCTGTATTGGCAGCGCCAAAAACTTTTCTGTCGCTCACCAGTGCGCCGAACTGAGGACCTACCTGCAGTTTGAGACGGGGAGTTCCCAGGTCGATATTTGCGAGCAATGGAATGCTCAGGTAGTTCAGGTTGACTTTTTTGCGGTCATCTGAAGTACTTACGTTTTTATAGATGTCACTGAAATTATCAGTGGTTTCTGTTTTAGTGGAAGAAAAGATCACTTCACCCTGTACACCAAAACCTTTTACCAGGTTTAACTGTGCGAAACCACCCAGGTGGTAACCTAATTTAAATCCGTCCTGAAATCCGGAACCATCCAGTTTTCCAAGGTTGGCGCCACCTTTAATACCAAAGCGCAGTAATTTTTGCGCGCTAACAGAGGTGGTAACAGCGGTCATTGCAAGCAGTGCAACGGCGAGAAACAGTTTTTTCATAATTGTATTGTTGTTAGTAATGGTTAAAATTATAGACGCCCGAACAGTAAAATACCCCTACGTTATCAGGGGAGATTCCCTAAATACAAATTCCGTGCTATTGTTAAGAAAATCAAAAACTGTAAGACAGGCGGGCGGTGAAATAGCCCATCAGTTGCGTGTCTGCGCCAGTCAACGGCTTAAAAACAGTGAAGGAAGGAGAAAGGGTAAATTGATTAAACAGGTAGGAAACATTAACAGTGCAATCAACGGCACGGGCTTCAAAACCAGTATGGTCTTCATAATTGATGACCTTTCCCGGGCGCATTTTATCGAGTTTCATTTTAGAAGAGCGTGTCAGGTAACGGAAAGCCGCCAGCTGACTGTAATAATTGGCCGTGCCTAACGTCAGTGACAGGGAAGGCTGCAACAGCAATGCATCCCGGGAACAAAGCACTGCATCGAAAATAAAAGGATGCCGCACTGTGGCGATCACGTTAAAATCGCTGCCGGTCACCCTTTCTCTCAGGCGGGCCGTATTGCTGGTATAGTTTCCCCAGCCATAATCCAGACTGATGCCCATGTGCAGCCACCACTTACGGTAATAAAAATAGGAGAACAATTCGTTGTTGATCGGCGTGGCCGGAACATCCGTAGAATCATTAAAAAGGTAACGGGTATACGAAATGCCGGTAATAAAATTTCTGTTCTTCGTATAGTCATAACCTGCAGTGAAGTCCCATTCAAACCAGTGTTTTTTATCTGTATCAAACAAATAATAACCGCTGGCACCTGCAAACAGGCCGCTTTTATGGTACCACATCAGCGAGGGGGAAAGGTAAGCTTTCATGACAATAGGCTGGTCAAGGTTGACCGTCTTACTACCGTAGGCAGGATTGTTGCCGTAGCTCAGCGCGGCCACTATTTCACTCTTCTGCTGTTTGTTCAACAGTGAATCCAACTGTCTTTCCAGGTCGGCCAGGGACTGGCCTTCAGCGAAAACACTGCAAAACAGTAGCAGACATGTCAGGAATACGCGCATTGAAAAGGAGATACTGCACACAATATAGCATATTTTGACATTTGGGCATTTGGATATTCGGTGACTGGGCTATTTATGGCGGTGAGTTCCCCCCTGGCGCTTTGTGACTGAAAAAAAGCGTCTGGTTTTCAATACCTGAATTAAAATGCTTGGCGTCTATACGAGGTCAATAACCGTGATTTCCGGCAGTACCCCAACGCGGCCCGGATAACCGAGGAAACCGAAGCCCCTGTTCACATACAGCCGTTGTTCCCCGGCTTTGTACAGGCCAGCCCATTCCTTGTAGAAGTATTGTGCAGGGCTCCATTTGAGGCCTGGTATTTCCACACCAAACTGCATACCATGCGTATGGCCGGCCAGGGTGAGGTCAATGTCCGGGAATTCCGGGCGTATCTGGGCATCCCAGTGGGTGGGATCGTGCGACATCAGGATTTTGAAAGGGATATGGTTTACGCCGTCGTAGGCCCGGCGCAGATCGCCGTGACGGGGGAAACGTTTGATAGCGCTCCAGTTTTCCACGCCAAGCAGGGCAATTTGCCCGCCGTCTTTTTCCAGCACTACGCTTTCGTTCATCATCAGTTTCCAGCCCAGTTCACCATGCACTTCCTTCAGGCGTTCCAGGTTTTTCTGCTGCATGTCGCTATGGCCTGCCGGTGTTTTGTCCGGCCAGGGGTAATAGTCGCCATAATCATGGTTACCCAGCGTAGAATACACGCCCATGGGAGCTTTTACCTGGCTGAACACATCCATCCAGTGAGTCATTTCATCCGCACGGTCGTTGACCAGGTCGCCGGTAAACAGTATGAGGTCGGCTTTCTGGGCGTTGATCATATTAACGCCCTTGACCACCGCTTCGCGATTGGCAAAGCTGCCGGAATGGATGTCTGAGATCTGGACTATGCGCAGCCCTCTGAAGGAGGCCGGCAGATTTTTAAATGCCAGTTTGAGTTTATGGACGCGGTAGTTGTATTTATTGGAGAAGCCGTACAGCAGGGTGCCGAAAAGGCTGCCGCCGGCGATGAGGCCGAGACGGCTCAGAAACTGGGAGCGGGAGATGCCGTTTACCGTACCTTCCGCTGCAGCGGTGCTTTGTGCCGGGGCAAACCGCTGAATCAGCCATACGATACCGCGGCGGACATCATCTATCAGCAGGAATACGACCGCCAGCAGTTTCGCTACTACCAGTCCCAGGAATATGGCCATCAAGTAGGATTTCAGCTGAGCGGGCCAGCTATGCCAGTGAATATAGGGCAGCAGCAGGACCATGATAATGCAGATGGCGGATACGGCCCAGTAGGCTGAATAGGCGATGACCCGTACCCGGGGCAGTGACATGTACACCATGGCTCTTACTGCCTGAAATACGTAGAGGTCCAACAACAGGAGAAAAACGACTAATATAATAGAATTCAATCCGGGTCGCATTATAAATATTTAATATAAAATATAACAGAAAGGCAAATTAATACAAGTTATCCGTCAGAAAAAGTTAAAACGGGTAGCTGGCAGGTATGCAGACGAATAACACACGGATAAATTGCAGGGTTTTAAATTAAATGTTGAAATGGGGTTATTTATCGTATTTATATTAATTATATATTAAATATCACCCATTTCCGGATTCATATTGATCAGGACACTTTGTGAATAAATAAATATACTACAGCACCGGAATTGTTGCTAATCGTTGTATTTTTGTCCGATTCAGGTAGCTTGTAACATTTAATTACCCGGTTAGTGATTTTTGGGCGAAGGCTTAAATTCATCATTAATAACCGGTAATTCGTTTTTTTTACCTAAAATTGAGACCATGAGATACACCAATTACGGTCATTCCTGCTTTGCAGTGGAGATAAAAGGCAAGCGGATACTTTTTGACCCGTTCATTACCCACAATGAGCTGGCCAGCAAGGTAGACGTTCAGGCTATACAGGCGGATTATATTTTTGTTTCCCATGGCCATGAGGACCATGTGGCGGATTTGATTTCGCTGGCGAAGCAGACCGGGGCCATGGTGGTGTCTAATTTTGAGATTGTTACCTGGGCGGGCAAGCAGGGGCTGACCAAGCTGCACCCGATGAATACCGGCGGCAAATGGAAATTTGATTTCGGCACTGTAAAGTGCGTGGTGGCCCAGCATTCCAGCGGACTGCCGGACGGCACTTATGGTGGTAATCCGATGGGATTTGTATTTATTACTGACGATGGCAATTTTTATTACAGTGGCGATACCGCGCTGACCATGGACATGGAGCTGATACCGGGCATTGCAGAACTGGATTTTGCCGTTTTACCGATTGGTGATAATTTCACCATGGGCCCGGAAGATGCCATTGCCGCGGCTGAAATGATTGAATGTGAAAAAATAATCGGCATCCACTATGACACCTTCGGGTATATCAAGATAGACAAGAGGGAGGTCATGCAGCTTTTTGACGAAGCCGGCGTGGAGCTGTTGCTGCCTGAAATAGGCAGTACCATAGAGGTTTGAGGAAGAGGCGATACTGCTATTTAATCCTTTATCCTATAAATGAACCTTTGAATTTTTTAAATTACACAATGGCTAGAGTAATCGCAATCGCTAATCAGAAAGGTGGGGTAGGAAAAACAACCAGTGCAATCAACCTGGCAAGCAGCCTGGCTGTGCTGGAATTCAAAACATTGCTGGTAGATGCTGATCCCCAGGCAAACAGCACCACAGGGCTGGGTTTTGACCTGCGTAATGTGCAGCAGAGCCTGTACGACTGTATGGTAAACGATGTTCAGGCCAGAGATGTGATATTGGAATCTGATACGCCCAACCTGAAAGTATTGCCTTCCCATATTGACCTGGTAGGTGCAGAGCTGGAACTGATCAATCATCCCAGCCGTGAGCGGGTGATGAAGCAGGTGGTGGACGCGGTAAAGGATGATTACGATTTTGTGATCGTAGACTGTTCCCCTTCTTTGGGACTCATCACGGTGAACGCACTGGTGGCGTCCAACGCGGTGATCATCCCTGTACAATGTGAATTTTTTGCACTGGAAGGTCTGGGCAAATTGCTCAATACCATTAAGATCGTTCAGAGCAGACTGAATACAGACCTGGAAATTGAAGGTATCCTGATGACCATGTACGATGGCCGTTTGCGCCTCAGTAACCAGGTGGTGGACGAAGTGAAGCAGCATTTTGAAGAGAGCGTATTCAACACCATCATCCATCGTAATACCAAACTGGGTGAAGCGCCCAGCTTTGGTAAATCTGTTATTATGTACGATGCAGCCAGCACTGGTGCCATCAATTACCTGAACCTGGCCAAGGAAATACTGCAGAAGCATAACTACACGAAAATTAAATCCAAAGACAAAATCTTAAAATGAGCAATCCAAGTAAGAAAGAGGCGTTGGGGAAAGGTATCCGCTCGCTGCTCCAGAACATAGACACTGACCTGAAGCACACTGCCGGCGCCCTGGGCGATAACGCAGTAGCTACCGCTACGGGTATTGAACGTATTGCGCTGGAACAGATCGTGACCAATCCGAAGCAACCGCGTCGTGACTTTGATGAGGTTGCCCTTCAGGAACTTAGCCAGTCGATCAAGCTGCATGATATCATCCAGCCGATCACAGTGGCCAAGATCAGTAACAAAAAATTCCAGCTGATTGCAGGAGAACGCCGTCTGCGCGCCAGCAAAATGGCCGGTCTGAAAGATATTCCGGCGTATGTGCGCCAGGCCAATGACCAGGAACTGCTGGAGCTGGCGCTGCTGGAGAACCTGCAAAGGGAAAACCTGAATGCGATCGAGGTTGGATTGAGCTACAAGCGGTTGATGGACGAATGTTCCCTCACACAGGAACAGGTGGCCGACCGCATGGGCAAGGAAAGAAGCACTGTCACCAATTATATCCGCCTGCTCAAACTGCCACCGGACATCCAGGTAGCGGTACGAAACGGACAACTGAGCATGGGCCATGCCCGCGTGCTCACCGGCGTGGAGAATGTGGAGAACCAACTGTTCCTCTACAATGAAATCCTGCAAAACGGGCTGTCAGTAAGACAAACCGAAGACCTGGCCCGCAAAATCAACCAGGCTGACAAAGGTAACCAGCAGAAAGCGGTCAAGGCTAAACTGCCCCCCGCTTTCCAGAAAATACAAGACAACCTCAGCTCCCACTTCTCTACCAAAGTGAAGCTGGACAGAGGCAAGAATGGCAAAGGAAGCATTATGATCGAATTCTATTCAGACGATGAACTGAATAGCATCCTGGAAAAAATAGATTTATAAGGTGGCTAAGAAGGCTGGAAGATTATTCCGTTTATTTCGTCGTCATGTACTGGTATGTATGGCATTACTGGTATTGGCGCCTGTACTGAAAGGGCAGGACACTACCCGTCGTACTGCCCATCCCATCGATACGTTGCCTTATCCGGTAAAAGACACTACCAGAAGCACTGAGCTGACCGATACCACGGCGTCTATCAAACTGGCGCCGCGTGCGCCGCACAGCCCGCGCAAAGCAGCGCTGTATTCAGCTATTCTGCCGGGGCTCGGACAGGCGTACAACCACGAATACTGGAAAATGCCGCTGGTATATGCCGCTATCGGTACCTGTACCTACTTCTTTGTATGGAACATGGACAACTACCGGAAATACCGTGATGCCTACCGGCTATCAGTAGACGGCAACCCTGACACGAACATATCGGACCCGCTGCTGGCCAATAAATCATCACAGTACCTGAAAGCCAATCGCGATTATTTCCGTCAGAATATCGATTATTCGGTTCTTTTCTTCGTGCTGGCTTATACGCTCAATATCGCCGATGCCACGGTATTTGCGCACCTGCGCAACTGGGACATGTCTGATGAACTGAGCATGCGGGTATCCCCGGCCATCATCAACAACCAGGGTCTAGGCATCAGCGTTAAACTGGCCATCGGCGGCGGCCGTAAAAACCATAAGTCTGCCTGGCTGGCAGGCCGCTAACCAGCACATCATCCACTAAAAAATATCAGCAAGGGTCATGAAAATAGCACTAATAGGATATGGTAAAATGGGTAAGGCGATCGATGCCATTGCCACAGCCAAAGGTCATGAGGTAATCCTGAGAATAGACCACGATGCCCAGCACCTGCTGGAAAAAGAACATCTTGGACAGGCAGATGTGGCCATCGAATTTACCACCCCCGAAACAGCTTACCATAACATACAAAAGTGCTTTGAAGCCAACGTACCTGTTGTAAGCGGCACCACCGGCTGGCTCGAGAAACTGCCGGAAGTGAATGCGGAATGCGAAAAAGGACACCACGCCTTCTTACATGCCACCAACTTCAGCATCGGCGTCAATATCTTTTTTGAAGTCAACAAAAGACTGGCAGACCTGATGGCCAGCCAGCCCCAATACAACGTATGGATGGAAGAAATCCACCATACCCAGAAAAAAGACGCCCCCAGCGGGACCGCCATCACCCTGGCTGAACAGCTGCTGGCTTCCGTTGACCGGAAAAAGGGCTGGGTCAACGAAGAAACACAGCAGACTGACATGCTGTCTATCATTTCCAAAAGAATAGACCCCGCACCGGGCACCCATACCATTCATTACTCTTCTCCCATCGACGATATCACGATCACGCATACCGCACATTCCCGTGAAGGCTTTGCCGCCGGCGCCGTAGTGGCGGCGGAATGGCTGAAAGATAAGACAGGCGTGTTTACGATGAGAGACGTGCTGAACCTATAGAGACTGTATAATGGTTTGAAAATCAATTATTATTTATTCCTGTCACGCTCCACGCAGACTGCCGGAACATAAAACTCAAAAGAAGAGCTTATATTTGTTACGTCAAAAATGTTCATTGCAGCACCGATAGCGTCATCCCCAGGGATGCAAATAAGTCAGTATGTTATCTAAAAAAACACAATACGCATTTCACGCACTCATTCACCTGGCAGAAAATGTTGATAAAGGGCCTATCCTGATTTCTGAGATCGCTCAGGAGAAGAATATCTCTATCAAGTTCCTGGAAAACATCCTGCTGGAGCTGAAGAATGCCGGTATTCTGGGCAGTAAGAAAGGGAAAGGCGGCGGATATTATCTGATGCGTCCTCCGAAAGAGATTGCACTGGCCAAGATCATCCGGTTGCTGGACGGCCCCATCGCCCTGTTGCCCTGCGTAAGCCTCAATTATTATGAGCGCTGCGAGAACTGTCGCGATGAAGCCGTATGCGGCCTGAACGAAGTGATGGGCAAAGTAAGGGACGCCACCCTGAAACTGCTGGAAACCAAAACATTAAAAGATATTCTTACCCGCAACGCATAAACAGCGCAGCGAGCAAATTATCCAGGCCGGCAGGGGTTTCCTGCCGGTTTTTTTTGCCCCCTGCCCCAACCCAGGGCTGAAGCCCTGGGCCACAATCTGTTATTCGGTTTCTCTTTATGAAGATTCTGACGATATCAGGGGAAACCATAAAGTGCTTCGGTTTTTCTTATGAGGTCCGGGCTGTATCAGGGAAATAGTCGTTTAACGATGTCACTCACTCTCCGTCCCTTACTCTCCCCTCAAACCCTCCCCCATAGCCCATTCCCCAACAAACGACAAATTTTCACCACAATAGTCTATCTTTTTTATAGGATTTATGTATTTTTGTGTACGGCGTCACTGAAAAGTACGCGCTGGCACTAGGCAATTATCTTTAAGGAAGATTACATGACAGACATTACCAACGCACTGGCCAACAAGCCGGTGGTAGAAGCCATACAATATCTCCTGGAGCAGTATCCGGGTGCCGTGGCGTTTTCTACTTCCTTTGGCCAGGAAGACCAGGTAATCGCAGACATTATCTGGCGTAACCACTTACCCGTAAGGGTATTTACCCTGGACACAGGACGCCTGTTCCAGGAAACCTATGACGTAATGGACGTCACCCTTGCCCGTTACAAACAGCCCATCGAAGTGTTTTATCCCGAAACAGCGGCCGTAGAAAAACTGGTCACCGAAAAAGGCCCCAACAGCTTTTACGAATCCGTGGAAAACCGCAAACAATGCTGCGGCGTCCGGAAAGTAGTACCGCTCAACAGGGCGCTGGAAGGCGTAAAAGTATGGATCACCGGACTACGTGCCGAACAGTCCGAAAACCGCCACGACATGCAGACGCTGGAATGGGACGAACAACGCCACCTCTATAAATACAATCCCCTGATCCACTGGGGATATGATGAAGTACTGGCGTACCTCTCCCAACACAACGTTCCTTATAACAAACTGCACGACAAAGGCTTTATCAGCATCGGATGTGCGCCCTGTACACGCGCCATCGAGCCGGGAGAACATCCGCGCGCCGGCCGGTGGTGGTGGGAACAGTCGCAGAAAGAATGCGGCCTGCACGGATAAAAGAAAACAGCCTTTGCAATCATAAAATCATTGTCACCCATGACACATCAGATAAACTGGGAATTTCCACAGGCGCTGGAAGATGAAGCCATATACATTTTACGCGAAACGGCCGCCCAATTCGAAAAGCCGGTACTGCTCTTCTCCGGCGGTAAAGACTCCATTACGCTCGTAAGACTGGCCCAGAAAGCCTTTTATCCGGGCAAGGTGCCCTTTCCGCTGCTGCATGTAGACACCGGCCACAATTTCCCGGAAACCATCGAGTTCCGCGACTGGCTGGTCAACACACTGGGCCTCGACCTGATCGTCCGCAATGTGCAGGACAGCATTGACCAGGGCAAAGTACAGGAAGAAACCGGCAAATACGCCAGCCGCAACGCCCTGCAGACCGTTACCCTCCTCGATGCCATCGAAGAAGGAAAATTTGACGCCTGCATCGGCGGCGCACGCCGCGACGAAGAAAAAGCCCGCGCTAAAGAAAGAATATTCTCCGTCCGCGATGAATTCGGTCAGTGGAACGCCAAAATGCAACGCCCTGAACTGTTTGATATCCTCAACGGAAAAATCAATATCGGTGAAAACGTACGTGTGTTCCCCATCTCCAACTGGACAGAACTGGACGTATGGAACTACATCCGCCGCGAAAAACTGGAAATACCTTCCATCTACTTCGCGCATGAAAGGGAAATCATTGAGCGGGATGGCCTCTACTGGCCTTATTCCGCCTACCTCAACACCACCGCCGATGAAGTGCCTTTCCGCCAGAAAGTACGCTTCCGTACCGTTGGCGACATGACCTGTACCGCTGCCGTACTGTCCGAAGCCGATAAGCTGGAAGACATCATCGCAGAAATCATGGAAGCCAAAATTTCCGAACGTGGCGCACGTATAGACGACAAACGCTCCGAAGCCGCCATGGAGAAAAGAAAACAGGCAGGTTACTTTTAACATTTACTTCTTACAGCAAAAAAGCGAACGCATATGGAGGTTTTACGTATAGCCACTTCCGGTAGTGTGGACGATGGGAAAAGCACCCTGATCGGCCGTCTTTTATACGACACCAACTCTATCCCCCAGGATAAAATGGAGGCGCTTCACGCCGCCAGCAAACGCAAAGGGCTCGACTTCACCGATCTGTCTCTGCTGACAGACGGCCTCGTGGCAGAAAGAGAACAAGGCATCACCATCGACGTGGCACATATCTACTTCTCTACCCCTACCCGTAAATACATTATCGCCGATACGCCCGGCCATATTGAATATACCCGCAACATGGTGACCGGCGCTTCCAATGCGCAGGTATCGCTCATCCTGATCGACGCCCGCAAAGGCATTGTGGAACAAACACACCGCCACTTTTTCATCGCCAACCTGTTACGCATTCCGTACCTCGTAGTGTGCGTCAACAAAATGGACCTGGTGGATTACAACGAGGCCCGTTTCAATCAGATCGTGGAAGACTTCCAGCAGCTGCTGGCCAGCGCCTCCTATAAAGCACAGGAAGTGAAGTTCATCCCCATCTCCTCCCTGTACGGCGAAAACGTGGCCACCCGCACCGGTTCCATCACCTGGTACCAGGGCCCTACCCTGCTCGATTACCTCGAACAGATCGCATTTGACCAGGAAGACAGCCGTCACCCGGCCCGCTTCCCGATACAAAGCGTGATCCGTCCACGTACCACCGAATACCACGATTTCCGTGGCTTCGCCGGTAAAGTGGCCAGTGGCCATTTCAACGTAGGCGATGAAATCATCTCCCTGCCATCAGGACAAAAAAGCAGGATCAAAACCATTGAGCAGTTCGAAAAACAACTGCCGGCGGCCCATGCCCGTGAAAGCGTGGTCATCACCCTCGAAGATGAAATTGACAGCAGCCGGGGCAACATGCTGGTAAAAACAGACAACGTTCCGGAACAACGCAAGGAAATCACCGCCAATATCTGCTGGATGGACCAGCAAAAACTGGTGGCCGGGAAAACCTACCTGCTCCAGCATGGCATCAACCGCGTGAAAGCAAAAGTGCAGCAGGTCAACTTCGTCATCGATGTAACCAGTTATCAACACATCGAAGGCAAAAATGACATGGGCTTAAATGATATCGGTAGCATTACCCTGAAAACAGCCCAGCCCATCTTTGCCGATATATACGCGGAAAACCCCGCCAATGGCGCGTTTATCCTGATTGACGAGTTTAACAACACCACTGTTGCGGTAGGAACTTTAATATAACGGACTGAATAAAGCAATATAAAAACAAAGGCCCGGTGAAGATATCACCGGGCCTTATTTTATACTCAAATCAAACAATAATATGCGAGACTTAAAACCGCATCCTTACGGGGCGGTTATATGTTTTTCAGCATGTCCGCCGTCATTTTCTCCAGGTCATACTCATGTTTCCATCCCCAGTCGGCGCGGGCGAGACTGTCATCCATGCTGTTGGGCCAGCCGTCAGCGATTTGCTGGCGGTAGTCCGGCTCATAACTGATCGTGAATTCAGGAATATGCTTTTTGATCTCCGCCGCGATCTCTTTTGGTGAGAAGCTCATCCCGGAGAGATTATAGGCAGAGCGTACAGATATTTTGGAGGCATCGGCTTCCATCAGTTCAATGGTAGCACGGATAGCGTCCGGCATATACATCATAGGCAGATATGTATTCTCTGACAGGAAGCTGGTGTATTTTTTATGCTCCTTTGCTTCGTGGAAGATTTCCACCGCATAGTCGGTAGTACCGCCGCCGGGAGCAGACTTATAGCTGATCAGGCCGGGATAGCGCAGGCTTCTTACGTCTACGCCATAACGGTGGTTGTAGTATTCGCACCAGCGTTCACCGGCAAATTTGCTGATACCGTAGATGGTAGTCGGCTCAATGATGGTGTGTTGCGGCGTGTCCTGCATCGGGGAGTTAGGACCGAATACCGCGATAGAACTGGGCCAGTATACTTTGTCAATATTTTCTTCCTTGGCGATATCAAGTACATTGAGCAGGCTTTGCATATTGATATGCCATGCCAGCAGCGGATTTTTTTCGCCGGTGGCAGACAGGATGGCCGCCAGCAGATATACCTGGGTGATGTTGTGCCGGATGATCAATACGTGCAGCATCTCTTTATTCATTACGTCCAGCGACACATACGGGCCTGTTCCTTTCAGCAGCTCATGTTCCTCGCGCAGGTCCGACGCCACCACATTGGCATCTCCATACATTTTCCTTAACGCCAGGGTCAGCTCCACGCCTATTTGTCCGCAGGCACCAATAACCAGGATCTTATCTTTCTTCATATACCGAAAATTGTAAGCAATAATTTGAGAGCGTAATATTAACAGGTTCGGCGATATTTCCGTTCCACCACTCCACGCGCATGACAATGCTATAACAATAAAAACTGCAATGGGTGGACTTCCCCATCCGGGATTACAAAAGTATGACAATTTTAACTTTTCGTATAGGGAAGAGCTGTCAGTACAGGGGCCTGTTAATGCCGGGAAAGACTATCTTTGCATGGCGATTAACGACCCAATAGTTATAAAATTATGAAGCATTTAAAATCATTGTTCAAAGAACAATACAATCCGGAAAATTTTTTCCTGATTGCCGGTCCGTGTGTAATAGAAGAAGAAGAGCTGCTGATGGAAGTAGCAGAGAAAGTTTCAGGTATCTGCAAACGTCTGTCTATTCCCTATGTTTTCAAGGCTTCCTACCGGAAGGCCAACCGTACGAGCGTACATTCATTTACCGGTATTGGTGATGTAGAGGGGCTGGAACTGTTGCAGAAAGTAGGCAAAACATTCAACGTACCTGTTACTTCTGATATCCACTCCGCTGCCGAAGCCGCCATGGCCGCAGCTTATGTGGACGTATTACAAATCCCGGCCTTCCTTTGCCGTCAGACAGACATTCTGCTGGCCGCAGCGGAGACAGGAAAAGTAGTCAATGTGAAAAAAGGTCAGTTCCTGAGCGGCGAGTCCATGAAATTTGCCGTAGAGAAGATCAAAGGGGCTGGCAATGAACATATCATTTTAACGGAGAGGGGCACCACTTTCGGTTACCAGGACCTGGTGGTAGACTATCGTAACATCCCGGTGATGAAACACCTGGGACAGCCTGTGGTAATGGACTGTACGCATTCTTTGCAGCAGCCAAACCAGACCAGCGGTGTTACCGGCGGTAATCCGCAGATGATCAGCACCATTGCCAAGGCGGCTATTGCCACCGGTGCTGACGGGCTGTTTATTGAAACCCATCCGGAGCCTTCCCGTGCCAAATCTGACGGCGCCAACATGCTGCGGCTCGATCTGCTGGAAGAACTGCTGGAAAAACTGGTGGAACTGCGTAAAGTAGCGGTGAAATTATAGGCGCTTGCTTCCCCTTGTTGTTTTGGGCTGTTTTATGTAAATTCATGAAACACTAAAAACAGCTCACTATGATCAGTTTACACCATTTAAAAACCGGAGATACGGTGATTACCAATTACGGCGGTGTAGAGAAACCGGGGAAGATCCTACAGGTGGATCATGAGGACAAAAAAGTGCTTGTGGCCACCGATAATGACACGAATGAGTTTTGGTACGATCTCGACAGCCTGTACTCTATTCCGTTGGACGAGGCGACTTTACTCAGATTGCAGTTCCATCTGGACAATAACCAGTCCGGTAATGGCAAAGGCAAGCTGTATGTGCGGGGACCGTTCTCCGTGCGTATTCATGAGCCAGGCAATCAGCCCGTGCTTCAGTTGCATTATCGCGATGAAACAAGGAACCTGAATGCGCCTATTACGCTGAATGAACTGCAAAACCATTATCATGGTATGACTAATTTCCATCTGGAATAACTACCGGATGAGGCTATACGACAGAGAGGATGTGACCGGTGCGCCGGTTGCGTCCTCTTTGTCTTTTCAGGAACCGGCTTTAAACAAAAGCCGCCTGTATGGGTTTTGCTATAGCGCGGGCCCATTATCAAAATAAATAAATGAGAAAATAATCAGAGGTAACGCAGCGGGTTTCTTCTGCCGTTGAGAATGTAATTCTTCATGTTCATCCAGAAGGCGAGGATCATGTAGACGATGACGGGCGATCCCATGGTCAGGAAAGTGGCATAAATGAAAAAGAAGCGGATCCTGGAGGTGGCTACCCCCAGTTTCTCACCGATGGCGGTACATACGCCAAAGGCCTTCCATTCCAAAAAGTCTTTAATCCGGTTCATGTTTCAAATGTATCAAATTTTCGCCGGAAAAACAAGGGCGGCCGTCACTGCCGTAATTTAACAGGAGAGCGGGCGGAGCGGCGCCGGCACCGGTTGTTCCAAACAGGGGCCAAAAACTTAATATAACATTTTTTAACAATTCTTTTAAAGGTGGCGCCCAATTTGCCGGGCTTGTTTTCAGGGTGCCCGGCCGGGTAAAATTCTGCCGGTATCTTCAGTAATTAATTTAAAAACTTGTTGTTTTTAGTTAATTTTGCGAGCAATTTTTAACCGCTCTTAAATTATTTTTTTCCCATGGTGTTTGATATTGACATGATTAAAAGAGTGTATGCGGCACTACCGGGTAAAGTGGAAGCAACCCGTCAGCTGTTAGGCCGTCCGCTCACACTTGCCGAAAAGATTTTATACGCACACTTGTATGCACCAACTACCACGCCTTTTGAAAGAGGCAAATCCTACGTTGAATTTGCGCCGGACCGTGTAGCGATGCAGGATGCGACTGCCCAGATGGCGTTGCTCCAATTTATGACTGCCGGCCGCGAAAAAGTTGCGGTTCCATCCACAGTACACTGTGATCACCTTATACAAGCCAAAGTAGGCGCCACACAGGATTTGGCGGCTGCTGTTGACACTAATAAAGAAGTTTACGATTTCCTTTCTTCCATCTCCGACAAATACGGCATTGGTTTCTGGAAACCAGGCGCCGGTATCATCCACCAGGTAGTGCTGGAAAACTATGCATTTCCCGGCGGTATGATGATCGGTACTGACTCCCACACGCCTAATGCCGGTGGTTTAGGCATGCTGGCTATCGGTGTTGGCGGTGCTGACGCGGTAGACGTAATGGCAGGCCTCCCCTGGGAGCTGAAAATGCCGAAACTGATCGGTGTGAAACTGACCGGCAAAATGAGTGGCTGGACTTCCGCCAAAGACGTTATCCTGAAAGTTGCAGGTATCCTGACCGTAAAAGGCGGTACCGGCGCTATCGTGGAATACTTCGGTGAAGGTGCTGACAGCCTGAGCGCCACTGGTAAAGGCACAATCTGTAACATGGGTGCTGAAATCGGTGCTACCTGCTCCGTATTTGCCTACGACACCAAAATGTCTGATTACCTGAAAGTGACCAGCAGAGCAGAAGTTGCTGCCCTGGCCGATGCAGTGAAAGACCACCTGCGTCCGGACGCTGAAGTGTACGCAGATCCTAAAAAATACTATGACGAGGTGATCGAAATCGACCTGAACACCCTGGAGCCTCATGTAAACGGTCCGTTCACTCCGGACCTGGCATGGCCTATCTCCAAATTCGCTCAGGCTATCAAGGAAAACAACTGGCCTGAAAAGCTGGAAGTGGCCCTCATCGGTTCCTGCACCAACTCTTCCTACGAAGACATCTCCCGTTCTGCGTCCCTGGCCAAACAAGCCATCGACAAACAGCTGGACATGAAATCCGAGTTCACCATCACTCCAGGTTCTGAACTGGTACGTTATACCATCGAAAGAGACGGTCTGCTCTCTACCTTTGACCAGGTAGGCGGTGTAGTGCTGGCTAACGCCTGCGGTCCCTGCATCGGTCAATGGGCCCGTCACATCGATGACCCTAACCGTAAGAACTCCATCATCACTTCCTTCAACCGTAACTTCGCGAAAAGAAACGACGGCCTGGCTTCTACCCACGCTTTCGTAGCTTCTCCTGAAATCGTGACAGCACTGGCCATTGCAGGTGACCTCACCTTCAATCCGCTGACTGACACCCTGAAAAACAAAAACGGCGAAGAAGTGAAACTGGACGAACCTACCGGTTTTGAACTGCCGGTAAAAGGTTTCGCAGTAGATGACGCCGGTTACCAGGCCCCTGCCCAGGACGGCAGCAAGGTACAGGTGATCGTATCCCCTACTTCTGACCGTCTCCAGCTGCTGGAACCATTTGCTGCATGGGAAGGTACCGACCTGAAAGGCCTGAAACTCCTCATCAAGGCAAAAGGTAAATGTACCACTGACCACATCTCCATGGCCGGCCCATGGCTGAAATACCGCGGTCACCTGGACAACATCTCCAACAACATGCTGATCGGCGCGGTAAACGCGTTCAACGATAAAACAGATACCGTTAAGAACTCCCTGACCGGTGAATACGGCGCTGTTCCTGCTACCATGCGTGCTTACAAAGCAGCCGGCGTTGGTGCGGTAGTAGTAGGCGACGAAAACTACGGTGAAGGCTCCAGCCGCGAACACGCTGCCATGGAACCCCGCCACCTCGGCGTTCGTGCTATCCTGGTGAAATCTTTCGCCCGTATCCACGAAACCAACCTGAAAAAACAAGGTATGCTCGGTCTGACCTTCGCTAACAAAGAAGATTATGACAAAATCCAGGAAGATGACACCATCGATATCCTGGGCCTGACTACCTTCGCTCCGGGTAAACAACTCACTGTAGTGCTGCATCACAAAGACGGCAGCACCGATGAATTCGCTGTAAACCACACTTACAACGAACAACAGATCGAGTGGTTCAAAGCCGGTGGCGCGCTGAACGTAATCCGTGCAGAAGCAGCCAAAAACAAAAAATAATTCAACCCCTGGTTGAATCAGATATGTGGAAAACGGGCAGAACATTCTGCCCGTTTTTCTTTTTAAATTGCCCCGGTAAATCATCGCCATATGCCCATTCCTGTTATCTACGATATCTGGACGCGGCTGAATCACCCGTATACTGCTGACACGACGCTCGTTCAACAAACCTTTGCGGACATTCAAACCGCCTATCACGCCCCGGAAAGACATTATCATAACCTCCAGCATATCACCCAGCTGCTGACGCTGCAACACAGCCATGCCGGTCAGCTTACAGCACCAGACGTAGTGCAGTATGCCATTTTCTTTCATGATATCGTATACGACGTGCAGCGGCGGGACAATGAAGAGTGCAGCGCCGTGGCCGCGGTGGAGTACCTTCGGCAAACCAATTTCCCCCCGGAGAAAATTACCGCCGTGGATACGTTTATCCGGGCGACACAGACACATATCAACACCCAAAACGACCTTGACCTGGATTATTTCCTGGACTTCGATCTCCAGATACTGGGAGCTGCCCCGGACAACTATCAGGCATATACGCAACAAATCCGCCGGGAATACAGTATCTATCCCGATACATTGTACCATCCCGGCAGAAAAAAAGTATTACAACATTTCCTGGAGATGCCTGCCATTTACCGGACCCCTGATTTTCAACAACAATATGAAATGCAGGCCCGGCAAAACATACAGGCAGAACTACATAACTTATAACGGAAACAATTGCATATGAAAAGTATCGTCGTTTTTTGCGGTTCCAGCGCCGGCCTTGATCCGGTATACATGGAACAGGCCCGTCAACTGGGCGCAGCGCTCGCGCAACGCAACATCACCCTGGTGTATGGCGGCGCCAAAGTAGGCCTGATGGGCGCCGTAGCAGATGGCGCATTACAGGCAGGCGGAAAAGTAATTGGCGTATTGCCGCATTTCCTTCAACAGAAAGAGCTGGCGCATACCGGTCTCACTGAGCTGGTGCTGGTAGACACCATGCATGAGCGCAAAACCAAAATGAACGAGTTGTCTGACGGCGTTATTGCGCTGCCAGGCGGTTTTGGCACCATGGAAGAATTGTTTGAAATGCTCACCTGGGGGCAACTGGGGCTGCATCAGAAACCTGTCGGCATGCTCAATGTCAACGGCTTCTACGATGCATTGCACCAACTGTCGCAAACCATGACGGAGAAAGGCTTTCTGTCCGCCTCCAGCCGTGACATGCTGCTGTACAGCGATCAGATCGACGAGCTGCTGATGAAGATGGAAGAGTACCGTCCTGCCGAAAAGCCAAAGTGGATCACGCCGGCGCAGAGTTAGTTCATCGTTTCTTTTGTTTCTTTCAGCGCCCTGGTCCTCCACAGTGGTTTCTTCAACTCGAAACGGCGGACCAGGCTCACCCTGAAATTGCCTGTACCGAAAGCCTGATAGGTATTTGGTGCAGGCATTTTGCTACGGGTAGTCATGCCTACGTAGTGGATGCCGGCAAAATAGCGGCTGGAATTGTATCCCAGTGACGCCCTCACCGTATTACTGAACTGAAGCCCCACGCTATGGCTCACATCCCCATTATCGTAATGCAGGCCGGTTTTGGCAGCGCCGATGCCGGTGGTGACTGACAATGACAGGAAAAAATGCTGCCGGTAAACAAACGTGTGCGCATATCCGACATTGGCCGCCAGGCTGGCGATGCCGCTTTTATAATAGTGCTGCTCCCGCAGGAAAGTGGTGTCAGCAATGTTGGAAGGCACGAGCGAAGAGTCGCCCTTTATGTTCGCGAGAAAGAACTCCCCTCCCACAATAAAAGACCCCGCGCTTTTCTTTTGATATTCATTTTGCAGATTGGGCGCGCGGTAAGAGAAACGTTTATCATTAAAGATATACTGTACATTCAGTCCCAGTCCGCGGTTGCGGATATCTGGCCGTTGCGGATAGGGGTTCTGCCGTGCATATTCTTTCCCAAATACCTTCTCCGGGTTAGCGATATAATACCCTTTATAGGACTGACCGTAAAAATCGACCACTAATTTGCGCAGGTAGATATGCGACTGCAGGTCAATATAACGGGTATTGCCATATTTTTCCTTCTCCCTGTTGATAAACGGGAAATTAAACCCCAGGTTGATACCGATAAAGCGGTAGTTGGCGCCTACGCCGATGTTAAAGGGTGTATTGGGGCGGTAGAGTATATCTTTCTTTTGTTTTCTGTCGATGATATCGTACTTGGTGAATTTACGCGAGCCATACAGGCGGAAGGTGATATCTTCCGTATGATCTTCTATATAGGCCGTATCATTCTCTGTTTGCAGCCATTTAAAGAATTTACCCTGGGCCCCTGCACTCATGCATCCACATACCATCGCCAATATTAATATTACAAATTTGGTCATAAGCTTTTTGTCGTTATATATCCACAGGAGGATCAGCCGGGTAATTCAATTACTTCGAGTTGTTCAATACGGCCCTGATCGAGCCGGAACCGCAGCAGGGTTTTTACTTTATGCCATCCTTGCTGGCCACAGGCGCCCGGGTTCATATGCAACAATTGCAGTGCCGGGTCCGGCATTACTTTCAAAATATGGGAATGCCCGCAGATAAAGAGTTTCGGAGGATCTTTTTTTAGCGCCTCCCGGACACCGGGGGCATATTTCCCCGGATAGCCGCCAATGTGGGTCATTAACACCTCCACACCTTCCACAGTAAAGCGGAGCGTTTCGGGGTAACGGATACGGATATCCGCGCCATCGATATTACCATAAACGGCCCTGAAAGGTTTAAAAGCTTCCAGCTGGTCGGCCAGCGCTACATTGCCGATATCGCCTGCATGCCATATCTCGTCCACCTCTTCAAAGTACTTAAATACCTGTGGGTGCAGATAGCTGTGCGTGTCCGACATTAACCCGATTTTTTTCAACGGAAATACTTTATAGCTTTATATGATTATTTTTTATTTTAGTCCTATGCAAAACTCCCCTGTACAAACGATCGCCTGCCTGTTGATATGCTGTCCTGACCGGCCTGGTATTGTAGCCGGTGTTTCTGTCTTTTTTTTCCAACTCGGTGCAAATATACTCGATGCGAGCCAACACAGTACTGATCCACGTGAAGGATTGTTTTTCATGCGGATGGAGATACAGCTGGACATCGCTGACAAAGCAGGGCTGGAGCAGTCTTTCCAGGAAAAAGTGGCCACCCCGCTGGCGATGGAATGGCAGATCCATTACAGCGACCAGCGCAAGAAGATGGCCATTATGGTATCTTCCTATGACCATTGCCTGATGGAGCTGCTATGGCGCTGGCGCAGTGGCGAGCTGGCCGTAGACATACCTGTGGTGATCTCCAATCATACTAAACTGGAAAAAGAATGCACTTCATTGGGCCTTCCTTTCCACTACCTGCCGGTAGATGCCGGCAATAAAGCCGCACAGGAGCAGGCAACCATAGACCTGTTACAGCAGCATGATATTGATTTTACCGTGCTGGCCCGGTATATGCAGATCCTGTCGCCCCGCTTCGTAGGACAATACCCTCAACGCATTATCAACATACATCATTCCTTTTTGCCCGCCTTTGCCGGCGCCCGCCCTTACCTCAACGCCTATACGCGCGGCGTGAAGCTGATTGGCGCCACCGCCCACTATGTCACCAATGAGCTGGACGAAGGTCCTATCATTGAACAGGACGTGGCCAGGGTAAGCCACAAACACGCTGTAGACGACCTGGTGATGCTGGGCCGCGACATAGAGCGGCAGGTGCTCACCCGCGCTGTGAAAGCCCATATTGAAAACAGGGTGATCGTACATGGTAACAAGACAATTGTGTTTTAAGATACCCCTACAGGACATTAAACAAAAAATCCCTGTTGATAAGCATCAGCAGGGATTTTTTGTATATATGATCTTTTGATGTCAGACGCCGGATCATTACTTGTTGATGAACTTCGCCAGTTTCTTTCCGGAAACAGCGTAAGCTTCTTTGATACGTTCGCCGGTATCGAAGTCGAAACCGCCAAATATGCGGCCAGGCGCATTGTCCACGGAGATTTTAGCCACTGTTTTTTTGCTGGCTGTTTCCAGGATGAGCACTTCCGCATCGATATAAGCGTTTTTACGCATCACTCCCACGTTGAAGCCCGGCTCTACGAAAGTGGTGTGGAACACCAGGGTGTATTTGGCACTGGCATAGTTACCTACTTTGGTATCGCTGTTCTCGTTGAAGAGCGACTGAAAGCTGGGCTCAAAACGGTCCTTACGGTCGTTTTTCCAGGCTTTGGCCCAATTATCGCCTTTACCCGCCTCTTTCTGGTTGTATTCCGCTGTTTTCTTCTGGATGTAATCCGCTTCATTGTCGAACTTGCCGACTTTCAGCTGGTCATAGGTAAATTCAACATTCACCTGTTTTTCATTTTTCAGGGCAGACAGATCGCCGTCTATCAGTTTGATTTTCTGCGCTACCGCAGGAAGCCCGATAGTAGCCAGCAAGACAACTGCCGCTATTCTGGGGATGATTTGCATAATCGTGTGGATTTTGCGCAAAACTATGAAAAGCGAAAAGGAAAATCATACGTATTTATACCTGATTTTTCCCGGGCTTCTCCTTTTTTTGTTAACTTTAAGATAATGCTGAAAACCATTCTGCACGAGTATCTGGAGACCGGCTGCGCCACTGTTGTGACCGCGTTTGAACAGCTTCCGCATCCTGCCCGGCGGCAACATGCTATCCATCAGCTGCGGGTAGGGAGTAAAAAGATCCGTGCCCTGCTGGCCGTGGCGAAAGAAATACCCGGTTATCACCTGAAAACACGGTCCCACCTCAGTACGCTCCGGCTGTTACAGGACATTGGCGGTATTTCCCGCGATACCCGCCTGCAGGAACAGTTTCTTACCCATCATGAAAAAACCATCGGCTGGCGTTTTTCCGTAGCGCACCTGTTATTGAAAACCCGGTCAGCCACGGCGGACAATGCACTGACAGCCACCATGGAACGCCTTTCCATCAAAAAACTTTCCCGGCTGCCGGATGCTTTTAAAGAAGCTATTGCGGATATCGATGAAACAGCCGCCATCGACGCCATCATAGCGCATGTGGCTACTATGTACAATGAGACGAAGCTGCCCGAAAGCAAGGCTCCGGCCTCTTCCTGGCATGACCTGCGCAAGCGTATGAAACGGCTCTATTATCAGCTGGGCATCGTTACGCAACTGCCCCATCATACCCGGCAGCACCTGGAACAACTGCAGCATAGCAAAAAAGCAGGAGAGTTGCTGGGCCAATGGCACGACGCCAGCGAACTTTTAGTGTTTATAAAAAACACGGCCACTCATATCAGAAAGGAAAAAATAATGTTGCCGGAAGAAGTGCCACAGCTGATTAAGCTCCTGCAACGGGAGACTAAAGAAAAGCTGGCGGAAAGCGTGAAACATCTACGGATTTTTTGATTTTCGATTTTTTGGTTTTGTGGCTGATAAAAGAGAAGCCCCAAGCGGTTATTATCCGTTTGGGGCTTTGATCTTGTGAAAATCAAAAAATCCATAAATAATTTACTCTTCCCCGCAATACGCCATCAGCGTTTCAAAGATAATAGCGGCGCCCAGTTTGGCAGTACGGTTGTCCTGGTCCAGTGATGGGTTCAGTTCAGCAATATCCACTCCCCTTACTTTTCCGCTGTGCATAATGGCCCTGTAACATTGCAGGAACAGGCCTCCCGGAAGGATGCCGTTGTAAGCGGTGGCGCTTACGCCGGGTGCAAATGCGGCCGCAAAAACATCGAGGCAGGTAGTCAGATACACATGGTCCACCTGACTGAGGAAATGCTGGATAGCCGCCAGCAGCGTGTCTTTATCGTTCAGATGGAAAGCATCAGCGCCCACGTAGGTAGCGCCTTCTTCTCCGGCGATATTAAAAAGCTGGCGCGTATTGCCGTTTTTCTGGATACCGAGGGCGAGGTAGTTAAATGTTTCCTTGTTGTTTTTACAGTCCTGCGCCAGTTGCCAGAAGCCGGTGCCGGAGCTGGGCCCTTCTTCACCCGGAACACGGATATCGAAATGGGCGTCGAAGTTGATCAGTCCGAGGTTACCTTTCTGCCGCACAAATTTGCGGATACCACTGGCATGACCATACGTAATTTCATGACCACCGCCCAGCAGAACAGGCAGGTAACCCGCTGTCAGCAGTGCCTGCACCGCCTCACTGAGCACCAGTTGCGCGTCTTCCAGCGCAGTACCGGCACAAACGATATCGCCGGCATCGAGCAACACGGTGTTTTCCTCAAAATGGGCGGGGAAGTTGGCTATTGCTTTTCTGAGGGCGCCCGGACCATCTACGGCGCCGGTGCGGCCTTTATTACGGCGTACACCTTCATCACAGGCAAACCCGAGGAATGCCACCCCTTTCTGTCCTTTTTGCAGGACAGGGAGCGGTTGTTGCAACAGGTCTGCTGTGCGGACCACCTGATGCCAGCGCAGCAGGTCTGTTTCTGTACCATCGGTACGGCCGGTCCATGTGTCGGGGGCTGTTGGCCGGTAACTATCCTTTGTTATCATAAGATTGAACTAATTCTCCTTTTTTCCACACCTTCGCCGGTTTCATTTTACCCTGATAGTACAGGATGTCCCTGAAATCGGCGGTGGGGTATGCCTGCATATCGGCGGCAAAGCCAGCCAGCAGTTGACCTGTCTCTTTCAGCTGTAGTGCCGGTGCGGCCCTGAAGGTAAGGGCTGCCAATACTTCAGCGGTTGACAGTTTCTCTGCTGCGCTCATCACAGCGGCCTGTACCAGCAGATCGCCCATAGGCGCAGATCCGGGGTTCCAGTCGCTCGCAATCGCCACCGATGCACCAGCATTCAGCAATCTGCGTGCCGGGGCATAATGCATGCCTAAACCAAGCGATGCGCCGGGTAAAACCACCGCCACGGTGTCAGATTTTGCGAGAAGGTCAATTTCATGGTCGCTGCTGGCCTCCAGATGGTCGGCCGACAGCGCGCCTGCCGCTACGGCCACCGCAGCGCCGCCGGCGCTGAACTGGTCTGCATGCACAGTAGCGACAAAACCCAGCTCACGGGCCTTTTGCAGATAGGTCAGTGCCGCTTTCGCAGAGAAAGCCGTTTCTTCGATGAAGATATCCACCCGGTCAGTCAGGGATTCCGCTTTCAGCACGGGCAACAACTCATCGAGCGCCCATTGCAGATATTCCTCTTCCGTACCGGAAAAATCACGCGGTTTCATATGGGCAGCCAGACAGGTAGGCACCAGCGTGGCAGCCGTATGCAAGGATGCCTGCTGAATAGCGCGCAACATTTTCACCTCACTTTCAAAGTTAAGCCCATAGCCGCTTTTCACTTCTATGGTCGTAACGCCTTCCAGCAAATGGCGATTGGCCCTGGCGACCGTATTTTCCACGAGGGTAACAGGATCGGCTAAACGCGTTTTGGTCACTGAGTCCCAGATACCGCCACCGGCGCGGGCTATCTCGAGATAACTTTTTCCGGCGATACGCATCGCATAGTCGCGGTTGCGGGTGCCGTCATAACAGATATGCGTGTGGCAGTCGATAAAGCCGGGCAGCAGTACCATCGGCCTGTCAATGAAAGCCACTTCACAATCAGGATGTTCCTGCAGCAATGTTTTATATGGCCCTATCGCTACAATCCTGCCCGCACTGATCACTACACCACCTTTTTCAATAACGGTCAGCTGTTCGTCCTGCAAGGTGCCTTTCAGCGGTAAGCCACTGAGGGGAAGGATTTGCGAGAAAGGACCCAGTAATATTTTCATGGTGCTTTTATTAATCATGAAATGTTGGGATTTTTTGATTTACGATTTCGGAGTTGGGAGGTTATTGCTCAAAGATGATCCCAAAAATCAAAAAATCCCTACATGCTATATGTTGATGCCGAATTTATCGCCCCACTCCTGCGCTTTTTCATAGCCGGCGTCTGCGTGGCGGAAGATGCCCATCGCTGGGTCATTGAATAGCACACGGCTCAGACAGGCCGCTGCGCGGTCTGTTCCGTCGGCCAATACGACCATGCCGGCGTGCTGGGAATACCCCATGCCTACGCCGCCGCCGTGGTGGAAAGACACCCAGGTAGCGCCACCGCCTGTATTGGACATCAGGTTGAGCAGCGTCCAGTCGCTGACAGCATCGGAGCCATCTTTCATGGATTCTGTTTCACGGTTAGGGGAAGCCACAGATCCACAGTCGAGATGATCGCGGCCAATAACGATCGGTGCTTTCACTTTGCCTGTTCTTACCAGTTCATTGAAGATAAGGCCTGCTTTTTCTCTTTCTCCTAAGCCGAGCCAGCAAATGCGGGCGGGCAGTCCCTGGAAGGCCACTTTTTCCTGTGCTTGTTTCAGCCAGTTGATCAGGTGGGTATTTTCCGGGAAAGCTTCCATCAGTGCGCGGTCGGTGGTATAGATATCTTCCGGGTCTCCGGAGAGGGCTACCCAGCGGAAGGGGCCTTTGCCTTCGCAGAAAAGCGGACGTATATACGCCGGCGTGAAACCGGGAAAGTTGAACGCGTTCGGTTCTCCGCCTTCCCTGGCGAATTCGCGGAGGTTGTTGCCGTAGTCGAAAGTGACAGCGCCTTTCTGTTGCATCTCCAGCATAAAGCCAACGTGGCGGGCCATGCTTTTGAGCGACAGCTCGCGGTAGCGGGCAGGGTTTTTCTTACGTAGTTCCAGCGCGGCTTCCAGCGTCATGCCATTGGGAACGTAACCGTTGATAGGGTCGTGTGCGGAAGTCTGGTCGGTGAGCATATCAGGGATGATATTGTCTTTGAGCAGGCGTTCCAGCATATCGCCGGCATCGCTGACGAGGCCGATGGACAGCGGTTCTCCTTTAGCCATGGCTTCTTTGGCCCATGCCACGGCCTCTTCATAGGAGTGGGTCATGCGATCGATGTAGCGGGTATCGATACGTTTCTGAATGCGGGTAGGATCGATATCAGCAGCCAGCATTACGCCGCCGGCCATAGTGGCTGCCAGTGGCTGGGCGCCACCCATACCGCCGATACCGGCAGTAACGATCAGTTTACCCGCCAGGTTGCCGTTGAAGTGCTGACGGCCGCATTCCATAAAGGTTTCGTAGGTACCCTGAAGAATACCTTGTGTGCCGATATAGATCCAGCTGCCGGCGGTCATCTGTCCGTACATCATGAGGCCTTTGGACCGCAGTTCATTGAAATGCTCCCAGGTGGCCCATTTGGGCACGAGGTTACTATTGGCCAGCATTACGCGGGGTGCCTGCGGATGGGTGCGCACGATGCCTACCGGTTTGCCCGACTGTACCAGCAGGGAATGGTCTTCATCCAATTCCAGTAAGGTTTTGATAATTTTCTCCAGTGCTTCGCGGTTGCGTGCGGCCTGGCCAATACCGCCGTACACCACCAGTTCATCGGGGTTTTCGGCTACTTCAGCGTCGAGGTTGTTGAGCAGCATGCGCAGCGGTGCTTCCGTCTGCCAGGATTTAGCATGCAGCTGTGCGCCACGGGGCGCTTTGTAGTGCGGATGTGCCGCATATTGTTTAATAAAGTCCAAACTGGTCATGGTAGATGCCATTTAAAGGTAATTGATGTTGTGCGGCTGCTTCATTGGCTACGCGCACAAGAGACTGGTCCGTGATGATTTGGTGTAATGCTTCAATATCGTAAGCGAAGATGCGGTCTTTATCTGCGAAAGTCACTTTCTGCCTGGCGTAGCGGTGTACTGCTTCCAGGATGGGACCGGATTTGAGCGGCCGGCGGAAATCCACTGCCTGTGCGGCATAGAGCAGTTCAATAGCGAGGATGTATTCCAGGTTGCCGATCACCTGGTTGAGTTTACGGCCACTGATAGAGCCCATAGACACATGATCTTCCTGTCCGAGGGAGGTAGGCACGCTATCGGCGCTGGCAGGGAAACAGAGGGTTTTGTTTTCTGTTACCAGGGCGGCGGTGGTGTATTGCGGTATCATAAACCCGGAGTTCAGGCCGGCGTCTTCGATGAGCAGTTTAGGCAGGCCGTATCTTCCTTCGATCATCATGTAGCTGCGCCTGTCGGAGATATTGCCCAGTTCTGCTGCCGCTACGGTGGCGTAGTCCAGTGGCAGCGCCATGGGCTGACCGTGGAAGTTGCCGCCGCTGATAGTGTCAGTATCGCTGAAAATGATCGGGTTGTCTGTCACCGCGTTGAGCTCAATAGTAGTGAGCTCCAGCAGGTGCAGCCATGCTGTGCGGGAAGCGCCGTGTACCTGTGGCATACAGCGGAGGGAGTATGGATCTTGTACGCGGCCACAGTCCACATGTGAAGCCATGATCTCGGAGTTGTCGAGCATGGTTTTGAGGCGGTGCGCTACCAGCTGGTTGCCTGGGAAAGGCCTGATAGCGTGCAGGCGCGGGTCGAAAGGTTTGTGGGTGCCCATGAGGCCTTCGAGGGAGAGCGCGCCGATGATGTCTGCCGCTTCCAGTGCGTTGTACAGGCGTTGCACTGCTTTTACCGCGAAAGAGAGGATGAACTGGGTGCCGTTGATCAGTGCCAGTCCTTCTTTAGGGCCAAGCACCACCGGTTGTATACCTTCCTGTTGCAGTACTGCTTCCATGGTGGTCACCTGCCCCTTGTACCATACTTTTCCGAGGCCAATCAAAGGCAGGAAGAGGTGCGACAGCGGGGCCAGGTCGCCGGATGCGCCTACAGAGCCTTTTTCAGGCACCAGTGGCGTCACATGGTTTTCGATATGCCAGATAATACGTTCCAGGGTGGAGAGCGCTGCGCCGGAGTAACCCTGTGCCAATGCATGCACTTTTGTGATGAGCATGATGCGTGCGATCTCTTCAGGGATGGGATTGCCCACGCCTACGCTGTGGCTTTGCAGGATATTGTACTGCAGCGCACGGGTGTCTTCTTCTGAAATTTTGGTATCGCAGAGTGGGCCGAAGCCGGTGTTGATACCGTACACGGTTGTGTGCCGCGATACGATCTGTTGCACGTATCCGTTGCTGGTATTGACTTTGGTGATGACTTCCGGTGTGAGGACGCCCTTTATTCTGCCTGCGGCAATGTCGAGCACCACGCCTACCGTCAGCTGGTCGATACCGTATTTAAAAATAACACTCATGGTTAGTTGATTTATGGATAAAGATTGCTGGTGTATGATTAGTCGTTCTTTTGGATGGATTTGATCACTCTTTCCGAGAGCGGTTGTTGCTGCACCGCTTGTTCCACCTGGGCTATCGCAGCCAGCAGCTGCTGGCTTTGTTTGTTTTCCGTGACCAGTTCCTCCATGGCTGTGGAAATAGCCTGCCAGATGGGTTGTATCTGTTGCAGCATGTCTGCCCCCTTTTTGGTGAAGGCAACGAGCTGCCGGCGGCCGTCGTCCTTACAGGGCGTGGTTTTGAGCAGTCCTTTTTTGCGCAGGTTGGTCACCATCTGGCTGACGGCTGAATGGGAGATCTCGAGCTGTGCAGCGATATCGATGATAGGCATCGGTTGCTGTCCGGAGAGCAGGTAGAATACCGGAAACCAGCTGGCGTCGAAGGGAATGCCAGCCTGTTCATATACCTTATTTACTTCCGCGAGGAAGTATTCGCTGAGCCGGCGCAGGCGGCTGCCGAAGACCAGATACCCGAGTGAAGGATAAAAACTCATATTCAATTACGAATTACGGATTACGAATGACGAATTGGGAATCCGTTATGTCAACCTAAATTATATAAGCACTTATATATCTATCCTAAAAAAGATGATAAACATGCGGTGAGCGGTTATTGGTAGTCATCCGCGGTTATCATCGACCTAAGCTAATTATAACAGTATGCTATATATTGAGATCGTCAAGGAACAAATTATATAAGCACTTATACAATATTATGAAAAAATAACCAGGCGCCAAGGGATGGCGGGAATTTTTTCAACATATCAGCCACAGGCCTGGCCTGGGAAGGGAATCCGTGCCCGGGCCGGTGGTAGATGTATTGAAAGGGAAGCTGTTTTTTGGTACAGTCTTCCTTTCCCGTGGTCTTATTTGGACTTTGCCTGGTCTTCTCTCAGACGTTTCATATCAAACCAAACGGGGGAATCATCTTCCACATCGCCGTTATAGTTGATAAAGAGCTCTTCTCCCTTTTTGATATCGCGGCGGGTAATGATGCTCATGGTTTCGGCATCAAAATCCATCTCGTACTCGCAGTTGGGATTATAGTCGTGGTTGTAGATGGAACAGAAGCCCAATGCAATGCAGGAGCGGGTTTCACGCACTCCCCACAGGAAAATATAGTTATGGAGCTTCGTTTTGTCGACAATCTCCGTATCGTCGTAAGAGAGGACCAGCACGGGCGACGTTTCGATCCTGGTACCGGCGGGTATCCGTTCCTTGGTATATACGCCGCGGCCTTTTCCCTTAGACTTATCAATGTACAAGTATGGCTTTATCATAGCACTTATTCAAATAAAAGAAGGCGTAAAGTAAAGTTAAAGGAAGAAGTTATCAAAATCATGTTGAAAAATTTTAGGTTTGCGGCCCGAATAATTTTCTTTTATGGTGCCGGTGGTTACTTTTACCCGATGCTAACTGTAAGTTTATGATCAATTACAACCCGAAGGACTGGTTTACCTTTATTTTCCGTATTCACAAAGCGGACACGGTGCGGAAGCTCTTTCCCATGTTTATAGCTTTGGCCATTTATTCTGCTATTGTAGCCTGGCTGGAGATATCCGTCTTCAAGCTGGCGTCCAACAGTGAAGTCAAGAACATATCCCTGATGCACAATCTGCTGGGGTTTGTAATATCCCTGTTGCTGGTATTCCGGACCAATACTGCCTATGACCGCTGGTGGGAAGGCCGCCGCCAGTGGGGCTCTCTGGTGAACAGCAGCCGCAACCTGGCCATTAAACTGCATGCCATGCTGCCGGCCGGCAACACTGAAGCACGGGCATTCTTCCGGGTTATGATCCCCAACTATGCCTTCGGCCTAAAAAACCATCTGCGGAAAATATACAAGGCTGAAGAGATAGAAGCCCTGCCCGAAGGCCAGGCCCCGCTGGACCCTTCCAAACACATTCCTAACCAACTGGCCGTGCGGATCATGCAGAAAGTGTCAGACCTGCAACGGGAGGGACAGCTGACCGGCGAACAATTGATCGTCCTCAACAGCGAGTTACAGACCTTCACCGAAGTATGCGGCGCGTGCGAACGTATCCAAAGCACCCCTATCCCATTCAGTTACAGCGTATTCATCAAAAAATTCATCTTCTTCTATATTATGACCATGCCTTTCGGGTATGTGTTCAGCCTGGGGTACCTCATTATCCCCATGGTAGTATTCATCTTTTTTGTACTGGCCAGCCTTGAGCTGATCGCGGAAGAAATTGAGGACCCGTTTGGCTTTGATGCCAACGACCTGCCTACCGACACTATTTCCAATAATATCCGCAAACACATCGGAGAATTATTATAGTGATAACCCCGGAGGCGTTTTATTTTAACTTATTTTCGCGCATAGAGTCAAATTAGTACATGGAAAATGAAGCATTACTGGAGAAATTCAGCACACTGAAGAAAGAAAAAAACTATCGCGAGCTCTCGGTGTACCTGGACGACCAGTTAATTACGGATATAGCAGAACTGATCCATGAAGATCCCGATAATGCGGGCATCATCATCCATCAACTGTCGATCAGCAGAGCGGCGGCAGCTTTCCGTATCCTGGACTTCCCCTTGCAGGAAGATGTGATCCGGGCCCTGCCCCCTGCCAAGATCGCAGAGCTGATGAACGAACTGCCGGCCGATGACCGTACCGCCTTCCTGGAAGAACTGCCCAGTGAAGCGGTAAAGGAGCTGATTAAACTGCTGGACCCTGAAGAGCGCAGGATCACCCTTTCTCTGCTGGGCTATCCGGACAACAGCGTAGGGCGTATCATGACGCCCGACTATATCGCCGTCAGGGAAGAGTGGACCGTGAAACAGGTGCTGGACTATATCCGGGAGCATGGCAAAGACAGTGAAACCATTGACGTTATATATGTGATCGATGAGCGGGGCCACCTGCTGGACGACTTCCGTATCCGCGAATTCCTGCTGGTAGCCACCGATACAGTGGTACATACCCTGATGGACGACCGCTTCGTTTCCCTCCGTGCCAACGACGACCAGGAAGAAGCAGTCCAGGTGTTCCGCATGGAAAACCGTGTGGCACTGCCTGTAGTAGACGATAACGGCATCCTGCTGGGCATCGTGACCATCGACGATATCCTGTGGATCGCCAACGAAGAACATACCGAAAACATCCAGAAAATCGGTGGTACCGAAGCTTTGGACGAGCCCTACCTCGATATGCCGCTGCTGAAGCTGGTTAAAAAACGTGTAGGCTGGCTCGTGGTACTGTTCATCGGCGAGATGCTGACAGCAACAGCCATGGGCTTCTTTGAAGACGAAATAGCCAAAGCCGTGGTACTGGCGCTGTTTGTGCCCCTGATCATTTCCAGCGGTGGCAACAGCGGTTCCCAGGCCTCCACCCTGATCATACAGGCCATGGCGCTCGGCGAAATCAGTATCAATGACTGGTGGCGCGTGATGCGGCGCGAGATCATCTCCGGCCTGCTGTTGGGCAGCGTGCTGGGATTCATCGGTTTCATCCGCATCCTGCTCTGGAACAGCCTTTTCCACACCTACGGCGAACATACCGTGCTGATTGGCACCACTGTAGGCTTTTCCCTCGTAGGCGTAGTATTATGGGGGACCCTCTCCGGTTCCATGCTGCCTATTCTCCTGAAGAAAGCCGGCGCCGACCCAGCCACGTCTTCCGCCCCGTTTGTGGCCACACTGGTGGACGTGACAGGGCTGCTGATTTATTTCTCCGTGGCTTATACATTGATGAAAGGTATTTTATTATAGTCCCTGGGCTGAAGCTCGGAGGTACGATATTCAAAAAGCCGGCTGAAACAGCCGGCTTTTTGGTTTCGAAGAAAAAGTCTTTTGAGACGAGTATTAGTAGCAGTCTTCTGTCAGCGTAGTCCCTGCTGACGTTTTATGAACAATAAACAGCCAGTTATATTCATCTTCCCCGATGGCCGCCATATGCGGTTTGGCCCGCAGCCCACGCAGCGCCGGTACCAGCGTATTACTGTGGCCGATGACCAGGATACGTTTTCCCCAGTCGCCATGCCGCGTAATTTCATAAATCAACGATTCCCCGGTGGTATCTGCCTGATAAAAGCAGGTGTCCAAATGTTGTTTGATCCGCAGGCTGTCGGCCGTCTGGATACAGCGGCGGTAGGGCGTCAGGTAAATCTTGTCGAGACGGGCATTTTTCAGCCGTTCATATAAAAGGCCGGCGCGTTGGAAACCTTCCGGTGTGAGGGTGGTATCCACGCCTCCGGGATAACGTTCCGCATGGCGGACGAGGTAGAACGTACCTGTCAGAAAAGTAGTGTCTTCCGATACTGGTACCGGTTGCCGTACCGGCGCCTTGGGTTTACAGGCCGCCAGTATGCAGAGACAAAATATGATGGGCAGTAAGCGCATATGCAGGATAGTGAAAGACAGCCAACCGGCGTCTATCCAAAATTTGCAGCAATTTATGATTAAACCGTTACATTTATCACCCAACAAAATACTGAACCGCTATGACAAAATGGGTATTGCCCGCCATTATTTTTTTATCAGCCAACAGTCTCTATGCCCAACAACCAGGGCCCCTTACGGTAGAAAAAATTATGCGCGATCCTAAGTGGATAGGCACCTCCCCCGATAATATTTTCTGGGGGACCGACAACCAGACCGTTTATTTCAGCTGGAACCCGGACCAGCAGCTGTCTGACTCCCTCTATGCCGCCGGTATCAAAAACCATACGCCGGTAAAAACGCCGGCCGCAGACCGCGGCCTGCTGGCAGCCAGGGCTAGAGGCAGCTACAATACAGATAAAACCCTGCTTACCTATGGTTACCAGGGAGATATATACCTGATGGAGATAAAGTCCGGCAAAACCATTCGCATTACCCAGACCACCGCTGCAGAAACCAACCCTGTCTTCAGTTTCGGCGGGCAGCAGGTAGTGTACACGCAGAACCAGGACCTCTTTGCCTGGAACAGGTCCACCGGCGTTACCACCCAGCTCACCAACTTCACCAGTGGCGAGAAACCACCGGCAGAAAAGAGTGATCTCGAAAAAGGCAATGACCAGGAGAAATACCTGAAAGCACAACAGCTTGAGCTGCTGGCCGTCATCCGTGACAAAAAAGCAAAAAAGGACGCCGCCATCGCTTTCAATAAACAAAACGAAGCCAAACCACTGCGTAAACTATACCTCGGCGATAAAAAGCTGGATGGCGCGCAGATAAGCCCTGACGGCCGTTATGTCACCTATCAGCTGTATAAGGAAGCAGGCGGTAAAAATACCATCGTTCCGGAATTTGTCACCGCTTCCGGTTTTACTACGGATATCCATTCCCGTGATAAAGTAGGCGGACCGCAGGCAGCGGTTGACTGCTACCTTTACGACCGCGAAAAAGACACCGTATTGCCGGTAGTGGTAACAGACCTGCCAGGCATCAGGGACCTGCCGGACTACAGCAAAGACTATCCCCGCAGGGACAGCGCCAAAGTGCGCGGCGTGCTTGTCAATGCACCGTTATGGTCAGACAGGGGCACACATGTTATTGCAGATATACGTTCCCTTGACAACAAAGACCGCTGGATCGTACTGATTGATCCGGCTACCGGAAAAGTAAAATCACTGAACCGGCAACGTGACGAAGCCTGGATCGGCGGTCCCGGCATCAGCGGATGGCAGATCAACACCAGCCTGGGCTGGACCGATGAAAACACCTGCTGGTACCAGTCAGAAGCCACCGGGTATTCCCACCTGTACACCACACAGGTAGCGACAGGTCAGACAGAACAACTGACCAAAGGCAGTTATGAAGTACAGGACGTTTATCTGTCCAACGATAAAAAACATTTTTACATCTCCACCAACGAAGTGCATCCCGGCGAAAAACAATTTTATCGTATAGCCGTTAACGGTGGAAAGGCAGAACGCATCACCACCATGGAAGGAGCGAATGAAGTGAGCATTTCACCGGATGAAAGATGGATCGCTTACCGTTATTCCTATTCCACCAAACCGTGGGAGTTGTACATCCAGCCCAACAGCCCGGGCAGCAAGCCGGTGCAGGTCACCAATATGGCGCAGTCGGCCGAGTTTAAATCCTATCCCTGGCGCGACCCGCAGGTGATCACTTTTACAGCGCGTGACAATCAGCCTATCTATGCCCGGTTGTATACGCCGGACCCCGCGAAGCGAAACGGCGCTGCCGTTATCTTTGTGCATGGCGCAGGTTATCTGCAGAATGCGCACAAGTGGTGGAGCAGCTATTTCCGTGAATACATGTTCCACAATCTGCTGACAGACAAGGGCTATACCGTGCTGGACGTGGACTACCGCGGCAGTGCCGGCTACGGCCGTAACTGGCGCACCGGTATTTACCGCTATATGGGCGGCAAAGACCTGGACGATGAAGTGGACGCCGCCAAATATCTGGCAGAGAAATTGCAGGTGGACGCCAGCCGCATTGGAATTTATGGTGGCAGCTATGGAGGCTTTATGACGCTGATGGCGATGTTCACCAAACCAGGCGTCTTTGCTGCCGGTGCCGCTTTACGCTCTGTTACTGACTGGGCGCATTACAATCACGGCTATACAAGCAATATCCTGAATGAACCATTCACCGACAGTATTGCCTATCGCCGCTCTTCTCCCATTTATTTTGCAGAAGGACTGAAAGGCAAACTGCTGATGTGTCATGGTATGGTAGATACCAACGTACATTTCCAGGATATCGTGAGACTGACACAACGACTGATAGAGCTGGGAAAAGACAACTGGGAACTGGCCGCGTACCCCGTGGAAGACCACGGATTTACAACTCCCAGCAGTTGGACCGATGAATACAAAAGAATCTTACATTTGTTTGATAATACGTTATTGAAATAACCACACAGGATGTACTAATACATACATCCTATGTAATTCATAAGAGGGAATATAGTGAACGATGGTCCGGATATTAACATTCGGTTAATCGCGCACAATATTCCCTTTTTTCATTTTATTTTCATTTTGCGGGAATGCACGTTATGTGAAAAACGCACGCGTATAAACCATATCTTATATTATATTTTATTAACATCAACTGATGTTATTTTAACAATTAATGCGATATTGCATGAACACCCTCATTAAAAAACACTCTTAAACACATGTGTGGAATTGTAGCTTACATCGGGCATAGAGAAGCATACCCGGTAGTATTGAAAGGCCTTAAAAGACTGGAATACCGCGGTTACGACAGTGCTGGCGTAGCCATCATCAATGGCGGACTGCGGGTATACAAAAAGAAAGATAAAGTTGCTGCGCTGGAAGAGTATGCGTCCAGCTACGACATGCGTAGCTCCATCGCCATCGGGCATACCCGGTGGGCGACGCATGGCGAGCCCTGTGACCGCAACGCGCACCCCCACGTTTCCAGTGACGGCAAACTGTCAATGGTACATAACGGCATCATCGAGAACTATGTACAACTGAAACAGGAACTGGTCAAACAGGGCCATGTTTTCCAGAGCGATACCGATACAGAAGTACTGCTGCACTTTATCGAGGAAATCAAAAAGCAGAACCAGTGCCCCCTGGAAGAAGCGCTGCGCATAGCCCTGAAAAGAGTAGTAGGCGCTTATGTGATCGTACTGATCGACGAAGATAACCCGGACACGCTGATAGCTGCACGCAAAGGCAGTCCGCTGGTGATCGGCGTAGGCAAAGGCGAACATTTTCTCGCCTCGGACGCCTCCCCCATCGTGGAATACACCAAAGAGGTAGTATATGTCAACGATTATGAAATTGCCATCATTAAAGCTGATGAGCTGATCCTCAAAAATATCTCCAACGAAAGACAAACACCTTATATACAAAAGCTGGACATTGAGCTGGCAGCCATTGAGAAAGGCGGCTTTGCCCACTTCATGCTGAAAGAAATATTTGAGCAGCCGCAAACTATCTTTGACAGTTTACGCGGCCGTCTCGATGCGAAAAAAGGCACCCTCACCATGGGCGGCATCCGTGAATATGCTGAAACACTGAGCAACGCCAAACGTATCATCATCGTTGCCTGCGGCACCTCCTGGCATGCCGGCCTTGTAGCGGAATATATGATCGAAGAGTTATGCCGCATCCCCGTGGAAGTGGAATATGCCTCTGAGTTCCGCTACCGCAACCCGGTAGTAGGCCCCGGTGACGTGATCATCGCCATCTCCCAGTCCGGCGAAACAGCTGATACGCTGGTGGCCATTGAAGCGGCTAAAGAAAAAGGCGCCATTATCCTCGGCGTATGTAACGTAGTGGGCTCCTCCATCGCCCGCCTGTCTCACGCCGGCGCCTATACGCACGCAGGCCCTGAAATCGGCGTGGCCAGCACCAAAGCCTTCACGGCGCAACTGGCGGTACTGTGCCTCGTAGGCCTGAAAATAGCCGCAGAGAAAGGTTCCGTTACCCCGCAGCGTTTCCAGCATCTGCTCGATGAACTGGACCAGGTCCCTGAAAAAGTAGCGACCGCCCTGAAACTGGACGACCAGGTACAGCAGATCGCCGCCAAATACAAGGATGCCCGCGACTTTCTCTATCTGGGCCGTGGTTACAATTTCCCGGTAGCACTCGAAGGCGCGCTCAAACTGAAAGAAATATCCTACATCCATGCGGAAGGTTATCCCGCTGCGGAAATGAAACATGGCCCTATTGCACTGGTAGACGAAAACCTGCCTGTGGTGATCGTGGCCACCAAAGACAGCTACTACGAAAAGATCGTATCCAACATACAGGAAATTAAAGCCCGCAAAGGTAAAGTGATAGCGGTTGTGACGGAAGGCGACCACATCATTCCGCCCATGGCTGATGACGTTATTTTTGTACCTTCAGCAGATGAACTCGTTGCACCTATTGTCTCCGTTATCCCCCTGCAACTGCTCGCCTATCACATCGGCGTCATGAAAGGGTTTGACGTAGACAAACCGAGAAACCTGGCGAAGAGTGTGACTGTTGAATAACTTAGATCTTATCCATGAACAATATCAAAAAGAAACCACTATCCGAACTGGGGTACAATTTTATTGAGTCCCCGCTACCCAAGGGAAAAGACGAATACTACCTGCGTAATGAACAATGGAGCCGGCAGGGCGAATACAGAAGATTGCTGGCGCATGAGGTGGAATCCCTCGTGCGCAATGATAACAGTTCAGACGACTGGAACAATATTTTTGTGTCCAACGAATTTAATCCGCAGCTGGTGCAGCACTGCCATTTCTTTGGCATGGTGCGCATCGGTAAACTGGAACCATATTACCTCGAGTTCCATAACCTCCGGCTGCCGGTAGGACTGTACAACAGCACCATCTGCGCCTGCGACTTCGGTGACAACGTGGTGGTACATAATGTCAATTACCTCTCTCATTATATCCTGGGCAACGAAGTAATTGTTGCCAATGTCAACGAGATGGCCACTACCGACTATGCCAAGTTTGGGAACGGCATTTTAAAAGAAGGTGAATCAGAGAGCGGCCGTATACAACTGGAGCTCTGCAACGAAAACGGCGGTCGCAGCGTGATGCCCTTCGACGGCATGCTGCCCGGCGACGCCTACCTCTGGACACGCTCCCGTGACGACCAGCAGCTGCAACAACAGTTCAAGGCCTTCACCGAAAAACAGTTCGATAAACGCCGCGGTTACTATGGCATGGTAGGCGATCGTTGCGTGATCAAAAACTGTAAGATCATTAAAGACGTGACCATCGGTACCGATGCCTACCTTAAAGGCGCCAACAAGCTGAAAAACCTTACCATCAACAGTAACAGCGAAGCTGCTTCCCAGATCGGGGAAGGGTGCGAACTGGTGAATGGCATCATCGGCTATGGCTGCCGCGTGTTCTACGGTGTAAAAGCCGTGCGTTTTGTGATGGCCTCCCATTCACAACTGAAATACGGCGCCCGCCTGATCAACTCATACCTCGGCAATAATGCGACCATCTCCTGCTGCGAAGTGCTCAACTCCCTGATATTTCCCGCACATGAACAACATCATAACAACTCGTTCCTCTGTGCCGCGCTTGTCATGGGCCAAAGCAATATGGCCGCCGGCGCCACCATCGGGTCTAACCACAACTCCCGCGGCGCTGACGGTGAAATAATCGCCGGCAGAGGGTTCTGGCCGGGGCTGTGCGTAAGCCTGAAACACAATTCCAAATTCGCCAGCTTCACGCTCATCTCCAAGGGCAATTATATGTCTGAACTGCATATCAATATCCCTTTCTGCCTGGTGCTGAACGATGAGCATGACAACCGGCTGAAGATCATGCCCGGCTATTGGTTTATGCACAACATGTACGCCATTGCCCGCAATTCCTGGAAGTATGTGGACCGCGACAAACGCACCGATAAAACCCAGCTGATAGAATACGATTACCTCGCACCTGACTCTGTAGAAGAAATGTTCCAGGGGCTGGCCATCATGGAAGCTGCCGTGGGCAAGGCCTGGTACGCACTGCCAGAGAACACGCCTAAAAAGGAACTAACGGATAAGGACCTACGTAAAAGAGGGAAAGAGCTGTTACTGCAGCAACCCGAGGAAGTTGCCCGTTTGACGGTACTGGCCGGCGGTATGGAAAACAGCTCCCGCCAGGTGCAGCTGCTGAAAGTACACAAAGCCTACGCCCTCTTCCGCGAACTGATCGTTTTCTATGGCATGAAAAATATCATTGCCGCCAACAAACCGTCATTCCTCGCTTTGCAGGCCGCCGTCAAAACAGCCAAACGCGGCGAATGGCACAACATCGGCGGACAATTGATGAAAGCGGAAACTGTCAACCTGCTCAAACAAAAAATCCGGAAAAACAAAATCGCCAGCTGGCCGCAGCTGCACGAACAGTACATCGAGATTGGTAAAGAATATGCTTCCGATAAACTACAGCACGCCGTTGCCAGCATGCTGGAAATAAAAGAAGTACCTTTGAAAAACTTTACCCCTGCATTACTCGCAGAATGGCTGGAAGACTCAACCCGTACGATGGAATGGATAGCACACAACATCCGCCATTCAAGGGAAAAAGATTATAAAAACCCTTTCCGCCAACTGGCCTACGAAAACGCCAGCGAGATGAACGTAGTGGTAGGCAGCCTCGAAGACAATGCCTTCATCAACGAGACATTGAATGAACTGGGCGAATATAAAAACCGGGTCAGAAAAATCATCAATGAATGGGAACTGTAGAAAAAACCAGATGCGGCTGGAGCCTCAAAGATCAATTGTATAAAGACTATCATGACCATGAATGGGGAACGCCCAATCATGACGATCAGCACCTGTTTGAAATGCTTTGCCTCGAAGGCGCACAAGCCGGCCTTAGCTGGTATACTGTGCTGACCAAAAGAGAAAACTACCGCAAAGCTTTTGATAACTGGGATGCGAAAAAAATAGCCAGGTACGATGATAAAAAAATCTCCAAACTGCTGGAAAACGAAGGGATCATCCGCAACAAACTGAAGGTCAACGCCGTGGTTACCAATGCCAAAGCCTTCCTGGCCGTGCAAAAGGAATTCGGCACTTTCGACAAGTATATCTGGTCTTTTGTCAATCACAAACCCATTGTCAATAATTTTAAATCACTACAGGAAGTACCGGCTAAAACCGCCATCTCCGACGCTATGAGCAAGGACCTGCTGAAACGCGGGTTCAAGTTCGTAGGGTCTACTATCTGTTACGCCTATATGCAGGCCACAGGCATGGTGAATGATCATATAGCAGACTGCTATAAAAGATCAAAGGGATAAACTTCCGTAGAACACATTGTGAAAGAGGGTGCCCCCAAAGGCACCCTCTTTCTGCATACAGACTGTTTATAATGACAGTACAATTTTACCCAACAGAGGCCTGTCCCGCTTTGCGTCTTCCATTCTTTGATGAGCGCTCTTAACATCTTCAATCGGATACACACTGTCTATTACCGGCTTTACCTGTCCGGCTTCAATTAAGCCCGTAATATGATGAAGCTCGTCCCTGCTTTGCCTGGTAAAAACAAAATGATAGGTGGCATTTTTCTCCCAGGCGTGGATAAGGTTTTGCGGCAGGGCAATATCCACCAGCGTTACAATGCTGCCATAGCTGGCCAGGGCATGTGGACCGTTTGAGAGCGTGTGGCCTCCTACTGTATCGATTATCACGTCCACTCCTTTTCCTTTGGTATAAGCCTGTATCTCTTCAATGTAGTTTTTTTTATGATGGTCGATGACCACGTCCGCTCCAAGCTGCAGCAGTTGCTCCTGTAAAATACCTTGCCCGGTCGTATACACAAATGCCCCCAGTGATTTGGCCACCTGTATGGCCAGCGTTCCAATGCCACCGGCACCGCCGGGAATGAGAATAGTATCCCCTTTTTTTAGTTTAGCCCGTACCACCAGCATTTCCCATACCGTTCCGCCGATAAGCGGAACAGCAGCAGCTTCTTCATAGCTAAGATTAGCCGGCATTCCCGACAACGAGGATTCATCTGTGAGATGATACTCAGCATAACTGCCGGGGCCACCAAAACGTGGGGAGTAATAGACTTTGTCCCCGGGCCGCCATGTTTTCACGGCTTTACCTACGGCTACCACGTCGCCTGCAATATCGTGACCGGTTATAATGGGCAAATCGAAGAGTGAGGCGTAATCCCCTCTCCTTACCTGGTAATCGAGCGGGTTGACCGAGGTAGCCCTTACCTTCACCAGCACCTGGGAATGATCTGTTATGGAAGGAGTGGTTATTTCCTTTAACTGCAGGACTTCCGGTCCCCCATAATTGTTGATTACAATTGCTTTCATAATTCGATATTTCGCTAAATTTCGAAATGTTTAAATAAAAAAATCAGAATGTCTTCTGGATTAATTTTTTCAGTGTGTCCATCGCTGCCTCATTACGTTTGTAGTATGTCCACTGGCCTACGCGGGTAGCTTCAATAAGTCCGCATTTTTGCAGTAAGCTCAGGTAGTCTGATGTTGTGGATGGAGACAAACCGGCCTTTTGGGTAATGTCGCTTACACAAACGCCCAGATTTTCATCGTAGTCCAGTAATTCTTCAGCAGGAAAGTGGAGACGAGGCTGCTTGAGCCAAATGAGTATGTTTACCCTTGTTTCATTACTGAGCGCCTTTAAAACCAACATTAATTCCATGGCACAAACATATCGGGATTTTCCGAAATCCCGAAATTTAAATTTCAAGGCCTTGATGATTGCCCTGTTTTATGGCGCTATCAATACTTCGGAGAGGTCTTTATTGTTGATCAGCGTATAGTCGGTGAGGGTATTCAGGAACAGGTACAGCTGGCGCTTTTGCTGGTCAGTCAGCGAAAGGCCTTTCCGTACCAGGGCGTCGGTGGTAACGGTGTCCTTTACGCCATGATCGTAGAAGTCGAATACCTGGAAGATATCGAAGTAGCGTCCGTCGTGCATATAGGGAGAGCTTTTCAGGATATTCCGCAGGGAGGGCACTTTAAACTTGAGATAATCCGCGGTATTTCCGGTGATCTTCATGCGGCCCACATCGTTGAGTGCGGGGAGGTAAGGCAGGCCGTTGCTGCGATAGCTGAGGTCCGTGAACAGCGGCTCTTTATGACAGGCCGCGCACTTCTGCTGGTACAGTGTATAACCGGCGGCTTCGTCGGGTGAAAAGGCTGCTCCCGGCACCTTGCGGACGATGCTGTCATACCGGGAGTTACCGGAAATCATAGTGCCAACAAACTGTGTAATGGCTTTGAACATCCGTTCACTGGTGACTTCCTCTGTACCGAAGGCGGCGCTGAATTGTTGCCGGTACTTCGGATCGCCCTGCATTTTTTTCAACAGCTCCTGCAGGTCCACGCCCATTTCCTTGTGATCGGTGAGCGGCGTCAGTGGTTGTATTTCCAGGTTGTTTACCCCGCCGTCCCACATAAACGCTTTCTGCCAGATCATGTTGAAAAGCACCGGCACCGAACGGGTGCCTTGTTGTCCGCCTACGCCGTGGCTCAGTGCGTGGTCAAAATGTCCGAAGGCGGCGAACTGCTGATGGCAAAATCCACAGGACACGGTGCTGTCTTTGGAGAGACGGTAATCGTAAAAAATAAAGCGTCCCAAGGCTACGCCCTGTTTGGTCAGCGGGTTGTTGGAGAAATTGTATACCGGCTCAGGGAACCCCGGTGGCAGGGACAGCGTCAGCGGGTCTGTCCGGAAACCACCTGTTCCGCCCTTATTTTCCTTTTTACAGGCATGGGCGAAGAGGAGCAGTGTCCCGAAGGCAGCAGCGATATATAACGCTTTATGACGCATGCGCGGTATCAGTTTTTAATAGAGAACATCTGTTGATAATTGTTGGCGATGTTAACTGCCGCAGCGCCCGGGCCCATGATAATCGCAGTCTTGGCGAAGCTGGCCTCGTTGGGCGTGAACCATTTATCTACACTGGCCACCATGCTAAAATGCGGTATGGCGGCCATGAACGGTATCACCCTGAAGCTTAACGGCAGTTGCACCGTTCGCAGTACGTTATAAGGCTCTTTGAATCCGCCCACATGCCACTCGAATCCCTGCATGGGCGTTGTTGCGGCATCGGAGGTGCCTTCCATTTTGGCCATGATGTAACCGCTGTTCCAGGTCCAGAACATACCGTTTTCCGGGGCTAAAGCACCGGACTGTACGCCGCTGTTATTACGGGCGCTGTCTACTCCTATCAGGAAACGGACCGCCGTAAAATTGCCCACCGGCACACTATCAAGCACCAGGCGTTTGGTGGAGTCCACCGCGTCATCTATCAGGAAGTAGGCCGATGCCAGCGGGACGGTTTTCCCGGCGTCATCCACCAGTGCGAAATTGCTGAGGTAATAACGGAATTTGGTGATAATGAACTTCTCTCCTAAAGGATTGGAATAAGTGCTGGTATTCCTGACCAGCGGGCTGCCATTCATTTCATGGGAGATGTCCAGCGACAACCGGGTATAGAATACCGGTGGCGGGTCAGAGGGTTTATCTTTTTTTGCGCATCCGCAGAGCCATAGGACAGGCAGGCATATCAGGACACAACGGAAGATATAGGAAGTAAAAATCCGCAAGATCATGGTATTCCTTTTTGTGATCAGGAAGATACGATGATTTTGCGGATTAAAGGATTAAAAAGGCCCTAGCTTCTCTTGTATCCCCGCCAGCCATAGTAGAACACTACTACGAAACAAAGCATTGGGATACCATAGGAAATGGCGGTAGAATACTTTTCTGTCACCACGCCCATCAGGTAAGGAACAGATGCCCCGCCCACGATAGACATCACGATAAAAGAAGCACCTTTTTTAGTATGTTTTCCCAGATCTTTTACTCCCAGAGCGAAGATGGTCGGGAACATGATAGACATGAAGAAAAATACTGCTATCAGCGCATATACGGAAGCTGCGCCGCTGCCTGTCATCACAAAGGCGCATAGCAGCACGTTGACAAACGCATAAATTGCCAGCAGTTTGTTGGGAGCGATTTTACGCATCAGAGCAGTGCCTACGAAACGGCCAGCCAGGAACAACACCATGCCAGCAGACAGCAGATAGGCCGCTTTTTCGTTGGACGTTCCCTGCCAGTATTCGGTGGCATAATTGATAAACAAAGCGCCTACGCCCACTTGTGCCGCCACATAAAAGAACTGCGCCACCACGCCGCCTACAAAATGTTTATGGGCAAACAGGGGCCTTTCATCTTTTAATACCGCTTCTCCTTCCGCCTCGGCCTCTTTGATTTCCGGCAGTTTGGTACGGTAGAAGAAACCAGCGATCATCAGCACAACTACGCCAATCACAATATAGGTAAGCTGTACGGTGGTCAGATCATCTTTTCCGCTGCCAAAAAAGAGCGCGCCGCCGATCACCGGGCCCAGGAAGGAACCCAGCCCATTGAAACACTGCGACAGGTTCAATCGCTGCTCGGAAGATTCTTTTGGTCCCAGTACAGTCACATATGGATTAGCAGCCGTTTCCAGGCAGGCCAGCCCGCAAGCAAGAATAAACAGTGACAGCAGGAAGAAATCAAAATTAAGTGCACGGGCTGACGGATAGAAAAGGAAGGCGCCCGCTGCATACAGCAGCAGTCCCATAATAATGCCTTTCTTATAGCCAAACCTGTTCATGAACATGCCGGCCGGTAAAGCCATGATAAAGTAAGCGCCGAAGTAAGCGCCCTGTAACAGCGTAGAGCGTTTAGGCGTAATGTTCAGCACTTCCTGGAAGTGTTTGTTCAGCACGTCCAGCAGGCCGTATGCGAGGCCCCATAAAAAGAAAAGACTGGTCACCAGTATAAACGGGAAAAGGTAGTTGCCAGCCTGTTTCCCGCTCGAGGGGCTGCTGGTATAGGTGGAATTACTTACTGCGCCTCCGGCCATAACGAAGAGTTTTGTTTTCAGGTAAAAGTGTAATGTATCAGTTTAGTCGGCAAATGCTCAGCTGATGGACCTGTCGAGGTGTGTATAACCTCCGTCTACGAATAATATCTGTCCGGTTGTATGTGATGAACGGGGAGACAGCAGGAACACGGTGGTGTTGGCGATCTCTTCGGAGGTGGTCATTCTGTGCTCAAAAGGAATTTTGGCGGTGATGGAAGCCAGTTTTTCCTTTGGATTGGGCAAAGAATTGATCCAGGTTTCGTACAGCGGTGTCCATACTTCGGCCGGGATGACCGTATTGACACGCACAGAATATGGCAGCAGCTCTACTGCCCATTCACGGGTAAGCGCATTGATGGCGCCTTTGGAAGCTGCATAACCGGAGGTGTTGCCCTGACCGGTAGTAGCTACTTTGGAGCCGATATTCACAATATTGCCTTTGGTGGTTTTGAGGTATGGCAGCGCAAAATGGGCCAGGTTGTAGTAGTGGGACAGGTTGTTCTGCAGCGATTGCATAAAACGTTCCGGACTACCGCTTTCCAGTCCTACACCGTCATTAGCGCCGGCGTTGTTCACCAGGCCGTCAATTTTCCCGTATTTTTCTATGGTTTCAGCGATCACTTTGCGGCAGTCGTCCACGTTAGACAGCTCGGCCCGGATACCATAAGCCTGACCACCCGCCCCGATGATCTCGTTGACGGTTTTGCTGTTATCTGCTTCATTTCTGCCGGCAATTACGACAATGCCTCCTTCAGCTGCTACCAGTTTTGCAATACCTTCTCCAATACCTTTGGCACCGCCGGTAACAATAATCACTTTTCCCTGTAATCCTAAATCCATATGCGTGGTGTTGTACTTGTTTTTTATAGATGATAAAATGAGATGGCGTTGCCTCCCATTATGTTGTTTTGTTCTGCTGTTGACAGTTTGCCAATGTAGCTGACAATGATGTTTTTCACCTGGGCGTATTCCGCTGCCAGCAGGCAAACGGGCCAGTCGGAGCCAAACATGAGCCGGTTGGGACCGAAGCATTCCAGCACCACGTCGAGGAACGGTTCGAAGTGTTCCTGTTGCCAGTGCTGCCAGTCGGCCTCAGTTACCAGTCCGCTGAGCTTACAGTATACATTGGGCGCCTTGGCGATGCGACGCATATAGGCGGCCCATTCGTCCAGCGCGCCGGTTTTGAAATCCGGCTTCGCCACGTGATCGATCACGAAGCGGTGGTCCGGGAATTTTTCCACGAAAGCAGCTGTGGCGGCTAACTGTTTCGGATATACGAGTATGTCGTAGGTGAAACCGAATTCAGCCAACGCGGCGATGCCGTTGCAGAAAGCCTCTCCAAGCAGGAAATTGCTATCAGGCTCTCCCTGCACAATATGCCGGAAACCTTTCAGTTTGGGATGGGCGGTATAAGCGGCCAGCCGTTCCCGTACATCCGGACTGCGCAGGTCTGTCCAGCCTACCACACCTTTGATGAACGGATGTTTATCTGCCAGGTCCAGCAGGAAAGCGGTTTCGTTTTCCGACTGGTCGGCCTGGACTGCCACACAGCCGTGTACACCATTGGAAGCCAGTATCGGTTCCAGGTGTTCCGGGAAAAAGTCCCTCCGAATGACCTGCATGGAATCGTCTATCCAGGCGTCGCGGACGGGATCATACTGCCAGAAATGCTGATGTGCGTCAATAACCATTTGATTATTTAGATATTTTGTTACTTGGTTATTTATTGAGCTGTTTAGTTATTCAGGAACCTGATCATTCAGGAAAATCCAAATGATCAAATTCCTGAATAACAAAATATTACAGTGAGAAAATCTTATCCATGATGATCCATTTCTCTCCGGGCTTCGCTACCGGCAATGCCTGCTGGTATTTCCACATGAGCTGTTCCCATTCCTGTACTTTAGGATTGGCAGCGTCCATGGCGCCTTTGGTGTCAAAAGAGAAAGTATCGTTCACTTCCATGATCATAAACAAGCGGTTGCCGGCACGGTATATTTCCATGTTTTGGATGCCGCTGTCGGTAATGCTTTTTTTGATTTCCGGCCATACGTTGCGGTGATAGTCTTCATATTCGGCTATCAGCTGCGGTTCGTTGACCAGGTCCAGTGCCAGGCAATAACGTTTCATATGCGGTTATTTATAGGCCACTACTGATTGTTTGGAAGTGCCCAGGCCATCGATGCCCAGTTCCACTACGTCACCTGGTTTCAGGTAAACCTGCGGGTTCATGCCGAGACCTACGCCTGCCGGTGTACCGGTGGAGATCACATCGCCGGGGAGCAGTGTCATGAACTGGCTCAGGTAAGACACTACGTACGCTACATTAAAGATGAAGTTGGAAGTGTTGCCGTCCTGCATTTTCTGGCCGTTAACGGTAAGCCATAAACGCAGACTGTTCACGTCTTTGATTTCATCTTTGGTAGCCAGCCAGGGGCCCATCGGAGCGAAGGTGTCGCAGCTTTTTCCTTTCACCCACTGACCGTTTCTTTCCAGCTGGAAGGCGCGCTCGCTATAGTCGTTGTGCAGGCAGTAGCCGGCCACATAGTCCATCGCGTCTTTTTCTTCCACATAGGAGGCTTTTTTACCGATTACCACGGCCAGCTCCACTTCCCAGTCGGTTTTTTCGCTGTTGCGCGGAATCACCAGGTCGTCGTTGGGGCCTACCAGTGCGGTAGTGCTTTTAAAGAACACGATTGGTTCTGTCGGGATCGGCGCATTGGTCTCGCGGGCGTGGTCAGCGTAGTTCAGACCGATGCACACGATTTTGGAAGGCCGTTGGAACGGCGCGCCCAAACGGGTGCCGGCAGGCACCTGCGGACAGGAAGCGCTGTTTTGTTCCCACCATTGGGACAGGCGTTCGAGGCCGTTGGAAGCCAGGAACTGCTCGCCAAAATCTTCACCAAAAGCGCTGACGTCAAACATGCCTGCTGCTGTAACAATGCCCGGCTTTTCTTGTCCCGGTAAACCAAACCTGATCAGTTTCATTTCAATATTTTTTATTGTTATCCTTTAGTCTTTTTTGATTTCTTTCAGTGTTTTTACCTGTAAGTGGCCGTTTTCCACTTTCAGGTCGATGAATGGTTCCGCTTTGCCGTCTTTTACCAGTGAGAAGTACACATGGTCAGCATCTGATGTTTGCTGGATGGTAGGCTGGTAGCCTGCAGGGATGCCGATGTACATGCTTTTGCGTACGCCGCCGAATTCCACGTACAGCTCTACGCTGTCGGGTGTGTTGTCCGGTCTGATTTCTACAATGAAGTCGGCGATGATCATGCCTGACTGCATATTTTTGCTGTACTTTTTACTCAGTTCAGCGGAAGCAGACACTTTACCCAGGCCCATGGTGTTTTCCATGTATTCCCAGATACGTTTCGGCGGGGCAGTGGCCCACAGTATCTTCAGGTCTCCTTTATCATCCTGGCTGGCATGGTAATACCTTACCGCATGATTAGGCTTCAGTACGCCGATGTAGGCGCTGTTGGGCTCGTCCCACAGGACTTTAAACAGTTCCGCATCGGGCGCGTCTTTCAGGACGGCCTGTTCAAATGATTTTTCTTTTTTCAGATCTTTTATCTGAAACTTAATGGTGATCTGCTGGGTGTCTTTATCCTTGCCGGTAATAGCCACTTCCACTGAACCTGCCGGAGTAGCAGGCACCAGTGCGGCAGCCGTATCGGTGCCGTTGTTCTTTTTTCCGGTCCCCGAATTACAGGCGGTAAAGGCCAATACTGCCAGCCCTGCCAGCCATACACGAAAATGTTGCATAATCGTTATTAATGATTGATGAATGAATAGATTGAAAGATAATAACCTTCAGCAATATTCATCACATTCAATCTATTAATTATTTAACCTGATAAAACCGCCGTCAATCGGGTAGTCGCATCCGGTAATGAAACCAGCCTCGTCGGAGCAGAGGTAGAGGGCCAGGTGCCCTACTTCCACCGGCTTGGCCATACGGCCTATAGGCTGGGTTTTGCTCAGTTTCTCAAACATTTCGGCTTCTTTGCCGGGATAGTTTTTAGCGATGAAGCCATCCACGAATGGCGTGTGTACCCTTGCCGGAGAGATACAGTTGCAACGGATATTGCTCCCGAGGTAATCTTTGGCAGCAGACAGTGTCATGGTGAGTACCGCGCCTTTGCTCATGGAATAGGCGAACCTGTCCGGAATGCCCACGCTGGAAGCTATGGAGGCGATATTAAGGATCACGCCGCCGCCCTGTGCTTTCATTTGTTTAATAACTGCGTACATACAGTTATAGGTGCCTTTCACATTTACCTGGTATACGCGGTCGAAATCCGTTTCGGCGGTATTTTCCAGATTGCCCACATGCGCAATGCCGGCACAGTTTACCAGGATGTCCAGTTTACCGGCCTGCTGCACAATGCTGTCCATCACGTTGATCACCGCTGCCTGGTCGGCCACGTTGCAGGCATGTACTTCCGCCTGTCCGCCTGCCGCCCTGATTTCTTCTGCCGTGCTCCGGCCCCCTTCTTCATTCAGCTCGATAATATGCACCCTTGCACCCTGGGCGCCAAAGCTTTTTGCGATCGCCTGTCCTATGCCGCTACCACCACCGGTGATAACCGCCACTTTGTGATCTAATCTGAACAGCTCCATATTAAAAAATTTAAGGGTTCTAAAATACCTATTTTACCAAGCGATTTACAATTGTATTTTCACTGTATTTCATACTTTCTTGCCTAATTTTCGCAAAATTCAATAATTTCCGGAGCAAATGAACGACTTTTTATTATTTAAGCCCATGAGAAAACTGATGTTGACAGCCCTGTTAGGGAGCCTTTTACAATATGCCGGCGCACAGCAGATCAAACCCAATAAATACGGCCTGCTGATAGTAGGCAGCACTGAACAGTATGCCCAACTGGTAAAAAAGGACAGCAGTCAGCAGCTGGTGGACCTGGAGACGTTCATCCCCCATATCCGCAAAGATGTGCGGTATGCCACCACCAATAACTTCACCCATCAGCGATTATATACCCACACAAAGATCTTCCTGCGCCGGCCTGCGGCCGAGAAGCTGAAAGCCGTACAGTCAGCGCTGAACAAAAAAGGATATACCCTCCTGATATACGATGCCTACCGCCCCTACCGGGTTACCGAGGAGATGTTTAAAATTGTGCCCAACGACCTCTATGCCGCCGATCCGCGCAAGGGGTCAGGACATAACCGCGGCGTAGCGATAGACCTGTCCATGGCCGACCTTAAAACAGGGAAGCCCGTGGCCATGCCTACGGACTTCGATGATTTCACTCAAAAAGCGCATGAGAACTACGTCCCCTCCGATCCAACAGTAACGGCTAACCGCAAACTGCTGCGCGACACCATGAAACAACACGGTTTTAAAGGCTCCCGCACGGAATGGTGGCATTATTATCTCCCGGACTATAAAAAATATCCGCTGATGGATATTTTGTTTTAAGATATGTACAGCAAGAAAAAAGGAGTTGCGGTAACTGACCCGCAACTCCTTTTTTATGTCCGATATCTTTCTAGTGTATCACAACGGTATCAATAGCGCCATTGTATGGTCCCCATTTGTAGTAGTGGGTGCCGGGGCCCGGCGTTTTAACGGCAAATGGCAGTTCTGTTCTTTGAAGCGTGTCTGTACAATCGCATGACTCGAAGAAACTTTTGATGTACACCACATGAACACCGGCGGAATCAAATTCTTTAAACCCGGAAAAACGCTCACAACGGGAGGTATAATAGCTCAGGTTAAACCGGATACTGTCAGCGGTCCCTTCTACGCGGGAAGCTTTTATCGGAGGATAGTTCTCCGATGTGCAGGTGGTTTTGTGACACGCAGCCGCAGCAAGGCATACAATGCCCAACAAGACATGGTTAAATTTCATACTGTGTAGTTTAAATGACTCTAGTTGATTTGTGTGAACGCAGTCAACAAAAACCATGCTACACAAAAAAAACGGAGTTGCCGGTTGTTCACCGCAACTCCGTTATACGTTCTGTTGGCAATAGTTAGTATATCTTATTAAGCGCGTCTACATAGGCATGCACAGAGGCATTCACGATATCGGTAGAGTAACCGAAACCGTAGAAGGACTGGCCGTTGTGTTTCACACGCATATTTACTTTACTTACATCTTCGCTGCCGCCATGCATGGCCTGGATGCTGAATTCATCCAGTTCGATATCATCTTTAATGATGGCGTGGATAGCGTTGATAGTGGCGTTTACCGGGCCATTACCGGCAGCACTGGCTTCGCGGTCTTCCCCGTTGATGCGCAGTTTCACGGTAGCCATCGGGCGCAGCGGATCACCGCATACTACTTGTAACAGGGTCACTTTAATGGCTTTGTCGCCATAGTTTTTGCTGTCGCCATCGCCCATCAGCTGCAGCAGGTCGGCGTCGTTGATTTCCTTTTTGTTGTCGGCCATTTCGAGGAAACGTTGGTACACTTCGTCGAGGTTGATTTTATCCATTTTGTAGCCGAGGCGCTCGAGGTGATGCTTGAGGGCATGGCGGCCGCTGCGAGCGGTGAGGATAATGGCGTTGGAGTTGATGCCCACGTCTTCCGGGTTGAGGATTTCGTAGTTCTCGCGGTGTTTCAGCACACCATCCTGGTGGATACCGGAGCTGTGCGCGAAAGCGTTGCGGCCTACGATAGCCTTGTTGGCCTGTACCGGCATACGCATCATTTTCTCTACCAGCGTGCTGATTTCGTAAATGCCTTTAGAGTTGATATTGGTATGATAACCCAGTCCGTGGTGTGTTTTCAGGATCATGGCCACTTCTTCGAGGGAAGTGTTACCGGCGCGTTCACCGATACCGTTGATCGTACATTCCACCTGGCGGGCACCGTTCATAACACCGGCGATGGTGTTGGCAGTGGCCAGACCGAGGTCGTTGTGGCAGTGAACGGAGATAATGGCTTTATCAATATTGGAGACGTGTTCTGTCAGGTATTTGATTTTAGCGCCATACTGGTCGGGCAGGCAGTAGCCGTTGGTGTCGGGGATGTTGACGGTGGTGGCACCGGCAGCGATCACCGCTTCGATCATCTGTGCGAGAAATGCGTTATCTGCGCGACCGGCATCTTCCGCAAAAAACTCTACATCGTCAGTGAATTTGCGGGCGTATTTTACGGCGGCCACCGCGCGTTCCACGATCTGTTCGCGGGTGCTGTTGAATTTATGTTTGATATGGATATCCGAAGAACCGATACCGGTATGGATACGCTTGCGTTTAGCGAAACGGAGGGCTTCCGCAGCAGCATCTATATCGGTGGTATTGGCACGGGTGAGGGCGCAGATAACAGGCTCTGTTACTGCTTTGGATATTTCCACCACGCTCTGGAAATCACCGGGGCTGGAGATAGGGAAGCCGGCTTCAATGATATCTACACCTAGCGCTTCGAGTTTTTTAGCTACAATAATTTTTTCGACGGTAGTCAGCTGGCAACCAGGGACCTGTTCGCCATCACGCAGGGTGGTATCAAAGACGTATACACGATTTTTATCCATGATAGTGTAATATTTTCGATGAAGAAATTAGTTCAGGTTTTCCAGCACTTTGGCGCCCATGGCATCTGTGCCCATGATGAATTCGTTCTCGGTATGTTTGTTGGCGATGTCCATGGTCCTGTAGCCCTGGCGGAGCGTAGCTTCCACTGCTTTGATCACGCGTTGTGATTCGGTTTTGAGGCCGAAGGAAATGTCCAGCATAAGGGCGGCAGACAGGATGGACGCCAGCGGGTTGGCGATGCCTTTACCGGCGATATCATGTGCAGAACCGTGGATAGGCTCATAGAAACCTACGGTGTCTCCTACAGATGCAGAAGCCAGCATACCCATAGAACCGGCGATCTGGGAAGCCTCGTCTGTGAGGATATCACCGAAGAGGTTACCTGTTACCACCACGTCAAAACGTTTCGGGTCTTTGATCAGCTGCATGGCGGCGTTGTCAATGAACATATGTTCTGTTTCCACGTCGGGATATTCTTTTGCTACTTCCTGCATCACTTCTCTCCACAGGCGGCTGGCCTCGAGTACGTTGGCTTTGTCCACTGAGCAGAGTTTTTTGCGGCGGGAGCGGGCAGCCTCGTATGCTTTACGTGCGATGCGCTCCACTTCATAACGATGATAGATCATCAGATCGGAAGCGGTGTTGCGGTCTTCTGTTCTTTTCTTTTCGCCGAAGTACACGTCACCGGTGAGCTCGCGGAAGAAGAGGATATCTGAGCCGCGGAGAATTTCCGGTTTGATGCTGGAAGCTTCCAGCAGTTCATCAAACAGTTTGATAGGGCGTAGGTTAGCGTACAGGCCCAGTTCCTTGCGGATTTTCAACAGCCCCTGCTCTGGTCTTACCTTCAGTGTGGGATCGTTGTCATATTTGGCGTGGCCTATGGCGCCAAACAGGATAGCATCGCTGTTTTTAGCCTTCTGCAGCGTTTCTTCAGGCAGCGGGTCGCCGGTAGCTTCGATGGCCACGTGGCCCATGATACCTTCTTCAAACGTGAATTGGTGGTGATAGTTGGCAGCTATTGCAGTCAGTACTTTCTGTCCCCAGGTGGTTACCTCCTGGCCTATGCCGTCGCCGGGTATTACCAGTATTTTCTTCTCTACGCCCATACAGGATATTGCTTTTTTATGTTGTTGTTTTAGTGATTGTTAGAAATTAAATGCCCGTGTGCCTTCGTATTTTTCGATGTCCTGACGGAGGCTCAGGAGATAGTCGATATCATCGTAACCATTACGCAGACATGTTTTTTTGTAAGCATTGATATCGAAGCTTTCCTGTTCGCCGCTGGCCACGATACGGATAAACTGGTTTTCCAAATCTACTTCCAGCTCCGCTTTCGGATCTGCTTCGATGGCTTTGAACACCTTGTCGAGGAAGGTTTCGCTGACCTGTACCGGCAGGATGAAATTATTGAGCGCATTGTTCTTGAAGATATCCGCGAAGAAGCTGCTCACCACCACTTTAAAACCGTAGTCGCCGATGGCCCATGCCGCGTGCTCACGGGAGGAGCCGCAGCCGAAGTTCTTACCGGCTACCAGGATTTTACCACTGTACAGGGGATTGTTGAGCACAAAATCAGCTTTAGGCTGATTGTTGGCATCGAAACGCCAGTCACGGAACAGGTTTTCACCAAAACCTTCGCGGGTGGTAGCTTTCAGGAAGCGGGCCGGGATGATCTGGTCTGTATCAATATTTTCAATGGGTACAGGTACCGCAGATGAAACAAGATGTTGAAATATTTTGCTCATAGTAATAATGTCATTTAGATTTTTGTAGCGGCTACGCGCAGTCTCACATAATCTGCATAGAGCTGTCCGTCGCGGGTCACCTGCGGGCCCAGCTCCTGCTGCACCTGTTGCAGGATAGCCTGTTTATCATTTTCCGGGACGCCGGCAAAGAAGTGATTGCCGAACATCTCGAGCCAGTCGATGATGCCTTTTTCAGGATCGGCCAGTTTGGTGGGACGGTCAAAGAAATGGACCCTTTCCACGCGGAAGCCGGCGTTTTCCAGCAGGGTAGCGTATTCGCCGGGAGAAGGAAAATACCAGAAAGGCGCGTAGTGGTAGCCTTTGGCCTGCATCACCCTGTCGAGTGTGCGCAGGATGCTGTCCACATTTCCTTTGCCTCCCATTTCGATGACCAGGCGGCCACCTTTCTTCAGATGCGTGTACATCCGGTTGATGGCCTTTTCTTTTTCCCGTACCCAGTGCAGGGTGGCGTTGGAGAAAACAGCATCAAACTGTTGCGGCAGCGAGAAATTGGTAGCGTCGCCCACTTCAAAGGCCACTTCCGGGAATGACTGCCTTGCGGTGGCAATCATTTCGGGCGAAGCATCGATACCGGTGACCAGGGCGCCGGTGGCCCCCAGTTGAGCGGTGAGTTCTCCGGTACCGCAGCCCAGGTCAAGGACAGTTTCCCCGGCCTGTGGTTGCAACCAGTCACCGATCAGGCTGTTGCCATATTCAAACACGAAGGCGTGTTTTGTTTTATATAAGTCGGCGTCCCAAATCATATTGTTTAGCAATTTTGATAGTTAGAAATTGTCTCTGACGTCTGTCACGCGGCCTGTGAGAGCAGCAGCGGCAGCGGTAAGCGGGCTGGCCAGGAAGGTGCGGGCGTTAGGGCCCTGGCGACCTTCGAAGTTGCGGTTGGACGTAGAGATGCAATACATGCCGGCAGGCACTTTGTCTTCGTTCATGGCGAGGCAGGCGGAGCATCCCGGTTCACGGAGCTGGAAACCAGCTGCTGCAAACACTTTGTCGATACCTTCTTCTTTGGCCTGTGCCTCCACCTGTTTAGAGCCGGGCACGATCCATACCACCACATCATCGGCTTTGCGTTTGCCTTTCACATAGTCGGCCACCAAACGGAGGTCTTCGATACGGGAGTTGGTGCAGCTACCGATAAACACATAGTCTATTTTTTTGCCGAGCAGCGCGCTGCCTGGTTCCAGGTCCATGTATTCTAGTGATTTTTTGAAAGAAGGTCTTTCTTTTTCTTCCACCTGGTCCAGTGCCGGGATATGCTGGGTAACGCCCATGCCCATGCCGGGGTTGGTGCCGTAGGTGATCTGAGGTTCGATGTCTGCAGCGTCGAAGGTGAGCACTTTATCGAACTGGGCGTCGTTATCGGAATAGAGTGTTTTCCAGTAAGCGAGCGCTTTGTCCCAGTCGGCGCCCTGTGGCGCGAACTGACGTCCTTTGATATAGTCGAACGTAATATCATCCGGAGCGATGAGGCCGCCGCGGGCGCCCATTTCGATGCTCATGTTACAGATGGTCATACGGGCTTCCATGCTGAGGTTGCGGATAGCGTCGCCGGCATATTCCACGAAGTAGCCGGTAGCGCCGGAAGCGGATATTTTAGAGATGATGTAGAGGATGATGTCTTTAGACAGCACGCCTTTTTTCAAGGAGCCGTTCACCTCTATTTTCATGCGTTTAGGCTTGTATTGCAGGATACACTGGGTGGCCAGTACCTGTTCCACTTCGGAGGTGCCGATACCGAAAGCTACGGCGCCAAAGGCACCGTGGGTGCTGGTATGGCTGTCGCCACACACGATGGTCATGCCTGGCAGGGTGATGCCCAGCTCCGGACCGATCACGTGTACAATACCCTGATAGGGATGGCCGAGACCATACAGCTCCACCCCGAATTCCGCTGTGTTTTTGGTGAGCATCTCCACCTGGTGGCGGCTCAGGGCCTCCTTGATCGGCAGGTGCTGGTCCAGCGTAGGTACGTTGTGGTCTGCGGTGGCCCTGGTCTTCTGTGGGCGGAATACCGGGATGCCACGTTTGCGAAGGCCGTCGAATGCCTGCGGGCTCGTTACTTCATGGATAAAGTGAGTATTGATATACACAGCGTCCGGATGTTCCGGCTTACTCATCACGATATGGCTGTCCCAGATCTTATCAAATAACGTTTTTCCCATCCTTAATGCTTTCCTTTTAAATTGTTTATACCTTCAAATCTAATGGGCAATATTTAATTGCCATATCGCTAAATTTGCTATAATTACAACTTTTAAAATAGGTTGATATACATCAAATGATTGCATATCAATTACTTATAAGAATTTATTAACGATGCCCAACAGCCAAAGTGATGCTTTATTCATATTAATAAAAACGCTAACTAAAGCCGAAAAGCGGAATTTTCAGTTGGCATTTAATAAGAATAATACCAAAGACGACGTATTGTTCATTCAATTGTTCAATACGCTGGACAAAATGAAGGACTACGACGAGGAGCAGATACTGAAGAAAGTGCCGGACCTGAAAAAACAGCAGTTGTCCAACGTAAAGGCACACCTGTACAAACATCTCCTTTCGAGCCTGCGGCAGCTGTATAAACAGAAAGACCCGCTGATAGACCTGCGGGAACAGCTGGACCATGCCCGGGTGCTGTATAATAAAGGACTGTACAACCAGAGCCTTAAAGTGCTGGCCAAAGCCAAAACGATGGCCCTGGAGCAGGAAGAGGTGATGATGAGCTACGAAATTGTGGAGTTTGAAAAGCTGATTGAATCACGGCATATCACCCGCAGCCTCGAGAACCGGGCAGAAGCCCTCAGTTCCGAATCCCGGCAGATAGAGCATCAGCTCACTCATATCAGCCGGCTGAGCACCCTCTCCCTCCGCATGTACGGCCTGTACCTGAAGCTGGGCCATGCCCGCAACGAGCGGGACGCCGACATGGTGAAATCATTTTTTGAAGGCCAGCTGCCACAGCGCGACGCTTCGCAGATGAGCTTCTATGAAAAAATATACCTGTACCAGGCATCCTGCTGGTACTATTATATCTTACAGGACTTTGTGATGTACTACCGGTACACCCAGAAATGGGTAGACTTGTTCAAACAATACCCCAGGCTGCAACAAACCGATATGGACCTGTACATCAAGGCACAGCACAACCTGCTGACCGCCCATTTTTATACGTCCAATTTCGAGAAATTCAAATCAGCCTTGTGCGACCTGGAAACATTCATCCGGGCCAATGAAGAAAGTTTCCACGAAAACACGCGCACTTCGGCGTTCGTATACCTGTACACCGCCAAGATCAACCGCTATTTCCTGGAAGGCACATTCAGCCAGGGTTTGGCCATGGTGCCCGAGCTGGAGTCTGAAATCAGCAACCACACCCTAAAGATAGACCAGCACCGGGTGCTGGTGTTTTATTACAAAATCGCCTGCCTCTATTTCGGTAGCGGCGATAACAGCAAAGCGATTTTTTATCTCAACAAAATCATCAACCTGAAGATCGGCAACCTGCGCGCCGATATTCAGTGTTTTGCCCGTATACTGCATCTCATTGCACACTACGAACTGGAAAATTACAGTCTGGTGGAATATCTCATCAAATCCGTTTACCACTTCATCTCCAAACACAAAGACCTTGGACTGGTGATGGAAGCGATCATGAAGTTCCTCCGCCGTTATATTTACGCCAACCCCAAAGAGCTGCGCAGCGCCTTTGTGGACCTGAAAGACAGGCTGGAACAGATCTCCGAAGACCCTTACGAACGCCGGTCCTTCCTCTACCTGGACATTATCTCGTGGCTCGAAAGCAAGATCGAGAACATCCCTGTGCAGGAAGTCATTCACCGGAAATTCATCAATAAAGAAAGAAGAATTTAATCATTTAAAGCAGTACCATGTCTGTCGAAAAAAAGTATCATTTTATTGCCTTCTGTGGCAGTCTCAGAAAAGGGTCCTACAACGAGATGGCTCTCAAAGCCATGCAAATGCTGGCACCGTCGCACATCACCATTGAGCAGGTGTTTTATGACCACATCCCTATGTATAACGCCGACGTACATACGGAACTGCTGGAACAGGTAGTGCCGCTGGCAGAGAAAATACAAGCCTCTGACGGCGTTATTTTTGTTTCACCGGAATATAACTACTCCGTTCCCGGTGGCCTGAAAAACGTAATAGACGTGCTCTCCAGGCATCCTGACAAACCTTTCAACGAAAAAGCCGTGGCTATCCTGGGCGCCAGCCAGGGCAACGTAGGCACCGCCCGTATGCAGTACCATCTGCGGCAGGTAATGGTGTTCCTCAACGCCCATGTGGTGAACAAACCGGAAATCATGATTGCCAATGCGCAGCATAAGTTCGACGAATCAGGCAACCTGACAGATGAATTTATCCGCAAACAATTACCACTGATGCTGGAATCGCTGGCAACACTGAGTGATCGTTTTCCCCGCGGCGCCCAGGGCTGAAGCCCTGGGCCACAATTAGGTGAATGCCTAATTGCCGTATAAAGATCATAGTCCTTAATGCTGGCAAGTGCGCCTAAAAAGGGAATGATTTTTTGCAATAAAAAATAGCCGTTTACACTAAAATACAAAGCGGGCTGACCTTATCGGTCAGCCCGCTTTGCTTTTAATACATTTGGTTGTTTTGGAAGATAAATTTTACGGCTCTATATATGGTTCGTACTGCCGGTATTTGCTAAAGAACACAATCGCTGAAAGCACCTGTAGCACCAGGATAGCAAGCCATTCGTAATGTCCGAGCACCATAAACAGCACTACAAAACAGGTGAGCAGTACATAACGTACGTGCAGTTCGTTATTTATCTTCGGAAAATACAGGAGCGAGCGGAAAAACATCAGCAGGGAAAGCGCCAGGCAGAAAACCATAAGCAGTGACAAGGCCGTTGTTTTCGTATAGGCGTTGACCGTGATCATCACCATTTCAGGTATCCACATGATCAGGTAGATGGCCGCCATGCGGACATAATGACGGAAGGTGCTGACAGGCAGGTTTTCCATGAAATTGAGCCACGTATCATCGAAGGCGCGGTGATGTGTGAGCAGCTGAAGATGCAGCAGCACGCTTAACATGACGCCCAGCTGGAGGCCGCGCAGATCGAAGTAATCGCCTTGTTGCATGAGGAAAAAAGTAAGCCATAACATCAGCGCAGATACCAGTTTGGCCGTGAGTATGCGGCGGGGAAACTGTGTAAACAGTTCATACAGGAAATACAGCACCGGCGGCTTTGTAAAACGGCGGTTGATCCAGCGTTGCAGATAACCGGTAAAAAAGAAGGTATCCGGCCGGAACAGTTTCCTGTCGTACAGCGCCAGTGGCCAGAGGCCCATGATCACATTAAATACCAGGATGACAATGGAAGGACCGTAGTAGTGGTGCCGGATGCCCACGGCCATCGCTATTCCGCCATAGATCCATACCGGCAGGTAGATGGCGTTATGAATGAGGAACCATTCGCGGAGGCGGCTGTTTTTGTTCATGCTGCCCATGGCGGGGTACAGGAATTCGTAGCCCTGGGTTTGCATTACTTTCATCACGAAGCCTACACATTTGAGGCAGTAAAGCGCCCACAGTCCCAGTACGATCAGCAGAAACGAAGTGCCTTCCAGGAAGCCCATCATGAGCCCTTTGTGATAATTGAGCAGGCTGCCGCTGTCCACCACGCCGAACATGAGATAGAACAGTACGAGGAAGAAGCCCGTGTTCTGTATATAGAACCGGGCAGTGAATATTTTTTGCAGGATGGCCGTAACTGAACGCATATTAATTGAGCGTAATATTTTTTTCCGCGATCCGAAGAGTGCCTGTGATGGTGACCTCTTCCGGGTCCAGCGGCTGGTGGGAGGTGATAAGGAAGGTAACGCCGGCAGCATGGCGGGTGCGGACCAGGTCGTACATGATCGCCAGCGTGCGGGTATCGATAGTGATGAGGGGCTCATCGAGCAGTATCACCGCCGGGTTGCCCGTAAAGGCCAGCAGCAGCGACAATTTTTTGAGCATGCCGCTGGAATAGGTGCTCACCGGGTTATTGACAAAGATATGCACACCCATTCGTTCGGCTATTTCAGCGATCAGTTGGCGGTCGCCCCCTTTGGTGCCGAGGTAGAGCTCCAGCAGATCGCGGCCGGTGAGGAAAGCCGGATAGAACGGTTCCGCCTCTGCGTAGTTGATCAGCCGGCGAAAGGCCACCGGGTGGTCTTTGCTGCTGACATCCCCGCGAAGCCGGATTTCCCCTTTGAAGGGTATGAGGCCGGCCATTACTTTCATACAGGTGGTTTTGCCGGCGCCGTTTTCACCTTGTAGCCAGTATATGCCGGCCGGCAGTTCCAGATGGGGGATATCCAGAATGGGTACACTCTGGTAATTTTTTTTGACAGCATGAAGGACTATAACCGGTTCGGACATACGCATAAGTTGATCTGCCGTAAATATGAAAAATTAATCCTTATAATAATATATTCCGGTATTCAATTTAACAAAAATTTGCCAGCGGCTTTTTTTATGCTGATCATCATACTTTTAGCCGGTCCATGGTGTTTTTATGTATATATCCCCATAAAATGTCATGCTTTTTTCATGAAGAAAAAATGTTATACCCAGGGTTTTCCACATCACCGTGAAACATACGCCGGCACTACATTCCAACAATGTTCACATTGTTTTTCCACACCTGTTGAAAACTAAAACCTCCCCCGCTAATGTCGTTCCTTACATTTGTAATCCCGGACGTAATCAGTTTTAGGATATAGATGCTGGAAACAGGCAGGTGGTACATGTGAGATATGCGAATTTTTCAGTATACCAACCCCACTAGGAAAAACCGAGAACCGCGACCCGATATAAAAAATATTATTATGAGTAACGAGAATGAAATTCTTTTAAAAGAGAACAAGGACCGTTTTGTCTTATTACCGATCAAATATCCCAGGATATGGGAGCAGTATAAGAAACATGAAGCGAGTTTTTGGACGGCCGAAGAGATAGACCTGAGTGCAGACATGAAAGACTGGGCCAGCATGAATGACGGCGAGCGCCACTTTATATCCCACGTACTTGCATTTTTTGCCGCCAGCGACGGAATCGTGAATGAGAACCTGGCCGTAAATTTCATGAGTGAAGTACAGATCCCGGAAGCCCGTTGTTTCTACGGTTTCCAGATCATGATGGAAAATATCCACTCCGAAACATATGCCCTGCTGATTGACACCTATATCAAAGACGCGGCAGAAAAAGACCGGCTGTTCCACGCCATCGACACGGTACCTGCGGTGAAGAAAAAGGCGGAGTGGGCGTTGCGCTGGATCGAGAACGGCACCTTTGCGGAACGCCTGGTGGCATTTGCAGCGGTAGAAGGCATCTTCTTCAGCGGCAGCTTCTGTTCTATCTTCTGGCTGAAGAAAAGAGGACTGATGCCAGGCCTGACCTTCTCTAACGAGCTGATCAGCCGTGACGAAGGACTGCACTGCGAATTTGCCTGCCTGTTATACAGCATGCTGGAAAATAAACTCAGCGAAGAACAGGTACACACCATCATCCGCGATGCGGTGAGCTACGAAAAAGAATTCATTACCGAAGCCTTACCGGTAGCCCTGATTGGCATGAACTCCGACCTGATGTCCCAGTACATCGAGTTTGTGGCCGACAGATGGTTGTCCGAGCTGGGCTATACCAAAATATACAACGCGTCCAATCCTTTTGACTTCATGGAAATGATTTCATTGCAGGGCAAGACCAATTTCTTTGAGAAACGTGTGGGTGACTATCAGAAGTCAGGCGTAATGGGCGGCAGCAAAGAAGCGCAGACCTTCAGCCTGGAAGAAGACTTTTAATCATTTCGGGATTTTTTGATGTATGATTTTTTGATTTCGGGAGATGTTTAAAATATCCAACAAACAAAATTCCAAAATCAAAAAATCCCAAAATTTCAAACTCATTTATCTAACCTCTTAAATTCACAAACCCATGTTCGTAATCAAGAGAGATGGACGAAAAGAAGCAGTGAAGTTCGACAAAATCACTGCCCGTATCGAAAAACTGTGCTACGGTTTTAATACGGAATATGTAGACGCAATAGACGTGGCCAAGAAAGTGATCCAGGGTTTATATGACGGCGTAACTACTTCAGAGCTGGACAACCTGGCTGCTGAAACAGCGGCGTCCCTCACCACCAAACATCCGGACTACGCCCTCCTGGCCTCCCGCATAGCTGTAAGCAACCTGCATAAGAATACAGAAAAATCGTTCTCCAAAACGATGCGCAAACTGTATAACTACATTGATCCCAAAACCGGCAAGAACGCAGCCCTGCTGTCTGACGAAGTTTGGGATATCATCGAGAAAAATGCAGACATCCTTGACTCCAACATCATTTATGACCGCGATTTCGCCTTCGACTACTTCGGTTTCAAAACACTGGAGCGCTCTTACCTGCTGAAAACAGACGGTAGAGTGGTGGAACGCCCTCAACACATGTTCATGCGTGTGTCTGTAGGTATCCACAAAGAAGACATCGAATCCGCGATCAAAACATACAACCTGATGAGCGAGCGCTGGTTCACACACGCCACGCCTACCCTCTTCAACGCCGGCACACCGAAACCACAGATGTCTTCCTGCTTCCTGCTCACCATGCAGGACGACAGCATCGAAGGTATCTACGACACCCTGAAACAGACCGCCAAGATCTCCCAGAGCGCCGGTGGTATCGGTCTCAGCATTCATAACATCCGGGCGACCGGTTCTTATATCAGCGGCACCAACGGTACCTCCAACGGTATCATCCCGATGCTGCGCGTATTCAACGACACTGCCCGTTATGTGGACCAGGGCGGCGGCAAACGCAAAGGCGCGTTCGCTATCTACCTGGAACCATGGCATGCCGATATCTTCGAATTCCTGGACCTGCGTAAAAACCACGGTAAAGAAGAAATGCGCGCCCGCGACCTCTTCTATGCCCTCTGGATGCCAGACCTGTTCATGAAACGCGTGGAAGCCAACGGCACCTGGTCACTCTTCTGCCCACACGAAGCACCCGGACTGCACGAATGCTGGGGCGAAGAATTTGAAGCCCTGTACGAAAAATACGAACACGAAAACCGCGCCCGCAAAACCGTGAAAGCACAGGACCTGTGGTTCGCTATCCTGGACGCCCAGATTGAAACCGGCACCCCCTACCTGCTGTATAAAGACTCCGCCAACCGCAAGTCCAACCAGCAGAACCTGGGCACCATCAAAAGCTCCAACCTCTGCACAGAGATCATCGAATATACCGACGCTAACGAAGTGGCCGTATGTAACCTCGCCTCCCTGGCGCTGCCACGCTTCGTGAACGAAGGCGTTTTTGACCATCAGAAACTGTTTGAAGTGACCTATCAGGCTACTTTGAACCTGAACAAAATCATCGACCACAACTACTATCCGGTAGAAGAGGCAGAACGCAGCAACCTGCGCCACCGCCCGATCGGCCTGGGCGTACAGGGCCTCGCTGATGCGTTTATCCTGATGCGTTATCCTTTCGAAAGCGATGAAGCTAAAAAACTGAACAGCGAAATATTTGAAACCATCTACTTCGCCGGTCTGACCGCTTCCAACGATCTCGCCAAAAAAGACGGTCACTACGAAACCTTCCCGGGCTCACCGGCCTCCAAAGGCGTGTTACAGTTCGATATGTGGGGCGTAACACCATCTTCCCGCTGGAACTGGGATGCGCTGAAAAAATCCATCATTAAAGATGGTATCCGCAACTCCCTCCTGCTGGCACCGATGCCGACCGCCTCTACTTCCCAGATCCTGGGCAACAACGAGTGCTTCGAGCCGTACACTTCCAACATCTACACCCGTCGTGTACTGAGCGGTGAATTTGTGGTAGTGAACAAACACCTGCTGAAAGACCTCGTGGAACTGGGCCTGTGGGACAATGACATGAAAACAAAAATCATTTCCGCCAACGGTTCCATCCAGAATATCAACGAGATCCCCGCTAATATCAAAGAACTGTATAAAACAGTCTGGGAAATCAAACAACGCAGCCTGATAGACATGGCAGCCGACCGCGGCGCGTTCATCTGCCAGTCACAGTCGCTCAACCTGTTCGTAGATACTCCTACAGCCGCCAAGCTGACTTCCATGCACTTCTATGCCTGGAAAAAAGGCCTCAAAACCGGCATGTATTATCTGCGTACACAGGCAGCCACCCAGGCGGTACAGTTTACCGTTGAAAAACAAGGCGGCCAGCAAATCCAACCTGTTATCGCCAAAGGCGGCGACGTATCCATCGACGACATCCCCGAAGGGGCTGTATGCACCATGGAAGAAGGTTGCGTGACCTGCAGCGCCTGATAATCTGCAAAAGGGTTTATAAGTATAATTATCAACATCCCCGGTCTCAGCGGCCGGGGATTTTTTCGTTTATATGTGCCAGATAATTCCTATCTTACCGCCCGATAGCACCTGGCTATTTGGTAACCCGTACCTATTTATGAAACTTATTCACACAGCTATATTCCTGTTCTGTTGTTTCTCCCTGCAACCAACACTGGCACAAGATATCCTGGCCAAAAAGGACAGCGTGGCCGCCAAAGTGCAACAGGTACCGGAGAAATTCATTTCCACCGCCAAAAGCAAAGCCGACAAGCTCAATAAACAGGTGACCGCACGCACCGACAAAGCACTCAAACGCTTCCTCAAAGAAGAACAGGCCATGCAGAAAAAACTGGCCAAAATCGACAGCGTGGCAGCTAAAAATATTTTCACCCGCAGCATCGACTCGCTCGGTAACCTCCAGGCACGCCTCAAAGGGAAACTGGGCAAAGTGAAAGTACCATCCATGCTCTCCCAGCCCGGCGGCCCCTACCTGGACAGCCTGCAAAACTCACTCGCCTTCCTCAAAGGCTCCAACGACCTGCTCAAACAGAGCAAAGGCATCACCGATAAACTCGGCAACGCCACCAAGTCCATGGACGCACTCAAAGACAAACTGCAACAGGCCGAAGCTATCAAGTCCTTCATCCGTGAACGGAAACAGCAACTCAAAGAACAACTGTCTCAATATACCGGCTTCACCAAAGACCTTCAGAAAATGAACAAGGAAGCCTACTATTACGCCCAGCAGTTAAAAGAGTATAAAGAAGTCTTCAAGGATAAAAGAAAAGCAGAACAGAAAGCCATGGAGATCATCAAAAAAGTACCCGCTTTTAATGATTTCATGCAGAAACACTCCCAGATCGCCGGTCTGTTCAACCTCCAGGGAGGAAGTGCCAATCCACAGGACCTCGCCGGCCTGCAAACCCGCTCACAGGTGGAGCAGCTTATCCAGCAACGGCTGGGCGGTGGGCCCAATGCCGGCGCCGCTGTCGGTCAACAGATGGCCGAAGCCCGCAGTCGCATCAACGAGCTGAAAAGCAAATTCCCCGACCTTGACAACGCCGCCGATATGCCCAATTTCAAACCCAAAGAGCTGAAGACCAAAAGCTTTTTGCAAAGGCTGGAATTCGGCAGCAATATCCAGTTTCAGCGCAGCACCAAGTTCTTCCCCACCACCAGCGACCTCGCCGGCCAGGTAGCCTATAAGTTCCATAAAAACGGTAGCGCAGGCATCGGCGCTTCGTACAAGCTCGGGCTGGGTACCGGTTTCAATGATATCCACTTCAGCGGTCAGGGCGCCAGTATTCGTTCTTTCATCGACTGGAAACTGAAAGGCACCTTCTATCTCAACGGCGGCTATGAACAGAACTATCAGCCTGATATTGCCAGTCTCCCTGACGGCATCGGCCAGTCATGGACGCCCAGCGGGCTTATCGGCATCAGCAAAAAGTATAAGATCAACAGTAAACTAAAAGGGAACATGATGGTGCTGTTTGATTTTTTGTATAATCAGCATGTGCCAAGGACTGATCCGATTAAGGTGAGGATGGGGTATAATTTTTAGGCGTTGACAATGAACAAAAAACTTATCATGTAAACTGTTTTTCCCTCACACATTGCGCCATCTATACCATTTAAAAATAGTATCTTACAAGAAGATAACTGTTTAGTAACCCTTCATCAGGCGATCTATGGCGCAATTAACCGACGCCGTGTTTAGTATCAACGGCACCCCGATATCAACATATTCCAGTTTTACGCTGACCCAAAGCATCTTCGAGCATCATCGTTTTACGCTGACCTGCACATCACAGACCATTGACGGCCTTTCCGGGATATTCAGTTCATCACAGGATATGATCGGTAACACCTTCGAAGCGCATATTTCAGGTATTGGGCTCAGTGGTGAACTACAATTCAATGGTATCATCACCAATGTAGAAACTTCGCGAGTGAACGGAGAGTATGGGAATGTCATTATTTCCGGTTATAGCCCTACTATCATTCTGGACAATGGCCCTCATTGCAAAAGCTGGGAAAACCAAACCGTCAAAGGCATTGCAGAAGATGTATTAAAACACTTTCCTCACCAGCTACTGGCACCGAAGTTCATGCCGGTGTCGAAACAGGTATTCGAGTATGCCGTGCAGTATAAAGAAACCGCTTGGGCATTTCTGCACCGGCTTTGCGCCCAGCAGGGAGAATGGCTATACTGGAATGGCAGTGGGCTGGTGATGGCTCCTCCATCAGGAGATACCAAAACCCAACTTGTATATGGTAGTACGCTCAGTCATTTTAACATCCATCTGAATGCCCGGCCCACGGACAGACAGTACATCGGGTGGGACTATCAGAACAGTCTTATATATACCAGCGCCGGGAAAGAAGTCGGACAAAAAGCCGGTTTAAACGCTTTAGGCACTAAAGTGCTGGAAAACGCACAAACCATATTCGGAACGCAACCCAAACAATGGAACTTCAGGTATGCCGACAGCAAAAAACAACAGGATGATATGGCCACCTTACATGGCGCCATAGAAAGCAGTAAAATGATAATGCTTACCGGACAAAGTGGTCACCCTGGTGTAGCCATTGGCAGCAGAACTGAAATCACGGGAAATAATGTTTTTAATGGCGGCAGCACTGAAGACTATGGAGAATATCTCGTTATAGCCGTTGAACACTTTGTCGATACCAAGGGCGATTACAGTAACCATTTTACGGCTGTTCCAGGCTCGTTGCGTGTACCACCGGTAGTCATTCCCGAAGATCCACTCTGCGAAGTGCAAAGTGCTTTTGTGACCGACAATGCAGACCCAAGAGGCATGGGCAGAGTAAGGGTGAAATTCCACTGGATGAATGGCCCAGAAAAAACGCCCTGGATCAGAATAGCCGCTCCGCATGGAGGACACAATAAAGGACATTTCTTTATTCCTGAAAACGGGGAGGAAGTGATGATAGGATTCGAAGGCAAAAATGCTCATCGGCCTTATGTTATTGGCGCTGTTTATCACGCTGACGCCAACACGGAATTTGGCAACGCCGATAATGATATCAAAACCATCCAGACGCGCAGCGGCAATAAAATAGTGTATGATGACGGAGGTAAAAGCATCACACTGCAGGATGCCAGTGGCAATACAGTATTGATGGACGGCAACGGCAGTATTGTTGTGAATGCCGCCAGCAGTAATGTGAATATCCGCGCACCGCAAACGATGAACCTGAACGCCAGTGACCTGAACCTGGTGGCCAATAATACACTTAGCATCCTTGTCGGCAACACTTTCAATATGAGCGCCGGCAATCAGATCATGATGAACGTAATGGCTAAGATGCTGGTCACCACGCCGGAGTTGCGGCAACTGGTGACTAAATACATGCATTTACAGGCCGGCAAAGCGTTGATTAACACACCTGAAGGGGAAATGAAAATAGAGGCAGAGGACTTTTATCTTGCGGGGCAGAAAAAAATATTTCTCCATTCCAATGAGAGCGCTACTATTAACTCAAAAGGGATAGCAGAGATCAAAGTACAGGAGGCTAACAAACATAGCAATACTGCTGTAACATACGAGGTCGCACCTAATCTTCTTACTGCTACAGCCATTGTGCATTTCCGTCCTCAGCGACGATGGAAGGGGCAGTTCGGTTTTGACTGGTTCAGGATCGGTGACACCCGCCTGGATGGCGACGTGTCGTATGACTCGCTCATTGGTCAATACTATACGCTGCCAGTCACCGATGCCAATACGAAACGCAATGCGGATGTCAATTCCTGGACTGCGAACTTTCATGCAGACCCACAGCCCGCGGCATTTACAGCGTACGACCGGTTAACAAGGCTAAAAGGTCTGTACGGTAACTACACCTATTCATTTGATAAAGATGCTCAAGGTAAGCCGATCAATATTCCTTACTACATTCCCTTTTTAGCGCTGTTGCCCAGAAAAACCGACCCCGCCAATCCCAATACTGTCCTCGAGTCCGGCGAAGCCGATCTGGAACTGCATTTGACAATCAAAAAGGTAGACAAAACAGAACAAAAGCCAGACAAGCTGATATTCGAAATGGACAATACGCTCATGGATGAAAAACATCCACTGGTAAGCATCGATAAGCATACCATTCTCAAAGAGAAGATCAGCAGTAAGATTGACGTGACGATCACCTGTAAAGCGGATTTTAATGACGATAAAGAAATCAAAGTGTGGGCAATAAGCCTTGATCCACAAAGCAAACAGGAGATCGCCCGCTTTCCCGCCGGGATCTTAAAAATAGTTGCACCTCTAAAGAAGATGGTCAAAGACATCGTAATTGTGAAGGTCCGGACCAATGCTGGCACTGGTAGCCCTTCTTCTCTCAATGAGATCAAACGAAACCTTAAACAAGCGCTGATTGGCATCAATCTCATTGAGAAAGCGATGAATCCTGATAGTAAACGCAACGATTTTGTATCTTTAGATGTAAGGGACCATACGAAAAACCATCAGACCATCGATTTTAATGCAGAGTACAATGTAGAAGGAACAAATATCAAATCCAGTTCCGGCAGCAAAAACGTGTCACTGGACAGTTTCCTGAAGACGGAGCTGGAGAAGCGTTATCCAGGTACTTTCACGAATCACTTCAAGCTCTTCTTTCTGGCAAATACCTATCAGCAAGTGCTTGCGGATGATGGAACAGGAACGGGCGTAGGCGGGTATTCCAACCTTGGTACAGATTACGGCCTGATGTTCAAGACGCACAGCGCCACCACCATTGGGCATGAATGCCTTCATGGACTGGGGCTGCCACATACCTTCTACGGAGAGGAGTATATATACAAGGCCATGTCAACGGATAATGTGATGGACTATTCCCATCTGACGAAAGATAAAGTGACCGGCGCTGCTCACACTGCTATTGACAGAGTTAGTACCTGGTACTGGCAATGGAAAATAATAAATTCTAAGATCTGACAAACATGAAGCAATTATTTATAGGACTGATCATCACCATATCTATTACTGGTTGTAAAACAGCTGTAGTCGCTCAAAAAAAAGACAAAATGGACGCCACATTTGAAAAATTCGATTTTGAAAGCTGGGATAACAATTATGCGAACTATAAAAAAGGCACCACCGAGTATTCTTATTTTATGAAGGATGGGGCAGAAATATACCCTGATATAACAGGAACGATCATTATTCCACCTAAACCGGATTTTTACTCCATCTATAAATCATATTATAAAAACAACGGTCATATCAAAGAAAAAGGAAAATTGCTGGGCATAAAAAATAGTCTCATTAAAATCGGCACCTGGTACTACTTTGACAGCACCAGCACCAAACCCAGAGAAGTCAATGAAGACAAGAAATTTGGGAAATTCGACTACAACAAACTACTGACTTTTCTAACCAACAAAGGAGATATTAATATACATACCGGTATGAACCGCGATAAGCTGGAGATTGAGTTTTACGCCACGGATTCCTCCCTGCAAAAACTATGGAAGGTATATCTCCTGCAGGAAGCACATGACCTGGGTGACAAGATAGGAATGAAAGGCAGGTTGTATTTCATAGATGGAAATACCGGTGAAGTGATCAAATCGAAGCAACTGAGTGCGTATAAAGAAGTCTACCCACAGGCGCTTTATATGCGGTAGTTGATTGTATATATTATCCTGGCAAGCGATTTTCCCGCGACGGTTTTTCATAGCCTACAAATAAAAAATCCAGACGACTGGATTTTTTATTTGTAGGCTATAATATTATTATCCGAGAATAATTACCCCATCTAATTAACCTTTCACCTCTGCTTTTTAAATCAATAATACTGTGGTCCTGCTACACTCAACTATAGACGTTTAATACAAACAGTTAACAACACACTCATTCACTACAGGTATCTACAAAATACCTCAATTCCCCCAACAAAAAAGGAGGGGTTTATTCCCCTTCCTCTTTATACCCCCACTGTTCCGCGAGAGCGTTATATTGTTCAGGAGGCAATCCCGGCTTATCATAATGACCGGCCAGCGTTTTCTGGCGCATGGCTTCATAGATGCTGACCGCACAGGCCACGGATATGTTCAGCGATTTGATAATGCCCATTTGCGGAATGATGAAATTTCCATCCGACAGGGACCTTATCTTTTCACTGACACCCATTTGTTCATTGCCGAATACCAGTGCCACGGAACCGGTGAAGTCGATATCATACAGACTGATAGCATCTGTTGCCAGATGCGTGGTATATATCCTGTCATATTTGGCGCGCAGCGCGGCCATACATTCCTCTACATTATCAAACTGATGGATGGTCAGCCACATAGCGGCACTGCTGCTGCTTCTGTGCCCCCATTTCTTCTGGCGCGGGGCCATGGTACTAATAACATATACATCCTGTATGCCTACGGCATCGCAGGTACGTAATACGGCAGAAACGTTATGCGGGTCCTGCACATCTTCCAATACAACCGTTAAATTGGCCTGCCGCCTGTTCAGGGTGGTCAATAACCGCTCCTTCCTTTCTGGTGTCATACGTCTGATATTTTCGCGAATACCGCAAAAATAGTAAAAATGACAGGAAGCTGCCAGGTTACCTCTCGGCAGACTTTGATCCTTTCCCGGAAAAAACTACCTTCACATTCATAAAAATCAAAAGATAACCTATGCTCAAAAAAATCCTGAAGATTGTAGCGGTTACACTGGTAGTACTCATTTTGGCAGCCATCGCCATTCCTTATTTCTTTAAGGACAAGATCATGGCCAAAGTGAAAACAGAACTCAATAAACACCTGACAGCTAAAGTAGACTTTAAAGACGTGGATATCAGCCTTTTCCGGCATTTTCCACGGCTAGCGGTAGGACTGGACGAGCTCCAGGTGACCGGTACCGGCGAGTTTGACGGAGACACCCTGCTGGCAGTAAAACAAATAGATGTAGCCCTCGATCTGATGAGTGTCATCAAAGGCGGCAAAATGGATATCTATAACGTGGCGCTGATCAACCCACGCATATACGCTGTGGTACATAAAAACGGCGCGGCCAACTGGAACATCACCAAGCCGGATACTACCCAGGCCAAGCCGGCAGATACCAGCAAAACCACTTTCGCCCTGAGCCTCCAGCAATATAAAATTGAAGATGCGCTGATCAACTATGACGACCAGCAAGGCAATATGCAACTGATCATCGATGGATTTACCCATCAGGGCAAAGGAGACTTCACCCAGGATAAGTTCACCCTCTCTACCAGCACCAAAGCGGACGGCATCACTTTCCGCTATGGCCCTATCCCTTATCTCTCCAGTGTAAAAACCAAACTGGACGCTGATATCCAGATAGATAATACTACGAGCACGTATACACTGAAAGAAGGCAAAGCAGCGCTCAACAACCTGGAAGTGGCCTTGCAGGGTTTCTTTAAACTGGTCAACGATTCCACCTACGGCATGGACCTGAGCTTTAAGGCTCCTTCCACCGACTTCAAAGACCTGCTCTCCCTCGTTCCGGCCATCTACAAAGCTGATTTCGATAAGATCAAAACCAGCGGCAACGCTGCCTTCGGAGGTTATGTAAAAGGTAACTACTCCTCCACACAGATGCCGGCCTTCGGACTGGACCTCAACGTAAAAAACGGTTTCTTCCAATATCCTGATCTGCCCAAACCGGTGAAAAACATCCAGATCGCGATGAAAGTCAGCAATCCCGATGGTGTGCCTGATCATACCGTAGTGGACATGCCGACTGCCCACCTCGAAATGGACAACACACCACTGGACCTGCGCCTGCTGGTGAAAACACCGGTGTCCGATATGTACCTGGACGGCGCCGCCAAAGGTAAAATAGACCTGTCTAAAATTACGCAGTTCGTGAAACTGGGTGCCGGCACCAGCCTGAACGGCCTCCTCGATGCCGACATCTCCGCCAAAGGCAATATGAGCGCCATCGAAAAACAGCAATACGACCGCTTCTATGCCGCCGGCACACTGCAACTCAGCAATATGTTGTATAAAAGCCCGGATTACCCAGATGGCGTCAACGTAAAAAATCTCTTTCTCCAGTTCAATCCCAAAAACGTGACCGTGAAAGAACTGAGCGGTCAATACCTGGGCACCAACTTCGATGCCAACGGTGAAGTAAATAACCTGCTCGCCTATACGTTTAAAAACGCTCCTCTCGACGGTAAACTTAACTTTAAAGCCGATCAGGTGAATGTGAATAAATTCATGGGCACCACGGCCACTACTACAGCCGGCACCGACAAAGCCCCTGCTAAAGTGGATTCCGCTGCCATGATGCCGTTCGCTGTGCCTGCCAATCTGAACATCAGCCTGCAAACCGCTGTGGGCAAAGTGCTGTATGATAAAGCAGAACTGAACAACGTCACAGGCACCCTGCTGCTGAAAGATGAAACCCTCACCATGCAACAGCTGAAAGCCAACGCGCTGCAAGGCACCATGGAAATCAACGGCAGCTACAGCACCAAAAACAGCAAGGCCAACCCCGACGTTAACATCGCCTACGATGTGCAGAACCTCGACGTGCAACAGACTTTCAACACTTTCAATACAGTACAGAAACTGATGCCCATCGGCAAATTCCTCTCCGGTAAAATCACGTCACAGCTGAAAATGCACGGCAAACTCGGCAAAGACATGAGCCCTGTGCTCAATACCCTCACCGGCGATGGTAACCTGCTGCTGATACAAGGTTTCCTGAAACAATTTGCACCAGTGGACCAGCTGGCCAGCACACTCAATATCTCCCAGCTGAAAGACATCTCCCTGAGAGATATCAAAAACTATTTCGCCTTTGAAAATGGCCGCGTAAAAGTGAATCCGTTCAAAGTGGCGGTCAACGGCGTTACCATGAACATCGCCGGTTCACACGGCTTCGACCAGTCGCTCGACTACACCCTGCAACTGGCGCTGCCCCGCAGCCTCATGGGCGCTGCCGGCAACAGCCTGGTGAACAACCTCGTGTCACAGGCACAGAACAAAGGCATCCCCGTTAACCTGGGCGACAGCGTTCACCTGCAGGTGCTCATGGCCGGCAACATCATGAAACCATCCCTGAAAACAGATCTGAAAGAAAGTGCCAACAACCTGAAAAACCAGGCCGCTGAACTGGTGAAAAATAAAATAGATACTGTGAAAAACGTGGTGCGTGATTCTGTGAACCAGATTAAAAACAATGCTGTCAATGCGTTAAAAGACGAACTTAAAAATCAATTGAGCGGTAAAAAAGATTCTGCGCACACAGGTGGCAAACCGCTGGAAAACGTAGGCAAACAAGCCGGAGAATCCGTGAAAAACACGCTCAACGGCTTATTTGGCAAGAAAAAACCGGCAGCTGATTCTACCAAACAATAATATATCATGAAAAAACTCATCCTGTTTTGTCCCATCCTGTTACTGATGCTGGAAAGCAAAGCCCAGGTGGCTTCCAGCATAGCGGTTCAGGATACCAGAAATGACAATGAAGTGCCTATCCAGTTCGCAAGGACTGTACGCTTCGATTTTAAAGACAGATCGACAGTGAACGTGCCCGGTTCCGGTGCTTTCTCCGGTATGATGACCTTTGCCCCCTGGGGCGATGCCTCCGGCGATAAGTCGCATCAGTTGAACTTCAACAACGGCGGTCTTTACTACCGGCAGGGCGCGATAGGCGCCAACTGGGAAACCTGGCGCAAAATAATCATGGAGGATGTAGACGGCCGCGTACGTACAGACAGAGAAGTCTCTATTACCAAAGGCGGCGGATCTCTTTTTCTGAATGCCGGCTCGCTGGACCATGCCTATATGGCCTTTTATGCCAGCAGCCAAAATCCGGGCCTGCGTAGCGGCTGGTTTGGCTATGGCGCCGCAGGCAACCCTCATATCACACTGGCTAATGAAAGGGCTGGCGGAGCTATCCTGCTGGCTACAAACGGCGGTAATGTCGGCATCGATGCAACTGCCACCGAAAAGCTAACTGTAGGCGGCGGTATCAAAGCCAAAAGGGTGAAAGTAACCATCAGTGACTGGCCCGATTACGTATTCAGTCCTGGTTATACACTACCTTCCTTGCAGACAATAGAACAATACATCACCCGGCACCAGCACCTGCCGGACATTCCATCCGCCAAAGAAGTGGAAGCTGACGGGCTGGACGTAGGAGAGATGAACAAAAAGCTGTTACAGAAAGTAGAAGAGCTAACCCTGCACCTGATTGAACAGCAAAAAACGATTCAATCCCAACAGGCTGCCATAGGGCAATTGAGCACAGAACTACAATCAATCAAACAACAACTGAAACATTAATTATCCGAAAAAAAGCTCCTGACACGCGCAGGAGCTTTTTTCTTTTTACCCCAACTGTATTTTTTCGTAACTTATAGTAACCAAACCCCTCTCCCATGTTCATGAAATTTGTGCATTCCACCTACTGCAATGCAGCTATTTTCGCTGGGATAATCTTCGTCTTCATGGGGTATTTTATCCGGCGTTACCCACCTAAAAGCAGCAGATCCTGGTACGGCTACCGTAGTGCCCTTGCCACCCGCAGCCCTGAAATGTGGCAGGCCGCTAATCAGCATGCCGCTTATATTTCCAGACGCATCGGTATCATACTGATTCCTACCGGCATCGCCTGCGCCCTCTTCTTCGACAGCCAGACGGACTGGTTCTGGTACATCACCGTAGGGGCGGTAGTAACAGGCGCCATGTACATGGTAGGTTATACAGAATGGCGGCTCCAGCAAATAGAACCCGAATCCCCGGGAGAAATCAATGACAATTTATAGCGGTCACCAATAAAAAAGCCCCCATTGACTTTATGTCGATGGGGGCTGCTAATATGTACTGTTTTACTTGTTATCGTTACAGTTTACCCTGTATGTCATGTTCGGGCACTGCCTGATAGTTCTCTTTCATTTTCTGCAGTTTCTCCTTACCATATGCCAGTCGGGTGATGACTACATACAGCACCGGTACAATGAAGATGGCCAGGAAGGTAGCGGTAAACATACCACCCAGTACCGTCCAACCCATGGTTTTACGGGCTTCGGCGCCGGCGCCGGAAGATAATACCAGCGGCATGATACCGAGCAGGAACGCCAGCGATGTCATGATGATCGGACGCAGACGCAGCTTGGCGGCTTCCACGGCGGCAGTCACAAGGTCCATGCCTCTGTCCACACGCTCTTTGGCAAACTCTACGATCAGGATGGCGTTTTTGGCCGACAGACCGATGAGCGTGATCAAACCAATCTGCGCATATACGTTGTTGCTCAGTTTAGGCAGGAACGTGAGTACCGTGATCGCGCCAAATGCGCCGATAGGCACTGCCAGCAGTACAGAGAACGGTACTGACCAGCTTTCATACAGCGCTGCCAGGAACAGGAACACGAAGATGATGGATAACGCGAAGATATATACGGTTTTGGAGCCGGATAATATCTCCTCACGGCTCAAACCGGAGAACTCATACCCATATCCTTCCGGCAATACCTGCGCAGCCACTTCTTTCAGGGCATTGATAGCGTCGCCGCTACTGTAGCCGGGGGCCGGGTTACCGTTGATTTCCGCGGAGCGGAACAGGTTATAGTGGGAGATCACCGGCGCGTTCTCAATCACTTTGTAAGATGTGAGCGCGCTCAACGGCACCATGGTACCGGAACTGTTACGCACATAAAACTGGCCCAGGTTCTTAATATCTCCACGGTAAGAAGAGTCCGCCTGTGTTACCACGCGGAAGTTACGGCCATATACGGTGAAGTCGTTGATATAGGCACTACCCATATACGTCTGTAAAGCGGTGGCAATGTCAGAGATCTTCACGCCCATTTTCTTCGCTTTTTCACGATCGATGTCCAGCTGGTAACCAGGGGTACGGGCGGTGAAGAAAGAGAACGCACGTGCTATTTCCGGCCGTTTGTTGACAGCGGCAATGAACTGCTGCAACACACCTTCGAAAGCCTTGATATCACCGCTTCCGCGTTGTTGCAATACAAAGGAGAAACCGGCGGTCTGGCCCAGACCGGGGATGGCCGGCGGTGGAATCACCACCACATTGGCTTCTTTGTATTTGCTGAGTTTTTTCTGCACGGCAGCCACCATTCCGAAGATCTGGAGGGAATCCGGTTTACGCTCGCTCCAGGGTTTCAGGGAACAGAAGATAGTGGCACTGTTGGACTTGGTGGAGAAGTTCACCGCATTCAGGCCTCCGAGCGCCGCATAGTGATTGATGCCCGGCGTTTCATCGAGGTCTTTCATCATCTGGCTCATCACCGCCACGGTACGTTCTGTGGAAGATGATTCCGGCAGGTCGAAGGTGATGATCAGACGGCCTTCATCTTCTGTGGGGATAAAGCCGGACGGTTTGGCTTTGAACAACATCACCGTACCTACGAAGATGCAAAGCAGCAGGATAATGCCGAAACGGGCATAACGGATGCTCTTTTTCACACCTATGGAGTAACGGGAGGTAGTATGACCAAACCAGCGGTTGAATTTATAGAAGAACTTGTTAAGGCCTTTGGAATCTTTATCGAGATGCATGGGCTTCAGCAGCAGCATACACAACGCCGGCGTGAGTGACAACGCCACGAAAGCGGAGATCAGTACGGAGATGGCGATGGTGATAGCAAACTGCTGGTACAGGCGTCCTACGATGCCCGGGATAAATCCTACCGGCACAAATACTGCCGCCAGGATCAGCGCAATGGCAATCACCGGACCGGAGATCTCTTTCATAGCCTGTATGGTGGCGTCTTTCGGCGACATCTTCTCGTGGTCTATGTTATGCTGCACCGCTTCCACCACCACGATGGCGTCATCCACCACAATACCGATGGCCAGTACGAAACCGAACAACGTCAGAGTATTGATGGTAAAGCCCAGCGGGATGAAGAAGATAAATGTGGCGATGATAGACACCGGGATGGCCAGGATCGGGATGATGGTGGCCCTCCAGCTCTGCAGGAACAGGAATACCACGATCACCACCAGTATCAGCGCTTCTACCAGTGTATGCAACACTTCTTCGATGGACACTTTCACCACAGACACTGACTCGAACGGCACTACGTAATCCACATCATTAGGGAACTGTTTCTTCAGTTGCTCCATGGCTTCGGTCACATTAGCGGCCGTTTCCAGCGCATTGCTGCCCGGGGCCTGGTATACCAGGAGGTAGGCGGCACGTTTGCCATCCACAAAGTTGTTACCGGAGTAGTTGAACTTGCCCAGCTGAATGCGGGCCACATCTTTCAGATATACCAGGGAACCATCGTTCGGGCGGGTTTTGACAATGATATTGCCAAATTCCTCCGGTGTAGTCAGACGTCCTTTGGTGAAGATATTGTATTCAAAAGTCTGACCTGTCTGTTGCGGTGGCGCACCTACGGAGCCTGCAGTGATCTGCGCGTTCTGTTCCGCCAGCGCCGCGCGGATGTCTTCGGCGGTAACACCCATCTGTGCCAGCTTGTCGGGCTTCAGCCAGATACGCATACTGAAGTCGTCAGCACGGGTGAAGATATCGCCCACCCCTTTCGCACGCAGCAACGCATCTTTTACGTACACGTTGGTGTAGTTGTCGAGGAAGGTGATATCGTGTGTGCCTTTGGGTGAGTACAAGGCCACCAGCATCAGGATGCTGGGATTACGCTTTCTAACGGTGAGGCCTAAACGCTGTACTTCCTGTGGCAGGGTGGGCTGTGCAATGCCTACACGGTTTTGCACGTCCAGTGCGGCAATATTGATATCGGTACCGACTTCAAAGTTGACCGTCATGCTCATCTGACCGCTACTGGTATTGTTGGTGGAGATGTAGGTCATACCGGGCGTACCGTTTACCTGCACTTCCACGGGCGTGGCCACGGTTTGTTCCACCGTTTGCGCGTCCGCGCCGGTATAGTTACCGGTCACCTGCACGGTAGGGGGCGAGATCTCAGGATACTGCCCTATGGGCAGGTTCATCATCGCCAGTATCCCTACCAGCACCAGTACAATAGAGATCACTATTGCGGTCACCGGCCTTTTTATAAAAGTATCTGCAATCATGAGTTTCTGCTGTTGATTCTACTAATAAACTATTTCTTCTGCGGTGCGCCCTGTGCGGGTGGCATTCCTATCATTATGCGGCCACTGTCACGCAGACGCTGGAAGCCTTCTGTGATCACTTTGTCGCCGGCCTGGATACCGTCCATGATCACGATCTTATCGGCGATCTTAGGTCCGAGGTGTACCTTTTTCTGTACGGCGATGGTATCTTTTGCCACGAACACAAAGTATTCACCCATTTGTTCGGTAACAGCTTTGTAAGGTAGCAGCAGGCGATGACCGGATTGTTCGTTGAGCACCTGCAATACGCAGCTCATCCCGTCTTTCAGCTGGTTCTCCGGGTTGGTGAATTCAATCCTTACTTTCACGGTAGCGGTCTGGTTGTCCACCCCACGGTCGATAGCCAGTATACGGCCGCCATGCTGGTACATGTTGCCGTCAGGCAGTTGCAGGCGGAAAGTGGAATCGCCGGCGCCGATGCTTTTGCCCTGCATGGCAGCGAAGCGGGGAAGGTCTGTTTCGTTGATCACGAAATCCACCGCGATAGGATTCTCGCTGGAGATGGTATTCAGCAGCGTGGTGCCAGGACTAACCTGTGCGCCCAGCCTCACCTGGGAAATACCGATACGGCCGGTGAACGGCGCTTTCACGAGGGAATAGTCCAGGTCCGTGCGTACTGCCGCCAGATTGGCTTCTGCGGCCGCAAGCGCGCTGCGCGTGGTTTCCAGTGTAGCTTCTGCATTATCCAGTATCTGACGGGCTACCGCATCCTGCTCAGCGAGGCGTTTGTAGCGTTCGTCATCTTTTTTGGCCCTGTTATAGTTGGCCTTCGCGCTGGCGATATTGGCTTCTGCCTGAAGATAGGCAGCCTGGTATTTGCGGCGGTCTATTTCATATAAAGGTTTTCCCTGCTGCACAACTTCTCCGTCCTTAAAGAAAATACCGGTGATAAAACCGGCTACCTGGGAACGCAGTTCTACATTGTTGAGTGCGGTGACGGTAGCGGGGAATTTATCATAATAAACGGCCGGCGCTTCGGATGCCTCCGTAATATTAACCGATGTAGGGGGCATGGCTGGCGCTCCTTTCTGGGCTGGCCCTTTACAGGCGGCGAAGCCCAACAGGCCGGTAGCGCTGATTAAGACAAAGTGGTTCATTTTTTTCATATCCGATCCGGTTACCATTTAATAATTAGCAGTTAAGGTTCCTAATGCTTTTTGCAGGTCTATCTTGCTGGACAGCACCTGGTACATAGCGTTGTAATAACTCAGCTGCGCGGTGCGCAGGTCTGTTTCTGAAATCAGCACGTCCAGGTATGTCTTGATGCCTTCCTTGTATTGCAGTTGCAGCATGTTATAGACATCCTGTGCCATCGCCACGTTATCTTTCAGCGTGTTGAAGTCGTTCAGGTTACTTTTATATGCGGCCATCGCCTGTGCATACTGTGTGCTGATCTGGTTCTTCAGGGTCGCGAAATCCCAGTCAACGCGCTGCAGCTGCAGCTCGGCCATTTTGATATTATGTATCCGCTTGCCGCCCTGGAAAATAGGAAGCGACAGTTTCAGTCCCAGCAGGGAGTTGGGATAATCAGTATTATACAATTTGCTGAAGGTCTGGTTCTGCCAGACGAAATTATAATTCACAAAGGCAGACACAGAAGGCAGGAAGCTCCACTTATTGTATTGCAGGTTGGCTTTCTGCAGGCTCTGTTGTGTTTGCAGCTGTTGATATTCTATCCTGTTCTCATAGTTGGCGGTAAGCGCGGTATCGGCGCCTGTCACCAGCTGCACCATCTGAGCGGTATCATATACCAATGGCACGTTACCGGCGCTTTCCGGATAGCCCATCAGCTGTTTCAGGTAGACTTGTTTGGCCGTGAGCAGTTCGCGGGCGGACTTCTGTTGGGCGCGCGCATTGTTCAGCGAGATGGTAGCGCGTTTAAAGTCGATCTTATCCACTGTGCCGCTCTCGTACTGGTTACGGGCGTCTTTCAGGCTGCGTTCCAGCCGGATGATATCTTCATCCAGTACCTGGATCTGCTGGCTGGTCAGCAGGATGTCATAATACGCTTTGCTCACATCGGCCACCACGTCAATCTGAGTACGGACGGTGTTCTGTTTGCTTTGTTTTCGTACAGCCTTGGCCGTATTGGAGGCCAGCAACAGGTCGCGGGTAAAAATGTTTTGGTTAAGCCCAAATCCGGCGGTAGACGTATTGGCTACGCCCACTTTAGTGGCATTACCACCAAAGATAGAGGTGGGCAATTCCATGTAATGCTGGAGGTTATAGTCCAGGTTGATCTGAGGGTACCAGTCGGCCAGCTTGCTTTTGACGGTCCGGTCGGTGATGGCTTCATCGATCTGTGATTGTTTCAGCACAGGCTGATGGCCCAGTGCATACCGGATACAATCCTGCAGCGTGGCGCTGGTTAAAAGGGAGTCAGCAGGTTGCTGCGCATACAGCGGTGGGGATAACATTATCCCACAGGCAGCTGCCAAAAAGTAAAATGCTCTTTTCATAAAAGGCTTTTGACATTCAGTTCTTCATTGTACCAATCGTGAGCATGAGGCGTCGGCAGGCAGACCTGCACAGGCTGTTCATGCTCCATTAATGCTAAAGATTTCCTCTGCACATAGTCAAACATAACAGTAATGACCACGACATGCTGCAATCGCAGGAAAACAGGTAGGCTCGATAAAATTGCTGGTTATTCTGGTTATACCGTGGTATTGTCCACCGGCAGGTTTGACCTTTTGAACAACATCCAATAACAGCGAAGTAGGTTGGGTAACAGACCGTCTGTTACTTAGGTAAAATTAAAATTGAGGCGCTAAGATAACCTTCTCCAAACAAAAATCCACCCATTGGGTGGATTTTAACAATTACTTGAAATTCTTTCCCGGTCATCCTTTATTACGACCGCTGAAAATATGTTTCTCCGCATGATAGGAAGATCTTACTAACGGGCCGGCCTCTACGTAGTCGAGTCCCATGTTGTAACCTATCTCACGTAACTCGGCAAATTCATCCGGATGAACGAAGCGGACTACCGGCAGATGTTTGGGGGTAGGCTGCAGGTACTGGCCCAGTGTTACTACGTCACAACCGTTATCGTAGAGGTCCTGCATGGCCTGTACCACTTCTTCCTTGGTTTCGCCCAGTCCGAGCATGATACCGCTCTTGGTGCGCATACCACCTTCTTTCAGGCGGCGGATCACTTCGAGGCTGCGGTGGTATTTGGCTTGTATTCTTACCTGTTTGGTGAGACGTTCCACTGTTTCCAGGTTATGGGAAACAATTTCAGGCGCCACGTCGATGATGCGCTGCAGGTTTTCCCACTGGCCACGGAAGTCCGGGATGAGGGTTTCCATGGTGGTTTCAGGGTTCAGCGCCCTTACTGCGTTGATGGTATTGGCCCAGATGATGGAACCGCCATCTTTCAGCTCGTCCCTGTCTACGGAGGTGATCACCGCATGTTTTACTTTCATGAGATAGATGGCCTCGGCTACACGCTGCGGCTCATCGAAGTCCACGGCTTCCGGACGGCCGGTGGCCACAGCACAGAAGCCGCAGCTACGGGTACAGATATTGCCCAGGATCATGAAAGTGGCTGTGCCGGCTCCCCAGCATTCGCCCATATTGGGACAGTTGCCGCTTTCGCAGATAGTATGTAATTTATGGGTATCTACCAGGTTTCTTACCTGCTTGTAGTTCTCGCCTATCGGTAACTTAACGCGCAGCCAGTCTGGCTTCTTCACTCTGGTGGTGGCTGGTTCTGCTGCTATAACGGGTAGTTCTTGCATCGTTAACTCCTTTCTTTAAAAAAACAAAGTTAACACTTATCTCCTATTCCAGCGCTTACCAAATTGCAAGCTGACATATGCATTAAAAAACAACTGTTTATCTTTCTGTTCTGCCATAATCTGTATCTTTTTTGAATACATTTCGGCATTTACTCCTACCTCCAGGGCGCTCACGATCTCATTAAAGTGGGCCCAGTCGAAACGGAGGCCGGCCCGGGCATGCAGGCCAGGCACAAAGTCCAGGTCGCCCCATCCCTTGCCGAATCCGGCAGCACCAATGATCTTATCTTCTTTCAGGAAGTTGTTATTAGGGTCATTGACGTCATATTTGACTTCTTTTTCAGGCCCTTCCTGGCTTTTCACCCGCAGATAGTACGGTTTGAGCAGCCCGAAGGTGATGCCGCCATAATAGATAGCGTCTACCTCTACCCCGTTTTTATTGGCTTTGCCCCCGATCAGGTAACGCTGACCGATACCCAGCTTGGCCTGGTAGAAGTTATTCACTTTACCATATATGAAAGGCCGCTCTGTAAAGGAGAAGCCGCTGCCGCCATTGCCCTGGCGCTTGGTTTCCTTGGGGTCTTTTTTCTCGGCGAACTCAAACTGGAAATAATTCACCACCTTCCTGCTTTTGCGGTAGCCCATTTCCACAAAGCCGGACCAGCCATCGGTGTTCAGACGGGCGCCTGCGGAAAAGTCACGCTGGAACACGTTCTCCCCCTCTTCCTGTTCCCGGAAGATAGAAATCCGTTTCAATTTACGCTGTTCTTTTTCACTTTTCTTCGGGGAGGACACAGATTCCCGGCCTGTTGTCTGTGCGTACAACCCGCCGCTGATGGTTGCTAAAAATAGGATGATGTATAATTTCTTCACAGTGAATGGGCTATTATTGTAATAAATAAACGCTTGAACAAAGGTATTGTTATATTAATATTACAAACGTACCTAATTTTTTTTGAGTTTGCCAGGCCATCTTCTCCGGTCTTCCTGATCTACTAAAAATACATTTATTTTACGGGCGATATCCAACAGCAATAACATCTTCTAAAAATAAAAAATTATGGCAACAGCTGAAATTATCTATAACGGCGATCTGAGGACCAGCGCTACGCACCTGAAGTCCGGCACTGTGATTGAAACCGACGCCCCAGTTGACAACCAGGGCAAAGGCGAGCGCTTCTCCCCTACCGACCTGGTAGCCACCGCGCTGGGCAACTGCATGCTCACCATCATGGGCATCAAAGCAAGAGACAACAACTGGAATATTGAAGGCACCAAAGTTACCATCACCAAGATCATGGGCACAGAACCACGCCGTATCACCGGTATCACCGTGGTTTTCGACATGCCGGCCGGCCATAACCTGGGCGAAAAAGAAAGGACCATCCTGGAAAGGGCCGCCCACACCTGCCCGGTAGCCTACAGCCTTCATCCAGACATTAAACAGGACGTTACGTTTAACTGGTAGTAAATAAACAGACCGATAAAAACCGGCCTTTCCTTAACCGGCGGCCCACTCAACGAACAGCCTGGATCACAATGTAGCCCAGGGCTACATTGTGATTCAGGTTTTTTATTCCACGGGTTTCTTTTTTTTATTCCTTAGTCCTTTCAGCTTTTCGGAATTTTCCTTTGGTCTTTGCTGTCAGCGTCTTTGCGGGAATTCCTTTTGCGATATGATCCGCGTTCCCACCGCACATTCCAGGCATCTCTTCTGTTCACAATAGTACTGCTTCAGTTCCAGCATGGCCTGTGTTCCCGAGGCCTGTCCGGGTGCCACGCCCAACTGCTCCCATTCGCGGATGATATGATTGTCTTCTGGCGGCAGTTCCTGCAACAAGGTGAGTGCCAGCTCCTGGTAGTCGGGCTGTTGCCCGTACCGGCCGTACAGGTGCATCAATGGCAGCACGCTGTTGATCAGCACGGCGTGCAGTGCCTGCCGCCCCGGCTGGCGGGCACGTTTTACGGGGTGCTCAAAGCGGTAATGGGTAAGCCAGTACGGTGACGGGGGTACGAAAAACAGCTGTTCCAGCTGCCGCCGGGCGGCCACTTCCAGCATGGCGGTAAACAGGCGTCGGCTGCCTTGCAGCAACGCCGCCAATGCAGCGATGCGCATAGACGGAAACGATGAGGGCCGCATCCGCAGCCACCGCCAGCCATGGGCCGGCAACGGCTCCAGCCGGTGCTGCTGTCGCAGCTGCCGGTATTCCTGCTGTAACTGTAAAGGATATACGTCAGTAAAAGTATCTTCCAGCATACCGGCCTGCCCGAACAACAGCGCTTCGATGGCCGGCGGACGGTCGTGGTACTGCTGTAGTAACCGGTAGGGCAGCGACTGTGCCAGCGCCAGGAAAGCCGGAGCGTTGACCGGTGCGCCGTAGCTGCGGGCCACCGCCCAGTAGCAGGTCTCTTCCCAGTTGTGGCGGTTGACCGACAGCCAGTGCAGCAGCTCCCGCTGTCGCCTTTCCCAGCGTTCGGCCAGCAGCCGGTCCTGCCATGATGTCCACACCAGTGGCGGCACGCGGCCGGCATGGGCGCTGCAGGGCACAAAAGCGGCCGATTGCCGCAGCTCCTCGTAACGCTGCAACAACAGGTTGGAAATATAAGGCTGCAGCTCGAGGCACCGTATATGCCCGCCGATCCCCGCCGGCAGGTCATGCCTGTACACCACATGCAGGATGATATGACCGTATTGCGCATCGCCGGCATGGCCATGACGGTACCAGTCAGACGAGCGCAGATGCAGCTCCACCGGTCCTGCCCACAAAACAGGGCCGATTTTTATCCGGGCGCCCGTGAAATCAGGGCCGCTATGATGATTATGCGTGCCGGGATGAATGACCTGTACAGCCTCGCCGGTGGTGGTCACCAGGCCTTCATGCCGGTACAGGCGGCACTTCCAGATATGCTGGAACAGCGCTTCCGTGAGCGGGGGGTTAACGTGCATAAGATATGGTTGGTCAGTAAAACAATGTCTTTAAAGATAATAAAACACCGGCGCCCGGAAAATATTTTTGTGCATCAAATTTGGAAAATTGATAAAACTGCTGTTACCTTTGCACCCAGTTCTTAACATCACTTATCCAGAAAGGCGGAGGGACTTGGCCCTGCGATGCCTTAGCAACCATTCCAGACCAGCATTGGTCGGGAAAAAGGTGCTAATTCCTGCCCCGGTGTACCGGGGAAAGATAAGTTGGCAGAGATAAATCTTCACCAGATATATAATTGATTCATAGCTCTTCCAACACCCGGAAGGGCTTTTTTTATGCCTTCTCCCCACCCACTTCCTGGAAATAAGGTTGTTAAAATAGATTTTTAATGATAAAGTTGCACGAAACTGCGTGACCTTCGTGACATCATTAAAATTTTATTAACATGAAAACAGCTACACAACTGATTCACAGCATTCCGGTAGACGAACTGACAGGCGCCATTTCAGTGCCCATCTATCAGACGTCCACCTTTGTGCAGGAATCACCGGGCATCAATAAGGGTTTTGAATTTTCGCGGGCCAACAATCCCACGCGTAAAGTGTTGGAAGAGCTCATCTGTAGCCTGGAAGAAGGATATGCCGGCTTCGCCTTCGCCAGCGGCATGTCTGCCATCGACGCCGTGCTCAAACTGCTGAAATCCGGCGACGAGATCATGGCCGTGGAAGATACCTATGGTGGCATCTTCCAGATCTTCAACCACATGTTCGAACGTTTTGGCATCAAAGTAAACTTTGTGGACACCAGCAACCTGGACAAGGTATTGGCCGCCATCACGCCCAACACCCGTATCATCTGGCTGGAATCCCCCACCAATCCTACTTTGCGCGTGTCTGACATTAAATCCGTCAGCAAGATCGCCAAACAACATAATATCCTGCTGGCAGTAGACAATACCTTCAGCACCCCGCTGCTGCAACAGCCACTGACACTCGGTGCGGACATCGTTATCCACAGCGCCTCCAAATACCTGGCCGGCCACTGTGACGTCATAGCCGGACTGGTAGTGGTGAATTCAAAAGCACTGGCCGATCAGATACGGTACAACCAGAACATCTCCGGCAGCATCCTGAGCCCGTTTGAAGCATGGCTCACCATCCGCGGCATTGAAACGCTCTACCTCCGGTTCGAGAAACAATGCAGCAACGCCAGCGCCATCGCCAACTGGCTCGCCACACACCCGGCGGTGGACAAAGTGTTCTATCCCGGACTGGCCACCCATAAAAATCATCATATTGCCCGCAAACAGCAGAAGAACTACGGCGCCCTCGTCAGCTTCTCGCTTAAAGCCGACAATATTAAAAATGCGATCCGCATCGTTAACGCCACCAAGCTGTTTAAACTGGCGGAAAGCTTCGGCGGCGTGAAAAGCATGCTGGCCCACCCGGCCACCATGACACACCGCACCATCCCGGAAGAATTCCGGAAAAAAACAGGCCTGCAGGACTCCTGTATCCGACTCTCCGTAGGGATCGAAGATGCAGAAGACCTCATCAACGACCTGAAACAAGCGCTGGATAAATTAAACCATCCGGCCGGCAAACAAATTACTGTTTTACAATAGCTGTCAGCCCGGGCCACCCGCCAGGAACACTGATAGCACCAACCAATTATGAACTAAAGTATGGAAAACAAGATCATCAATCTGGGTATTTTCGGTTTCGGCGTAGTAGGCCAGGGTCTGTACGAGGTATTGAACAGGACCAAAGGTATTAATGCACGTATCAAAAAAATCTGTATTAAAGACCCCAACAAATCAAGACCTATCGACAGTAGCTATTTTACAACGGATAAAAATGAAATCCTTGAAGATCCTACTATCGACGTAGTGGTGGAACTGATCAACGATACGGAAGCCGCTTTCGATATCGTCAGCACTGCCCTGCGCAACGGCAAAGCTGTTGTCAGCGCCAGCAAACGCATGATCGCGGAAAACCTGCCGGCATTGTACGAACTGCAATCCGCCAACAAAGTGCCTTTCCTTTATGAAGCTTCCAGCTGCGCCTCTATTCCCATCATCCGCAACCTGGAAGAATACTACGATAACGACCTGCTCAACGCAGTGGAAGGTATCTGTAACGGCTCTACGAATTATATCCTCACCAAAATATTTGAGGAAAACCTCAGCTTTGAAACGGCCCTTCAACAGGCGCAGGACCTGGGCTTCGCCGAAACAGACCCCACCCTCGATATCGAAGGCTACGATCCGAAATTCAAACTCGTGATCCTGCTGCTCCACGCATTCGGTACCTTCGTGAAACCCGAAGAAGTGTACAACTTCGGTATTCACCACCTCAACGATTTCGATATCCAGTTTGCCAAACAACGCAACTGTACCGTTAAACTGATAGCGCAATGCCGCCGCCAGAACGGAAGCGTGTTCGCCTACGTATTGCCCCACCTCGTAAAAGAGCATAACCTGCTGTACGACGTGTACAACGAATACAACGGCATCCTCCTCGAGAGTGCCTTCACCGATAAACAGTTCTTCGTAGGCAAAGGAGCCGGCGGTACCGCCACCGGCAGCGCTGTCCTCTCAGACATCTCAGCCCTGCTTTACAATTACCGTTATGAATACAAAAAAATCAAACAAAACAACCAGCCCAATTTCACCAACGATGTGAAACTGAAAGTGTACCTGCGCTACAAAACACCCGATCAGGTAGACCTGGCCGAGTTCTTCAATATCTCTGAAAAATATGAATCCCCAGAGTGGAGATACGTAGTAGGCACTATCAACCTGCAGAAACTGAAAGAAGCAGGCTGGCTGAAAAAGAAAGACGTTAACCTGTTGGTCCTCGAATAAAACATTGGTGCCGAAGGCACAACCAACCACATATACAGGCCGGTCCGCTTGGACCGGCCTAATTTATTTTGGCGCCACGCGTCCCAGGGCTGAAGCCCTGGGCTACGTTTTGTTCTTCAATTTCTTTCTGATGAAAGAAGCCTTTCTCTCAGGTGTGAACTACATATATGCTAATCTGTTGTTCAATTGTCTTCTGATGAAAGAACTCCTTTCTCTGGTGTGAACTACATATATGCTAATCTGTTGTTCAATTGTCTTCTGATGAAAGAACTCCTTTCTCTGGTGTGAACTAGGTTTGGATTATAAAATGTTACTCAATCCTCTTCCAATTAAGGACCTGAAACTAATCGTCACCCAGGGCTTCAGCCCTGGGAAGCCAGCTCTTCCGCCACTTTGCTCACAGGCAGTCCCATTACATTATAAAAACAGCCATGGATACTATCGATGCCTACGGCTCCGATCCATTCCTGGATAGCGTATGCGCCGGCTTTGTCGTATGGCTTGAAGTTATCCACGTAGTAGGTTACCTGTTCTGTGGTGAGCGGCTTAAAATGTACGGTAGTTGTTTGGGAGAAAGCTTTTTCAGTGCCGTTGCGGCGGATTACTACGCCGGTGATAACCCGGTGTTCGCGGCCGCTGAGGGCTGTCAGGATACGGATGGCGTCATCGCGGTCTTTGGGCTTGCCGATGATGGTATCGTCCAGCACCACGACGGTATCTGCTGCTATGATGATTTCTTCCGGTTTGCACAGCGTCATGACGGCAGCGGCTTTTTGTTGTGCGATATGCACGGGAATCTGTTCAATTTCCAGTCCTGGAGGATATGTTTCTGCTGTTTCCACTACTCTCACTTCGAAAGGAATGCCCGCCTGTTCCAACAATTGTTTTCTGCGGGGCGACTGGGAGGCCAGCACTACGGGAGCACCTTTGTACATTTTGATATTTTGATATTGGGTTGTGCTATAGATAGCATTTAAAAAATACCATTGATAAGATCCCGGTCAGCATGACCCATTTTACGACGGAGCTGACACGATGATAATGTTCCGGCAGGTGTGCTTTTTTGAGCAACGTATAGGCATATACGCAGGGCACCTGTACCAGCAGCACCAGGTAGGCGATAGCGACATACCAGCCCAGCAGCCACACCCTTACCTCAACGGCTATGATGGTCACCTGCAGGGCCAGCAACAGCATATTGCACAGCCTTTTGGCCGGCAACACGCCCCAGAGGATGGGAATGGTACGGCAACCGTCTTTGCTGTCACCGATCATGTCTTCCAGGTCTTTCACGATTTCGCGCACCATGGAGATGATGAAGGCGAACAGGGCATATACGCCGATGATCTGTATCAGTTTACGGCCGGTGGGCGACAGGATCGCTTCAAAGCTTTCGTAGATCTGTTTTTCGTAGAAGCCCACCACTGATACCGACAGGGCGGTCAACAGGGAGATGATCACGTTACCGATCAATACCTGCCGTTTGAAGGAGGTGGAATAAAACCAAAGCAACAGGGAGCAGATCACCTGGGTGAAGCCCAGGTAAATCTGGCCCGTTTTCCAGGCCACGATAAAACCGAGCGACACGCCGGCCATATTAAATATGGTATGCCAGGCCATGGCCCAGCGGCGGCTGATGATTTTGTCCAGCACCATTTTGTCCGGTTTATTGACAATATCGATGTTGATATCAAAATAATCGTTGATAATATAACCCGCAGCCGCAATGAGTACTGTCGAGAAACTGAGCAACACGAACTGTGCCACCGAGAGAGAGGGCTCTTCGCCGCTGCTGTGCAATACCGGTGCTACCACGCAATACTGCAACAGGAACTGGGTAAGGGCAATATAAATGAGGTTGGGATATCTCACCAGCTTAAAAAACGCAGCCCAGAGCTTCATAGTGTACTGTTTATTATTTCGATGCAATGCCTTCGTCCATCAGCCAGTGATTGTTGAGCTTCAGAACTTTTTCTATTACTTCCCGCACACAGCCTTGTCCGCCTGCTACCGGGGATATATACCGGGAGATGCTTTTGATCTCGCTGGCCGCGTCAGCAGGACAGGTAGGCAGGGCTACCAGTTGCATCACCTGATAGTCAGGGATGTCGTCGCCCATATACAGGATCTCTTCCCAGGTGAGGTCATGTTCAAACACATAATCCTGGAGTTTCTCTTTTTTATCGATTATACCGGTATAGATATCAGTAATACCCAGGCCTTGCAGCCTGCTGACCACACTCTCCGATTTTCCGCCGGAGATGATGACCACCCGGTACCCCTTTTTTACAGCCAGTTGTAAGGCGTAACCGTCTCTGATATTCATTTTGCGTGACATTTCCCCGCCGGGCAATAACTGCAGTGTGCCATCCGTCAGTACCCCGTCCACATCCAGCACGAAAGTGGTGATAGGCTTGAATAAAGCTAGTACGTTCATCCAACAAATGTAATTACGAATTACCAATTAAGAATTACGAATTTAGGAAGCGTTGAAAATATATTTCATTATTTTATTATAGAACCGGGGCTGTATAGCAGCCAAAATTCGTAATTCGTAATTCGTAATTCGTAATTCGTAATTCGTAATTCGTAATTATTTATGATGTAACTGGTAGATAGCTTCACTCATCACATCGTATACCCGTTTCAGGTGTTCATTGCCGGCCAGCAGGGTACGGTGCAGCGCCATGGTGGTCTCGTCGTTACGGAGCGCCGGACCGGTTTGCACCGTTTCGGGGGCATGTTTCTCCAGCCGGTCGAATGTCTCCTTAATAATAGGTTGCAGCAGGGTGAAGTCCAGCTGTTCCCGGTCACAATAGGCCTTCGCTTCAGCAAAGAGATGGTTGGTGAAGTTATTGCACAGTACTGCGGTGAAGTGGTATTTCAGGCGCTGTTCCGAGTCGGCGATGGTGATACGGGAAGCGATGCTGCCGGCAATGGCCTGCAGGCGTTTCAGCACATCATCATTGCCCGCTTCCAGCATAATGGGTATAGGCGGATAGTTTTTGAGCTCTTTACGGATGGACTGCAGCGGGTACAGCACGCCGGTATTGACCGATATCCGGGAGATAGCGCTCAGGGGCACGGCGCCCGCAGTATGGGCCACGATCCGCTTGCCCAGGCGCAGCTGGCCATTCAGCTCCGGGATGGCCGCATCACTGACCGCCAGCAGATAAACGTCTGCCTCCATATTAATATCCGTCAGGTCAGTGGTAAAAGTGGAGTTCAGCATCTCCGACAGCTCCCTGGCATGTTCGGGGTTACGGCCTACCACCTGCTTGACCTGGTGGCCATGCAGTTTTAACAACTGTCCGAAACAATGGGCCACATTTCCGGTACCAATGATTACAATATCCATAAACTAAAAATACGAATCCAATTACGATTTACGCATGACGGATTACGAATTAAGATGTTCTTTAATGGTTTATTATTAATTATTCGTTTAAACAAATTAATATTATTTATTATATAGAAAAATTTAAATAACCAGATTACTAATACCATCATGGGGATAGCACCCCTTCATTGATAATTCATGGTCCGGAATTCATCATCGATAGGGGGTAATTCGTACTTTTACCAAGGGGCCTTATTTTTTAATTTGACGGTACTTTTATATAATTGCAAACCCTATTAGTATTTATTTTACGATTTTTTACGTATTTAGCAGCACATTAAAGAAGCATACATGGCAAAAAATTTAGTTATAGTAGAGTCCCCGGCAAAGGCCAAGACCATTGAAAAAATTCTGGGCAAGGACTTTGAAGTCAAATCCTGCTTCGGGCACATCCGTGACCTGGAGAAGGACGACATGGGGATAGACATCGAAAATAACTTCAAGCCTAAATATGTAATACCGGAAGATAAAGAAAAGGTGGTAAAAGACCTCAAGAAGCTGGCAAAGGAAACCGATGAGGTTTGGCTGGCAACGGATGAGGACCGTGAAGGGGAAGCCATTTCATGGCATTTGTGCGAGGTACTGGGCCTCGATCCGAAAGAAACCAAACGTATCGTATTCCACGAAATTACCAAACCGGCCATCGAAAACGCCGTACAGCACCCGCGAAAGCTGGACATGGACCGCGTAAACGCGCAGCAGGCCCGCCGTATCCTGGACAGGATCGTGGGTTTTGAGCTTTCTCCCGTGTTATGGCGTAAAATGAGCATGCGTAACTCCCTTTCTGCCGGTCGTGTGCAGTCTGTAGCGGTACGCCTTATCGTGGAAAGAGAACGTGAAATCAACGGTTTTACCGCCGTTAGCACCTTTAAGGTAGAGGCATGGTTCACCGGCAAAGACATCAACGGTAAAAACATCTCCTTTAAGGCCGAAGGCCCTAATAAATTTAAAACAGCGGAAGATGCGGAGAAATTCCTCAAAGAATGCGTGGCTGCTGTCTATTCCGTTAAAGATATACAGGTAAAACCCGGCAAAAAATCACCTGCCGCTCCTTTCACCACTTCCACCCTGCAACAGGAAGCCAGCCGCAAACTGGGGTACAGCGTGTCTAAAACCATGCTGCTGGCCCAGAAGCTGTATGAAAGCGGTTTTATCACCTACATGCGTACTGACTCCGTGAACCTCTCCGATACAGCGGTAGCGGAAATTGAAAAAGCGATCAAAACCAGCTTTGGTGACCGCTATCACCAGTTCCGCAAATTCAAAAACAAAAACGAATCCGCCCAGGAAGCGCACGAAGCGATCCGCCCCACCTACATGGAAAACCCCACCGTAGACGACAGCGATACCCGCAAACTGTACGAACTGATCTGGAAACGGACCATCGCCAGCCAGATGGCTGACGCTGAACTGGAAAAAACCATCGCTAAAATCAATATCTCCACCAACAAGGAAGAACTGACCGCCAGCGGTGAAGTATTGAAATTTGACGGCTTCCTGAAAGTATACATGGAAAGCCACGATGATGAAGATATCAACGAAGACGAAGCACAGGAAGGATCACTGCCGCCACTGGCCGTGAAACAAACGCTGGACCTCAGAGAAATGAAGGCCACCGAAAGATTCTCCCGCCCTGCGCCCCGCTATACGGAGGCCAGCCTCGTAAAAAAACTGGAAGAACTGGGCATCGGCCGCCCGTCTACCTACGCCCCTACCATTACCACCATCCAGAAAAGAGGATATGTGGAAAAAAGGGACAAAGAAGGCATTAAAAGAGAATTCCGCATTCTGGTGCTCAAAGCTGACAAAATCAGCCAGCAGACAGAAAGCGAAAACACCGGCGCCGAAAAATCCAAACTGTTCCCGACAGACCTCGGCATGATCGTGACCGATTTCCTCAACCAGTACTTCAATTCCGTGATGGACTACGGTTTCACCGCTAAAATTGAAGAAGAGTTCGACGAAATCGCCAACGGCAAAAAGGTATGGAACAAAATGCTGAAAGAGTTTTACAGCCCTTTCCATAAAGATGTGGAAAACACGCTGGAAAACGCTGAACGCGTAAAAGGAGAACGCCAGCTGGGCGTAGAAGAATCTACCGGCAAGCCCATTGTGGCCCGCATGGGACGCTATGGCCCGATGATCCAGATCGGTAAGGTGGAAGACGAGGAAAAACCCCGCTTCGCCAAACTGAAAGCCACCCAAAGCATCGAAACCATTTCCCTGGAAGAAGCCATGGAACTGTTCCGGCTGCCCCGTAACCTGGGACAGTTTGAAGATTCAGACGTGATCATCAACATTGGCCGCTTCGGTCCGTATGCACAGCACGACAAGAAGTTCTACTCCCTCAAAAAGGAAATGGACCCGTACACCGTGGAACTGGACGAGGTAGCTCCCCTCATCGTGGAAAAGAGAGCTGCCAAAGACGAACGGACCATCAAAATATTTGAGAAGGAAAAAATCCAGATACTGAAAGGTCCTTATGGCCCCTATATCAAACAGGGCCTGAAGAACTACAAGATACCGAAAGAGAAAATTGACACCGCTGCGGACCTGACCGTGGAAGAAGCCAAAGCTATCATCGAAGATGCCAAAGCCAATCCGCCCAAGAAAAAAGCGCCACCGCGGAAGAAGAAAGCTGAATAACCCGTAACCCGGGCATATTACCATTGCGTATGCACGAAAACAAGGAAATAAATGCATTGTTCCACCTGTTGGATGATCCGGACCAGGAAGTATTCGACACCGTTGCCAGCAAAATTCTGCTGTACGGCAAGGATATCATTCCCAACCTGGAGAATTTATGGGAGAATACCGTGGACGAGTCCATACAGGAAAGGATAGAACTGCTGATCCACCGGGTACATTACCAGGACCTGCAGGCGGCCTTGCGTGCATGGAGCTTGTCGGAACTGCAGGACCTGATGCAGGGCGCCATCTTGGTGGCCCGCTACCAGTTCCCCGACCTGGCGCCTTCACAGGTGCTCAACGAAATAGAACGCATCAAACGCAATATCTGGCTGGAGCTGAATAACTACCTGACACCGCTGGAGAAGATCAATGTGCTCAACAGCATGATCTATAATTACTTCGGACTCAAAGGGGAAGAAGTGTCCTATCAGCGGAAAAACCAGTTTTTCATCAACCAGGTGATAGAATCCAAAAAAGGCAATCCTCTTACCAACGGCATTATCTATCAAAGCCTGTGTGCTATGCTGGACCTGCCGGTATATGCGGTCAATATCCCCCGGCAGTTCATACTGGCGTATTTTGATACGTTCATCGATTTTGATGAACCCGTAGAACCGGACGACCAGCGCATCCTGTTCTTCATCGATCCCATTCAGGGCCAGATCTATACCCAACAGGACGTAGATACTTATCTGAAAAGGGTTTCCGTGCCATCCGTGCCATCTTATTTCAAACCGCAGTCCAACAAACGCATCATCCAGTTCCTGCTGGAAGAGCTGGCGAAATGTTTCCGGGACGATAAAGATGCCTACCGTCAGGATGAATTAAGCAACCTGGCCTCTCTGCTTGAAGAATAAAAACGTACGATTATAATCAAATAAAAAAGCCGATCGCATGCGATCGGCTTTTTTATTCTTGCAAGAATTGATATTATTAGCAATAATATTCGCTTACTTAGCAGGAGTTGCAGCAGCAGCAGAATCAGCAGCTGGAGCTTTAGCAGCAGAGTCAGCAGCTGGAGCTACAGCAGCAGCAGCAGAATCAGTTACAGCAGGAGCTACAGGAGCAGCGTTCATTGTGTCTACAGTAGTAGCAGTAGAGTCAGCAGCAGGAGTGCTACCACCGTTACAAGCTACGAAGAACATACCAGCTGCGATTGCAAATACAAATACTTTTTTCATTTTCAGTTTGTTTTATTTTTTTAAAACCGCGGCAAAGGTATAGAATAATTTCAGAATACAAAATCAATTCATTTCCTTTTTTTACGGCTATTTTTTCCGGAAAAAGATCTTCACCGGCACACCGCTAAAATTGAAGTTGGTACGGAGCTGGTTTTCCAGATAGTTCCTGTACGGCGTCTTCACATCATCGGGCAGGTTGCAGAAGAAAGCAAACGCAGGTGTGTGCGTAGGCAGTTGCGTTACGTATTTAATACGGATGGGTACTCCTCTTACTACCGGTGGATGGTACGCTTCAATTGCTTTCAGCATCACCTCGTTGAGACGGGAGGTCTGTACTCTGCGCAGGCGGTTCTCATATACTTCCAGCGCTGTTTCGATCGCTTTGAAGATACGCTGCTTTTCCACCACGGAAGTGAAGATGATGGGCACATCGGAGAATGGCGCCAGGCGGTTTTTCAGTTCCTTTTCGTAGTCACGTGCTGTGTTGGTGCTTTTTTCCACCAGGTCCCACTTGTTGACCAGCACCACTACCCCTTTACCTTTACGGGCAGCGAGGCTGAAGATGCTGAGGTCCTGTGCGGTGATGCCTTTTTCAGCATCCAGCAGCAGCATTACCACGTCTGCCTCATCTACCGCTTTGATGGCGCGGATCACGGAGTAGAACTCCAGATCTTCATTCACCTTCTGTTTGCGGCGGATACCGGCCGTATCGATCAGGATAAAGTCTTTCTGGTACATATTGTACCGGGTATGAATGGTATCGCGGGTAGTACCGGCGATATCGGAAACGATGTTACGGTCTGCCCCTACCAGTGCATTGAGCAGGGATGATTTGCCCACGTTCGGCTGGCCGATGATGGCTATTTTCGGCACATCAGCTTCCAGGTTCGGGTCATCCATATCATCAGTGATATGGGACACCACGTCGTCCAGCAGTTCACCGGTGCCGCTGCCGCTCATGGAAGAGAGGAAGTAAGTTCTTTCGAAGCCGAGGCTGTAGAACTCGTTGGCTTCCAGCTGGCGCTGGGCGTTATCTACTTTATTGACCACCAGGTATACCGGTTTGGAAGTACGGCGCAACAGGTTGGCCATGTCCGTATCGAGGTCGGTGATACCCGTCGTTACGTCCGTCATGAAGATGAGCACGTTAGCCTCATCCATGGCCACTTTCGCCTGTTTGCGGATTTCCCGCTCAAAAACGTCATCGCTATTGGTCACAAACCCACCGGTATCGATCACGTTGAAGGATTTGCCGTTCCAGTCTGCGATACCATATTGACGATCGCGGGTAACACCGCTCTGATCGTCCACGATAGCGCGGCGCTGTTCCAGCAAACGGTTGAACAACGTTGATTTGCCCACGTTGGGGCGGCCCACTATAGCTACTGTAAATCCAGCCATTGTATTATTATGATTACTACTTTTTAAAATTACTGACTAGTACCCATATTCTTTAAGGTACAGGTCATTGTCCCTCCATTTGCCACGTACTTTCACATGCAGTTCGAGGAACACCTTGCGTTCGATGAATTTCTCGATGTCCTGCCTGGCCAGTGTTCCCAGCTCACGGATGGATTTGCCTTTCTCGCCGAGGATGATGCCTTTCTGTGTTTCGCGGGTAACGATGATCTCTGCTGCTATTTTTGTCAGTGTTTCTTTTTCCTGGTATTGTGTAACGATCACCGTGGTATGATAAGGGATTTCTTCTTCAAACAGCTGGAAGATTTTCTCCCGGATCATTTCTGCCACGAGGAAGCGTGTAGACTTGTCCGTTAGGGTGTCGTCCGGATAGAACGCGTTGCCTTCGGGCAGCAGCGCTACGATTTCCTGCATCAGTTCCTTGATACCTTTTTTCTGTCTGGCGGAGATAGGTACCACTACTTTTGCTTTGCCCCATGCTTTCGCTTTCTCCATCAGCGTGTCCATATCCTCTTTGGAGAGGTTGTCCATTTTGTTGAGGATGAGGATGGCCGGTACTTTGAGGCGCAGGGAATCGAACAGTTCGAGGTTCTCTTCCAGCGAGTCTTTCGCGTCCATGATCAGCAGGGCAACGTCTGCATCCTCCAGTGCGGATTTTACCGCACCCATCATTTTCTCGTGCAGTTTGTATTTTGGGTCGATGATACCTGGTGTGTCCGAGAATACGATCTGGTAACCGGGTTCGGTGATGACACCGGTGATACGGTGCCTGGTGGTTTGCACTTTGGGCGATATAATAGCGAGCTTTTCGCCGATGATGGCGTTGAGCAAGGTACTTTTCCCCGCATTGGGCTTACCGAATATGTTTACAAAACCTGCTTTGTGCATGACTATCTAATAAAGGCTGTGCTGCTTTTTCTCTACTCAAACTTACGGAAATAAAAAAAGCCGAATTTCTTCGGCTCTTTCTGGTCTCTTTACCAGCGCTGATGCGCTCTTTTGTAGCGAGGAGCGGATTCGAACCACTGACCTTCGGGTTATGAGCCCGACGAGCTACCTCTGCTCTACCTCGCAATGAGGGTGCAAAGATAGTATTAATTTCATTCGCACCAAAACTTTTTTCAAAGAAAATGAAAAAGCCAACCATAACCGGTTGGCTTTCATATTGGAATGCATGTCTTTTTTAGAAGGGCAGATCATCGGCGGGTTGTTCTTCCACCAGTTCCTGTTCCGGAACGGCCGGGACCTCTACAGGAGCGGGACGGCGTCTGTCGTCATCCTTACGGCTGAGCAGTTGCAGGTGGTACACCCGGAGCCTTAAGGCCGCGGCAGGCTGATCGGTGCGGGAAATATACCCTTCCACCCTGGGGCCGCCTTCCACGTACACCAGCGTTCCCTGGTGCAGGTGCGCCGCCATGGTTTCCCGTCCCCACAGGGAGCAGTCCACCCAGGTGGTCCGTTCTTCCAGTACCCCGTCACGGTTCCGGAAACGCTCGTTAACGGCCACCGGAAAATTGAGCACCACGTTGCCGTTCACTTCTTTCCTGACAACATCCCGGCCCAGATAGCCGATAAACTGAAGTTTCATCATCTCATAAAGATTTAATGGTTAAAAATTAAATACAAGATGATTGAGAGAAGTGTAACAGGAAATTAAGCAATTTTTTGTTTCACACAGGAGAAGAGAGCAAAGTATTTTTCCTTCACGCAAAAGCCCGGCAGAAAAGCAAAACCGCAAAAGATGTTTTTTTGTGCTACCTTTGTGGCTTCGCAAGGAGATCAACCGTTCCGCCGCGATTTATGGGGTGCCTTACTTTTCAGGCTGAGATCACACCCACAGAACCTGGACCAGGTAATGCTGGTTAGGAATTTAAAAAAACGAAAACAGACATACTAGAAATGAAACAGCTGATGTTGCTGGTGCTGCTGTCTATGGCAGGCACTTTACATGCACAATCCCTGGTTACTGGTACCGTTACCAGCAAAACCAATGGTAAGCCACTGGAAGGCGTTACCATATCTGTGAATCAAACCGGCGCCTTAACAGACCGGCAGGGGCACTTCTCTGTCCATCTCCCTAAAAAAGGAAGTTATACACTGCAAGCCAGCTATATCGGCTACAAATCATACACCACAACAATACAATCCGCCAATAATACACAGGTGGCAGACATCGTCCTCGAAGAAACCGGTCTGCTGGTGAAACCGGTAGAGATCAGCAGTCTCCGTGCCGGTAAAAACGCGCCGTTCGTCAACAGCACGCTCACCGCCGCCGATATCAAAAAAGGCAACCTCGGCCAGGACCTGCCACAGCTGCTGGACCAGCAGCCCGGCGTAGTCACCAATTCAGACGCAGGCACCGGTATCGGCTATACGGGCATGCGCGTACGCGGCTCCGATATCACCCGCATCAATGTGACCGTCAACGGTATTCCCATCAACGACGCAGAATCGCAAGGCACCTTCTTCGTGAACATGCCCGACTTCGCCTCTTCTGTCAGCAGCATCGAACTGCAACGCGGCGTAGGCACGTCCACCAACGGCGCCGCCGCCTTCGGCGCCACGCTCAACCTCAGCACCAACGAATACCGCGAGAAAGCCTATGGCGAAATCAGCAGCAGCTACGGTTCGTTCAACAGCTGGAAAAACACCGTCAAAGCCGGTTCCGGCCTCATCAACGACCACTTCACCATCGACGCGCGCCTCTCTAAAATCTCCTCCGACGGATATATAGACCGCGCCACCTCCGACCTGCGCTCGTTCTACACCTCTGCGGCCTACATTTCGCGGAAAACAGCTATCCGCCTCAACGTTTTTTCCGGTAAAGAAAAAACCTACCAGGCGTGGAACGGCGTGCCGGAAGCACTGCTCAAAACAAACCGTACCTACAACTCCGCCGGCACCGAAAAACCCGGCACACCCTATAACAACGAAACAGACAACTACCAACAGGACCACTACCAACTGTTCCTGAACCAGGAAATCAATTCCAGCCTTAATTTCAACGTAGCCCTCCATCTCACCCGCGGCCGTGGCTACTACGAAAACTACAAAGCCAATAAAGCCCTCGCGGATTACGGTCTGCCTCCGTACCAACACAACGGCGTTACTATAGATACCACCGACCTCGTGCAACAACTATGGCTCGACAACTACTTCTACGGCAGCGTATTCTCCGTCAACCGTACCGGCAACAAATTCAACTGGAGCCTGGGCGGCGGCTGGAACCGCTACACCGGCGACCACTACGGCAAAGTGATATGGGCCAAAGCCGGCATCGACAAAGACCATGAATACTACCGTTACCCCGCCGATAAAAACGATTTCAATATCTACTGGAAAGGAGAATATAAAATCACCGAAGCACTGCGCGCCTTCGCCGAACTGCAATACCGCAATATCGCGTACAACATGGACGGCTTCGAAGCTGCACCCACCTACATGCCGCACGTGAACTACAACTTCTTCAATCCCAAAGCCGGTATATCTTATTACCTCACACCGCTCAGCCGTGTGTTCGCTTCTATCGCCATCGCGCACAAAGAGCCTAACCGCGTGGACTTCGAATCCAACTACGGCGTAGCCCAGCCCAAACCGGAAATACTCCGCGACGTAGAAGCCGGTTACTCCTGGAGCAACAACATCGCTTCCCTGCAGGCCAACGTGTACTATATGAACTACAAAAACCAATTGGTACAAACCGGTATGCTCACCGATGTAGGCGCCTACGTCCGCACCAATATCCCTAAGAGTTATCGTGCAGGCGTGGAAGTGAGTGGCAACGTGAAACTAAACGAGATCTTCACTGTCGGCGCCAACGCCGCCTTCAGCCAGAACAAAGTGCTGGACTACAACGCCGTTGCCTACGACGACAACAGTGTTGCCCATACCCAAACCTACAATAAAACAGATATCTCCTTCTCCCCTTCTTTCGTAGGCGGCTATACGCTGACTGCCCGTCCGCTGAAAGGACTGACCGTAGACCTGATCGGCAAATACGTCAGCCGTCAGTATATGGACAATACTTCCAGCAAAACCGCCAGCCTGAACCCCTACTATGTGAACAACCTGCGCTTCAATTACGTAGTGCCGCAGCCGTTGTTCCGTGAGTTAGGTGTGCAGCTGTTGCTCAATAATATATTTGATGCGAAATATGAACCGAATGGTAGTACTTACAGCAGCTATGACCTGCAGCAGAACAAGGTGGTGTATAGCAATTATTATTATCCGATGGCAGGGTTTAATTTCTTTGTGGGGGTGAATGTAGGGTTTTAAGTAACAAATTTCTATCAAAACATAAGGCCAGCTTGCGGAACAAGCTGGCCTTGTGTTTTGTACAAAAGGTAAGTCACTCCAATAACGTCTTTAGCGTTCTTTGGGCTTTTGCCATGTCCATTTGGGTTTCTTTGACATCCAATCATATAGGAAAGTATGCTTTACGAGCGTTGAAAATTCACTCATCATCTGATCATCTTTCCTATTGATGTTCCATCTCGATTTCGAGTTGAATGCCAGCGCATATCTGGGATTGTCGTATGGCATATTCGCCTCATACGAAGTTTCAATACTCAGAATACTATCGGCAGCTTTCGTTAAGCTCTCCCATTGACTTGAATCGACATAAAAACTAAATCCTTCGAAATACTGAGGCTTAGATATCGGTTTATTGATTTCGGTCTCCATTTGATAGTATGGTAAGGCTACCTGATATACAATACCATAGATATCTTTTGTACGTTTCTTAATATGTACCAGCATAGAAGTATCGAATCTATTACTATAAAAGAATACCAATTCATTACTGTCGGCTACAATAGGTTCGAATGGCATTGAAAACAGCTCCGCTTCAGCCTTCATGTAATAAAACACGGAGTCTATAGCTGGCTGTTTATGCTTATCGCTTTTAGCAGGTGCTTGTGGTCGGCAGGAAATAATGAAAATACTTGACAATAACAAAAATAAAAGTCTCATTATTTTTTAAAGCTTTTATATACAGGTAACTATTGGCTGATGGTGTGACATCATTTTCAAGAATAGGGCGGCGAGCGTTATATGGATTAGGCGTAATTGAGGTGGCTGTGCCATAAACAGTGAATCCATATATAGTTGTTATAACCGCAGGAGACGCACTTTTTGTTTCAGCATTTCCATCTTTGGACAGTGCTGGCTTTTCCTGTTTGCGGTCTCTTTTTTATAAGTTTTATTGAGATTTTCTTCTGTCGATACATTTTATCAGGAGTATTCATCAATACAGTCGTCCTTCTGGTTATCTGAGTCTAACCATCAAATTCATTATTGTTGTTTCGTCAGGATTCACATTAGGAACCTTCTTTATTTTGACTTTTCTTTTTAAATACTCAGATATAAAAGGATAATATCGCCTAACACTCTCATTCATAGGCTGTGCTTTATAGTAATTAATTACACTTTGACCATTATGACTTGTTAACAACTTTACAATCACAAAGCTATCAATTACAGCGTTCCTATTTATATACAAATTCAACATAGCCAATCCTTTCCTATTATTTTCTCCTAAGCTGTCCGGCAGTCTTACATACATATTTTGTCGATAAACATGAAAAGGTAGCACTTCTATCGGATCCGTTATAATACTATTGGTATCCCTCGTCTTATTATTTATTGATTGACTGACACAAACGTCCATGAAAAAGACGCTCAGTAAAGCAGCTAATATTAATCCATATCTCATATCTATCTTATTAAAGGAAAGATTTTTTTAATAACAGGATTAGTGTCGTTTTCCCACCTCAACATTAATCGTCGCTCCACTTTCACCATACTCATCCTGATAACCATGGTATAATTCGTGAGGAACTTTTTCCACTTTTTGTGATTCTGCAATTGTATTATTCATTAACATACCAGCATTTATATCACCACCTCCGCCTTCTGAAGGTCTATAAGTTAGTATCCTTAACATCCTTTCGGTTTCTTTCTATTGTCGTTCCTCTAGCGGCAGAATCAATACCACTTAACAGATGTACCATCAAGAGGCATAATTTTTCGATATTTAATCTCCTGTACTCCTATTTCCTTCAACCTCATATACCAGCTGCGGTATGCCTCAAACGCTTTATCTATTATCTCACCTGATACTGAAGCCTCCAAATTGTTGACTTTATTAACTAAAACAGGATATGAGGAATAAACAAAAGGGCGCTCAAATATCAATTGATTTATTATAAAAAGGGCCTCAACTTGTATTGAGTAATTTTTATTTGGCCCCATATAAATTTGTGACCTCAAAGGGTTGTAACTCATAATTGGAAGGGTACATATTCTTTCATTTCCTTTCAGAGATAGTAACTCCTCTATTGCCCCAAGTGTATCAATATGATATTTTTCAGTTATAAGCGGATAAGAAAAGTTTTTATCAAGACTATCATTAACTAATACTATTTTATAGTATTTATCCGCATTATCGAATACCGTGGCTTCCCCACTATTTCTACCTTTGGCTTCAACAAGCTTAAAAATAGTCTGAGCCAGTGAATCGCTGAAATTTAGTACGGTGATAATTAAAAGTAGAACCGCCTTCATCTTTATTAGGGTACCTGCCATATAAACTTTTTCATTTCAGGTTTGGTTATTTCGCGTACATCATCACTATTTACAGGTTCAGGTTTGACATCAAACACCCTTTCTACAACTTTGTGTTGCTATTACCGGGTTACATCGGCTAACTAGCAAATTAAGCACGAATTGCCCATTAATTAGGCGAATTTTCGGGTACGGCTTCCTTAACTCTAAGCTTATCACTTTCTCTAACTGGTACAATAGATAATATTTGTCTATCATCGTAAATCTTGTAGATAAGATCAACATCCTTATTTGAAAACGTATACTTAATATTGACTTTCTGTCCATTCTTAGTTGCCTTCCGCAATTTCCAACCTTCTCCCCAAAAAAATTTAATATTTACGGGAAGTAACTTTACCACTTCCTCAACTTGAATAGAATGATCATCTTGTAGTATATTCTTTGTTATTTTTTGGCCAATCGCCAACTCCTTTATATATTGAAGATCTTTTATGCTTCTATCGATCCTGTATCCATCCATATGATTTCTAGCTAGAAACCGGACATCAATTGTATCTGCCCACGGAAAAAAAAGAGCTTCTTCATTTTCATAATAAAAAACAATGTACCCCTTTTGATTTCGGATTACGTCTTTTTGAGGAACAAGTAGTGCCCTATTGCAGGACATCAATGCAAACAGAAAAATTATATAGACTTTCATAAACGGCGTTTATTCCGAAAAATGGTTCAAAATAAAGTTATTACCTTGTTGCTGTTGTCTGTTTCTAATCTCCTTCACCCAACTATTCCAATGCGTCTGATGAATAATCGGAGTGGTAGAATTAGAGTTGTTCATAACATCATTAGGCCCTACTATTCGTTGTGCAGCAGCACTTTTATACCAATCTTTTAGTCCAAATAGATGCATTACTTCATGAAAGGCCGTGTGGGGAGATCCATAGTAGCGGCCAGCAGCTGTATGTGAGTTTCCCATTCTTAATTTATAGTCAGTAAATGATTCGATACCTATCCTATCCCACTTTCCAGTTTCAGGGTTCTTTTCTTTAGCATATACCTCTTTAGTATATCCTCCTGAGGCCGACCGATATTCATTATCTTCTAATCTTATCAAATTATCTCCGTTACGCGTGTCTTCATCTTCGACCCGCTTTATATCTTCATCTGAAGCCATGACGTATTTAAAATCCAAATTAACGCTAGTTGTAGTACCATCTCCATTCTTAACGCTATTTTTCATTAAATCCGGATGATCTTTTAGATATTTATTATATTCTCCCACGCGTTCGCCTGCCTCATAGCCAGTCACGTAAATAGTTGAGGAAAGTGTAATAGTAACATTACCATCTTTGTCCTGCTGAACACTTATCCGTACATCCCTCCCGTCAGGATCCACATAATTCAATGGACTATTAAGTGTATAATTATAAGGAGAATAATTATGCCATTTATCAGCGAGGGGGTCAATGTTATGCCATCTTCCAATTTGTCCATCATACATCCTCGCTCCGTAATCATACCATTCTAATCCACTTCCATCTCTAAACTCCTTACTCTGCAACTCCTTTCCATTGTACCTTATCTTATTCTCCTGATACTTCGTTCCCATCAAAGCACTTGAAGAGATGCCGGCCATCGTCAACCCAAACGGATAATAATGCGTTTCCTCTACCACTGGGCCTCCATTGTGTGCCACCACCAGGTTATCAAAAAACACTTCCTGCTGGCTTTCATTACTTGTATAAACATACAAAAATCCGCTCTTTTTGATGACCATTTTACCCTGTGAAAGTGTCTGCAACTGATCTGGCTCTGCCTTCACTTGCTTCACTCCACTGTTTTCATTCACCATTTTAAACTGATCATCAAACAACACATAGTTCAGGTAGGCTTTTGGTTTTCCAGGCTGCTGGTCAGGGTTCTTTTCTTTTAACTGACGATAGTCATTATTGTAGAAATTGGTGTTAAATGGAGTATTGCCTACTAGCGCGGCATTACCGTGTGTGGCATCTGCGGAACCAGTACCACCGAATGCTGCAATCAGGTCAGCTACCATATTTTCCGCAGGTACGGCCGGGTTATTTTTATTAGCCGGGCCATTGGATTTATAAAACGCCTTGCTGCTGACTTGAATCGTATCACCGGCCATAACCCGTAATACCAAGGACGGTCCAATTTTCTTATCGGTGCCTGTTGCCGTTAATTTAGCCACGGATTCATTTTTACCCGCACTTTCATCTGCAGGATATCCCACGGGCTTGTTACTCCGGGTGTTGTCTATATTACTGAACAACAGATTTTCCTTAGCGGCACTGGGTGTTTCCATTGTAGCGGTATATAGAGCCGAGTTCGATCTGTCCGTCAGCACCAGTCTTGTATTGCCCAAATGGTCCTTCACAAAATAGTCAAACGCAAAATCAAGCGGCTGACCAGTTTGATAAACAGGCCTTATCCGCCCTTCTTCATGTCCCACAAAACGAAGACTGTCATTTTCATATACAAAACTACCCAAATAGTCAGTGGTGGTAATTTTTGTCATACCACCCGTATTATCGGTAACCGTTTTGCGGACTTTTTTACCGCCGGCATCATAACTGAAGCGGATATTTCCCTTGCCTGTAATGGTAATCAGCTCAGGTAAGTTAAGGTGGTTATAACTAATGAAGGTAATCTGTTTATTTTCGTCTTTGATAAGATTCCCAGCCCCATCGTAATTATAGTCAACGCCATCTGCCTGACTGTCTGTAAAATCACCCAGACCGGTATTAGCTAATCCGGCATCATACACAGACATCAACTGATTACTGTTGTCATTATAGCGATAGCGCAGCTTATCCACATCAGCGCGGGCGTTGTTGACCATGCCACGATGATTCATGCTTAATAGATTCCCATTGGCATCATAGGAAATATTGTTTGTTGTGAAATCCACCTCGCTATCTGACCAATTGCCGGATTTGATCTGAGAGAAAGCTGCGCCTGTCAGACGATTCCCCGGGTCATAAGTATATCCATATGCCCGTTGAGTAGTATCATTCCAGCCTTTCCAGCGTATTCCGGCAATATTACCGTTGAATGCCGGATTAGTAAAACCATAGTCGTAGTTCAGCTCCTGGCCAAAATGTGCTCCGCCTGTGCCATTATTCACGTATTCCTTGCTGATGCTGCGCAGCCAGCCGCGAAGATTATAATCATAAGTCTGCTTCTCCAACGGAGTACCATTGGAGACAATCCCCAACTCTTTTGTGGTCAGCTGCCCAATCTCGTCATAGGAATGACGGGATACCGTCCGCACAGTACCGGTATCGTTCAGTTGTTTATTTACCTCTTTCAGCCGCCCCTGGGCATTATATAACATAGCCGTTAAAACCGTTGTCTGTGGCGTGGCACCGCTCCGGTTGTTTTTATGGGCTTGATAAGTACTTATTAACTTACCATTAAAATCATAACGGTTCGTTATTACATCGGTGCCGCCGACAGCGTTATCCGATATTACCTGGCTTACCCTGCCTTTATTATCATAATGAGTCGTTGATGTCAGCCAGGTATCTGTACCCAAAATACGGATACGCGTTCCTGTAACCAGCCCTTGGGTAGGGCCACCCACACTCACCAGCTCAGCATATAGGTTTCCCCCTGTGGTAGGCTTATTAAAATACCCGCTCTCTGCTAACCGCGCACCTGAGAAACTATAATCATCATAAAAAGTAAAAGTTAATGGTGTAAGTGTGCCATTGTTGAAGATATCCGGTAACGGATTACTAACCGGTACATTGACACTTCCACCGGTCAGAGAGGTATTAATAACGATATCAACATCTGGATCTACGCCTGTGTCAAAACCGCCATCCAGTGTTACGCTGTTGGTAGCCTGATAAAGGGAATGAGGCGCATCATGAACGGCCACCACCAGATCAGCAATACCAGGGAAAGTATAGCTGCTGGTGCCGCTGTTATTCGCGGCTCCGTTCAACAATGCCTGCAGGCTTTCTCTGGAAATATCCCTGCTATACAGTGCTGTTTCTACCGGCCGGTTCAACTGGTCATAAAACATGGTAAGCCAGAGGTTCTGCGCTCGTTGATTAGCATCTCTGGTAAACACCAACCGGTCACGCACATCATATACCATTTCCACCACGCCGGCGCCAGGCACCTTCTTGGTTATCATCCTTCCTCTTCCGTCATACGTATATTGAAAACAAAGTCCATCGGCAATAGCAGCAAGGTTCCAGCTACCGGTGATCTTCTCCACACCCAGCGGCGGAATGACAAAACGAAGATTGTTCAGGTCATCATATACATAATAGGTACACAGCCATCCCATATGTGCAGGCCCCGCCGTAGGCGACATCCGTACTTTTTTGAGCACCACCTGTCCTGACTTATTTTTATATTCCACTACTTGCCCACCGTCTTCATCAATGGTAATATTGACCAATAATTGTCCGGCCCCATAAATCCTGGGACTTACTGGCAAACCGGTAGTGCCTATGCTCCACATCCTTACTGAATCCTGTACCGTATTCACCAGATACTGATGATTTACCGGCCGCGTTGCCCAGCTATTGCCCGGAGCGAAGGTCTTCAAAACCTGGTTTAAAGGGGAAGCTTCAAACTCAGTCTGGCTATAGAAGATCTTCTCATTGGGATAATTGCCGGAATTCTGATAAAACTGTTGCTGCTCACTGAAAGGAGATGTTTTAAACTTGCCATCGCTGGCTTCATGCTTATAGGGCAGGTACTTATACTGTTCCCGGCCAAAAGCGTCATAGACCACGGGAGCAACAATATCTTTCCCCATATCACTCATTCCTTTGGCCACCGTTTGTAACGGGCGTCCAAGACCATCAAAATATTGGGTTGTCTGCTTCACCTCAGCAACCTGTCCGCTTGTGATAACGGCAGCTGGGTCTGTCAGGGGCGCGGAAGGTTCCCAGGTACGAACATAGTTCACAACAGGGGTTGTATACGCAGGAGGCAAATTTACCGGCGTCGCAGTGGGCAACGGAGAACCTCCGGGTTGCTGGGCCAACACCGGTTTTCCAGCCAGTAAAAGAATAACAGCTAATAAAGTCGGGCAAAAACTGGCAAGGGTAACTCGTTTATCTTCACTCATAGGTTCATTTTTAGGTAACAACCAGGCTTCTAACAGGGATAACACTATCTGTACAGGAAATTTTAAGCTTGCTTATACAGTATACAGCAGATTAATCAGGGCACCACATTCGTAAATATAAGCAATTAACATTATTATTCACAGGCTGATGACTAGAAATCTTTCCGGGGATCACCACCAGTCATCAAAAAAAACTTTCTATATTTAGGGGCGTTGCATTCAAAATAATACGTCGAATCGACGCTTGAAATAGTAAAAAAAGATCCGGCATTTATTCTGTACCTGTAAATGCAGCTATCTATTTGGACTATGCCCTTGATATCACATGGGAACACATAATACAGATAGTGAAAATCATGCATATTTATTGGCTTACCATGCTTTAGTATCATCGTAATAGATTCATTCGAAAGATTCCATTCCCTACACTTTGAAATCAGTTCCTCGTATTTTGCCCCTTCTATGGTCTTTTGTGCGGATACTATTGTAATAGCGGATTGAGGTTTAATCTCTATTTTCTCAGGAATCAATTTCCCTACAGCAGCCTTATTGCCAAATTGAAATAAAGAATCAGCTATTGTTCTTTGAGAGTCTACTCTATTAGAACCGCCTCGCTTAGTCTCACCTGGTCCACTCTCGCAGGAAAGAAGAAAGCATGCTATTATTGTAAAGATGATATGATTCACAATTCTCATTTTACCTGGTTTATACTGCGACCTAAAAGCTATCATCTGCACAATATCTCGAAAACCATATCGCTTGGTCTTATTTCTAAAAAATCTATCGCCTTTCTATACACGTTTCCTTCAAGAAATAAAGATGAAAAATCGATACTATCCGCCATACTGGGTTGAATACTATTATCAATCAAAGAGAAGCCATCTATCCCTAACAAATCTATATTTTCCTTTCTGCACGCTTTTACAAATTCCAAGGCTGTTTCTCTGGAATAAAGAAATAGCCCTCCGCGCTCTAACACTTTTTCTATGAATATTTGTTCGACTTTATTCACAAGCAATAATTTTTGTTTATAGGTAGAGAGCATTAAATACATGCGGCTGGCTACATCCAGCGGGACATCAGCACTTTAAAATCGCCATAGCGAAGCCCGGTAACATCATCTACGTTGACAAAACTATACATGCTGGTATCTGATTTATACATCCCTACAACAGGATAGTACATCACTCTGCAGAAAAGACCGCTGCATTCATCGGGAGGACCTGCTTCCAATACAACAAAAGAAGATTGACCATACATGATTTTTCCTTCCTCCAGATAGCGGAACTCCTGCCTGTAATCAAAGGTATCTTTAACAAAAAATTTGCGCCCCAGCATCAGTAAGCTGTAGCGTGGCCACCAGTAAGCTTTTTCTTTAGTTGGAACATGTTGATAATATTGACGGACCAACCCCATATCACGTATACGGTCCCATCTGCCGCCACCTGGCAGGACGTACAATTTTTCTTTCCTGGATATTCCAAGTGCCTTTTTAACCACAGCATCTGGTTGATAGCAAAGACTATCCAGGAAATGGTCAAAAGACCCTCCGGGAGGCCGTTCCGGGCGGTTAAAGCCCGCAATCACCATCAATAACAGAGAAGTAAAGAGTATTTTCATGGCAGGGAAGCTTTTCATTCTATGTCAACGTTCATAAAAAAGCCATTGCTTCGTTCCGCCTTAGATAACGCCACACGTTTTAGCATTTGTGCATTTACCTGCGTGGAGCAAATAGTCAGCAACGCAGGAATTAATATGCTCCAACAAATCGTTGGTAACCATCCTACTCTATTTAATAGATGACTATTCATATCCACTAAAATAAAAAACCCTCTCCGCCTAATCGCGAAGAGGGCCAATATTTCTCATCAAGACAACTTTAACTCGCCAGCAACTGCTTTATCGCCTTCTCCACCGCGTCAAAAGGAAACCCTTTGATCACGCTGTCCATCTGCGCTGCAATCTCTGCTGTGCACAGGTTACCGATGCTACCGGCGTGGGTATGTTTCACTTCTTTTGAAGGGGCAAAAGTTCCATGCTCGATGTCCATGCCGACTTGCTTGTACGCTTCACGGAACGGGGTGCCTTGTAGTACCAGGTTGTTCACCACTTCCACGCTGAAGAGGTACTGGTATTTTTCATCATCGAGGATGTTCTCTTTGATGCGGATATTTTCCAGCATGAGGCGGCTCATATCGATGCAGTCACGCAGCGTCTGGAAAGCGGGGAACAGGTTCTCTTTCAGCAGCTGCAGATCGCGATGGTAGCCGGAAGGCAGGTTAGTGATCATCATGGCGATTTCATTGGGCAACGCCTGCAACTTATTACCATGAGAGCGGATCAGTTCCCATACATCGGGATTCTTTTTGTGCGGCATGATACTGGAACCGGTGGTCAGTTCATCCGGGAAACTGATAAAGCCGAAATTCTGGTTCATGAACAAACACGCGTCCATGGCCATTTTAGCGATGGTGGCGGCGATGCCGGCCAGCGCAAAGGCGACTATCTTTTCCGTTTTACCGCGGCCCATCTGGGCGTATACCACGTTGTAATTAAGCGCATCAAATCCAAGCAAACGGGTGGTCATCTCACGGTCAAGGGGGAACGAAGAACCGTAACCGGCAGCAGAGCCGAGCGGGTTTTTGTTCACCACTTTGTAAGCGCCTTGCAGCATGGTGAGGTCATCGACCAGACTTTCTGCATACGCGCCAAACCACAGCCCGAAAGAGGAAGGCATGGCGATTTGCAGGTGGGTATATCCGGGGATGAGATGATCTTTATATGCTTCACTTTTCTGTTGCAGCAGGTCAAACAGGGCTTTTACGGAAGACACCATCGTCTGCAACTCGTGACGGAGAAACAGTTTCAGGTCCACCAGCACCTGGTCGTTACGGGAACGGCCGCTGTGTATCTTTTTACCGACTTCGCCCAAACGACGTGTCAGCAATAATTCTACCTGTGAATGAATATCTTCCACCCCATCTTCCAGCACAAAGTTGCCATCCTGGATATCCTGGTATATCTTTTTCAGCTCCTGCTTCAGGACGGTCAGCTCATCAGCTTCTAGCAGCCCGATGCTTTGCAGCATGGTGATGTGCGCCATAGAGCCCAGCACATCAAACGGCGCCAGGAAAGCATCCATCTCACGGTCTTTGCCGACGGTGAATTTCTCTACGGCATCCAGCGATGCCTTGTCTTTTTGCCACAGTTTCATAAAAAGTATTTTATCAACAAATTACTGGATCATTTCAAGGATGCGGATATAACTATCGATACCGGCCCTGATTTCTTCCAGGTAGATGAATTCATCTGCTGTATGGGAACGGGCGGAATCACCAGGCCCCATCTTCACGGAGGTGGCCGGTATCAGCGCCTGGTCCGACGTGGTGGGTGAACCATACCACGTTTTACCCAGCGTGATGCCCGCCTGTACAAAAGGATGCTCCATCGGGATAAAGGAAGGCCGCATCCGCATGGAACGGGGCTTCACTTCACATTGCACATTCGCACGGATGATATCGAGCAGCTCCTCCAGCGTGTACTGGTCGGTAGCGCGTACGTCTACGACAAAACTGCAATCGGCCGGCACTACGTTGTGCGCTTTGTTGGAAGTATTGATAACGGTGACGCTCATCTTCACCGGACCTAACGTCTCTGATACTTTCGGGTAACGGAAATCGCGGAACCACGTAATATCGGGCAATGCCTTGTACAACGCGTTTTCGCCCTCTTCACGGGCAGCATGGCCCGCCTTGCCGTAAACGATGCAATCCAGCACCATCAGCCCCTTTTCAGCGATGGCCAGCTGTGTCAGCGTAGGCTCTCCCACTACTGCAAAATCGATAGCAGGCAGTTTGTCGAGGATGCTTTCGATACCGTTAGCACCACTAATTTCTTCTTCTGCGGTAGCCGCCAGCACAAAGTTGTATTCCAAGTCTGTGCGGTGATAGAAATGCAGGAAAGTGGCGATCAGGCTGACGAGGCAGCCGCCGGCGTCATTGCTGCCCAGGCCAAACAGTTTGCCGTCTTCCACATCCGGACTGAAAGGGTCGCGGGTATACTGCGGGTTAGGCTTCACGGTGTCGTGGTGGGAATTCAGCAGGATATTACGTTTGGACGGATCAAAATGTTTATTGACAGCCCACACGTTGTTAAGGTGCCGTTCGTGTGGTATGTCCATGGCGGTCAGGAAGTCACTGATCACCTGGGCGGTACCGTCTTCCTCCCGGCTTAAAGAAGGCGTGGCTATGAGCTGTTTTAACAGCGCCACAGCCACGTCATATAATTTTTCGTTCCACATAGACTAGCATATTAAAGTGCCCGCCACTGTATCAGTGGTATTGCTCAGCACATCATCGGCGTGTCCTATCAGCACTTCCTTCACACCGTTATCGATGGCGGAGAAGGCGTTCTGTAACTTAGGCAGGATGCCGTCCGTCAATACTTTTTCGTCGAGCAGCTGCTGGTAGATTTCTTTGTTGATCAGGTTGATGACTGCGTTGTCGTCCTGCGGATCACGCAGCACGCCTTTTTTCTCGAAGCAGTAGATCAGCCTTACCTGGTAACTGGCAGACAAGGCAATGGCCAGCGAAGCGGCGATCGTGTCTGCATTGGTGTTCAGCATCTGACCGTTACCATCATGAGTAAGCGGTGCAAACACCGGCGTAAGGCCGGCTTCCAGCAACGCCTTGAGCGCAGTGGCCTGTACCATCTCCGGTTTTACGTCGCCTACAAAACCGTAGTCGATTTCTTTCACCGGTCTTTTGGTGGCAGGAATGATATTGGCATCTGCGCCGGTAAGCCCGATGGCGTTACATTGCGCGGCCTGCAGTTTGGCGACCAGTTGTTTGTTCACCAGCCCGCCATATACCATGGTCACTACATCGATGGTGGCAGCATCGGTGATGCGGCGGCCATCTACATATTTGGATTCGATGCCCAGTTGGTCACCGATACGGGTAGCGATTTTACCACCACCATGTATCAGTATTTTTTTACCGGGTATCGTTGCAAACTTTTCTAAGAAAGCCTGCAACAATACCGGGTTATCGATGACGTTTCCGCCTACTTTGATAATAAACAGATCAATCATGATTATCCTTTCAATATTTCGCTTAATACCGCCTGTGCAGCCCATACGCGGTTGCCCGCTTCAGGGATCACAATGGATTGAGGCCCGTCCAGCACTTCGTCTGCGATCACCACATTTCTTCTCACCGGCAGACAGTGCATTACCTTGGCGGTATTGGTATGTTTGAGTTTATCATTGGTCACCATCCAGCTGGGGTCTGTGCAGGTGATCTTACCGTAATCCCTATACGAAGACCAGTTTTTCACATACACAAAGTCAGCGCCTTCCAGTGCCTTGTCCTGGTTGTGTTCTATGCGGGCGTTGCCGGAGAACTTCTCGTCCAGTTCATAGCCTTCAGGATGCGCGATCACAAAATCCACCTCTCCCCAGGCATTCATCCATTGTGCGAAAGAGTTGGGAACAGCCTGTGGCAGCGACTTTACGTGCGGTGCCCAGGTCATCACCACTTTCGGTTTGCGGGGCTGCTGCCAGTTTTCCTTGATGGTGATCACATCGGTCAGGCTCTGCAAAGGGTGCAGGGTAGCGCTTTCCAGGCTCACCACCGGTACGCCGGCGTATTTAATGAACTGGTTGATATATTTTTCGGTATAATCTTCCTCTTTGTTTTTCAACCCCGGAAAGGTGCGGATAGCCAATATGTCAAAGTATTGCCCCATCACAGCGGCAGCTTCTTTTACGTGTTCGGTGGTATTACCATTCATCACTACACCATCATTCATCTCCAGTGCCCATCCCTCTTTGTCGATATTGAACACCACTGCTTCCATGCCCAGGTTTTTAGCAGCTACCTGTGTACTTAAGCGTGTTCGCAAACTGGGATTCAGGAAAATCATTCCCAACGTTTTGTTTTTTCCCAATTCCTTATCGATAAAAGGATCTTTCTTGTAGTTCATGGCAATGTCCACCAACCGCGGGACACTGGGCACATCTGCTGTTGAAATAAACTGCTTCATTATTGCTATTTGACTTCTTTTCTAAACGCTTCCAAAAACTGATCTGCATGGGCTTTGGTCAATGCCAGGGAAGGCAGCAGCCGTATTACGTTCGGCTTGGCTTCTCCGGTAAAGATCTTATGAACGCCGAGCAGGTTCTTTCTAACATGGGCCAGTTCTTCCGGCATCTCGATACCGATCATCAGACCACGTCCCCTTACTTCTTTTACCTGGGAGAACTTCCGCAGCTCATCCATCAGGTACGCGCCTACGCTGGCGGCGTTGTCGATCAGCTTTTCGCTTTCGATTACTTCCAGTACGGCGAGGGCTGCTGCGCAGGCCAGGTGGTTACCACCAAAAGTGGTGCCCAGCATACCATGCACTGCTTTGAATTTCGGGGAGATGATAATGCCACCTATCGGGAAACCGTTACCCATGCCTTTTGCCATGGAGTAGATATCAGCGTCTACACCTGCAAAATCGTGAGAGAAAAATTTACCGCTTCTGCCGTAACCACATTGCACGGAGTCAGCGATAAATACGGCGTTGTGCGCGTCGCACAGGCTTCTGATCTTCCGCAGGAAAGATTCGCTGGCCACGTTGATACCGCCTACGCCCTGAATACCTTCAATGATAACAGAAGATACTTCATGTTGTTTGAAAGCGGCTTCCAGCGCAGCTTCGTCTTCCCATGGCAGAAACACGATGTTGCCGGTTTCATTCACAGGCGCTACTATCTTCGGATTGTCTGTGGCTGCTACAGCGAGGGAAGTCCTTCCGTGGAAAGATTTGCGGAAAGCGATCACTTTCTTTCTGCCATTGTAGAAAGATGCCAGTTTCAGGGCGTTTTCATTGGCTTCGGCGCCGGAGTTGCAAAGGAACAGCTGATAGTCTGCTTTGCCGGAAACCTTGCCCAGCAAAGCGGCCAGCTCTTCCTGCAGCGGCATCTTCACAGAATTGGAATAGAAGCCTACTTTATGCAGCTGGTCTGTCAGTCTTTTTACATAGTGCGGATTCGTATGGCCGATAGAAATAACGGCATGGCCACCATACAGGTCCAGGTATTCGGTGCCTTTATCGTCCCATACGTTGGAACCGGCAGCTTTATCTATAACGATGTCGTTTACTGGATAAACGTCGAAAAGTTTCATGATGTCAGGTAAAATTGAAAATGATAAAAACGGTTAGAACACGATGGACTTCAGTTTCAGTCCGGCCGTTTCATCCAGCCCGCACATAAGGTTCATGTTCTGTACAGCCTGACCGGAAGCGCCTTTTACCAGGTTGTCTTCAATAGAGTGGATCACGAGTTTGTCGCCCACTTTCTCGAGTTGCAGCAATACCTTGTTGGTATTCACCACCTGCTTCAGGTCTATCTGTTTTTCGCTCACATGCGTAAAAGGATGACCGGCATAGTAGTTTTTGTATAGCTGCACTGCTTCTTCCAGTGTCAGGTCGCATTGCAGGTAAGAGGTTACCCAGATGCCTCTGGGGAAATCACCGCGTACCGGTACAAAATTGACCGCTTCTCCGAAGCCGGGCTGCAACTGCACCAGGCTTCGTCGTATTTCTTTCAGGTGCTGATGGTTCAGCACTTTGTAAGTGGAGATATTGTTAGCCCTCCAGGTGAAGTGGGAAGTGGCCTGCAGGCTCTGGCCGGCGCCGGTGGAGCCGGTGATGCCAGTGGTATGTACTTCTTTCAGCAGACCGGCTTTGGCCAGCGGCAGGATGCCCAGCTGGATAGCCGTGGCAAAACAACCGGGATTGGCCACGTTGCTGGCTTGTTTGATCTGCTCACGCTGCAGTTCCGGCAGCCCGTACACAAATTCCCTTCCCTTAACGCTTTCGCCTAAACGAAAATCCTGGCTCAGGTCTATGATTTTTATGTGAGGAGCGACATCGGTCGCTTCCAGGAATTTTTTGGATTCACCATGCCCAAGGCACAGGAACATCACGTCAATATCGTTGCTCAGCTCGGCGGTGAAAGACCGTTCTGTTTCGCCCAGCAGGTCGGCATGTACTGCGTACAACGGATTACCTGCATTACTACGGCTATGCACAAACGAAATGGATACGTCCGGATGGTTCAGCAACAACCGGATCATTTCTCCGCCTGTATAGCCTGCCCCACCAACAATGCCTACTCTTACCCTTTTATCATTCGCCATTTTTCGATGCTGATTTTAGAGAGAATTTTTAACCTGATGCCAGATCATTGTCTGATTACCAAAGATTTTGCTGAAGCCTCTTACGTCTTCACCGGACCAGCCGCTGTTCATTTCGCCGTACTTGCCGAACTTGCTGTTCATCAGGTCGTAAGGTGACTGAATACCGGTTACCTGGAAGCGGTAAGGCATCAGGGTAACGAACACTTCACCGGAAACATTTTCCTGTGTGTGTTGCAGGAATGCTTCGATGTCGCGCATGACCGGGTCCATGATCTGTCCTTCGTGCATCCAGTTGCCGTAAAACTGTGCCAGCTGGTCTTTCCAGGTCAGTTGCCATTTGGTGAGCACATGTTTTTCCAGGGCGTGGTGTGCTTTGATGATCACCATCGGCGCAGCAGCTTCAAAGCCTACACGGCCTTTGATACCAATGATGGTATCGCCTACGTGAATGTCACGGCCGATGGCAAACGGTCCTGCGATCGTTTGCAGATATTGGATAGCTTCAGACGGGTGACCGAATTGCTGGTCGTTCACACCAACCAGTTCACCTTTTTCGAAAGTCAGTTTTACCTGTTCTTCACCCTGTTTGGTCAGCTGGGTAGGCCATGCTGCTTCCGGTAACATACCGTTGGAAGTCAGTGTTTCCTTACCGCCTACGGAAGTGCCCCACATACCTTTATTGATGGAGTACATTGCTTTCTCGAAGTTCACGTTCACACCTTTGGACTGCAGGTAGGAAATTTCTTCTTCACGGCTCAGCTTCATATCACGGATGGGCGTGATGATCTCCACACCAGGGATCATGATATGGAACACCATGTCAAAACGCACCTGGTCGTTACCGGCGCCGGTGCTGCCATGTGCTACTGCGTCAGCGCCTACTTCCTTCACATATTCCGCGATGGCCAGTGCCTGGCTCATACGCTCCGCGCTCACGCTCAGCGGGTAGGTGTTATTTTTCAGTACGTTACCGAAAATCAAATATTTAATAACGCCGTCGTAGTAGGAGCGGACCGCGTTAACAGTCTTGTGACTTTTAACGCCCAGGTTATAAGCGCGTTTCTCAATTTCCTGCAGCTCCTCTTCAGAAAAACCACCGGTGTTGACGATTACGGAATGCACCTCATATCCTTTTTCTTCGGTCAGATATTTAACGCAATAGGAAGTATCAAGTCCTCCGCTAAATCCCAGTACTACTTTTTTCATTTTTACGACATCATTTATATATTCAGAACAATTATTTCAGACAGTGTGTGGCAGACTTCAGAACAGGAAGAATTTTTTCCTGGTGCCGGTAGCGCCGCCTTCTTTTTTGCTGTTAAGCAAAACAAATCTTTTAAATCTTAACCAGCGTTCGTAGAGCTTTATGTTTCCTTTAAATCTCCGGCGTCTTTTCTCGTGATGGATTTGGCCGGCAGCGGTCACAGACAGCTGGTTGACAGGCTGCGCGGTGGTCGCTGCAGCTTCCTGTTTGGCTTTAGCGTCAGCTATGGCCCGCTCTTCCGCTTCTTTCAGCTTCTCTGCCGGATCATACAACATCGCGGTGCACAGGCAGTTCTTCCGCTGTTTGCTGGTGAGGATATCAAAGTTCACACAGCTGCGGCAGCCTTTCCAGAATTCTTCATCGTCGGTCAGCTCGGAATAGGTAACAGGCTCGTAACCCAGTTCAGAGTTGATCTTCATCACGGCAAGACCGGTAGTGAGGCCAAAGATTTTGGACTCAGGATATTTTTCTCTCGACAGTTCAAAAATTCTCTTTTTGATAGACTTAGCCACGCCATGCCCACGGAAGGCAGGATTCACGATCAGCCCCGAGTTGGCGACAAATTTTCCATGGCCCCAGGCCTCTATATAACAAAAGCCTACCCAGTCGCCCGTTTCGGTTAACGCAATAACAGCTTTGCCCTCCTGCATTTTAAGCTCCACGTAAGCCGGTGAACGTTTGGCAATACCGGTCCCACGCGCTTTTGCAGACGCTTCCATCTCATCGGTGATGGTTTTTGAATAGTGTATATCGTCAGGTGTGGCTACCCTAACGATGATATGCTGATTTTCCAACTTTTAAAATTGAAATCGTGAATCAATAAACAGATTGAAGTATTCCATTACGGAACATTCACCGGACATGGGGATATCCGGTGCGATAGCGGTTGTATGACAAGCGCTATCAAATCCTGGGTCGTCGGGAAAGGAATCTAAAGACATTGAACCCAACAGAATATACCCCTTTATTTAAAGCGGGATGATATGCAGAGATGTTGGTATGAGTTGCGGTTTTTTCCAACTTCAGTTCAGCGTTAAATTGTTATAAATATTGTCTTTAGTTTAGATTAACCGCAAAGTTATAATAATATCTTTTTAATCAATCGAATTTTTTTTGGGGAATGCCGATTTTTTTCAAACCGTTAACAAAAAGGCGGCCGTACCCAACTCGTCAGGGTCCAGCCGCCTTATACTTTAGTTTTTTATATACTATTTGGTAATAATTCCCAATTCGGCCACACTGGCCTGATTATCTTTTTCTGTAGCGGGTGTGAGCGCCACCAACCGGATAAATCTGGCTTTCACCGGGGTAAAGGTAACGGTTTGCTGCACCGGGTTGTTTTTGATATTGGCGAAACTGCCGGTAGCTGCCGGTTGTCCCCAGCTTTTACCATCATTGCTGGTATAGAAAGCGTAACCGTAGATCACGCCACCAACGTGCTCATTGGTGGTAGGCGTATAGGTAAAGCCTCTCAGTGTCAGCGTTTCACCAAGGTCAACGTCCAGCTGATGTGGGTATTGTGTCGATTTTTTGTCAGATGCCCACACGGTAGCAGGATTCCCGTCGATAGCCCTGGCTGCTTCCGCAACAGCAGGAGCCACCACCTGCCATTTGGCGGGCGCTACATCGAAACGGGCTTTTACTTCCGGACTGGCCGCATTCGTTTTGCGCAGGAAAGCGCGGGCTTTCACCTCGCCGCCCTGTAGCAGGTTAATAACGGTCTGCGGTGTGTATAACGGAGACTGGAGCGTAGGCGCGGTGCCATCTGTCGTATAATGTATTTCCGGATCGGCAGAGGCGGCGGTGATAGTCACCCTGCCGTCTTTGGCACGATGGATCTCTGGCGTGGCCAGCATACCAGGCGCTTCATACAGCTGTACTTCGCTGATTACCGGCGCCGCCTTGGCGTCTAATATATTAATATATACTTCGGTAGTGGTATAGTCTGGCAGGCGCAGAATGCGCTTGTGCCCGATAGTGGTTTCCCGGGCGATCTCCTTCTTCACGCCCTTGTCCAGGATTTCTACGCTGAAAGCGCTTACCCGCTGTCCCAGCGCGATGTACTCCTGCAACACCACCCGGTTGAAAGTCACCGGCTTTTTAAATGCCAGTTTCACCGTCGTTTTGGTGACGTTGTCCGGCGTAGCCCAGTAGGTAGCATTGGTACCATCCGTGAGATGGGACACTTTCACTTCAGGATTATTTTTACGTGTATCCGTTGCCGTTACTACCGCATTTTTTGCGAGATTAGTTTTGAAGGAAGCGTCCAGCACGCGGCGCAGCTCCATCAAACGGGTGGAATCATTCGGATGGATCACCCCTTCCCGGTCAATCGGCACATTCAGGATCAGGTTGCCATTACGGCCTACGGAACCATAGTAGATATCCAGCAGGGTATTGACAGATTTCACCTTGTCATCGGTATCCGGGCTGTAGAACCATCCCGGGCGGATAGACACGTCGCATTCTGCGGGTATCCATTTTTCTCCGTCTTCATTGCCTTCGTTGAGCGATTTGGTGGGAGGACCGCCGGCACCGGGCGTAAATCCTTTCACATTCAGCGTGCTCCAGTTGGTAGTGCCAGCAATGCCGTTTTCATTGCCCACCCAACGGCAGCCAGGGCCTACGTCGCTGAAAATAACGGCGTTGGGCTGATGTTTATAGACTACTTTATGGAACAAGTCCCAGTCATAAGGCTGTTTGATGTTACCTCCGTTGGCGCCATCGAACCACTGCTCAAATACAGGGCCGTAGCCGGAAAGCACTTCTTCCAAAGTATTGGCAAATACCTGGTTGTAAGTGGCGGTACCATACTCAGGATGGTTCCGGTCCCACGGCGACAGGTACACGCCGAACTTCAGGCCGTACTCCTTACAGGCGGCAGACAGTTCCGCGAGCACATCGCCTTTCCCGTTTTTCCATGCGCTCTCGCGAACAGTATGGGTACTGTACTTGGAGGGCCACAAACAAAAACCGTCATGATGTTTGGCGGTGATCACAATGCCTTTCATGCCGGCCTGTTTGGCGGTACGTGCCCATTGACGGGCATCGAGGCGGGTAGGATTAAACACCTTCGGGTCTTCATCACCATGTCCCCACTCCTTGTTGGTAAAGGTGTTGGGCCCGAAGTGGATAAACATGTAATATTCCATGTCATTCCAGGCCACCTGCGCTTTGGACGGCAACGCGCCATAAGGCTGGATCTTCTGTGCCGAGGCCATGCCACAAGCCAATAAGCCGGCGAATAATAAACTGGTCTTTTTCATTTCACTGGATAAATTACGGATTACAGGTCAGCTCCAAAATCTTTCCCTGTTTCATGCTGAGCGAAGATAATCTCCATCCTTTATCAGAGGTGATCGGGTATTCTCTATTCATAATTGAATATTAACCAACAATCGGTTGCGTTTTCGCCGTTTATCACAAAAATGTAATAAAAAAGATATCCGGGTTGGTTTACACGGGGCAAATTTTATAAATTTATTCCCTTCACAACGTATCATTATACGATATTAAAAACTGAACAATGAATAAACAACCACTGCATCGCAGAAGTTTTCTCAAAAACACGGCGGCCGCAGGTATAGGCCTCTCTATGCTCGGCTCCTCTGCTAAACTGTTTGCCAATGAAAAGAAACCCAAGGTAAGAATTGGTCTGATCGGCGTAGGCGCCCGCGGCCTGAGTCACCTCAGCCTTTGCCTGCACCGCGAAGACGTTGACGTGGTAGCTTTTGCAGACCCCGACACGGCCTACACCGTTCCCAAAGCAAGAGACATGATCACCAAGGTATACGGCGGCAAAAGAAAAGTGGCTGAATACACCAACGGTCCGGAAGATTACCATAACCTGCTGAAAAGAGATGACATCGATGCGGTGATCATCGCCACCCCCTGGGAATGGCACTCCATCATGGCCATTGCAGCGATGAAAGCCGGCAAAACCCCTGCTGTGGAAGTATGCGGCGCCTCCGACATCCAGGAATGCTGGGAACTGGTAAACACCAGCGAAGCTACTGGCGTTCAGGTTTTCGGTATGGAAAACGTGTGCTACCGCAGAGATGTGATGGCAGTACTGAACATGGCGCGCCAGGGCCTGTTCGGCGAAATCACCCACCTGCAGGGCGGCTACCAGCACGACCTTCGCGGGGTGAAATTCAACAACGGCAAACAATACTATGGCGGTGGCGTAGAATTCGGCGAAAACGCGCTGTCTGAAGCCAAATGGAGGACCAACCACTCCGTTCACCGTAACGCTGACCTTTACCCTTCTCATGGCCTTGGCCCTATCGGTAACGTGATCAACATGAACCGCGGCAACCGCCTCATGACCATCACTTCCGTGGCAACCAAATCCCGCGGCCTCCACAAATACATCGTGGACAACAGCAGTGAAAGCCATCCGAACGCAAAAGTGAAATTCAAACTCGGCGATATCGTTTCTTCCCTGATGACCACCAGCAATGGTGAGACCATCATGCTGTCCCACGATACCAACTCTCCCCGCCCTTACTCCCTCAACTTCCGCGTTCAGGGTACTAACGGCCTGTGGATGGATGATCAGGACTCCATATATATCGAAAAGAAAAGCCCGTACGACCAGTGGGAAAAAACCGGCAAACCGGAAGATGCTGACAGCTACTTCGGTAAGTACGACCACCCGCTGTGGAAACGTTACGCCAACGACGCTAAAGGCGCAGGCCACGGTGGTATGGACTGGTACGTGCTCAACTCCTTCGTGGAGAGCATCAAACGCGGCGCTCCTTACCAGCTCGATGTATACGATATGGCTACCTGGTACGCTATCACCCCGCTCAGCGAACAATCTATTCTCGAAGGCGGCAGCGTGCAGTACATCCCTGACTTCACCCGCGGTCGCTGGATGAACAGGAAACCGATCTTCGCACTGGACGATCAGTACTAGTGATCAGCATAAAAGAAAATCGCCCGCTGGCAATTGCCGGCGGGCGATTTTCTTTTAATACAATAATACAATATGAACAATAACCTTAGGTTATCCATCTTTATACGCGCGCATCAGGCGCGGCTGCGGCAACTTTCTGCACCGTAGTGCCGTTTTCTATCGTCGTCACATAAATCTCCGGCACTTTGCCAAATTGTTGCTGGTAGCGTGTTGTCACAAAATCACGGAAAGCATCCACCTTATCCTGTTTTACCAGGTTGATGGTGCAACCGCCGAAACCACCGCCCATTACGCGGGCGCCGGCCACCTCCGGTCTCTCTTTGGCAAGAGACACCAGGAAATCCAGTTCCGGGCAGCTTACTTCGTAGAGCACGCTCAGGCCTTCGTGGGTAGCATACATCAGTTGACCGAAAGCCTGCAGGTCTCCTTTTTTCAACAGCGCTGTGGCGTCCTGCACACGCTGAATTTCTTCGATCACATATTTACAGCGGTCATATACTTTGGCGGACAACTGTGCTTTTACAGCTTCCAGCATGGGCATGGTGGCGTCGCGGAGCGATTTCACTTGCGGATGCTGTGCCTGGATGGTTGCTACGCCTTCCTCACATTGCTGGCGGCGAACATTGTATTCTGATGAAGCGAGGGAATGATGCACCATGGAATTACACAGCACAATGCGGTATTCCGGGAAGTCGAACGGGAAATATTCGTATTCCAGGCTGCGGCAGTCCAGTCGTACCACCTGGTCCTTTTTACCATGCAGATTGGCAAACTGGTCCATGATACCGCATTTCACGCCAGGGAACGAGTGTTCTGCCCGCTGGCCCAGCAAAGCCATGTCCATGCGGCTCATGCCATATTGGAAAATTTCGTCCAGCGCCGCTACGAGTCCGCCTTCCACAGCTGCGGAAGAAGACATGCCTGCACCTACCGGAATATCCCCTGCGATCACACAGTCAAACCCTTCCACCGGATAGTTGCCCTGTTGCAGCTGGTATACCACACCCATCAGGTAGTTGATCCATCCGGGAGTAGGCACTACATTGTCGAGGCTGAAAGACACTGTTTCATGCGTGAACACCGCGTGTGCGTTACATTGACGGGTGCCGTTCAACGCTACCGCATAAACGATTTTTTTATCAATAGCGGCTGGCAATACAAAACCATCATTATAGTCAGTATGTTCACCGATGAGGTTAATTCTTCCCGGGGAAACTACGATCAGAGGCTCTTTTCCAAATAACTGGATGAATTTCTCCCTTGTTTGCTGTATCATCAGAAATTTATTAAACGTAAATTTTACACCTAAAAATATAAAAAAAAGCAGAAAAGAGAAGAATGTTGTGCAGAAGATGAAATTTTTTTTCAACACAGCCTGAACAAACCATAGTCGGGGGCTTCAGCCCTGGCGCTGCGAAAAACGACATCGGCCTGCACATGATAAATCATTACCATATGCAGGCCGATGTTGTGTATCATTTACTATCCCTGGAATAAACCCCGGGTATCTTTTTTATATCGCCTTGACGCCGGGCTTGTTTTTGCCGATCTTATCTCCTACCAGTGAATAGAACAGGATATAGAGATAGCAGGGCACCATGCAGTACAGGAATGCATGTCTGAAATCGATGCTGCTGCTGTACAGGAAGCTGAACATGCTGTGCTGATCGAACATGCCGCTGTATATCTGCGGTATTACACCACCACCTGCGATACCCATTACAAGGAGGGCGGAACCGATTTTAGTGAAGCGGCCCAGGCCGTCGATGGCCATTGGGAAGATGGCGGGCCACATCAGTGCATTGGCCAGGCCAAGTAATGCGATGAAGGTCACTGCAGAGAAGCCGGTGTTCAGGTAGGCGCCGATGGTGAAAAGCACGCCCAGTATTGCTGAGATCTGCAGGCCTTTTTTACCGGTGAGATATTTCGGAATGGTGGCAATACCAATTACATATCCTGCCAGCATGGCCACCAGGGTGAAGGTAGTGAAGTAGCGGGTGTCTGCAATGCTCATGCCCAGTGCTTTACCATACTGTCCGATCACGTCGCCGGCCATTACTTCCACACCTACGTAAACGAAGATACAGATCACGCCCAGTACCAGTTGCGGGAACTGGAACACGTTGGTTTTGCCGTTGGTGGCGGCGGCAGTGCCGGCATCTTCAGCGTCGGTGTCTATTTCCGGCAGAGAGGAGCGTTTCAGCAGGAAAGCGAGGATGGTCAGTACAATGGCGATGGCCACATATGGACCGATCACGCGGGAAGCGAGGCTGTCGAGCAGCGCCGACTTCTGTGCGGGATCTACTGCGGCAGCGATGTCTGCCTCCAGTTTCTCCGCGCCTTTCAGGATGATGGAGCCCAGGATGAGCGGCGCCAGTGCGCCGGCGGTTTTGTTACAGATGCCCAAAATGGAAATGCGTTTGGCCGCACTTTCCTTGGGGCCGATGATACTGGCGTACGGGTTGGAAGCTGTTTGCAGCAGCGCCAGTCCCGCGCCCTGTATAAACAGTCCGGTGAGGAACATGCCAAAGCTGCGGGCGTTAGCCGCAGGAATGAATACCAGGGAACCGATCGCAATGATCAGCAGCCCTAACGCCATACCGTTTTTGAACCCTGTCTTGTTCAGGATAAAAGAAGAAGGAATCGATAAAAAGAAGTAAGCCATGAAAAAGGCCATCGTCACCAGCAGCGCCTGCGACACGTTCAGTTCACACACAATCTGGAAAAACTGGATCAGCGTTCCATTAAGCCAGGTAACAAAGCCAAATACGAAAAACAAAATACAGATGATCGCCATCGCCTGGCCGTACCCCGCCTGTTTGGGTATATTCATTGTTGCTGTTTGGTTGGACATAGCTGTCTGTTTGATTTTAGATAAACGCGAACATAGTGAAACTCCGTTATATTTTATGCTATAATTCATAAATATATTAGCTAAAACGTTTTACTATCGAAAAAAAATGCAACGGTTTATTGGGTTTTTTAGAAATTCCTTAAAAAAATATTATACATTTATCCGGCAAAATTTCACTGTAACTTAACACGTTTATGGCTCAGCAAACAAAGCAAGGCGCACAAAGTACACACCCGTCGTTTTTTGTGCTAATATTGGTGTTCTTTTTCTGGGGTTTCCTGGCTGCATCGAACAGTATATTTATCCCTTTCTGCAAATCTCATTTTAACCTTACCCAACTTGAATCTCAGCTGATTGACTTCTCCTTTTACAGCGCCTACTTTATCGGCTCTCTCATCCTGTATCTGGCATCTGCGGCAAGAAAAGTGGACATCCTTAATAAAATAGGATATAAGAAGGGTATTATTTACGGTTTATTAATCTCTGTACTGGGGTCCGCTATCATGATCCCCTGCGTCAACAAAGAAAAGATCGTTCCCATTCAGGAAACCCTGAGCGATATCAGCAGTTTCCAGGTGGAACAACAACTGCAAACATCTGACCGCCAGGTGAAAATCCGCCGCGAAAAAGAAAAAGACACTTACGCGCTGCTGATCTCCGGTAATGAAGCGGCCGACAAATACATTAACAACCCGCATCTCCTTGCAGAAATACCGCAGGGATTCACCAAAGACGAAGAGCATCATCAATACGCCGGCATCTTCCATAAATCCAGCCTGGAGAAAGTGATCAACGCCCTGTCTGCCGACCACCAGCAAACAGTTACCTTCGGTTACTTTGCCCTGATCCTGATGGCCCTCTTTATTGTGGCGCTTGGTTTCTCCCTGCAACAAACAGCGGCCAACCCGTTTGCCATCCTGCTGGGCGACCCTGCCAAAGGCGCTCACCGCCTCAACCTCGCCGGCGGTATCAACTCCTTCGGTACTACCATCGGCCCCATCATCGTGAGCATGCTGCTGTTCGGCAACATCAAGGGCGGCGATGTCAGCACAGACATCAGCAAAATCAACACACTGTATATCCTGCTTATCGTACTGTTCCTCGTTGCTGCAGCCATCTTCGCTTTTGTGAAAATGCCGGAAAGCCAGGACGACGAAGTATTCGAAACTTCGCCCAAAGCTACGAAGTCCATCATCGGCATCACCCTCATGTTTATCCTGATCCTCCTCGGACTGTTCCTGAAATATGAACTGCCTTTCTTCGTGGCTGGTATCGTAGGTATCATCGGTATCCTCTTCTTTGCCAAAATGGCTTCTGCCGGTGGCAGCGAAGGATGGGGCGCCATGAAATATCCGCAGCTTACCCTGGGCATGCTGGCCATCTTTATTTATGTGGGCGTGGAAGTGACCATCGCCAGCAACCTCGGCGCACTGCTGAAACATCCGGGCTTCCTCACACCGAAAGGTCTGGCGGAATCTGAACTGGACCCGTACGTGTCGCTCTTCTGGGGCAGTATGATGATCGGCCGCTGGACAGGCGCCATCAGCGTATTCAATGTATCCAAAACCACCCGTAAAATACTGTGCGTGATCGTGCCTTTTGTTGCCTATGGCGTGATCCTCGGTGCCAATGTGATCAAAGGCAACGACGTGAGCGGACTGTATCCATATGCCATCTGTATCGCTATCCAGATCATCGGTTTCTTCGCCGGTCAGGATAAACCAGCCAAAACCCTCATGATATTTGGTTTGCTGGGCGTAGGCACTGTACTGGTAGGTCTTTTCACCAGCGGTTCACTGGCCACTTTCGCTTTCATCAGCGGCGGCCTGTTCTGCTCCGTAATGTGGCCCAGCATATTCGCCCTCTCTATCGGCGGCCTGGGCAAATACACCGGTCAGGGCTCTGCTTTCCTGATCATGATGATCCTCGGCGGCTCTCTCGTACCTCCGGTACAGGGCGGTCTGGCAGACATCCCAAGCATCGGCATCCACGCCTCTTATGTTATTCCGGCGCTGTGCTTTGCTTATCTTGCATTTTTTGCATTCAGAGTTAAAAACATATTAAAATCTCAAGGAATCGATTATGAGTCAGCAACTAGTGGTGGGCATTGATATCGGAGGGACTAATACCAAATTCGGCATTGTAGATCGCAGAGGTAATATTTTGTGTGATGGTCGTATGTTAACGAATAAACATGAAGATGTAAACTGCTTTCTGGATGAACTTCACCAACAGTTATCTGGTTTGATAGCACAGGTAGGAGGAATCGAAAATATCAAAGGTATTGGCGTTGGCGCTCCCAACGGCAACTATTACAATGGTAATATTGAATATGCTCCGAACCTGCGCTGGAAAGGCGTAGTTCCCTTAGCCAGCCTGCTCGAGAAAAAATTCGGGCTACCGGCTGTATTAACCAATGATGCCAACGCTGCCGCCCTGGGCGAACTGATCTACGGCGCAGCACGCGGCATGAAAGACTTTATCGTGATCACCCTCGGCACCGGCGTAGGCAGCGGTATTGTTGCCAACGGACAGCTGATCTATGGTCACGATGGTTTTGCCGGCGAACTGGGTCACATCATCGTGATCCCTGGTGGCCGTTACCACCCGGGCACCGGCGCCTACGGCTCCCTTGAAGCCTACGCTTCCGCTACCGGCGTTACCAACACCGCGATCGAATTCCTCGCCACCCGGCCGGACGTGCCCAGCATGATGCGCGAGCACACCAAAGAGGAAATCAATTCCAAACTGATCTACGAAGCTGCCATGAAAGGCGATCCGCTGGCCATGGAAGTATACGAGTTCACCGGCCAGATACTGGGTGCCGCCCTGGCCAACTTCGTGATGTTCTCCAGCCCTGAAGCCATCATCCTCTTTGGTGGCCTCACTCAGGCAGGCGATGTGATCATGAAACCGGTAAGAGAGCACATGGAAAAAAATCTGCTGCCCATCTTCCAGAATAAAGTTAAATTGCTGTTCTCTGAACTGAAGGAAAGCGACGCCGCCATCCTCGGTGCCAGCGCCCTGGCCTGGGAAATGAAAGACTAGCCCATGGCTATCTGACAGCTAATAAAAATAATATGAAAAATAGAAGAAGTTTTCTGAAAACAGCGGCCCTTGGTGCCGCTGTTTTCTCTTTAGACAGTGTAACAGCTACGGCTGCACGCGCGCAGGCCAAAGCGCCTGTAAAAGGAAAACCCATCGTGCTCTCCACCTGGGATTTTGGTCGTGCTGCCAATGAAGCCGCATGGGAAATTCTTAAAAAAGGCGGTCGCGCCCTCGATGCCGTAGAAGCCGGCGTACGCGTGCCTGAAGCCGATCCCAATAACCACACCGTAGGCTACTCCGGTTATCCCGACCGCGACGGCCGCGTGACCCTCGACGCCTGTATCATGGACGAACACGGCAACGCCGGCTCCGTGGCTGCACTCGAACATGTCACCCACGCCATCTCCGTGGCACGCCTCGTCATGGAAAAAACGCCACATGTGATGCTGGTCGGCGACGGTGCCCTGCAATTCGCACTGGCCAACGGTTTCCAAAAAGAAAACCTGCTCACGCCGGAAGCGGAGAAAGCCTGGAAAGAATGGCTCAAAACATCCGAATACAAACCGGTCATCAACATAGAAAACAAATCGTACTCACCCACCAACGGCGCTACGGCCTTCAATCCGCTAATGCTGCCGGGGAACGTGTACAACCACGATACTATCGGCATGGTGGCCATGGACGCGGAAGGCAACCTCTCCGGCGCCTGCACTACCAGTGGTATGGCCTTCAAACTCCACGGCCGCGTGGGAGACTCCCCCATCATCGGCGCCGGCCTCTATGTGGATAACGAAATAGGCGCCGCCACCAGCACCGGCGTCGGCGAAGAAGTGATTAAAATCGTCGGCAGCCACCTCGTCGTGGAACTGATGCGCCAGGGATATCCACCGGAGAAAGCCTGTAAAGAAGCCGTAGAGCGCATCGTGAAAAGAAGCCCTTCCAAAGCAAAGGAAATACAGGTAGGCTTCCTTGCCCTCAATAAAAAAGGACAATACGGCGCTTATTGCCTCCAGAAAGGATTCAGCTATGCTGTGCTCAGCAAGGATGTGAACAACACGCTGATAGACGGGAAACACCATTTTTAACCGGAATTACAAATTATGAATTACGAATTACGAATGAAACAGTAATTCGTAATTCATAATTCGCAATTCGTAATTGTCATGACATGTCTTTTGTCCTCGAAATATGTGCGGCCTCTGTTGCTTCCTGCATCGCAGCCGAAGAAGGAGGCGCCAGCCGCATTGAACTGTGCGATAACCTGCTGGAAGGCGGCACCACCCCCAGTTACGCTACCATCGCGGTGGCCCGCGAAAAAGTCAAAATAGACCTCTATCCTATCATACGCCCCAGAGGCGGCGATTTCCTCTACTCCGACCTGGAATTTGAAGTGATGAAAAAAGATATCGTCCTCTGCAAAGAACTCGGCTGTAATGGCGTCGTAATCGGTATCCTTACGCCGGACGGGCGGGTCGACAAAAAACGCTGCAAAGAACTGGTAGACCTGGCATGGCCGATGGGCGTCACTTTCCATCGTGCTTTCGACATGACCGACAACCCGTTTGAAGCACTGGAAGATATCATCGGGATCGGTTGTGAGCGCATACTCACCTCCGGCGCCCGCAATACCGCCGTGGAAGGGGCATCCCTGCTGAAAGACCTGGTGGAACGCGCCAACGACCGCATCGCCATCATGGCCGGCTCCGGCGTCAGGGCCAATAACATCGCAGACCTGGTCAAAACCACCGGCGTAACAGAATTCCATACCACCGCGAAAGCCTATGAAGAAAGCGGCATGGTGTACCGTAATCCCAATGTCAGCATGGGCGGCATTCCCGGCGTACCTGAATACGGCATCTCCCAGACTCAACGCCAGGAAGTATTATTAATTCGTGAAAGAGGGGAAAAAGCCTTGCAGGAGATCAACCAGTAGTCTATATTAGCAGAGAATATACAATATATGCTGCACGGCCTCTGTACGGCCGTGCAAGCCTTTTAAAAGTGAACAACGAAATGAAAAAACTGATCATCGCAACCGGACTGTTGCTGGGCGGTCTATTCGCGCAGGCACAGGTCAAAGGCGTAAAACATGTCATCCTGATAGGCATGGACGGCTTTGGCGCTTATTGTTTTCCGAAAGTGGACAATCCCAACATGAAACAGCTGATGAAAGAAGGCGCCTGGACACTGCAGGCACGCAGCGTACTTCCCTCCTCTTCCGCTGTCAACTGGGCTTCCATGGTGATGGGCGCCGGACCGGAAATACACGGCTATACCGAATGGGACAGCCGTAAACCCGAACTGCCGTCCCGCACACTCGATCAATACGGCATGTTCCCTTCTATCTACACCATCCTGCGCGAACAAAAACCCAAAGCGGAAATTGGCGTGATCTACAGCTGGGAAGGAATCGGGTACCTCTTCCCCAAAGCGGCGGTCAATAAGGACCTTGGCACCAAAGACAATGACAGTCTGGCTACCGAAGCATCTGTAGCCTATATCAAAGAGAAAAAACCGGACTTCCTTTTTATACATTTTGATCAGCCGGACGGTGTTGGGCACAATATTGGTCACAATATCCAGCCTTACTTCGACCAGGTGAAAAAGAACGATGAACTGCTGGGCAAAATCCTGCAGGCTGTCAAAGATGCCGGCATCTGGGATAACACCATTATCCTCCTCACTGCCGATCATGGCGGTATCAAAAAAGGCCACGGCGGCAAAACCATGGAAGAAATGCAGATTCCCTGGATTATCCGCGGCCCGGGCGTAAAGGCAAACAAAGAGCTTGGCACCAGTGTTGTTACGTACGATACCGCTGCCACCATCGCCTGGATCTTTGGCTTGAAAACACCACAGGTATGGACCGGAAGACCTGTAACTGAAGCTTTTAAATGATTTTCGATTTTTTGATTTTCGGATGTTGGGATTTATTTGATGATTTGTTATTGAATCCCGAAATCCGTAAATCAAAAAATCGAAAATCCCTAAATCATATATGTTATGAAAAGATTGCTGCTCGTCACCGTCGTTTGTCTGACAGGATTATCACTCACAGCCCAGGTGCAAAAAGTGAAAGTACTGACCTACAACATCCATCACGGTGAAAACATGAAAGGCCTGCTCGACCTTCAGGGGATTGCCAACGTGATCCTCGCTACCAATCCGGACCTGGTAGCCCTGCAGGAAGTCGACAGTGCTACCCAACGCACTAAAAACACCGACCAGCTTAAAGAACTGGCAGCGATCACCGGCATGTACACCTACTTTGCCAAAGCAATGAACTTCGATGGCGGTGGCTATGGCACCGGTATCCTCTCCCGCTTCCCTATCACGGAAGCCATTACGCTTCCTTTGCCTTCTGTCACGAAGGAAGAAGTGGAGCCGAGAGTGGCCGGCATCATCACCGTAAAACTGCCTGGCGACAGCCTGCTGCACTTTGTCAGCGCCCACCTCGATGCAGAAAAGCCCGCGGCCAATCGTATCGCACAGGCCAACCAGCTGGCGGCATACTTTAAGGAAACAAAAACACCTGTCATCCTCGCCGGCGACTTTAACGCGCTTCCCGCCAGTAAAGAAATAAAAACACTGAAAAAGATATTCACTGACGCTACCCAACAGATGGGGCCTACCTTCCCTGCCGACTCTCCACGCGTAAAGCTGGACTATATCATGGTCCACCCGCAAAACCGCTGGAATGTCACCGGGGCAAGGATCATCGAAGAAGCGGTAGCTTCCGACCACCGCCCCGTGCTCAGTGAACTGGAACTGAAATAACTATCATCGAAATGCTAAAAGTGTCAATGAAAAAATTGTTCTACCTGTGCCTTCTGGGTGGCGCCGCCGCCCTGGGCAGCTGCTCCGGCTCCCGCCATGCAGATGCGCCCAAAGGAAAAGTAAGCATCATCCCGATGCCGGCCAGCATAACAGAAAAACAGGATTCATTCCTGCTCGACAAACACACCGTGATTGTCGCTACCGGCGAAGCTGACCGCAAAACAGCGGCCCTCTTCAATGCCTGGCTGAAGGAATTCACCGGTTATGAACTGGATATCAAAGAAACAGGCGACAGAAACGCCATTACCCTGCATACCGGCAACGACAGCACTAACGCCGAAGGTTATACGCTGAATGTGGACAACAAGGGCGTGACCATCAACGGTAACAGCGGCGCAGGCACTTTTTACGGCATACAGTCGCTCATCCAGCTGCTGCCCGTACAAAAGGCTGATGCCATGTACATCCCCGGCGTCAGCATCACCGATGCTCCCCGCTTCGCCTACCGTGGCCTCCACCTCGATGTGGGCCGTCACTTCTTCCCGGTGGAATTCATCAAAAAATATATCGATCTGCTGGCGATGCACAAATACAACACCTTCCACTGGCACCTCACGGAAGACCAGGGCTGGCGCATCGAGATCAAAAAATATCCGCGCCTGCAGGAAGTGGCCTCCAAACGTAAAGAGACCATGGCCGGACATTACACCGAGAACAACCAACAATATGACGGAAAGCCCTATGGTGGCTTCTATACACAGGAGCAGGTGAAAGAAGTGGTGAAATATGCCACTGATCACTTTGTGACCGTCATCCCTGAAATAGAAATGCCCGGCCACGCGCTGGCTGCCCTCACCGCCTATCCCAACCTGGGCTGTACCGGCGGGCCCTACGCTGTAGGCACCCGCTGGGGCGTGTATGACGACGTGTATTGCGCCGGCAACGACAGCGTGTACGCCTTCCTTCAGGATGTGCTGGACGAAGTACTGCCGCTGTTCCCCAGCAAATACATCCACATCGGAGGCGATGAATGCCCCAAAGTGCGCTGGGAAAAATGCCCTAAATGCCAGGCCCGCATGAAACAGGAAGGCCTGAAAGACGCTCATGCCCTGCAGAGCTACTTCATACAGCGCATGGAAAAATACCTGAACAGCAAAGGCCGTCAGATTATCGGCTGGGACGAAATCCTGGAAGGAGGCCTCGCCCCTAACGCCACCGTCATGAGTTGGCGCGGCATTGAAGGCGGTATCGCCGCCGCAAAACAGCATCACGATGTGATCATGACGCCAGGCAGCTACTGCTACTTTGACCATTACCAGTCACAGGGCCACAACGAACCACTCGCAATCGGCGGCTACACCCCTGTCAGCAAAGTATACAGCTACGAACCCGTGCCCGCAGAGCTGAGCAAGGAAGAAGCTAAATACATCAAAGGCGCACAGGCCAACCTGTGGACCGAATACATCGCCAATACCGATTACCTCGAGTACATGGTGTATCCCCGCGCTTCCGCACTGGCAGAAGTATTGTGGACGCCGGCCGGCAAACGCAACTACGATAACTTCGTGGACAGGCTTAAAGTACATGTAAAACGCCTCGACCAGAAGAAAGTGAACTACGCCAAACATGTGTTTGAAGTGACAGGCGCCGTGACCGACAATAAAAAAGGCGGCGTAGAAGTAAAGCTCGACAGCAAGCTGGATGGCGGCAAAATCGTGTACACCCTCGACAGCACCGCTCCTTCCCTGCAGTCAAAAGCCTACAGCGGCCCAGTGCAGATACAGCAGTCAGGTACCCTGCGGGCGCAGGTATTCGAAGGCGACAAACCTTTCGGTAATGAATACAGCCAGCATTTCATCTTCCACAAAGCACTGGGCAAAAAGGTGACGCTCGCAGCACCGCCCAGCAAGGATTATGATCCGGGCAGCAGCTTCGCGCTGGTAAATGGCATTGAAGGCATCGCTTCCTATAATGACGGCCAATGGTTTGGCTACAACGGCAAAAACATGGAAGCCGTGGTGGAACTGGACAGCATCCAGGACATCCGCCTGGTAGGCCTGAACACGCTGAACCTGCGGGCCAACTGGATATATCCTCCCAAACAGGTCACCTTCTCCGTTTCAGAAGATGGCAAGACCTATAAAGAGATATATAAACAAACTGCCTTCAATCAAACCGGTATCAACCAGGTACGAGGCAAGGTAGAGGCCCGTGGCCGTTTCGTGAAACTCAGCGCTGCCAACTTCGGTACTATTCCTGCCGGAGGAGAAGGCGCCGGTAACCCGGCCTGGCTCTTTGTAGATGAAATGATCATACAATAGTTGTCCCCCCGGGGCTTCAGCCCCGGGAAAATAAATTTAAATTAAATAAGAGCTAAATTTTAGCGAACATTAGCAGTATTTTATTTAATTTTCCGGCTCGTTTTTAAACCGCATCTAATCAAAAACGTTTACAAATGACGATTAATCATCAGGAAATCGAACTGATTGACAGCTTTGAGCAAATTGCTGTGGAAATCCACCCTTCTGCCAAAGAGGGTTCCAAAGCAGTAGCGCAGGAAATAGCCGCGTTAATTCGCGAAAAGGCGGCTGCCAATCAAAAATGCGTACTGGGCATGGCTACAGGCTCCACCCCTAAATATCTCTACGCCGAATTAGTTCGTCTGCACAAGGAGGAAGGACTGAGCTTCAAAAATGTGATCACCTTTAACCTCGACGAATATTATCCCATAGAGCCGGATGCGCTGCAGAGCTACAACCGCTTTATGAAAGAACATCTCTTCAATCACATCGATATCCCGGAAGGACAGTACCATATTCCTGATGGCACTATACCGAAAGATCAGATCAAAAAATATTGCGCTGATTACGACAAACGTATTGAAGACGCCGGTGGTATCGACATCCAGATCCTGGGTATCGGTAACAACGGCCACATTGGTTTCAACGAGCCGGGTTCCAACATTAACTCGCACACCCGCCTGGTAACGCTGGACAACAGCACCCGTCTGGCTAACGCCTACGAGTTCCCTAATATGAGCCAGGTGCCTCGTCTGGCCATCACCATGGGCCTGAGCACCATCTTCAAAGCCAAAAAGGTTATCCTGATGGCATGGGGCTCCCACAAAGCTAAAATCGTTTGCCGCTCAGTAGAAGGCCACAGCTCAGACCAGGTGCCTGCCTCCCTGCTGCAACAGCACCCTAACTGCACATTCGTGATCGATGAACAGGCTTCTGCCGAGCTTACCCGCTTCAAAGAACCCTGGCTCACCGGCGACTGCGAATGGACACCCAATCTGATCCGCAAAGCCGTGACCAGTCTGGCCCTGAAGCTGAACAAGCCCATCCTGATGCTCACAGACAAAGACTATAACGAAAACGGTCTCAACGATCTGATCGTACAATACGGTTCTGCCTATGAGCTCAATATCAAAGAATTCAACGCTATCCGCGATACCATTACCGGCTGGCCTGGCGGCAAACCCGGTCCTCAGTTGCCTAACCATCCTGAGCGCTCCGAGCCTGCCAAAAAACGCGTGCTGATCTTCTCTCCGCACCCGGACGATGACATCATCTCCATGGGCGGTACCTTTATCCGTCTGCACGAACAAGGCCACGACGTGCACGTAGCCTACCAGACTTCCGGCAACATCGCCGTTACCGACGAGTTCCTGCTCCGTTTCATCGATTTCGCCGTAGGTTTCGAAGGCATGTTCGATATTGATAAAAGCAAAAGCTCCCAGATCCTGGATGAAGCCAAAGCCTTTATCCGCGGTAAAAAACCAAGCCAGAAGGATACGCCGGAAAACCGTGCTATCAAAGGCCTGATCCGCCGTTGTGAAGCCAAAGCCACCTGCCGTTACGTAGGTATCGCAGAAGAAAACGCCCACTTCATGAACCTGCCGTTCTACGAAACAGGTCTCGTGGAAAAGAAACCAATGGGTGAAGAAGATATCCAGCTGACAGTAGACCTGCTCCGCAAAATAAAACCTCACCAGATCTATTGCGCCGGTGACCTCGCCGATCCGCATGGTACCCACAAAGTATGCCTGGACATCATCTTCGCGGCCCTCGACAGGCTGAAACACGAAGAGTGGATGAAGGACTGCTGGGTATGGCTCTACAAAGGCGCATGGCAGGAATGGGATATCCACGAAATCGAAATGGCGGTACCCATGAGCCCCGACCAGGTGCTTCAGAAACGCCTCGGTATCTTCATCCACCAGAGCCAGAAAGACGTGGTGCCTTTCCAGGGTACCGACCTGCGCGAATTCTGGCAACGTGCGGAAGACCGCAACGCCAACACCGCTAACCTGTACGACCAGCTGGGCCTGCAGAAATACTCCGCGATGGAAGCGTTTGTACGTTACCACTTCATGTAATACCGTACTCTCCATAAAAAGCGAAGACCATCACCGGATGATGGTCTTCGCTTTTTTATTATCTGGTGTAACACGAAAAATACTACATTTACGACATGGATCTAACCCGTGCAATCGCTATTGCCACTGAGGCCCACCAGGGCCAGGTGGACAAATATGGCCAGCCTTACATCACCCATGTGCTCCGTGTCATGCAAATGGGACGTACCAACGAAGAGAAAATCGTTGGTGTATTACATGATGTAGTGGAAGACAGTCCATGGACCTTTGAAGACCTTGCCCGTGAAGGCCTGGCGCCCCACCTGCTGGAAGCGCTTCGCTGCGTCACCAAAACATCTGAAGAAGAGGATTACGAACATTTTGTAAACCGTACCCTGCAAAACCGTTTGGCCGCTACCGTTAAGCTCAACGATCTGACAGACAACATGGACATACGCCGGATGACGACCGTGCAGGACAAAGATGTTACCCGGCTGAACAAGTACCTGAACGCGTACCGCAAGATCGCTGCAGCGCTTATCCAGGAGAAATAATTTAAATACCTTTCCGATTAAACCATTAAATTACAGTATAAACGAAAAGCCATCAATGGAAAACGATATCCTCATTGACTTCCGGTTTATTGCCAAAGAGAAACCCCGCTTCAGCGAACTGTTCCTGATTACCGGGGAAGAACATCCGAAGTTTCCCGCCCGAAGCCAGACCTTTGCCCAACTGGCCCCGCTCGGATTTGAGCAGCTGGACGACTTTTTTGGTATCCTGAATGACGAAGAAACCGGAGACGACGTTCTGATCTGGCTTTTCCCGATGTTTAACGGCGAAGAAGTATTTCACAACAGCGGCCCTTTTGACGCTATCCGGCTTTCCTACAGCGCGCTGCGTAATGCACCGGCCAACATCACCCTCCTGGAGACATGCTTTAACGCCATTAAAGCACTCCCCGATGTGGAAGTCCGCTTTGAAGATGCAAAAATCACCAGCTTCGATGCCGTACAGAAAAAAAATGATGAAATAGTGGCCCACTGGCGCGCCAACAACATCGAACCAGGTTCCGATGAAAGCCTCCTGATCGAAGAAGATGAAGATGACTGGGACGAAGACGAAGACTGGGACGAAAGCGAAGAGTGGGAAGATGATACCGAGACCAAGAAAAAGTAATAACTTATTGATACAAAGCAGGCTTACAGCCTGCTTTTTTTATTCATATATTTTCGTACATTAGAGCATTACCTATACCACCACAACACACTGCCAACGATGAATAACAAAGCCAACACCAAAGGCCCGGCTACGCTGTTAATTGTAGCCTGTTTTGTGCTGATACTGCTCATTTCCGGCATCCCGTCCACCCGCCGGCTCAGTAAAGCCAGTTGCAAACCCGTTACCGGCCAGGTAACAACAATCACCAAGAGCTCGCCCGGTTACGTTATCCATCTCAAAAATGACCCAAGGATCTACTATATCAAACCCGCTTCCCTGCCATCGGCCACTATGAGCAGCCTGGAACAACAACTGCAGGGCCGCCCGGTGCAACTGTTCACCTCCTCTGCATGGTCGCCCCTCGATCCTTTCTCCAGCATGAAGGAAATCCGCCGGCTTCAGATAGGCGACAACGTTATCTTCTCCGAATACTGATATCAGGACAAACGACGAAAGTCAAAATGCCGGGCAATGATATAGTCGCTGCCCAGGAATAATACTTCCTTTACCTCACCGTGTAGGTGCGGCTTATGATTTCCTATAATGGACCAATGTATTCCATGCCGTTCCAGACTGGCGGTATAAGCTTCCAACAATGGCACAGGGCCACTGGAAAGCAAGCCGGCAGGGCTGTTCAGCACTCCTGAAAAATGATTAAACCGAGACCAGCCTCCTGTTTGTTCCTCATGTACCCGCAATAAATCAATAGTCAATGCTGATACATCAGCCGCTGTTCCGGAAAAATACAAGCTCGCATGCTCCATAGAATATTCCCATAACAAAGGATGGTCATCTTTACAAAACAAAGTCTCGAAATAGCGCTGGGTAAATCCTCCCCGCACATATCCATCAATCACTATCTCCCACTCCTGTGTGAGCGGATCTGAAAATCCAACAGCGATGGCTATGGTGATAACAGGATTTTCGGTTGTAAAATCCACTTTCATCAGCTGAAAACGATAAGCATCTTCTGCTTCCCAATCCAGTAAACTCAATAATTCCACAGGTATCAACGTTAAAAATTTTTATCCGCGTAAAATTATCCAATTCCATCACACCACCGGACATTAAACCGCGATTGGATAATTTTAACTATCTTAGGCTCCTGTGTACCAATCAATTATGAAGAATTTTTGTTATTTGGCGCTGGTGATGTTGTTGTTTGCCTGCCATTCAGATAAACACAGCAGGTTTGGTAATGAAGACGAAACCACTACCGGTGCTGCCACCACAACTGCCAAAAAGAAACCTGCCAACAAAAAGCTCGCTGCCAGCGTTGGCGCGGCTGTCATCGGGGAAAGAGTATCTCCCGGTACGGTCATCCGCTCCGGTCCAAAAGGCGATGTCATCGCCACCCTCAACGACTATATACCGGTCCACTGCGCCCCGGCGAAAGACGGCTGGTACCCTGTCAGCGTAGATATTGACATCACCTCCACGGAATATACAAAACCGCTGTTCCGCAAAGGCCGCAAACTGAAAGTCAACGGTACCGACGCCGGTGTGCTGGAAAAAGATATACGCCTCCCCGTAGCCACCAACGGCGAAAGAATGTGGGCTAACCTCAGCGGCTATACGGAAAAGAAAAACATCCGCGGCGGTACCGTCATAGAAACCGCGCTGATCAACTATCTCCGGGAACACAAAGATCACCGGGAAGAAGATATGCAACCCTTTATCCGCAATTTTAAACTGGAGGAAGATAAAACCCTGCGCCCCTATACGCTGTATTTCAACTACGAAAGCGGTATCGATGATCCCAGTCCGCTGTACCGGCTGGTACTGGTTTGTCAGGGCAAACAACTGATCGGCGTGATTCATTCCCGTCCTCTCGAATTGCCTGGCACCACCACTCGCAGGCTGCAACGCAACTTTGCCATACAATACTTCAGCGGTATTGAAAAGAGCCTCCAGGAAGATTTTGCAGGCAAGTTCAATAAATTTATCCTTTCTGTGGATTAATCAAGGTCATAACTATAAGTTATGGAAGATCACTTTTGACCATTTGACTCCGGCAGCAAATGAACAGACCTTTGTGTCTGAAAAATCAATGCTGCCATGCAATTACAAAAGACAGGACATACACACAAAGACCTTCCTTTAGCTAAAATTATATTTATCGCTGCAGCAGCCGCCACGCTGCTGCCAGTGGTACAACCACCCATTGCCCTGCTGCTCGGGCTGGCGCTTGCACAAACCACCGGCAACCCTTTCGCGCACATCACCCCTAAAATAACCCATTGGCTGCTACAGCTGTCTGTAATAGGACTGGGCTTCGGCATGAACGTGCATGCGGCCTTACAGGCCGGTAAAGCCGGTTTCCTGTTCACGGTGGTCTCCATTACCGGCACACTGTTGCTGGGGCTTATCACCGGCAGACTGCTGAAAATCGAAAAGCCGACTTCCCACCTGATTGCCTGTGGCACAGCCATCTGCGGTGGCAGCGCTATTGCCGCCATTTCCCCGGTGATCAAAGCAGGGGAAAAACAGATCTCTGTGGCGCTGGGCATCGTGTTCCTGCTCAACTCCCTCGCCCTGTTTGTATTTCCCGCGGTAGGACATTGGTTAAACCTCTCCCAGCAACAGTTTGGTATGTGGAGCGCTATTGCCATCCACGACACCAGTTCTGTAGTGGGCGCCGCCAATAAATACGGCGAAACCGCCCTACAAATAGCCACCACCGTTAAGCTCTCCCGCGCCCTCTGGATCATGCCTGTGGCTTTTATTACCACCCTGCTTTTCCGGAACAGCAACGGTAAAATAAAAATCCCCTGGTTCATTGGCCTGTTCCTGCTGGCTATGGTACTCAATACCTGGGTGCCGGCTGTCAGTACCGTTGGGCCTTTGCTGGTACACAGCGCCAAAACCGCCCTGTCCCTCACCCTCTTCCTGATCGGTACAGGCCTTACCCGGCAGGCTTTCCGGGGCATCGGCTGGCAGCCGCTGTTACAGGGTGTTTTGCTCTGGGTATGTATCAGTGTTGGCGCCCTGATCGCAATCCTCCAATTGGTGGGATAATAAGGGGGTGATTTTCCCGGACTCAAATTGATTATTTTACAATATATTTGATATCCAAGTCAAGTGAAAAATAACCAATAGACGACCGAGATCTCCCCGAAGAACTATTCACCACACCACCAAGTTAAAGTCCTTATGAGTAAGGCGCCATCTACCAGGTCCGGAACCTACATGGCTGTATTCCGGGCCATTGAGAGTACCAAACCAGCTGAAGAGCGGCTATTTCATGATCCGTACGCAGCGGCCTTTTTATCAGGTTACCATCAGACGCTGGTCTCCGGTTGCCGTATTCCGTTTTTCCGGAAACTGCTGGCAGCCTATATCCAGCTACGATGGCCCGGCACGCACACCGCCGCCATCGCCCGTACCAAACTGATAGATGATATGGTGGTACAGGCGGTCCGCGAAGAAGGGATCAATCAGATCATCATCCTTAGCGCCACCTTCGATACCAGGGCATACCGTCTTAATATCGATAAACCGGTCAGTTTTGTTGAGGTAGACCATCCGGACACACAAAGCTTCAAACGGACACGTCTCTGGGAACTGATCCAGTCACCAGCTGTACATCCGGATTATGTGAAACTGGATATGAACAAAGAACTTCTCGCCGACGTCATCTCCCCTTATTTTGTCAACCAGCGGCATTACAACAAAACGCTCTTTCTCTGGGAAAATCTCACCACACATCTGGAAGCCCGTCACGCTGAAGCTATGTTCGGCTTTATCCGCAGCTTTCCTTCCGGCACACAGGTAATCGTCACCTACCCTGACAAGGCCGTACTGGAAAACCCAAAACAGTACCGCGGCTTCTCCCGGATCAACGACACCCTGCGCCGTGCCGGAGAAAACTGGGACTATGGCCTCGACCCGCGAAACATCACTGCGTTTATGCATGAACGTAATATGATCGTCCGCTATGACGGCGGCGCCGATAAGTACCGTCAGCAATATTTTGGTGAGAAAAGCAAAAAGATGAAAGGCTACGAATACTTCAGGGTCGTGAAAAGCGAGCTGAGATAACCATCTCTCCGCTGGTAAATTCGGGTTGCCAAACTTCAGGATTGCAACGTATCTTCGGGTAACCATTTACCAGCACTAACCATGCATATCCACTATTTTCAACACGTGCCTTTTGAAGGCCTGGCCAGCATTGCAGACTGGATAACCCAGAGAGGGCATACTACCAGTCATACCCGCTGGTATGATGACGGTCCTGATATCAGCGGACTGGAAGAAGCGGAGCTGCTGATCATTGTAGGAGGCACCATGGGCGTATATGAACCATATCCGTGGATACCGACCGAGACGAAGCTCATCCAAAAAGCGATAGACAGCGGAAAGAAAATACTGGGCATATGCCTCGGAGCACAGCTACTGGCCCACGCACTGGGCGCTAATGTATACCCGCAAAAACAACCTGAAATAGGCTGGTTCCCAATAGACATCACGTTCCAGGAACAGGCCGCACCATTGGAAAAAGTGCTGCCTCACCACCTCAATACCTTCCATTTCCATGGCGACACCTTCGATATACCCACCGGCGCCACCCGCTTCGCCGCATCGGCCGCATGCAGCAACCAGGCGTTCATATACGGCAACCGTGTCATCGGACTGCAGTTTCATATGGAAATGAACAGCGTGGCCATCCTGGAGATATTGCGCAACTGCTTCAGCGTTTTTAAACATCATGCGCCCTTCGTGCAGCAACCGGAGAAAATAGAACAATACCTGCACCTGGCCAACGAAAATAATCAAACCATGTTCCGGCTGCTGGACTACCTGGCCGGACTATAAAAATAGACGACATTATGATCGCTGCTTACGACGTACTGATAATAGGAGGAGGACCCATCGGAATAGCCTGCGGACTGGCCGCAAAAAGAGCAGGGCTCAGCTATGTCATCATCGAAAAAGGTTGCCTCGTCAACTCCCTCTACAATTACCCCCTGTACATGACTTTCTTCTCTACTTCAGAAAGACTGGAAATAGGCGGTATTCCTTTTGTGTCCATCAATCCCAAGCCCTCACGGCCGGAAGCGCTGGAATATTACAGACGTGTGGCCACCTCGGAAGCACTTAATATCAACCTGTTTGAAGAAGTCAGGGAGCTGCAGCCCAATGGCAACGAGTATTTCATCACTACCACCAAAAGCGCGTATCATGCCCGGCATGTGATCATCGCCACCGGTTTCTATGATATCCCCAACCTGCTGAACGTACCCGGCGAACAGCTGCCTAAAGTGACACACTACTATAAAGACCCGCATTACTACGCTACCCGCAAAGTAGTAGTGGTAGGTGCTCATAACTCTGCCGTAGACGCTGCACTGGAGACCTATCGCAAAGGCGCGCAGGTGACCATGGTGGTCCGGGAAGGAGAGATCGGCAAAAGAGTAAAATACTGGGTCAAACCGGACATTGAAAACAGGATCAAAGAAGGGTCTATCAAAGCATATTTCCACTCCACCATCAAAAGCATCGACGAACAATCGGTGACCATCGATACACCGGACGGAGAAGTATCTTTCGCCAACGATTTCGTGATCGCCATGACGGGCTACCAGCCTGATTTCTCACTGTTGCAAAAAGCAGGCATCCAGCTCTCCGACGATGCTAAAAAACTGCCTGTGTACAACCCCCTGACCATGGAAACCAATATGCCGCACATCTATCTGGCCGGCGTAGTCTGTGGCGGCATGGACACACACGTGTGGTTTATCGAAAACTCCCGCGAACACGCAGACAAAATCATACAATCAATTACGAATTAAGAATTACGAATTACGAATTAAGGGCTGTTTTATTGGGAAAGTTACTAAGTAATCTCACCATAAAACAGCCCTTAATTCGTAATTCGTAATTCCTAATTTGTAATTTGTAATTAGACTATATTGACCTCCCGTTCCAGTTCCACTCCAAATTTCTCCTGCACGCTATCCACTACCCGTTGAGACAGCGCATAGATCTCACTGCCTTTGGCATGACCATAATTCACCAGCACCAGTGCCTGTTTGGCATGCACCCCGGCATCGCCTTCACGGTAGCCTTTCCAGCCGCACTGTTCTATCAGCCAGCCTGCCGCCAGCTTGAAATGCCCGTCAGCCAACGGATACGCCACTATCTGCGGGAAGGCCGCTTTTAACGCTTCATATTGGGCCGCATCGATAGACGGGTTCTTGAAAAAGCTGCCGGCATTACCGATTTTAGCGGGGTCAGGCAATTTGGATGTGCGGATATTGATCACCGCCTGGCTGATAGCCTGTATGGACAGCTCTTTTACGCCCATACGATCCAGCTCCTCGTTGATAGCGCCGTAGCTGGTATTAAAGCGGGGTGTTTTATTGAGCCGGTAGGTAACGTTCAGAATAGCAAACTGGTTACGGTATTGTTTTTTGAAGACGCTTTCACGATACCCGAACGCACAGTCATTGTTCGTAAAAGTGACAACCCTGCGATCTGCCAGGTGCAAGGCTTCCAGTGAATGGAACGTGTCTTTTATCTCCACGCCGTAAGCGCCGATATTCTGCATGGGACTGGCGCCTACATTACCTGGTATCAGCGACAGGTTTTCCAGGCCAGCCATATCGGCGGCCAGGCAGTACTGCACAAAACCATGCCAGTTCTCGCCGGCGCCGGCTTTCACATATACGTGGTCGTTATCCTCGTCTACCACCTTCATGCCCTTGATTTCATTTTTGAGCATGAGCCCATCAAAATCCTGTGTAAACAGGATGTTGCTGCCACCACCGAGGATCATCCGGGGCAATCCCTTTACCCGTGGCTCATCCAGCAGGGCCAGCAACGCAGCTTCACTGTCAAACGAAGCGAAATAACGGCTCATTGCCGGGATGCCAAATGTATTATAGGATTGCAGCAACACATTTTCTGATACCATAATAGCTTAACTTTATATAGCAGCAAATATATCAGAAATTGTATGAAAACAGCTATCGTTATCGGAGCAACAGGTCTTACCGGTACCCATCTGGTAGCCGCACTGTTGCAGGACAACTACTTCAGCAAGGTGAAGGTGCTGGTACGGCAGCCCTGGGCGCATCAGCATCCGGGACTGGAAAGCATCATTGTTGACTTTGATGACGAAAAAAGCCTGGCGGCGGCCATTGATGGAGACGTGTTTTTTTCCTGCATCGGCACCACCATCAAAAAAGCCGGCACACAGGAGAATTTCCGCGCAGTGGATTACGGCATCAACGTCAGATGCGCCACCATCGCCCGCCGCAAAGACATTCCGCAGTTCCTGATGATCTCTTCCATTGGCGCCAATCCAAAGTCTTCCAATTTCTACCTGCGCACCAAAGGACAAACAGAAGAAGCTGTACTGGCCATGGGCTTTGTCGGCACCTACATTTTCCGGCCTTCTTTTCTTCTCGGTGAACGAAAGGAATTCCGCTTCGGAGAATGGCTGGGCAAGTATCTTATCCAGCTGTTTTATTTCCTGCTGCAGGGCCGCTGGAAGAAATACCGGGGCATTAAAGCCGCTACTGTGGCCCAGGCAATGGTGAGGGTCGCCAAACAGTTCGATCCCGGCATTCATATCTTTGAATCCGATGCCATACAAAATTTAGGAATTTAGATACCTTCGCTATCATGAAACGACTTATATTCTTTCTCTCCGTTATATGCATTGCCAGCTTGCCATTGTTAACATCCGCCCAGATTAACAATTACTATCCCGATACCTGGAAAGACAATGCACAGCCTGAAACGGTTGCGCTCACCGGCGCCGCCGCGGAAGCACCTTATTACATCACCAGCTACAAAATATCACGCGACTTCAATATCACGAACCGCGATAAAGCAGAAGCCGTCACACACTATAAAACTATTTACAAGAGAATACACATCAATACCGCCGCTGCTGCCGACAGCCTCACCCAGCTGGCGCTGACGCTGGAAACCAATGAACTATTGCGTGGCTTTCGTATCCGGTCCCTCCTCCCCGATGGCAAAACCATCAACCTGACAGACCAGACCAGGTCGCTCAAACTCAATGATGGCCGCACTGCGGTGGTAGTCAACAATATCCGGGTGCAGGCAGGCGGAGAACTGGAATATGAACTGAGCCTCAAAGAGCTGTTCGACTACGCCGGCGCGGATTATCTCCAGTCAGGCATCGCCAGCGGGCAGATACAGTTTATGCTGGTAGCGCCCCGTAGCTTGCAATTCAACTTTCATGCGGCCAACGGCGTACCAGGGATTACCGACAGCGTGGCCGGCAACAACCACTACCACCGCGTAGCACTGCAGCAGGTGCCGGCACTGCAAAACAATGATTTCTATTACTTCCTGCCACAGCTGCAACGCATCGATTTTGCCCTGAGCACAGCCACAGAAGGCAGAGACACCACCCGCCTCTCCTGGCAACAGTTCGGGCAGGACCTCTATATCCCTTATGTGTCCGTTAATAAAAATGAACAGAAACAACTGGAGAAAGAACTGGACCGCTGGCCCTTTCTGAAATACCGCCTCCCGGTACCACAGCTGATCTACCTGGTAGAACAATATATCAAAACAAACTATAGCCTCCGGCCTGCCAGCGATTTCTTTGAGCCACAAGACCTGAGCACTATCATCCGTACCAAACAGACAGACCGGAACGGCATGGTGAAGCTCATGATGGCAGCATATTACACGTTGAATATTCCCGTGCAGCTGCTGGCTACCGCTTCGCGCGATACCATCCCCTTACAGAAAAACCTGGTAAACCGTGCCGCGGCCAATAATATCCTGCTGTATTTTCCGGCCCAGCAACAGGCACTGGCCCCAACGGAGATGAATACACGTTATCCGTGTTATCCGCCCCTGTGGAGCAATACGCTCGCGCTTCGCTGCCGCGATACGCTGGTGGGTACAGAAAGCAAAGTGCTCACCGATTTCATCATGACGCCGCAACCGCAGTACACCTTCAGCAACAGCACGCTGGAAGCCAGCCTCAGCTCATTGAACCACCCTGTATGGAAAGTAACACAATCCTTCGGCGGCTATGGCGGCAGCAATGCTAAAAACGCTTTCATACAGGCCACTACCACAGAGGCACGCAACAATATCTTCAACGCGCTGCTGCCTTTTATGCCAGGCGCACGCACGATCGTATCTGTGGAAGCACAGAATGAAAAGTTCACCAACACGCCACTCGACAAACCGGTGGTGATCAACAGCACCCTGGAAACACCCGCCCTCATTGTGCAGGACGGCGATCATTACCTGCTCAGCATCGGCCAGTTACTGGCCGGCGTTCAGAACTACCAATACCATCTCCCGGAAGGCGACAAACCGGTGCAACTGGCCTTTCCCTACTACCAGGAAAAGCGTGTGCACATTGATCTGCCGGCAGGATATACCCTGGCCGACAAAGCAGCCTTCACGGCAGATATCTCCCATAACAATGTACTAGGGCTCAAAATGAGATGTGAGGAAGAAAACAGCCGGCTGCATATTTTTATCATCGAATGGTACAGCCAGAGCGAGTTAAAAGGAGAAGACAAAAAAGTATTGGGAAATATTCTTGACCGGTTCAAAAAACTACAGCTTCAACAGCTGACGCTGGTGAAAAAACAATAGTTATACACAGTCTACGTCCGGCACAATTACCACAGAGCGGAAACGTTTCTCTGCCAGCAACTGCACGAAAAACTCACGCAACACCTGTTTCACATGGGCGATCACTCTGCTGTCACGGGGAAGTTTGATCAGCATCTCCTGCAGGTAATTGTTCCGGACCCTTGCCACCAGTGGCGCCGCCGGTCCTACCAATTGCGCGCCGATATGCGGCTGCAGCCAGCTGGCCAGTATCTGCGCGGCCTGCTCCACTACCTGCTGGTTTTTATGTCGCAACGTGAGCTTCAGCACCCTGAAAAAAGGTGGATAGCCAAACTGTTGCCGCTCGGCAATCTCCGCTTCATACATGCTCCTATAATCGTGTTCGCTCACAAAATGCAATATAGGATGACGGGTATTGCTGGCCTGTATCAACACCTTTCCCATTCCGTGTTTACGGCCGGCACGGCCGCTCACCTGCTCCATCAGTTGAAACGCCCTTTCATTCACCCTGAAATCGGGATAGCTCAACAGGCTATCGGCACTGAGAATGCCCACCAGGTTCACGTTATCGAAGTCCAGTCCTTTCACCACCATCTGCGTGCCTACCAGGATATCGATCTCCTGCTCTTCCAGCAAACGGATCATTTTATTGTGACTGTCCTTATTACGGATAGAATCCACGTCCATACGCGCAATACGTGCTTCAGGAAACAGTTGCTGCAGATCGTCTTCTATCTTTTCGGTACCAAAACTTTTCGGGATGAGCGATTGCGAGCCACAGGCTTCGCAGGTATATACATAGGGATAACGGGTGCCGCAATAGTGGCAATGCAGTTTATCCTGGTTACGGTGATAGGTCAGTGATACATCACATTGTTTGCAATGCGGTATCCAGCCACAGGTGGTGCATAGCAGGAACGGCGCATATCCGCGGCGGTTCTGAAAAAGGATCACCTGCTTTTTCTCTGTGAGGCTTTGGGTGATCGCTGTTTTTAATGCCTGCGTGAAATTGCCGTCCATGGTTTTTTCGGCCATTTCCTGTTTGATGTCCACCACTTCGATGGCAGGCATCTGTATGCCGCCGAAACGTTCGTTCAGCTCTACCAGCCCATACTTGCCCTGCTGTGCGTTGTAATAGGATTCCAGTGCCGGTGTAGCAGAACCCAGCAACACTTTGGCTTTGAAGAGGCTGGCATAATAGATGGCCGCATCACGCGCATGATAGCGTGGCGCGGGGTCCTGTTGTTTATAGGAAGCGTCGTGTTCTTCATCAAGGATGATCAGTCCCAGGTCGCGGAAAGGCAGCAGCAGGCTGGAACGTGCGCCCAGCACAATCTGCACTTCGCCGTTTTTGACTTTGTTCCATATCTCCACTCTTTCGTTGTTGCTGAAGCGAGAGTGATAGATGGCAATGCTGCTGCCGAAGTGTTTCTGCAGCCGTGTGATGATCTGCGCGGTAAGCGCTATTTCGGGCAACAGATACAGCACCTGCCGGCCGGAGGCCAGGCATTCTTCCATCATCTTCACATATATCTGTGTTTTGCCACTGGAGGTAACACCATGCAACAGGGTTACCTGCTTCTCTTCAAAATGACGGCGGATAGCCTGCAAGGCCACGTCCTGTGAAGGGCTCAGGCTAAAGTCGATCTGTGCGTCCACCTTGTCGGTACGGATTCTGTCGACTGTCCTTTTTTCTATCCAGAGAATATTTTTGTCGACCAGCCCTTTCAGCTGGGCCGTGGTAGCGCCTGATTTCTTCAGCAGTTCATTTTGTTTTACGCTGCCTTCCGTTTTCTGCAGGTGCAGGTAAGCCAGTAGCAGTTCCATTTGTTTGGGTGCGCGGCCCATATCGTTGAAGAGCGCTGCCAGCTGTTCTTCGTCGTGATAGTCGGCATGCAGCTGTACGAAATTTTCCTTTTTTTCCCGGTAAACTTCTTTCAGCTCTTCATAAATGAGACATACTTTTTTCTCGATCAGTTTTTTGATGACGGAATACACTTCCGATTTATCGAGGATCAGCTGCACTTCTTCAATGCGCAGTTCTTTACGGATATGCAGCGCCTCCGCGATGAGATATTCGTCATCATCGAGGGCGGTAAAATCATCACCGTAGGCATCATTATATAACAACAGTGTTTCGCTGGAAAGCTTCAGGTGCGCGGGAAGCGCGGCGTTGAGCACTTCTCCTTCGCTGCACATATAATAGCTGGCTATCCATGACCAGAAGGCTAACTGTGTGGGATATATGACAGGGTCTTTGTCCAGCATATCCAGCAGTGGCTTGGTCTTATAGGCAGGCGCCTGTTCGTGCACCGCTTTCACGATGCCCGCATACTTTTTTTGTTTTCCGAGCTGTACTGCCACACGGCTTCCCGGCTGTAAAGCATGTTCCATGCTTTCAGGGACTGCATAAGTATAATTTTTAGGAAGGGCCAGCGGCAGTATTACATCAGCGTACTTCATCCTACGGGTTGCAATGTTGGATAATGACGGTATTTCCGGAGTTCCCGGTCCATGATGTCATAGGTCTGTTGTTTCAGGCTGTTGATATCATCGAGGGTAAGCCCTGTCACCGGGATGGCAGGCAGAAACACCACGCGGCATTTGCCGGGATTGAGATGCATAGGGCCGGTATGAGGCAACCGGTCTCCTGCATCAACGTATAACACTGGTTTGATAGGAATCTGCATTTCGATGGCCATCCGGAAAGCGCCGTTGTGGAACGGGCGCAATGGCTCATTGGATTCGTTGGTGGTCCCTTCAGGGAACACCAGGATGGAGATCCCGGCCTTCAGGGCGCTCATCATCTCTCTCACGCTTCGTGCACGGGCCGAGGCGTTGGACCGGTCCACGGACACGACAGAGTTTTTATAAATGAAGCCGAATGCGGGTATTTTGGCCATTTCCACTTTTCCCAGCGGGCGGAACGGCAGCCGCATTACTTTTACGGCAATGGCCGCGTCCAGGTAGGAACGGTGGTTCACCACATAGATACAAGGTTCTTTATCTTTATCTTTCTCTTTTTCACAGTCATATTTACGGGTAACCCTCATCCCTACTGCCGGAAACCACACATGCGCCCAGAAACGCAGGAAATAAAAAATGATATTTCCCCCCTTTTCCTTCCCCAGCAATGACGCCAGAAAAATTGGCGGCAGGATCAGGAACATGATGGACAGGAAAACGATAGCGGCGTACACAACATAAATTACACGCAACGGTTTCAGTAGAAAATTCATAAACGCCTTGTAAATGTGAATGATGGCGGAAAACTACGACTTTTTTCTGTCTTATCCGCCTTTGCGTGTACTACTCGCAGGCACAGGTCCAGTCTTTTTCCAGGTCAATACAGGTGATCACTTTCGCGTGCTGTTGGTCACAGGGAGCAAAGACAATACGGAGGTGCTGCCCTTCATGGGAATAGCCTTCCAGTGCATAGGTAGGGCATGGTTGGTCGTTCGGATTGGATTTTGCCGGATTTACAGTACCGGTGGACAGGATTTCCTGCACTTCTTCTTTTGTCACATGACGGCACTCCATCCGACAAATGGCATGCTTCGTATATTCCAGCTGTGCCTGCCGGTTGAGCGCTCCTTCAGGTACATCGGCAGACATTCTGCCGGAAGGGGTTACTACGGGCTTGTCCGTAATTGGCGCAGAAGCTTTTTTATCGCTTCCTTTCCACCACTCCTGATGCCAGCCGGCAAACAATAATAATCCCAGTAAAATAACGGGCAGGTACTTTTGCAATGATCTCATAATTCGATTAACAGACTCACCTTTTAAGAAAAGCGGCCCTAAATTACTTAATAATTACTTACCAAACTATGACATAAAAAGTTCCTACCTTTGCCCTCCTTTATGGAACAGGTTAAAACAGTAGCATTTCATACACTCGGCTGTAAGCTGAATTTTTCAGAAACCTCCACTTTGAGCAGGTTGCTGGAACAGGACGGGTTTGTTAAGACGGATTTTGAGAATACGGCAGATGTGTATGTCATCAACACCTGCTCGGTGACAGACAATGCCGATAAGGAATGCCGGCAGCTGGTACGTCGTATCCAGCGCCGCGCACCGGAAAGCATGGTGGTCATCACCGGCTGTTACGCCCAGCTCAAACCACAGGAAATCGCTTCTATTGAAGGGGTGGACCTGGTACTGGGCGCCGCTGAAAAATTCAACATCACCGAGCACCTGAAAACGCTTACCAAAGGCAACAGCGCCAAAATATGCTCCTGCGACATCGAAGATGTCAATACCTTCCATGCCTCCTATTCCGTTAACGACCGTACCCGCACCTTCCTGAAAGTACAGGACGGCTGCGACTACAGCTGTACCTTCTGCACCATCCCCATGGCCAGAGGCAAAAGCCGCAGCGACAGTGTTAACAGCGTAGTGGAAAATGCCGTTCAGCTGGCAGCCAGCGGCGTAAAGGAAATCGTGCTCACCGGCGTTAACCTGGGCGACTTCGGCAAAGGCCTCCACGGTGGCAAAAAAAGAGAAGAATCATTTTATGAACTGATACAGGAACTGGACAAAGTGGAAGGCATCGAACGTTACCGCATCTCTTCCATAGAACCCAACCTGCTCAGCAATGAGATCATAGAATTTGTGGCCAACAGCCAGCGGTTCATGCCTCATTTCCACATACCGCTGCAGAGCGGCAACAACGAAATACTGGGCCTCATGCGCCGCCGCTACCGCCGCGAACTGTACGCGGAAAAAGTAGCGCTCATCAAACAGTTCATGCCACACTGCTCCATCGGGGTAGACGTGATCGTTGGCTTCCCCTCTGAAAGCGATGCCCATTTCCAGGACACCTACGATTTCCTTCACAACCTCGATGTGTCCTATCTGCATGTGTTCACCTATTCCGAAAGGGCCAATACCCCCGCACTCGAAATCAATCCTGTAGTGCCGGTCAACATTCGCCACGAACGCAATAAACAACTGCGTAACCTCAGCCACAAAAAACAACAGTACTTCCAGGAACAACACCTGAACCAAACCCGCAAAGTATTGTTTGAAAGCCACAGTAAAGACGGCATGATGGAAGGTTATACCGATAACTACATCCGTGTTACCACCCACTTCCGCGAAGAATGGGTGAATCAGCTGGTGGACTGGGAACTGCGATAAATCCGCTATCAGGAAGGCTTACGGCGTAGTATATCCCCCCCAGCTTCTGAAAAAAGATACAGAGAGGGTTCAATGATAATGCCATCTACATCGGACTGATGAACGGCTATTTCGGGAAACCCGGATCAGCCTTCACTTCTTCGATTTGTTTGGTATGCCTGACAGCGTGGGCGGCATCAAACAGTAATAACTGGTACGCATCTACAGTACCGATGTTGGGATTGTCTGCAATATGTTCCCGCAACTGGTCTTTAGTGTTGGTGACATAATCAATCAGCTGGTCGCGCTGCGTCACAAAAGCATTGATGGCGTCCGCCGGCGAAGCATAACTGTGTTTGGGCTGGGCAAAAGGCGGCGCTTTGAACTTATGGCTGCGGTCTTCCACCCCTTGCAGGATCTGGTCGTCAGTCATCTTCATATCCTTTCTGCGCTCCGGGTTGGCCGGTTCACTCACCATCTTCTTTTCCTCGTCGATCATCGCCTTTTCAATGATGGTGATATGTTCCACACAATCGATCACCGACCAGCGATCAGCTGCAGGCTTGAATTCCAGTTGCGCGTCCGTAAGGCCGGCCACAGCTTTCAACAGGTTGTCCTTCGATTCTTTCAGCTGATTGATCAGCAGCGTCCTGTCTTCCAGCCTGACAGTATACAGCGGGGGTAGGGTGAAGCCGGAAAGCAACACCACGGCCAGTGATAAAAACAGTTTTTTCATGGAATTAAGTTTTGGTGGAGAGATGGGGTTGTAAGTCACACCAAAACTATACAAAAATCAGGGTTCCTGTATCAGGTCAAGAAAAGTTTCCCGGGAGATGAAACCTGCGCCCAGCGAGGCGAGATGTTCCGTTTCCACCTGGCAGTCGATCAGCTTCAGCTCCTTTGCATATGCCTGTACAAAAGTGATAAAAGCCGCCTTGGAGGCGTTGCTGACGTCTGCAAACATGGATTCGCCAAAGAAGCAGGGTCCTATTTTAACACCATAGAGGCCGCCAACCAGCTGGTCGTCCAGCCAGCTTTCCACAGACATGGCATAGCCGGCCTGATGCAGGCGGATATAGGCCTGCTGCATCTCCGCTGTGATCCAGGTGCTGTCCTGGCCGCGGCGGGGAATACGGCTGCAACGTGCAATAACAGCAGGGAAATCGGCATTGTAGGTAATGCGGAACTGTTGACGGCGCAGCACCTGCTTCATACTGGAAGACACTTTCAGGTCGGCCGGAAACAATACAAAACGGGGATCGGGGCTCCACCAGAGTATGGGTCGTTCGTCAAACCAGGGGAAGATACCGGAGCGGTAAGCCAGCAGCAGCCTTTCCACGGAAAGGTCACCACCTACGGCAAGCAGGCCATCCGGCTCGGCAAGATGTACCGGGGGAAAAAGCAGTTGTTTATTGAGACGGAAAACGGGCATGGAAAACAAAATCGGTTAGCGGTCCGCCATCTCCTCGATAGTGGCGCTGATACCTCTTTCCACCAGCGCTTCCCACATAGGGCGCAGCTTGTGGTATTCCCCTTCCTTCACAGCATATTTACCATTGTGATGTATAATAAGGGCACATTGCTCCGCCTGCTGGTGGGTATGGCCGCATACTTCAATCAGGGAAGCGATCACCCAATCGAAGGTATTGACATCGTCATTCCACACCACGAGGCTGAAGGGAAATTGTTCATCTTCGGCCACCAGGATGTCCTCTAACTCTTCCGTAAATACCTCTGTATTAGTTCTTTCGCTCATTTTTAAATAAAGCTTTACGCAAAATTACATGGATTATTCGTTAATTTATTCATATTTGACCCAGAGAAATGATTATTTAAGATTTGTTTATTTTCATATTACCTGCTTCGCGCCACCTGCGGCGCAGTAAACGGTGAACAGATAATAAACAAAATAACAATGTGTTTATGGTCCATAGCTTGGTTTTATTGATGGATACCCATCTGCCCCTGAAAGATCCGGTACCTATTTTTTCATTGGTACTGTTTATTATTCTGCTGGCCCCGATCATCCTCCGCAAATTCCGCATCCCCAGTATCATCGGACTGATACTTGCTGGTATGGCCATTGGTGATCACGGCTTCGGCATTATCGAAAAGGGCAGTATCGATCTGTTTGGCAAGGCAGGCCTGCTGTACATTATGTTCCTGGCCGGCCTGGAGCTGGACATGACGGAGTTCCGCAAGAACCGTTACCGCAGTATGGTGTTTGGCGCGCTGACCTTTTTCATCCCGCTGCTGCTGGGTTTTGTGGTATGCACCTATGTACTGCATTTTAATTTCAAGGCCACCCTGCTGGTATCCAGCATGTTCGCCACGCATACGCTGGTAGCCTATCCGCTGGCCAGCAGGCTGGGTATTACCAAAAACGAAGCCGTGACGGTGGCCGTAGGCGGCACCATCATTACCGATACCGCCGTGCTGCTGATACTGGCCGTTATCACCGGGGCGCAGGCCGGCAACCTCAACACCACCTTCTGGGTGAGACTGGGCATATCCCTGGCAATATTCGCCCTGATCATCCTCTGGCTGATGCCTATGCTCGGACGTTGGTTTTTTAAGAAGATCAAGGACGATAAAACCTCCCACTTTATCTTCGTAATGGCCCTCGTGTTCGCCTCCGCTTTCCTCGCGGAACTGGCCGGCGTAGAAGGCATCATCGGCGCGTTTCTCGCCGGGTTGGCGCTCAACCAGCTGATCCCGCACACCTCCCCGCTGATGAACCGCATCGAGTTTGTAGGCAACGCGCTCTTTATTCCGTTTTTCCTGATCAGCGTGGGCATGCTGGTAGACCTACGCGTACTGCTCAAAGGTCCCGAAGCACTTATCATTGCAGGGGCGCTCACCATTATGGCCCTCAGCAGTAAATGGTTTGCCGCTTTCTTCACCCAGCTGATCTTTAAATACAGTCCTACCCAACGCAATGTGATCTTCGGCCTGAGCAGCGCGCACGCCGCCGCCACCATCGCCGTGATCCTCATCGGTTTTAATATGGGCATTGTCGATGAACATGTGCTCAACGGCACCGTAGTGCTCATTCTCATCACCTGCCTGGTAGGCTCTTTCGTTACCGAAAATGCAGGACGCCGGCTGGCACTGCAGGAAGCAGAACAAAAACCGGAACTGCCGGACCAGCCGGAACGTATACTGGTGCCCGTTTCCAACCCGGACCGTATCGAAGCGCTGCTGGACTTTGCCGTGATGATCAAAGATGCCAACGTCCCCACGCCTATCTATCCGCTGGCCGTGGTGCAGGACAATGACGAAGCACGCGACAAGATCCATCTGACCAATAAAATGATGGAAAAAGCCATCATACACGCCGCGGCCACCGAAAGCAACGTGCAGGTGGTCACCCGCATCGACCTCAACGTGTCCGATGGCATTGCCCGCGCCGCCAAAGAACTGATGATCAGCGACGTGGTGCTGGGATGGACTGACAAAACCAGCACTACCGACCGTCTCTTCGGCAACATCTTCGGTACCACCATGGACAACGTGTTGCAGAGTGTATGGGAAACGGTATACGTGTGCAACTTCCTGTACCCGCTCAGCACTACCAAAAAGATGGTACTGGTACTGCCGCCTAATACAGAATATGAACTGGGATTCCTGCACTATATGCAGAAAATGTTTCTGCTGGCCAAACAGGCCGGCGCCAAGCTGCTGGTGTTCTCCAACGCCAGAACACAGTCCCTCACGGAAGCCTTTATCACACAGTCCAAACTGAGCGTGGAAGTCACTTTCAAACAATTTGAAACGATCGAGGATTTCCTTGTCCTTTCCCGCGAAGTGACCCGCGACGATCTGGTGGTAGTGGTGACAGCCCGCAAAGGCACGTTGTCCTATCACGCTTACCTGGAAAACATTCCGGCTAAAGTGAGCCGTCACTTCAAAGACAATAATGTGATCCTGCTGTATCCGGAACAAACAGAAATAGACTACCTGGAAGCCGGACTGCAGCCCGAGGACCTCACCCTGGCACCTATACAGGAGCAACTGGCCAATCTGAACAAACTCGGCAAAGCGTTCAAACGTATCTTCAAAGGGCCTAAAAAATAACGGTCATCATCACACGTTATGTATACAATCCATCCGCCATATCAAGAATGTCAAATATTTTCACCCGCTTCAAACCCTTTATTGTAAAGGGTTTGAAGCGAACACCTTCATAAAGTTTCAAAAAATATTTGGTAGAATAAAAATAGTTTATACCTTTGCAATCCCATCGAACGAAAGGCTCGGCGGTAAACAAGAAAGAAGGGAGCTTAGCTCAGCTGGTTCAGAGCATCTGCCTTACAAGCAGAGGGTCACTGGTTCGAATCCAGTAG
>NZ_JBQEOP010000001.1:0-247997 GCF_052045305.1 Chitinophaga sp. 22308 | reverse complement strand
TAGCTCAGCTGGTTCAGAGCATCTGCCTTACAAGCAGAGGGTCACTGGTTCGAATCCAGTAGCTCCCACATACGAAGCCATTCAGTAATACTGAGTGGCTTTTTTTTTGGAAAAAATTTAATGATTTTCTGATTTACGAATTTTTTGATTTCGGAATAAAAAGAGAAGACCGAAGCGAGTGAATACTTGCTTCGGTCTTCTCTTTTATCGATCTATAAAATCAAAAAATTCCTACACTTTCTTTTTCTTCTTCTCTGCTTTTTTAGCATAGTTCCCTTCAAAGAAACATTTAATGCCGCGGTACGCGCCGCAGCCGCCTATTTCCCGGATGGTAACCCTGCCTGCGGAGAACTGGAAGGCAATGCCGCAGGACGATTCCTTGTCTTTAAACTCCCCTCTGTTACCGGCTATATAATGGCCTTTACCACTCAGTTCTCCTTTACAGTTGCCGTTGTCTTTAGAGAAAGTGATGAAAAACTGGAAAGTTTTTCCGTCCTCACCATCCCGGATGGAGATCAGGCTCATGTCGCCGGAAGTATAATCACCGGAGAATTTATGTTTGCGCGGCAATGTATCGATGGGATTGAAGATCTGGCCCGGTGTGGTAGGGCCATTGGAATTGGTCATGATCAACTGTACTGAACCATCTTTGCCCACCGCATAAAAATCTTCTTTCAGGGCGGTATTGCTGCCGCTCAGTTTTTTCTCCGAGCTTACCTTGATCACATTTTTGCTGTCGATGGAAGTGGAGACAACAGTACCGTCCGCACTACCGGTGTTGGCTATACGCAAACGGTTCAGGTATTTTCCTTTTTTGTCGAGTATACAGAGATAACCGGTGCTCTGTGTGCGGCCCACCGCTTTAATAACCATGTAGTTGGTCAGGTTTCCCTGGATACGGGCCAGTGGAAACAGTTTTACCTTTTCCGTTTTACCATAGTCACCCTTCAGAAGCGTGTCTGTCAGGAAGCGGCTCACATCTGCCACGCCAACGGCCAGTGAATCGGCCTGTTTCAGCTGCAGGGTGTCTGCATTGAGTTTATACGGTAATGTTCCGGGGGTAAACAATTCCTGGAAGTCTTCGAATGTCATGGGCTCATCAGCGCCTCTGCCAGGTTTCTTTTTGGATTTGCAGGCTGCCAGTGCAACAATTGTCAATAATAATAACAGGTAACGCTTCATGAAAAGTTGATTCAGGGCGAAAAGTTAGATATAATTTTTATATGTGCGCAGCTAAAATCAAAAAACATACCGGATGGAGAAAAGTTCAATATAATTATTTAGATTTGTCTAAATAATATTTTAGACGATATGAACTTATCCATTGCAGAAGAGAACTACGTGAAGGCCATATATAAGCTCCAGGAAGGGGATACAGCCGTTACCACCAACGGACTGGCATACGAACTGGACACCAAACCGGCCTCTGTAACCGACATGGCTAAGAAGTTAAAAGAGAAACAACTGATAGACTATGAAAAATATAAAGGGATCACCCTGACCACGGAAGGCCGCAAAACCGCCCTGCAGATTGTGCGCCGTCACCGGCTGTGGGAGTGTTTCCTGGTAGACAAGCTGGCTTTCAGCTGGGAAGAAGTACATGAGCTGGCCGAAGAACTGGAACATGTGCGCAGCGAAAAACTGACCACCCGGCTCAGTGAATACCTGGGCAATCCGACGGTAGATCCGCATGGAGATCCTATCCCCGATGCACACGGCCGGATGGCCAAACCACGCCCGCAGACTTCACTGGACCAGGCCAACGCCAAGCGGTTGGTGGTCACTGCCGTTACAGACCAGTCAGTGGCCCTGCTGGCCTTTCTGAACGCCAAAGGTATCCGCCTCGGCACGCAACTGGAAATTGTCACGCATTATGAATACGACAATTCCATCGAAATAAAAATGAAACACGCGCCTTCTCTCACCATCAGTGAGCAGGTGGCTAAAAATATCATGGTAAGACCCGTTTAAAAAAATTACGAATTACGAATTACGGCCAACGAAGGGGCCCGCATTCGTAATTCGTAATTCGCAATTCGTAATTGAATTAATTATGGACTACAATCGTGCAACGTCGCTGAGTGAGGTACATCAGAGCATAGATACCAGCAATAAATCAAAGTGGAAAAAGCTGTTCGCCTTTTTCGGGCCTGCCTATCTTGTCAGCGTAGGTTATATGGACCCCGGCAACTGGGCCACCGACCTCGCCGGCGGCAGCCAGTATGGCTATAAACTGATATGGGTACTGTTAATGAGCAACCTGATGGCCTTGCTGCTGCAAAGCCTCAGCGCCCGGCTGGGCATCGTTCGTGGCCGCGACCTGGCGCAGGCCAACAGGGAAACATATCCGCGCAGCGTTAACTTCATCCTCTACCTCCTGGCGGAAGTGGCCATTGCGGCCACTGACCTGGCAGAGGTGCTGGGCATGGCCATCGGGCTGCAACTGCTCACCGGCCTGCCGCTGATATGGGGCGTCAGCCTCACCGTACTGGACACGTTCCTGCTGCTCGTATTACAACGTTACGGCATCCGCAAAATGGAAGCCTTTATCGTGGCACTCGTCGCTATCGTAGGCGTTTCCTTTATGGTGCAACTGGTCATGGCCAAACCGGATATGCGGGAGGTGGCACAGGGCTTCATCCCTTCCATCCCCGATAATACCGCGCTGTATATTGCTATCGGTATCATTGGCGCCACCGTGATGCCGCATAACCTTTACCTGCACTCCGCACTGGTGCAAACACGCAAGATCAAACGGGACGACGCAGGCATCAAACAGGCGCTGAAACTTAACTTTGTGGACAGCACCATCGCGCTCAATCTTGCTTTCCTTGTCAACGCCGCCATTCTCATCCTGGCGGCAGCGGTATTCTTTAAAACCGGACGCACGGACATTGCGGAAATACAGGACGCCCATCAGCTGCTGGAACAGTTACTGAGCAGTAAGCTCGCGCCCATCCTCTTCGCTGTGGCGCTGATTGCCGCAGGACAGAGCAGCACCGTGACCGGCACCCTCGCCGGGCAGATCATCATGGAAGGTTACCTGCACCTGCGCATCAATCCATGGCTGCGCCGGCTGCTGACCCGCCTGCTGGCCATCGTGCCGGCTTTCCTGGTTATCCTTATCGCCGGGGAAAACCAGGTAGGCGCCCTGCTGGTCTTCAGCCAAGTACTGCTGAGCATGCAGCTGGGCTTCGCTATCATCCCCCTGATCCACTTCGTGAGCGATAAACACACGATGGGCAAATTCGCCATCAAACCCGTCACTAAAGTACTTAGCTGGGCCATCACTGCTTTGTTGGTATATTTGAATATGCGCATGGTGTACACAGAAGCAATGGGCTACATTTCCGGCAACGGTAATGTTTTCATCGACGGCATCATCATCCTGGCCTCTATCGGCTTTGTGGTGCTGCTGATCGTAACCGTGATATACCCGCTTATCAGCCGCTACCGCCAGGAAACGTCCGGCGGTATCCATACGCCGCAGGTGTCCCTCGGAGAACTGGAAAAGCCGGAATACAAACGCATCGCCATGGCACTGGAGTTCAGCAAAAAAGACGAACAGATCATCTCCAATGCCATTGCTCACGGTAACGAGCATACGGAGTACCTGTTGATACACATCGTGGAAAGCGCGTCCGCCAAATACTTCGGGACAGAATCCGACGACTTCGAAACACGCAAAGACCAGGAACAGCTGGACACTTACCTGGCGCTGCTGAACAGCCGCGGCATCAAAGCCCGTGGCATGCTCGGCTTCCGTCACCGTGCCAAGGAAATTGCCCGCATCGTGAACCATGAAAAAGCAGACTTCCTCGTGCTCGGCGGCCATGGCCACAAAGGCATCAAAGACTGGATATACGGGGAAACGGCCAACCAGGTACGCCACTTTGTAAAAGTACCGGTGCTGGTGGTGCAGTAACTGCTACGACTATACGATTTTATATTTGTTTTTCGACGCCACTTCGTGCATTTCGAACCGGCGCACCAGCAGCACCAATACGGCCGCTATGGCTGCGATAACGGCTACATACAATGCGATGTCACGTATACTTACGAGCATGGCCTGCAGCTGCAGTTTCTTTTGTACCATGGCCTGCGCCGCCAGCGTGGCGCGCTGCACGTCCATCCCGTGTGAAAGGTATAAAGCCCTGAAACTGCCCAGCTCCCTGCTGTACAATGGATTATCGGTAGTGAGGCTTTCGGACAGCCAGGAGGCATGGGTAACGGTGTCCCTGAACAACCAGTTGCTGTACAAAGCGTAACCAGCAAAGGAACCGATAATGTACCGGAAGGATAAACTGCCCATCACCCGGTGGCCGTTCATACGCCGCGGTATATTGGTGGCCGCAAAAGTGGAAAGAGTGGTCAGCACCAGGCCATAAGCCATGCCCTGCATCCCGTACGGTATCACCAACGCTTCAAAGGCAGCCGCAGTTTGAATATTACGGCTGAAAAGATACAGCGAGCCGCTATACAGCATAAAACCAATGCTCAGCATGACACGCCGTTGTACCCCTTTGTAAAGCAGCCAGCCGGTCAACGGGAAACTGATCATATAAGCACACAACGTGATAACAGCCATCTGCGACAGGTAATTTTCCTGCTCCCGGAAATTATACCCGGCGTAATAGTTGAACAGGAAACCAGTGCTGTAAAACACGTACAATACCACCATGAAAGCAATACCCAACGGCACCTGCCGGTAAAGACCAAATACCCTGAGGTCCCAGAACGGCCGCTTCACACGGAGCTGCCGGTATATGAATAACACAACGGTAATACCGCATCCCAGCAGCGCATACACCATGGTGTCATCATCAAACCAATCCAGTGTCTTACCATACGTCAGCACATACGAAAAAAGAAATGCTGCGGTCACAAACAACAACATGCTAAGCCAATCCACCTGGTACAGCGGTATTCGACGGTGTGTCCGCCGGCGGTGAAACAACAGCGCACACAGTACTATGCATATGCCCGCCGCCACTGCGGATATCAGATAGATGTCGCGCCAGTCATGATCTCCCAGTACAGGGTCCACAAAAATATCCGCTAGTTCTCCCCCAAAACGGGCAATGGTATAATAGATCCCGTAAAACATCGCCCTGTGGCGCATAACAGGATACTCATTGGTCAACAAAGAGATGAAATCCAGCAGGCAGGCCAGCTTCAGCATACCGATGAAAAAATTACTGACCAGCAGCAAAGAGGCATTGTTGACCGTAAAACACAACAACGACAGTATTATCTGCAACCCCAGCGCCAGCTGCAACAAATCCGATTTCTGAAAATACAGCCGCAGCCGGTAGTATACCGGAATGATGGCTACCATTCCGATGGCGCCGGCCTGCGAAAACCATACGACCGTTTCCGGCGCTATCCCGTAAAACGCCGCCAGCCGCGATGCCGTAGTGCTGGTGATGCCCAGCACAAAAGCCTGGAGGATGATCAACAGGACCATCGACGGCCCTTTTACCGCTTTTGGCACAAATGATCGGTATGGTGACAATGCATAAGCCATAGGAGGAATGATTTATCGTTGAACGTGCAACTATTTAGGTAAATTTTTTTATTGCAGCCGGCGGATTATGGCAGACAGCACCGCTCTGGCGGCAGCCAGTTCTTTTTCATCAAAGTCTGCCGTGAGACTGTCCAGGAACGGGTCCAGCACCGGCAATACTTTCATTTTCAGGGCCTGCCCGCTGTGTGTCAGCACGATTTTTTTATTGCGGGCATCGGTTTCATCAGCTGCACGGGCCACGAGGCCTCTTTTTTCCATGTTGTGGATAACCTTGGTAATGCTGGCCTTGTCTTTATGCAACAGATCTGCCAGCTCCTGCTGTTTACGCCCTTCCCGTTGCCACAGCACCCGCAGAACGGTCACCATTTCGGACGTGAGATCAATCCCATGCTGCGCCAGCAGTGCATTGATGCGCAACCGGTAAAGCCCCAGCGCCTGGGAAATTAATAAGCTGATCCGTGGTGACTGGTCCATTGTCTCGTTTGTTTTAACTATACAAAAGTACGAAATTTAGTTGAATATTCAACTAAATGATATTACGGGAATAACTTAACTTGAGAGACAAAAACCGAATTATGCGAAGCATCTTTCAGCCGGGCGATGTGAAACACTTTACCCGTCACGTACGGGCAGAAGACTGTGCTGCTTTTGACAGCGGCCGGGTACATCCCGTGTATGCCACCTTTGCCCTGGGCCGTGATGCAGAGTGGTGTTGCCGCATGTTTGTACTGGAAATGAAAACAGAAGAAGAGGAGGGAATCGGCACCATGCTGACCGTAGAACATCTTTCACCGGCCCTGCAAGGCAGCGAAGTACATTTTACCGCTACCATCACCGCTTTGCAGGGAAATGAAATCATATGCAGTTATGAAGCGCATGTGGGCAACCGGCTCATAGCACGCGGCACACAGGCACAGAAAATACTGCTTAAAGAGAAACTGGAACGGCGTTTTGCCGCTTTATAAGCCCAGTGCCGCTTTCAGGCGGGGATAGCCGGTTTTGCTCACCAGCACCCGGGCGCCGCTGCGCAGAATGGCCAGGTGGTTTTCCTTCTCATAAGGGTCAATGCGCGTTACCTGGTTCACATTCAGAATATACGAACGGTGTACCCGGGTAAACTGCTGCGGGTCCAGCGTCTGCTCAAAAAACGACATGGTTTTGTTTTTCAGGAAACTGCCTTCCTGCGTCACAATCTTCACATAATCATCTGCTGCTTCCAGGTAGTGAATATCCTGCACCGGGATGATCTTAATTTTCCCGTTGATCTTGATCACTACGCGGTTGTTTTGTAATGGCGTGGCAGCGGCTGTTTCCAGCAGTGCGGCCGTAGCGGCGGCATTGCTGTTATGTTGCTCCAGCCATTTCTGAAAGGCTTTGTCAAAACGATCGCGGGAAAAGGGTTTCAGCAGGTAATCCACAGCATGTACTTCAAAAGCACGGAGCGCATGCTCTTCAAAAGCGGTGGTGAATATCACGGCAGGCATGGTTTCTACCAGTTCCAGCATCTCAAAACCGGTGATCTTCGGCATCTGGATATCGAGGAAGATAATGTCCGGCTGGTGTTGCTGAATAGCTTTCAGTCCTTCAAAACCATCGTTGCATTCCTGCATCAGCTGCACCTGCGGATAGCCTGACAGGAATTCCTTTACCACTTCACGTGCCAGAGGTTCATCATCAATTATTACTGCTTTTATCATGTGTTTGTGGTACTTTAATCAGCGTGGTATAAATATTTTCCTCAGCGCCTGTTTCCAGCAGGTCCTGCCGCGCAAACAGCAGGTACAGCCTCCGCCTGATAGAGGTGAGCCCGAAACCGGTGCCTTTATTGGGCTGCTGCAGTTCGTTGTCAAACGGGTTTTTCACTTCCAGCAGCAACATCCCGTCTTCCACATACGCCCTGATTGTAATACAGATATCCCCTACCGTATCATACAGACCAAATTTAATGGCGTTTTCCACCACCGGCTGCAGCAGCATGGGCGGCACATACATCGCTTCCGCTGCCTCATCGTAACTAACGCTGGTGGATAAACGATGTCCGAATCTCACTTTCTCGATATCGAGATATAACTGGAGATACTGTAGTTCTTCTTTCAGAGAGATCCAGTGGTCGTCTTCCCGTTTCAGGGAGCCACGGAGGAAGTCGGACAGTTTGAGCACCATTTCACGGGCCTGCTCCGGACGCAGCATAATGAGCGCGTTGATAGAGTTGAGGCTGTTGAACAGAAAGTGTGGCTGTAACTGTTGCCGCAGCTTGTACAATTCAGCCTCCCGGATAATGGCTTCGTTGGCCTCTCTCCTTTCCCTTTCGCCCTGCTCCTCTTCTTCATCGTACCAGAGCTGGCTACGGTAGCCAATACCGGCGATGATCATACATCCCACAATAAAATGGATCGGGATGGCATTATTAAGCCAGCGCAGGTATACAGGGTCGGTATCAAAGGTGGTTTCCAGCAGCCAGTGGGTGAAGAATACCCAAAGGGCGGCCATCACGGAACTTACCACCGTTACATACAGAAACTTGTTGATGCCGGCGCCCGGACGGTAGTACGACAGGTTACGGCTGATCAGGAAACCGGCGCCGCCCAGCAGGACAACGTGTACGGAACTGTCCGAAATAGCCTGCCATGCGGTCAGATCAAACCAGTAATACAGCAGGGCTGCATACAACACCAGCCAGATCAGGAAGGAGGTAAGGAAACTCCACCGGGAGTTTCCTTTGTATAATTCTTTTGCCAATAGCGCGCCTTTTTTGTCTTTTTAGACGTTCACTTCAATATATTGTTGTCCCTGCAATTGTGCGGATTTCATCTGCAACCAGGCGATATAGGAATTGGGATCTCCTGGTTCTTCTATGCGGGAATACAGCTCCATGCCGTCTGTCAGTTGATCAAGGGTATATACTTCCGGTACGTTGATGAACTTCCATTGCACCAGTTCCTGTTGTTGGTTTTTGAAGGCATATTGTTCCTGCATTCCGATTTCCCTTGCTTTCTCCCAGGCCTCTTTTTTGGAGATGGCGCTGATCAGTCTCAACTGTTCATCGAATTGCGGCGTATGAGAGCCATTACCGCAAATGATCTGATAAACTACTTTAGCAACAAACCAATACATACAATAAGATTTAAAAAGTTGGTAAGATAATGCGCTGGTAAGGTCCTTTTAAGCGAAGCTTTTGATCTCCACTCCGCCGAAGATACAGGAGCCTTTCAGCAGCAATACTTTGTCTTTATCAATACTTCCCAGCAGGGCGGCCGGGCGTTTTTCCTCTACGCCGCCCATAATGGTAGAGATGTCTACTTTCACGGTCCAGTTGGCCGGCACCACAATCTCACATCCACCAAAGATGGCGGTCACTTCTAGCGTCACAGTACCGTTGATGTCTGCCTGCATCAGGTTGAGGTCCGTACCGCCAAATACGTTGGAGACATAGCCGCCTTTGAAGTTTTTGGAGGTGACCACCTTTTCGAGGCCACTGAAACAGGATGATATGTTGATGGTGTCCATGTCAGAAGAGATGTCACTGCTGGTACGGTCTTTCGCGAAATACCGGGCATCGCTGAACATGTGTTCGTTATGCCTTTTAAATAAGGCCGTTACCCCGATGGCGATCAGTACGACCGGCCAGATAAACTTGGCCGTGTTATAAGGCCAGTGCATAATTTCACCTGCCAGGAAAATGCCGCCTACGGTGATCATGGCAAACCAGGGACCGCCTCTGAAGTTATGTTTGAAGCCCAGTGCCAGGCCTATTACGATCAGGATCATCTGCCAGGAGAATATCCAGCTGGGGATATCCAGGTCAAGTCGCTGCAACAGCAGGGAAGTACCGATGAGGATAAGGATAATACCGCCAATACTGCGTCCTCTCTTTCTTTTGGCGATCAAATCATCATTTATCATTGTTTTTTGTTTTCATGGCTGGAATGTTTTAACAATACAAAAGTAGGACGGCAGCACCGGCTGTAAAAGGGCCATTAGGCTAAAAATGCGGTTTTACCGGTAAAAAGCAGGAAAAGGCCGGTGAAAATACCCTCTGCTGTCCCAGGACTGAAGTCCTGGGCTACATTAAGGGATTTATTAGGCAAGAAAATGAATCATGAAGGTGAATATTAACTGCTGGCAAACTAAACGTAGCCCAGGGCTTTAGCCCTGGGGCTAGATTTCGATCGTTACAAGATCTGCCTTGCCGGAGAGTTTCTCCAGCACTTCCCGGAGCTGCTGCACCATTGGGTCGGGCCCACAGATATAAAAATGCTGGTCAAAATTGGAAATCTTCCTTTTAAGGTATGCTTCATCTACGATATGGTGGTCGTAGCCCGGCACTTCTTCCCTGGTGATGGTATTAATGAAGTTGTTACCCAACATTTGCTGAAATTCTTCTTTAAGAATAATATCAGCATAGGTACGGTTAGAGAAAATCAGTTTATTGTTGCCCAGTTGTCCTTTGCGTTGCAGGTCGCGGAAAATGGCGATAAACGGGGTAACGCCGGCGCCGCCCGCAATAAAAACGCCTTCTCCCTTATAGTGGATGGCTCCCCATACATCGTGCAGGATCAGGCTGTCGCCTGGCTGGATATGCCCCAGCAGGTCGGTAACGCTGTGATGGTCGGGATAACTTTTAATGGTGAATTCCAGGTGGTCCCATTCATTCAGACTGGTAAATGTAAAGGGACGGCGTTCTTCTTCCCATCCGGGCTTGTTCACTGCCACTTCCGTGGCCTGACCGGGGACAAACGTGTATCCTTCCGGCTTTTCTACCTTGTAGCGTCTTACGTTGTGAGTGACAGGGGTTACGGACAATACTTTAACGATATGGCTTTCCATAGAGTAGGTTTTCAGTTTAATATGAATATAGGATATTTTTTGCTCAACGCAGTATATGCGCAGCAAGCCCGGCGAGGTCTGCGGCCCAGCGGGCGTAGTCTTTCCCGGAAGGATGAAGGCCGTCGGCAGCCACCAGTGAGGTGTCCCGGGCGGCTTCCCGGGTATAGGGCGTGATGTCCAGCCAGTGGGCGCCGTGCGCCGCTGCGATGGTTTTGGCAGCCGTATTAAAAGCGTCTATTTCCCGGGCAATGGCGGCCCGGTCGCGGTCTGCCGCAAAGGGCGTCACGCCCCAGTCGGGGATGGAGAGCACTATCACATGCGACGGCTGATGACCGGCAAAGTCGATGGCCTGTTGCAGCAGCTCCGTAAACTGCTCCCGGTATTCCTCCAGGCTGCGGCCGCGGTATTGGTTATTGACCCCTATCAGCAGCGTCACCAGGTCGAAAGTGCCGGTAATACGCGCTTCCCGGATGCCCTTTTCCAGTTCGTCGGTGGTCCATCCGGTGGTGGCCACTATTTTAGCATCATTGACGGCGATGCCTTTTTGACGGAGCAGCCGGACCGTCTGCGCCGGGAAACGTTCCGTTTCCGCTACGCTTTCACCGATAGTATAGCTGTCACCCAGCGCCAGGAAAGAATATGGGACCATAAGGGTATCTGCAATTTTGTTGTGACAAAAAAAGGAACAGCAAAATAGCATTAATCTTAACATAAGCAAAAAGTTATATACACTCTCTTTTTCACACAGATTTAAGCAAAAGTTCACCCGCCTTAAACCGGAATGCCGTACCTTTGCACCCGATTACAACAATTAAGTTAACGCATAAAGAAACCGTTTTATGCCGGCAGAAAAAATATCGATGAACAATGGCCTGTTACAGGTCCCTACCCACCCAATCATACCATTTATTATAGGCGACGGAATTGGTCCGGATATCTGGAAAGCCAGCGTCCGTGTATTCGACGCAGCTGTGGAAAAAGCCTATGGTAGCGAGCGGAAAATTGAATGGAAAGAAGTATTGGCAGGCGAAAAAGCCTTCCAGGAAACCGGCGAATGGTTGCCTGCTGCAACGCTCGATGCGTTGAAAGAGTACCTGGTGTCTATTAAAGGCCCTCTGTCTACCCCGGTAGGTGGCGGTATGCGTTCTCTGAACGTGGCCATGCGCCAGGAGCTGGACCTGTACGCCTGTGTAAGGCCGGTGCGCTGGTTCAACAAAGTGCCTTCTCCGGTAAAACATCCTGAGAAAGTAGACATGGTGATCTTCCGCGAAAACACAGAAGATATCTATGCCGGTATCGAATACATGACAGGTACGCCTGAATGTGAAAAATTGCTCAACTTCCTGCAGAATGAAATGGGCGTGAAAAAAATCCGTTTCCCGGAAACTTCTTCCCTCGGCATCAAACCGGTGTCTATCGAAGGTACCGAGAGACTGGTACGCGCTGCCATCCTCTATGCACTCGAGCATAAACGTCCTTCCGTTACCCTCGTACACAAAGGTAACATCATGAAATTCACCGAAGGCGGCTTCAAAAACTGGGGCTATGCACTGGCGGTAAGAGAATTTGGTGATAAAGTGTACACCTGGGAACAGTGGGAACAAACCAAAAAAGACCAAAACGAAGAAGCTGCCAATAAAGAACTGAAAGTAGCTATCGCAGAAGGTAAACTGCTGATCAAAGACGTGATCGCGGACAACTTCCTGCAACAGATACTGCTGGCTCCTCAGGACTACTCAGTAGTAGCTACGCTCAACCTCAACGGTGACTATATCTCCGACGCACTGGCTGCTGCAGTAGGTGGCATTGGTATCGCTCCGGGCGCCAATATCAACTACCTCACCGGTCATGCTGTGTTTGAAGCCACACACGGTACTGCGCCACGCTTCGCCAACACCAACACCATGAACCCGTCTTCCGTTATCCTCAGCGGGGTAATGATGCTCGAATACATGGGCTGGAAAGAAGCAGCCAATATCATCGTGCATGGCCTGAGCACTGCCATCGCCCGCAAACGCGTTACCATCGACTTCTACAACCTGATGGACGACGCCACCCTGGTAAAAACCAGCGAATTCGCGGACGAAGTGATCAAACAAATGCAACACTAATACCCGTCTTTCAGACAGATACACAAGCAAAGGAGTGGATCTATCTGTAATGGTTATATTATGTATTAACATAATCATTACAGGGAGATCTTCACTCCTTTGCTTTCTTATTGTATATTGTTGATGCAATGAACATCTGGCAGAAAGCCCTTTACAAGCCATCTTATGAAAATGTTTTGTAATTTTCCCAGCTATTCGTATTTTTCGTGATTATCCCTTTTAGGGACTTGCTTGAATAGTTGTTCGTTTTTGTTGCTTTTAATCTAATTTTTTAAAAAAAACCGTAATGTCAAAAATTAAAGTAGCTAATCCGGTGGTAGAACTGGATGGAGACGAGATGACACGGATCATCTGGAAATTCATTAAGGACAAACTGATACTTCCATATCTGGACGTAGAAATCAAATATTTTGACCTGGGCATGGAACATCGTGATGCGACCAACGACCAGGTGACTATTGATGCAGCTAACGCTATCCGCGAAACAGGCGTTGGTATCAAATGCGCAACTATCACTCCTGATGAAGCCCGCGTAAAAGAATTTAACCTGAAACAAATGTGGAAATCACCGAACGGCACTATCCGTAATATCCTGGATGGTACTGTGTTCCGTGAGCCCATCGTCATGAAAAACGTGCCACGCCTGGTGCCTAACTGGACTGCTCCTATCTGCATCGGCCGTCACGCTTTCGGTGACCAATACCGCGCTACTGACTTTGTGACCAAAGGCAAAGGCAAACTCACCATCAAATTTGAAGGTGAAAACGGTGAAGTGATCGAACATGAAGTATACAACTTCAAAGGCGACGGCGTTGCACTGGCAATGTACAACACCGACGAATCCATCAAAGGCTTCGCCCGTGCTTGTTTCAACCAGGCCCTGATGAAAAAATGGCCACTGTACCTGAGCACCAAAAACACCATCCTGAAAAAATATGATGGTCGTTTCAAAGATATTTTCGAAGAAATTTACCAGCAGGAATTTAAAACTGCCTTCGATGCTGCCGGTCTCACCTACGAACACCGCCTCATCGATGACATGGTTGCTTCTGCCCTGAAATGGAATGGCAACTTTGTATGGGCTTGTAAAAACTATGATGGCGACGTTCAGTCTGATACCGTTGCACAAGGCTTCGGTTCCCTCGGCCTGATGACTTCCACCCTGGTTACGCCTGATGGCAAAACCATGGAAGCAGAAGCAGCCCATGGTACCGTAACCCGCCACTACCGCGACCACCAGGCCGGTAAACCAACTTCCACCAACCCGATCGCTTCCATCTTCGCATGGACCCGTGGTCTGGAATTCCGTGGCAAACTGGACAACAACCAGGAACTGATCAACTTCTGCCAGGCACTGGAACAGGTTTGTATCGAAACTGTGGAAAGCGGCAAAATGACCAAAGACCTCGCAGTTTGTATCCACGGCAATAAAGTGGAGCACGGCAAACACTACCTCTACACAGAAGAATTCCTGGAAGAGCTGGACAAAGCCCTGAAAGCGAAACTGGCTAAATAAAGCAAAATTATCTGTCATAAAAGCAAAGCCCCGGTCCATGGACCGGGGCTTTGCTTTTCGTATAGTCGTGTACTTATAATTTCATCTGTTTACGCACCACTTTATCTTCTCCGTAGATATCGTCGTAAAATACCAGTGTGCCTTCTTTACCTTCTGCTGTAAAATAACGGAAGTAAATTGGAACACGGCGGGTAAGATCTACCTGTCGCTTTTCTTCCCGCTCAATCCATGCCCGAACGCTGTCTCCTTTGTGATTGGCCGTGTCCGGCGATGAAACGAGGTACTGCGCCAGGCTGTCCCACTGCTGCACCCGCACACAACCATGGCTCATGGCACGCATGGAGTTTTTGAACAGTCCGCGGTTATTGGTGTCATGCAGGTATACACTGTATTTGTTACGGAAGTTAAATTTCATAATGCCCAGGGAATTGTCCACTCCGTCCATTTGCCGCAGCACATAAGGGAAATGTCCTTTAGACAGTTTGCTCCAGTCTATCGTTGACGGATCTACGGCGTTACCGGAAGCATCGATCACCTCCAGGTTTTTAGAAGCCAGATAACCGACATTCTTCTTGATAGCGGGCAGCATTTCCTTGAACACAATGCTGTAAGGCACGCGCCAGTAAGGGTACAGCATGAAGTTGGTCATGTAGGAATTGAGAATAGGCGTACGGGTACGGGGCGTACCTACTATCACTCTCGATTCCAGTTTCACTTCCCCGCTGTCCACTACCTGCAACGTATAGCCGGGCAGGTTAACCATGATATATGTTCTGGGGAGTGTGTCCGGCAGTTTGCGCCAGCGGTCCAGGTTTACAGCGGCCTGCATCACCCAGTCATGCACCGAGCGGTTCATGGCCATCACCGTCCTTTTGCCAGGCACACCGTCCGGATAGATGTTAAATTCTTTCTGGAAGGCTTTTACGCCAGTCTTCAGCAGGGTGCTGTCTATCTCCCTGCCGGTAGTGTCCAGATGGCCGCTTTGCACCAGCCGGTCAACCACCAGTAGCCGGAAAGCCGGCGTGTCTGTGTAGTTCAACGGTAAGGTGTCCCAGTGATAGGCGGCATATTTTTCCTTGAAGGAACGAATGCCTTCTTTCAGCGCCACATAACCCGGATGCGTAGGTTCGAGGTCATGCAGCAGGGTGGTCACCTCGCCCTGTTCCAGTGCCTGGTGTAGTTTGGCGGTCAGCTGTGCGTCGGTGAAAAGGGAGTCGGCTTTCAGCGTCACGCTGTCGCGCGGCGCTGCTCCGAAACGCAGGTCAGACGCCATTCTCATAAAGGCGTCGGTGAGCATTACGTCCATACGCGCCCACAGGGCGGCATCTTTTTTAGCTGCCGGATCGTTGCTGAGCTGCTGCCAGGCCGTGTTGAGCGCCGGTTCATGATAATGCGCCGGAAGCAGGCCTACGTCTTCCGCCTGTTTGATAGCATCTAGCAACGTAGCGGCGGCAGCGTTAGGCACACCGTCTTTCGACCAGCGGCTGGCATTTTCCTTTTCCTTGTAAAAGTCCTGCAGGGCCTGAGGCCGGAAGGCGGGAAGACTGTCTTCCATCACACCATCGTTGTCCTGAATAGCTGACAGCCTCTCGGTAATGCTTTCTTTTACCACTTCGTCCAGCTGCCGGATGTTGGCGACAATTTGTTTCTTTTTGGGGGTTGCGTGCTTCTTTCCATGTCCACAGGCTAACAACAAACACATTCCGGAGCCGCACAACAAACTAAAAATAAGAGTCTTGTACTTCATCTGAAAAAATCGATGGGTAAAGATATATAATTTCCATGCCAAAAATAAAAATCCCGGAGCAATCGCTCCGGGACAATGACTGTCGGCACCAGATACAACCTTAACGGCAGCATTCTTTTTTGGTGAACAATGACTGTATGAATTTCAGGACAGACAATAATACTTTTTTCATCTCCCACGATTTTTAAAGAAGAGGCTACGGTGAGCAGTAGCCTCTCTTTCAACTAAAACTAAAACAACTAACTTCTAACAATTATAGTTTATCAAGGGGAATACGCTTGGGCGTTTTCAGTTGCTTGAACTGGCTGGGCGTAAGGCCGGTCACTTTTTTAAACTGTGCCGACAGGTGCGCCACGCTGCTGTACCCCATTTTATAACTGATTTCACTTAAACTCAATTCGTTGTAGTCCAGCAGTTCTTTCACCCGTTCAATTTTTTGTTGAATGATGTATTGTTCGATGGTTACTCCTTCCATTTCAGAAAAGAGGCTGCTCAGGTAATGATAGTCCTTCTGCAGTTTACCGGCCAACAGCGAGGAGAAATTTTCTCTCATGTCATCCAACTCTGAATAGTGGACGGTTTCTACAACGATGTTTTTAATGGCAGCTACCAGCTGCTGTTTTTTATCGTCTATCAGTAGAAAGCCTTCCGCCTGCAAAGCAACTGAAACTGCCTGCAATTGTTGTTCAGTAACCTTTCCATCCACGGTAGCTTTTCCCAGCTGAATGTCGGTCACTGTAAGCGGGACCGCCTCCAGCACTGATTTGACTACTTTAATACAGCGCGGACAAACCATATTTTTTATGAACAGATCTGTTTTCACGCAGGTTTATTTTTTAATGTTAAAAATGTTGTGCTCAATACGTACCATAAATGAGTTGAATGAATTACGCGCCATATCTCCTGTGAGTTGTGTGCGGTAAGAAAGGTCCAACCGGGTAGTACTGTTGAAAATAAACTGCACAGCCGGCGCGATATCCAGATAAGAACCTCTTCCTGCGACGTCTGTATTGGTTTTGCCCAACAGCTCCACATACAGGTTCAGATTGGTCTGATTAAAGTTCTTATATCTTACCGGAAGCACTAAATATCCTGCGGACAGGCTATAATTTACGGAATTTTTCGGGAACCCTTCAGGGATATTGTCCTTTATATTGTTCATATAACGGGAATACCCCAACGTAGTTGACAGTGCCAGCTTATGCAGCAGCTGTGTGGCGATAACCCCGCCGCTCACACCGGAGGTGGCCCCTTCCAGGTCCAGGTCTGTATTGGCGTACGGCTTTTTGGTGGCATGCGTGGACGGCACATATGGATTGTCAATGACGGAACCTTTTACATAGGCCGCCATCCTGAAATGTGCATGTTGCTGGTCCAGCGACAGAAAACGGTATTTAGCATAGACGCTGCCGCCTTCCATCCGGATGGAGGATTGCATCATATTGGCCGCATAACCGATAGCATGCACCATCAGTCTTTTATTGACACCCCACATCACTTCCGGCTCAAACCGCATACCGGTGGTACCATCATGCTCCATTTTGAAGAACTTGTTGGTAAGCCGGATACCGAGTGAATTGGCCGCCATATTGCTGGCCGGCTCTGTGTTAACGTATAATTCCTGTGCTGTTGTTACCTGGCTGAAAGCAAAGAACGCCACAGCCATCATTAAAAATTTGCGCATATACTGAAGCCGTAAGGATTAAATAGTGACGTGATAAATCCTTTTGGAAGCTTTGGCATCGTGCGGTGTACAGCAGTCGGCCATCACTCCTGTCTTATAGCAGGACATGCTGGTTTCAGTGGCGTATTTTTTAAACTGTTTGGCAGAAACAAAATCTTTATCGATGACAGTAATGTCTTTATCACCGTTCAGCACCTGGTCCTTCACATGCATAAAGTGCAGCGTGCTGCCTGCAAAAGGCACGTGGGTGTCGTTTTGCACCTTTACGTCGCTGAAGCTGGCAGTCACGACCAGTTTACCTACGGAAAAACCGGCATCTTCCACTTTCTGTTTGATGGCGTCGATATTGACCGCTGCGTCCGGTTTGAAATGCAGGATAAAAGTCGTGTTGTCAAGGTCTGTATCTATTTTGTCCACAAACGGTAATGTCTGGAGCGATTCCAGGGTAGCGCGTGAACACATGGCACAGGTGAGGCCGGAAGCCTGCAGACTGGCTTTTTTATATTGCGCCTGGGCGCCAAAGGAGATACCAAATGCGAGTAAAAGAATGGATAATATTTTCATGATCTGATGTTTATAAATTAAAGAATACAGCAATACATACAGCCTTCCGCGCAGCGGAAAGCAGTAACAGGAAGCTGTTATCAGATCAGAAAAACACAGTTACGGAGGAAAACGGGCGTAGCAGCGCCTATATCAGGCGGATCGTGCGGATAGCTGCTTTGTGCCAGCTGTAGGGACAACAAGGAAGGAGTGTCCAGGATTTTTACCGGCAGTTGTAAGTCAACCGTTACCGGCGCATCCTGCTGCAGTGCTTTGGCCGCCTGATGGGAGGTGGTCACCTTGCAGAATTTCACCTCGTTTTTACAGCAGTCCATACTTTTTACCGGCCGGCCGCATTTCTTGCACTGGTCCTCATCAGGGACGTTCTGCAATTTTACGGACGCCAGTTTGCCCATGCAATAATGCACGTTTACCGTGAACCCGCTGGTTAACAGCGTGTACAGGACAGCAAAAAATATGGCAAAAAAACGTTTCATGTCAAGTACAAAAGTACTACAATAAATTGTTTTTTATGACAGACAAGGTGAGTTTCCGGATGCGCCGGTTATTTTAACATTCAGTTAGCGTTTTTTGCTTTTTTGTTTTCCGGGAGATGCCTGCCCTTTTTCCAGCTGCTCCACCCTTGCTTTTAAGGCTTTGTTCTCTGCCCGCGCCTCAATCATATGCAAGGTGAGCTCCTCTATTTTTTGCAGCAGTAACCGGTTCATTTCCCCTAAATCCTGCCCGTTTTGCGCTACCTGTTGCGCAGAAGGTATGCCCGGCAGGTGGCGGTTGGCGTTGATAAAAGCAGCGGTACTGTCAAGTGAAGGGAGTTTATAATCAGGATGGAACACGTAATCCGGCCAGTCGGCAGCGTTTTGGGTTACTTTTACTCTTTTAGCATATACATCACCAGCGACAGACAACAGTGCAGTAGGATTAAAAGTACCAATGCCGACTTTTCCTTCTTTTACGCCAATAGTTCCCCAGGTCCCGCCTAATACATATTTTGTGGACACTCCATTTTCACCGTCAGTATTCAGCGTTACGGCAGCTGTACTTCCCTGATAAACATCTACAGCTCTCAGATAGATGCCGGATATTTTTGCAACAGCAGACCCAACGCCGTCACAACCGACAATTCGGCCATCAATTCTCCAATATAAATTCGCGCCCTGCGCATTTGTTCCTGCCGCTACTGCCTGGGCAATAGTAGTCGGTATCTGCACGGCATAAAAGGTACCTTCGTAGATAGCCCCCCAGGACCTGCCAATATCAAACTGATGGCCAGGCCTATGCGCCCAGGGAAACCAAAAACGGAATTGCATATTGCCACAGCTCATATTATCCGCCATTCTAACTAATACATAGTACTGTCTTACATATCCGGCCTTCACCGGGTTGGAAAATATATGATCTATCGGCATGTAATACCCTTTGGTAATATTTTGCCAGGAATCACCACCGTTCAGCCAGGCGGCGCCTTCTTCATTTCCAAAAATCTGCACCATTCCCTGTTCTACAGGTTCGTTTTGCGCGTAAATAGTGCTTGCAAAGGCGCATTGCAGCAGCAGGGCGACAAGGATAAAACGTTTCATAGTATAAGATGTTAATATTTATTTGGACGATTAGGCTAACCGCGGAACGCAATTACCGACAGGGCACATTCCATAAATATAGGTTACGGGTTAAAACAGCTATCAATATAGGGTATTTATCTGCATCTTGTATCTTAAAAGAGACACAAGATGCAGCATGATGAATTGCCTGATTAGTTAATAAACCACCAACGCAGTCCCAGTCTGAAATCAAAGTTATTGTAAGGGTACAGCGGGGCGGAATGGTTGTTCTGTGTGAAGAACACGTTCAGGTTTTCTGCACGCACAAACGCGGAGAAAGACTTGATACGGAAATGCGCAAACGCAGCAATGTCCGGCGCATTGTATTTCACGCTGGTCGTGTTTTGGTAAACAAACTGTCCGAGCAACGGCGAGTAGTCGTCAGCGTTATAGGAGGTATTGTAGCGGAATTCCAGCCCTGTCATCAGGTTGAGGTTCCGGTACAACAATTTCTCGAAAGCAAAGCGGTGACGTGTCCAGACAGCTGGCACGTTGAGTGGACCTTCGCCATGGCGCTGCTGGAAAGCCACTTCCGCATACCAGGAGAACGGGCGGATGGTGAATTTCTTGCTAAACACCACCTGTAACAGGTTGAACAGGTTGGGTGACTGCGCGCTGTGGAAATAATCCTTGAAGTATGTGTAGTTGGTAAACAGGAAATAGTTCACTGCCAGGCCGTACTTCAGTTTGGGGTTTTCGGCCGCAAACTGTAGCTGTGTGGTATTTTCCTTGGCAGTAGTACTGTTGTACCACGTATCCCTGTTACTGTTGAAAAACTTGTATACGTAAGATGGTTCCCGGTTCACGTTGCTGACAGACAACTTCACGTCGCCCAGCAGGTCATTGATATGTCGTCGCAAACTACCGTAAATACTGTAATCCCCGATATTCTGTCCCACTACGTAAAACTCGCCACGGGCAGAGAAGTCCCATTGCTTATTGCGGGTTTTGTTGCGGTATTCCCCGTGCAGCGCAAGATTGGTGAAATTGATGTCTGCATCGAGAAAGGTGCCGGTAATGCTTTCAAAGCGGGCGCCGAGATTAATAAAGTGGCCCAGGTTGCCCAGTACCGGGAACTGTATCAGCGACAGGTCATTGGAGATTGTTTTCCACTGGTGTTTGGCCTGGATGGTATCACCGGCCCTGATGAAGTCAAACCCATAATGCCGGGTGTAGAAAAAAGTATCCTGACTATTGTCGATGAACTGGTAGTTGTTGTTCTGGAAGTTAAACGTGTACTGCACCCGGAAAATAGGCCGGTAGCGGTAATAGTCTGTTGAGTCGTTGATGTGAAGGGTATCTCCGCGGCCCCAGTCGTACTGTTGCTGGATCAGCAGCCCGGTTTCCTGGTACTGCGATTTTACGGGAATTTTGGTACCGAAGAAGGCATATTGGGTCACTTCCTGGTTACCAAGGTTTACATCAATGCTCTGGCGGTTTCTGTAGTCTTTATTCGCCAGGAAGGTATCGCTTTTGATGCCGCCGTTTTCACCCCCATTGAGTTTGTTGTAGTAAAAGCTGAGATAAGTATTGGCCCGCTTGTTCTTACTCTGGTAACGGGCGGTGAGCCGGTAGGTATCGTGGTTGGTGGTTTGCGTGCGGTAGTAGCCGGGCGCGTTCACCTTGCGGTAGTCGAAGGCGAAGTTAAAACGGTCCGTACGGTTCTGGGTGTGGGTTACGCCAATCACCTGTTCCTGCTTGCTGCCTACGAGGTAGTTCAGTTCGGAATAAGGGCGGTTGGTATTATAAAACCTGGCATTGGCGTGGTTGAAGCCATAGATATCGTACGCATGAAAACCGGCGTCAAATCCGGGTTTCATCAGCGGTGTAAAGATGATATTACGGGCAGCCGAACCACTGTTGCCCAGCGTCATATAGTTGGCCGGCACTTTCAGGAAGTCGATATTGAAATCCGCCACAGACGAGTCGATGGTAAAATCCGTCGGCTCACCGAGGTAACGGTAAGTCAATGTAAGCGTGTCCGGCTCTTCGTGGTGGTGCATCGTGTCTCGCTGCATTTTACTGGAGCCGCTGCCACCGCCCGTATTGCCGAACCGGCTGGTATTGAACTGTGCCATTAAGGAATGACTACCTGCCAACAGCAGGACCATGATAATAAGAAATTGCCTCATCCGAAAATGACAAAACGTTTATAGTTGCCGGATTAATTCACTAAAGATAAGCGTTAGCTTGGGTTCTGCCGCATGGGCCGCTTCCAGTACTTCCTCATGGGTGATCACATTTTCTTCCTCACGGATGCCGATATCGGTGATAACGCTCATGGCAAAGACTTTCAGGCCGGCATGTGCCGCTACGATCACTTCCGGTACTGTACTCATACCTACGGCATCTCCGCCGATGATGTGCATATATTTATATTCCGCCCTGGTTTCGAAAGTAGGGCCCTGTACGCCTACATATACGCCGGTATGCAGGTCAATATTGTTGGCTGCAGCTATCTGAAACGCTGACAGGATCAGTTCTTTGGAATAGGGTTCGCTCATGTCAGGGAAACGGGGGCCCAGTGTATTCTCATTACGGCCACGCAGCGGGTGCTCCGGCTGCAGGTTGATATGGTCCCTGATGATCATCAGGTCACCCACCTTAAAGTCTGCGTTCATACCGCCGGCAGCGTTGGAAATGAACAGGGTATGAATGCCCAGTTCCTTCATCACCCTTACCGGAAAAGTGACCTGTTTCATGGAAAACCCTTCATAATAGTGGAATCTGCCGGCCATTGCCACAATAGGCCTGCCCTGCATATATCCCAGTATCAGCTTCCCGGAATGCCCTTCCACCGTAGATTCGGGGAAATGGGGAATATCACGATAAGATATTTCGATGCTTTGTTCTATTTCACCGGTCAGGTTACCCAGCCCGCTTCCCAATATCACCCCGGCCACAGGCGTCTCCTGCCAGTGTTTTCTGATATAATCCCCAGCTTCTTTAATCTGGTCCGTTAATTCACTCATCTGTTTATGCATTAATTAAAAGTCGGATTTAAAAAACAAACCCGCGCAAAGTTATTTTTTAATTCACAAATGAATGCGGTTTTATATTTAAATCATAATGACCTATTTTAGCGGCAAATTTTATTGCGATGAATTTACACGAGTACCAGGCTAAAGAACTGTTGAAAAAATATAATGTACCGGTTCAGGAAGGCATTCCGGTAGAAACACCGGAAGCAGCGGCCGAAGCTTACAAGCAACTGAAGGTGCAGTATGGTAATGAGTTTGCAGTGGTTAAAGCGCAAATTCACGCTGGTGGACGCGGTAAAGGTAAAATCCGTGGAACTGAGCAGAGAGGTGTGGCTGTAGGAAAAAATGCGGAAGATGTGAAAACCATTGCGGGCAACATCCTGGGTGGCACACTGGTAACCATACAGACCGGCGAAGCAGGCAAACTGGTAAACAAAGTACTGGTAGCACAGGACGTTTATTACCCTGGCCCTAATCCGGTAAAGGAATTTTACCTGTCTATCCTCCTGGACCGCGCTAAAGGCCAGAATGTGATCATGTATTCTACTGAAGGCGGTATGGATATCGAAGAAGTAGCGCACAGTACTCCTGAAAAAATATACAAAGAATGGGTAAAGCCCAACATGGCCCTGCAACCATTCCAGGCCCGTAATATCGCTTTCAACTTCGGTTTGAGCGGCGAAGCGTTCAAAAACATGGTGAAATTTGTTACCAACCTGTACAACGCTTACGTAGGACTGGATTGCAGCATGCTGGAAATCAACCCGTTATTTAAAACCAGCGACGAGAAAATCATTGCCGTTGACGCCAAAGTAAACCTGGACGACAACGCCCTGATGCGTCACCCTGACCTGGAAGCCCTCCGCGACATCACCGAAGAAGATCCAACCGAAGTGGAAGCTGGTAAATACAACCTGAACTTCGTGAAACTGGACGGTAACGTAGGTTGCATGGTTAACGGCGCCGGTCTGGCCATGGCTACCATGGACATGATTAAACTGAGCGGCGGTGATCCGGCCAACTTCCTGGACGTAGGTGGTACTGCCAACGCGCAAACTGTTGAAGCAGGCTTCCGCATCATCCTGAAAGACCCTAAAGTAAAAGCTATCCTGATCAACATCTTCGGTGGTATCGTTCGTTGCGACAGGGTTGCCCAGGGTGTTATCGACGCCTACAAATCCATCGGCAACATCAACGTCCCGATCATTGTACGCTTACAGGGTACCAACGCCAAAGAAGCAAAAGAACTGATCGAAGCCAGCGGCCTGAAAGTACAGTCTGCGACCCTCCTCAGTGAAGCTGCTGACCTGGTGAACAAAGCACTGAACTAATCATTGGATTATCAAATATTGAAAAAGCGGAGATCAGCTGATCTCCGCTTTTTTTTCGATTTTTCGGGCCTTAACTGCCCAAATTCTTCAATTCGGCTTCCTCTTTCGCCGTATCATCCCCCCAGGATTTCTTTTTATCAATCACCCAGCCCAGGAACTTCCTGGCCTGCGCCTGGTCTACTCCCCTGCTCATCCGCACAAGTCCTTGCAGGTTTTCCAGACTGGCATCGGCAGTCACCACCGCATCTGCCCATTTCAGGTACTGCGCTTTTAGGGCAGCATCTTTGGCTAACTCCGCTCCCAGATAAAATTGCATATACCGCACCCTGTTTTCGTTGCGGTCCGGATGCGCTGTGGCAAATTCGAGAAATGCCCTGACATCTTTGCATTTTTTATAGAGGTAGTTTTCTGCGTAATACATCTGCACATAGTTCCAATCCTCCGGGCGGTATACGGCCTGCTGCTTTTGCAGGAAGGCGTCAAATGCGGCTTTGTCCAGGGTGGCTGGCAGCGCAGCTATGTCCTGCTTCAGCAGTTTGTCCATGATATTGATGTTCAGATCTTCACCGAAACGGTCCAGGTAAGCGCCCCGGTTCTTCAGGTAAAATGTGCGGTAATCATCCGGCAGTACAGCAGCCATCTGCATTACCTTAAAGGTGGATTCGGCCAGCTTGTCTTTTTGTTTGGCCAGATACCCCGCAATCTCGTCTTTATCTCCGCCTTTGTAATTCTTGTCCCACATGGCCCTGTAGAAAGCGGGGTCTTTGGAGGAGAAGCTGTTGCCAAAACCGGCCAGTGTTTTACCGGCTTTGTAACGGACAATATTGTTTTTCAGAAAGGCCATGAACCTGTCAGGCTCCTGGTAACCGGAGCTTCTGTCCAGCAACTGGCCGTCACCGGAAATAACCAGGTAAGTGGGAAAGCCGCGCATAAAATACTTGCGGCACATCTCCATCCCAAATTCTTCCTTGAACACGTCATAACCGGTACAGATAAAATTTTCTTCCATGTACTTTTTTACTTCCGGCCGTGGAAAAACTTTTACTTCCATGTCTTTACAGGCATGGCAACCTTCAAAATAGGTGTCGATAAAAATAGGTTTGTGTTCTTTTCTGGCCCTGTTGGTGAGCTCTTTCCAGGTGCCTTTAATGAATTGGGTACTGTCCTGTGCTACGGCCATAACAGGCAATAACGCAGCTACCAGCAATGCTTTGGTTAGCTTTTGCATACGCTTTTTTAATGGTTTGGTTGTTGGTTGGTTGGTTTGGTTTTCTAAGACCGCAATAGTAAGTAATATCCCTGTAATCCTATAGGATATTGGATAGACGGCAATTCAGGGCGATGATATAAAAAACGAAGGGCTGACCTTTATGGTCAGCCCCTGTTATGATTAACTATCTTTTTTAGGAGGATATACTGCTTTGGGTGTGACAGGTGTTCCCTTGTCTTTATTATCTTCTTTAGGCTTTGGCGTTACCGGTTTCTCCTCTTTGGGCCTGGTGGTTTCCTGCGCCGGCTTATCAGCCCCTGGTGAGTACATGTCTTCCTCATTGGTCTGGTAGTCGGATTCGGAACCGTTGCCGATATCTTCCGCTTCTGCACCGGGTTTCACGTTGGTGTCAAAGTTGGAGTAGGTTTCATCCGTCATATTGGCCGGTACCGGGAATTTATCACTGCTGGTAACTTTCAGTGTATTATCGGCAAATACTTTCTGCATGAAATAGGCCCAGATAGGCAGACCTGTATTGGCGCCCTGACCTATACCGGTGGTGGCAAAGTGGATAAAGTTGTTTTCGCAACCTACCCAGGCGCCTGCCAGCAGTTTAGGGGTGTAACCAATAAACCAGCCGTCGGTGTTATCGTTAGTGGTACCGGTTTTACCGGCCATTTCACCCTGCATTTTATAAGTGCCGCGCATACGGGCGCCGGTGCCGCCGGGCTGCAATACGCCCTCCATCATCTTCACCATGGTGTATGCTTCCTTCTCGCTGATCACCTCACGTTTCACCGGGGCAAAAGTTTCAAGGATATTACCGTAACGGTCTTCTATACGGGTGATATAGATCGGTTTGGTATTGATACCTCTGGCCGGGAACATGGTGTAGGCCTGCAACATCTCGTACAGGGATATTTCAGATACCCCGAGCGCGATGGATGGATAAGGTTCTATTTTGCTGGTGAAACCAATTTTGTTCTGTGCAAAGTCTGCAAAGGCTTTGGCGCCAATCTGTTTAATCAGATAGGCAGACACCAGGTTGAGAGATCTGGCCAATGCACCTGCCATAGAGATACTGCCGCCTACGCTGCCTTCAGAGTTGCGGGTCAGTGTCCAGTTGCCGATAGTGATCGGTTCGTTGGGCAGCATGGTATTGGGCGACATACCGTTCATGATCGCAAAGCAATACAGGAACGGCTTAAAGGTAGAGCCAACCTGACGGCGGGTTTTAGCTACGTGGTCATTTTTAAAGTAGCGGAAATCCGGACCGCCTACCCAGGCTTTTACCTCACCGCTTTCAGGGTCCATGGCCATGAAGCCGGCCTGTAACACCGCACGCATGTATTTAATGGAATCCAGCGGCGTCATCACGGTATCAATCTCGTTCAGGTCCGGTTCTGTAAAGCTTTTCCAGGCAAACACCTTCATTTTGGTCGGGGTGTTGAAGGACTTGGTAATATCTTCATCAGAAGCCTCCGCTTCTTTCATGTTACGGTAGCGGTCAGATTCTTTCGTGTATTTATCGAGGTACTGCGGCCATTTTTTCCACACGTTGCCTGTTTTCACGTCGTTTTGGTTAGACAGGTATTTCTGCAGGGTTTGCAGGTGACGGGACACCGCCTCTTCGGCATACAACTGCATACGTGGGTTGATGGTAGTATAGATCTTGAGGCCGTCACGGTAAAGGTTATACGGCGTGCCGTCTGCTTTTTTATGGTCTTTACACCAAGCTTTCACCTCATCACGCAGCACTTCACGGAAATAAGGCGCCAGTCCTTTGTTGTGATCTATTTTATTATAGTGTAATACAATAGGCTTGCTTTTAGCAGCGGCAGCTTCTGCTGGGGTGATAAAATTGGCATCCACCATGTTGTCTATCACCGTATTACGGCGGGCCAGGGCCAGCTGCGGGTTACGACGGGGATTGTAGAGGGTGTTGCCTTTCAGCATGCCCACCAGTATCGCCGCTTCCTCGATGGAAAGGTGACCGGCATCTTTACTGAAGAAAGTACGGGCGCCGTTTTCAATACCATATACGTTATCACCGAAAGCGACCGTGTTCAGGTACAGTGTCAGGATTTCCTGTTTGGTGAAGTTTCTTTCCAGTTTCACGGCGATGATCCACTCCTGCAGTTTCTGGAACGCCCTGCTAACGGGATTGGTGGCACGCTGTTTACCCAGGTTATCTGTTTGCAGGTTGAGTGCCAGCTGCTGGGTGATGGTGCTGGAACCGCGCTTTTTACCGATCAGCAGGTAAAAAGGGATGGCCATAGTGCCTTTGGCATCGATACCGGAGTTCTGATAAAAGCGGGTTTCTTCCGTAGCGATCAGGGCATTGATCACATTTTTGGAGATCTCATTGAAGTCGCTGCTGGAGCGGTCAACCTGATAATATTTGCCCAATATGGTCCCGTCATCAGCTATTACTTCGGAAGCCAGCGCGGCGCGCGGGTTTTCCAGTTCCTCCATGGAGGGCATATTGCCGATGACCCTGAAGTTGATCAGTAAGATTAAAAGAACGAACAGTGCTAAAATACCAAACGCTACACGCCACAATATTTTCACCGATTTTTTCATGCGCTATATTAATTTGTTTTGCGGCGTACGCCGAGTTTTTTGGACAGTTGCTATCGTTGGCTGTTAAAATAAATATTTAATAAACAGCCTCTAACAGCAATAAACAGGCCTGTTTACTAACAGTTTGACCCACAAATCTATTAAATATTTGCAGATTTAATGATGCCGGCCGGTATTGCTGCCGGATTTAACATTCCCTTATCCGGCGCAAGCCCCTGAGTTTGCTGTAAAAGACTTGCTATTATTGTGTTACATAATTGTCCGAAAAAAACTTCCTGTAACCGATGAGGTCTTTCGTGCTGTTAAGCAATATGAAATTATCTCTTGATATGACAAAAAAGGAATAATCGGCAGGCCTTATCCGCGGGATAATGCTGACAGCGGCTTCTTCCCGGATTTCATCGAAATAGTTCAGGGCTTTGTCTTCATTCGCGAATATTCTGAATATCAGCATGGTTTCGGAAGGAGACAACACAAAACTGCCCACTTCGATTTTATCGGTAGCATGTTTGGAGGCATTGTAACGGGTGAACTGGTTCAGCCCTTCGTCCATCAATTCTTTGGAGACACGCTGAAACGCCAGCACGACGAAGTGCGGGTTGTCTGCCGACAGTTTGTAAGGTGTTATCGGCTTGGGCGGCGGCGGCGGCGCTACCGTAGCGATAGGCGCAGTAGGCACATTACCGGCTATCTGATTAGAGACGTGGGCAGAATCTGCCAGGGCTGCCGGTGTTTTGGCGCCATTGATCCTGTCTACCAGCACCGGTTGCGGGTTCTGCCAGGGATATTTCATGGAAATATTTTCATCCAGCAGCGGGCCGCCATTATTATCTTTCCTTATTTCCAGTTTAGCGAGATAGTTTACCAGTTCGTTCCGATGATCGAGCGCGTCCAGCAGGGCTTGTGTTTGCTGATGGATACCTTCGTCGCCGGGGTATTTGTTCATCACCGCCAGCACGGCTTTACGGGAAGCCTGGGTGCTGTCCACGCCAATGAGGGTGTCCTGCTTAACGATAGCCATAGCTTCCAGCAGGTCAAACTTGCCCTGCATGAAGTTAACGCCATAGGTGCTGTCAGCGCGGTGTTTGATAGCCAGCGCACCGGCCACGTCTCCGCTGCGGAAAGCCGTATAGGCGGAATCGTAAGTGGCGCTGATAGTCTTTTTCCGGGCCAGGTCCGTATCGCGGTTGCCGCCGGAGCGGATGATATCCGCATAGTTGGTATTACCGTACTGCTTCAGGATGATATCTTTTAAGCGGGCCACATCAGCAGCGTGGTTCAGTTTACCATGCCATACGTATAGGGAGTAGAGTATCTCCGGTTTACGCGGGTGGTCCGGATATTTGAGCAGCAGCGAGTCGTAGGTTTCTATCGCCAGCGGATAGTTTTCCAGTTTATCGTAATACAGTTTGCCTAGTTCAAAACGGGCGTCCTGGTCCAGTTTATGGGAGTTGGCCAGTTTCTCCGGCGTCAGCGGCAGCCCTTGTGCCAGGCGTTCGCCGGTAATGCTGTCTGGTGGCAGGTTTTCCGGTGTGGCAGCGGCAGTGGCGCCGTCGGTGCTCATTTGTACCGGAGCATCGTTGTTATTGGCCACATGGAGATTGCCGGCCTGGCTGCGGCGCCAGTTATCGGCCACCTGACGGCTGCCCCAGCGGCGTTTGAACTCGGAGTAACCGGTCGATTTGCTGGCAGGATTATAGAAATACCAGTCCCCTTTTTCTTCTTTGGGGCTGTAGGCGCCGTTGTTGTTCATCCCGAAGGCCGGGTTGTCATACGAATTGGCGCCCTGCATGGCATCGTTCTTTTTCTTTTCCGCAGCGGCTGTTTTAAGGGTGGCCGCCATTTTAGCAAGGAAAATATTACGGTCGGATTCCGGCATGGCAGCAATTCGTTGCAGGCTGTCTTCCCGCTGAATTACAGCACGTTTGGCAGCTACGTCGGCAAGGACTGTTTTGCGTACATTGACAGTGGCCGCATCCACGAAGTCGGGCGTCATGGTGCCGGCGGTGCTGTCGTAATATTTTTTGGCGTCCAGGTACTGGCGCTGATCATAGTAGATATCGGCGATGGCCTTGTAGGTGAGCGTGCGCTGCACCATATTGTCACCACCGGCTTTGAGTGATTTCTGCAGGTAACCGAGGGCAGCTTCCGCATCTGCGGGATATGCGAGGGTGCCCATGGTGTAGAGGATGGCGTCCCGGAAGCGGCTAAAGCGCTCTTTCTTCAGCATGTGGCGCAGACCTTCCTGGCTGCGCGCCAGCCCGCCTTCTTTTTTTGCGTTGATTTTAGCGATCTGGAGACGGGCCTGAAAGTCCATCATAGGGTCCGGCCTGGACGCGATCACATCGCGGAACTTGTCCATGGCCGAATCGGCGTGGTGCTGTTGCAGGTACAGTTGACCGAGGATAAAATGCATCCTGGCCCTGGCCACCCTGTCGTGGCTTTTATCGATGGCTACTTTCAGCGGTTCAATCGTTTCGGGGTAACGGCCCTGGATATAGTTGCTGTAGGCCCTCACTTCCGCCAGGCCGCCATCGAGGCGGGCCGGAAAGTAAGGATCGGTGCTCAGGATGTTGAGCAGCGCCTGTACTTCATCATATTCTTTCTGTTCCAGCAGGGTTTTGGCACGCCAGAGGAAGGCATCGTTACGGGCGGACACGTGTTTGAAGCGGCCGAGGATACCTTTCCGTTTTTCGCGGGTGGCAATGGAAATATGATCATTTTCACTGGCGCCCACAACGGTTTTGTATTCGTCTTTTTTCTTGGGCGCGAAAGTGAGGTTGATATATTGAAAGGTTTTATTGGCATTTTCCAGATCGCCTTCATAGAAGTAGGCGCGCCCCATTAGCAGGAAACAGTCATCGATCCATTTTCCGCGGGGGTCGTGCAACTGGATGGCCATATTGGTTTTTTCGATCACGGAGTCCAGTTCGGTTTTGCTGAATCCCTGACTTTGCAGGCTGGTAGGGTAAAATGGCAGCAGTACATTATAATTGTCCTGCCCGTCACGGCTGACGGTTTTCACCACCTTGTCCAGCTTTACCCGGGCATGGAAGTAATAGTTATAGCGGGTCGCCAGGTTCTGAAAGAACCTGCGTTTGAGAGTCCAGTGTTTTTTTTCCAGCATCACTTCGGAAGGTGGCCGCCTGTCCTGTATGCGTGGCTCTTTTGGTTTGAAGAGCGGCTTGTTGAGTAGCGGCTTTTGGGACTGACTTTGAGGGTCCTGTTGTCGTGGCTGCTGCTGCTGCGCCTGGTTGCGGGGCTTGATTTGAGCCAAAACCGCCGGAGCCATGCACAACAAAAAAATTAATACCGGATAATGACGTAGCGATTTATAGCGATTCATGGATGCCAGGGTGTATAGGCTGTATATATAACTGTAAGTTTGAAAAAATATTTTAAAGATAGGATAAAATAGTGGATTGATTGGTGGGATTGATTAACTTTAGCCGCCTGAAAACGAATAAATCTCTATAAGCACACCAAAAAAATGGCCAAGAAGGGGAAAAAAAACAACAGACGAAACCTTGAAAAACTCAGTCATAAATACCGTTTGGTGATTATGAATGATGACACCTATGAAGAAGTGACCTCCTTCAAACTGTCCAGAATGAGTGTTTATATAGCTTTGAGCACCCTGTTTGTATTACTGGTAGCCATTACTGTGGCCACAGTAGTATTTACGCCATTACGTTATTATATCCCGGGCTATGGAGACCTGAAACAACGCAAGGAGTTCATCCACCTGAAAATGCGGGCGGATTCATTGGAAACAGCCATTAATCAACGGGATCTCTACCTGAAAAACATCAAACAGGTGATCAACGGGGAATTTACCGGCAAACTGGATACCACCATGTTAAAAGTGCCGAAAGTAGACAACAGCACGTATTAAAATTAGAAATTTTGCCATTTGGGAATTTTGTTATTTGATTGATTGTGATTGATTGTTCAGAATAGCCATGTCCATATCTCTGCCCAATAACCAAATAATCAAATAACAAAATATTTAAATATATTTACATTATTAAAGCTGAAAAACCTGAAAACCTATGTTTAATAACAAATCAAACTCTAAGGGTGATAGCAAGAACCTGTTACCCACGTCGACTATTAACATTATAGGCAGCGGCACTTCTATCCAGGGCGATATCGTATGTGAAGGAGATATCCGGATAGACGGCCAGGTAAACGGGCTGGTGTCCACCAAAGCTAAAATCGTGGTCGGTCCGGAAGGCGACATCACCGGCGACCTGGTATGTCAGAGCGCAGACATCCTCGGTAAAGTGACCGGTATCATCAAAGTGGAAGAGCTGTTGTTCCTGAAAGGGAATGCACTCGTAAAGGGAGATGTGTATACTGCTCATTTCGAAATGGAGCCTACAGCCAAGTTCAACGGCCGTTGCTACATGGACGACCAGCAGCCAGAAACGCAGAAACATGGAAAATCCGTCCTCCAGGAAGCCGAATAAACGTAATAATCCGGTCATGCGCTATGCCGGACTGGCGTTTCAAATGATGACCACATTGGGGTTGGGAGTGTTTGCGGGGTACAAGCTGGACCAGAAAATGGGCTGGCGGTTCCCCCTGTTCCTGATCATTTTTTCTTTATTGGCTTTAGCCATACTTTTGTGGCAAATTATAAAAGACACCCGTCGGTAATGAGCGATAGATTTTTAATCAGATTATTTTCGATTTTTGGCGTTCTAAACGGCCTGATAATATTTTTCAAACCCAGATTGCTGGAAACCGGCATACACTTTTATGTGCTGCTGGCCGGCAATCTGGCTATGGCACTTATCACACTGGCCTCCTACCTGATGAGCCGCAAAGGGCTCGCCTCTGCCAACCACAATGCCTTCATCCGCGCTGTATACGGTTCCACACTCAGCAAACTGATGCTGTGCGTAATTGGTATTGCCATTTATGTGCTCGTTTACCGGCCCGACGTCAGTAAAGTGACCATCTTTTTGCTATTGTCCTTGTACCTGTTGTACACCGTATTTGAAACATGGAGCCTCTTCCGGCTTACCAGGCTTAAAAAGTAATTGGCTGTGAAAAAAGAGGCGCCCCTGCATGCATTAGCGTCCTATTTGCCCGAAGGCACCTTTGACCAGGTGATGGAGTTTTTACAAGTATATAAAGTCCATCTCACCATCACCCGGGAAAGGCAAAGCATACTGGGTGACTACCGTCACCCCGATGGAAACGGAAAAGGACACCGGATCAGCATCAACGGATCGCTGAACAGGTATTCTTTTCTTATTACCTTACTGCATGAAATCGCTCACCTTACCACCTTTAATAAATACGCCAACCGGGTACCAGCACATGGCAAGGAATGGAAACAGGAGTTTTCTGACATTCTCCGCGGCTTTGTAGGCAAAGGATACCTGCCCCATGATGTGGAACTGGCCGTACGCCAGAGTATGACCAACCCCGCGGCCAGCAGCTGTGCCGACGAAAACCTGATGCGTGTGCTCCGCAATTACGACGACCGCAAAGACACGCACTTCCTTGTAGAACAGCTCCCCCTGCATCAACTCTTCAAAACCAAAGACGGCCGCATCTTCCGCAAAGGGGAAAGAATAAGAAAACGCTACCGCTGTGAAGAGGTAGCGTCTAAACGTATTTATCTGTTCAGTCCTGTCTACGAAGTAGAAGTGCTGAACTAGTCCTTATTTTTCTCCCACATAATGTAATTCCGGGAAAGCCATGGCTTTATTGATCAGCTGAATGCCCAGCTGCAAAATACCCGCTTCGGACGCTGCCTGCAATTTAGGCGCGTCGTCTGTGGGCTTGTGGTAATCATCATGCCCGCCAGTGTGGAAAAACAGTACCGGCACTTTACTGATATAGAAGTTATGATGATCGGACGCACCCTTTCCGGCTGCATCAGTGAAATATTTTATGCCGGGTTGCTGCACATCTTTAAACACTTCCGGCCATTCCTGTGCGCTGCCATAACCACCAATACCGATACCTCTTTCCGGATTGTAGCGGCCTATCATGTCCATATTCAGCATGAAATGTACTTTGTCCAGCGGCATCAGCGGATGTGCGGTATAATATTTCGACCCCTGCAGTCCCAGCTCCTCACCCCCGAAAGCGATGAACAGGAAATTAAATGGCTCTTTACCGGCGTTTTTCACATAATGCCGGGCCAGTTCCAACAGTCCGGCCACACCGGACGCATTGTCATCGGCGCCATTGTGTATCTGGCCGATCGGATATTTGCCATCGAAAAGACCGGCGGTGCCCAGATGGTCATAGTGTGCGCCGATGATAATCGTACGGGCGGCACCGTTATCGAGGAAAGCCACTACGTTACGGCTCGGGATGTTTTTGTGCGCGTTGCGGTCAAAGGTAAAATCCTGGAAATAGCTGCCGCCGTTGGCGGGTTTCAGTCCCAGTTTCTTAAACTGCCGGGCCACATAACGGCTGGCGGTACGGCTTCCTTTTTCGGCAGTGCCTCTGCCCTTCAGTTTATCGGAAGCGAGATAATTCACGGTTTCCTGTATACGGCGGGCATCAGGGATGGTGTCCTGTGCATAGGCGGCTGACATTCCTCCTGCCAGCATCATCATCAATAACAAGCTTTTCTTCATATACTATCAGTTGAAAAAAGCCCCCAGCGGAGGGCTGGGGGCTTTACTATTTATTTGGATAATTATCTGCTGCTTATTTTTTGCGCTGTTGCATATCCTGCTGGCGACGCTGAACTTCTTCCAGCTTTTCCTGCCATTTGGATTTGGAAACAGGCTTTTTCTTGTTCTCCTGGATCTGTGCGTGGATCTTGTCGTGGTTGATGACAAAAGTCTGGAGCACCCATTGCAGCAGGATGCTGATCACGTTGGACAGGAAGTAGTAGAAGGTAAGCGCGGCAGCCAGGCGGTTGAAGATACCCAACAGCATGATAGGCATGATGTAAGGCATGTACTTCATCACCGGATTGCTCTGATCGGTCATACCACGGTTATAAAAGGCCAGGATCAGGCTCGTGATGGTCATCAGGATGGTGAACAGGCTCACGTGGTTGCCATAGAAAGGCACGTTGAACGGCAGGTTCAGGATAGAGTCGTAAGTAGACAAGTCTTTTGCCCACAGGAAGCTTTCCTGACGCAGCTCAATGGAAGACGGGAAGAAGCTGTACATGGCCACCAGGATCGGCAGCTGCAGCAGGGCTGGTAAACAGCCGCCCAGTGGGTTCACACCGGCGCTCTTGAACAGTTTCATCTGGTCCATACCGAAAGCCTGCTGGTCATCGCCGTGTTTGGCGCGCAGCTCATCGATTTCCGGTTTCAGCACTTTCATCTTGGCCTGAGACACATAGCTCTGGTAAGTGAAAGGCGCAATCAGCAAACGAATGAAGATAGTGAGCAGGATGATGATCACACCATAGTTACCGATAAATCCGCTGAGGAAGTTAAACACCGGGATGATGATCCATTTGTTCACATATTTTACGAAGGCGAAAATACCGGAGCCCAGCGGAATGATTTTTTCCAGGCCCAGATCAAAAGACTTCAGTGTTTTGTAGTGGTTAGGGCCATAGTAGATATCAATCGGGAAAGAGAAATCGTTGGCGCGGTTGTAAGGGATCGTGAGGGAGGTGAAGGCCTGTCCCACGATATTGCCGCTCTGTGGCACTTTGGTGTTCACGTCTGCCGCGTCGAAGCTGCCGCTTTTAGCGATCAGGGTGGTATTGAAGAACTGTTGCTTTACGCTGATCCATTTCAGTTTGTTGTCCAGTTTTTCGTGGCTGGTACGTTGCAGCGTGAAATAGTCATGTTTATCGTTGGCAAACATGTAGTGCACCTGGTTGTTGAGGCGCTCGTTCTCCATGTCATGCTCCTGTTTGTCGTTCTGGCTGTTCCATTGCAGGGTCAGGTAGTTCTGATTGCCTGGCAGGATGTTCTGGAAACCGACAGCATGCACATTATAATTAACGATGTAGCTGCCAGGTTTAATACCATACACAAATTCCAGGTATACCGCAGGATTGGAAGTATTCAGGCGATAGCTGATGGACTGTCCGCCGTCTGCCAGTTTCTGTACCGGGCCGGCAGTGAAAAACAGGTCAGCGCTGTTCAGCACTTTAGTGGCGCTGGCAGGTACTTCTACAGAGAGACGGTTAAAAGATCCCTGTGCCAGCATTAATGGTCCGCCTTCAGAAGTCTTGAATTTTTTCAGCTGAACGCTGATTGGCTGACCACCTTTATTAGAGAAGGTAATTTTAACATCATCGTTTTCCATCACTGTTGTCTGCACCGGCGCTACCGCAGCGGTGGCAAAAAGACCAAATTCGCCGGCCAGTTGAGCCTGGTGGGCTGAATCCAGTGTTCCTCCGTTAGCAGTGGCCATCAGTGAATCGGCAACAGGCGCTTTAGGCTTGTTCAGATTTGCAATGGAATCCTGCCGGGCTTTCTCCCTGGCGATGGTTCCCTGTTGTTTCTGGTTATAGAAAATATATCCTACCAGTAAAACACCTAACAGTAAAAACCCAATAACCGAATTTCTATCCATGAAATGCAATTAAAAATTTAGGCAGCAAAGGTAAGCAGGATTTATCATTTGAGCACCCCTTTTTAGGTGAAAGGCCTGTTAAACAGGTGAAACCCATGTTGGGCCCGGCTAAAATAGCGGCCACTCCTGATTTTCCGATTATTTATATATTTAAAATGCAGCGAATATGGCTGCCTGGCCTATCCGCTGCATTTTAAATTTTATACATTATACAATTATTGTATCTGAAGATTACTGGGCGATTTTTTCTTCTGCCACCTTCGTTTTACCGTTTTTATTTTCCGCGTATTGTTTAGCGGCTTTAATAAACGACACGAAGAGCGGTGCAGGGCTTTCCACGGTGCTTTTCAGCTCGGGGTGGAACTGGGAGCCCACAAAGAACGGATGTCCCGGGATTTCGATCATTTCCACGAGACCGCTTTCCGGGTTTTTACCGGAAGGGATCATACCGGCTTTTTCGATCTGCTCCAGGTATTCGTTGTTGAACTCATAGCGGTGACGGTGTCTTTCGCTGATGGTAGTAGCGCCGCCATAAATTTCAGAAGCCCTGGAACCCGGCGTGAGGTCGCAGGTATAAGCGCCCAGGCGCATGGTACCACCTTTGGCGGTCACTTTTTTCTGTTCTTCCATCAGGTTGATCACCGGATGGGAAGTGTCGGGGTTCATTTCCACGGAGTGCGCGTCTTTCCAGCCGAGCACGTTGCGGGAGAATTCCACCACGCTCATCTGCATACCAAGGCAGATACCAAAGAAAGGCAGGTTGTTTTCACGGGCATACTGAATAGCCACAATTTTACCTTCGATGCCGCGGTGACCGAAGCCCGGCGCTACCAGCAGACCATCGAGGTTTTTCAGCTTTTCGCACACATTTTCCTGTGTAATATGCTCAGAGTGAATATTCTGTACAATTACCTTGCACTCGTTGAGTGAACCGGCATGTATAAATGATTCGAGAATAGATTTGTAAGCATCCTGCAGCTCTACGTATTTACCGATCAGACCGATGGTCACTTTGGATTTCGGATATTTGAGCTTGTCCAGGAATTCACGCCATTTGGTGAGCTCAGGCTCTTTTTCCACAGGCAGGTTCAGTCTTTTCAGTACTGAAACGTCCAGTTTTTCGCGCATCATTTCCAGTGGCACTTCGTAGATGGTCGGTACGTCATTCGCTTCAATCACCGCATCTACCTGTACGTTACAGAACAGGGCGATTTTCTTTTTCAGATCGCGGTACATCGGCTCTTCCGTACGGCAAACGATGATGTCCGGATGAACGCCATATTCGCTCAACAGGCGCACTGAGTGCTGAGTAGGTTTGGTTTTGAGTTCCTTCGCTGCGCGCAGGTAAGGAATAAGGGTGAGGTGTACCACCAGGCAGTCTTCTTCGCCCAGTTCCCATTGCAGCTGACGTACAGCCTCAATATAAGGGAGCGATTCAATATCGCCCACGGTACCGCCCAGCTCAGTTATCACGATATCATATTTGCCGTCTTTGCCCAACAGGAGGATACGACGTTTGATTTCATCAGTGATGTGCGGGATCACCTGTACGGTTTTGCCCAGGTAGGCGCCTTCTCTTTCCTTGTTGATAACAGTCTGATAAATACGGCCGGTGGTAACGTTGTTGGCCTGGGACGTAGGCGTGTTCAGGAAACGCTCATAGTGTCCGAGGTCCAGATCGGTTTCCGCGCCATCTTCTGTTACGTAACATTCCCCGTGCTCATAAGGGTTTAACGTTCCCGGATCCACGTTGATATATGGATCGAACTTCTGAATAGTCACTCTAAAGCCGCGCGCCTGCAAGAGTTTTGCCAGCGAAGCAGCTATAATTCCTTTACCCAAAGAGGAAGTAACACCTCCCGTAACGAAGATATATTTTGCCATAAAAACTAAAATTCAGCTAAAAATACTTGACCTAAATGGGGGAAGTGCCAGATTGCGTTTGGTGTTATACCTGTCAAGTAAACTACTTCCGGAGGTCATGCAAAGTTACACAAATTTGCTTCGCTCCCAAGTTTTTTACGCAGTGGCTTTATTTGTTTGTTAATTTTTGCGGGTTTCTCTTCAGCTCTTATCATTGAACCACAGTGGGTTTTAAAGAATTTTCAAGTGAGCGAAATTATTTGTTAAAAACCTGCATTGACACCTGCTGTTATTACAGAGACTTTCGTTCCTAACAAATAGAAACTGTAAATTTGCGTCCGAAATACATAAATAAAAAGATGACTTTAACGCCTAAGAGAGCGCAGGACTCGCTCATACAGATGACGGAACTCGTTCTGCCCAACGATACCAATACTTTCGGCAACCTCATGGGAGGCCGCCTGATGTACTGGATGGACATTGCTGCCGCACTGGCCTGTATGAAACACTGCAGCGCCCCTGTGGTCACCGCCTCCGTAGATAATATTTCTTTCGAGAATCCCATTAAACTGGGCAATGTGGTACATATAGAAGCCAAAGTAAGCCGCGCCTTCAATACTTCCATGGAAGTACACATGCGCGTGTGGGGAGAAGACCCGGTACAACAATACCGCTACAAATCCAATGAAGCTTTTATGACATTTGTAGCCCTTGACCCTAATGGTAACTCCCGCCCCGTTCCCGGCATTATCACCGACACGGAAGAGGAAAAAAGATTATATGACGGCGCCCTCCGCCGCCGCCAGCTCCGCCTTATCCTGGGCGGTAAAATGAAACCAGAGGACGCAGACGAACTGAAAGCGCTGTTCTTCGATAAATAATTTCATCCCAGGGCTTAAGCCCTGGGCTACATTTATTGTTCGATGGCGTGTATTGTTGATTAATCTGTTATTTTCTGCCGTCTTTGCTGTCTTTAATATATAACTGTCATTCTCAGAAGCCGGTCTCTTTATAAAACTGCTCCAGGAACATTTCCATAAACTGATGCCGCTCCGCCGCCATGGCTTTGCCCGTATGGGTGTTCATCCGGTCTTTCAGCAACAACAGTTTTTCGTAGAAGTGATTAATGGTAGGTGCTGTGTTGGTTTTATATTCCTCTCTCGTCATCACCATATTAGGTTTCACGGTTGGGTCATAAATGGCGCGGTTCTTAAATCCGCCGTAGTTGAAGGCCCTGGCGATGCCAACGGCGCCGATGGCGTCCAGCCGGTCAGCATCCTGTACCACGCTTAGTTCCGGGGAACGGAAAACATTGTCATTGTGACCGCCTTTGAATGAAATATACCGGATGATGTTTTCCACATGAACGATGACCTCCTCGGACAATCCCTGCGATATCATGAAGGCACGTGCGCGGGCGGGGCCAATGGTCTCATCGCCGTTATGGAACTTGGAATCCGCAATATCGTGCAACAACGCCCCCAGCTCCACTACCAGCATGTCGGCGGTTTCATGGGCGGCAATCTGCCGGGACAATTGCCATACCCTGTAAATATGCCACCAGTCGTGGCCTCCTTCCGCTCCTTCCAGCGATGCCTTCACATAGGCTACGGTAGCATCAATGATTTCCTGATTATTTTGCATAACGGTAAAGATAATACGTAAAACTTTTCCCGCCATCCGGCCGTTATCAGGATATGATACAGATTAAACGCGTATATGAAGATTTTTCCGAAAGCGACGGATACCGGATCCTGGTAGACCGCCTGTGGCCGCGGGGACTGTCCAAAGATAAAGCCCATGTGGACGAGTGGTTGAAAGACATAGCGCCGAGCGAGGCCCTGCGGAAATGGTTTCATCATGAGGACGGGAAATTTGCGGAGTTCCGTATCCGTTATCTGGCAGAGCTGAAAGAGAAAAAGGATTTGCTGGAGGATATCCGGCAGCGGGCCAAACATCACCGGGTAACATTATTGTATGGGGCTAAAGATACGGTCCACAACCAGGCGCAGGTACTGCTGGAAGTGCTGAAGGGTTAATCAGGCATTTTCGTTTTCCGGTTTCACCAGCACCTCCGTGATATTGTTCAGCTGTTTTACTTTGGCGGCGAAGTCGCCTTTCAGCTTGTCACGGATGATATGTAATTTATTTAATACTTCATCAAGGGCATCGGGGATGGCCTCCTGCAGTACCTGTTTGAGCCGTTTGGCCACGGTGGGCGATTTGCCGTTGGTGGAGATGGCAATCTTCAGGTTCCCTTTCTGGACAATAGATCCCAGGTAGAAGTCACACAGCTCCGGTGTATCTGCCACATTGATCAGTACTTTGGCTCCTTTCGCTTTTTCCCAGACGGTATAATTTAATGTTTTGTCGTTTGTGGCGGCGATGACCAGATCTTTTCCCAGCAGGTCCCCGCAGGAGAAAGGTTTGCGGATAAGCTCCACATTGGGATAGTGCCGGGCGATGTCTTGCAGTTCAGGCAGAAAGTCCAGCGATACGATGGTGATATTGCTTTCTGCGCAGTTTTGCAGGATGGCATTTGCTTTCTCCAGCCCAATATGGCCACCGCCTACCACGAGGACGTGGAGGCGGTTGAGCTTAAAAAAAACCGGAAATAACTGATTTTCCATTTATACAGCGATTTTGAGTTCTTCGGCTACTTTAGACTGTAGGGTGGCAAAATCTTCATGAAATCGTACTACCTCCCCTACCACTATGATAGCCGGATTGCATAACTGTTGCGCAGCTGCAATCTCCTGCAGGTCGGCCACGCGGCCCATACCGATTTGCTGGTTGGGCAGTGTTCCGTTCTGGATAATAGCGGCGGGGGTATCGCCTCTGCCACTGTTGGCAAAGATGCCGGCAATTTCCGCCAGTTTGCTCATGCCCATGAGAATTACCACGGTGGTGTTGGCCTGGATAGCGTATTCCAGGTCGCGGGAGAGGTTGCCATTGCGGGTATTGCCGGTGATCACCCAGAAGCCTTCGCTGACATTGCGGGCTGTTACCGGGATTTTATTGACACCCGGGACAGAAATAGCACTGGAGATGCCCGGTACTACTTCTGCCGTGATGCCAAATTGTTGGGCAAATGCTATTTCCTCCTGACCGCGGCCAAACACGAAAGAGTCGCCGCCTTTGAGCCTTACCACGCTGCCGTAGCTGAGCGCATATTTTACAATCATGCGGTTGATTTCATCCTGGGAATACACATGCATGCCAGCACGTTTTCCGACAAAGCGGCGGAGGCAACCGGCAGGAGCGTAATCCAGCAGTTCGTTGCTGGAGAGGGCATCGTAGAGGATCACCTTCGCTTCCTGAATAGCTTTCATTCCTTTCACGGTAATCAGTTCCGGATCGCCGGGACCAGCGCCTACCAATGTGAGTTTCGGTTGTATCTGTTGCATGATGTGTAGTATTAAAAGATGATCAAAATTATGCCTGCGCCGGTTCAGCGGATTTCTGCCGGTAAGCCTGGGCTGCATTATAAAAAGACAGTGCCTGCTGGAAGTAGGTTTTAGCGAAATTTTCCGTAGGCTCGTTACCGTTAATCTGCAGCACCAGTGTTTTGAAATCAGTTTCAAAGCTGAATTTGCCAGTGTCCACGAAGTTTTTATCGAAATCGTTGATGATGCCGATCTGGGTATTGCCGCTTACACCTTCACCGAGCAGCAGCGCTTTGGCGCCCTGTACGAAGGAAGAGTAAGCATGGTAGATACCATCTGCATAAGCGCCTTTACTGATGGCAATATTGGCGAGCTCGATTTTTTCTTCCGCTTCCAGCAACAGCGTAGCTACCAGGTCGATAATAACACCGGCGCACTCACCTACACCAATAGCGGTGGCGTAGTCTTCCGCCTGGCCCCAGTCGATATAATCTGCAGGGGTGATGGTGCTGAGATCAGCCAGTGGTTTCAGCAGTTCGTAGAAATATTTTTCACCCTGACGGTCATAATATTCATTGAACAGTTCCTTTTCCGTGCCGTTGATTTCGTAGTCGTGCAGGAGGCTGCGCAATACGTCCGGACCACGGCGGCTGGGCACTTTAATAACCTTGTCGGCTACACGTCCTACGCCGTCGCCAACGATACCGCCGCCCAGCAGTACCTGGAGGGCTGGCAATACTTTACCACCGCTCTTCATGGAAGAGCCATGGAAGCCAATGCTGGCGATACCATGCTGGCCGCAGGAATTCATACAGCCGCTGATTTTTATTTTGATGTCTTTGTTGTAGATCAGGTCGGGGAATTCATCGGTGATAACGGACTCCAGTACTTTAGCGATGCCTGTGCTGTTGGAGATACCGAGGTTGCAGGTATCGGTGCCGGGGCAGGCGGTGATGTCCGCGATGCTGTCGAACCCTGGTTCAGCGAAGCCGGCTGCTTCCAGTGCGCTGTACACGTAAGGCAGGTGTTCCGGTAAGATGAATTTCAGCAGCAGGCCCTGATTGGCGGTCACCCTTACATCGTCAGCAATGACCGGGCGCAGCGCTTCTATCAGTTGACGGCTGACAGCAGAGCCGATATTGCCCAGGGTGATTTTCACATAAGCGCCGTAGTAACCTTTTTGTTTTTGTTCAAACACGTTGGTCTTTCTCCACGCTTCGTATTTCGCCTGGTTTTTTATTTCGTAAGCTGGTATTTCGCCGATTACCGGCGGTGTGGTCTGAGGCCATGCGTCTGCATCTACCGGCACGCTTTTCACTTTCACCGCTTTGTATTCCTCTTTGACGAGGCGCTCGAATTCCTCCATGCCTATTTTCTGGATGAGGAATTTCATGCGGGCTTTGTTGCGGCTGGTCCTTTCGCCGTAGCGGTCGAACACGCGCAATACGTTTTCGATATAGGGAATGAGCAGGTCTGTTTCCAGGAACTCATATACCGGTTTGGCCAGAAAGGGCTGTGCGCCCAGGCCGCCGCCTACCAATACTTTGAAGCCACGCACTTCTTTGCCATCGATGATTTTCACTTTGGGGATCATGCCGAAGTCGTGCATGAAAGCCCAGGCAGTATCTTTTTCAGAAGAGGAAAAAGCTATTTTTATTTTACGGCCCATTTCCTGGCTGACAGGGTTACGCAGGAAATAGCGGAACGTAGCGTCAGCATAGGGAGTAATATCAAATGGTTCTTCCGGGTCTATGCCGGCCCGGTCGGAAGCTGTAATGTTACGGACGGTGTTACCGCAGGCTTCGCGGATGGTGATTTCGTCCTGCTCCAGGGTATGCCACAACTCGGGTGTTCTGTCGAGGCTTACGTAGTGTATCTGCACATCCTGGCGGGTGGTCAGGTGCAGGTTGCTGGTAGCATATTCGTCGGATACTTCTGTGATGCGTTTCCATTGTTGCAGGGTCATTTTGCCGTAGGGCAATTTGATGCGCACCATTTGCACACCGGGCTGACGCTGACCATACACCCCTCTCGCCAGGCGAAGGCTACGGAATTTCTCGTCCGTGATAGCCCCTTCGCGGAACAGGCGGATCTTCTTCTCCAGGTCGATGATATCCTGCTGTACTATGGGATTTTCAAGTTCTGTTCTGAAGCTTTGCATATAACGTATTTTCAGGTGGTGGTAAAAATCGCTGGTATTGGTTGTAAAAAAGCCTCCGCTGTAGGCGGAGGCTGTCGTATAACTGAGATTAGTATTATTAACTTATCTGTGTTGCATACTACACGCGTTCCGCTGCTGCTGCCATGCAACAACAATTATAGTGGCCCTTCATCACCTTCCGTATTCTATTACCCATATTCCCTATAATTTTAGTAGAGTAATACAAAGATAGAAATGCCACCCGTCTTTCCAAAAATTTTTTTGAGGGGAAATATCCGGACGAAAATGCATTCAAATCGACCAAATCAGTTTTTATTCGTTCATAATCAATAAGATAGATTTAATAATTTTCTCACCCCTCATAACCTCCGCTTATCTCGGATAACATTTTGTTATGGGGAAAAGCTGCGGGGGACGGTGATTCTGACGGTAGTACCGGTGTGTAGGACCAGACACAGGTACACATTAAAATAAATCACTATTTTTACTATGCCATTAAATGGCCGTTCCCTTATTATTCATTTTAACCCTGTCACCTATGAAAGAAATCAGAAAATCAGCACCCCGAAGAGTGGCTATTGGTTACATACTGGCCGTCCTGCCACTACTGCTTTTCATCTTTGTGTTCCTGTTCATTAACGCCACAGCCGGCACCACCTGGCGACAGCTGGCGCCGGTCTTTGCACAGGTATTAACAGCGGTGTCAGTTGGACTGGCAGGCGTGGCGGCGCAATGGTAAAAGCCATTTTCCCTTATGCAAAACCGGTTATCCTGCCGTCTTTTATTGATAAATGTCTCCTTGCGCCGCAAGAATTCAGCGGAGGTCATCTTCCCGTTATTATCTTTGCGGCGTAAAATGGCATTATGATCAATACGGTAATATTCGATATGGACGGCCTCCTGGTAGATTCAGAGCCACTGTGGGGTATCGCGATGAGAGAAGTGTTTGCAACAGTAGGCGTCAACCTCTCCGCTGAGCTGACGCACAAAACCACCGGGCTTCGTACCCGTGAGGTGGTCAGCTACTGGCACAGCTATTTCAAATGGGAAGGTAAAAGCACCGAACAGGTGACCAACGAAATCATCGACAGCGTGACCGCTAAAATCATCGCGGAAGGCAAGGCGATGGAAGGGCTTCAGTATATCCTGGATTTTTTCAAAGCGAAAGACTTTAAAATGGGCCTGGCCTCTTCTTCCCCCCTGCGGCTGATTGAAGCGGTACTTGCACATTTACATATACGTGATTCTTTTCAGGCGGTATACTCCGCAGAATTTGAAGACTACGGCAAACCCCATCCGGCGGTATACCTGGCCTGCGCCAAAGCACTCAACAGCGATCCGCTGGACTGCATCGCTTTTGAAGACTCCGTTACCGGTATGACAGCCGCCAAAGCCGCGCGCATGACCACCGTAGTGGTACCTGAGCCGCATAACCGCCACGACCCGCGTTATGCGCTGGCCAATATGCAGCTGGATTCCCTGCTGGACTTCAATGATCAGCGGTTGTCCCTGCTCATGCAACACTAATCTGTTCATCATATCAACCCCTGGTTATGAAAATCATTGACCTGTCGAAGACAATCGAATACAATAAACAGGACCCCTGGTTTATGCGTATCCGCATCAAACACAAGGCCCACCGGCAAAGCCGTTCGCTGATCCGTTTTTTCCTCGGCCTGCCGGCAAAACTGTTCCCCAAAGGTTTTGAAGGCTGGGCAGACGATAAGATCGTAAGCATGGGCGTACATGCCGCTACGCATATTGATGCCCCTTGGCATTATGCGCCGCAGGTAAACGGTCAGCCTGCCAAAACCATCGACCAGATACCACTGGAATGGTGTTACGGCGACGGCGTAGTGATCAACATGACACACAAGGCGGATTTTGAGGAGATAACGCTGGCGGATATACGGGAAAACCTGCAAGAGACAGGTGCAGTGATTCAACCAGGCACCATCGTTTTGATCTATACAGGCCGCGACCAGTACATTGGCACCCGTGAATACCCGATGCGGGGCACCGGCATGAGCGCGGAAGCCACTCATTGGCTGATAGACCAGGGCGTGAAAGTAATGGGTATTGACCAGTGGGGATTTGATCTTCCGCTGAAATATATGGTGCAGAAAGCCAAAGCAGAAGGGAAGGACGATTATTTCTGGCAGGCCCACCTGGTAGGCCGGCAGAAAGAATACTGCCATATGGAGCAGTTGGTGAACCTCGGCGCATTGCCACCACACGGCTTTAAAGTGGCGGTTTTTCCACTGAAGATCAAAGGCGCCAGTGCCGCACCTGCGCGGGTAGTGGCCATGATTTGATTATCAAAATAAGCTTATCTTTATTATACCTGAATTAGTTGGAGTCCGCATGTTCCCTCACATGCCGGTGCTGTAGTCCCCTTTCCCAAAACCTCCCTCGTCAGATAACCAAAATAACCCAATTATGTGTCATTTCTACATGAAACAAGAATTCTTAAAACGGGTACTGTTTGCCCTGATATTACTTCTCAGCCGGTTTTCCCTGTCAGCACAGGATACTTTATATGCCACTTCGCAGTTGACAAATTCGAACGGGCTATGCCTTACCTGCAGGGTGCAGGACAGAAATAACGCTGTCAATGGTAACCGTAATGATTATACGACTTTATTGCTGGGCACCAGTCTCCTGGGCGCTCAAATTTCACAAACGCTGATTTTTCCATCGTTACAGACAGACCCCAATGCGGAAATCACCATTGAAATAGCCAATAATGACGGGCTTTCTATTAACCTGCTGGGTTCAGTAGCCGTTGTTACCGCGTCTCCCGGCAGTTTTAATAATGACCGGTACATTATAGCTGATGACGACTTTGAACACGTCCCTAATTCCAACCGGCTCATCTACACATTCAGGGCAGCGAAGCCTTTTGACCGGGTCACGGTACAGTTGAATGCCGGGCTGCTGGCTTTAGGCAGCGGGCTGAAGGTGTATGGCGCCTATACGACTGTCCGGTCACTCTCCAACTGTATCGAAGCTCCGCCTGATGTGTATGCCTATTACCCGTTGGACAGCACTGTAAAGGACCTGGGGCCCCGCCGGCTCCATGGCATTACCGGCAATATGACCTACACCACAGGCGGTCTGTGCGATCTGGCAGCCATTGACAGTCTTTCCGGCGGAAAACAATTCCTGGTGCCTGAATTCAGCCTGGCAGATTCGGCAGTGGCTTTTTCGGTTTGGGTAAAAACGCTGCCGGGCCAACAGGGAGGAATTTCATTTGCAACAAACAAATATACCTTTGAGATATCCCCCGACAACGCCACATTCAAATACCAGCTTGATTTGATAGGAGAAATTCTGGCCGTACCGCCGAAAGTTTCAGCACAGCTTTATTCAGATACAGGCTATATACATGTTTTAGCTAACTACGGGAACCGGCAGCTGAGCATCTATGTTGACGGCAATTGGGCGGCCAGCTTTGACGATATGCCGTACTACGTGCTTACTTCCGGGATCACCGCAGGACCGGCCGTTTTCCGCATAAAAAACATGATAGCAGATGAATTGACCATCTATAACCGTGAGCTGAGCCTGGAAGAAATCCAAAAGCTGGCAGGGCGCCAGGATGATTCAGTAATGAGGAAACCTTCAGCAGCAGCCACGCTAATCCCAACCGGACAACTGTCTTCCGGTAAAAATATACTGACAGTAGCGCCTAACCCTATTTCCGGCACGTTCCGCATAAACGGTGATATTCCGATAGAGAACAGCATGCTGGTATTAACAGACCTGTCGGGCAGGGAGGTGTTCAGGACTTTTCCTGCTTCGGCAACATTAACATTGCCGGCAAATGTGTCATCTGGCGTGTATGTACTGCGATTGCAGACAAAAGAAGGAAAGATATACAGTACTAAAGTGGTTGTTCACCACTAGGCACAAAAAAGAGGCTGTCCTTGCGGGACAGCCTCTTTCATTATTTGCCAAAACGGATCTTATTGTGCGCTTTTTTCTTCGCCACCTTCAGATTGTTTCAGTTTTTCTCTCAGTTCAGCCAGTGCACCCAGGTCACCTAAAGTAGCTTTTTCTACTTTGCCCTGAATGTTTTTCACTGCTTTACGGGTTTTGTCAGCTTCAGCTCTTTTCTCTTTCACAACAGCTTCTTTTTCTTCAGCCTGTGCTTTTTCCCATACTCTGGTGTGAGAAACCAGGATACGTTTTTCGCTGCGATCGAATTCGATGATCATGAATTCTTTCACGTCTTCAACGTTGATTGGTTTTTCGTCTTCTGTTCTCAGGTGACGGGCAGGAGCGTAAGCTTCCAGGCCGTATTGCAGTTGAACAGTAGCACCTTTCTCATCTTTCTTCACAACTGTACCTTCGTGAACAGAGTTGATCGGGAAGATAGTTTCGAAAGTGTTCCATGGATCTTCTTCGATCTGTTTGTGACCGAGGCTGAGTTTGCGGTTTTCTTTGTCAATACCCAGGATCACTACATCTATTTCGTTACCTACTTTAGTGTATTCAGATGGGTGGTTGAAACGTTTGATCCAGCTCAGGTCAGAGATGTGGATCATGCCACCGATACCAGTTTCCAGTTCAACGAACACGCCGTAAGGAGTGATGTTTTTAACGATGCCTTTGTGACGGCTGTCAACCGGGAATTTAGTTTCGATAGTAGACCATGGGTCTTCTGTCAGTTGTTTGATAGACAGAGACATTTTACGTTCTTCTTTGCTCAGGGTAACTACCACTGCTTCGTATTCTTCGCCTAATTTGAAGAATTCCTTAGCGTTGATAGGAGTAGAAGCCCAGGAGATTTCAGAAACGTGTACCAGACCTTCTACGCCCGGCATGATTTCCAGGAACGCACCGTAGTCTTCGATGTTAACCACTTTACCTTTAACTTTAGCACCTTCGGTGATAGTAGCTGGTAAAGTATCCCACGGATGCGGAGTGAGTTGTTTGTAGCCCAGGCTTATGCGACGTTTTTCGTCGTCGAAGTCCAGTACAACCACGTTGATTTTCTGGTCCATCTGGAGCACTTCGCTCGGATGGGAGATACGGCCCCAGGAGATGTCTGTGATGTACAGCAGACCGTCCAGACCGCCCAGGTCGATGAACGCACCAAAGTCGGTGATATTCTTGATGGTACCTTCCAATACCTGGCCTTTTTCCAGTTTGGAGATGATATCCACTCTTTGTTGTTCGATATCGCTTTCGATCAGCGCTTTGTGGGAAACTACGGCGTTGCGGATGGTTTCGTTTACTTTCACCACTTTGAACTCCATGGTTTTGCCTACAAACTGGTCGTAGTCGGTAACCGGTTTCACGTCGATCTGAGAACCTGGCAGGAATGTTTCCATACCGTAAACGTCCACGATCAAGCCGCCTTTGGTTTTGCTGGTAACAGTACCAGTAACCACTTCGCCTGTTTTGTAAACTTCCACGATTTTTTCCCATGCACGTTTCTGGCGAGCCTGTTTACGGCTCAGGTGCAGGTTACCGTCGCGGTCTTCTTTTTCCACTACCAACACTTCCACTTCGTCACCGATTTTCAGACCCGGTAAGTCACGGAATTCGTTCAGGGAGATCAGGCCGTCGGATTTGAAGCCGATGTTGATCACCACGTCAGTGTTGGTAATACCTACTACAGTACCGCTCAGCAGGGTGTTTTCTTCAAACACTTTGAAGGTGCTGTCATAAGTCTGGTCGTACTTTTCTTTCTCTTCTTTGCTGTAGGAAGAAACGTTACGTTTGTCCACGCTCCAATCGAAATCGTCGTGGGCAGTTGCTACTACAGGAGCCTTTTTTGTCGCAGTTTCTGCCGCAGCTGCCTGCGGAGCCTGTTGCTCTGCGTTTTGTTCGTTAATAATGTTGTTTTCGCTCATAAAAAATGAAAATTTAAATCCGGAATACCCGGACTCCCTGTTTTATGGGACGGCAAAAATACGAAAAATTACCCTTTTAACCTCATTTTTCCGGAAGAAATCCCCTCTCCCGTCCCTCATTTAACGTTCTTTTCGGATATTTTTTAATCATATTTGAATTTATAATACTACAAAGGCAGGATTCCGTTTATTTTTTACCAGCCGTTGTCAACCAGAATAGCGAAAATTTGTTATTTATTCAGTGTCCAATTGATAATTATCTGCAGTAAAAAAAGTTAAATTTCATCAACTGAAAATCTGCCCTGTAAAGGGTTTTAAATCCCGGATTTTTATTTTAATTTGTGTATATGAACGGGACCTCATTTCAATCGGATATTCGCTTCTGGCTCAGACAAGGCAACACGGTCAATCATTTGCTTATCTGGAACATTGTCATTTTTATCGGGATCAACCTGTTGTATCTCATTTCTCCCAATACCGCATTTGCATGGACATTTGACCAGCTGACGCTTCACTCCCTGCCCGGCACTTTTATCAGGAAACCCTGGGGACTGATCACCTACATGTTTACCCATGTAGAGATCTTTCACGTCTTCTTTAATATGCTGAACCTTTACTGGTTCGGAAATCTTTTCCGTAGTTTTTTAGGCAATAAACGCGTGCTGCCACTTTACCTCATGGGTGGTATCACCGGAGCGGCGTTGTATATGTTGTCCTACAACCTCCTGTTCCCTGGCATGCCTTCCACCATGATCGGCGCTTCCGCCTCGGTGATGTGCATGCTGGTGGCCTGCGCCACCCTGATGCCCAATTATGAGATCGGGCTGTTGTTTTTTGGCAACGTCAGGCTGAAATGGCTGGCCCTCGCCGTGATCGTACTGGGTGTCATCTCCATCCCGCGGGGCAACCTCGGCGGCATTATCGCCCACATGGGCGGCGCTCTTTTCGGCTTCGTCTATATCCGTGCGCTGCAAAGTGGCACAGACCTCTGCAAACCACTGATCTGGCTCTTCGACGCTGAAACCCGGCGGGAAAACAAACGGGTACAGGCCAGGACCAAACCCAAAAAGTCACCGCTGAAAGTGGTGAAAAAACCAGACGACAACAACCAGTTACGGCTGGACCAGCTGCTCGACAAAATCAATGAAAAAGGCTATAACAGCCTCAGCGCGGAAGAAAAAGCCTGGTTGGACAAAGTGAGCAAAGAAAACTGATTACCTTTGCCTTTCAATTTTCGCCCTTTTAAGCATGAAAACTTTTAATGTTCCGGTCATATATCGCAGTCCGCTGATCAGCGCCATCAAAAACCAACGCAAACAGCAGGACCGCATGAAAAAGGACTTCACGCCCACCACGCTTGATTTTGGTCCGTTGAAAATATTGCTTGCCCGTCACTTCGGCTTTTGCTACGGCGTGGAAAACGCGATCGAAATCGCTTTTAAAACGGTAGATGAGAACCCGGACAAGCGCATATTCCTTCTTAGTGAAATGATCCACAACCCGCATGTCAACAATGACCTGCTGGAACGCGGCGTACGGTTTATCATGGACACCGCCGGCAATCAGCTGGTGCCCTGGGAAACCCTGCAGTCCGACGACATCGTGATCATTCCTGCTTTCGGCACCACCATCGAAACAGAAAACAAACTCTCCTCCCTTGGCATTGAACCGCTGAAATACAATACCACCTGCCCTTTTGTAGAGAGAGTATGGAACAAGGCGGAACAAATCGGCAAAAAAGCCTATACCGTGATCGTTCACGGCAAGCCCAAACACGAGGAAACAAGGGCCACCTTCTCCCACAGCCAGTCCAATACCCCTACCGTGGTGGTAAAAGACATGGCTGAAACAGAGAAACTGGCACGTTACATCACCGGCGAAACACCGGCCGAAACCTTCTATGAGGAATTCAAAGGCCAGTATTCACCAGGCTTTGACGTTAACAAAGACCTGCAACGGGTGGGTGTGGTGAACCAAACCACCATGCTGGCCACTGAAACGCAGGCCATCGCTGATTATATCCGCCAGGTGATCGTAGCCCATTACGGCCTCACAGAGGCCAATACAGGCGAACGTTTTGCCGATACCCGCGACACGCTCTGTTATGCCACCAATGACAACCAAACCGCCGTTATCGGTATGCTGGAAGAACCAGCAGACCTGGCGATCGTGGTAGGCGGCTATAACAGCTCCAATACCTCCCACCTGGTGGAACTGTGTGAAGAGAAGCTGCCTACTTACTTTATCAGCGCACCAGAGCAAATGCACCATGCCAATAAAATTGACCATTGGGATTTCCATCAAAAGAAGGAAATCCACAGTGATACTTTTTTACCTGAAAAATCACAGGTGACTATCCTGCTGACGAGTGGCGCATCCTGCCCTGATGCTTTAGTGGAAGGCGTCATCCGCCGGTTATTATCTTTTTACGGACTGGAGCACAAAGCAGATGAACTGGCTATAGTTGACTAATAAAGGTCATCTGTAACAAGATTATTCAGAAAGTTTTTATAACAAAAAAGACACCAGAAGGTGTCTTTTTTCTTTGGGGCTAATCACGCTAGTAATGCAGAGAATAAAATTTATATATAGCGCTAAAATTGAAATCGTAATTCAAAAATAAATCTTCCTGAAAACGCATACAACAGCCATTTATTATCTGGTAGTTTATTGACCATAAGTGGCATAAAAAAGCCTAAAATCGGAAAGCATTTTTTGCCGGAAACGGAAAGCAATCGTTTTCCATAAAAGCCGCACCCCTACCGGACATGCGCCTTGCCTGGTTAAAACTGCATGGCCCGTTTCAGAAAATCCGCCTTGCGGCGCCTGGACACTTCTACCTGCGCACCATCGCTCATCAGCGCAAAGCCCCCCTCTCCCTGGATATATGACTGCATCTGTTGCAGGTTGATCAGATGTGAATTATGTACCCGGAAGAAATCCACGTCTGCCAGCAGTTCTTCAAACTCCTTCAACGGCCGGGACACCATCAGGTTCTTTTTATCTGTAAAGAAAATACGGGTGTAATTGCCGGTAGACTCACAGCGGACGATGTTCTGTACAGGCATAAACACCAGTCCGTTGATGGTAGGCAGGGCAATTTTTTTATGTGACTGCTGCAGCGTTTTCATGTTTTGCAGGAACACGTCCATCGGCGAAAGACTGTTGGTGTCTTTCTGGCGTTGTTGCTGTTTTTCCCTGCATCTGTCGAGGGCATCCTGCAACTCCTTTACACTGAAGGGTTTGAGGAGATAATCCAGCGCATTGAATTTAATGGCCTTGAGGGCGTACTGTTCATAGGCAGTAGTAAAGATGACGTCAAACCCGATTTTTTCAAACTGTTTCAGTAATTCAAACCCGTTCTGGTGAGGCATTTCCACATCCAGAAACACAAGATCGGGGTGAAGTTCATCCACCAGTTCTTTTGCTTCCTTTACTCCTTTGGCTGATCCAATCACTTCTACACCCGGGCACTTCCTGACTAACATGGTTTGCAAGGCATCAATACAATGTTGCTCATCATCTACGATGATAGCTCTTATGTCGCTCATGCTGTGGTAGGTTTAGCGGTACGGCAACCGGCCGTCCGTTTTTATTTATGCTAAAATATGAATTCGGCCGGTAAAATAATAGTCACCATGGTACCAGCCGGCTGCCCGGCGGTATCTTCCAGGTCCGTGACCATTACTCTTGCTTCCTTATTATTGATTTTCCGGATAAGATCGATCCTTCCTTCGGTTACTTTCATGCCGACGGAGTTATGCCCCTTTCCTTTCTTCTCCTTTATTTCCATCGCTTTCTGACGGCCGATGCCGTTGTCAGTGATGGTACATACCAGGCTTCTGTCTTTCAATACGATATCGATATCGAGCCTGCCCTTGTCATCGTGTTTATGCACCAGCCCGTGCCAGATGGCATTTTCCACATATGGTTGCAGGATCATGGGCGGTATAAGCACCTCCTCGTCGTTGATATCAGTGCCGATGCGGATATTATATTCAAAGATGCCATTACAGCGAAGGGATTCCAGATCGAGATAAAGCCGCAGGGATTCCAGTTCCTTGTTGAGCGTTACAAACGTATGCTGCGTATTATCGAGGATCAGGCGCATCAGGCGGGAGAACTTGGTGAGGTAGTCAGAGGCCTCTTCCTGATTATTGCTCCAGATATACCGGTGTATGGAGCTAAGGGAGTTAAAGATAAAATGCGGGTTCATCTGGGAGCGCAATGATTTCAGTTCCAGCTGGAGGGTTTGTTTGTTGGCTTCCAGGTTACGGTGGCGGATGTAGAAAAAACCGCCTATGATGGCCATGAGCAGAAAGCCTGCCAACGCGAATATGAACACCACGTTCCGTTTGGTCTTGAGCTCGCCCAGGGTTTTGTCGTGTTCCAATGTTTTGATCTGATTGTCTTTCCTGTCCACCTCGTAGATTGCCTGCATCTGTTTCAACGCCATGGCAGATTTTTCGTTGAGGATGCTGTCTTTATACAACAGGGACTTGTCGGCCGCGTCCAGTGAGCGCCGGAAGTCGCCACTGGCCTTGTAGTCTGCCGCCAGTGCCTTATAGGCTTCCATCAGCATGGATTTGAAGTTCCAGAAGATGCTCAGGTCTATGGCCTGTTGCATGTACTTACGGGCTTCGTCGTGTTTATTTTGCGCACTGAGAAGTTTGCCGATATTGAGATAACTCTCAGCCACGTGGACTTTATCATCTACCTTATCATTTACCACGAGGGCTTTTTGTAGAAATTCCATCGCGGTGGCGTAGTCCTTTTTCTCTTTATAGGCGGTACCGAGCGCGTTATAACATATAGCCATTCCCGTAGGATTGTCTATTTTCTGGTTGACTGCCAGGGAGCGGTGGTAATATTGAATGGCGAGGTCCAGTTTGTGCTGTCCCTGATAGGCATAGCCCAAGTTACCCAGGTTGATGGCCACGCCAAGGTCATTATGGCTTTCCGTTTCCAGTTTCAGTGCCCGGTCGAAATGGCGGACAGCGTCTTCATAGTTTTCCGCTGTCAGCTGGATATTGCCGATGCTGTTGGTGGCCACGCAGATATTGCGGGTATCGTTGATTTTCTCCGCCAGTTGCAGAGCGCGGAGGTGATAATCGAAGGCTTGTTGCAGTTTATCCTGACGGCGGCAGTCTACCCCGGTGTTATTGAACGACAGGCACATCATCAGGGTATCGTTGGCATCTTCCGCGTATTTGATGGCTTTTTCGTGGTAATCTTCCGCCACGAGGTATTGGGATTTGTTTCTTTTGGCCGTGCCCAGTTCATTATACAGGAGGGCGAGGCTGCGGGCGGAGCGCAGTTTATGGGCCAGTGGGAGGGCATCCTGCCAGAACTGGTTTTCTGACCGATGGTTATCGAAATAGCGGCCGTATTGTTTACCGGCAGTGATCAGCGCTGACACCTTGGCGGTATCGTTGGGTAGTTTCCGGATAGAGTCCAGCGTGTGGTACATCCGCAGGGAGTCCTGCGCATCAGCGGCCCAACCGGCTCCTATGAGGAGCAAGCCTAAAAAACACAGTATTTTAATAGACATGAGCTGAACAGTGTGACCACACAATTTAAGAAGAATTACGAATTACAAACGACGAATTACTGATTACGGTTCATTTCAGGGACAAATTCCTGAAGAAGCTGTCACCAGGTGCTTTTTTAAAAAGCGAAAGGGCGAAAGAATTCGCCCCTTCTTCCTATTAACCGAATACACCTACTGAAAATATGGAACGGCCATGGCAAGCCACGCCATCCCACATTTCTCTTTATGCCAGACAGGATGCAAAAAGCCGTGCCGGGCGGAATTTATTTATAGTTAAGTTCAATAATCGGTTAATAGCAAAGGTTTTGTGGATATAGTTTACAAATAAGACTTCATAAAGACAGTTATATCTTTTACGCTTCAGCGATCACAGTTTCAATGGTTGTCTTACTGCATGTTTATGCGGACAGGCATCAGCCGGTCGCAAAAACATTGCCCACATTCAATACCCTGGCAATATTTCAGGTCAGATAAGGTCAAAGCATGGAAAACCCTGTCAGTTGGCGACATAGTTTTGCATACAAATAAACAGCAGGAAATTCTTCAGGATGTGGAAAATTATTGGGATAGTCCGCTGGTGGTTAGGCAGGGACATGGCAAATGTATAAAAAGACTTTTAATAAAAGAAAATAATATTTCATGAAGTGTGGGCCAATGTGGCGTCTTCCACCCATTGCATGACGAGGTCCATCTGGTCTTCCCGGCTTAACTGGCTGTTATCCAGTATTATAGCATCATCAGCTTTACGCAGCGGGCTGATTTCGCGGTTAGCATCGATATAATCTCTCAGTTCCAGATTTTCTTTTACTTCTTCTATGGAGATGTTTTTATTTTTCTCGTAGAGTTCTCTGAAGCGGCGTTCTACCCGGATAGCGATATCCGCGGTCATGAAGATTTTAAGTTCAGCATGTGGGAATACGACGGTCCCGATATCCCGGCCATCCATGACGATACCTTTGCGGGCACCCATTTTTTTCTGCTGGGCAACGGCGAAATCGCGCACTTCTTTCACGGCGGCCACTTCACTTACTTTTTCCGCCACGAGCATTTCGCGGATCAGGTGTTCCACATTTTCTCCGTTGAGGTGCATTTCGCTGACACCGGATTTGGGATTGTATTCAAACTCGAGGTGTATGTCTGCCAGGGCAGCCACGACGGCCTGCTGGGAAGCCCAGTCCACGCGGTTTTGCAGAAAATAAAGTGTGATCGCACGATACATGGCGCCACTGTCTATATAGACATAGTCCAGCTTCTTAGCCAGTTGTTTTGCCAACGTACTTTTGCCACAAGAAGAGTAGCCATCTATCGTGATGATGATTTTTTTCAACCTTATTTATTTAAAACCGCCTACAGAGATAACCCCACAAAATTGAGGGAATTATGCGAAAAAAGCAAAACAAACCTACGGTATCACCATCACCTTGCAGGTGTAGGCTACTTTCTGGGTGTCTTTATGATAAAGCACCATGAAGTAGGTACCGGCAGGCAGGTCGCTCACGCTCAGGTCATTATCCTGGCGTACGTCATACTCGCGCATCACCTGGCTCCAGGTATCGCGGAGCTGCATCATCAGCGGGCCTCTTATGCCACGGATACGCACTTTGAACTTGCCATTGTTCGGATTGGGGAATACATCGATCTGTACAAACGGTGGTACAGCGCGGATTTCGGAATATACTTCCTTGCCGTTGCGGGAAACGGCTTTGATACGGTAGTAGGTCCAGCCATCGTAGTCGTTGAGGTCCTGCATTGTATAGCTCAGCGGCACGCTGCTATTGCCATTGAGCGCTTTGGTAGGCACCGTGGCTATACGGGAAAACGTTTCTTCCCTTTCGTAGCGGCGTTCCACTTCAAACAGCAGGTTGTTGACTTCACGGCTGGTGGTCCAGTCGAGCTGCACCATAAGCGGTGCTATGCGATAGGCTTCGAAACTAAGGAAAATAGCAGGTTTAGATTTGCTGATCAGGGTTGTTTTGGCAAAATATTCGTTGTTCCCCAGGCCGGTGAAAACGCGCATATGCATCGTCGCCGGCGTAGCGAGGCCGTTAGTGGTGAGTGTACCGGGTTTGGGCAGGGTGGCCAGGTAAGGCACCTGGTCCCATACGCCGCCGGTGAAGCGGGTAATATAGCTGCTGTCGCGTGCAGCGGTATAGGCCGGCAGTTCATCCGCATCCATGTGTTGCAGGATCACAGTGGCTTCGCCGCCTGAGCCGGCGCGGGTGATCTGCCAGGTTTTGTTGACAAAGCTGTCCGGATAGGCGCGGCCGCTGATAGCGAGGCTGTACACGCTGTCATAGGCACGCACGCTGAACATGTCCATTGCGCCGTCCAGCAGGATGGCCGCCGGCGAATAGTTGTTGATGGTCGTTCCCACGGGGAAAACGACTTTATTGGCCGCATCCGTGACGCCTGCACGGTAGAGCGCGCCGCCAGCCACACCGGCGCCATTCACGACAAAACGCTGGTCACTGTACCCTGTGATGGTACCGGGATTATTTTCACCGACGAGGAGGTTCCAGCCATTGAGGAAAATATGCCCGTCTGTAAAATGCAGGTTGTTCCTGATTTTAAGATCGCTGAAATCATCAAGGAGCAGGCCGGCGCTGTTATTGATTTCGAGATTGGGGAAACTGCATCCCTGTTTGGTGGCGAGGCTGTAATTACCGAATACCAGCTGCCTTCCTACGTTGCCATACAGCGGGTTCTGGCCCATGAAGAGGAATTTGCCGCCGGTACCGGAGCGGCCATCGGCACTTTCATCGGGCAGCGTAGCAGCGTTGCCGTTAGTCCATTTTTTACTGAGGAAATACAGGGTAGCCGAAGGATTGGAGCCCAGGATACCGTTGTTGGTAAGGTCTGAAAAAACACCTGAGTTACCGGAAAGCCATACGGAAGCGCCATCAGGGATGAAGACACCCTGTTGCGCTGTTGCCGGCAAAATATATCCCAGCAGAAATATGGCGATGACGAGTAGCTGTTTTCTCAAAATAAGATTTATTGAATGACGGTGACGTTGAATTTGGTGTTGTTGCTCAGCGTATAGTTACCACCTCCTCCATTCGCAATGCATATCCTGACCTGGGTGGCGGAATTGACCCTTGCCCAACCGATAGACACGGCAACGTTTGTTCCGGTCATATCTGCCACAGGGCTAACGAGGACAGTTGCATCAGTAGTCATTGCTGGTGTTCCTGCCGGTACCGTAATATTCAGGATAGTTTGCCTCGCCGAAGCAACTGTTGTATTACCTCCGGTATAGGTCATCTGGAATTTAAACATCCCTGTCAGCACATTTCCACTTGCACCCAATTTAAAATCACCATTTACATCCAGGGCAGCCTGTGGATTGCTGGTGTTGATCCCTAATTCCTTATTGGTATTATCCCAGAAAAGGTTACCAGCATCCTGTGCTACTTCGGAAGTAGCGTCACTGGTACGATAACCAAACAGCAGGCCGCCGGGAGTAAAGGAGTTATCGCCGTAGGTTGTCACCATTTTGTACCATGGATTGGCAGGAGGGCCGGCATTTGCGCTCAACGGCTTCTGGCTGCCCTGCCATTCACGGATGGCCATCGTGTTTTTATCAAAATAGAGATGAGTAGTGTAGCTGCCTGACCTGAAAGCCAGCACGCTCCAGGCAAATGCACTGGTACCGCCGGGGCCATATTGTACCGTGCCGGCGTTCACCGGATCTGACGGGGACGGGCCTTGCCAGATTTTCATACGATAACGTTCATCGGGGGCGTCAGCATTACGGATATCCCTGGTCGCCAGGGTACCGTAAGAAGCGCCACCAGTAATATCTTCAGCTGGGGTATACATTTGGGTGGTGGCGTTCCATTTCAATACATCGCCATCGTTTGGAGCGGTAGTAGCGACGGGGTTATTCTGGATTTTATTAGCGTTCCAGATGTTTTTGGCGCTGTCCACGCTGATCTGCCAAGACCTGTCGGCGGAGAGGTCCTGTTCTCCGGCGGCACCGAAGTTAATGACACCGGAGCCCGCCACCAGTTTTATTTTGCGAGTGAGATAGGCATGTTGTGTAACGATCACGTCGCCGGCGGCATTCAGTGACAGCACTTTAGTATTAGCGGCGCCGGGGGTAACAGCAGCCAGGCTGTTTAATGTAAGCTTGCCCATCAACAGTTGATTTCCCGACATTGTTGAGTTGCCACCTACCTGCAGGTTCCCTCCTATACTTCCATCTCCACCGATATTAAATGTGGCGCCTGTTTGCAAAGCAGCATTGTTGTTGATGAAGTTGCCGGTAACCCCAGTTGGTGCTTTAGGTTCCCACTGTGTACCGTTGAACGTCAGTACCTGGTTGACAGTAGGCGCAGTAGTGGACACCGCTACGGACGACAGTTTATTGGCGTTCCAGATAGCCGATCCATTGTCAGCGTCAATGGTAAAAGAAGGATTGGTGTTCAGGTTTTGGGTAGCCGTGGTAGTGGCTTTCATGCCAGTGCCTGCAGTCAGTGTGAGCTGAGTAGCTTTGGGCAGATAAAAGGATGCATAGTCACCTGCCGCTGGTGCAATATTTCCCACAGCATCCGGGGTGCGGGCGTTGAAAGTCAGCACACCGGTATTACTGATAACGCCGGCAGCACTGATATTGATACCATTACCGGCGGAGAAGGCGCTTCTTGCCCTGGCCTGCGTAAAATACAGGTTGGTAGTGCCTTCAGGAACGTTGTCCGTTGTGATGGACGAGAAGTCCGCCAGTTTTTTCCATGCTCCATTTGCTTTGATATAAAGACATTTTTCTCCCGGGTCTGTTACATACACAAACATACCGTCGTTGGCGTTGAACAAAGCTCCGCCGGTGCTGATGGCACTTTTGGGCACCCTGTTCAGCAGCAGCCCCTGGTTGTCACTGTTGAGTTCCAGCAACGCTTCTTTTTTGATCAGTGTTGGCTGAAGCCCCAGTTTCATTTGTTGTGCAGTGGCCCGGGCAGAAAAAAGGAATCCCAGACCCAGTACGGGTAAATATCTTAAAACAGTCATCTTCATAAATTAATTGCATGGAAGTTGGCAGGACCGGCAAAAGGCAGATAACGGTCAGGACTATACGCATATAAACGTATACCCCTGACCGTTATTTCCTATTTTCTGATGATGAACCAGTTGGCTCCGTCAGATTGCAGGGTTACGAAAGTCCAGTCATTATAAATAAAGTAGTCTGTACCGTCTTCGATGTGTTCAGCAGCGGAGGCTGTCAGGATTTGCAGGGAATTGGTCAATGTTCCACCAATTTTTTTGATGGTAACGATCCGTCCTTTTCTGGGACCTGCTGGGAGCAATGTTACAGTGAGATTGCCGCTGGTGCAGTTCATGAGGATGGTGTTATCATTATCCGTCATCACGTAACTAGCGTTCTGATTGGTGATGTTGAGCGACATAGAACCGGCTACCTGGAGGGTAGAGTTAGCAGTCGCTGTTGTATCGCCTACGATTACTTTCGTGCGAACAGCCATGTCATCGTTGAACTTTTTAGCACCTTTGAAAGTCTGACCGATATTGGTTACCAGACCTCTGTCGGCCACGAGGGAAGCAGAAGGAACGTGGAGGGTGAGCGTATTGGCAGCAGCGTCTTCGGCATAGTGTACATCCGGACCGTCGGTGCCGTTTGCAAATGTTCTGAAAGCAGCAGTTGGCAATGTCTTTTTAATTACTTCGCCGCCGGTTCCCAGCATCAGCACGTCCGTATTGGCGTCTGTACCGGTAGCTACGCTGCCGAGGGTCACTTTACCTTTCAGTTCGGTGGTTGTGCCTACCTGTAAGGATTTACCGATTACCGCGTCATCTTTCAGGCTGGAAGTACCGTTAACGGTCAGGCCAGCGCTGATAGTGCCGCCATTTTCCACGGTGATGCTGCCTTTGAAGGTTTTATTACCGCCGATGTTCTGGGCAGTGGCTGTCAGCGCACCGGGATTGGTTTCGTCAGCTGCGTGGAGAGACAGGTATGGAGTACCCAGCGCGTCCGGGCTGATGCTCAGGCCAGACCCTGTGGAAGTAGGATTGAAGGTACCTATTACCAGAGCTTTCGCAGCTTTGTCGAGGCGGTCCCAGTCAGCTTTGGAAAGGAGACCGACTGTTTTGGTACCATCCTGGGTAACGATTGTCAGTTTATGATCATTGCCGGTAGAGTTAAAAGAATAATCTGTGCCACCTGCAGTGGAGAGTGTCTGATTAGCGCCTGTGAGACCATTGATAGAGTTGATCGCAGAGGTGAAGGCTGTCTCGCTGATTTTACGGGAAGATACTTTTCCGCTGGTTGGGTCTACCAACAGCACGTCTACACCGGCAGTCACCACGTCCAGTTTTTTCAGGAAGGCATAACCGTTGTCGATGATCAGACCTTCTACGCCCTGGCCTTTTAATACCAATGGCACGCTGCCTGCGTTGGTACCGATGAAGTTCCCGGCTACAGCGTCGTTACCGGTCAGTTTCCAGTTGGCTGTTGCGTCTTTATCATTCGCCATTTTCTCCCAGGCACCGTTTCTTCTGATGTAGAGGCCTCTTTGGGTAACGTCAGTAGATTCGAGATAAACGATCATCCCATCCGGAGGAGTCAGTGCATCGATAGCAGTGAAAGAGGTCAGACGTGGAAGCAAGAGACCTTGTCTGTCAGATTCCAGTTCCAGTACGGAAGATTTGTTGATCTTGGTTGGCTGATTACCTACTTTAAGCTGAGCGTAGGTATCTGCTGCCAACAAGGTAAGGCTTCCCAGTAAAACACCGCGGAATGCGACTTGTAAAGATTTAGTCATTGGTATAAGGATAAATAGTTAAAATGATCTTCCAGCAGGCCGCGCATGGGAGCGGACTTGATTATTTTACGTGTGTTCGGTTATAAGGAAGTCAGAATAAAGATATAGGCAATTTTATAATATGTATAAGAGTCGGATGTATATCTAATTCTCATACAAAAAATAATAGAGGTCAATATTATTTCATGTGACAAAGGTATGTATTATGATTTTTTCAAAAATGACATTATTATGCTATATTTTATATTTTAATAATATTTTTTATACCTTCTTTTTGTGCGTGGCGGAGGCTTTGACATCGATTCCAAAAGCCAGTGGGGACACGGGAAAGCGTGTACAGGCCGTTAACTTATCTTGAAAAAGAGGTGAGTTAACATTTTCATGTGAGAAAGGGGCGATTGCGGCAAGGGATTTCACAGTCTGTATCGGGGTCGAGGGAACAGAATTGAGTAAAAACGGGGAAAATGAGGCAAAAAGGTGAAAAACGGAACGAAGAGATAACGAGGCAGGTAGATTTAGGAAGGCTAAATTGAAGAAAAACAAGCAAATGAGACAAAAGAGAAAAACGGAGCAAAAGGTTGAAGTGAGGATGAGGAAGAAGGGGTTGGAAAGATTTGGTGGGGCCAGGTATGAATGAGGATCAAAATTGAAGAAAAAGGCTAAAAAGGAGGCAAAAAGGAGAAAATGAGGCAAAGAGGTGGGAAAGGATGAGAGGTGATAGTAAAAGGCTGGCTGATTTATGAAATGGGATTGAGGAGGCAAAGCGGTGGGCATATAAGCATGGTTAATCACAAGGAATAAAAAACGGCCGCCTTTTACAGGCGGCCGTTTGTAGATAATTTATATGCGTTGTTCTACTTACGCTTCAGATTTTTCTGATTTGCTTTTAGAAGAGTTGTTCTTCAGGGTGAACACCAGTTTCTGGTTTTCCTTGTCGAGGTCAGCGACGAGGATATCACCATCATGGATGTTCATATTGAGGATTTCTTCTGCCAGCGGGTCTTCCAGGTATTTCTGGATGGCCCTGTGGAGTGGTCTTGCGCCGAACTGCTGGTCGTAGCCCTTGTCTGCCAGGAAGCCTTTTGCCTCGTCTGTCAGTTCCAGGCTGAAGCCCAGGTTATTGAGGCGTTTGAGCACGCTCTTCATGGTGATATCGATGATGGTATAGATGTGTTCTTTGCTCAGGGAGTTAAAGATGATCACATCATCGATTCTGTTCAGGAATTCCGGAGAGAAAGTCCGTTTCAGTGCTTTTTCGATCACTGATTTGGTGTTTTCATCTTCGCTCATTGCCTTGGCAGAGGTGGTGAAACCTACGCCGGCACCGAAGTCTTTCAACTGGCGGGCGCCGATGTTGGAGGTCATGATGATGAGGGTGTTTTTGAAGTCCACCTTACGGCCGAGGCCATCGGTGAGGATACCGTCATCAAGTACCTGCAACAGGAGGTTATAGATATCCGGGTGTGCTTTTTCGATTTCATCGAGCAGGATCACGGAGTAAGGTTTGCGGCGTACTTTTTCAGTCAGCTGACCACCTTCTTCGTAACCTACATATCCCGGAGGCGCTCCAATGAGGCGGCTTACAGAGAATTTCTCCATGTATTCGCTCATATCGATACGGATGAGGGCTTCATCGGAGTCGAACATGTAGCGGGCCAGGGATTTGGCCAGTTCGGTTTTACCTACGCCGGTTGGGCCGAGGAAGATAAAGGTACCGATTGGTTTTTTCGGGTCTTTCAGGCCTACGCGGTTACGCTGGATGGCTTTAGTGACTTTGCTGATAGCATCGTCTTGTCCCACCACGGCGCCTTTGAGGTCTTCGCCCATGCGGCGGAGTTTCTCAGTTTCAGCCTGTACCATCCTTTTAACAGGGATGCCGGTCATCATGCTCACTACTTCGGCGATGGCTTCTTCATCGATCGGGTAGCGTTTATGCTTCACTTCTTCTTCCCACATGGCTTTAGCGCGTTCCAGGTCTTCACCCAGTTTCTTTTCAGTATCGCGCAGTGCAGCGGCTTCTTCGAAGCGTTGGCTTTTAACGACTTTATTTTTCTCCTGTTTGATATCTTCTATCTGTTTTTCCAGATCGAGGATATTCTGCGGCACATTGATGTTTTTCAGGTGAACGCGGGCGCCGACTTCATCGAGCACGTCGATGGCCTTGTCGGGCAGCAGACGGTCGGTCATGTAGCGGTCGCTCAGTTTCACGCAGGCATCGATAGCAGCGTCGGAGTAGCTCACGTTATGGTATTCTTCATAACGGGGCTTGATGTTGTTGAGGATCTGTATGGTTTCGTCCACGCTGGGTGGTTCTACCATTACTTTCTGGAAACGGCGGTCCAGTGCGCCGTCTTTTTCGATATACATGCGGTATTCGTCCAGGGTGGAAGCGCCGATGCATTGGAGCTCGCCTCTTGCGAGGGCGGGCTTAAAGATGTTGGAGGCGTCCAGTGAGCCGGAAGCGCCGCCGGCGCCTACGATGGTATGAATTTCATCGATGAACAGGATCACGTCCCTATTCTTTTCGAGTTCGTTCATGATAGCTTTCATCCTTTCCTCGAACTGGCCACGGTATTTGGTACCGGCTACCAGAGCAGCGAGGTCGAGGCTTACCACGCGTTTGTCGAACAGTACGCGGGACACTTTACGCTGCACGATGCGCAGTGCGAGGCCTTCCACGATGGCTGTTTTACCCACGCCGGGTTCACCGATCAGGATGGGATTGTTCTTTTTACGGCGGGACAGGATCTGTGACACACGTTCAATTTCCTGTTCGCGGCCAACTATCGGGTCCAGGCTGCCGCTTTCAGCGAGCTTGGTGATGTCCCGGCCAAAGTTATCCAGTACGGGTGTCTTGGATTTGGTGTTGGTCTGTTTGGCTTTCGATGCAAAACTCTTCCGTTCGTCTTCAAACTCCTCTTCACCCGGATCATCGAATTCGGATTTAGGGTCGGCAGATTTTACAAAGCCCAGTTCGTTTTTAAAAGTATCGTAATCCACGTCAAATTGTTGTAAGATTTGAGTACAAACGTTTTCCTTGTTCTTGAGTATGGAAAGCATGAGGTGTTCGGTTTCCACGGTGGCGCTTTTCAGCGCTTTCGCTTCCAGTACCGTTACCCGGATGACTTTCTCAGCCTGTCTGGTGAGGGGTAGACTGTTAATATTGGCAATATTTTTTCCAGTCTTATCTTTAACAGCTAATTCTACTTCTTTACGTAATTCGTATAGGTCTACGTTTAAAGCCTGCAGAATCTTTACGGCCGTGCCTTCGCCTTCCCGGATAATACCTAACAGCAGGTGTTCAGTACCGATGAAATCATTCCCCAGGCGTAAAGCTTCCTCTCTGCTGAACGAAATGATCTCCTTAACTTGCGGTGAAAAATTCTGGTCCATTGTGAGAATATTAAATGATCAAAAACCCTTACGGGGGCTTGCTTATACAATAATAACGAATAATTCTGAACTTAGATTATCACGCTATTTACTTTAGATGAAGTTATTCCTTTTTTGAACTCAAACAACTTACACTTTAATAGTATAAGATTTATTTTTGTGTTGAAAGCGGGGATAGCGTCAAAATTATTTACGAGGAAAAAGCGGCTTTTGTTTTTGATCTCCTTTTTATTTTAGTTTTTATAGGCTGGGTTTCCCTCTTTAAATTGATTTTTTAACTAAATGTATAAAACAACGTCCAACGCATGAAATTCAAAATTGATACCAAAGAAAAAATTGTTGTTTTTTGTCCTGAAGAACCTGCTTTGGATGCTAATTTGTCAGCCGATCTGATTTCCACGCTGGATTCCCTGCCGGAGCTGGAGACCCGCAATCTTATACTGGACCTGACATTGGTCGAAAAAAACGACCTTGCGGGCATGCAAGCCATTTTAACAGTATACCAAAACATGTATGACAAAGGCCGTTCCTGTGCGCTTACCGGCGTTAACAGTGCTTTAACAAAAGAACTGAAAGCCGAAGGTGGTGATATGCTGAATATTGCTCCCACGATGGCTGAAGCCATCGACCTAGTGATGATGGAAGAACTGGAGAGAGAGCTCCTGAACGGACTGGATTGATAAAAAGCGGTCCTGTTTCCGCCTGTAGCCGTCAAAAATGGTTAGGGCCAGAAGCAGACAGCGAAACGTTTCACAATATGTTTGCAGTAACAATATTAGGTAATAACTCTGCTATCCCCACGCTGGACAGGCACCCCACCGCACAGATCGTTACCTGTGATGAACAGTTGCTGCTGGTGGATTGTGGCGAAGGTACCCAACTTCGCATCGCACAATACCGCATCAAACGCAGCAAAATCAGGTATATTTTCATCAGTCACCTGCATGGCGACCATTATTTCGGGCTGATTGGCCTGTTGAACACCCTGAACCTGATGGGGCGGACAGAGCCCCTCAGCGTATATGCGCCACCGGAGCTGGAGCCTATTATCCAGCTGCAGCTGGACTGCTCCGGCACACAGTTGCATTATGAGTTGTCTTTTGTGCCGCTGCAACCGGGTTACAGCGGTATCATCCTGGAAGACAAAGAACTGACTGTCAGCTGTTTTCCCACGCAGCACCGGATTTCCTGTTTCGGTTTTTCTTTTACCATGCAGAAAAAGAAGCGGAAACTGATCCCTGAGCAGGCCAAGGCTTACGAGATACCTGCCGCCTACTATGGAAAACTACAGGAGGGCGCAGATTATACGCGAAAAGACGGCACCGTTGTCAAAAACGACTGGGTGACGTTGCCACCTGTTAAAGGCAAGCGGTATGTATACTGCGCCGACACTATATACGATCCTGAACTTCTCCCCTGGCTGAGAGAGGCAGACCTGGTGTATCATGAAACCACCTATCTGCATGACCTGGAGACCCGTGCAGCGGAGCGTTACCACAGCACCACCGTGCAGGCCGCCTCCCTTGCCGCCGCTGCGGACGCCAAAAGGTTGCTGATAGGCCATTTTTCTTCAAAATACACCGATTTGCAGCCTTTCCTGGAAGAAACGAGGCCTGTATTTGCGGCCACGGATATTGCCGAAGAGGGCGTTACTTACTACGTATAATCAATTACGAATTACGAATTGAGGGCTTTCATATGGAAAGGTTAGTTAATAACCGCTCTATAAGAAAGCCCTCAATTCGTAATTCGTAATTACTAATTCGTAATTATTAGTATTGTTTCAGGTATTCACCAATCTGACGATAAAGTGCGTCAGTAGCGGGAACTACCGGCAGTCTGAAATAATTGCCGATAATACCGGCATGGCTCAGGAAAGCCTTGATGCCTGCAGGATTGTTTTCGGAGAACATCAGGTCAAAGCCCTGCATCATCTTGTAGTGCAGTGCGCGGGCAGCGGGGAAGTTATTCTCCAGTGCTGTTTTTACCAATGCTGAGAAGTCTTTCGCGAAATAGTTGGCCGCAACGGAGATAACACCGTCCATGCCACAGCCCAGCTGGGCCAGCGCCAGGGCGTCGTCACCGCTGATCACGAGGAAATCTTTCGGTTTATCGCGGATGATCTGCATGCACTGCTGCATATCGCCGGACGCTTCTTTCATGGCCACAATATTTTCCACTTCATGCGCGAGGCGCAGTGTAGTTTCCGCAGTCATGTTGCGACCGGTACGGCCGGGCACATTATAGAGGATAATGGGCTTGGGAGAAGCAGCAGCGATGGTTTTATAGTGCAGGTAGATACCTTCCTGTGTAGGTTTGCTGTAGTAAGGCGCTACGCTGAGGATAGCGGCAGCCTCGTCCAGCGGGCATTTTTCCAGTCTTTTTACAACATCACGGGTATTATAATCGCCGATGCCGACCACTACCGGCACCCGCTTCGACACCTTTTCGAAAGTGAATTTCATCAAATCCAGCTTTTCATCTGCAGAAAGCGTGGGCGTTTCGCCGGTGGTACCTAATGTTACCACATAGTCTACGCCACCCTCAATTACATAGTTGATGAGGTTTTCCAAAGCATTCCAGTCTATGCTTTCATCTGCTTTAAAGGGTGTTACTAAAGCCACCCCGGTGCCTTTTAACTGTTCCATGTGTGTTTTTACGGGAAAAAATAAAAATTAGAATTCCGAAGGCCGAAATTCTAATTTTTTATTGTGATCTCTAAATTTTTTTTAGTGTTCTTCGTAAAAGCCCATGCGGGAGAACTTATCGATCCGTTGCTCGATGCGTACATCGGGGTCGATTTTCTTCAGTTCTGCCAGTGTTTCCTTGATTTTAGTTTTCAGGATGGAAGCCATTTCGTCCGGGTTTACGTGTGCGCCGCCCAGTGGTTCACGGACAAGGCCGTCTACCAGGCCGAACTGGCTCATGTAATCGGAAGTAAGTTTCAGTTCTTCCGCTGCTTTTTCCTTGAAGTTCCAGCTACGCCAGAGAATGGTGGAGCAGTTTTCCGGAGAGATCACTGTATACCAGCTGTTTTCGAGCATCAGCACGCGGTCGCCGATGCCGATGCCGAGCGCGCCACCAGAGGCGCCTTCGCCGATGATGATGCAGATAACCGGCACACGGAGCTTTACCATTTCAAAGAGGTTGCGGGCGATGGCCTCTGCCTGGCCTCTTTCTTCCGCTTCCAGGCCCGGATAAGCGCCGGGAGTATCGATGAGGGTAACAATGGGCTTGTTGAATCTTTCCGCCAGTTTCATGAGGCGGAGCGCTTTACGGTAGCCTTCCGGGTTGGCCATCCCAAAATTCCTGAGCTGGCGCATTTTAGTGTTCACCCCTTTCTGCTGACCGATAAACATCACGGTTTCTCCATCCAGGTCAGCAAAGCCACCTACCATGGCTTTGTCGTCTCTCACATTCCGGTCGCCGTGCAGTTCCATAAAATTGGTGCACATTTTTTCGATATACGCCAAAGTATAGGGCCTATCCGGATGGCGGCTGAGCTGTACGCGCTGCCAGGCGGTGAGGTGGGTGTAGATGCTGAGACGGGTGTCTTCAATTTTCTGCTCGTATTCCTTCACAGTAGCAGAAACATCCACCCCGGACTTTTCACCATTCTCCTTCAGCTTAGCCAGCTGCTCATATAAATCCGCGATAGGTTTTTCGAAATCCAGGAATTGCATAAATAGTTTAATTGGTTAAAGATCGGGTGTAAAGATAGTGCTGAAAATTTTTTTTAAAAAAGATTTGCTTAATTGGAATCTTTGTTGCTATCTTTGCAATCCCAAAACGGAACAACACAACGTCTTGGGACACAGAAAGATAGCTGGTAAAACAGCACATTTTTTTGGGAAAGGATTGGTAGTTCAGTCGGTTAGAATGCCGCCCTGTCACGGCGGAGGTCGCGGGTTCGAGTCCCGTCCAGTCCGCAAGGATTAAAAGGAACAGACACAAGTCTGTTCCTTTTTCTTTTCTCTTTTCAATATCGGGCAGGTTCCAGAGCGGCCAAATGGGGCGGACTGTAAATCCGCTGTCTTTCGACTTCATAGGTTCGAATCCTATCCTGCCCACGCTAAAAAGCCTTCTGACGCAAGTTCAGGAGGCTTTTTCCATTTTACGGCCGTTTGCAGCTTACATCCCTCCCACTACTGCAAATTCCTTTGTTTCCCGGGTGATAATTGAAAGCCGCAGGTATTAATTGTTCAAATGCGTTCTCTCATTTATCAATAATTAATATCTGCAAACATGAAAAAACAAACGAAAATTATTCTGTGTATCCTTTCAGTTACCTTGATCGGGTTCTGCCTGTATCATTTCCTTGGGTAAACCATATTAATCGTACATCATGAAAGAAAGTATCAATGTATGGGGCATTAGGGAATATGAAGGCGATGGCGTCAGCTGTCCCATTATTCCCGCAAACCTGCCATGGTATAAAAAGGTAGCGCTTACCTTTTTCAGGTTTGGCATATGCCCCGCTTGTATTGTTATGAGCCTGGGTTATAGTGTTCGGAGAACCTTCAGGGGTAAAAACAGTGTATAAACGGCCGATTTCACACCCCCCACCATCCGGAGGAATAGTGGATAACTATTCCTCTTTTTATTTTTTCAAATAAAGTACCGCCATTTCGTGCGGCCAGCAACGTTACACGGGAACATATAAATTCAAAAAAATTCAGAAGATATATTATATTAGTAACGCCAAAAAAGAGGTCAACCAAAATTTTCTGTACGGTGGCACTGACCAACCACCAGTATAATGTTCGGAATGCCTTTACCCACGGGCATTTTTTAAATGCAAAACATGAATTGTTAATAATCCTTATACTGCTTTTTTATGAAGAACTATGTAAATTGGTTTGTTAGGCCACTCGCCGTTTCTTTCATCCTGTTGTATCTTGCTTTTATCCTTCCCGTAGCGGTATCGGGACAGGATCCTAACGGCAATTCTACATTTAACGTGATTGCGCCCTCTCCCACTGCCGCGGCTATGGATAAATTTGCATTGGTGCCTGTAGGTTACTATACCGGTGTTCCCAATATCAGCATACCGGTTTTTACGTATACCATTCCCCGTTTGAACTATCATTTGGCTATTGATATGAGCTACCATGCAGGCGGCATCAAAGTAGACGAGATGCCTTCGAATGTAGGCATTGGCTGGTCATTAGGGGCAGGTGGGTCTGTCAACCGCAGTGCAGTAGGCCTTCCGGATGACTATCCTTCCGTTGGCTTTATGTACGCGCCTCCTTTTAACCAAACCAAACAGATGCTGGAGAGGTATTCTTTTGGCCAGGAAGACAGTGAGCCGGATGTCTTTACTTTCAACTTCAATGGCGTTTCCGGAAAATTTTATATCGGGAAAAGAAAAAACAATGTCAATCAAATTATGCTGGCTACCCGGTCGGGCGTGAGGATAGAACTGTTGCGCAGTGGTCTTCCCGCAAACGACAGCCCTATAGACGGCTTTATCATTACAAATACCGACGGTGTAAAATATGTCTTCGATGTGAAAGAAACAACAGCTGCACGTTATACCAACCTTGGCGATGTGACCTACACCTCTGCCTGGCATCTCTCTAAAGTGGTCCTGCCGACACCGGGTATGAGCATTCTTTATGAATATGAAGGATATCATTCAGTATATACTACCGGTATCTCCCAAACCCGGGAATATCTCCTGAAATTCAATATACCCGGAGACAATCCGGCGGAGAACTTCAGGACATCAACTAGTAGCGTTGATATATACGGTAAAAGGATTTCCAGGATAATATTGCCGGGAAACAGGGATGTCCGGTTTAAATATGGAAATGCCAGGACAGACCTTCCCGGAGACCAGCAGCTGGACAGCATCATCTATGACACGCGTAACCAAAGAGGTGTGAAACTTAATTACGACTATTCTGTCGGCAACAGGCTAACCCTTACCAGCGTACAGGAATTTGCAGGCAGCCAACAGAAACCAGCCCACGTCTTTACCTATAATCCAGGTTTACCCGCCAGATTATCCTATAGCCAGGACCACTGGGGATACCATAATGGGAAAAACAATGTAACCCTGATACCAAAGCTGGAAGACTTTGAAAAATATATATTCGCTAACACGGGTACAGGAACGCCTCCTGCCAATTCATTACTGGCCGGCGACCGGAGCGTTGACTCGACCGCAGCGCTGGCAGGATTACTTAACAAAATAACCTATCCCACAGGAGGGACCACCACCTTCGAATATGAGCCTAACCGGGTATCTGACACTATTATGCGCCGATACTACCGGAGCAAGACAGAATCTACTTTCCTGAATGGATATGAAACAACCCGAAGCAAAGTATTCTCTCTTTATAATGACAGACAGCCAGGAACGATTGATTTCACCTTTTACTTTCGCGACTATCCCTATGGGCTGGACACACGTTTTGCGTTTGCGTTTAATATCAAAAGTCTGGATGGAACCAAAACTTACGCCTCTGCCACGTTTGGCTATAGTGATAATAATGGGAAGACCGTGGTCCGCAGCAACTTACTGAGCATGCCAGCCGGACAATACCAGATCGTATGGAGCTCCACCTATACAGATCCGCTGGACAATCCGTTCACCTTCTCTTTAAAATGGAATGAGATCGTACCGGATTCCATGATAATACCCAGCTTTCTCACCGGCGGATGCAGAATAAGAAAAATCGAGGTCAGAGATGGTTTTACCAATGTTATACAGTCACGCAGCTTCAGGTATGTTCAGGAAGATGGCATTACCTCTTCAGGGGCAATGGGAAAGCTTCCCGTTTATGATCGTATCTATGATACCAGAAAATACAAAATTACAGATGTAGGAGGCCAGCCTGTTAAAAATTTAAGTACTGCCACCTACTTCACCAGGGCTAGCAGCCCCACCCAGGCTATGCTGTATACATCCGGTAGTCCGATTGGTTACCAAAGAGTAGAAGAAATACTTCCCAATGGAAAAAACGTGTACAAATACTCATCTTTCAAAGATTCACGATCTAATGCAGAGAATCTGTTCCCTAACCCTCCCGCCTATCTGAAAGACTGGGAACTGGGGCTGCAGAAAGAAATGTATGCATATGACACCAACGGTAAACTGGTAAAAAAGGTCCTTTCCTACTATCAAACTCCCGCCATGGCCAGCGAGCCGGGCATATTGGATGCGCTCAAAGCAGCGCAGGACAAATTCGCGTACGACGATGGCAGAGATCCTTCCGGTGAAACATTTGTATATATGGAGTACCCTACTCCCATGGGATGTGCGTTACAAGACAGTATCGTCCAGACAGTTTACACGTCCACAGGAGATTCCATCGTTAACCGGACCCATTACACTTACGAGTCTTTCGACAGCTTCCGGCATTATCAGCCCTTATCCATTGCAGAAGAGATCAGCGACGGATGGAAAAAATCCTATTTCGCGTATCCTACGGATTATACTGCCGGCACAGCTTTCATCGACAGCATGGTCAATAAAAATATTCTAATCCTGCCGGTCGAACAAGTGAGTACAAAGAACAATAGAATCACGTCGGGCAGCGCCACACATTACAACCCGGCAAATCCAGGCATGCCTGCTCAAACATACCGGCTGGAAACAGACCAGGGCATTCCCTATGCCAGCTTCAAATTTTCCAATCAGTTACCTGGCGTACTTCCGGCAGGCAACAAATCCGCTTTTGTAAAAGACAGCCGCTATCAACCGGAAAACACGGTGACTACCGGAGACGCCGGCAGCATCCTTTCAGTCCAGAAAAACAACGATATTCCCGTATCCTATCTGTGGGGATATCAACAGCAATTCCCTGTAGCCCGCATTACCGGCGCCACCTATACGCAGGCAGCTTCGCTGGTGGACCTGAACGTGCTGAACAATCCCGCCAGTGATCAACAGCTCAGGAGTGAACTAAACAAACTGAGAACAGGTCTGAACAACGCTACGGTCAGCACGTACACCTATGACCCATTACTGGGAGCAACAAGTGAGACAGATCCTTCGGGTAAAACTGTTTATTACGAATATGACACATTTGGCCGTCTGAAACTTATCAAAGACATAGATGGTAAAATTGTAAAGCAGTTCGACTACCAATACCAGGTCCCTGCTGCCCAATAGCAACACGGGGCATGCCTCTCATAACAATATCGTCAGGCATGCCCCGTTTTTCTTAATACTCCCTTAATACAAATTCTTTTTCTTTGCAGTCAACAGCACGATAACAATATGCCTCATGAGGACATTTCAGGCCCGATAGACCGCTGGCTGCAGGGAGATGATACCGCTTTTGAAGCGGTATTTCATTATTACCGCCAAAGGCTACTGCGTTACACTTTCCGCTATCTCAAAAACGAGACGGATGCCGAAGACCTCACCACAGACATACTGGTCAAAGTCTGGCAGTGCCGGCAGTCCGTCACTAACCCCGCCACTTTTGAAAACTACCTGTTTACCATTGCCCGCAACCGTGTTATCAAAGCATGGCAGAAAAAGGTAGACCACCTGTTTTCCCTTGATGCAGGAAGAGAAGCCACCGATCCGGCCACAGCCAATGACCCTGTGCTGTACGGAGAACTGATGCGTCATTACCAGGAAAGCCTTGCCGGCCTTCCCGAGCAACGGCGCCGGATATTCCTGTTGCACCGGGAACAAAACCTCACTTACAAGGAAATCGCCCAACAGTTGAACATCTCCCCAAAAACAGTGGAAAACCAGATCTCCGCCACATTAAAACAATTACGCACACAACTCGCCCAACATCTGGCCTCCATCATTTTATAGCCAGTGTTAATAAATTGTTACGCCATAGGGGAATATTAACGCGGAGGGATATACGCAGGTAAAAGCATTAAACACCTGTCTGTATGCAGCAGCAACCCGTAGACAAAACACTTATCAGGATATATATAAATGACCGGTGTACCCAGGAACAACTGGCCGCGATCCGGCAGTACCTGCACCATCCCGCCTATGAGGAAAGCCTTCAGGAATGGCTGTTGCAGGACTGGCAGCAAGTCTCCGGCGAAACATACGCACCTGAAACTGATGCAGACAAAAAGTACAAGGAATACCTTGCTTTGGTAAAACCGTCAATGCCTGTAAAACAGTTACCACGTGTCCGTTGGTGGAAACTTGCTGCAGCGGCGGCATTCGCAGGCATTATTCTACTCACTGGCCGGTACTGGCAGCAAAACCAACAACAACGGGCTTTACGGGAACAGCAATGGGTACAGTTGCATAATGAAGCCGGCAAAAGGACCAGCATTATACTGCCCGACAGTTCGCAGGTATACCTGGACGCCGCCAGCAGCCTGCGATACAACAAGAACTACGGCGTCACCAACCGGAAAATCATTCTTGAAGGAGAAGCATACTTCATTGTAAAACATGGTGGCAGGCATCCTTTCAGCGTTCAAACGAATAACCTTACCACCGTTGATATTGGCACCGCTTTCAACATCCGTTACCGTAACACGGAGCCTTCCATCAAAGTGGCGGTTGCCGAAGGAGCCGTCAATGTTATAGATCAGGAGCAGCCCGCAGCAGGCAACATAGCCTCGTTGACCCAAAGGCAGCTGTTAGTCTTCGACACCGGCACTCATCACGCCACCGTACACACGCTGCCCGATACAGAGCGCATAGGTGCCTGGCGGCATGGCATACTGGCATTCCGCAAACAATCCCTGAAAGAAGTGGCGGCCGAGCTGGAACGGTACTATGGCATCAGCATCCGTTTTGCCAGACCGGAACTTGCCGACGGCATCATCACCACCACCCTTCATCAGGCCACGGCAGGGGAAGCACTGGACATTGTAGCCATGACAGCCGGTGTAACCATAAAAAAGTCCGGTCAAACCGTATTGATACAATAAAAAATCCGCTCCTGCTGACAGAAGCGGAAATAAACATGCGCCATGAAAGCCGCCGGGGACGGGAATCCAAAGGCGGCCATTTCCATAACACAAACAACAATTAAAAGTATGAAAAAAATCCGAACGGGGCATTTGAGCATGCTGCCCCGAAAAGCATTCAGTACTCTTTTACTGGGATGCCTGCTGGTATTGAACGTTGCGTTATCAGCACAAGATGCCGGCAAAAAAATATCCGTGCGATTCAGGAACACCCCGTTACGGGAAGCCTGCACCCAGCTTGAACAACAAACAGGCTTCAGTTTCTCCTATTCCGAAAACTCCCTGTCAGCCTATGGCAAAAATGTTACACTCTCCTTATCAGATGCAGCGTTGACAAGTGTACTGACAAGCATCTTCGACAAAAGCCCGATCACTTATACCATCAAAGGTAAACTGATCTTCCTCGTTCCGGACCCTGCTTACAAAGCCGCCTCCGACCCTGCCAAAAAAGTGCCCGGGCGCGTGACCGGCAAAGTGATTGACGAAGGAAACGGCGACCCACTGCCGGACGTCACCATCCGTATTGGAGACAAAGGCACGACCAGCGCAAAAGACGGGTCATTCAGCGTCGTCCTGCCCCAAGGAACCTATCAGGCTGAAGTATCCTCTATCGGCTATGTTTCCAAGCTGATCACCGACATAGATGTAAAAGACGCAACCGCCTTCGACGTAAACATTACCCTCAAAAGAGAGAAAAAAACACTGGCCGGCGTAGTAGTCACCTCTTCTGTAAAAAAAGAAACTATCAATGCTCTCTATGCCCGTCAGAAGAACGAAGCCGGCATCATCAACGGCATCAGCAGGGAACAGATTGCGGCATTGCCTGACAAAAACGTGGGCGAAACCCTGAAACGGATTTCCGGTATCAGCACCAACGACAACCGGCGTGTAGTCGTACGCGGTATCGCCGAGCGGTACAATCTTGCCATGATGGACGGCGCCATCCTGCCCAGCACCGACGTGCAGGTACGCGATTTCGAATTTGACATCATCCCCAGTAACCTGATTGATAATGTGATCGTATCCAAAACCTCGACACCAGACATGAGCTTTGGCTTTGGTGGCGGCCTCATACAGGTGAACACGTTCGCCATTCCGCATCAGAACTTTACCACCATCGGCATCGGCGGGAAATACACAGCAGGCAGCACCGGGAAAGAATTCCTGGGCTATGGCCGTGGCAATAAAGACTACCTGGGCTTTGACGACGGCAGCAGAGAACATTTCCCGGACGACCTGCTGACCTTCAACAACCAAAATTATAACCCCAAAAATCCCAATGCCCCGCCAACACCGGGCGTTGCACAGATAACACCGGCGATGATCGCCGAACAAAACAAAAGAATAGGCGGACTGGAAAGAATGGGCACCAGGACCTACAGGGCGGCGCCTGGCCAGAATTACCAGTTCAGCCTTGGCCGCAGCTATCAGCTGAAACAACATCGTTTTGGTTTTGTAGGCTCCATTAGCTATCGCAATGAACAGTCTATTGATGATATCTCCCACTTTGAGCGGGGCGACTGGGAGAAAATTGGCGCACCCGCCTATGATGCCGTCACCGGTGATCAGCTACAGCCTACCACTTCCAAACACTATAATTTTAACACCACCTGGGGCGCCTTGCTCAACATGGGCTGGAGCACCAAAAACCATAAAATCACAGTACGTAACTTCTATTCCCGGGTGTTCAACAACCAGTTTTCCCGCCTTGTAGGTTGGGGTAACGAGATTGGCTATGAAGATGCTCCTGCTGTCAGGGAATACGACCGCCCAAAATTTATCGACCTGCTGCAAAACCGCATCGGTGGCGAGCATACGCTGGGGGCTTTTCAGTTTGACTGGAACGTGGCCCGCAACAAGCTCACCAACCTGGAAAAAGACGCGGTGGAAGCGTGGCTGGTGCCTACCCGTACGCTCAACAACACCACGCACAATGTTATGCCCAGCGGCGTTACCAACCCGGGCAACGGCACCTTCAACAGAGCACAGTATTTATATGAAGAAACCAACAAAATAGCGGAAGCTGCCCTGAGCTATCATTTCAAAACACTGGGACAAAAACAAACCATCAAAGCCGGTTACCAGTTTATGGAACGCCAGGGATTATACGACTGGATGGTTTTACCTATTGGCTCTGTAGAACCGCAGGGCAGCGCCTATCCTTTTGTGCCGGTACAGGAATGGACCAGGTACCTGGCATTCAATGATCCGTTGAAAGACCTGATGTATTATCCCGCTTCGTTCTCCCGTAACAGTTATGAAGGGAAAAATACCAACCAGGCAGTTTATGGCATGATGGACAACCGTATTACCAACTGGTTGCGCCTGGTATGGGGAATCAGGGCAGAGTATTATCAATACGAAAGGCTGAAAAACGGCTCCAACGACCTCACTATCGCCACGATGATAGAACAGGGAGAAAAGCTTAAATATGTTGATCCGGAAAGCGGCAAGATCGTCTCTCCTTTCGCCGATCCTACCTCAGAAGAAAAAAAGTGGCGTTACCTTCCTTCTGCCAGTCTCACCGCCACACCGATAAAAGACTTCAACATCAGGGCAGCCTACGCGCAATCAGTAGTAAGGCCCGCACTGATCGAGAACTCCCGCATGATCCGCTATGACCCAGGAATAGGCGCCTACCGTCGCAATGAAGGCGTGTTGTCTACCCTGATAGACCACTACGATCTGCGCCTGGAATGGTATCCTCAGCCTGGTGAAGTCATCTCCGCAGGCTTCTTTTATAAGTATTTCGATAAACCGGTAGAGATATACCGCATGCAGCCGGATGCCACCATGAGGGTATACGTGACCACCCAAAACTCTGAATGGGCCAAGGTGAAAGGCTGGGAATTTGACATCCGTAAACGGCTTGGGTTTATGAACCCCGGCTGGAAATGGCTGAACAATATCTTCGTGAGCGGCAACCTTACGCTTCAAAGTTCTGAAGTACAGTCCAGCATCTTCCAGGGGAAAGGTCTTTCGGAAGATAAATATGGTGTTCGGTATGAATACCGCACCAAAACGCTGCAGAAAGAAAAGCGCCCATTGTACGGCCAGGTACCGGTATTGTACAATATCGGCGTTCAATATGCCGGTAATCGTTTAGGCGCCAACGTGGCCTTCAACCACATGGGCTATAAAACCTTTACCGCCGGCATGACACCTAATATCGTGGAATACGAACGGCCACGCGACCAGGTAGACGCGCAACTGAGCTACGCCTTCCTGAAAGACAAAAAGCTGAACGTAAAACTGAATATCAGCAACATCACCAACAGCGCTTACCGTTTTTACATCAACAGCACCGACACCTATAAATATCAGGACAAATGGAACGGCCTTTCCCTGTCACAAATACCGGCCACAGAATGGAGCGACATCTATGAATGGAAAGAAGGTTTCTCGCAGAAATATGAAGAAGGTCATTATGAAACATCGGCAGATGGAAAAACCAAAACCAGGATCGGAGATAAAGACACCTTCATTCGCAAAGTAGGAACATCTTTCAGTCTGTCGCTCTCCTATACATTCTAACGATCATTCCAAAAGAAGAAAAATGAAACACACAAAAATATTTACACTGCTGGCAGGCGTCGTTTTGCTGACAACAGCGGCCTGTAACAAAAAAGCGGACTTCCTCTTTAAAGGCGGCATGCTGCCAGTCACCATCAAAGGATACAACGGCGGCAGCGAAGACCTGGAAGTAAAAGTGGACACCTTTAAATTCAAATACAATTTGAACAGTGGCAACTTTAACCAAAGCGAGGCCTATACCTTCCCGGACAACCAGCATACCGTAAAACTGACCATCTCCGGAAAAGAAACAGGGAAAATCATACTGGAAAAAGAATTAAAAAAAGACGAAGGTCCTGCCGTTATCAGCTTTTTTTACATGAACGGACAGGTCATGAACATGCCACAGAAACAGCCCAAAGAAGACGGCAAAATCAAAATATCCTACCTGTTCACGCCTACCCTGACCCATTACAGTGAACCGGTAGATATCGTACTGGGGAAATATTATTTCACTCCAAAAGTGTTCGAAGAAATCACCCGCATTAAAAATGTAAAGCCAAACGAATTCAGTGAAACGGTGACGTTATCAACTTTTTCCACCACTGGCCAGCAATACAACGGGCAGAATACCGCTGTGCTGTTCAAAGCCTATATTTATAAAGCCGGTACCAACGAGTTTTACACACAGGGTACAGTGTACAGCTGGCATCCCACATCATCCAGCGCACCTACGCCTGCCGCCTCCAGCCCGTCTTCCACCATCTATATTTTCAGTGAAAGCGAGACCGGCAATAGCATAAGATTTAACAAAAATCTGGAATTATAAAAACAACGATTCATGAAGTCTTTACCCAAATATATTATCAACACCGTGATCTTCTTATGCAGCATTTTTTTCTTCGCCTGCAACAAAGAAGACCTACAGGCAAAAAAGATCATGCATGTAGTCATTAACGGTTATAACGGCAGCGATCATGCATGGCAGGTATCTATTGACACCACTCAATACGACGTGTCTTCCATACACGGAAAATTTATCGTCAAACCGACGTCAATGATTTCCTTTAATGCCGTATATACATCCCCGTTAAATCACCAGGGCATCCAGACGCTGACCATTACCGACACGGCCACCAAAGCGGTTATTTTCAGTCAACCGCTGCCCTCCAGCGGCACTAAAGCCAATTTCAATGTCGTTTATTTAGATGGTAAAGCGCTGGCGATAAATCCTCCCTCCGCCGACGCTGCCACTAACAAACTGGGATTCTACGTCCGCTATACCAATAATGACGAGCCTTTCGACATTTTCCTCTATCGGAAAGACGCCACCACAGACAAAGAGTATAAAGTATACATCGCCCAAAATATAAAACCCAATACCTGGGTATATGCAGACTATCTCCCTTCTCCTGATTTTGATACCAAAAACAAACTGGATGCCGCCACCATTTATTTTACCAAAGCCGGTACGACAGACCAGTGGGCTTTTGGGGACGATGAAGAGAGCAGCAAAGTCGCCGCCTTTGGCATGAACCTGCCACTTACCGGAGAAAAAGGCCTGGTTCAGCCGTATTTCCTGATCCATAACCCGATCCAGTTGGAAGCGACCCGTTTGTATTTTTATCCTGACAGGACCTGGTAAATAGATGTAGCAGTGATAGCGCTGGAAGAGTTAAAATAAAAAAGCGGCTGCTTTAAGGCAGCCGCTTTTTGTATAGCTTTATTTCTGGAAAAACAATTTTTTAGGAGCTTCTGCAGTGAGTTCACAACGAAGGGTGGCTCCATTGCCGACCAGCTTCGTGATTTCCCCGGCGCCTTCCACAACGGCACAAACGCTAAAGTGTTCATCCTCTATCCTGGAAACGATGATCTTTCCCACAGTTTTCTTACGGGTAATTTTTTTACCGTCCACATTTACTTCTACGGATTCGTAGACTTTAAATTCGTCGCCTTCGCGGAGATCTACTGCTTTACCTGCTGACAACAGCACTTTCACTGCGTCGCCATAAGCATTTTTCTCTTCTACGGAAGCGATGGTGGCCATCAGTCTGAAGTTGTCCTTAACGAATTTGTCGAGGCGCGGGCGGGTACCGGCCAGCGCATCGTGGAAACCGTTCTTTCCCTTGCCGGTATTGGAGAAGTTGCCAGCAGCCACCAGTTCACCGGAATTCACATCCAGCACTTTCACATTAAAGATGACTTCCGTCTGTTGGGTCACAGAATTACCGAATACCGGCAGTTTGGCTTGTTTCTGGTCTTCCATTACGCTCACTACATTACCGACCAGCAGATATTGGGCTTTCAGCTCTTTCATAGCCTCCAGCTGTGCACTTTCCGTTGGCTGGGATTTTATTTCGTTCATTTCACCACGCTCCACAAAATCAAAGCGTTTGGCACGCAGGAAGGCGTCTTCCACGGTATTCCGAATAGCAGCCTGTTGACCGGTACTGTCAGTTCCTTTGAAAAAAATTCCGATGAGCGGTTTAGTTTGACCGAAAGCGCAGGAAGCCAGCAGCAGAGCTGCAGCCGTAAATAAATTCTTCTTCATACTCCTATGGGCCCGGCGGCTTTATGAGCATCCGGATTGTTTGTTGGCTATAAGTTTTTCAGATCCAAATTTAGGTGAAAAACGTATAACCTATCCGGTTATTATGCTATAAAGGGGTGTTATCGGGCATACAAGAAAATTTTAACACGCCTTTAAGAAGCTACTACTGTTTTGCAGTAACAGCCGGCATTTTATATTCCGCTACCGCCTTGACCAGCTTCATTTTGTCTGCTTTCAGTTTTTGCAGGAATGGCTCGATACCGTTACCATAGGCGCGTTGGCTGGCGCATAGCAGCAAAATTCCAGGTTGGGCAGGGTTGGCATTGCGCTCATACCGGTATACATTTCTTTCCACGATCAGTAATTGCTTGCCATCAGCGGAACTTTGGCTGATCAGGAAATCCAGGATGTACTGCTGGTCTTTTTCGTACACGTTATAGTTCACCAGGGGATTGGTAGCTTTCAGTTTCTTCAGCTCCTCCACTTTTTGACCGGCCAGGTCGGCGGGCCGGAAATCTCCCTTCAGGAAGTCAATGGTAACCAGGGAATTAAACTTCTCCAGGGTTTCTCCGGGGACCAGGTACTCCTGCTTGTAGTAGTTGTTATTGGGATGTGCAGACCAGGCCAGCCGATAAGCTGCATTATTCAATTGCAGCGGTCCTGGTATATTCAGGTAGTCGTCGACTTTAGCCTGGGCCATGGCGCAGGCAGCTCCCAGCGCCAGGAGCAGGCTTAAAAATATTGATTTGTTACGCATCTTGTTTCAAATAATAGTTATAACCTAATAATTGGATATCATCCGGGTTTTCCCAGTACAGTTCATCCAGTTCGTTGAGCCGTTGCTGTTGTTCTTCATTCAGGTATTCGTCCATGTATTTGGGGATGTCCCACAGCTCCGTAATTCTCTCATCATTTTTCAGCACAGCGATTGTTTTTTCATATTCTGTGATGATCGCCAGGCTTTGAGCTGCGCCCAGCCTGGTCAGTATCTGCTGTGTCTTTTCAAAATTTTCGTAGCCCCAGTTGCAGAAGTACTGCAGGAAGCCGCCGTTATACATATCCGCTTCCAGCCGCCATATCCGTACCACTTCCTGTTCTCTTTCCGGGAGCTGTTCCAGTTTGCCACCATGCTGATCGAAGAGCCGGCCGGTCACTTCAAAAGAATAGTCTTCAAAAGCCTGTCTTTGTTCATCCATTTGTTGTTATTGTTCTGTTGATGATAAACAATGTTTTTTGTTCTTTGGGTTTGTCTGATCTGGGATAGATAATGACAGCCAGCGCATTTTCCCGGGTTTTATTCAGGCCGGAAAGGATTAGTTTTCCGTCTGTCGGGATGCTGATCACTTCACCGCTGAGCAGGTTTTTATATCCCTGTATCCCTTTACTATAAAACAATTCCACCAGTTGATGATCACGGAGCACCATCCAGCCGTTGCCAAATTCTGTATTAAAACGAATAGCGAAGGTACGGGGGCCAATGCAGGCCGCGGGCCAGGTATTAAAAACCGGGTCGCCCAGGTTAAACAGTTCTTGGGAGACCGCTGCTCCGGCGGTATCTACCAGCAGGAGGGCCAGCAGGCCGTTTTCATCAGCAGCCAGCAGGCAGGAGGTGCCTTCAAAAGAGCAGGTGACGATCTCCCGGGCGTAATGTCTTCCCAGGTCCAGCTCGCGCCGTTTTATCTCCTCTCCTTTTTCGTTGACTTGCCGGTGTACCCACATTTCATCCACCTTCTTCAGCAGATGGATTTCATTGTCCGCGATATACACTTTGTTATGTGCTGGCGGTGCTATTTTGATATTGTTTTTCTTTTTGATCACCCCGTCTTTAAAGACGATGGTGAGCATTTTGTCCGGTTTCGCAGACGACCACTGGTCATTGTCATAAAAAACTGCGGTATCCTTTACCACATTGATGAATTTACCGGTAAAAGGGCGGTTCCCTTTCGGCATTTCTGTTTGTTCCCGGCTAAAAACAGGTATGCTTATTTCCAGTTCTTTGTCCGGGTGATAGGGAACAACAGACACAAAAGCTTCTCCCGACGGGCTGGTAAACAGTGTCGGCAGTATGCCGTCTTCCTCCTCATAACTGTTGATAACGGCGCCGTCGGCATCCATCAGGGTATATACTGTCTTATAGGAACGGCTGTTATAAACATAGTTGGCCATGAGCGTCTGTTCGGCATAGGTGATGTTATCGTGGTGTGTTACGCCTGTGGCGGCCGTCAGTCGCGTGACTACTGCTCCCGCGGTACGGGTGGTTTCAATCTGAAATGGTTCTACGGTGATGTTATTGTTCATTCAGGGTAAGGTTAATTCCATCAGACATACCAATGGGGGTTACCAAATATATTTTAAATACTGACAATCAATCCTTGCATTTATAAGAAGGAAAGGTACAAATTTTTTTTTCGTCCGATGTCCTATCCGGGGAAGTTCAGTTGATATAAGGGTATAACATTCAAAAACAATCTATCACCCGATAAAAATTATAATTATGGACACTTTTCTCGCCCCCGTAGAGCAACCTAAAAGCCTGATGATGAAACTGGCTTATTATTTTACCCGTAAGCAGTTCGGTAAAGTGCTGGCTCCGTTGAAAGTACACGCTGTAAGGCTGCCAGTAGCTTTCGGCATGTTCTATGGCAAAGTGAACAAACTGGACAAAAAACTGACCTTAAGCAATGAAACAGCCCTGCTAGTACGGCAACAGGTAGCGCGGCTGAACATCTGCCTCTTCTGCATGGACATCGCACGATGGGAAGTTATCCGCTCTTCCATGGACAGCGCCAAATTCGACGCACTTCCCGACTACGCCACCAGCAACCTGTTCACCCCCGCAGAAAAAGCGCTGCTAGATTACACAACAGAGCTTACACAGCATAAAAAAGTAAACCCGGACACATTCTCCCGCATGGCCATGTTTTACAACGAAACACAGATCTGTGAAGTGGTATGGCTGATTGCCAGCGAACACCTGTATAACATGACCAACATCGGGCTGAACATACATTCTGATATGCTGTGCGATATGCGCCGGAGGTCCCAGGGCTGAAGCCCCGGGCTACGTTTTGAGCTCATGAAAGGATATTGTTTCTTACAAAGCAATATAATTTTATGGAGATGCTATCAGCGATTGAATATCTTAAGATTGCATAAAGAGTTCCCCGCAGAGGAATTTCTTTTGCAGCATCTCCAGCTCTGCCACGCGGCCGCGGACCAGGTCTTCGTATTCCCTCGAAGCCGTTTTGAAAAACAGTGGATTGGTGACAATACCGATGAGCTGATCGAGACCGGAAGTAAAGAACAGCATCACTGGTATGGGCATCAGGCCACTGTCTTTGTAGTCATGGATGACGGCGGTGAGCAACCGCAGGAACTCCTGATAGGCGTGATCATCCCATTCGGCTTCCATCCTTACTTTAAAGGAAAAGTCCTCGTCGGAATCAATATATTCCAGGTATTTTTTCAGTGATTCTTTCATAATTGTATGCATGGTGGAGGTTCATCGAATCTTTCCCTGCTACTTCCGTGCCGGCTTTTCCGGGCCGCCTTCCACGAAGGAAGATATGGTTATGGGGCCTGGACGTTCTGTTGGTAAGGATTCATAGCAGTGGGGATAGTGATTATTTACTAAATTAGCGATTTTTAGATCTATATAATAATCGTATCCCTATGCCTGTTATAGATGCCGACAAGTACAGTAGCGCCCCGGGTTATCAGCTGGTTTACGAGCTTGAATCCCACAAGGCTTCCGCAAAGGACATGAACGTTATCATCCGAAGCACCTCGGAACCCTCTCTGCATACACACATGATAAAAATCAAGCCGGAAGGTTATACCTTCCGCACCTACCAGGGCTGGCGGGTGGCATTTCTCTGTTATGTCGCCATGGTGGCAGGAGTTGTGGCGCGAAGCAAAATGGGAACCATCTATGTCCCGTTTGTCGTAGCGTTGATCATAATACTAGGGCTGCTGATCATCTTTAAGTTCAAATGGACGTCTTCCCGCCTTACGACAGTCATTACCGTAGATCCCAAAGGCATCACCACAAATGGGACGCTTTATCTGTGGAAAGACCTGTCCAATTCTTTTATTGTACAGCGGATCAAGCACAAATCGTCATGGACATACCTTGTGCTGGTTGCACCTGACCAGTGGTATAAATACATTAAAATAGAAGATCATTCCTTAAACGGCGTCTTCAGGTTACCGACAGCCATAGCGCATTTCAGCAGTCTCGCCGAGAGGAATACCCATTGCTAAAGCAGACCAACAGGGTATTACAATGGATAAAGCATTCTATTCGACGATTACCTACTTCAGGAATAATTATCCATCACAAGAACACTTAAAACACGACGGCCGTTCCCCTTTCGGGAACAGCCGTCGTGGCATTCATCCTTTATCGTCTTTCGTTAATTTATACTGATCGTAGCCACCACCACACAATGGTCGGACGCATATACGTTTTTATCCGCTATATATCCTGGCAATGGTTGATAGGTGCTTACTGAGAAACCTCCATTCGGTGTCGTCATAATATAATCGATCGTGCGGTCCGGCTTGTTGGAAGGGAATGTAAGCGGGCATTGCTGCGTGCAGCCCAGGTTCATAAAACTGCGGATAATGTTCATCGTTTGGGAAGTGGGCACCGCGTTAAGATCACCGGCCATGATCAGTGGCAGGTCAAGGGCGGCTACTATTTTCTTCAGTTCCACTGCCTGTACCAGCCGGTTTTCTTCCTGTGACAGGTGGTCCAGGTGTGTGGAGGCGAAATAAAAGTCTTTTCCTTCTTTATTGACTTTGATCATAGCGACAGACCGGAATTCTCCACTCACATTGGGGTCTATGGGGAGCGCATAACGTTTGCTTTCTTTGATGGGCAGCCGCGACAGCACTGCATCACCATATTGTCCGCCGCTGACATCAATGGCCTTGGTAAAGAACCATTCCATGCCGGTAAGGGCAGCCAGTTCTTTTGCCTGATGGACAGTAATGCCGGTACGGTTGGTGAACACATCTACTTCCTGTAAAGCCACCAGGTCCGGCTGCTGCTCATTGATGACCTTGGCCAGCAGGGACAGATCGGCCGGTGCGCCGGTACTGGCACGCGCGCCGTAGATGTTATAAGTCATCACCTTCAATCGGATTTTCTCTTTCACAGGCGCCGGCGGACCTTCTTTTTTACCGTCTGATTTACTACACGCACAGAGTAACAGCAGCAGGCTTATTACAAGATATCTGGACATATATACAGGTTAAAAGGCATTCAGTTCAGCAATGTTTGTCAGATAGGTGTCCCCCTGGCTGGTATTGATCGTGAGCCGGAAGAAGCGTGCCTGCCGGGCATAAGCCAGGAAAATAGTATTGAGCTTGTTATTATCCAGCGTGAATGTTTCCGTATAGTCCCATACGTTACCGTCCAGGCTGGTTTCCACCACGATGTTTTTCGGGTTGCCCGTAGCTTTTACTTCACCGGTAGTTTTATCTGTGCGGCCGGTGAGTGCGAGGCCATGCAGCTTTTGCGCAGTCTGCATATCGATGGTGATAGTATGCGGCGGACCGGGTTTGGCGGCCTTCCACTGGGTAGTCCAGAAGGTATCACCATCGCCATCCAGCGCGTGAATAGCGTGCCCGTTCGTAGCGCCTTCACCGGTAGGCTCTTCGGAAGAGAAGCCTGTTATTTTCCAGGCCGCGCGATCGAACAGTGAAAACGGGTTGCTGGTATATTTGGCATTGATAAGGAAATAGGTGGTACGTAACCGATCATTGACTTTAGCGTCGGTAGTAATGCTGACCGGCAGCAGGTAGTTGCCTACGCCGTCCAGTTTATCGAAGCGTACGCGCAGCTTCAGCGGGGGCGTATTGTATTTACCGGCGGGGATGACCGAGCCGGATTGCTCCAGCTCGTAGCTCCCCTCAGGCAGTACGGGATAATTAGTGTAGTTGCTGGCGTTGAATTTATCCACCAGAGAAGCCTCTACTTTAAATTGCACCCGGATGTCCGATGCGGGGGAATGCGGGCCACCATAGCAGGCGCCATAGATAATGGAATCGCTGGCGGCGGTACGGTTAAAGCTATACGTAGCCGGACTGTTCACCGCCTGCGGCATGTACACAACCGCGATGCTGTCCGGGATATTACGAAGCAGGTCGCTGTCACGGCTACAGCTGGCGAGCATCAGCAAAGCCATTCCGCAGGCCGTTCCTATTTTCATTTTCATAATGTCAGTCATTTAAAGATCAATAAAATTGTTTACCAGCCCGGGTTCTGTACCAGGTTACGGTCGCGGTCCATTTCTGACTGCGGAATAGGGAACAGATAATAGCTTTTGAGGAAGACCCTTCTTTCAAAAACAGTACGTTGATAAAACACGAGGTCTGTCAGTTTCGTACCGGCGTCTACATTCATACCGTAAAAGTTGCCTCCGTCTGTCTGTTCTGCAATTTTCCAGCGGCGGGTATCAAAATAACGCAGGCTTTCCAGCGCCAGCTCTACCCTCCTCTCATGACGGATCTTAGCCCGCATTTCGCTCTGGCCAAGGCCCGGCGTTACTTCCGGAAGACCGGCACGGTTACGGATTTCATTGAGGTATTTGGCGATGTCCGGATCACCGGGAGCATATTCATTTAACGCCTCTGCGTAGTTGAGCAATATTTCCGCATAACGTACCAGTATAAACGGCCGGGCGATATACTGGGAAATTCTCGGGTTGCTGTTGGGGTGGATATTTTTACGGGCGATATAACCGGTGCGGGGGAAATCCCAGGAACCTTTTTTACCGGTATTCCCTGTAAAGAACGTTTCTATCACCTTATTGCCTTCGCTGGTGTTGATCCACAGGCTGCCGTTGTAACTAACGTTCACGTAGAAACGCGGTTCACGGTTGACATACATATTGTAAGTACCAGCAGTGGTGTATTTGGTGGCCGCGGTAGAAAAGCCTGTCTCCATGTAACCGGAACCGGTTTCGCGGATACCTTTGCCGTTCTGCATTTCAAACTCGTCAACCAGTTGCTGGGTCACCGCTACGGCAGCATAGCCATTGGCCAGCCGTGGGCTGGTAGATCTTTCCCAGTCCTTTAAGTTGTTGGTGGTACGGGCGAAGATCACTTCACTATTCCACGGATCGAGGAACACATCGCGGCAGGAAAGGTAGGGATCGTATTTTCCGGTAGCGTCGTTTTTGCGGTACAGGGAGAAATTGAAACCGGTAATCACATCTCTTGCCGCGTCAGCAGCACGTTTCCATTTTTCCTTGTCGAAGGTGGAGCTGATCAGCTGTTTACCATCTATGTTAGAGAAACCGGCGTAGTCGGTATTTCCGTTGAACTGCGGACTGGCAGCCAGCAGGAGCACACGGCTTTTTATGGCCTTGCAGGTGGCGGCGGTAGCGCGGCCATAATCGGCATCGGCTTGTTCGGTGAAGTGTTTGGGCAGCTTCGTGGCAGCGAGGTCCAGTTCCGATACGATGTAGTTCACACATTCATCGTAGCTGCTACGGGGTTTCTGCATTTCCGCGTCGGAAGGTTCCAGGTCACCGGCAATAGGTGTATCGCCAAGCAGGATCACCGGGCCATACTGGCGCAACAGGCCATAGTAAAAGAAGGCGCGCAGGAAGCGGGCTTCCGCCTTGTATTTGTCAATCAGGTCCTGGCCATTGGGCAGCTCCTTTATCTCTTTGTTTTCATCAATATGTTGCATAAAATACGACGCGGAGCGGATACCACGGTAGTATTTGGCCCAGGTGTCCATATAACCGGAAGCGGCGCTCCAGTTGCCCAGGTTGATGGGATAGGTATCATAACCAGAACCCGGCCGGTCATAGGTGATGTCTGCATCATCGGAGCAGCCTTCCCATGGGGAGGTATTGCGATATGCTTCGTTGGGTATGGTAGAATAGATATTGGCCAGGTATTCTTCCGAATAGCGCCTGCGGGCAAACACCTGTTCGATGGTGATGCGGTCGTCGGGGACCTGGTTAAGAAAGTCCTTGTTACAGGCTGTCGTCAGGAACGAGGTACTTACCAATACGAGGTAAGCGAGTCTTTTTATTTTCATCCGAAGAAGATTGTTGTTGTTAGCTAATCATCAGAAATTCACGGCTACGCCGACAGTATAGGATTTGGTGCTGGAATAGGCAGCTCCCCTGCCGTTACCCACTTCCACGTCCCACATTTTGAAGGGAGAGAAAGTGAGCAGGTTAACACCCTGCAGGAATATATTGGACGATTTAAAGCCGATCCTTTTCATAAGGCGTTGAGGCAGGCTATAGCTCAGCTGCAACGTTTTCAGACGGAGGTAATCGCTGCGTTTTACCCACCAGGAGCTGGCCGCATAGTTATCGTTCAGCGAGCCGGCCATCAGGCGCGGATAAAATGCATCCTGGCGGGGGTTCTCTTCCGTCCAGCGATCGGTGATATTGCTGAAGAGGTTACCTCTCGCCAGGCCTTGCTGGAACGGCATAGTGCCTTCGCCGCTGAGGAGCACGTCCACATGTGCGGCGCCCTGGAACAACGCAGAGAGGCTGACAGATTTGTATCCCAGCGTAAACCCGAATCCGTAGATGATTTCAGGGACATCGCCATAACCGATAGGCACCTGGTCGTAGGAGTCAATTACGCCGTCTCCGTTGATGTCCTTGTACCTGATATCACCGGCGCGTACATCACCCGGCTGACGAGGAGAATTGCGCACCTGTTCATCACTTTCAAAGAGACCGAGAGCAACGTAACCGAAGCGCTGGTCTACCTTGTGGCCTTTTCTTTCCAGCCATGGGTATTTCCATGCGGGATCGTCGTTTTCTATGACTTCGTTTTTATTATAGGTGAAATTGCCCAGCAATTGCACGGAGAGATCACCGAAGCGGCGGTTGTAGGTCACCGATGCGTCGATGCCTTTGTTATCGATAATGCCTACGTTACCAAAAGGAGCGTTGATCATACCGATGTAACCTGGCAGGGACTTGCGGCGCAGGAAGATACCGCTGCGGTATTCCCTGAAGAGGTCCACCTGCAAGGCGAGGCTTTCATCCAGCACTTGTATATCAAAACCGAGGTTTGTCTTTTTAGAAGTCTCCCATTGTACGTCCACCGCATATTCTCCGATTTCCTTACCCGTGTACTTCTGGTCCATGTTTTTACCAAAATAGTAATCCCCTGTGCTGGCCACTGTAGCCAGGTAAGCGAACCTTCTGCCATCGATGTTGCTATTACCAACAAGACCATGTGAGAACCGGACTTTAAACAGTTGTACGTAATCTTTAACAGGTTTAAAAAACTGTTCTTCCGATACTACCCATCCCAGGCCGGCAGATGGAAAGAAGCCGTAGCGTTTGTCCGGGTAGAAGTTTTCAGCGCCATTATACCCGAAGTTCAGTTCTGCGAAATATTTGTTGCTGAAGCCGTAGGTAAATCTGCCTGCCAGTCCCTGGAAGCGGTATGGCAATGATGTTTCCAGGTTGGTAGCATATGTATTGGCCTTGTCGCTGTTGTTATAAAGCAGCATACCCGACACGTCGTGCTTACCGAAGCTGCGGTTATAGTTTACCGCCAGTTCATTATAAAAGGAGCGTTCTCCCTGATTGGATTTGTCGTAGGCGAGAAATTCCGTACCGATGGCTGTCTGTTCAAACATCAGTTTACCGTCTGCATCCCGGCCGGTGGCATACCAGGTGTCCGGTGTTTTCGTATAGCGGTTGCTGGTATAGTTATAGGCATCAAACGAAAACATACCGGTAACAGACAACCCTTTCGTGATAAAGGGCAGCTCCTGCGTCAGGCGCAGGTTAGAGTACAGCTGGCTTCTCCACTGGTTGGCATAACCGCTTTGCGTAAGCGATGCCCAGGGGTTTTTCAGTCCGCCGCCGCGCAGATCGGCCACTTTGCCGTCAGGGTAGCGGGTGGGTATCTGTACAGAAGTCAGGTAATAGGCATCCGCAAAAATATCACTCACGCCGGTGGCCGGCAGATTAACGTTATTCAGATAACCCTGAATGCCCAGTTTGACGGTGGTAGTTTTTGACGGGGTGAGTGTAATATTGGACGTTACATTATATCGTTTGGAATAGATGGAAGAGTTGTATTTGGAAAGGCCATCCACATTGTAAAGGCCCAGTTCATCATAGTAGCCGAGGCCGATGTAATAGACGGCTTTCTCGGAACCGCCACTGATATTGGCATTGGCGTTTCTTACCTTGCCATGATCGCGGAACAGTTCCTTGAACCAGTCCACATTGGGATAGAGGTAGGGGTCACTGCCGTCGCGTGTTTTCTGAATCGCTTCATCTGTATAAATCGGTGCGCTACCACGTGTCTTCAGGGCTTCGTTGGACAGCTGCATGTAAGTAGGGCCATCAGCAAAAGAGGGCAGTTTGGTAAACTGCGTGAAGCCTTCCGTATAACGGATATTGTAAGACGGTCTTCCTGCTTTACCTGCTTTAGTGGTGATCAGTATAACGCCGTTGGCCCCACGAACACCGTAGACAGCTGTGGCAGAAGCGTCTTTCAGCACAGAAAAACTTTCGATGTCTTCCGGGTCCACATTGGCGATATTCCGGGGTACGCCATCCACGAGGGTGAGCGGAGCGCTGAGGCCTTTCGTGAAAGTGGAGATACCGCGGATATAGATATTGGCGTCGTTGTAACCCAGTTCACTGCTGCGTTGTACCGATACCATGCCGGCAATACGGCCACCGAGGGAGTTAGTGAGGTTAGACACCGGTTGTTTGAGGTCTTTGGGGGAGATGGTGGCCTGCGCGCCTACGAGGCTGATTTTTTTCTGTTCCCCGTAGCCTACCACCACTACTTCTTCCAGCGAAGAAGAAGCGGGCCGCAGGACAACATTGATTTTATCCTTTCCTGCCACCGGTATTTCCTGCCTACGGTAACTGAGGAGGCTGAACACGAGTATGGCATCATCGGGCACGGATAGGATATACCGGCCGTTTACGTCCGTACCGGTGCCGATGCGGCCGTCTTTCACAGACACGGTCACTCCCACCATAGCCTCCCCGGTAGAATCCAGAACAATACCTGTGATTTCCCGTTTTGGGGCGTCCACGCCCGGATGCACCTGAGAAGGTTTATTTTTTACAGCCACAGAAATAGTTGTACCGGATGTTTTGAACTGGAGGCCTGTTTGTTTGTCTAATTCCTCCAGCAGTTGTGATACGGGGATGTTCTTGTGTTGAAGGGAAACCCTGGCAGCGAAAGCTTCCAGGGTTTTATCAAAAAGAAAGCGGAAGGGAGTCTGTTTTTCCACGATGCGGAATACTTCCACCACCGTAGCTTGTTTGACCGTAATATTGACCGTTTGGTTGTCCGGCCCGGGAGCCTGCGCCCTCAGCGTTGTTGCAGGCATTACCGCCAGCAGCAGGCACAGAAAGTTTAGCATGACCTTTCCTGTAAGGCCACGGATAGTGGATAAAGATAGTTTCATACCTTAAATTTTGTAATCGTCGTATAGGAGTGACAGTTAGATCCGGTTATTATTTTTCACGGATTTTGATGACTTGCCCCTCTTGTTGGTATTGGAGGTTGTATACAAAACAGATGGATTCCAGTGTAGCCGTTAACGAAGTATTGGTTTGTATGCCGGACAGTACATGTTGGCCGATGCCGGGTGACAGCAGCATTATCTTGACGCTGTACCATCTTTCCAGGATGGCGGTCACCTGTTGCAGCGTAAGGTTGTTCATATCGATGATGCCTTTCTGCCAGTTGCTCATCTGTTGCGGATCGGCGGCGATGCTGACGAAAGTGGCCGCAGCATCATAAGTCACCTGGTCACCTTTTACCATGACAAGTGATTTGCCTTCCGGGGACGACACCTGTATTTTACCCGATACTACGCCCAGCTGTTGTGTTTCGCCGGGGTATGCCCGGATGTTAAAGGATGTTCCCAGCACGCGGGTGCTGAGTGCGCCGGAGCGGACCACAAAAGGTTTGTTTTCGTTTTGCTTTACATCGAAATAGGCTTCTCCTTCCAGGAACACTTCCCGGATGGTGTCCGGCGATGACGCATACCGGATAGCAGAGCGGGCATTGAGCACAACGGTCGTACTATCAGGCAGGGTTATACGTTTTATTTCGCCGTCTTTCGTGGCGGCCGTCAACAGCGCAGACTGGCGATGCCCCATACGGGGCAGCAGCCGGTGCAATGTCAGCAGCAGGGTGATGACAGCAGCGTAGGGCAATGACTTACGGAGATAGTGTTTCAGCGGGCGTAACCTATTGGCGGGCATAGCCTGCATCACTTTCTCCTTCAGTGCGGACGGCAACGCCTCCTCCTGACTTTGCTGCCATTCTGCATAAGGCAGCAGGTCGTCTAATGCCGGTTGTTCCGTCATTTGCAGGAAACGCCGCAGTTCTTCCGCAGTAGCGGTATGTTCCTGTATTTTCCGGATCAGTTCCTGCATGTCCGAGGCATCGTACTTCGTCATATTTAACTGGCTCTTTCCCTTATATACACGAAAAAAGAAGGGACTACTTAGTGAAGTGAAATAAATTTTATTGGATCAACAGTAACACGATTAATATATAGGCATCTTTTAATTCTGTGCGGATTATTTTCAGGCTGCTGTGGATATGGGCTTCCACCGTGCGTACGGAGATGCCCAGTTTATCCGCTATTTCGCGGTGTGAGAGGCCTTCTTCGCGGCTCATGCGGAAAACGGCGCGTTGTTTTTCTCCCAGTTTTTCCAATACCTGTTGATACTGATTGAACAGCTCGTTATAATCCATCCGTTGGCGGATATGGTCATCCTGTTGCGGTAGTGCCTCTTCAGGCGCGATAGTGGCCAGTTGGCGCGTGGCTTTGTTGCGGATGAAATTCAGGATATGATTGCGTGCGATGGTGAAAAGCAATACCTGCACATCAGCTGTCAGGTCGATTTTCTCCCGGAAACGCCACAGCTTCAGGAAGATGTCCAGCAGCAGTTCTTCCGCATCTTCTTCATTGCCCACTTTCTTTTTACAGTACGCGAGCACCTTCGGCCCGAGCAGATCGAGCAGGGAGCGCAATGCGTCTTCCTCCCCGTGGCGGAGGCGTTGCAACAGTTTTGGCGAAATCAGATTGGTTGTATTGTCCATGACGGAGACAAAATTAACATGCTATTATTAACACAAGGTTACGCCGCGGCTATCGTATCGTGGATCATCATTGTTCATCCGGTGGAATTTGTATCCGTCAATATTAATAAAAATTTATTCAGTATTCTGCAAAAACTCCGTCTTTATAGCACCAGAGCCATTGCTCTCCCGGTTCAGCCGAAGAGATGACCGGATGGTCCGTCTGGTGGAAATGCTGTGTCATATGCCTGGCGGGGGAGTCATCGCAGCAGAGGGTGGCGCCACAGGTCTGGCAGGTACGCAGGTGTACCCAGGTACCATCATGTTTGACGCATTCTTCACAGACGTAGTTTTTTGCTGTCTTAATTTCGGTGATGGCTTTCAGATGAGAACAGAGTGTCATAATGAGATCATTTATGCTGGTAGAAAAATATGCCTGGTGACACGATATGGTATTCAAATATACAAATAGTTAATATTGCAGCTAAAACTGAACTGTACATGATCACACCTGCCGAAGCTATCACCCTCCAGGAACAGTTGAGGGCGCAAGTCATCACCACCGATGTGCTTCCTCATCCTATACGGACCATTGCCGGTACTGACGTAGAGTACGACAAGTCCACCAACCTCATCGCCGGCAGCGTGGTGGTCATGGATTACAATACCCTGGCTGTACTGGCCGTCGCCTCGCACTGTATGGAAGTGACCTTTCCTTATATCCCCGGGCTTTTTTCTTTCCGGGAGATGCCACCACTGCTGGAAGCTTACCATCAGCTGCAGGTGGAGCCCGACCTCATTATCTGCGACGGGCAGGGACTGGCGCATCAACGTCGCTTCGGACTGGCCTGCCATTTCGGGGTGACGCTCAACAAACCCGTGATAGGCTGCGGCAAAACACGCCTGTGCGGCGAGTACCACAACCTGGGCGAAACACGTGGCAGCATCGCTCCACTGATAGCCGAGGACGACCAGGCACTGATCGGCAACGCCCTGCGTACCCGGGACGGTATTAATCCGGTATTTGTCTCTACAGGACACAAGGTCAGTCTGGCCACCGCCACTGATATCGTTCTGAAAATGGCCACCCAATACCGGCTGCCGGAAACGACCCGGCTGGCAGACCACTATGCGCGGCTGGCATTGCTGGCTTACAAATCAGGCTCAAAAGAGCCACCAGCAGGCATTTAAATATTTATTTATGAAATTTTGAATAATTATTTGGTTGATTGAAATAAATATTTCTATATTTGCAACCCCAAACGGGGCCAACGGTTTGGCTGAAAAGCAGAACCACGGCGAGGATTGGTAGTTCAGTCGGTTAGAATGCCGCCCTGTCACGGCGGAGGTCGCGGGTTCGAGTCCCGTCCAGTCCGCAAAAAGGGACAAATCATCGTCAGTATGATTTGTCCCTTTTTCGTTTTCGGGCGAATTGCCCGACAGGCGGGCGATGCGCGAGAATATTTCATTTACTTTTCCGGTTCGAAGTGCCTCATTTTTGCGATCATAGACGATTCCTTCTGGAAATATGAGTTTTTGCAGTTTCTCTTTCACACCAGCATCACTGGAATGCCACACCACAGGCAGTTTAGAAGAAAGTGATAGTGCATATTGAATAGCTTCTTCTGGGTTCGAAATGCTCAGCCTACATTTATCTAATTGGGTGGCTATATTTTCGCGTTCCTTAATATAACGTGGATAAAACTTATCAAAAGTTTCCTGGGTCATCTCCTTTAGCACATAACGGCTTTCTTCCAGGCTATCTATCTTTTTATCCATTTCCCTTAACTGGCTGGTTAGAATGTCTTGTTGTTCCAGGTTACCCTTGTTCATTTCGTTATATTCAGTGATAAGTACTGATTTGAATGACTCTATTAGCTCTTCTTGTACACAATACCGGTTTAATAGCCCCTCAAACAGTTCATGCATTCGTTTAGCGCTTTTATTGCACTTACAACCGTCAGTACGGCATTTATAGTACCATAGTCCTTTGGCTTTTACAACATACCCTGTAAATGGCTGGTGGCACGTATCACATTTGATAAATACCTTTAGTGGTAGCGCACTATCTTCTTTTTTGTGTGGTACACCATAACCAACAGAACCCGTATGAATATTATTTACCTTTAAAAAAATTTCCCGGCTAACCATCCTTTCATGCTCGCCTTCGACTATTTTCCCTTCTAACAGTCCATGATTGATAATACCACAATAAAAGGGCCTCTTAAAGATTTTGGTAAGTTGTTGCTTGTACATCTTAACACCCATCGCTTTTAGTTTCAAGATTATTTCCTCATTTTTCATCCCTTCGGATTTCCAGATAAAAGCCTTTCGTAACTTCTTCCCGACTTCATTCACAACGATCTTTCGTTGTCCGTTTGTTCTTACAATATCATACCCTTGCGGAGGCTTACTTACCCAAATGCCTTTATCAAATTTCTCCTTCATACCAGCCATTGCCCTTTGCTTACGAAGCTGATTATCGTATTGGCTGAATATAAAGTGAATACTCTGCTGTAATACGCCACTCGGATTAGATGTATCTGCTGGCTGAGTAACCGCAAATACAGTGATGCCATATTTATCCCGTAACTCTTCCGCCAGTTTTATAGCCGCACCACCAGTCCTGGAAAAGCGATCGAGGGTATAAACCAGCACATGACTTACTTTTCCCTTATGTTTCTTAATAAATTCCAGCATTCTCATAAATTCCTTGCGACCATCTGTCTTAGCACTTTCATAGGTACCTCCGAAATAACCTATAATAGTAAGATTACTCCGTTGTGCATAATCTTCGATAGCTTTCCGCTGAACATCGAGGCTTAGATTATGATCAGCCTGTTCTTTGCTGGATACACGTGTATAAACAATTGCAGCCTGGTCGGTTATTTGGGGCGCCTTTTTCTTTGAATAGTTACCAAACTGGGCAAAAACATTTAAACTACTCATGCAGCTCGTTTTTTAGGCGTTAGGAGTAAGTTGACAATTTTCGTATTATTAGCTTCTGGCATTTGCAATGATAACAGAATCCTCGCAAATACGTGAAGTGATTCTATAATTTGAGAATCTTGTTTATGCCCCAAGTCTACTAACATCATGTTATGAGTATCCATAGTAGATGAAGACTCTGGCGATGCAGGAGATGTGGTGACGTTTGTTGATACTTCGGAGATATTCCCATTATCCATAACGATGAACTTATATTAGGCTAATCATATTCATTGTATTTACTTGGAGTATTGCGTTAAACAAGACTACTTAGTCCCAATAACATGCTTTCACATCAGTGTTGCTTTATGTGGAGTTGTACCCAATAATACTGAACAGGGAACACCTACCTGCAGAAACGATAACTTTAAAAACTGATCCTTCAGTGATGCGAAATACCATTATAGCCATAGCATTCATTTTTTCAACTCTTTTGATGAATGTTTGTCACTACAAAAATACTAGTACACATAAAGCTACTTTTCCACTTTTGTTCAAATTTGATCGATTGGGACAGTTTTTTTCCAAAATTGCTCAAATTAGATAGATTTTAGGCATGATATACAATAGCGTAATCACGACAAGGACGAGACAATCTGCATAAGTACCGATTTAATTTCTATTTAAAAATCATTGACTACCAATTGCCGATATTTAAAAATGTTTGCCGTCTATTTGATTTTAGGTTAATATTGTATCATTCAGGAATGATATATTGATCATGTGGATTTAATCAGAGGTATCTCAAGAATTTTCTGCCAACAGACAAAAACTATTCAGTCTTTCTTCGAGTACTTTAAGCGCAGTCGATTGAAATAAAGTAATACGATCCAATAAAATATTCAAATCCTTATCATTTATCACATAATCATTTCTATAACGAGTGTGGGTATACGCCTTATTCAGTAGTAATAATAGCTCGCGCTCCTTATCCGTATTTTGTGGAAAAATTTCATTGAGCTCTGTTGTAAGACGCAGACTATATCGCAACATTCTGGATAAATTATGCCCATAAGGATAATAGGAAATTAGAGAGATTAGTAAAGCTCGCAAGGTATGCTCGGTTGCTTGATGTAGAGAATGGGCTGCTAAATTATTTTCGTTATTACGCATATAATATTTCGCACCTCCCAGATAAGATTCAGCTTTCCTAAATTCATCATGAAAATGTGAGCGTGCCTTTTCAATAATACCGAAGGGATTTTTTATAACAGGTATGGTCGATACTGATGTCTCCTTTTCATAAGTAAGATTAGTAGATTTGCAAATCATTGAGTAGAAAATGTGGCCTTCATCCAATAGCTTAATTAACTCAGCTTCTTTTATGAATGAAACAATGACTGATCCCAACTTAGCACAAGCCGATTCAATCAGGGTTTTAATCTCTTCATACGGTAAGGATTCGGCTGGTAATACTACCAGATAATCGTGTAATACCATTTCTTTATCAGCGTCAAGACTAGCACTTACCAAGAATAGCCTTACCGGTTCCGCAATCTTCACAATGAGATCAATAATTTTTTGTTCCGGAGTTTTCTCTTTACTATTTAATATCTGCTGAAGATCTGTACGATCCTCAAACTGGAGCTTTCTACGCTGCATATACTGGTTGTTAATAATATGCGCCGCCTCTACAAGTTTTCCAATTTTCTCATGATATAAAACCAGTGTACACTTCTCCTTTTTGCTAAGATGACTATTAAAACTACCGGTTATCGTAGCTTTAAAGAATTCCCAATGTAGTTCACGGATATACGGCAAATGGTCGAAATCAAATAACTCATAAATAACCAGATAAGGATTAGCAATTTCTTCGTTGCTAAGATTTTGGGCATATAATTCTGTTTCGGGATATTTTCTCCTGATCATGTTAAGTAAGTTTGAAGGGGTTACAGTTTTTCTAATACTGAAAATGGTTCTTTGCAAGGAAGAATATCCTTTAATAATTGGATGCGTTCATCAAACCCATGTTGTCTGAGGTATAAGAGTGTGTGACGGAGACTGGTTTTGTAAATAAGAATACCTATACTCCTTTCTTGGAAGGACCGAGCCTTTTGTTGCCGCAGCTCAACAAAAACATCGACCGTAATTTTCTCAATTTGACAAGTAGCCCTTAGCTCAGACAAGCGAGCAATAGCGACAAATACTCGTTCCTGATAGATATCCACAAAGTCCTCAAATGCTCTGAGATTACCTGGAATGATTACTATATTTTTCTCTATGGGGAAAAGGTTGTCGTTAGTCTTACAATTCATAGCAGTGTGTTAAGTGTTGGAGAAATAAGAAAACTGCTTGTAAGGACTAAACAGAGGAGTGCAACAAAAAGAGACGTGGGTTAGTCCTTACCGTCTCCGAGGGCTACGACACCCTGAACCGAATAAGAACGCCCACGTCTATGACGCGAGCGATTTACCTTATTTCCCGGGTTCTTTGAAGGTCGTAGTTTCGGAGACCGAGAATTAAAGCAAACACGCTTAATATTTAAGTGTTTGCAATATATTATATAGTTATGAAGTATTTAAACACATTCTTATTTAAAATTAAATGGTAAGAATTTCATTAAAAAAGTATAGAAAATCAATACAATTATAATGAAAATCCATCATAATTACAAACAAGAAGTCATTTTTTCTAAACTTATTTATATTTCCTCTATAAAAATGTATAGAAAATCATAACAATCAATGACAAAGCTTGGTGAATATCTAATTCAGAAATCAGTTAATAAGTCAGAGGTGGCGCGTAAAACTGGTATTAGCAAGGCGAGGCTAAGTGAATTAACACTCAAAGAATCAGCAAAACTGAGAGTTGAAGAATTATATTTAATAGCGTTGGCTATTGATGTAGAACCATGCGATATGCTGGAATTTATTTGTAGCCATTTGAGAAACTAATTTATAATATAACCCATATAAAACAATTAAAATACAATATTCCCGAACTCCAAATTGATGGTAGGATAAAAATACAAAATGAAGAACTTTAAAGAAAAAGCAGACCTTATTTGGCGGGTAGCCGATCTACTCAGAGGTGACTACAAGCAATCAGATTATGGCAAAGTAATTTTGCCGATGACCGTACTCAGACGATTGGATTGTGTACTGGAACCCACCAAAGATAAAGTATTAAAATACCTTCCTAAAGTTGAGTCTTTAAAAGAAAGTGCCAAGGATATTGCACTCAATAAAATTGCAGGATATAATTTCCATAATAGAAGTCAGTTCAATTTTAAAAAGTTGATTGCTGACTCTGACAATATAGCTGTCAATTTGCGAAACTATATCAATGGTTTCTCTTCGAGTGCAAGGGAAATAATTGAATATTTCAATTTTGATGATCAAATCGATCGAATGGATGATCCCAAAGCGGATATTCTTTTCCAGGTGGTGAAATCATTCCAGCAAATTGACCTATTAGATATGGATTCCATGGAAATGGGGTATGCTTTTGAGGAATTGATTCGCAAATTTTCAGAACAATCCAACGAAACAGCCGGAGAGCACTTTACACCCCGCGAAGTAATTCGTTTGATGGTAAATGTCCTCTTCATTGAAGATAAGAATATTCTTACCCAAGAAGGCATAGTAAAAACATTATACGATCCCGCATGTGGAACTGGTGGCATGTTATCTATTGGAGAACAGTATGTAAAAGAACTAAACCCTAAAGCAGAATTGAAAGTATTTGGTCAGGAGATCAATCCTGAATCATATGCTATCTGCAAATCTGATATGCTTATCAAGGGGCAGAATCCTAGTAATATCAAGTTTGGAAACACTTTTACAATTGATGGCTTACCAGATGAAAAATTCGATTACATGCTTTCCAATCCTCCGTTTGGAGTAGATTGGAAAAAAGCAGAGAAAATCATAAAGGGAGAAGCGGACGGAAAAGGAATGAGCGGACGTTTTGGTGCCGGAGTACCAAGAATTAATGATGGGTCATTGCTATTTCTTCAGCACATGATATCCAAGATGAAAGGTAGTGGCTCACGTATTGGCATTGTTTTTAATGGTTCTCCATTATTCTCTGGTACTGCAGACAGTGGCGAGAGCAATATCCGTAGGTGGATTATTGAAAATGATTGGTTAGAAGCAGTTATTGCACTTCCTGATCAGTTATTTTATAATACTGGTATCAGTACTTATATTTGGATAGTAACTAATCATAAGAGCAAGGAACGAAAGGGAAAAGTGCAATTGATCAATGCTACTGGAACAAAGGACGATGAACTAATAAAAGAAGGAAAACTGAGTACAAATCGTTTTTGGGAAAAAATGGATAGAAGCCTTGGAAATAAGCGGAAAAAAATCGCCGAAAATGGTAACACTAAAGGAATAGGTTTCATAACCCAATTATATGGCGATTTCAAAGAAAATGAGTTCTGCAAAATTTACACCAATGATTTTTTTGCATATTGGCGTATAACCGTTGAACAGCCATTAAAAGAGAATGGCAAGATTGTCAAAGATAAAAACAAGCAACCTAAACCCGACTCTTCCCTTCGAGACTATGAAAATATACCATTCCTGAAAAAAGATAAAAATGGAAATCTAATATCTCAAACTATAGAAGATTACTTCAAAATAGAAGTTCTTCCACATCTTCCAGAAGCCTGGATTGATCACAGTAAAACTAAGGTAGGATATGAAATAAATTTTGCTAAGTATTTCTATGAGTTCAAACCTTTGCGATCATTGGCTGAGATTAAAGCTAACATTTTAGCATTAGAGAACAAGACATTGGAGATCGAAAAAAACATACTTGAATCATGAGAAAATATGATAGCTATAAAGATTCTGAGATTGAGTGGATTGGGGAAATTCCAGAACATTGGAATGCTAAGAAAATTAAATATCGCTTCACGGTAAAAGCCCGTGTAGGGTGGAAAGGCCTGAAGTCTGATGAGTTTCTGACTGAAGGATATGCATATTTAGTAACTGGTTCCGATTTCAAAAATGATAAAGTAAATTGGGCTGAATGCTATCATATTGATAAAGAAAGATATATTGAGGACCCATATATCCAATTAGAAAATGACGATCTGTTAATTACTAAAGACGGAACAATTGGGAAACTTGCTGTTGTAAAAGACCTTGATAAACCAGCTTGCCTTAATAGCGGAATTTTTGTAGTGCGCGCAAAAAAAGACGATTTGACTACAGGTTATCTCTTTTGGGTTTTAAAATCAGAAATATTCACAAGATTTAATAAGTATACCTCATATGGATCAACAATTCAGCATCTCTATCAAAATGTTTTCATTGAGTTTTCATTACCTTTTCCAAATCTTTCTGAGCAAGCCAGCATCGTTAATTATTTAGTTTACAAGACGGCTGAAATTGAAACTCTAATTGATCACAAGAAACGGCTACTCGAATTATTTGAAGATGAAAAAACAGCCATTATCAACCAAGCTGTAACAAAGGGAATTGATCCCAATGTACGCACGAAAGATAGTGGTATTGAATGGTTAGGGAAAATCCCAGAACATTGGGAATTAAGCAGGATGAAAAATATTTGTAGCGTAAGACAGGGACTTCAGATCCCGATTGAGGATAGACTTTTAGTCAAAGTAGATAACTCTCTAGAATATATAACAATCAGGTCTATTAATAACACTGAAACCACCAAAGAATATATCAAGGACCCATCTTCCAATGTGGTTTGTACAAAAGATGACATCTTAATGGCCAGAACCGGTGCTACAGGCGAACCAATTATCAATGTTGAAGGTGTTTTCCATAATAATTTTTTTCTAGTTGATTATGACCGTACTCAAGTAGATCGGATGTTCTTATATTATTTTCTAAAAAGCAGCCGCATAAAAGAATATCTGTTATTAGTAGCAGGAACTACAACAATCCCTGACTTGAATCATGGGGCATTTTATAACACCCCCTTTTTAAAATTCGAAATCAAAGAACAACAATCTATTGTTCATCAAATAGAGTCCGAATGCAGAGAAATTGATAAAAAAATAGCCAAAACTCAGAAACTGATAGACCTCTTAACCGAGTATCGTACAACATTAATTACCGAAGTCGTAACTGGAAGAATACAAGTTAATAATTCAAATTTGCAATAGCTCCATTATAAAACATCCACAATGACCCTTTGTACTGCTTATATACGGCAAGCCAATGATACAGAAGAATTAATCTTTGCTACGGATAGTTGCTTAACCGGCGGAGAAAAATGGAAACACGGAATCAAATTATTTAAACTCCCCAAAAGGGATTGCTTATTATGCTTTGCAGGAAGTACAGGAAGAGCTTATCCACTAGTACTAAACCTTGTTTCTTCAATCCATTTGGATAAAAATCTACAATCTCCAGATGCCAGTCTTGAAGATGTATTAGATTATTTATCCAACTTGTTTACCGATCTAACAACAAAAATTATTTCGGAGATTCATGGAGAGGACATTCATGTATTAAGAAGTGGGGTGCAGTTTTTATTCGGAGGTTGGGATTGGCAAAAAGGGCCGACGGGAGCGTTTAGGGTTTGGAAGCTATTCTATTCACGAGATATTGAAGGATTCATTTTTGACGAACTAACCAATAACGGCTCCAAAAAAAGATTCTATGCGTTTTTAGGTGATCCCAGTGAAATGGAAGAAGAAGCTAAAAAGCGATACAAAGATCTTCTATATGACAGAGACAAACAGGATGACCCCATAGATATGGAACCATTGATGATACTCAGAGATATGGTAACCCAAGGTGTTAACCGAGCTATTGATGGTAGTTTGCAAATTGCTAAGGTGTACAAATCAAACAGATCTGAGTTTTTCGGTATTTACTGGCAATCGAGTAAAGGAAAGCCATGTTTTCAAGGTAGAGAGTATAAGGAGATAAATAAGCCTCTTGTCAGATACTTTGATCCCGACACCTTTGAAATTATAGAATCTGATTTACCAAATACCCTTACTAATATTGCGGAAGAGCTCTACCTTGACAATTTTCAATTCGTGCGAGAATGTTATGATGAAACGGGATATTTAAAAGGTAATCTGTCAGATAAATCAAAACATACTTTAAGATTAATTCTTAAGGAGGTAGCATACAGACAATTTTTAGTACAGCAAGAGAAAAACCTACAAAATTCATCTACAAATGATGACATATCATGAGTATTACAACTGAAAATAAATTTGAAGAAGCTTTAGTGCAGTCACTTACTAATGGGGGCTATACACTAGGTGACGCCAGCAGTTATAATACTGAATTAGGTATGTTTAAGCAAGAAGTAATTGACTTTTTGAAAGCATCACAACCTAAGCGCTGGGAAAAGATTTTTACTATTCATGGAGCTGATACTGAGAATCGGGTAATTCAAAGGCTTTACAAAGAATTGGATCTAAGAGGCAACTTAGATGTTATACGTAATGGCTTCGTTGACTATGGTGTTCGTTTTCAAATGGCTTTCTTCCAACCAGCCTCTGGATTGAATCCTGATGCTGTAATCCTTTATAATAAGAACAGTCTTAAAGTATATCGCCAGGTCTACTATAGTGACAAAGTGAAGAACTCTGTCGATGTTGTCATATCGTTAAATGGACTTCCTGTTGCTACATTAGAGGTAAAAAATCAGTTTACGGGACAGGATGTAAGTAATGCAATAAAACAGTACAATACAACCCGAGATAATCGGGACTTGCTATTTACATTTAAGAAAAGAAGCTTGGTACATTTTGCAGTTGATCAGGATGAAATATTCATGACTACTAAATTGGATGGTAACAAAACCTTTTGGCTACCGTTTAATAAAGGATATAATGGTGGAAAAGGCAATCCTATCAATCCAAGCGGATACCGTACAGCCTATCTATGGGAAATCATTTTACAGAAAGATAGCTGGATGGAAATCCTTCAACGCTTCATCCATTTACAAATAGAAGAAGTTGAAGTTGATGGAAGAATCTTCAGAAAAGAAAAACTAATTTTTCCCAGATATCACCAATTAGACGCTATACGTAAAATAAGTATCGATGTCGTTAAAAATGGAATTGGTAAGAACTATTTAATCCAACATTCTGCTGGTTCTGGAAAAAGTAACTCCATTGCGTGGCTCGCTTACCGCTTATCAAGTTTACACAATCAAGCCGATGAACGAATATTTGACTCCGTAATAGTGGTAACAGATAGAAATGTATTGGATCAACAACTACAGAATACAATTTATCAATTTGAGCATAAAGCAGGGGTAGTTCGAAAAATTGATAAAGACAGCTCGCAACTAGCTACCGCATTGGGGTATGGTACTACCATTATTATTACCACATTGCAAAAATTCCCATTTGTTGTGGATAAAGTGGGAGAATTACCTGAAAGAAAATATGCTGTCATCATTGATGAAGCTCATAGTTCTCAAGGTGGTGAGGCTACTAAAAAAATGAAAGAAATACTCGCAGCTAAATCCTTAGAAAAAGCTGAGGAAGAAGAAAACATAGACGACTATACGGGGGATGACTTCATCAGAGAACAAGTAGAACGCTCAGCAACTTCAAGGGGGCAGCAACCCAATATTTCATTTTTCGCATTTACTGCTACTCCAAAATACAAAACGTTAAAGATTTTCGGAGATAAGGATGTTGACGAAAATCCTAAACCTTTTCACCTTTATTCAATGCGCCAAGCTATTGAAGAAGGATTCATTCTTGATGTGTTACAGAATTACACAACTTATGAACTATATTTTAAGCTAACAAAGGAAATTGAAGAAGATCCACAAATCAACAAAAAGAAAGCAGCCAAAGCCATAGGTAAATACGTATCACTCCATCCGTATAACCTTTCGCAGAAAACAGAAATTATTATAGAGCATTTTCGAGATATCGTTTCTAAAAAAATTGGTGGTAAAGCTAAAGCAATGCTTGCCTGCGGCTCACGCCTACATGCTAAACGCTATTTTAAAGAATTCGAGCACTATATCAAAGATAAAGGGTATGATAAAGAATTAAAGATTTTAGTCGCTTTTTCAGGCAAAGTAATAGACGATGATGCCCCAGATGGAGTTTCTGAACCACAATTAACGGGGTACGGAGAGAAGGAATTGCCGGAAGTATTTGGTAAAGACGACTATAAAATTCTAATAGTTGCCGATAAATATCAAACTGGTTTTGATCAGCCACTATTACAGACAATGTATATAGATAAAAAACTATCAGGAGTAAAAGCTGTGCAAACCCTTTCCAGGTTGAATCGTATCTATCCCGGCAAAGAAGATACTTTTGTCTTAGATTTCGTTAATGACCGCCAAACCATTTTAGATTCTTTTCAACCTTATTATGAAGTAACGACCGTGGAGGATGAAACTGAAGTAAATCATCTGTATGATCTTAAAACTAGGTTAGATCAGTTTCAGGTATATTGGGAATCAGATATCGAAGACTTTGCGCAGGTATACTTTAATCCGGTAACTAATTTCAAAGATCAAAAACGTCTTTATGCATATACAGATTCAGCAGTCGATCGTTATAGGGCGTTAACAGAAGATAAACAAGAAGAATTTAAAAAGGGACTACGTTCCTGGACAAACTTATACGCATTTCTCTCTCAGATCATGCCATTTATTGACACTGAGTTTGAGAAATTCTATGCCTATTCCCGATTACTTCAGACAAGGCTTCCAAAGAGGGACCTTTCGGAATCATTAAAGTTCGATAATGAAATTGCACTTGAATACTATCGTTTACAAAAGATCAAGGAGGGAGCTATTGAATTAGTAAAAGGAGAAACGGGCAAACTTAGCGGTACTGCTGAAGCGGGATTAAAAAGGCTCAAAGAAGAAGAGGCTTTGCTTTCCGAAATCATTTCCATTCTTAACGATCGTTTTGGGACAGAATTTGAAGAAGCTGACAAACTTTTCTTTGACCAGATTGAGGCAGAGTTAATGGAAGATACGACCCTACAAACTCAAGCTAAAGTAAATAAATTGGATACTTTCAAATTTGCTTTTAATGACAAATTCATAGATAAATTGATTGGGCGCATGGATCAGAATCAAGAAATTTTTGAAAAAATACTTGAAGACAAAGTATTTGGGGATTTAGTGAAAGAGTTAATGATGAAAAAAATTTATAAAAAACTGAATGAGTTATAAAAACTAATATTTTGAATCGAGAATTTTGCGATTTTATACTAATTACATAGAAATAGATCAATAAATGGAATAAGATTCGATAGAAAATTACGCCTAAAATGTTCTTTTTTAATCGAAATTGCTTACTTAAACAACCTCATGTTCAAATATGGCAACCCTCGACAATGGAGATAAAAATTTCGCTCAACTCGTTACCGAAATTACTATTGGCCAAGTTAAAATCCCTCAATTCCAGCGTAAATTTGTTTGGGATGTAAAAGCATCAGCAAAGCTATTGGATAGCATTGTAAAAGGATATCCTATTGGTACATTTATTTACTGGCGTACTGATGAAGAATTACGTTCCGTTCGCGATCTTGGCAACTTATCCTTACCTCCACAAACCGCAGGCGAATTTGTCAATTATGTTTTGGATGGTCAACAGCGCATAACTTCATTTTATGCTGCAGTTAAAGGAGTACTAATTCAACGTGATAATAAATTAGAAAACTATTCAAATATTTATATTGATCTGCAAGCTTCAGAAGAAGCTGATATTGTTACAACTGATATTACAGGAAGGGATGAAGGCACTTATATCCGCTTATCCAAGCTTATGGAAGGAGACTTCACTTATCTTGCATCTTTTCCTGTGGATAAGCAAATAAAACTTAACGAATACAAGAAAATATTTGAGGGTTATAGTTTTCGAGGGGTCAATCTTAAGAATGCAACAATAGACGTCGCTACAGAAGTGTTTACCCGACTAAATGTTGGTGGAAAAGAGCTGACACTCTTTGAGATTATGGTTGCCAAAACCTATGATGCAACTCGTTCGTTTGACCTATCCGAGAAATATGAAGAACTTATGAATGAATTACGTCTGGTAGGTTATGATACAATCTCTTCGGCGACAATATTACAGGTGGTAGCTATTTTGCTTAAAAAAGATGCAACCCGTAAACAAATATTGCGTTTAGGAAAGAAAGAATTTATAGATATGTGGCCACGAGCCGTATTCTGCATTAAGTCTTCGGTTGATTTTTTCCGAAGCTATGGTGTGCCAGTTTCTCGTCTTCTTCCTTATAATGCACTGATCGTTCCATTTAGCTATTTCTTCTTTCTTCACCCCGATAATCCAGCTGGGTATATGATTCAAAGGCTGGAAGATTTTTTCTGGCGTTGTTCATTAGGCTTCCGTTATTCCAGCTCTGTTGAAGGAAAGCTGTCCCAAGATATAGAAAAAATAGACACGATCCTTTCTGATCAAACACCTGCCTATGAGTGGAGTATTGATATAACTCCAGAAGGCATAAAAAAGGCAGGATCTTTTAGTACTGGTAGGAGTTACATTAAAGCAATACTTTGCCTTTACACTATGCACAAGCCTAAGTCGTTTAACAATCACTTAGATGTGCAAATTGATAACAATTGGCTCAAAGTTTCAAACAGCAAGAATTATCATCATTTCTTTCCCAAAGCGTGGATGAAGAAAAATAGCCCTCAAACTAATGACGAAATGGTTAATCATATCCTGAATATTACAATTGTAGATGATTATCTCAACAAGCGCCAGATAAAAGCAAAAGCCCCATCTGAGTATATCGGAAGTTTCGCTATTGATAATTTAAGGATTAAGGAAAGTTTAATGACTCATCTAATCGGCGATATTATTGAATTTGGTATTATCAACGATGACTATGAGACATTTTTCACCAAAAGAGCAGAAATGGTCAGTAAAGAATTATGTAATAAAATAATTGATCAGGCTACTGGTAATCAGCAACAAGAAATTCCAATAGAAGAGGAAGAAGATATAATCTTAGAAAATCACGATTAAGTATAAATTGAGATAGTCCCGATTAGGTATTTATGAGGCTGTAAATTAAACTGTGTCAAAAGGTTAAAAAAATATAGACCTTTAACACAGTTTTCTTATGAGTAAAGCAACTTTTGATTACGATTAGCTATAAAATTTGGTAATTGATTGAAACTGAAAATATGATAAGAACGCTAAACTATTCCATATTACGATCCATTACCACTATGGTACCCTATTTCTGATTTAAGGATCTTGAAGAAATTCTCCATTACGGCATTATCCCAGTAATTACCCTTTCTAATCATACTCTGTTGTACAGGTTTACCTTTTAGCAGATCTCTGAATTCATGACTGGCATACTACACACCTCTGTCTGAGTGAGAAACCATATTTGGAGCCACTGATCTATTTCTGATAGCCATATTCCAGGCTGTGACCACAGTCTCTCTGGCTGTCATACTTGTGCTCATTGACCATCCAACAATCTCCGATTAATCAAGTGAGTTTACTCATTCTATTAAGCATAAATGATTGTTTGTCTGTCCCGATTGTTTATTCTGGACTGTTGTCAGTTTCATCCGGGAAATATATTATTTTATAGGCTTCCTGCATGAACTCAATTTCTTCATCAGTCAGCTTTGAAAATTCAGCCCGCCTTTTTTTTGCCAGCACCCCTTTATTCTGGTGGAGATATTTGAGCATTTGTGTAATCATCTTGTCAGGCATATCAACAATGTCTTGTATCGCTTTCTTGGCCTCATCAAATCGTAGAATAAAAGACAATTCTTCAGGCATTTCTTCCTCTATCGTCTCATGAATCGCCCTTACAAGATATAAGCATTGATCTGTCAAATCAGGGTACCTGAAATAGCCTTCAATATCTGCTTCGTTTGTTATCGTCAGTTCTCCATGCCCATCTCTTGAATATTTAATCCTGTTCATTAAGCGCGTGGAGTATTTTTCTAGCGTAGTATCATATTCTTTCTTATGATTGAGCATGTGTGCCGATACTGGTATGATGATACCGGCAGGTACAATTTTTCCATGGGTTAGTAAGTCATGGATCAAAAAACGGTGTATCCGCCCATTGCCATCATCAAAAGGATGGATAAAGACGAAGCCAAATGATAAAATACCACAACGTACCTCCGCCGGAACGCTTTGAGTTTTTAATGCGACTTTTTTTAGGCCTTCCATTACGCCAGTCACCATTGAAGGCGGTGGACAGATATAGTGAATGTACTCTTCTCCCAAAGAAATAGACTCGCCGACATAATTTTGGAAATCCCGGAAGGATTTTACCCCGAACCGTGAATCGACAATAGCATTTTGTAATTGTACTAATCTCTCCTCGGATAGCATATCTATATCACTCTCTGCACCAGCCTGCTTCAGCAAAGTCACAAATTTCTGCGTGCGGTCGGCAGAGGGCTTCTCCTTTTCTATTTCATAGGAAGACCTGGTTTCCTTAGTATATAAATAGTTTATGGCCCTAGTAAATATATCATCGGGGAAACTCTTCTTTAGTTCTGCTATTTTTAAGGATAAGTCCTCTTTAAGTAACTCTTTTAATTCGGGTGTCTTCCGCACAACAGGGCAATACATTGAGCCGCCAAGCAGATTGTCATTGATCCTCCAACGGGCATTTTTTTTGATGTCGCCTGTCACATACTTCTCTGTATCGAGGAGGTCTATATAATTACCCCCGATTTGTTTGGTCACAGCAAGCGTACGCCCAGTAAGCCATTCATACAAGTATCCGATTTTACGGGGTAGTTTTCCGGCCGGAGAAATCTCAATAAATTCCAGTATTTCTTCCTCCGGAATCCGCTTTAATACTGCCTGGATAAAATCTAAATTGAAATCATCATACTTCAGATAGAATTCCATGTGCTCTAGCGGATTTGTCGGATCTCTGACATCATACTTTGCCACGAAATCACGCTCAATGTTTCCTTTGGATGTCACACGTACATCGGTACCTCCTGAAATATAAGAGGCATGTGTCATGGTATAATTCACCAAATTGAAACGATCCTTCAGCCACTGACCGCCGACTGCTCTAGGCTCCATATGTTAATAATTTTATATTAGTAGTCTTCCCGACTCATAAGTGATCTTGGGAAAAACAGATAATAAATGACCTATTTCATGTAAGATAGATAAAGTATTGGAAAAATTGATAAAAAAGACAAGTATTGGAGAGAAATAGATAATCGATGCTGTGATTATTGAGTCAACCCTGCATAGAAAGCACATTTTTTGAGAAAAAACGAATAATTGGCGGGAAAATCTGATAGGATATATCCTTTTCTGAAGAGAAACGGATAGTGATACCCCGAATAAAAAGGCCATTTTCATAGGAAAAACTGATAGTCGAAACAAAATACAGATAAGTTGCGCCCACTTATTGGAAAAACTGATACCCAAACCTTGTATAAAAGGCCTGCATCTGGAGAAAAAACAGATAACCGGCAGGAATATCGAATAATATGAGTCCCATTTCAGGAAAAACTTATAATGATAGCCCGTTTTTGGAACCCACATCAAGGTGAAAACCTGAAAACTGACAGGAAAAATAGGCAACAAGGCCTCTTTTAAGGATCAGAATTAGTCGGTGACTTACCCATATTCACAAAAATTGATACAAAAAACGATACCGACGTGAAAACAGAGCCCACAAGGTCGAGCACGCTTGAGCGGCCTTGTGCTATCCGCCATATATTTTTTGATGACTTTTAACTAAGCCAAGGCCCCCTCCCGGGCTGGCCGCGGTGGGCTGGAAGATAGCCTTTCCTGCCGGCGGCCTGATTTTATTCAGGAGCCAATGCCCATGGTTGCGCGTTGCGACCGCAAGTTCCGCTTCTTCGCAAGGCTTCCGGTAGAAATTTGTGGTCAGTCTGTCTGTGCACCGTAGCGTCGCAACTGCTGGTAGCCGATAATATCTTAACGCAAGGTCATCGTTATAAGAAGGGACCTAATGCCATTTGTGTCCAAAGTCACACTGGAAAAAAATGCTCTTAAAACGCTGGCTGCCATAAGTGCAGGCTACACCCTAGAGGGGAATTATTTTATTTAACCAATAAAGGTTTGAATTTTAGATAAATCATCTAAAAACAGGTTCGAAACTTGTCCCCTCCACCCCGCAAAAAGGGACAAATCATCAGAAGGTGGTTTGTCCCTTTTGCATTTTAGCTGTATTACTTGACTGGCGTGGCAATTAGCATAATATGTCATTCACTGCTCTTCTTCTTCATCTCATCTCATAGCTACTCATAAGAAAGTGTATGCTTTGGTCAAAGACCTTACATAAAATTATCTCATTGGGTCAGCATCATAGCTGATTATTTTTAATAAAAAGCTGCAGCCTTTCCAGCTCCTGACTGATAATGGGAGAAGCACCTTCCGTCTGGATTCTCGCCTGCTCTGTGAGATGTTTAACATGGTCCCAGTCATACGTATTTACACGGTGTCTTATCTCTCGCATAATCTCGGCAATATGAGACAGCCCAACATAATTATAGGTAGAAATGTGGGCGTGAGCTAACAGATCAATTTTAGAGACATCTTTGTCCGAAACGGCATCTTCCAGTTCTGCTAATTTCAGCTGTATAGAGTCAACATAATTCTCGAACACAACCAGTGCATAACACTCGTTCTGTTCATATGTCAGGTAAAGTGAGGAATCGAGCCTTGTATCGAATTCAAATCTGGGCTGATAGAGGGCGTCACTCATTCTTTGGTTAATTTTGCAGGTTAGTAGTATTTATTGGGTAGGGGGATATTTTAGGAGCTATCCAGGTTATAATAAAACGAATATGATCATCTCCCGGAATATACTAAGATAAGAAATCTAATCTTGAAGTACGAAATGAAAAACACAAGCGATAAACGTAACGGAGAAGCCGTTAACATTTAATTTATCATTGTAACAAAGAATATTGTTATCTTCCATTATATAACAATATATTAACAAATCCTACAGCACACATGGCATTATAAATCAATATCTCACAAGAGATTTGAGTACTAGGAAACTTTACATCAGACACTGTGGTGGATACTTTCTCAAAATAATCAGAAGTTATGACCCTTAGTAAATTCCTACAACATGAATGTTAGACTTAACACCAAAAAAAAATTTATTCGTTTTAAGAATAGAACCACCAGGTTTGTATCTACAATTAGAAATATAGGCACCACAGGTATCGAAGATCAGGATAAAGTGAAGAGAATAAAGCTCACTAACGCTATTGGTGCATCAATAGCCTTCATGATATTATCAATTGCCCCAATCGGCGTTATATTTACCAAGAACGTAGTGATAGCAATTGCAGCCGGGGTCGATATACTGTTTACACTCTCAGTCCTCGTATTAAACCACTATAAAAAACATTTGACCGCGAGTCTGGTAATCTATTTCTCTCAATGTCTGGCTGTGATAGCGTTCGGTATTATATTAGGAGGGCTGATACAGTTGCAATGCGTAATAGTATTTTTAATTTCAATTCTCTATCTGTTATTTAAAGAAAAGAGCCTTAGAATAGTTTGTTTAATATCAGCAATTCTCACCCTGGTAATTTTACAAACAATCTACTATTTAAATTCAGTCGTGCTGCAACCACTAGGACTAGATACTGCTTACATTATTCAGTCTTTGGCGTTAGTGGGCTTGTTGGTTCTAATTCTGGTTATTAGCAGACCATATGTGCAAAGCCATGACAACAACCCGGAACTGGAACGGGCTAATCAGTTTATAAAAGTTTTTACCTATAAAATTGCTCATGAGTTGAGAAATGAGCTTAATCAAATCAACTTAGCGTCTTATTTAATAAAAAAAGAAGCAGCTGCAAATAAGCAACTGGAAAACATCAGCAATTTAATAGGCATACTCAGAAATTCATCTAATGAAACAAAAAACATTGTGAACAATGTCCTTAGTATGGCTAAAATCGAATCAGGTCAAATAGATGCTGTTGTATTATCACATTTCCAGACCGCTTCATTCTTTGAAAAATTTATCACCGCTTATAAACTGTTAGCCAGGGGAAAAGGAATTCAGGTAAAATTATTTATTGATGAAAAAATGCCTGCAGTAATCATTGGCGATCCACTCAAAATAGGCGAGATAGTCAATAACCTAATGGGAAACGCAATAAAATATTCCCATAAGTACAGTACTGTATATTTGAAAATTGCTGCGAATGAAAAAACATACCAGATTGAGGTCATCAATAAAGGGAAAATGATTCCCAAAGAAAAAATTGACCAAATATTTGATCCATTCATAACATTTAAAGGCAACAGGCAAACGGAAGGAACTGGATTAGGGCTTTCGCTTGTTAAAAATATTGCGGAAACATTGAATGGAAAAGTGGCAGTGACAAATCCAATGCCGGAGCATACAAAATTCTCTGTCATATTACCTCTTTTGGCAGGTACACAGGAGGAAATTAAAGAGGAGGAGGAGGAAGACATGGATATTTTTGATTTTCCACACAACATCTTAATTGCGGATGATGAGGATATGAATTGTCTCCTCTTATCCAAAGTCCTGGAAGATCTTGGCTGTATAGTAAAAACTACTTCAAATGGACAAGAGGCGTTAAATGCAATAGAGAAAAAATTACCCGACTTAATTATTCTGGACAGCGCCATGCCTGTATTAAATGGAGAAGAGACTTTAAACAAATTAAAACAAGATAGCAGAACTAAGGACATTCCAGTGGTAATCGCCACAGGAGATGCTTTCGCAGAAAAACAGGCCAAATTAATTGCAGCCGGAGCTTCAGCAATCATGTCAAAACCAATTGTGATTAAGGACCTCGCAAAGGTATTAACACAACATTTAAAACATCACTGTGACGATCAACTAAAATAGATACTGGTGTAATGGCATTTAATTCCTATACAGCTTGTGCCACTGCACCAGGCAATCCGGTTTCCACGAAAATTGAAGCCGGGCGTTTATATCGTTTCGTATAAACCTGCCACAGCCAGCTGGCTTGAATGCATTTTTCAATACCTTTTACGTAGGAGGTAAGGGCATCATTTTTTGATCCATCACTCCCGGCTAAATCATGCAGCTGTTTTTTAATTTTATCGATTAAATCCAATAATTCAATCATCATTTCCTGAACAATTTTTGCTGACTTAACTATTACATCCGTCAAGGAACACATAGGGTCATTCAAGGCAACTATCATCAAGAGGTTCGCATCCGTTGAATTATCAACAACCTCCTTTTCGAACGAGAAAAGATCATTTGACAGACATCCAAAAGCAGCAGTTAAAAAGTTAATCCTCTGCAGATAGTTATCAATCCCTAAATCTGAGCACCAGTCCGCATCCAGGAAGTTACCGGATGCATACTCAATGAGCATTACAATATGGTGCATACCGGAAGTATGGCAACGCAATTCAATATACTCATCAATGGATGGTACATACCCTTGTGCATCGGAGTTGCCATCCCTATGAGTAACATCAATATGATAACAATAAAGGTGGAGGAACTTTTCAAACCATGGCAAAGGGGAGGTACCTTTCATGAATTTAAGAATTTCAATGTTGGCCTTTTCAACCGATGTTACATTATGCGGTAGCAGAAGATCCAAATCAACATTTGACATTCTTTTCATCAATTCCCTCGCTTCGGTTTGTTTGTCCGAATTTAGATGGCGGAAAAGATCGCGACCAACAATGTCATTGAGATAATAGTCTATAGCATTGTTTTCAACCATAGAAACCAATCTGTCGAACTGGGCGTCGGGATATAGGAAAAGTTCACAGGTTATATAGTGCTTCGCCTGCTCAATCCAGATGCCGTGTTCCTCACAGAATTGTTGTGCTATCTTAATGATAGTTTCACTTTGGGGATGAGGGTTTAAGGCTTGACAGTAGTCTTTTAGCGTAAAACTGTCGAAATTAAGAAGGTCAGCGATAGAAAACATTGTACCATTGGCAATAAGCTCACGGTACTGCGCCTGAATCTGCCCCAATTTCAGGGCAGTCAGAGATACATTTCTTTTCATAGATGTTATTTTTTTAATGTGTATAAAAATAGAATGCCATGCTATGAGTTGGTAGTCGGACGGACAGTCAGGTCCAAGCTAGGAGCTATATTTTTTGCATTCGATTGTTTGTGGCATTATTGAGGCATTATGATGGCAAATTGAGGTTCCAATCAGTAATTTCAATTACTCATCATTAATATCGCTATGAATATTATTTGATACAAGATAGCTAAAATGGACAAATTTTGTCTGTGGGAAAAATCGAATTTCTGTTAATCCTCTTTCAGTAAGCAGACTTAATGTAAGTTATTTGACTGCGAAATAAATGGCAGTGACCATCATGATCTAATTTTCGTCTTCTCGTAATTAGAGATTCCCCTTGGATACGGACGTAACAGCATTCAGCATAATCTTTTCCTAACAACATCTAATCAAGATCCTAAAAAAAGGGAAAACTGCAGCCTGGTGTCGATCCAACGTACATAATTTTAAAAACAAGAAATCAACAACACCAAACCTATAGCTTAGCCATCATCATTGCCGAACCCCTTTTTATAATAATTAACCTATCCCCATGCATAATTTCTACGTTGCACCCAAAAAAATACTTACCTTCTGTAGTATCGTATTGCTTAACATCCTGGCAATATCATCCAGCGCGCTCGGGCAGAAAACATATGCCAATAGTCAAACCAATCAGGTAAATGGCCTGTGCTTGCTCTGTGGAGTAAACAATCCGAATAACCCCGTCAATAACAGCAACCTTGAAGACTACTCCACTTTTATTATCAATGTGGGGCTCTTGGGTGTAAGTGTTGAGCAAACACTCATTTTCCCAACTGCGAGCGCTGCAGGTTGCGATTCTCTTATTATTGGCATCGGCAGTGGAAATCCGGTATTGTCTGCCAATTTATTCGGAGGAGTGACGGTGGAAACTTACAATGGCAGTACTTCCAACAATGATTCTCATGTTGTGGATTCGAGCGTATTACAGCTCCTGCAGTGTAATAGCCGCGGAGAAGTACTACTGCGGCCACAGCACCAATTTGACAGGGTTAAGATCAGATTAAGCAGCAGCCTTGTTGGATTGTTAAACAATTTCCGGCTTTACTATGCATACCGGAAAAACAGTGTAGACAACCCGATTTATTATCCGCCTGAAGGAATGGTGTGTGGCGCGCCATTTATACCAATACTGAATCATCAGCCAAATATGAACTATAATGTAAGAGTTGTCTATACCGCATTTTCCAATTTGATATTAGATACCTCCTACACAGTAATAAACAGAGATTCTGTGCAACTGCCCTATTATACAAACTTCGCCGGTTCACAGGGAGATATTTATATACAGGCCGTCAATAACATAACCGGATGCAAATCTGATTCTGTTCATCATGCATATTTTGCAGGAAGTACGTCTTCTTTACCCAGGGTCGATATTGACAGCGTTCATATCTGCAAAGGTGACAGCGCTACCCTCCATGCCGTCCAGGTGGTCCCTAATGCGCTATACTCCATTATCTGGTATAGTGCTCCTACCGGAGGAACACGGCTACATACAGGCCCTGATTATACGGTAAGTCCTGCCACTACCACCACGTATTATGTTACGGCCAAAGGTTCCTGTGAATATCCCCAACGTATCCCGGTAAAGGTAACAGTCACTCCCCGCACACCACCTACGCTTGCCCGTGATACATTACGCATGAGAGTGAATACCAATGATACACTGGTGGCCATCGCTCCGCAGGGAGCTACATTCACCTGGTACGCTACGGCTACAGGTGGTTCCCCGCTCTTTAACGGCAGTGCTTTTCCCGTTCATCCGGTCACGTTGGATACTTTGTACTATTATGTGGAATCACTGCTCGATGGTTGTGTTAGCAGCAGCCGTACCCAAGCCGTAGTCATTGTCAGCAATCAGTTTTCGATGACCAGCAAAACAGAACTTCCTTCTGAACTAAAACTGCATCCCAATCCAACCACAGGAGAAATAAAATTTCAATACAACAGGGATCTGGCCGGCAGCACGATTATCCTAAACAACATGAACGGCGTGCCGGTTTATCAGCATATAATGAAGACAAATATCGTGAAAGTGCCGGATCATATACCGGCAGGCATCTATCTCATAAAAATCAACACTATGACAGGGAAGATTCTGACAGGGAAAATTATAATACAAAAGTAGTCCGGGTTATAACTTTTTCTACGAAAAAAGGGATAAACCATCAGAAGATGATTTATCCCTTTTGCATTTCCAGAACCAGGTTAAAAAGTCATATAACTCGTCCTACCGAAGTCCTTTAGCGTAAACTATTAGTTTCAGTGTTTCAATTTTACTTTTCTCCAGTTCTAGTTTTGTTTTAAATGATTCACCTTCATAAACAAACGCCTCCTTTCCCTTAATAGCCGCCAAAAGGCCGCCAGGAATATAGACATCTATAGCTCTAAACGTCTTTTTTGTTACCTGGACAAACCTTTCGATTGCTTGTCTTTCTTCTGCACTATTATTTATATTAAGTACCAAACTTAGCGTCTCCACATAATTTTCATTTTCACTTTCCAAATAATAGGCAAGATTGTTATTCATGCCATTCTGCACAGAAGGTTCCCCAAATCTGTAATAATCAGTTATGCTCATGTAACCTATTTCATCTCGTTTCCATTCATGCAACCAACCAATACCACTTTCCGAAAGCCTGGAACGCATGAGGCTGATATCGTTAAATAGCATAAGCTTTCTTCTTGTGCTTACCGGCTTCGGCACAGCGCCTGGTTCAATAAGATATCGGGTTTGTACCCAGCCAATGTGGGAATTTTCCAGCCAGACGGGATCAACAACTCTTATTTTTGACCATTGCCCACTTACTTCATCAATCACTACCCTTACACTCTTATCCACTTCCGCATATTGAATTTTATGCAAAACTTCGGTGGCTTTTTTATTTACTATTTTCTCAAACTGTTCTCCCGGGCCAGACCTTAAAATAATCTCATCTGTGGTAAGCGTATACACTGTTCCGTCGGTAGTATCCACACCGGACGAATGACTGCTACACGCAGCATGTATGACAGTACAAACGGCAAGTATTATATAACCATGACGTATAAACGAGTATAACCCTTTCATAATATTTTTTTTGAGGTAAACAACCTAATAAGATTCCATAACGCGTATGTATCCAAACTTTTCACTCAAACTTTTTCCCAAGCGCATCCAACCGCCGCATCTGCAGGTTCATATGGTGCAACACCACTTTCTCATAGTCATTCCCCCTGTCGCCCATCTTACTAAACAAGACCAGCAGTTCTATAAACAGGAAAAAGAGAATCCACAGGAACCAGAAACCCAATGCAACATACGATGCGGACAACAGCTGCTTCATGATCGTCAACTCATCCAGGAACCCGGTGCTGGCTTTCATCTCTTTTTCAAGGGCAGGCCTGATATGTAGCAGTTCATTCTCTTTTTGGGCTTTCTGTTGCCTCATGGCCCCTATGGTAGAGTCAAGAGGCAACAGCAATGCTATTTTGGGATTGGGCAACGGCGTAGACGCGACAGTAATATCATTTACCGTCTTCCAAGTGGTGGTGTCCCTGCCGGTAGCGGTGACTGTCTGCACCGGCACCCGCCTCGTTGCTGTTTGCGTGGTGGTGGCAGTTGTCGTTGGGTGTTTAGTAATATCTTCGATGTAGTTATTTCTTTCCTGTTCTTTTTTACTGATCGTGGTGTCCAAGGTGGCAATCTGCTTTCTTAGCTCTTCTGTTTTTGAGGGTAATATCCTGTCTACTTTTCCCGATATATAAGAGATCTTCTCGATCTCAATGTCTTTCTCGAACAATATCTGATCGATGATCACAGCACCCAGAATGGACATCATAAAAGCCAGGCAACCTCTGAAAATCAGCAATAGCTTGCCCGGATTGATGGATAACACGATTTGTTTTTCAACCTGTATAATGATGATGGTCGCAAGCATGCCCGCCAACAGGCAACCCGGCAAAGACAGCGACAGGTAACGATGCGCAAAAGTAAATCCAATAAAAAACCACAGAATACAAACAATCAGCATAGCTGCCGTATACTTCTTTACGGATTTAAAAGCAGCTTCGCTACAGTTTCGCAGGATATTATAGTTGTATCCTGTCATGAAGCAGCCAAAACGGACCCATAGATGTTTCATAACGCCTGATTTTAAAATTTATTCAGCATGATATGACTTGAAATGGCAGCCAGTCCATTCCTAAAGCCACGTGTATAGCTAATAATGATGCTATGCCCGACGCCCTCGTTCAGCTTCGCCTGCGCTTCGATTTCTTTGACCTGGATGATATGGCTTTCTGCTATTTCCTTCTTAACGATCAACTCCTCTACTGTATCTACCATACCGCTTCTGCTCCTGCTGGATATATGAAAATTGATCTGCCGGATAAAATCTTCGTAAAATGTTTTCACCTTTCGTATAGCCCTTTCCAGGTCATTCTTCAACGCTGTCACGTTTTGGTCCAGGTGGGTGGCGTCAGGATTTATCAACGCATCATTATATCCCTTGGACTCATAATTTTTGTCGAGAAATTCGTATAAAACATGTATTCCGCCGATGAGCGGCGTTGCAGTGTTCTCATCAGGATGTTCTTGTCCGGATGCATCTTTCTCGATGAAAGTACTTTCCGGAATGTCCGGAATCGCGTTTCCGGAGGCCATGGCATGCGTATGCCCATTTTGGCGTTTACGGTTGAAAATATCAAATAAGCTCATACCATTTTTATTAAATAGTGATTGTCGGCACCTTATATTTATTATGCCCTTTATGATGACAGGATTCACAAAGCGTGATAAGTAGATGACCGGGATAGTCCCATGGAAGGCGGAACTGTTGCTTGTTTTTTATGAAGTGATATTGCCGGTGGTGTACCTGTAAGTCTTTATCGCTATTGCAATGCACGCAGCGGTGGTTATCACGGTGCAGAATTTCCTTCCTTTTTGCCTTCCAGTCAGGGTGAAACAAAAGGGCACCGTAACTGCCATGGGATTTAACATTTAGCAGCCTTTCCTCCTGAGATCTTGCCGGAGGAGAATTTGCGGGTACATCCCTTTGAATATATCTCCTGTAAGACTGGTCTCCTTTAAACTGCAAATATTTATACGGTGGATCATTTGGAGTTGTCATAACAATATAAAATGGATTTTAAGGAAATGATTCGAATGCAGTCCACTCATCGCTCCCATTTACAAAGCGTTCTGTCTGCCATTGCCTCCTCAAGGGAAATACGAATGATCTGATGTTTACAATTGCTGAGCCCACGGCAGGTTGATTTATAATGATATCTTGTTGCGCTTCTGCTGTCGCAGACATATACCATTATTTGATTGCAGTGGACTTGGCTGATGAGCAGCCAGGCATATAGGAGTTTCATGACAGGGCGGATTCAGGGGAAAAGAATTGCTTCATAGTTTTTCTTTTAAGCTTATGAAACAAAAGTATATTCCGCCAACCTTCTTTTCTTACGGGAAACCGTAATGTGATGCTTTCTTCTAAATTTCAGCTGGCTTATATAGCGCCTATATCCTTGCAATACGCCACCAGTTGCTCGTTTTTGGTAAAGCCCAATACAGATTTCATCTGACTGAGTTTTTTTTCTATGCTGCTTAATCCTGATGGTGTGATTCCTTTACGCTGAAGATATACAGGGATGTCCTTCTGCAACATTCCCTGCGCCAGCAGTTTTATGATCGTGATATCAACATCGGAAAATGAGTAGGTGTTCTTTTTATCGACCAGCTGTCTGACATGACGCGGGAAATAACGCCTGCGACGGGCAATTTCATGGATGGCTTCTTTTAGTTCGCGGGCGTCATGGCGGGCTTTGCGCACAAAACCGTCGATTTCAAGGTTACTGTAAAGCTGATCAATGGCAGTAGGCCTGTTTTCTGCCGAAAAAACCAGGATATTCAGGTCTGGCTGTACTTTCCGGGCAGCGGCAATTAGGTCTATACCACCGGCCAATGCCTGCTTATGACCATCCGGTTCAAAATACAGATCTGTAATAAGCAGATCGAAAGAGCTGCCGGCATTCACCGCCTGCATGATCTTATTCAAAGCATCATCACAATAATAGGCGTATGCTATGTTGGTAATGGCCAGTTCTTCCAGCGTTTTCTGTACGGAAATATTGGCGCTCTCGTGATCTTCAGCAATAAGTACCTTTGTAATCATGTGAACTAAGCTATTGGGAAAGAAATATGAATTTTTAATCCTCTTTCGGGACGCTCAAATGTATATTTCCCGCTAATTTTTTTAATACGGTTTTCCGTATTCCTCCATCCGATCCCGTATGTAACTTGCGGAGAAATACCAACGCCATCATCGGTATAATGGATTTGGACCTGGTCGTTTTGATACTCGAACTTTATTAGTACGGAACTGGCCTGGCTATGTTTTTTCATATTGACCATCAATTCCTGCAGAACATGTTCCAATTCGTGTTGTGTTTGTGCATTGACGCGGTCCCAGAGCGCAGCACTGTTGCCAAAAATCAGCACCTTGATGCGTTCCGAGGCGAAGGACTCCAGCAAGTCCTCAATTTTATCATGAAAAGGCACCGTTGATGTGGTGGAGGGTTCGTAGGAGATGTCGCGGGACCGCTCATACAGCTCCTCAATCTTATCAATCAGCACCTCCTTGTCTAACGCCGGTTTGTATTCAAGGTCTGTCATGATGCGGTACAAGCCATTTGCCACCACGTCATGCACTTTCTGGGAGGTTTTAAGCTGATGCTCCTGTATCGCCTGCCGGGATGCAAACTCTATCTGTTGCCGGCGCCGGCGATACCGAACGACCAAAACAAACCCGGCGATAGTGAAGAACAGGATGGTTAGTGCCAACTGGGTTTTCCTTTGTGCATTATCCTTTTGCAGCTGGAGATTATCGGCTTTATTTTTCGCGGCTTCGTACCGGATTAAGGCAAATTGGTTCTTGGCTGCGTTCTTTGCCGTTTGGATACTGTCGGTCAGGTATTGGTAGCGGACAAAATAGGGTTTCAACAAATTAGCAGGACTAAGTGTAATAAGTTTTGACAGGGCTTCCACTTCGTCATCCGGGCTGTTCATTTCCCTCGCGGCATCGTATCTTTTGCCGGCATAATAAAGTGCTGAATCAGGTGCGGACAACGAGTAATAGTCCGACAAATGTGCGTAGCTGGCATTAAGTCCCCTGATGTCGTTTGAATCCCTGCGAATTTGCAATGCACGTTGCAGCTCTGGTCCTGCGGGATAAGTGGAATCTTTCAGCCATTTGGTTTTGGCGTAGTTGGAAAGTACCCGGGCATATTCCCTTTTCCGGCCCTTACTCTTTGCCAGCAGGGATTTGTATATGTCGATAGCCTGGTCATAGTCGCCCTTTTTTTGGTAAGTAAGCGCTATACCGTTTAAAGCAATGGTTTCATCACCTGTCTCATCTATATATTTAAGCGCTTTACGATAATAGTCGATAGCTGCTTCGTAGTTTTTAAGATCAAGACAGATATTGCCCAACTCATGATAATTTGAGCATAGGCATTCCTGGTCTTTCTTCTTGTGTTCATTGAGATAGGCAAGGGATTTCAACAGACTTTCCTGGCCACCATACTGGTCTCCCTCATATGCCTGGATGATTCCCATATAAGTGTAGGCCATGGCGATTTCCAGGCTGTCGGTGGCGGTCGTTGCCACGAGATTAAAATAATAGAAGGCGGAGTCGTTATTTTTATTGAAATATGATTCTCCTTTTTCCAACGTGGGTGCTGAAATGCGTTGCGGATGCCGCCGGTTGGATGTGCAGGCTAAAAGTCCAAACAGGAATATGGGCAGAATGACAGACGAGGGACGCACAAAGGGTTATTTCTCTTAAAAATATCAAATTTCTCCATTTTGAAGAATTATTATCAGGTATATAAAAAAAGTGAGGCAAGAAAATTCTTGCCTCACGGGTGATCAGGGAGTGTTGGGTTTCCTTGGAGGAATGGTCCCGGTTTCTCCGCCGGTATCGTCCAAAGTAGTGACCTGTTCGCCATTGTTAGGATGACTGTTATTGGAATGGGCAGGATTCAGGAATGCCAGGAATAGGCTTATTATGATATTAAACATTGTTTTAGTTTTTTGAATTGTTTGGGCAATAGGCTGCCGGTTGCCGGAGCCGCCGGCAGCGTGGTTTCGGGTCAGTGAAGAAGCGCTTCTTGCTTTTTGGGAAGGAGTGGGTGAGGATTACGGAAGCTGATGATCGCTTCCCAGGCCGGTAACCGGCTTCCGCTTTCTTTTCCCGGTGCGGATCGGGCCTGTACAGAAAACCTCTTAGCTAAGGAGGTGTTACCCGATTGCAAAACAAAGATAGATCGAGGTAAGTGGTTGATTTACAAACAATTCCAATAATTCCAGTAATTCCTGGCATTCCATTTATAATTCCGGGAATGCGGGTTTAATTCCGATTATTCAGTTTTATAATTTCATTTATGGCGACACTTTTTGTTGACTACCAGCAACTGGTCCGGCAGGCATACGAACGAAAAAGGGCAAACAATACCCTCCCCCTCGGCCTGATACACCTCACGCCCGGGAACCTCAAAGAAGAATGTGTAAAAAAATGCACCCAACAAGTAAATAAGCGGGATGAAAAGATCATCCGGGATTTCTGTGGAGACCTGAATGAGTCGAAAAGCTGCCACTTACTCATGCAGAAATGTGACACAGACAAGTTCAGGCCGCTGGTGAATTTTCTGAAAGGGAAATCTGAAAAGCCCGTTGAGAAGAACGTTGAGCTGCTGGCCTGGCTGATTGACTTTTCCGGCAGGCCATGGGAAATGGGGAAAACGGTTTCCGGAGATGACGACACGGATCACGGCCCGGCATTACAGGATGTCAGCCCGGCAACAAGAGATACGGTAATGGCAGCTGACACTCCGCTCAGGCTGGTAGCAACTGAAGACCATCTACCAACGGAAAATCCGGCCATTCCGGAAAATCCGGAAAATCCGGTAATTCCCGCCGGTGATCCTGGCGTAAAAGAGCGTAAAGATGTGGATGTGGGAACAGATGCTCAAAAAACAAGGGAGAAGTCTGTGAAAAAGCTGGCCGCCGCAATAATGTTATCGCTGGTAGTAGGTACCGGTGGCATGTGGTGGTGGAAGGAAAGCAATCCGATGCCCGGGTCGGGGGCATGCATGTACTGGCTCGAAGACCATTATGAGCCTATCGCCTGTAATAAGAAATTACCGAATACGACGATCATACCGGTGGATTCAATGAAGTTGAAATACTTCCGGAAGATAAACACCCCGGACACTATCACCTATCAGGCGGTAGGAAAAGTATGGTATTCTAAAATAAAAGGGAAAATGGAATACTATACGTTGGCGGGCGAACATCCGGTGATGTCCGGTTATCAGCTGAGGCCAATTACCCCCTACATAATCACGGTACATATCCTTTCGGGCGTGAGCGCCAAACAGTAATAAGGGAGGAGCATCCCCCCTTTTCTGCAGATGATCATTTTCGCCGGGATTACCCCCCAAAATTGTCGTTTCCACACAGTATCGAATACGGAAATGAATTACATCTTTGTACTGTCGATAAAAAATCAAACTAAATCTAATGCGTTATGCAAACGCTCCATGTTTTTAAATCAATACTCCTAATTACGATCATTATGTTTACCGCATCTCAATCCGACGGGCAACATGTCAAAGCCATTGAAAGTGGCTACGCTCCTGTCAACGGCATCAAAGTGTATTATGAAGTATATGGCGAAGGCAAACCTGTCATTCTACTCCATGGTGCTTATATGACCATCGATCTGAACTGGGGCCGGTTAATCCCGGAACTGTCAAAATCCCGGAAAGTAATTGCCGTTGAGCTCCAGGGACATGGGCATACGGAATTTTCAGACAGGCAATTATCGCTGGCCACCCTGGCAAGTGATGTGGCAGGCGTAATGGACTACCTGAAAATTGACAGTGCAGACATAGCAGGGTACAGCTTTGGCGGCAAAGTGGCCTATCAGTTTGCCATACAAAGCCCTAAACGGCTGAGAAAATTAGTCATCATTTCTGCTTCCTATAAAACCAGCGGCTGGCTGCCGGAAGTGACGAACGGGTTTAAAAATATGAAACCTGAGTTTTTCGCAAATACGCCTATGAAAACCGCCTACGACGCAGTAGCGCCGGATAAAACAAAATGGATACCCTTTTTGGAGCAAATGATTGCCTCCGCCAGAACACCGTTTGACCTGGGAGACGACAATATCTCGAAGATCACCGCGCCGGTATTAATCATTGCAGGCGACAATGACGGACTGGATAAAATAGAGCTGGTAAAAACATTCCAATTACTGGGAGGCGCTGTAACTACAGATCTGGGAGCAACACCGAAATCGCAACTGGCCATTATGCCCGGACAGGGGCATGTGAGCCTGATGAACGAGACGGCCATCATTTCAGCCTACCTGAACAATTTTTTGCAATAGCATACATAAAAGAAAACGCTATCGGGTAGCCGAAAACTTCTTCGGCTTCATCCCGATATGCGCTTCAAACACTCTTGTAAAATGGCTCAGGTTAGAAAAACCCAATCGATACCCAGCTTCTGAAACAGAAAGCCCTTCTTCTCTCAACAGTCGCACGGCTTCTTTCATTCTGTGTTGCTGGTAATGTTCAAAAATACTGTCGCCGAAAATTTGTTTGAACAGCGTCCTTAATTTAGTGGCGCTCATATTGGCTTCAATTGCCAGATCTTTCATTACAGGTGGCTCATCAATATTTTCAAGGATACGTTTCCTGATGTTATAAATGGCTTGCACATCTTTTCCTTTCAGGGGATGCAGCTGCGTCTCCTGCCTTTCTTCCAGCTTCATAAGCAGCATGCATATCAGCTCCTCTGCTTTAATTTTCCTGAAAACCCATTTAAATTGCTCATCTATCGCTTCGGAAACGATTTCATCAAGAATTTTCTGAATGCCCGGTGATATCAGCTGCTCAAATAACAGTGGCTGCGTATTCTGGGATAAACTCTGTAAAACCGGCGATTTTTGGGAGAGCGTAAATAGCGCTTCTAAATAGGGTGAAGTGACTTCAATATTAACGGAAGAAGTATCTTCCTGGATAGAAATCACTTCATCGGTATTAAACCGGCTGGTAGCTATCAGTACAGACGGGCTTTGTTTTGACGACAGGCCTGAATGGATATGTTGAAATTTGAAGAGTATCGTTTTGCCAGGGGTATTAATTTCGGGATTTTCGATGGTCACTTCCTCCTTCAGCTTATAGTCAAGAATAAGCATCCGGATATTCTCATTGAACACACAACCGGCAAAATATCCCTTCCCATAAGAGGCAGGAATGTCTACCCTTCCATTCTTCACCTTTGCGCCCCATAGTTTGGCCAACCGGAAAAAAACCGGTGGCGTCACATTGTTGCCAGATTTTACTTTTGTCATTTACGACTATTTTATAGCTAAATATAGCTATTTTATCCCTGATTAATGATTCAACTTTGCCCTATCGAATCATTAAATACAGTAGACATGAATACAAACATTCTGATGAAAGCTATGCAGTACCAGGTGTATGGCACACCAGCAGCCGTTCTCCAAACCGTTCACATTCCCAAACCCGAACCTTCAACGGGACAGGTACGCATAAAAGTCCGCGCTGCCAGTGTTAATCCATCTGACTGGAAACGTATGGAAGGGCAATACAGAGATTTTGAAGAAGTGGTTTTTCCATCCGGAGTTGGCGTGGAAGCGGCCGGCATCGTGGAAGCAATTGGAGCAGGGGTAGTTGATGTCCGTATAGGCGATACCGTTTTGGGCTATGGCAACAGTACAATGGCCGAATATGCCCTTTTATCACACTGGGTAAAAAAGCCCGAAGGCGTTCCTTTTGAAGTGGCAGGCGCTATTCCCGTTGTCTCAGAAACGGCATGGCGTTGCCTGGACGATTTAAATGCCGCTCCGGGCAGCACTATCCTGGTGAGTGGCGCCGCAGGTGGAATTGGTTCTGCAGTAGTGCAACTGGCGCGCAGACGGGGGCTACAGGTAATTGGCACCGCCAGTAGCGGCAACCAGGACTATCTGCGCACACTGGGTGCTATCCCCACCACTTACGGTGACGGCCTGAAAGACCGCGTAAAAGCACTTGCGCCCAACGGCATTGCCGGAGCGCTGGACATCGCCGGCTCAGGCATTATCCCTGAACTGATCGACATTGTGGATAATCCATCCAATGTGGTATCGGTGACCGACTTCTCTGCCGTAGCTCACGGAGCGCGCTTTTCAGCCGGCCCGCCAAGACATGTCCACCGGGTGCTCTCTGAAATTGCGGACCTGTATGCAAAAGGACAATACCAGCTGCATATACAGGCAGTCTTCCCGCTGGAAGAAACCGTCAAAGCCCTAACCATCAGTTCACAGAAACGGATGAGGGGAAAACTGGTCATCGTTATCAACTAATACCGCTACTCATGAAACCCAATAAAATACCTCTATACATCCTGCTGGCGATTGTTTTGTTAAACTCAATAGGATTTTCCATAGTGCTGCCGCTACTACCGTTTCTGGTTGGTAAATACCTACCCGGGCAACAGGTAGTAGTGGGCATGAGCACATTGTTGTCCATATATGCTGCCAGCACCTTTTTTGCCGCTCCCGTACTGGGCGCGTTAAGCGACCGGTACGGCCGGAAAATTATTCTGATCATCAGCCTGCTGGGATCGGCCGTAGGCTTTGTGCTGTTCGGTATTGGCGGGTCCCTGTGGGTCCTATTTCTTGGCCGCCTCATTGACGGGCTCACTGCCGGCAATATCAGCACCATATTCTCCTACATCTCAGACACAACAGACCCGAAAGAGCGTACGAAATGGTTTGGCTATGTAGGCTCTGTCATGGGGATCGGGAAGATCGGAGGACCGGCATTAGGTGGGCTGTTGGGCAGCATATCGATCGCACTGCCGTTTTATATTACGGCGTTTTTGATATTCGCTTCCGCATTGCTGGTCCATTTCCTACTGCCGGAATCACTCCCATCCCATAAAAGAACGCAGCATGTTTCACTCAACAGTTTTAATGTGTTTTCCCATTTCAACAACATTTTTAGCATGAAGGGCGTTGCAATACTGTTAGGCATAGGCATATTGTTCTATATGGGCCTGGGTATCTTCCAGTTCAATTTCACACTTTTCCTCAAAGACGTATACCTGTGGACGCCTACACTGATCGGCAGTTTACTGACGTTGGTCGGCGTTTGCGAAATTTTAGTCCGTGCGGTGCTGTTGCCTCATTTGCTGAAACGCTTCCCTCCAAAACAGATCGGCATATGGGGTCTGCTTTTGTTAGGTGCGGGTCTGGCATTGATCTTATCCGGCGTATATGTACACGCCGTGATATTGATTGCACTGGCGGTTATCTTTATTATCTCAGGAGAAGGACTATTTGAACCTACCTATACCGGGAGGCTTTCCGAAACTGCTGATGAAACACAACAGGGGAAACTGCAGGGCGTAAACCAAAGCCTGCAATCGCTCACCAACATATTGGTCCCCCTTGGCGGCGGGGTCATCTACTACTACAGTGCAGGGTGGTTGTATGCAACAGCTACCGCTTTTATTCTCTCGGCTATTTTTATTTATACCAGCAGACAGGCAGGCTCACGACTTTATCGCTTGTAAACCAGGCAGGGTCTTATCATTGATAACAAGCCCCCATCCTGTTTTGCAAGGCGCCTATTTTCAGCACGAAACCTGCAAAATCATCCATAGCGGACAGTTTAGAAGTAGCGATGATCTCGAAAAAACCTGTATCTGAGGTAAACGTATATTGCGAATAAAGACATACAGGGAGTTTACGGTTGTTATTAAAACGCCTGTCCGGCCCCCCGGATTTATTGACATATTGCCAGGTGTAGTCAATCACCCTCGCATCCCGCGGCAGCGGTTCTGATTCAATGAAATTGGTGTCATGCCCTGTAATACGCAGGTTCTTATAAAATACTGCGGCGAAAGTATTTCCGCGCTTAATCAACAGCCGTTCGGGTAAAAAATACAATTCCATATTATAGAGCGAGATACAGGGAATGGATACATTCGTAATAAAATAAGGGGCCGGCACTTTATTTTCAGACAGCCGTCGTACGCTTATCCGCCTGATGAGCTTACCAGCCCCGGCATTTCGTTTATAATCATTGGTAGCCTGAGCATTCAGATATTGCCAGATTTTTGAAGACTGTAAAAAAGTAATAAAGTGTTCCCTGAATTGCTGATACACCTGCTGGTATTTATCATCCATATCATAATGCAGTTCCATAGTAAACCTCTTTTTATCTACCTTTTTTAACCAGCGAACAAGCAACACAAAAACGACCACCCACAGCACAATTTCATATCCCAGATAGTTATTCACCAGGTACCGTTCCTCCTCTTTTACTTCTTTATAAGACAGATGGTTAATTTCAGCCAGGTCCCGGTTAACATATCCGGCAGAGTCGGATACTCCTACTTTGAGCCATTGTGGATTAGCGGTATCCAGCAATGTATATTTTTGATCATAGGCGGCCGTCTGGATAATCCTGGATTTTACATTGGGGGCCTGCCGGATATTAGCGCCATTAAATGCCTGTATCCTTACAAAAACGGTATCTGCCGCCGGCTGAACAATTCGTTCCCGCGTACCCCAGGATGTAAACAACAGGGCAATCAGTATCAGCAACATTGGCAACTTTATGCCTTTGGCATAGGACACCTGCGCACACTTGCGGTTCAACTCTGTAATGAATGCCTGCGAATCTGTGTCGGTCAGTTCTTCTACCGGTGCGGAAGCGATGTTATTATCTGCATTGCCCGATGATCTGTCAGCAACTGGCGAAGGCAAAGGAGCAGGCCCCGATATCTTTTGCCTGTAACTGATGCCGTAAGCACTCAGGCTCACGTATGTTCCCCGGGGCCCTGTGTTAATGCGGGCGCCTTTTACGCCCATTGAATAACTAATACCGCTTTTAGAAAAATTCATTCTAAACGGCCCGGCGCTGACAGATTTACGGAATGACCATCCCATAACAAATAATTTTTACGCTGATAAAAGGTTTGGTGAAAAAAACATGCACGATCCTTAAAATGGCGGAAGGAAAGGGTACTATCGTGAATGACATGGCAGCGAACAGATCTTACAGCCGTCTGATGCCAAAAAGATTTTCCGGGCCGCTCTGACAGCGTCCTGGCAGTTATAGAATTCTCCGATTAATATTCTGTATGGCGGCTCAGGAAGTACGCGACAGGTTTCATGATGAACTTCATGATTACCATGAGCCTGCTGCATTACGGATACATAGTATTTAGACTTCATAAAAGTCCATTGCGATTCCATTAACTTCATAAAACACCATTTATTATCATTGATTTCCGATCAAAATTAAATGATGAAAAACACCCTTTTTTACGGGAAACCGTGCTTAAATGCCGAAGATGACAGCGTCGCAAATAAAAAAGTGGCTAACTGACAACATATGCTGTCAGTTAGCCACTTAAGAAGATTCGGTTATTATTTGGACACGGGATTTTCCCAGTAGGAAGAAGCGTCTACCGGATCGAGATAGGTGCCGTCGAAACCGGCGTCGAGTATCTTTTGCGTATAGGAGTCTGCGTTACCATAGATATACGCCTTCCATTCAGGCATCCAGTAGCGAACGTAATAGTTGCCTTCCCATTCAGGGTCCAGTTCTGCCATCCAGGCCGGATGTTTGTCGTTCCATTCTGGTTTCCAGTACCAGCGGTAGTCTTCTGCCTGTCCCATGCTCATATAAGCCAGTACCAGGCGTTTGCCGCCATTCTTTTTCACTTTGAGAGAATTGATCTGCGCGGGGGTCCAGGTGATCTTTTTATCAGGCTGGAAAGCGTCAATTACCAACACATCATAGTTGGTCGCTTTCAGTTTGTTGAGATACTGGTCATCGGGAGAGATCAGGTAAAGGAAATTTTTGGCGTCTGCCAGCGTGTTGATGTTGTTGGCATTTTCATGGTTGGGCGCACCGGCCGGAATGGTTTGCAGCTGACGGCTGCCGGTGGCAAAGGAAATAAACCCGTTCGCTTCATTTTTCTGATAAGAAGCGGCTATCAGGGGTGCCTGGTCGCAATAGTCGGTGACAAGCACCGTCAGGTGATTGGCCGTAGCACGTTTACCAAATCTTACCCATTCTTTGGTAACAGCAGCAGGCGTAGTGGCATTGTCGTGATTCTCATAGCCGTAATACAGTTCTTCCCTGCCAATACCATTGAGGGCGTTAAGGTATTCAGGCACGATCGGGTCAGAAGTGTCGCCGGTGGTGGTCAACAGTTCCGTGCTGTTTTGCGCCACTACGATAAAGCCGGGTTTACGTGTCCGCGCCCAGCTGCTGATGTCCTGGATAAAGGTGCGTAATTCCTGCCCGTAGTTGATCTGTTCCGTACTGGCTTTGGGAGATGTTTTACTGACAGTTTTGTTGTCGTTGTCTGATTGTTCTTTTTTGCTGCAGGACGAAAGGCTTAAAACGCCCATCATGGCAAAGGTGAGGATACTACAAAATAAACGCATGGTGTAAGGGTTTTTAGGTTTTCCGGATATATAACGGGAAAACATAAAAAACCCTCTGTTGTATCATCATATTATTTTCAACACGACAACAATAGTGATTATTATCTGCATATAGGCGTCCGGGTTATATTCCAAAATTCCTGCGGCTTAATGATGATTTACTTCATTGTACTTTTCCAGCTCTACGATAAATTCTGTGCCCTTTCCCTCCTCACTTTCAAACCATATCCGGCCGCCGTGGGCATCCACAATCTGTTTGGAGATTGCCAGCCCGAACCCAAAAGACTCTTCGCCCATGGTACCGCGGCGTTTTACATCTTGTGAGAGGTTAAAAATGCTTCCCTTCAGGGTGTCAGGTATACCGATGCCATTATCCCGCACGGTGATGCGTACCACGCCATCCACCATCTGCATGGCCACCTCCACAATGCCGCCTACAGGACTGAACTTTACAGCATTGGTAATCAGGTTGGAAAACACGCGCCATATTTTTTCGCGGCTGGCCCAGACGGTGGCCTGGAAAAGATGAACGATGATCTGTTGCTGTTTTTCGTTTGCTTTTGTTTTTATCAGATCGACACAATAGCGCAGGGCCACGTCTACCTCCACCTGCTCTTTCCTGATATCTCCCCGTATGTTCATGTACAGCAGGTTACTGATCAGCTCCAGTGCCATGTGGCCGGACTGTTGGATAAGTTGCAACGCTTCATTATGTTCCCCGGCGGTAACGTTCCCATAATTCTGCAGAAAGTCGGCCATGGAAATCATATTGCCAACGGGGTTACGAAGGTCATGCGCCACAATTTTGAGCATGCGGGTATTATCCTGCTGGCTGTGTTCCAGCGCCCGCAGGCTTTTTTCGAGATGTTCGTTTTGCCGGGTGACAACCCTGTTAAGGCTTTCCAGTTTGGCCGCCTGTTTTTTGGAACGTTTCGAATATTGCCAGATAAGAACACCAATGATGATCACCATCAGCGTGAGGAGCAACATGACGCTCAGGTAGATATTTTTGATTTCATTCTGCTTTTTCAGCAGGTCCAGTTCCATCTCACCGGACAGATAATTAAACTGAGTATTGATATCCAGTGCCTGGAAAGGATTCTCCAGGGATGCCAGTGAATCTTTCATTTGTTGATAGCTTCTCAGGAATGCCAATGCCTTCTGATGGTCTCCGGTAGCTTCGTTAAACTCCGATTGTAATTCCCGCCACGACAGTTCTGCTGCAGTAACAGGTACAGAATCCAGGATGGCTTTCATTTTCAGCAATCCCTGCTGCGCTTCGGAGAACCTTTTTTGCGCGAGTTGTAGTTTAATCAGTTTACCCATCGTCTTCAGTGCATCCCCGAACTCCGTACCTTCCTGGAGATTGATCCGGATACTTTCATTCAACAGTTTTTCTCCTGCCACTGTGTCGCCGGTCCGCAATAACAAGCTTCCCTTGTTCCCTATGACCACCGCTTCGGCGGCCATGGTGTAAATAATCTGGTTGGGCAATTTCATGAAAGGCGCTTTGTAATGCCGTATATAGCGCATGGCGCTGTCGTAGTAATACATGGCACTGTCCTTCTGGTCCAGGTGATCAAAGCACAACCCGATATTATCCAGCTGGCCCTGTTGATAACAAAAGCGATAAAACGGCTTCGCATTACAGGCCGACAGCTCCGAAAACATTTCCCTGAAATAAGGAATGGCGAGATGATATTTCCCCTGCCGGTAATATACCATGGCCATTCTCAGGCTATATTCCCCCATGGCGCAGGTATCACTGGTGCGTTGGATAAACGTTTTGCCTTCGTAATACAACGATACGGCGTTGTCCAGCTTTCCTTCATCCCGGCAAATGTCGCCCACGTACATCAATGCACGACCGTATTCCACCGCATACCCCGGCCTGTCAGTTTTTCCGGACAACACACGTAGTATACTGTCCGCATATAACCTTGTATGAAAGCGGTCATTTTGACTAAGCCAGTAGTAATCCATTTTATACCGGTATTTCCACACCAGGTCCATTGGTCCGGGATTGGGAAAGCCTGCATAAACAGAATCCAATATGCGGAAAGCCTCTGCCTTCCGCCCGGGCCCTATGGTGTCCACCTTCTGGAAAACCGGTTCAAAAAATGTCGGATGATCATTATTATCTCGGTCCGAATGGTTGCAGGCCACTGATAAACCAAATAACAATGGGATCAACCTATAGCATATCTTTTTGTAAAACTGCCAATCACAGAACACAAGGAAAAAACGCATTCAAGAAAATTATTGTGCTAAAAAACAGTGCTCACCATTCTAATTCATCATCAACCAAGGGTAACAAATAATCTGTAAGTCTCCCGAACATTCTCTACCAAATATAATGATCAGGAAAGACATTCACAACAGACAGGAAATTATACATAAAAAGCACACTGGCAGGGCATTTCGAAATAAAAAAACCGCTTTATGCGGTTTTTCTATCATCTTCTTCCTGCTGTGCCTGCTTTAGCTTTTTCGTAGCAGTGGTTGGGTACTGCACCGGAAAGAGCCGCCCAGGCTTCGGGTGATATGGAAATCCACATATTCCACTATGATGCCGCGGCGGGCGATCTGATCACCAATATGCCGGAACACCGGATCAGTCACGTATACCTCCGGGCTAAGCGGCAGTCCGTTGGTGGCCAGGTTGGTGGTTTCTGTGTATGTCACATCGATACGGTCCCAGGAGCGCAGTTTTTCGGGGATACCATCTTTGAAGGCTGCTTCACATACTATCATCAATCCGTCTTTGATGAGGCCGAGGGCACAGTCCAGGTGCAGGATATCCGGTTGCAGCCGTACTATCTCCAGTGTATAGCCGTAGGGCTGCAGCAGTTTTTCGAGCCACCGGGCGCCCAGTGTGTTGGAGGCCAGCCCGGAGCTGCCAACGAAGATATGTTTGTCCAGCACCAGCACATCGCCACCTTCTATGAAAGGGCCGGGGCCATGTGTTGCGTCATCTGCCGCCGCTACCTCCGGGCGCGGTGCCGCCACATAGATGCAGGTTTCGGGGTACACGCGTTCCACCATAATGTCCCGCATCGGCAGCACTTCCATCCGGCGGTGCAACAAACGCATCGATCCTTCTATCACCAGGTTACCGACCGTAAAGAAAGGATCGCGGGAGAAGAAATTGGCGTAGCCGTTATCACCACCGGCTTTTTTCTCTGCTACGGTAAGACGCCGCGGGCGCAGCACTTCCACCCCATGTTTCAGGAGCACGTCTTTAAAGGCTTCCCGTTCTTGTATCCACGCCTGTTGGTTTTGCGGATAGGCGTCACCGTAGTCCATGCCTGTTTTGGAATGCAGGTCTGCGCGCGCTTCAGGCGTCAGAAATTTCAGGTCTTCTTCCCGCTGCACTTTAGGCATGCCAAATTCTGATTCAGCCAGTACAACGGTACGTAGCGGCGCAAATTCACTTTCAACAAAGATCATAGACGACAGCTTTTAAGGAGGGTAAACAATGAAGCGAACGCCGCAAAAACTATTCCGTATTAAACCTCCGGATAAGGCTTAACAGTTTACTGACAGATTCATCAAATAAAATCTATGAGTGGCAAAACAATCGAATGCCGCAGGGAACCGCACCCATCCACCACTATAATTTTTTTTAACATTCATGCAACATTTCTTATTGGTTAATCCTTATTTATTCATCTCACCTCCTGAAAAAAATTTCCCCAAAAGAAACCGTATCCATCGTGTTTGGCATTGATGATCGCTGAGACTGGCAGAAAACCCCTTACACCGAAGGTTGTCGCACGGCAACACTTCTCTCCTGTTATATTCTTTCACATTTAAAAATGTATCAACATGAGCGCATTGTTTAAAAAAATGCCGGTAGTGGAAAAGCCTGCCGGAATACCCCAAAAATTTATTCGCGCAGGTATTGCGATGACGGTCATCACCTTTATCCTGTCAATAACCAGCTGTCATAAGAATGACCCATTCCATGCCTGCGACCAATGTGACTGTCTGGGCAAAAATTATAAACAAACCAACCTGGTGGCTGACACAGCGGGTTTCGACGCAGCACGCATTGATCCGCACCTCGTGAATGCCTGGGGCATTGCAGTCGGGCCTACAGGCGCTTTCTGGATCTCTTCCAATGGCGACGGTTCCAGCGTTATTTACGACAAAAACGGCGCTACCCTGAGAGCACCGGTATTTATCCCTTCACCAATGGGTAAAGGCCCCGGCACACCTACCGGCCAGGTATTCAACAATACGACCGGCTTCAAGGGCGCACACTTTATTTTTGCCACAGAAGACGGCACCATTGCATCCTGGACATCAGGTGATACGGCTGTAATACAGGCCAACCGTTCTTCTTTCAATGCTGTTTACAAAGGCATCGCACTGGCCAGCGACAGTGGCAAAAACTACATTTACGCCACCAATTTCCACAATGGCACCATCGATGTGTTTGACTCCGCCTATCATTATGTTTCCACCAAACCGTTTGTAGATCCGGCCATCCCTGCCGGTTTTGCGCCGTTTAATATCCGGAACATAGAAGGCGTGCTTTTCGTTACCTATGCTAAACAACAACCAGATAAACATGATGACCAGGCTGGTCCTGGCAACGGATATGTGGACCTCTACAGGCCTAACGGCACCCTTATCAGAAGGTTTGCCACACAAGGCACGCTCAATTCACCATGGGGCATTACACAGGGCTGCTCCGGCATGACCGATGGCGTGATCCTCATCGGCAATTTTGGCGATGGACATATCAATGCATATAGTGACAAAGGAACTTACCTCGGACAGTTACAGAAAGGTACTGGTCCGGTTATCATAAAAGGCCTGTGGGCACTGGAAAGCAACGTGCCTTCTGCGCCGGGACAGCTGTTCTTCACCGCAGGTCCTGATGATGAGTCACATGGTTTGTTTGGTTATCTCCGGAAAAACTAACATCCACTTATATCAGCACAGCGACGAGCAACCGCAACGTCAGCAAAAAGCCGGGCGTATTATTGCGCCCGGCATACATGATTTTAAAGCGATAATTTCAGGCAGGCAATGATGACCATCGTCACCGTAGCGACAGCACATATGGTACGAATGGTGTTCAGCCGGTTCCATGGCCGTTCAAAACGGGCACGATGCGTAGCCAGCGCTGCACTGTCGTCCTGCAACGACACCTTGTCCAGCGCATTGTTCAACGGCACATTGCCGCCTCCTGTAACCCCGAACACACCAACTATGTACGCGAGGGTAGCTGCCAGCATCCACCAGCCCGCCGGCGGCATTCCCTCGCGGAACAGCAGCCAGGTGCTGAGCGGCAGCAAAAACACCGGTCCTATAAAGCCAATAAAAAATACCGGATTGAGAATAGCCCGGTTGATAGACTGCATGGCTGCCAGATAAGCGGCATCCGACAGGCGGCCCAGGCCCGGATTGACAGAGCAGGAGTAGGCGTAAAACAAGCCTCCCATCAGCGCAGCCGTAACGGCCGTTATCAGCAACAGAAAGAATAGCATAGTAACAGATCAGGTTATGCATAAAGATAGGCAACCTGCCAAAACAACAGCGGAATTTTTCCTGTGAAAGGAAAAATTCCGCTGTCTGTTATCATGAAATCGTAGCCGGGAAATTACCAGCCGGGTGTTTGTTTGTAAAGGCCGTTGGTGCGGGCAATTTCATCCGGGCTGATAGGCCATGCCATATGTTTGGCCGGATTAAAATTACGCGCAGGCCAAACTTCCTTGATGGTATAGGGAGAAGCAGGGTCCTGGCGGTTAGCATGGATACGGCCATGCAGCGGCGCATTGATCTTGTCATAGTCGCCCCATCTTTTCAGATCATGGAAACGGTCTGTCCATTCGCAGGCCAGTTCCACGCGACGTTCATGTTTCAGATCGGCCATGGTAGGATTGGCCACTGGTGTGAGGCCCACACGGGCACGTATTTCGTTGAGCGGTGCGGCGGCTTCACCATTACGGCCCAACTGTATCAGCGCTTCCGCTTTAAACAACAGTATTTCAGCATAACGCATCAGCGGCAGATTAAGCGCCGTGGTCGGATAATCGGGGTTAGAGCTGGCAAAGGTATTGCTGGCCATATCACCATTGGAACCGTAGCTGTACGGCTCCATGTATTTATTGATCTGGAAGCCGGACAGGCTGTTGGTAGAGAAATACTGTCTGGACTGACCAATATACACGAACGGATCACCGAATTTCAGGATCGTTACTTCCCTGCGCGGGTCGTTCGCTTCGTATTCATCATACAGTTCTTCTGTAGGCTGGAAGTAACCCCATCCGTTATATTTGGTCCAGCCTTTATTTTCCAGTACTACACCCGGAAATTCAGAACCACCCTGGATGCTGGAGTTAACAGACCAGATATATTCGGAAGACCAGTTATTGGCCACACGGAAAACAGCCTGGTAGTTTTCGCGGTTATTGGCTTGTCCGCTGATGAGTGCGCGGTGGCCTTCGTCACGGATTTTATCACATAAAGCCGGTATCAGTTGCCATTTGGTTTTATCGTACTGTGCCCAGTATGCGTATACTTTCACCATATAACCCCATGCGGCAGCTCTGTGCGCACGGCCTTTGTCGCCATCTTTATATGTTTCAAACAGCGGCAGCATGTCAGCAGCTTTTTGCAGGTCGCTGATGATCTGGGCATAGTTGTCTGTTACAGAGGCCAGTTGTGGCGGTATACGTTTGCCAAATTCCGGATTTTCAGGCCCGTCAAACGGAACCCCCTGGTCTTTGTGGCCATATATATAGGCTACCCAGAAATGCGCGAAAGCACGCATGAAATAAGCTTCTCCGAGGGATTGTTTACGTACGTCTTCAGATACGTTGACCGCTTTCGGGATATTTTCAATCGCCTGATTAGCCCTGTTCATCATGTTGTAAAGCATCTGCCAGCCATTGGTCAGATAACCTTCACGGCCGCTGGGGATGAAGTTTTTGATGTTTTCAGCATCCGCCTTGGAACGCCCTACGATCAGGTCATCGCTGGCGTCTTGCACCCAGAACAGGTCACGGCCCCAGGTATATTCATTTTTCATTTCCACGTACATAGCGGCGGTAGCCTTACGCAGGTCATTATCGCTCTGCCAGAAAAAAGCGGTGGAAGGCGCGCCGTTAGGCTTGGTGTCCACCCAATTTTCGGAGCACGCGCTCCAGCCGGCCAGCATCGCCATCAGTGCGGGTATATAGATATATTTCTTTTTCATGATTGTCAGTTTGATCAGAATTTAACATTAAGGCCCAGGGAATAGGTACGGGAAACCGGGAACTGTCCGCCATCCAGACCGATACCGCCCACTTCAGGGTCCATACCGGTATATTTGGTGAAGGTCAGCAGGTTATCACCGCTGAAGTATACACGCAGACCGTTGTTCCAGCGCATTTTGTTGAACGTGTAACCGATCAGCAGGTTTTTCAGGCGCAGGTAGTTACCGTTTTCGAGGTACCAGTCAGATGCTGTCTGGAAGTTTTTGTTCGTATCATCCGCAGAGATACGAGGGATGTTAGAACCGGTATTTGAGGGGGACCATGCGTCCAGGATTTTATCCCAGCGGTTGTACCCTTGTTCAGCACCGTTCAGGGTGGACTGCTTGAAGGCGTTGAACAGTTTCACGCCGCCCACGCCCTGAAGGAACAGGCTCAGGTCGAAGTTTTTCCAGGTGAAGTTGGCTGTAAAACCATAGGTCAGTTTCGGGAAAGCAGCGCCCATGTATACGCGGTCAGCATCATCGATTTTACCGTCGCCGTTCTGGTCAATGAATTTCAGGTCGCCGGCTTTGGCGTTAGGTTGGATCTTCTGTCCGTTTTTCTGATAGGCGTTTGCTTCGGCGTCTGACTGGAAAATGCCGGCGGACTGTATCAGCCAGTAGGAGTAATAAGGCTGTCCTACTTTTGAACGGTAAGGGTTCAGCACTGTTCTCCAGTTATCACCATGTATCCATACAGAATTGGGGTTCTCATCAATTTCCACGACACGGTTTTTGAGCGTGGCCATATTAGCGCTCAGGTTATAGCCTACCTGACCGATTTTGTCGTGCCAGCCAACTGCTACTTCAATACCTTTGTTACCGATTTTTCCCTGGTTGATCAGCGGCGCGTTCAAGCCAAAAGAAACAGGCCAGTACGTATCCTGCTGTTTGATCAGGTCGTAGGTCAGTTTGTCGAAATAATCTGCGGTGATGGTCAGACGTTGTTTCAACAATGCGATGTCGATACCGATATCTGTTTGCTGAGATGTTTCCCAGGTGAGTTCGGGATTAAACCGTGTATCATTAAACAAAGCGCTGGACAGCGGTGCGCCGTTACCGATCTGATAAGTGAAGTCGTTGGTCAGCAGCGGATAGGCATAGTTGATCCGCACGGACTGGATGTTACCAATGCGGCCCCAGCTGGCCCTGATTTTCAGCAGGTCAACAGCCGGTACCTGGAAGAAAGGCTCTGAACTGATTTTCCATGCGGCAGTAACACCGGGGAAGCCCAGGCCGCGGTAACCCACAGGGAGCCTGCCGGCAAAATCATGACGGTAGCTACCGGTCAGGAAATAACGATCTGCCCAGCTATAGGAAATTCTTCCTACGTAAGAAAGATTCCTGTCTTTCCATTCACGGTCTGTTGGACGGTCCTGGTCAAATACAGAAGCCAGCGCCATAAAGCGGGCCCAGTCAGCTTCGTTTTCAAAGCCTCTGGCAGCGATCGCGAAGTTGCGGTTGCCGGCTTCCTGTGCCGTCATGGACACCATAGCGCCGATATTATGTCTTTTCAGGATCTTATTATAGTTGAGGGTATTTTCCCACAGCCAGTTATAGTCCCTGTCAGTGGAGTAAGACAATTTGTTTTGTGCATTGGCTTTACCGGGTTCCAGTCTTCTGGGCTCAAAGTTCTTCCAAAGAGCATCTGTCTGACGGTAAGAGAAGCGGGACAAGTAAGAGAGGCCGGGGATAATATCGGACACTGTCAGTTCAGTCACCGACTGAAGATCGCTCTTTTTGTTGTAAGGCTGGTTACGCAGCAGTGTAGCTACGGGGTTCACCACGTCGCCATGGATGCCCAGGTATTTGGAATCCACCGGGCCTACGCCGCCAAAGGAGCCATCCGCATAGTAAGGAGTGGCGGAACGGGGCATATAAATGGCGGAGAGGATCACGCCGGTATAGCCGCTGGAGGTTTCTGCATCGCGGTTGTCATTGTTGTTCCAGAAGATGTCCTGCCGCAGTTTTACTTTCTTCGACAGCTCGTAGTTCACGTTGAAGCGAAGGGAGATATTTTTGTTGTAGGTGTTCAGCAGGGTGCCTTCTTCATTTTCATAGCGTGCCTGGAACAGGGTAGAGAATTTATCTGAACCGGCATTGAAGCTCACGTTGTGGCGTTGCATCAGGCCGGTGCGGAATATCTCTTTCATCCAGTTGGTGCGGGTCACCTGTGCATAAGGATTGAGAGAAGCGTCCCATCCCGGTAATGGCGGTTTGCCGGCATTGGCATAGGCCAGGTTAGATACTTTCGCTTCGTCTTCCGCGCTCAGGGACTGGAGGGTGCGCCATGCCTGTTTAGCGCCTACAAAACCGGTGTACTGTACCTGTGGCACCCCTTTGGAAGCCTGGCGGGTGGTAATGAGGATAACTCCCGATGCACCTGCAAAAGCTCCGTAGATAGCGGCAGATGCCGCATCTTTCAATACGGTGATAGACTCCACGTCGGCAGGGTTATAGGGTGCATTCGGCACACCGTCCACCACATATAATACGCTTTCTTTTCCACGGGAACCCATACCACGGATCACGACGTTATTGGCATTGCTGGTGTGGCCGCCATTGCTCACAACTGTGATACCGGGCACTTTACCCTGGATCATATTGGCCACGTCCATTACGGGGCGTTCCTTGATCTGTTTCATGTCAGGCACGGTGGCAACAGCAGCGGAGAGGTCACTTTTTTTAGCGGTGCCATAACCGATTACCACCACTTCATCCAACGCTGTGTTCCCGTTTTTCATGACGAGGTTGAGCGTATTGCCGGCGCCAGGTGTGAGCTCGGTGGTCTGATAACCTACATAGCTGAAGCTGATGATGGGATTTTCTGTATCGATTGTGAGTTCATATCGTCCGTCGCCGTCAGTGATGGCCCTGTTTTTAGTGCCTTTCACCCATACGGTCACGCCGGGGATAGGTTCGTTGTTTTCAGTCGTTACACGGCCGGAGATGCGGCGGGCTACAACCTGCTTGCCGCTCTGCGGAGCATCCTGCTGATGTTGTGTTTTACGCAGCAGGATAGCCTTGTCATTTACGCTGTATTCAATGCCGGACTGATTTTGAAGCAGGTGCAGCGCTTCATTCAGGGTGATGTTGTTGGCTTTGAAGTCGCGGATCAGGATGTTGTCAAAATCCTGCTTGACATAGTTAAAAGTGAAGCTGCTTTGGTTGCTTAATGCTTTTAGCACCTGCGACAAAGAAGCGTTGGACATGTCCAGTTTCACTTTTTCGTTCAGACTGTTTTGCCGGCCGAAACCGATGGTGGCAGGGAGCAGGCAGCAGCCCAGCAACAGGAAGCGTTTCATCCCTGACATGGCAGGCCCGCCGCTGCGGACCTGATGGTCCGAGACTGTAGATTTCCTTTTCATAATAAAAATTGTTTTTCGGAGTGTTGTAGCTTTTTTAAAAAATCGTCACCTCTCTACCGGAAATTTTATACTGTTTACGACTGATATAACAAATGTTGTCCAGCATTCCCGTGAAACTGTCTGTTTTGAACATCACGGTAATATTCTTTTCGATATCCTGTTTGTTTTTCCAGCTGACGGAATAGCCGTAGCGGTCACAAAGCCTTTCCACTGCGTCTTTAAGCGAAATATCCGCAGCAGTGAAAACACCTTCTTTCCAGGCGGCCACTTTAGCGGCATCGGCTTCGCCGACCTGTAAAAGCGTATCGCCGGCATGACAGGCAGCGGCGTAACCGGGCTGCAATATCAAAGCCCTGGCATTTTGCGGATGCGCTTTTACCTGTACTTTTCCCTGCAGCAGCGACACACGCGTGCTCTTTTCGCCGGCATAGGCTTCCACATTAAATTGTGTGCCCAGTACTTTGATGGCCATATCACGGGTATGTACCACAAAAGGCCGCTTTTCGCTGCCATGGATGTCGAAGAAACCTTCACCAATCAGCGTTACACCACGTTCCAGCCGGTTAAAATCTTTTTTCCAGGCGATGGTGGCATGGGCGTTTAGCCATACCCGTGAGCTGTCCGGCAGTGTGACCTGTTTAATGCCGGCTGTTTCGTTGGTGACCGTTATCATGCCCGCCAGTACCGGAGACGGATGTTGTTTAACTGTTTGCTGGCGCCATAACCAGCCCGCGCCTGTTAACAATACGATACTGGCCGCAGCGGCCCATCTCCCCCAGGTTCCCCAGGGCTGAAGCCCTGGGCTACGTTGTGTTTCTGGTCCGGTAGCTGTAGGTTTTTGTCCGGAAGCATGGTCTGGTAAGGTGCTGCTATAGCCGGCCAGATGTTGTTGATGCCCGGTATCCGCGGATTTGAAGCCAGTGACATCATCCGTAGGCAACGCACCACGGAAGTTGGCCAGGAACTGTTGCCGCCGGAGGTCTGCTTCCAGTCCTTCCAGGTCGACAGGCGTTCCCGCTCCCAGACCGTTATACCATTTGTCCAGGACCGCCAGCTCTTCAGGGGTGCATTTCCCTGCATGAAATTTTTCTAACAGGGCCTGGGCCCCGGGATAATTTTGCGGTGTCATCTACTAAAGAATACCCGATGCGAAAGAAATGTTAACTACGCCAACGTTAAGAAATTGTAAACAACATCCAGGCGGATACCAGGCTGACTGCCAGCGAAGGATTGGCTTTAATATGTGTCTTTACCTGCTTCAGGGCACGGCAGTACAACACACGGGCGGACGCCGCATCTATGTCGAGCATGCCGGCGATCTGCTGGTAAGAATAATGATGGCGCACCCGTAAGTTCATCAGCTGCTGCTGGCTGGGCGACAAGGTATCTAAAGCCTCATTGAGAATGGCTTCCTGCAAGCCGTACAGTTCTTCCTGGGCAAAAGTGCCCGGCGTTTCCAGCGAATCATTCAATAATGTTTCCAGCTGTTTAAGATGTGCCTGATAACGGCCCGCTGTACGGAAATATTTAAATATACGGAGCTTAAGGGCATGCAAAAGGTAATACTCAAGACCTTCATCTTTAGGAACAGTTTCCCACTTCTCCCAAAGGGAAATAAAAACATCCTGCACGATATCAAACGCGTCGTGTGCATTGGTTTTGGCCACAGCAATGGCCAGCAGCTTGTTCCAGTAAACACCCACAGATCGCTCAAAATCCGCCACAGCGCCGACTTTACAGGAATTGATTGGTTTATGCACGGTCATAAAAGGAAATATAACAGTCTCAACAAAAGTAATTGTTCAATATTACGTGGATATTAATTTTCTCAACAGGACAGGCTTTCCCTGTATATATGTTACAACACCTGCTGCGTGGTCGGCTCGTTGTTATACCAATATAATCCTGTTTTTTGAAAAAAGAAATACCCTGTTTGGCCGGCTGAACATATTATCGTAAACTACAAGCATGGAATATGATGTAATTATCATTGGTGGTGGTCAAAGTGCATTGGCTGTAGCTTATTATCTCCGGCGTAGCTCCCTGCATTACCTCCTGCTCGACAGTGAAGCGCGTCCCGGAGGTTCCTGGCAGCATGGATGGCATTCCCTTTCTCTTTTTTCACCGGCGTTATGGAGCTCATTGCCCGGTGTGCTGATGCCTGGCGGCCAGCAATACTACCCTTCCCGCGATGAAACGGTCCATTATTTACAGGAATATGAAACCCGTTACCAGATTCCCGTACAAAGACCGGTGAAGGTACTACAGGTAGAAAAGCAGGCAGACCGCTACCGTCTGGATACCACGGCCGGCACCTACTATGCCCGCGCGGTAGTCAGCGCCACCGGCAGTTTCGTGAACCCGTACATTCCGGACATTCCCGGGAAAGAACGTTTCCGTGGCTCCCTGCTTCACTCCTCTTCTTACCAGTCACCGGAAATATTCAGTAACCAGCGTGTAGCCGTGGTCGGAGAAGGCAACTCCGGCGCGCAGATACTGGCAGACCTGGCACCCACGGCCGATACCCTCTGGATCACCAAACAACCGCCCACCTTCCTGCCGGACGACATAGACGGTAAATACCTCTTCGACGCCGCCACCATGCAATATGAGGCCATGCAACAGGGCAAAGACTTCCAACGGCCCTCTCTCGGCCAGATCGTCATGGTCCCCCCGGTAAAAGCAGCAAGGGACAAAGGTGTTTATCAACATTATCTGCCTGCCTTCGATTATTTTTATGAAGATGGTATTGCCTGGCAGAACGGACGAAAAGAAACCGTCGATGCTGTTATCTTCTGTACCGGCTTCCGGCCCGCACTGGCACATCTGCTCCCGCTGGGCATTATACAACCCAACGGCAAAATCAACACCCGTGGCACTGCCGCCGCAGATATGCCGGGACTATGGCTGGTAGGCTACGGTCAATGGACCGGCTTCGCTTCCGCCACCCTGATCGGCGTAGGCAGAACAGCCCGGAAAACAGCAGAGGAAATCAACACTTACCTACAAGGAAATTAAGGGAGCTATCCTCCTGATATAACACAGCCCGGGTAACAGCTGTCCCCTCCGGCGCTGCTAACGCCTCCTCAGTACTTCAGGATAAATTGAGCTTATTTTTTCCGGATTAAACAAAAAAAATGGTACACCTTGTGGTGATAACTCCTTTGCATGAAAAAGCTATTGTTCCTCTGTCTATACGGATTGTCATCGTGGACAGCCAACGCACAAACTCCCGCCGGTTATTCCTTCATCCGTAACACGCCGGACAAACGCAAAGCCGACAGCATAAAAAGTGCTATCAGGTTAACGAGTCCCGGCGCTTTTGAGGAGTTGTCGTTCCGGACTGTCCGCTATCGTATGATGAAACCCTTGTCTTTACAGCAACACAAACGTTATCCGCTGGTGCTGGTGCTGCATGGCTCCGGAGCGGTAGGTACCAATAACATCACCCAGATGGGCATTCTCCCTAAATTATGGGCGCAGCCCCATATCCGGCAGAATTATCAGGCGTTTGTAGTGGCGCCGCAGTTTCCCGAGCGTTCTTCCGACTATGTGATGGACAGCAGCCGGCACACGCTGGTATCTGTGCCAGGTCCCAATACCAATACAGTACTGGCGCTTGTGGATTCCTTGAAGAAAGTGCTGCCGGTAGATGACAGACGTATATATGTGATTGGTTTTTCTATGGGAGCGTCCAGTGTTTTTAACAGCATTGGCCTGCGGCCCGACCTGTTCGCAGCCGGCGTGGCCATTTCCGGCATACCTGATTTCGATCACCTGCCAGCCCTGGAGGCTACGCCCCTGTGGGTAATCCATGGTAACGCCGATACAGAAAACCCCTATCGTACCGACTCTATATTAATCCGTACGCTGCAGGGCCGTCAGCTGCGCACCTGGGAGATAGACCAGCTGCAACATGAAATATACAGTGAGCTATATACCACGGACATACTGCCCGAATGGCTGTTTAGCCATGCCCGTTAGTTCACCTGGTAAACCAATAAACAACAATAATATCATTAGTGACGGACCTGTCCCAGTGCCAGTGCATAGGGCGGCTGCCCTTTGGTGAGCCCTTGCAGATAAAGGGTGAAAGCGCCTCTTTCATTGAGTTTTACCCGGGGGATGTCCAACAGGGTTTCCAGTGACTCGTTTCTCCACTGTTTCACTTTTACCTGGTACACACCTCCTTTCACCGCCCTGAAAGCTGCGGCCGCAGCAAGGTTGCGCTGCGAGGCCAGGTAAGGCACTGCTGCGCCGGTAAGCCGGATACTGTCCTTTTCCGTGAACAGGTCTACCACCACCGGGGCCGCATCTGCAGAAAGATGAAGGAAACGCACCTGTGCGTTGCCGGCAGCCGGTGCAGGGATATTGTCCGGCACAAGGGTATAATTAAGCCTTGACGGGCTTCCCCGGAGGGTATCATAAATAAACAGGGAGTATTTTTTGCCATGTTCAATGCGCAGGCTGTCAGCGATGACTACTTTTCCATCTGCCGTTTCCACCATCAGGTCGTCGGTGTCCTGCGTGGTAACGCTGCGGTACGCGCTGCCATAGCGGTTGCTGTAACTGCCATAGGCTAATTTGTTCACCCTTCTTCTGTCGTTATACACCACACTTACAGGACCCGCCTGCGGCGCTGCATTTACCGCCATCAGCAGGGCCTGTTGAGTAGCCGGCCTGCTCTTGTCTTCTTCGCAGGAAACAAAAACAAACGTAGTCAATACTGCTGGTAGCAAGGTCTTCCAATTCGTCATAAAAAATCGCAAAAATAACAGTTGTCTGTCTATAAGACATTAAAAAAAACAACACCCCCTACCCGGTAATGTAAAATTAACAAGCCTTTCTGATTAAAAACCGGGCATCAGGCATTAGAATATTTTAATGCAACGCGGAGAACGGGCATGGTGGCTTAATTTAGCCTCACCTTACAATTATGAACATCTTATTGATAGAAGACGAACCCAGTGTAGCAGCATTTATCAGAAGAGGACTGGAAGCACATCAACATACGGTTACAGTAGCATATGACGGACAAGACGGCTGCCATGTGGCCATACAATACAATTATGACCTGGTGATCCTGGACCGGCTGTTGCCCTCCCTTCATGGGCTGGAAGTTTGCCGCCGCATTAAATCCGTTAAAAAAGGCCTGCCTGTACTAATGTTAACCGCCTTAGGCACCGTGCGGGACAAAGTGGATGGTTTTGAAAACGGCGCAGATGACTATATGACCAAACCTTTCCATTTCGAAGAGCTGCTGGCCCGCATCCAGGCGCTGCACCGCCGTGCGCAGACCGTTACTGCTGCGGCCATATACCGCGTGGCCGACCTGGAAATGAACTGTTATAACCGCACCGTGTTCAGAAAGGGTAAAGAAATTCTTCTCACCGTAAAAGAATATGCCCTTTTGGAAGTGCTTATCATCAACAAAAACAAGGTGCTGTCGCGTACCTATATGGCGGAAACCGTGTGGGGCATTGACTTCAACAGGGGCACCAATCTGATAGACGTATACATTAACTACCTGCGTTCCAAAGTAGACAAAGGTTTCAGTCAACCACTCATCCACACCGTTGTTGGTGTGGGATATGTGCTAAGAGAAATTACGAATTCATAATTTCTAATTGCCTTCTAACAGTTGCCCGCTCGCTCTTAATTCCGCTCTAATACACTGCCACTAGCTTTGCACCTATATTCAACAGCCTATTCATTTATTCATTACACAACTGATTATGCACATCAAATCTATTCTCCTGTTTGTAGCATTGTTGGCCATATCGCTTGCCGGCATATCGCAGCAACGGACCATCCGGGGAACGGTCAGCGATTCACTCACACGACAACCACTGCCCGGCGTGACGGTAGCAGTGCCGGGAACCGCCACCGGCGTGGTAACTGGTGCCGATGGCCGTTACAATATCTTGTTGCCGGATGGAAAGAACACGCTCCGGTTTTCGTATATAGGTTACAGTGACCTGTCCCTCACCACCACTTCCGGCCATGATGAACTAAACGCATGTCTCTCCAGCGTGTCCCAGTCGCTCAACAGCGTAGTCATCACCGGTTACACGCAGCAAAGCAAATCCCGTACTACCGGTGCCGTTACCAGTCTGCCTACCGCCGTTACCACACAGGCGCCGGTAGCCTCCTTCGACGTGATGCTGCAAGGACGTGCCCCCGGCCTGTATGTAGGCACGCCTACCGGTCAACCGGGAGAAGCCGGCCGCGTCTCCATCCGCGGCCTCGGCTCCATCAACGGCGATGTAAACCCGCTGTATGTGGTAGATGGCGTACCGGTAGCCAACAACTCCTTTGCTGCGCTCAACCCCGAAGATTTTGAAACCATCCATGTGCTTAAAGATGCCGCCGCCACCGCGCAATACGGCTCCCGCGCCGCCAACGGCGTTATCGTCATCACCACTAAAAAAGGGAAAGCATGGGAAGACGGCAAAGTACGGGTCAACTACCGTGGCCAGTTTGGTGTATCAGGTCTTAACAGCAGCAAATGGGACATGATGAATACCGACCAGCGCCTGCAATTCGAGGAGATACTGCAAGACCCCACCCTGCCGGGATGGGCCTATTCCCGCAACAATCCCAATAAAATGGTGAACGGCATAGCCGTACCTAAAACAGCTGAAGACTATACTTTCGGCAACCAATACCTTGACAGCCTCCGGCAAATCAACACCGACTGGCGCAAACACCTGCTGCGCCAGGGCCGTATACAAACGCACAGCCTGAATGTTTCCGGTGGCAACGAAAAGACCACGTTCTATCTCTCCGGTGGATATTTTAACCAGGATGGTATTGCGCTCAACTCCGGCATGGAACGTTACAGCCTGCGCGCCAATGTACAGAACCGCAGCGGCAGATTTAAAACCACGCTCAATATGGGCATTTCTACCGCCACCATCAAATACATACAGGATGAAGGCGTAGCTGAAGAAGGCGGTGCAGCAGTCGGCGGCGGTGGCATCACCGAAAAAAACCCTATCGCGGCACTGTATTATGCGTTACCATATGAATCACCTTATGGCAAACCCGGACCTGGCCGCTATGGCGCCAATGCGCTGGACGCATATGCCAACAGCCTCAAAAAAGATAACCAGATAAAAGCCGTGTTGTCGCTCAATGAAACAGTGGAACTGACAAAAGAATTTCAGTTGACCGGCACCGTAGGCATGGACTTCCAGCAGAACAACACCACCAATTATCTGAACCCCGACTCGTGGTACGGTAAACTGGTAAGCAACGGCAACCAGGGCTCCTATCAGCGGGGACTGGCCAACAGGCTGGGACTGGTGGCCACCGGCGGCGTACGGTACAATAAACAATGGGGAAAAGACCATGAAATAGAAGCCAACCTGTTGTCCGAAATCAATAAAATAAAAGGCAACGGCTTCGGTTTCACCGGCTATGGCCTTGTGCCGGAGCTGCCGGGCACGCCCGCCGGCATCACGCCTGGCACGCCAGACAACAACTTCATTCCGGTGATAAGCGGACAAACAACACCTAACCGGTTGCTGATATCGCAGATCGCGTTGTTCCGCTATTCTTACGGTGACAAATACACGCTTTCCGCCAGCCTTCGCCGTGATGGCTCTTCCCAGGTGCCCGCCACCAACCGTTACAAGTTCTTCTACGCCATAGGTGGTAACTGGAACATACTGGCAGAAAACTTCCTGAAAGACCAGCAGGCCTTTAGCACGCTGCGCCTGCGCGCCAGCTATGGCCTTACCGGTAATGCCGGCGGCTTCACCAGCGACTATGGTTTCAGGACACTGTACAGTCCCGCTGATTACAACGGCAATAAAACGCTGGTGCCCATGACGCCCGGCAATCCCGCCTACAACTGGGAAATGAACCGTATCGGTGACATAGGACTGGAATTCGGTTTCTTCCACAACCGCCTGCGGGGTGAAATAGACCTCTACAACCGCGTCACCGAAGGGTTGTTTGTGAACCGTAACCTTTCGCATACCACCGGTTTCCCGACCATCGCCGCCAATGCCGGCAAGGTGCGTAACCGTGGCATAGAGCTGATGCTGGAAGGCGGCGCCATCAAAAACAGGGACTTCTCCCTCACCTTAGGGTTGAACCTCGCTTACAATAAAAACAAGATCCTGAGCCTTGGCGGCGAAGACCGGATCTTTGCAGATGAAGCCACCATGAACATGGTGGGCAGGCCGCTGGGCAGCTTCTATGCCGTACGCTGGAAAGGCGTGGACCCACAAACCGGCGCACCCGTTTATCTCGATAAAGAAGGCAGGGAAACCAACACCTACAATCCTGACGATGCCGTGCCGCTGAAAGCCGCCTATGATCCGCCGCTGATTGGTGGCGCTACAGTAAGCATCCGCTACAAACGTTTCGATTTATCGATACTTGTCAGCTTTATACACGGCATGTCGCGACTGAACTACCCTGACCTGTACGCACATTCCGGCAGCCCGAACTACCGCCAGTACAGCCAGTCGAAAGACATGCTCAACATCTGGCAGAAACCCGGAGATGTCAGTCAGTACCCCGGCGCGCAATACGCCACCTACTTCACCTCCCGCGATGTGACCAGCGCCGATTACGTAAAGCTGCGCAATATCACGCTGAGCTATAATATCCCGGTACCAAAGCATATGTCCGGCGCCATCCGTAACGTAAAAGTATTTGCCAGCGGCCAGAACCTGCTGTCCATCATGAAATGGCGCGGTTTCGATCCCGAAGATGCCAACGACATCGCACAATACGAATACCCGATGCCACGCACCATTACCGGTGGTATCAACGTCACCTTCTAAATTTTCATGACATGAACCGTATCATCAGACATATAGCAGTAGTTTGCTGCGCCGCCGCCCTGACCGTTTACAGCACATCCTGCAATCATATGCTGGACGTAAAACCTACCGACCAGGTAGACGGGGAAGATATATTCAAATCCCTTTCCACCGTGAACCGCGCCGTGCTCGGTGTTTATGCCGGATGGGAACCGGAACACACCCTGCGTATCGGCTCCGTGATGGCAGACGAATGCCGCATCGGATTAAAAAATGCCGGTGTGAACGGCTCTGCGCAAAACCTGTTCAGATGGGCTTTTGCCGGTGGCGACGCAGAAATTGCCTCACCATGGACCAACGCTTATCAGGTCATCAATCGCGCTAACCGCATCTTAGCAGGCATCGACCGTGTGCCCGTTACCGATGTCGCAGCAGAACAGCAAAAGCAGCAACTGCGTGCAGAGCTACTGGCCATCCGCGCCTTTGAGCATTTTGAGCTGTACCGCAGTTTCAGCTATGCCGGGGTATATCAGTCCGATGCGCCTGCCGTGCCTTATGTGACCAGTGCTGACATCAACTACAAACCTTCCCGCCCTGCAGCCGCCGACTTCTTCCGGCAATTGCAAAGCGATCTGGAAGTAGCGATCGCCATTTCCGGAAATCGTATAACCGACGACGTTACCCGTATGAACACATCGGCCATATACGCCCTGCGGGCGAGGGTAGCCTTATATACCGGCAACTGGGCCGCGGCTGCCGAAAACGCTACCCTGGCCATAGGCAAACTATCGCTGGCAGGCCGGGAGGAATTTCCCGCTATATGGAGCGATAAAAGCAATGCCGAAGTGATTTTCAAACTGAAACGCACCAACCTGAGCACGCTCCGTCCTGGTGACATCTGGAAAAACGCGTCTATCGGCATCGTTTACTTTGCCCCCTCGCAAAAACTGTTAAAGGCCTACGACGCAGACAATGATATCCGCTACAGCACCTATTTCGACCAGGACCCCGCGCTGGCCGCCGATGGCCAGCTCGCCGATGTGGTCCGGAAATATGCAGGAGAAGAAGGAGCTGAAAACCGTAATGACGTGAAAGTATTCCGGGTGTCAGAGATGTACCTCATCCGCGCAGAAGCCAATATGCACCTCGGTAAACTGCCCGAAGCCGCAGCAGACCTGCACGCTATCGGCCATGCCCGTATAAAGGGATATGAAACGCCGCCACCGACTGATGCAGCACAACTGCTCAGGGCTATTCTGCTGGAAAGATTCAGGGAACTGCCTTTTGAAGGACACCGTTATTATGACCTGAAAAGACTGGGGCTACCCATACAAAGGGACGAAGCCGATCTACAGCAGGGAGACACACAGACAGACCTGTTACCTTCTTCCCTGTATTATTACCTGCCCATTCCACAATCGGAAATATTGAGCAATCCAAATATAAAACCAAACAATAAAGGGTGGTAAACACACAACGGCAGCAAAAATTGCTGCCGTTGTGTTTACTTTTTTCATCACCCGGATTTAGGATCATGGTGGCCGCTGCAGGCTTTTTTCAATATAAAAAGCAGGCGTATCGCCGAAAGACAGTCGCAGTGAAGATATGCCGCAGCAGGTGCTGCGTATCCTCCGCAGACATAAGGCCGATATTTATATTTCACCCAAAAAATCCGTTATGAAAAAGAAAAAGGTAAATCTTTCCAAACTCTCTCTCAACAAAGAGGTGATCAGTCATTTGTCTCAGGAGAAAATAACAGGAGGGGCGCCTACCCGTATTATGACCTGTCTCGGCACCTGTAATACAGTGTTTGACTGTCCTATGCCTACCCTGAAAGGCCATTCTTGTGTTGATTTGTGTGAACCTTAAAACAAATCTGTTATGAAAAGGAAAAAACTGAATCTCTCCAAACTTTTAATTGTCCTTCCAGAGACCCAAATGGTATTACCTGTGTTCTGACTTGCGTTACAACTGTATGCAAATAGCGTAGCCGGTTATTTTTTTGATAGATGAAGTACTGTATGCTGTTGGCTTTCCCTCATTTTTTTAAATGCCTGTAAACACAAATCCAATATTTAACCCAAACCCTTCTGTTATGAAAAAGAAAAAGGTGAATCTCGCCAAGCTGTCGCTCAATAAGGAAGTGATCAGCAATTTGTCTCAGAAGAAAATAACAGGTGGCGCCACTTATAACGGTGGTTTCTGTAGTGTGGTTGGCTGTCAGCCTCAAACCCAGCCCCTGGTTTCCTGCTTTGAGGTATGTATGCCAAGCGTGTTTTGTACCCTTGACTGCTAACTAGCCGGAACAAACCTGTCCCAGGACCTGCTCTGTACCGGACGTATGCCAGACACAAGACGTTTCCTGTCCGGTTACAGCATGTTGATGACATTCGGTTGTGTTAAACCGATGTAATGAGCCCTCTGAACAGTAGCCTGAATGTAAAGAAGCCGTCTCAGAACAAGAGACGGCTTCTGCGTTTCGCCCACACCCGCCAGGGAAGGTGCTGCGTTGGCGCAAAACACCTCCTATTTGCCGTGATCACACACGCTCCGTCAGGTAAAGCCGCCGTAAGTTTGTATCGTTAACAACAGTCAAAAAAACGATCTAAAATATTTATCATGACAACCGCTAATCAGACTACTATTACCGTTGAAAGCACTATCAACGCACCTATTGAAAAAGTGTGGCAATACTGGAGCGCTCCGGAACACATCACCCAATGGTGTGCCGCCTCTGACGACTGGCATGCGCCGGAAGCCTCCAACGACCTGCGTGCCGGCGGTAAATTCAGCACCACTATGGCCGCAAAAGACGGCAGCTTCAGCTTCGATTTTGGTGGTGAATACACCGAAGTAAAAGAAAACGAACTGATCGCGTATGTACTGGGCGACGGCCGCAGGGTGAAAATCATCTTCAACAGTTACGGCGATACCACACACATCACTGAAACCTTTGACCCAGAAAGCACTAACTCGCTGGAAATGCAGCATGCCGGATGGCAGGCCATCCTGGATAACTTCCGCAAGTACACGGAAAACAATTAGCACCATATATACCAGGCCGGGGCGTAAGCGTTCCGGCCTGATTTTTTAGTCTACGCTTGCCGTTTCCAATAGCTTTCGCGTATAGTCGAGACCGGTAGTATAAATAGCATCGAACTTACTGAAGTCAAACATCCCGTATTGCCCCAAGCCTTCCGGCTCTACAAAAAACGTACATTGTTGTTTACTTTTCAGCACCGGTTCCCTGATAGCCATATGCATCGTACGCTCCATATTGGCCAGAAAACCACCGGCAGGATTATAGGGCACCAGTGGGTTTACATGCACGCCAATCACATGCCTGTACTTTGACAACAGGGGCTCCACAGGCAGGTTACCGGAAAGTCCTCCGTCCACATAAGGCACTCCCGCTATCTCCACCGGCCGGAACAACATGGGAATGGTAGACGCAGCCAGGATGGCCGGTATCAGCGGGCCGCGATCAAATATTTTCTGTTCCCCGTTAACGAAGTTGGTGGCCGCCACATATAGTGGCAGGGGCAATGTTTCAAAAGTAGTGTGCCGCAGGTTTTTCTTTAATGCATCTTCCACTTTCTTCAGCGAAAGAAAACCGGCCCGCCAGTTTTTCCATTCCATAGACAGTCCCAGTTTCTGTTGCTGGAATATCTCCCTGACTTCATCAGTATGAAAACCGTCGCAGATAAATGCGGCGGCGATAGAACCTGCGCTGGTGGCGGAGATAACCTCCGGAAAAATCTGCCGTTCCGCAAAGGCTTTTAATACTCCCAGGTGGGCGTATCCCCGGGCGCCGCCCCCGGACAATACAAACGGACGTAACATAGGCAATGGGATGCGGTTTAATGCATGTCCGAAGATAGCTAAAAAACAAACGTGCGGGGTTGTCCATTTCCGGACAGTGCAGCGTCCACCTATGAACAGCGGCGCTCCGCAAATATGTGCCCCGCGGGACTTTCACTGATGGCAACGTTATTGTATATTCCCATTTCAACCAATTCCAGTGGCATGTTACGTAACTACCTGAAGATTGCCTGGCGGAACCTCAACAAACACCGCCTCTATACACTGATCAACGTAATGGGCCTGGCCCTCGCCACCGCGGCCTTTCTACTGATCATCAACTATGTGCGGTTCGAACACAGCTATGAAGATTTCTATAAAAATGCTGACAATATATACCGGGTAACACTGGACCGCTACAAAGGAGCGGAGTATGTGCTCACCGACTGCGAAACGCACTATCCGCTGGGACCGTTCATGAAAAGGGAAATGCCGGAAGTAAAGGATTTTGTACGGATGCAAGCTGTGGAAGAGTTTGGGGAGATTAAGCAAGGTAACCGTGTGTTTCATATGGACCGTCTTTATGCCACCGACCCCTCTGTATTTACCGTGTTCAATTACCGGTTCATTGACGGAGACCCGGCCACCGCGCTGAACGCTCCTTTTCAGGTTGTTGTCACCGCTTCCACCGCACAAAAACTGTTTGGACGCGTACATGCCAAAGGCGCTGTCTTTCAGGCCGATGATAAAGTGTTTACCGTTACCGGCATCATCGAAGACCTCCCGGAAAATACCCACCTGAAAATAAATGCGCTCTTTTCCCACACTTCCCTGCCATCCGTACACAGGTCGCCGGACAACTGGGATGGCAATAACACCTATACTTATGTGGAACTGGCGCCACATAGCAGCGTGGCAGCCCTCAATGAGAAATTAAAAAAACTGTCCAAAGAACACATCAGGGAGAATGTCTTTACCGCGCAGGCCATTAAAGACATCCATCTGTACTCCCATAAATCTTTTGAACCGGAAAACAACGGCGATATCAAAACAGTACGTTTCCTGCTGATCACCGCCCTGCTTGTGCTGTTGGTAGGTGCTGTCAATTACGTGAACCTCACTACTGCCCGTGCCGCAGAGAGAGTGCGGGAAACCGGCATGCGTAAAACACTGGGATCGTCCCGTGGCATGCTGATCAGCCAGTTTATGGTGGAAACAGTGCTCATTAACCTGCTGGCCATGCTGGCCGCTTTAGTATTGGTGCAACTGGCACTTCCCGCTTATTTCAGCCTGATGGACCGGCCGGTAGATACCGGTTTCTTTAGCGCACCGTTCTTGTGGGTGAATGTGGCAGCCCTTTTCGTGCTCAACTCCCTGTTGTCCGGTATTTATCCGGCGTTGGTATTGTCTGGCGTGCAGCCTGTCAGCGTCACCAAAAGGACTTTTACCGGTGGCGTAAAGGGCTCCCTGCTTCGGAAAGCGCTGGTGGTAAGCCAGTTCACAGCTGCGCTGGTGGTGCTTTCAGCGTCTTTTATCGTATACCGCCAACTGGCTTATCTCCGCAGCCAGGACCTTGGGCTGAACACGGAACAGGTGCTCATTGTCACCGCTGCTTCTTCCAGCCAGGAAGCCACGCTGAAAAAACAGGCCGCTGCCTTCCTCAATAATATCGGACAACTGCCGCAGGTGGAAAAGGCATCCGTTTGCGGCTCTGTTCCGGGCAGCGACCAGCTAAGCACTACCACCGGTATCCGGCAATATGGCACCCAAACCGGAGCGGGTTATAACTACTACATGTATAATATCGATGCCGGTTTTATCCCCGCCATGCAAATAAAAATGGCGGCCGGGCACAACTTTGACCCGGGCACGGACAACAGCAGTTCCATCATTGTCAACAGGGAAGCGGCCAGGCTACTGGGCTTCAGCAGTCCGGAAGCAGCCATTGGCGGCAAGATCGCCTTCTTCCCAAACGAAACGCCTTACTCCACCATCATAGGCGTCACGGAAAATTTTCACCAGCAGTCCATGAAGACCGTCTTGCTGCCGATGGTACACTGGTACCGGGAAATCGGCAGCTATTATGCCGTTAAAATAAAAACCGCCGATATGCCGGCTACGCTGGCACAAATCAAACATATCTGGGAACAGCTGCATCCCGGCTACCCGTTTGACTACCGCTTTATGAATGAGCTGTATGACCGGCAATACAAAAGCGATGAACAATTCGGTAAAGTAGTGAAAGTGTTTTCTATCTTCCTGCTCTTCATCACCTGTCTGGGCATACTGGGGCTGACCGCCTTCAGCATCACCAAACGCAGGAAGGAAATCGGTATCCGTAAAACGCTGGGGGCTTCTGTGAGCAGCATTGTCACATTGCTCAGCAAAGACTTCGTTTACCTGATACTGATTGCGCTGGCGATGGCCACGCCGCTTACCTGGTGGGCCATGAGCCAGTGGTTGGACAATTTCGCATACCGTGCCCCTATTTCATGGACCGTTTTCAGTATGGCAGGTCTCCTCACCTTGCTGATAGCCATGGTGACTGTCAGCTTCCAGACCCTGCGGGCCGCGCTGGACAATCCCATACATGCGTTACGGTCGGAATAAAGCTATGGCACCCATAATTTCTGCACAGGAGCTGTCACCTGTTCGTCACTGGTAGATAGAAATATTTTACCGGGGATGCGCTTTAATCGACATGTCCTATATTTGTTGTGTATGAAATTATTATTAGTAGAAGACGAACCGGCGGTAGTATCCGTGATCACGCGCGGTTTGGCGGAAGCCGGCTATGAAGTAAGCGTAGCGCCTGATGGCGCCAGCGGCCTGCGTATGGCCCTCGACAATCCTTCTTTTTTACTGATCATACTGGACGTGATGCTTCCCAACATGAACGGGATAGAAGTATGCCGCGCCCTGCGTGCCGCGCAGGTGGCCACGCCCATCCTCATGCTCACCGCGCTGGGCACCACCGAAAACATCGTGATGGGGCTGGACAGCGGCGCAGACGACTACCTGGTAAAGCCCTTTAAACTGGCCGAACTGGAAGCCCGTATCCGTAGCCTGATGCGGCGCAAAAATAATATAGCCGCTCCTGTTATTGCTAACGAGCAACAGGGCGTATTGCAGGTAGGTGACCTCGAACTGAATACCGACACCAAAGCCGCCAGCAGACAGGGTAAAACCATACAGCTCACCGCCACGGAGTACCGCCTGCTGGAATACCTGATGAAAAATCCCCGCAAAGTATTGTCACGCATGGAAATACTGGAACAGGTATGGGGCATCGACTTCAACATGAACACCAAAGTGGTGGACGTCTATATTAACTATCTCCGGAAAAAAATCAACAAAAACAATCTCCCCGAACTGATACAAACCGTAACAGGACTGGGTTACATGTTAAAAGAACAAACGGCGGATGAAAATACGCACTAAAATACTGCTCATCTTTGCCGGCCTCACCATCTCCACAATCATGGTGATGAGCGTTCTCGTGTATTATTTTGCCAACCAGCATTCCTTTGAGGATTTTTATAAACGGCTCGAAATACGCGCCTACCTTACCGCACGGGCATCTCTCCCCTACTACGAGGCTGATTCCGTGATCTATAACGAGATACGGGACGAACACCTGGAAAAACTGCCCGCGGAAAAAGAATACCTGTTGCAGGTCACCGATACCGGTCATGTACAACAGGACAGCAGCCTGAAACTGCCTGTCAGCTTCTATCAGCAGGTACTGGCCAACAGCAGGGCCACCTACCGTGAAGGCAACCGCTTCTATGAAGGGGTGCTGTACAAAAGCAAACAAGGGCTGTATATCGTCATCGTATCGGCTATCAACCAATACAGCAGCGACTACCTGGCGTGGCTGCGCAAGATCCTGCTGATCTGTTTTGTGGTGTCTTCCGCCATCCTGATCGCAGTAGGCATTTTCTTCTCCCGCTATATTTTCCGGCCTATCCGGGACATCATGCACCAGGTGAAAAGTATCAGCTCCCGTAACCTGCACCTGCGGCTCAACGCCAAAGACAGCCGCGATGAGATCAACGAACTGGCCACTACGTTCAACAATATGCTGGACCGGCTGGAAACGGCCTTTGAAACGCAGAACAACTTCGTCAGCAATGCCTCCCATGAGTTGAGCACTCCGCTTACCGCCATAATCGGGGAAGCTGAACTGGCCCTCAATAAAAACAGAACGCCCGAAAATTACATGGCCGCCCTGCGCAGCATCCTCAGCGAAGCAGGCCGCCTGGAACATATCACCAAAAGCCTGCTGCACCTGGCACAGACCGGCTTCGACGGCAAAAAGCAGGACTGGGGCCTGGTACGTATGGACGAGCTGTTGTTTACCATCAAAAGCACCATCGACAAAATACATCCCGGCAACAAAGTGGAGATCGACTACAGCCTGTTCCCGGAAGAAGAAGAAAAACTGTCTGTCAACGGCAATGAGCAACTGCTGGAACTGGCACTGAGCAACATTGTGATGAATGCCATCAAGTATTCCAACAACCAGCCTGTTTCCATTGCGCTGGCGGCTACCGACCAGAAAGTGATCATCAATATTAAAGATCTTGGTATCGGTATCCCTCCCTCCGATATCCCTTATATTTTTTCTCCTTTCTTCCGCGCCTCCAATACCGGCCTTTTTAAAGGTTATGGCATCGGCCTGCCGCTGGCCATGAACATTATCCGGATGCATAAGGGCGATATCCTGGTAGAGAGCCAGGTAAACGTGGGAACAGAGATCAGGGTTGAACTTCCACTGTAGGGTCTGCTATTCTTACCGTTTTCTTACCACATTCTTACCACCTTTTAACCCCCTTCTTACCGCTTACTAATCTCCCGCTGGTAGCTTTGTTATCATAAAAGCAACAGCTATGAAAAATATACTCATTCCGACCGACTTCTCCATACGTTCCCTGGGATATGTGCACAGCGTTGTAGCGCACTACCCTAACGAATCTGTCAATATCATTTTTATGCATGCCCTGCATATGCCAGATTCGCTGTTTGACTTCATTACGTATACGCGTAACAGCAGGCATATCGAATTGATCACCGCTGATTTTAAAGATGGTTGCGAGATCATCCGTAACAAATACGCGTCTTCAGTCAGCAAGTTAAAAGTGGAATTCTTCCATGGCAATACCAGAGCGGCATTCCGTAATTTCTGCCTGGCGCAGAACGTGGACGTGATATTACAGCCAACAGACAACGATTTTGTTTGTCCTTCCAAAAGAAGCTACAATCCGGTCAAACTGATCGCTGCCTCCAAATATCCTTTAATTAAAACAACATTGACCGGTTCTACCCGGAAGATAATAGCCAAATCAACTATTTCTGCATTGTTGATGGCTTCAGAATAACCTCTAAAAACAGGGTGCTATGTTACTAAAGAAGAATATCCCCTTAAAATATGTATTCGGTAAAATCAAGTTTGAAATGTTGCTGGTAGCGGTATACACCATGATCATCAGCACACTTTATTACCGTTTTGATTTGACTTTCATCGTTATTCCGATAGCCGTACCGATGGTACTAGGCACTGTGTTATCGCTGCTGCTGGCTTTCCGTTCCAACCAGGCGTACGACCGCTGGTGGGAAGCCCGGAGCATCTGGGGCGCTATCGTTAACGATTCCCGTTCCCTGGCAAGACAGGTCTTAAGTTTGATGGATGCAACGTATCAATCGGAAGAGCTGCAGCATTTCCAGGAACGGTTTGTAAAGCGGCAGGCAGCCTGGTGTTACAGTCTCGGCCAGTCATTAAGAAAAACAGACCCGGCAAAAGGATTAGACAGGTTAATAACCAGAAGGGAGTTAAACCATTTGATGAAGTATGATAATGTACCGGCTGCCTTGTTGCTTTTACATGGTAAAGACCTGAAAGAGGCGCTGAATAACGGCTGGATCAACCAGTACCAGCAGGTAAGCATAGACCAGACCTTATCACGCCTGTGTGATTCCATGGGTAAATGCGAAAGGATCAAGAACACGGTATTTCCGGCCACTTACAGCCTGTATACCCACTTTACGCTGATCTTTTTCATCCTGTTGCTGCCTTTTGCGCTGATAGATGTGTTGGGCTTTATGGAGATACCCCTGGTAATTGCCATTGCCTCTTCTTTCCTGCTGATAGAAAAGATGGGCATCAACTTACAGGACCCGTTCGAAAATAAACCTACAGATACGCCGGTAACCACTATTTCCCGCAATATTGAAAAAGACTTGCGGCAGATGTTACAGGAGCAGTACGAACCACAGGAGGAAGTGCTGGAAACGGAAAGAAGGTTTTATGTACTATAGACAATCCGCTCATGTGTCAGTTAACGTCTAAGACAAGGACGTAATTTTATAGCGTTATGAGTTCCCCCGGTTTACACCGGGGGTTTTTCTTGTCCGGCAACCAGATGGGGTAAATGGGGGAAATTGATTATCTTGGTATCATCTATCAAATCCTTTATCAACCCATACATGGCAAGAAATAACTCATTTCTCAGTGATCTGTATAACGAGGAGATAACCGGCGTTGCTTATAAAAACCTGCAGCTGAAAAAAAGCATCCTGTCCTGGTTTGCCAACCAGGGCAATACCACTATCGCTGACCTGAGCAAAGTACTGAATGTAAGTTCACCTAAGATAGCGGAGCTGATCAACGAGCTGATGGAAGCCGGACTGGTAAAGGACTATGGCAAAACAGAATCCACCGTTGGCCGCAGGCCCAATCTGTATGGGCTGGAATCCAACTCCCTTTTCTTCCTGGGCGTGGAAGTAAAAAACAATCATATCAACATAGGCCTGCTCAATTTCCAGAAGGAACTGGTCAAGTTCCAGGAAAAGATCCCCTATGAGCTGAGCAATACCGCCGCCTCGCTGGATGAGCTTTGCCGGCTGATCAGCCAGTTCATCAAAGAGCTGAAAGGCATCGCCAAGAAGATCTCCAGCATCTGCATCAACCTGTCGGGCCGCATCAACTACCGGACCGGCTACAGTTACAGCTACTTCTATTTCAATGAAGAGCCGCTGACCCGCATCATAGAAAGCAAACTGGGCGTTAAAACCTACGTGGAGAACGACTCGCGGTCCATGGCCTATGGCGAGTTCTGTAATGGTGTAGTGAAAAACGAAAAGAACGTGATTTTCATCAATGCCGATTACGGTATAGCCCTTGGCGTTATGATCAACGGGGAATTGTATTATGGTAAATCCGGTTTTGCCGGTGAGTTTGGCCACATTCCTTTCTTTGAGAATGAAATCCTCTGCCATTGTGGTAAAAAGGGCTGCCTGGAAACCGAAACGTCCGGGCAGGCGCTGGTGCGGCAGTTCAAACAGCGGATCGCAGAAGGCGCCACTTCAGGCATCACCAAAAAAGTGGCGGTAAAGGACATCACGCTGGAAGATATTTTGGATGCCGCCAATCATGACGATACGCTGGCCATAGAACTGATTGCCGCCATTGGAGAGAAGCTGGGCAAGGGCATTGCCATCCTGATCAACCTATATAACCCGGAACTGATTATTTTGGGAGGGGCATTGTCGGCCACGGGAGAAACGATTTTCCTGCCTTTACGAAGTGCTATCAATAAATATTCCCTGAGCCTGGTGAACAACGATACGCAGTACAAGCTGTCCAAATTAGGCAGCAGGGCCGGCGTGATTGGCGCCTCCCTGCTGGCCCGCAATAAGTTGTTTGATATGCTGTAGGCCCTTATTTCCACGGCAGCACCACCCAGGGGCTGTCCGGTGCCTGTAACAGATAGTTCATATTGTTTTGCAGTGCCTGGAAGCTGTCTTCCTCTACGCCGTTCCATACGCAGCGGGCAAACTGATACGACAGTGACAGGTGTTTCCACGAGCTATAGGTACGCCGTATCACCGGTACGCAGGCCATGATCTGCTCCAGGGCCGCGTCATAACCGATGTAACCCGCGTCCAGTCCCGCCCTGGACAGGTTGATGATACGGGCAAAGTCCCATATCAGCATGTCCGGCTGCAGTTTGTCGTGGATAAGTTGTTTGCTGCGGAACAGTTCCAGCGCGTCGCGGGTATTGCGCAGGCGCTCCATCACCACCGCTTCTTCCAGCTCATTGGCCGCGATGTATTCCCGCAGAAAGGCTTTGCTTTCCTTCATCGATACGCTGTTGATGGCTTGCAGGATGATATCATAGTCGATCCTGTGGCCGCTTTCACGGAGCCAGGAAAACATATCGTACAACTCTTCGGGGCTGTCGATGTCCCACCATTCGGACAGTAGCTGCCGGCATTCCTGTTTAGAGAACCCTGTTGTAATGTCATTAAGGTATTGGCCATTGAGGAAAGCCAGATCGGCCCCGCAGGCTACGGCCCATTGCTGTTCCTGGGTTAATAGGCTGGTTTTATTCAGCAAAACGGCTTCGGGCTCCCGGCTGAGTGCTTCTTCATCAGCGTCGTCGCCGGTGAAAAACTGATTAAACTGTTTCATACCTTCAGCAAACGGGAGTAATTGATCAGCCGTATTCATCGACTGCTCCATCTGCTGGCGGTACAGGTTAATCATCTCATTGCTCAGGCCCATATCCTTCAGTTGCTGCCAGTACAGTTCCATATACTGCTGGGAATTCATGGGAAATGGTTTTTGGGTATGGTTTGGTTGTATTCGTATTCTGATACAAGATAGACATTCCCGTTATTATAACCAAAAACCATCTTGTGAGGCAACCTCACTTTTCGCATTGGCTATCAATTACTTAATTCCATATAACACGAAATAACCATATCTCTATCATCCTTACAAGCAAGGAATTACGGCCCACTTGCCGGCAGAGGCACGCCCTGTTAGGCCTATAACAGCTTTCCGGTGACCAATAGCCGACAGCGATAATATAGGCGTCTCCGTTATAGAAAATATATAAAGCTGCATATGACGGTCCACCTCAAATAAAAACAGCATAACCTCCGGAGAAGTTATGCTGTCACTAAGCAACAAAGCGGGATCATTTACCTGTATTCACCGGATTAGGTCTTGCCTCCCCGCCACCCGGCAGGGTTACAAAATAAGGCGTGCCATAACCATTGCCCGGCCGGAAAAAATCTGTGGAAATAATCTGCGCGCCGCTTTTAAACGCTGCGTCCGCACGGGTATGGTCATTCACCTTGGCTTCATAAGTTTCAATATCGGAACGGGTCCTGATCAGGAAACCCTGTTGCACCGCCTGCTGTATCTCCTGCCGGCGCACGATAGCATTGTCCAACAGGAAAAAAGCGGCATAGCTGTCTTGCGGCTGCGATTGCATAAACATCGCCCGGCCTTCGAGGTTAGGCCTGTTTTTAGCATAGTCGGATACCAGGTTCATGCCCGCCGTAGAAGGCAGTAACAGGAAAATAAATTTCCCTCTGGCAGCTTTTACGGTCGGCCAGTTTTTAGCCAGCACGGCATCGCGCAGCGTAGGGTATTTGCCGTGTACGTCATCGGGAGTGATGAGCTTATCGCGGCCCAGCTGTGCAACCACCTCCTGGTCCAACGCGTCGAAGGCTTTTTCATCGAAAGGCAGCACTTCTGCGGAGCCGGGGAACAACGGAATGCCTTTGTCTTTCGCTTCAATCATCACGTAAATGGGGAAGTGGCCAGGATGCGCATCTGACCAGGTACGCATGGCAGCCAGCGCGCCTTTAAAGGTGGTGTAGTGGGTACGGAAATCAATATCGGCCATGTGCAACACCTTGAAGCCCGGCTTGTCCAGGTCCTTGGTATCAAAAGGCGCGAGGTTGGTCACTCCTTTCTGGCGCAGCACACGGTAAGCGGCAGGGTCATTAAAACGGTTACCGGTAGGATCATTGTACACATCTATCTCGATGCTTCTGATACCTGCGTCCAGCTGCACGTCGAATGGAGGATGGTTGTAACGTAGTCCTTCGCTCATCTTCATGGAATTGGGATGAAACTCCTGGAAAGCCGCCAGTTGTTCTTTCGGCATGCTCTTCATAAATGTCTGGCCCAGCTTTTCAAGGATAGGATCGATCATGGCCAGCACCGAGGAGTCTACCGGACGGGCATAGCTGTTGTGGGTGCCCAGCACCTGTACCTGATTTATTTTAAGTGTGTCCAGCGACTGTGCCCCGCAAACGGCGGTAGCACAGGCCATCAGCATTGTTCCCAACGCACGGGTAATAGTTGTCTGCATCGTCAGTTGTTTTTTTTGTTAGAAAATTTTAACGCTCACGCCTATCTGTCCGCGGAAAGAATACCATTCAGCTTGTTCCACGCGGTCGAAAGTGCCATGGTAGTAGCGTACCGGCGCATTGGTGATATTGTTCAGTTCCAGGAATGTCCTGACTTTAGGTGTGATGGCGTAGGAAGCGGAAAAGTCCACGGTGAAATTCTCAGCGTACCAGCGGTAGTGGTCTGGGCCGGCAGCCTGGCGGATCACGTCCAGGTATTTGCCCTTATAGTTACCGGCTATCCTGGCCATAAATTTCCCGTATTCATACAGCAATGAGGCGTTGAAGATATGTTTGGCCTGTTTGGGAATAACACTGTTGTCTTCGATCTTTTGGTTATTCACAAACCGCGGTATCTTCACGCGGGAATCAGTGTAGGTGTAGTTCACATCTACCCCAAACCCTTTCCAGAAGCCAGGCAGGCCGGTGAACCTTTTTACAAAACCGGCCTCAAAGCCTGCCAGCCAGGCCCCTTGCAGGTTCTGCGGCTCGCTCACCGTATATTGTATACCGTTAATGTTTTCGGAAGACTGGTTGGTATATACCAGGTCAGTAAGTTTTTTATAGAAAACTCCTACGTTGACCATACCGATGCCACCGAAATAATGTTCTGCCATCAGGTCGAAGTTATTGGCAAACGTAGGCTTCAGGGCGGCATTGCCGCGGGTGATCAGTTTATTGGCATCGTCCTGTGTGATGCCTGGGTTCAGGTTATTGAAGTCCGCACGGGCGAAGCTGCGGGTATATGCCACACGGAGTATATCCTTGTCCGTTACATTGTATTTCACATGCAGCATCGGCAGGAAAGCGTTGTAGCTGTTGTCCTGGCTGATAGCCGTTACCTGTTTGCCATTCACCCTGCTGCCGTTGAACGTCACTTTATTGTACTCGTTACGGATACCGCCGGTCAGCGTGATTTTCTCAGAGGCTTTATATTCGCCCATCACGTAGAGCGCATATACGTTTTCCACACCGCTGAAGTATTTGGTGGCCCCTGACGCATTGGTAGCGGAATCCACCTGGAAAGGATACAGCTTGTACTGGCTGATGCCTTCCGGCGTTACGAGCGATTTCAGGTTGCCCAATGCCATCTGATCGATGATCACGTTGTTATAGGGTGAATGGATTTCAGACAGGAAGCCGCCGTTATAAGGGAATGGCTCAGTACCCAGGCTGGCCATGGAAGGCGCCGCGCCCTGCATACCGGCGATGTATACATTGTAGGGAGACTGCACCACTTTGTCTTTGTGAATGAACTTACCACCGAATTTCAGCATCAGTTTTTCCGACGGGGTGTATTTCAGGTTGAAGTTGAAACGTTTGTTCTCCTCCCAGTTGGTGGCGCGCAGCATGATCACCTGCGACAGTTTCATGGCATCTGCGGTAATCGGTGTGTTGGCGGAGATATGCGGCAATACTGCGTCTATTACGTCTCCTTTTCCGTCAGGGGCGTCCATGGCGAGGTATTTTTTACCATCGGCTGCCAGTCCCTCATATGCGACGGCCTGCTGGAAAGTGGCCATGGGATAGTATCCGGGGTCTTTAAACCGGAACTTCGACTTGTCCATGCCGGCTGCCCAGTCGAAGGTGAGTTTCCCTGACAAAACCGACTGGCCGCTCAATTCCGCCGAATACAGGTCTGTGAAGTAATGGGAAGCCCTGTCGGTGATGGTGGCGTTTTTGTTGTTGAAGTAGAAGTATGTCTCGCGTACGTTCTGCCCATCGAGGAAAGAGCTGTAGATACCTTTGAACTGTACCTTGTGCCTGTCGTTGAATTTGTATTCCAGGCCGGCGTTGAGACCGGTGGTTTTGCGGTGGGCAATATAATCGCGCAATTGCAGGTCGGTGATGGAATAGGACTGTTTTACATCAGGATTGGCGAAATCATAGTTCATATTATAGCGGTCCTGTGCAGAGGTACGGTCCCAGATGACGGCCGACACTACAAAGCCCAGTTTGCCTTTCAACAGGCGGTCGCCATAAACGATGGACGCATTATAGGAACCTTTGCGGGCCTGATCGCCATATCCACCGGCGGCGTTGATCCGTAGCATCCTTGACTGTGGCGCCGCTTTGGTGATGAAGTTGACAGATCCGCCAATGGCATCGCCTTCCATATCAGGGGTGATGGCTTTTGACAGCTGTACATATTCTATCAGTTCCGAAGGGAAGATGTCCATCTGAATACGGCGGTCGGTATAATCCAGGCTGGCCGTGGGCAGGCGGTTACCGTTCAGCAGGGTGGCGCTCCACTGGATAGGGGTGCCACGTACGGACACATAACGTCCTTCACCCTGGTCACGCTCAATAGAAACACCCTGGATACGCTGCACTGCTTCTGCCGCGTTGCGGTCCGGCAGTTTGCCGATAGCATCGGCAGCCAATACCTCCATAATGCCTGGTGCGTTCTTTTTGATGCTGATGGCACGTATCTGAGAACCGGCAGAAGCGCCTTTCACGACCACTTCTCCCAGCACATCGTTGGCAGGTTCCATCATAATGGCGCCCAGCTGGTTTAATCCCGGTTTGACATCTACCGTTATTGTTTTAACGGCAAACCCCACATAATTGATCTTCAGGGTCACTTTCCCTGTCTTCCGGAGGGTGATGTTAAAAACCCCGGAAAGATCAGTCTGTGCCCCCGCGCCATCGATCACGATGGTAGCCGAAGGCAAGGGACCCTCTTTGGATAAAATACTCCCTCTGATCTGCTGTGCCGTACAGAAAACAGGCAGGAGTAAAATCAGTAATAAAAGCCGGCTGCTCATGGCGAAAAATATTTTTCCGCAAAGTTGAACGAGCGGCCGGAGGAAGTCGTCCTTGTAGATAAATCCGTACGGATTTATCTATCGGGGGAAACAAAAACCATTACTATCAACTTAAAATCAACCAGTTATAAAACATTACGGAATTGTTAAGCCATTCACGTTGATTGTATTTCGTGTAGTGACCACTACCGTATTTTTACTTTTCATATAGGCGGAAGGGGTAGTACCGGTGACTTTTTTGAAGTACTGGTTGAACGATGACTTGGAATGAAAACCGGCTTCAAATGCCAGGGAGAGAATGTTGGGTGTCTCTTTCTCCTCGCGGTATTTGTCCAGCAGCTTCACCACTTCCCTGATCCTGTATTCATTGATGAACTGATAAAAAGATTGTCCGAGGTATTGGTTCAGCGCTTCCGAGAGATGGTGCCGCGATATCTCCATCGCCGCGGCCAGTTTATCCAGCGTCAGCTCCGGATCTTTATAAAGGGCCTTTTCGTACATCCATTGTTTCAACTGTGTCGCAATGGCAGCCTGCTGCGAGGCAGACAGCACCGATTTCCGCGGAAGCGCCGAAGTATCGGCTGCCGCTTCTTCTTCAACGGGTCCCTCTTCAACAGCAGCAACAGCAGGCGTATTCTCCATCAGTGGCAAGGTGGTGCCGGTGTCCATCAAAAATAAAATCCTTACGCGCCCAATGGCCAGGCAAATACTTAACAGGGAAATATAGGTACCTATTCTTCCCCAGAGGTGGCTATCGATGACGAACCGGGAAGCGGGGGAAAGGTAATTATTGACCGTCAGCAGCAAACTAAAAAACGTCATGGCCAGAAACATAATCGCCATAAACCGGACCAGCTGTTTTTCTGACTGCCAGAAAGCCGGGATACGGCGGGCTTCCCACAGCGACAATATTGAATATAACGGGAAAGACACCAGTGCTATATATCCCACCGTCTGGTTGTAATAAATAATGGCGGGAGGAGTTTTACCGTTGTGCGCAATGATATAACCTGCAATCGAAAAATAGGCTATAGCGCCGGCGACCGCAGGCAGGAGATGCAGGTAGTTGCTCCGCCCGGCCTTTTGATACCTTCCGGAAAGATGGGTAGTATACATCCATAATACCGGCGCATACATCAATGTGATAAACGTGTAATACTGCTTGTGGATTTCCGCATGCGGGAACAGCGTATGCAACATAAAACCGGCGCCCAGATGCACAAACACCAACATTAAAAACCAGCTCAATATATTATCAGAAGATCTTTTCTTATGGCTGATAATAAATATGCTGAATATGACCAATGCCTGAAAAGCGCCCAGTAAAATAATATACTTCATAACACCCCTGTTTAATGATTTCGGGTGTGAAGCTACATAACCACTATTAAGAAATTATTACCAACGACTCAGCGCTGTGCCGGTGCCGGTTGCCGGAACACCGGGTAATGGTCCAGCAGCAGGGCGCCCAGCGTTTCCCAGTCAGGCGCCTGTTCCCGGATGCCAAGCATACCGGCGATCGCGGAAAAGATGTCCGCTTTGGTTTTGCCTTCATTCCTGAAGTAACGCACGGCAGTAGCGCCTTCCGACTTGGAGAGCTTTTTACCGGGTGTTTCCATCAGGAGGGTATGATGATAAAAGGTCGTGTTACAGAAGCGGTCCATACCCGCCAGCCTGGCCAGGTATAGCTGTGCCAGCGTGGAATCCCACAGGTCTTCCCCCCGGACGATAAGGTCTATGCCGAAGTAGTCGTCATCTATCACGGATGCCAGCTGATAGGCAGCATGGCCGTCTTTTTTTCTCACCACAAAATAACGTTGTTCATCCGGCAGAGTGGCCGGCAGCAAGCCGTCGCCCGTGTGCATATGCAATGTTAGCGGCGCAGCGGTATTGACGCGCCAGCAAACATCAGGGCCGTCCCAGGGCAGTTGGCGGTGAAGGCAATGACCATCATAAATACCGCCGGCATGTTGTAACCTTGACCGGCTACAGTCGCAGGCAAAGAGCTTCCCTCCTGCTTTCAGCGCCGCCAGCGCCTGTTGATACAGCGCTTCACGGTGCAGCTGCGACCATTCCTGCTTCAGGTCGTCCGGTGAGCGGGGCCCTTCTTCCCACGGTATTTCCAGGAAATGTAAGGTATCGAAGATGTCCTGCACGTATTCCGGTCTTACCCGTTGCTGGTCCATATCGTCTATCCGTAGGAGGATAGCGGCGCAGCAGCGGCGTGCGAGGGTGGCCGTGAGCACAAAAGAGAACACGTTGCCCAAGTGCAGAAAGCCGCTGGGCGTAGGCGCGATACGGGTTTTACGGTGCGCCGGATAGTCATGGCTGAGCAGTATCTTTTCTATGAGGAAGCTGTTTTTCGCAAAAATACTGCTGCGGGCGTAAAAAAATTTTGCTGATTTGTTGGAAAATAAAAAAAGAATTCTTTACCTTCGCACTCCCTTAGGGGAAAAGGATTGGTAGTTCAGTCGGTTAGAATGCCGCCCTGTCACGGCGGAGGTCGCGGGTTCGAGTCCCGTCCAGTCCGCAAAATCTCGAAAAAAACCCGCGCATAGCGCGGGTTTTCTATTTTAAGCCGAGTATTTAGTCGAGGTAATGTTGGACATCAGGCCATTGGTAAGAAACAACTCATTCTACGCGAACTTCGGTCTCACAAATGGCATTCGGGCGCCCTTCCTATTTTTCAGTTTACATATTCCGCGTTGATAAAATTATTTCTCCTTAATTTTTATTCTATGCTGCTTACCCCATTTAATCATCTCTTCAATAATGGGTTGCATGCTAAGACAATAGGTTGTTGGTTTATATTCAATCCACAGCGGATATTCGTCGTGAATTATTCTTTTGATCAGCTTATTTGCTTCCAGCTCTTTAAGCTCTTTGCTTAGCATTTTTGTGGTGATCTTTGGAATGTTTTTGCGGATTTCCATAAAACGATTGTTTCCATTACATAAAGAAAAAATGATCAGTAATTTCCATTTTCCGCTTAAAACATAAAGGGTGTCCTGCACGTAATGCATTTCCTTTTCGGTATAAATCCTTTTCGTGATCAATGACATAACTTTCTTGATTTAGTATACAAAAGTATACCTGTATCAAAAGTATACTTCGCCGGATTAATTTTGCTCTGTACAAAAAGAGTAAAATATGAATTCTGAAAAAGAGCTACAATACCTGCAAGACCGCATACATATCCAGGATACTATATGCAGGTATGCAATTGGGCAGGATGCACACCAGGGAAATGACTGGAACGTGCTTGAGCAATGGAAAGATACGTTTACTTCCGATGCCATGTTGGACTTTACAGTTTTTGGTATACCGGTATGCTCCTGTGAACAACTCGCTTTTTATATGCGTGGGGACGAAACACAAAAAGGCAAAATGAATGGAATGTTCTCAAACTGGCAGCATATGCTTGGGCTACCACTGGTTAGCGTGCAAGAAAATGAAGCAATGGCAAGAACCGACGTATGGGCCACACATAATAGTATTACAAACAAAGTGACGTCTCCTTATGCACTATATGCCGCCGGTGCTTTTCACGATAAACTGGTAAGAACTCCTCAAGGCTGGAGAATACAATTAAGACGTATGGAACTATACTTCATGAATACGGTCCCTGTTATTGCAGTGCCGGGTGATGTAACGGATGTTATAAGCAGAACCTGATATGATTGTAAGGACAGATTACATTAGCTGCAAAAATCAACTGGCGGAAAAGAAAGAAAGGCTGCTCGTGACCGCAGCGTGAAATGCTCCGCAAAAAGCAGGGCATTTTTTATTCTATTCAAGGGCCGATCTGCATAATTCATGTACCTTTAATGAGGTATTCTTCGCACCTAAATTACCCTGCATGAATCAGCCGCTATTATTCTTCTCGACCGGGTACTTTATCTACATAGGCCGTGCCGTCGATACGGTTGTTCACCAGCACCATGCCTTACAGATCGCCATTAGTTTTGAGGATACCATAGAGATCATCACCTCCGGTGCTGTGATCAAACACAGAGCTGTTATCATCGATTCCGATCAACCACACGAGTGCAGAACGTACAACAATACCTTTCTGCTGATCAATATCGATCCGGAATGCAAAACAGGAGCTGGCCTTAAGAAGGCCTGCCTGTCCGGCCAGCCAATAGCAGCATTGCCGGAAACAATGATGGAGGCATTATTGGAAGAAATAAAACCACTACTGGCAGACGATACCAATGCGGACAACATCTTTCATATTACGCTGCAATTCCTCCGGCAACTTTCCCATACAGGAGGCAATGAGGACATGGACGACAGGATTACCAGGGTGCTGGAAGTTCTCAAACAGCCAGGACAAGAGCCGTTAAAAATCAAAGATTTATCAGCTATGGTCTATCTTTCTCCCAGCCGGCTCATTCACTTATTTACGACACAGGTCGGTATTCCTATCAGAAAATATATGCTGTGGGTCAAACTTTTAACGGCGGTACAGTACATCATTGCCGCCAGGGACCTGACGGATGCAGCCCTCGAAGCCGGTTTCTCCGACGCCCCGCACTTCAACCGGACATTCAAACGAATGTTTGGGCTGGCCCCTTCCCTGTTACTCAAGAATAGCCAAATCATTCAAGCCTATGTAAAGTAACAGCGGGACCTTTGCATAAGATAAACCAAACTTTATTTTATGTACGCAATTAATCACGCTGCAACAGCTTTACTGCTAAAGAAAAAGGAACCCAAACTGCCTTTGTTTCCGTTGTTAGTCTCCGTGCAACTGGTGGAGGTATTATGGGTGCTTTTCAACTACCTGGGCTGGGAACATTTTTCAATTTCCGGCGGCAGCGTTCATCTCGACTACCTGCCGTATTCCCATTCAATTTTTTCCGGAGTTGTTGCCGCGGCAGTTTCATTTTGTGTGATCAACTGGGGCTATAAAAACAGGAAGCTCGCCTTTGCCTTTGCCATTGGCGTGGTGTCCCATGTGATCATTGATATGGTCTTCCATGAAAAGGATATTCAGCTGTCGCCGTTCTCTGCCACGCCGGTACTGGGGTTCGGTATTATCGATCACCCTGTCCTGAATTTCATCATTGAATTTGCCTACGGAATATTCTGCTGGTGGTATTTTAAAGGCAGCAGGGCATTACTTTGGGTGATCATTGTATTCAATGTCATTGACCTGCCGATTATGCTGGCACACGGCGATGCATTGACGCCTTTTATGCATTATCCGTTTCTGTTGCCAACGGTGATATTATTTCAGATACTTATTACCTGGTATTTTGTTTACCGCTATGCAAGTCTTAGGGGTGAAGCACGGGAGGCGATTAATAATTAAAAACAGACGAGCCTTCAAATGCAGGATTTGAAGGCTCATTTAGGTTACTGCATATACCCCGAAGCCAACAGGAACTTATCCAACTCAGTAAGTTGTTCATTATCCAAATGCAGCATATAGTCGATCGCTTTAGCCTTGTCTGAGGCATGTTCATAATAGGATTTACAGATCGCGTATCCTACAAAATATCCGAGATCAACGCCGTTATACAACCAGTCCTTTAGTGCTGTTCCATGCATTTGTTGCCTGAACTTTTCCCATATTTCTTTTTCATGTTCTCTACCGTAACGCATATACGGGGTACTTAACGGATGCTGCAGCAACAATTCCGCCATAAAATCACACATGCCTTCTGCAATACAGGCTCCCAGCAGATTGGTATGGGCCCTGCCCTCCATATCCCCTCCTTTGTGTTGGGTATGGGACAATTCATGCGCCACGATCTGTAAAATACCCGGGTTATCTTTAAAATAGTTTTGCAAAAACGGGTGAAGACCCGCTGAGTTAGTAGCACTGTCAGCTGCCCCGATCTCTGTTCCTATCAGCACTTCAGTTTCTGTAGTCGTTCCTCCGGTGCCGATAAATCCAATCGTAAAATAAATGTCCGGTGTTTTAAATGATGGGTACAATTTTTTATAGGCAGCTATCAGTTTTTCAAAATCCGCTGTATACGCTTTTACCTTCAGGGTGTTGGATCTGACAGATGTCCAGAAAGCAGGATGGGCGAAAATACCCTGCCGAAATTTTTCCGGTGTCCAGTTTCTGATACGGGCCAGTTCTTTTAACCCTTTAGTTCCTTTGTCCAGGTACATGGTCTGTATGAGATGTACCTGCGTTGCGGAATCACTCACAGTATGCACACTGTCAAATGTTTTCCAGAACAGATCTATATCTGAATAGCAAATCTTCGTTTGTGCATGGAGGGTGTTAACAACCAACACTGTCAGCAACAAAATGACATAACTTTTGATGGAGTGCATATACAAGTTATTTAGGGATAAATAAATGTAACTAAAAAGAAGCGAAAGAGCGAAAGATATGGCAGTAATCCCCCTACTTTTAGTTGTACCCCTCAATCTGATGGGTCAGTACCCTACAACAACATACAGCCTCTATCCGCCAATACCGGATAGAGGCTGTACGAAAAAATACTATTGCTGACTACGACATCGTAATCTCATTATCTTTCAACCGCTGATAAATCTGCTGTAACATACGGCTTTTAAACGCCTCTTCCTGGTGTACGTTCTGAATCCATACCTGTAGCTTCAACGCTACGCTGCTGTCATTGATGCTCTTCACCAGTAACTCAGGCGCCACCTTGCCTATAATGATATCCGAAGTGGACACCTCTTCCAGGATAATTTCCTTCGCCAGCGGCAATGCCGAGGACGGAGCGATGGTCAGCAAAAGTTCTGTCCGTACATGATTATTGCTGAGTGTCCAGTTAATCAGTTTGGAAGATAACAGATCGCCGTTAGGCACCGTTACCTCCGCACCTTCCGTGGTCACCATTCTGCTGGACCTGATGCCGATGTCTTTCATCCGGCCTTTTTGGCCCGCGACTTCCACATAGTCACCGATCTTCAGCGGGCGTTCAAAGATGAGGATCACGCCGGACACGAGGTTGTTCACAATATTCTGTAAACCCAAACCAATACCTACGCCCAGGGCACCCAGCACCACGGTGATCTTGTCCATCGGCAAACCGGAGGCCGCAATGGCTATCAGGAAACCGGCCACCAGCACCAGCAGGCGTAACAGCAGCAACCGGGAACTTTTCTCTTTCACTTCCCCGATCTTATCGTCGTCTGTCTCCCCAAAGAAATAACCGATGTATTTCTGGAAAAGATTCGATATCAACAAGATCACAAAGAACAAGAGGATATTGCCCAGCGTAAAGGACGTATTGCCGATAATTCTCGGTGCGGTGATGAGGCTGCTGACCCCGGTGTATAATTCATTGTAGATATTCAGATTGGTGGCAAATACCATCAGCCATAATACCACGACCAGCGCCACCAGGATTTTATGTAACCCTGCACGTATCTTTTCAAAATCGAAGCGTGCTGTAATACCACCCGCAATGCGGCTGGACTGCATCTGAAGATAGAAGGCTTCTTCCACGATCTGTATAAACACCGTTAAGCCAATGATCTGTAACAACCCGGCGATCGCGGCGGTACTGTATACCTGCGCGATACTCAAACGGCCAAACAGGTTAAACAGCGCCGCCAGCACGTTCAACACCACGAAGATCATCGACACGATCCGGACCAGTCTACCGGCAGATAAATTTTTATAAATACGGAAATAAATAAACAAGCCGGTCACCACAGACAGCACATTCAGCACCAGCATCCATATCCGGACACGCACGTCCGGCACAACCACTGCCGCCGTGGCGGTGGTGAACAGGTATAACACGCAAATGGCGATCCAGTACACAAACATCCGGCGTTCCCACCTGCGCCAGAACAGGACCGTCAGCAAAAACAGTAAAAAGGATTGCAGCAAATCCAGATAAGCCGCAGGGGCATGCAGATCAAAGAAAGAGGCGATGTTAAGAATAATCACCAGCGTTCCTGAAAAAGGAAGCGCCCGGAGATACTTTATGTAAGGTGGCAACAGCAGCTCGGCCCTGCCCGCCTTTTTTATTCTTCTGAATTGTTTGTTCACCCGGAAGAAAAATACCACTCCTATCAAAAACATCCACAGCCAGTTTTCGGAATGAGCACGGGAATAGTAGTTCAGTATTTTTCCCAGTCCTTCAAAGGATTTGGAAGATTGCTGCGCCAGCGTGGCAGCCGAAGAATCAGTACGGACTTTGTCTTCCCACAGGTAATTATATTCCTTACCTAAAGATTTAATACTAAAGACCCTCAACTGCTCATTGACTTTATTCTCCAGTTCTATCGCTTTGAAATAACTGCCGGAAACACCTGCCTGCAACACGGCTATTTTATCCAGATGCAGCGTAGTGGCTTTCTTCGCGTCGTCCCATTTTCCTTTTAGTTCTTTCAGTTCGGGCAGGTAAAATTTCCGGAAAGTAGTGTCTGCCTTGATCTGCCTTACAAAAGAATCTTTAGTGAAGGCCATCATTTCTGCATTCATCCTCACCAGTTCCTTGTTGTATTCAAACAACCGGGAGCGCCAGTCGTCCAGATGTTCACGCATATCTCCCAGCAGCACGTGAAACATCTGCAGGTTACGGACATTCAGGACTTTATTGTACAGCTTCAGGTTATCTTCAATGATTTGCAGATTGGATTTCATTTCCGGCAGCTCTGCTTCCATACCGCGTGTATCAAATCCCCTGGCTGTGATATCATTGATACGGTTGAGGGTATTATGAAGCTCCTCCATGCGTATCAGCAGGCTGTCGGCGCTCAGTTTTGCAGGGCCCGGGGCAGCCGCGGCGGTGGTGTCTTTTCCGGCGGGTTGCGCGCTGGCGATGTTTCTCCCCAAAATAAAACAGCACAGGAAGACAAGTATTACCGGTATCCTCTTGGTGCATGTGCCATACAGTGATTTTGTCATGTGTCTATAGGAAATAATGCCCCATCCGGAAAGCATACGCCCGATGGGAAAGTTAAACAAGCATTAAAGAGGTGACGGGTTATGGGGACCAATAAAAAAGCATGACAAATATAATAATATTCTTTCAATTGTATATTTTCTTTCACGGCGGGCGACAAAAAAAGCCCCATCATCCTGCCGATGACGGGGCTTTTGAATATAACTGCTACAAAAACTCATTTCCCGGGGGAATGCAGTTTATAAAAATCGATTCCTTCTGTTCCCCATACCCCCTGGCAATAGTATACCGTATTTTGTTTATCCTGTCCTATGAGGGCGGCACCGGAGAAATCCACCCATTTGGCCTTACCGGTAAGTTTGTCCTGCCCCGGCGCCGCAGCGTTGTTGCCATTCTCAACACCGGCATAACAGAACACGGTCCGTTGCTCAAAGTCGAAATTATACAGGGAGGCTCCCTTCACTGCCAAAATAGACCCGTCCGATAAAACCATCATATTGTTAAAGGCGTACAGCATACCGGTCCAGTCCACTACGCTGAGGTCCATCATACCTCTGCCTTTCGTATCAGGCACGGTATCATAGGAACGGAAACTGAACGCTGCGGCGGCAGCCTTTACCGAGGCGATAATATCTTTCTCTTGTGTGTCATATTTCACAATAAGCGTACGCCAATCATCCACATCTGCCATTCCGTACACATATCTCCCCAAAGGATCTACAAAACACAAGCTGCTGGCCACATGCGCGCCCGGCGCCATGATAGGCGGGGTATTATTGGCGGCATAACCGGCGTTCATCAACGGCGTTACTTTCCCCGTCATATCCATCCGGGAGATCACCAGCAGATTATCCGCCCACACTTCCTGGTTAATACTCCCATTGCTAATGGTAGACTTCCAGGCTGAATGATCGCTGGTATTGCTGGGCGGCACATAATAATTGGTGTAGAGAAGATTGCCCTGCAGATCAGTATTCAGGTACATCGCTACGATCTTCATACGGTCAATACTTCCCTGGAATGGCGCAGCATCGCCGTTCACCGGCGCAACGCCTTTCACCACCAGCGTACGGTTAAGCGTAGTAATACGCTTGCTGGCCACGTCCATTTTACATAACCGGAAAATATAATTATCCACGGTATCCACTGATGGCTCACTATCTTCCATAGAAAAAAACAACGTATTGCCGTCAAAGGAAATAGCGCTGCCAAACACCTGCTTCACGGTTAGCTCCATACCTTTATCATCTGTCACCTTATCGCCGGCAGCAAGGACTTTATTTACCTGCCCGCCGGTGAGCGCATTAATCTCCAGCTGATTATCAAACCAGATACTCCCGTTCCTGTCACAATGCACATCCCGTATAAAAGCATAGCCATGTTGTATAAGGACATTGGCATTCGCCGGCATCCAATGCAACAGCTTATCCACTACCAGCGTGGTATCTGTTTTCCCGATACTGACTGCAAAGTCCCGGATAGACACCGGCGAACCATGAATGGTGATTCCGTTGGCAGTGACAGTGACCGGCCGCTCCGGCCCTACGCCCATTTCCTTCGTGATAACAAAACGCACCACATCCACCATTACCAGCGGGATACCATCGGTAATGGTGTAAAGCTTGTTGGGGTCGATTTGCTTGTGTTCGACCGGCTTTATCAGTACGCCGCCTACCCGAATCTCACTTCCCGGCCTGTCAGTAAACAGCTTTCCAATCAACATCGCTGTATCACCTACTACCCATGTTGATGGATACTGCCACCCATACTGCCCATACTGGCCGGAAAGCTGATAGGTACTGGCCAGCCAGGGCTGTGTCTCCACCAGCGTTTTATGTTCGTCCACCTTACGGCAGGCATTCAGCATCAACAGCAGCGCCATGCAGCACAAGCTCCATGCAGCTGTATGAACGGTAAATATCTTTCTCATGTTGTCAATTTTTTAATAGTTCTTCAATGCCTGGATAGTGAAAGTGGTTTGCAACGATACCATTCTGCCGGTACGCGGGTCTTTATAGGAAGCCGGATGATTCTCCGGATAACCGCTCATTAACAGCGTGTAGGCGTGCCCGGGCGATACCGCCAGTGACACCCTGGACAATACATTGCTGCTGTCGGACACTGAAAAGACCTTGATGGAAAAGGTGTCCTGCCTGACCACATTCATCGGGAGATAACCCGTATGGTCACCAAAATGTGTAGCCGCCGGGAGCTCCGCCGGAATTTTTTTATTGAAGGTCAGAAAATACTTACCATCTCCCGGGCTCAGGTTGATCAACCGCATGCCGACCTGCCCGTCAGCAGGCTTAAAGACATCTGTTGTTACCAGGCTGCGAAAATCACCACAGCTGTCTCCATAAAACACCAGTGCCGGGTTTTGGCTGTCTATTTTCACGCTGTCGGTCAGCAGAATAGTTCCTGCGCTGTCTACCAGTCTCAGTGTATGCGTTCCTGTTGGCACGGGCCAGAAGGTCGGCCACCCGTTGACGATAGCCGGATGGGAAACTGCATAGCTGCCATCGAAATAGGGATGTTTGGAAACGTGGTCTGCATCCCACACATAGTTGCTGTCCCGGCTGTCGATCAATATAAAATTGGCCCTTCTCCTGGCTGGCGAAGTCAGTTCTCCCTGCAAAGCGGTGGACGCGTTATAGAAAAATATATTCCCGTTGCCGGCACCCGGCAATGGCGTCACGTCCTTGTTACATGCAGACAGCACACCAAACACGATCAATAGATATAAAAATTTATTCCGGATATAAGCGGTCATGATATTTCTTTTTTAAAATGAATAGGTAAACTGTAACAACCAGTACCGGCCAGGCTTGTATCTCCTGTAGATATTATCGCCTTCCATCAGGATTTTACCATCTGGCTGTTCTACCGGTTTCTCAGCATCGTACCGCTGATTATAATTCAGGTCTTCCACAATACGGTAACTTTGGTCCAACAGGTTCTGCACACTGAATTTTACCTGTAATGACTTCACGATACGCTGTGTAACAGACAGGTCCAGCAGGTGCATCGGTAACTGCAACAGGTGCGGACGAATATAGCTGTCGTCCCAGAGCGTGTCCGCCTTGGTACGCTGGCTCTTTGCGTAGATACGCGGTCCGCTCACATTATACACCAGCGACGCCTTGGTGCCGCTGGAAGGGTTTTCATAGAACAAGCCGGCATTCACCACATAAGGGGATTGCCCCTGTAATGGTTCACCCTTTTTATGGATACTGTCCACCGCATATACGGAGTTAAAACCGTGCGTCACGGTACTGCTCTTTATCAGCGAACCATTCAGTACCACGGAAAAATGCCGGAACAGGTTTCCTCCCATAAACGACAGGCTTTTCTTTATCTCCGCTTCTACGCCGTACACCTCTGCGCTGACAGAATTGAGATAGCTGATATTGGTGAAATTAAAAAAGAGGCCATAGTCAGAGGCGGATGTTTCCCTCCGCATACGTTCAATGGGGTTCTGCAGGTGTTTGTAAAAGAACCCTACGTTGAACACTTCGTTTTTATTCTTTTTAGGATATAGTTCTGCCCGAAGATCATAGTTATCAATGACAGCGGTTACGATCCTGGGGTTACCCATAATATTTTCGTTGTTCTGAAAATCGAAATCGTTATAGGGCGTCAGCTCGCGGAAATCCGGCCTGTTGACCGTACGGCCGTAACTACCACGGAGTACCAGTGAAGAACCGGGGAGATAGGTAATGTTCACGGACGGCAGCAATACTGTTTTGGGACGGTCCACATAAACGGGCTGCAGACTGGTAGGGCCATTGAATCCTGACCTGGCGCCTGACAGCTGCTGACGGTCGTATTCCAGGCGAAGGCCGCCATTCAGCACAAGTTTTTCGCCGGCTGCTTTCCAGTCGCCCATCACGTAACCGGCGTGATACTGCTCACTGGCCACATAGGCATCCACCGGACTGGTGGCGTCATAGATGCCAAGGCCGGTATTATCGTCCTTAAAATAATAGGAGCTCCACACCTTCGGCAAGTCCTGCTGACTGAAGCGAAGCAACTGCTGGTTGATATTACCATGGTCGTTGAACCAGCCTAAATCATCCTGACCAACAGGCAGAAACTGATCGTTGGTAAGGCCTCCTCTGTTTACCCGGAAAAACCGGCGCCCTACCTGTCTTGTTTTAAACAGGTTGTAAGTACCTGCCTTCAGCGAGAACTGGGGCTTTACCTGGAAGGTATAGTCTATCGCGCCGCTGTAGATCTGTTCCAGGTTTTTGATATACAAACGGCTGATCATGCCCAGGTAGTTGGTGCGGACCGCCCTCCAGCTGGTGTCATTGTCCAGCGAAAAATCATAGAGATGGACAATGCGCTGGTCCGGCAGGTTTTGCAGATCATAGGTGTAGCCGGTATTCCATTCCAGGGTGTGCTGTTTTTTTGCGCCCAGCACGTGTGACCCGCCTAAATGACCGGCATACAACGCCCTTTGCTGAAAGGAAAGCACGATGTCTCTTGTGCGGTATTGGTTTATATTCAGGCCTACTCCCTTAGGTTCATTGGGCCGTTGGGTATTGACGCTGGTAAAACGGCGGCCGTCATTCACAAAAAAGTTCCGCAGAAACAACTGGTGCCGGTCATTCAATTTCAGGGTGAGGTTTTCGAGGATATTAATCTTACCGTTTTCCGATGATTGCTGACCGTTTCCGATTTTGTTATTATCCAGCAAACTACCGCCTGCATTGCCGTTTCCCTTGCCGGTATAAGGTTGGTCTGTATTGCCCTTCTGGAGATAGACATCATAGCCTGTTGTTTCTTTCGTATAGGTGATGGCGGTGAGGTCGTATAATTTGGCGCTGCCTACTTTCCAGCTGTTATAGTAATTGGCAAACAACTGCATATCGGGCAACGTATAGCGGGTACCGTAGTCCAGCGTAGGCGACATGGCAGATAACCAGCCAGATTGTTTCACATCGGTTACCTGTCGGTTGCTTTCAAAGATACTGGGGGAAAAGGAAGGCAGTTTACGGCCTCCGTCGTCAAATCCAAGGAAATCATATTTTCCGCCGTTGTGACTGATACTGTTTTTGAAGGTAGCGCCTTCGCGGTGTGCCACCTGGAGGCCCATATCAAAATGTTTCACGGGCATGGCATTCTTTGTGGAGATTTTCACCGCGGCGCCGGCATAGTCTGCCACAAGATCGGCCACCGGTGATTTATACACCAGGATCTTGTCTATCACGCTGCTGGGCAGCAGATCATATGCAAATGCTTTGCTGTACAGCTCCGTGGAGGGGGCGAGACTGTTATTCAGAAATGTCAGGTTATAACGTTCGTTCATGCCACGCACCACTATAAAGCGGTCGTCCACCACGGTGACGCCGGAAATTCTTTTCACAATTTCAGCAGCATTTCTGTCGGCAGTTTTTGTGATCAGTTCACTGGAGATGCCGGACACCACACCCGTAGCGCGGCGTATTTCATCGATGAGCTGGGCTTCTGTGCTGTGGGTGACAGATTTCACCTTACGCGGACCGGCGTCTATCACTACCTCATTCAGCTTGTTGGAGATTTCCATTTTTACGTCCAGCACTACGTCTTTTCCCGCGGGGATGCTAACGTTGCTTAGGACAGCCGGGGAATAGCCGATGTAGCGTACCTCCAGGGTATATTTACCGGCAGGCAGGTGTTTCAGCTCGTAGAAACCTTTTTCATTGCTCAGGGTGCCGCTCTTGCTGCCGCTGATCAACACGGTGGCGCCGGGCAGTGGTTGAGAGGTTTCAAAATCCACCACACGTCCCCGGACATTTCCTTCTCCTTTTGCGGCATTATTGTCAGTTACCGGTTTCGCAGGGGCTATGATGATATAGTTGCCTTCTTCCCTGAATGTAAGCGTGGTATTTTTTAACAGGGCCTGTAATATCTCCGACAGCGGTTTTTGGGTAAAGGTGACAACCGGTGCGTTGTACCGTTGTACGTCTGCCGGAATAAAAGCGAAGTAACTCTTAGATTGTTCCTGTAGTTGCTGTAATGCCTTTCCCAGCGGTTGTCTGTTGAAACTGATGGTTACCTTGTTGTGTAACCGGTTTTGTGCAAGTGTGTTCGTCGCCGACGCTGCCAGCAGCAGCATTATCCATGACAATACCGTGCCACTTAAACGCAAGCGTTTAAGAACATTTTTTTTCATAATTTCGATCTTGTTTTATAGTAAAGAGAGCAACAATGCAACAGGCTGCAACCCTGTTTCATGCCTTGTTCGGGGACGTCTGCTTCAACGGGCGTCCTTTTTATTTTTACATGTTTTTATTTAATAGATTAAGAAAGCTGTATCATTCAATTGTTTGGTGGCTAAGCTATTCAGCTGTCCCAATGCCTGCACCACTTCTTTTGCCGGCATGTACCTGTTCAGCAGGATATTATATGTCTGACGGCGTACCTTGTCCCTGGTGGTTTCCAGGCGCACGCCATACATGACTTCCATGGCCGTTCTCAGATCGGTAAAACTGGCGTTGTCCAGCTGCAGCTGCGTTTCTTTCCAGGCGGCGGCCAGCCACACCGGCACCTGTTGCTCTGTAAAGCGGCCCGTTTGCTGGTTGACAGTTATCTGTTTGCCGGGAAGCAATACGTCCAGTTGTTGTTGATGATGGTCCACGGCCACCTTCCCCGAAGCTACCGTCACCAGGATTTCTTTTGCAGCGTTATGACGTACGCTGAAGGAGGTGCCCAGTACACGGGTCTGCACCGCGCCGCTCAGCACTACAAAAGGATGCGCGGCATCCTGCCGGATATCAAAAAAGGCCTCACCATTTAATAAGGTGATGCTGCGTAACGACCTGCCAAACTGAATAGTGTCAAATGCCAGACGAGTATTGGCTTTCAGCCATACGATGCTTTTGTCCGGTAATACAAGGCGGTAATTTTTTTCCGCGGTCGCTACTACCAGCAGATGGTCCTGCGGTATGTTATGTCTTTGTTGTAACAGCCACCCGCCTGCACACAACAACAGTAACACCACAGCGGCAGCGGCCATCCAGCCCATGCGGTATCTTTTATTGCTTACCCTGGCCACCGGGGCAATTTGCAGATGTGCAGCAATCGCCTGCGCCATGTTGTCCGGCATCTGCTCGGTCACTTCTTCTCTCCATGTCTCCTGCAGGTAATCGTCCAGCAAATGCGGCGAATGGTGCAGCAGCCGGGACACTTGCTCCGCTTCCACCGGCGTACATTGATGATGAATAAAACGGTCCAGTAATGTTTTGTCTATGGCCATTACGACAAACTTTTATGTTGATGGTTGCTTATATCACGTTTGCACAATACGAAGGGAGTAAGCGTCAGGCAGGAGTTAACCTTTTGGTAACATTGGAGATGTTAGCGGGGAAGCTGCGCTTTGAGGAATTTGAGGGAGAGGCCGATCTGTTTCTTGACGGTGGCCGCGGAAATGCCCAGCTGCCGGGCCACTTCCTTGTGTGAAAATCCGTCCTGCTTCACCAGGGTGAAAATCTTCTTTCTGTGCGACGGCAGCCGATTGATAGATAACTGTAACTGCGTCATCCGTTCTTTATAATCGAGCTGTTGCTCCGGCGGAACATCGCCCGGAATTTCCTGTGGCCATTCCGACAAAAGCTGTTGCCGGCTTGTTTTTTTACGGAGGTAATCTATCACACGGTTACGGGCATAGGTAAACAATAACGGCAGTACATCCTGCTCTGTGTCTACTTCATTTATTTTTTGCCAAAGGCTCACATAACAGTCCTGCACGATATCTTTTGTGTCTGATTCATCTTGTGTGAGCTTCTTTACAAACTGGTACATCCTGTCTTTGGTGGCCAGAAAGACCTGGTTGAATCTTTCAGCAGCGGGGTCCTGTTGCGGGGACGGGCGCCATCTTCCGGTGTTGCCGGTGGCAGCGTCAGGACAGTTATTATCGTGAGGTTGATTAAGCGGCATGTTTACAAGTCCACCGCAAAAAAAAGAAACTAATGTTAGTAAATAGTTAAGGATAACTTATCCTGCAAAAAAAAGCCGCTATCTGAGCGGCTTTTTTACAGGATAAGTTAAACGATTACAACACCACCACTTTTCCGGCAGGAACAATTTTTAATTTCTTTCCGTAGGACGTAGCATCCAATGTTTGTTGTAAAGTAGCAATCGGTTCTATATACATGGAGAAGGTAGAATGATGTACCGGCGCAATAACATCGGGATGCAGCGTTTCTATGATCTTCAGACAGTCCGGAGAATTTAATCCGCGGCGGCCGATGCTGCCATCAGAGCCAACGGCGCCCATATCGGGAATAAACAGGTTGATCTTCCCATAGCGGGTATACTGCTGCATGTCATCAAACCACACTGTATCTCCTGTCCAGTATACACGGTATACTTTGTGATTTACCGTATACTCGATGATGTAGCCATTGCCTTTTCCCAGTTCGGTTTTCAACGGATCGTCTTTTGCATGCATCGCTTCCACGGCGATGATACGCAGCGTTTCATCTCCTTTTTTAAACACGGTGGTATCGCCCCATTTAAGACCCGTAACATGAGCGAAGCCCCACTCTTGTATGGTGACTGTGTTAGCGGCCGGAGCGACCACGCTCAGCTGTTTGTTCAGCGCAGTCCTGGCTTCACGATCGAAGTGGTCAGCATGCGGGTGACTTACCAGCAGTACGTCAATCTTCGACGTGTCAAATACGGCGGGGGCAATTAAACGCCGGATATAGGCGTTGGCTGCTCCGGTGGAAGGGTGTTTTTTGATCATAAAGGCCGAATCGCCTTTCGGGCTAAACATAGGGTCTGTCAGTATCTTGAAGTTTCCCAGCTGTAACACATAAGTAGGACCGCCTATCCATTGAAATGTTTTTTTGTGCTGCGCAGCTGCCTGTCCTGCTACCAGGACGCCAAGGATAAACAGGTAGATTCTAAAGGATTTCATTGTTTGATGCTTTTATTGTGCTGTTGATTTGATACGTCAAAGCTACTGCACAGCAGCATCAGAAAACATAGACAATCCTGACAAATGCATGGACAATTCGATGCAGGTAGGGATGAGGCCCGGTTATTTTAAATACAATTCTATGATTGTCAATCTGCTAAAAGCTATTATTCTTTGGCATCATCATATCACCTGCATTCACCGTATAAGTAAGTTCAGGGTAAATGAAATCCAGGCTTCTGTTCTCCTCTCCTCTCAACTTATAAAATGCAGTCTCCTGCTCCTTATCCGCCAATATCAACCGCTGCCCGCCGGAAAAGTAAGGCTGTCCTTCCTGAAACTGAATATATGTTTTAGATGTCCGGAAAGTGATGCCCAGCCATTTGTTGCCGGCTGACGGCGGCTTCGCACCTGTAACTGCATCCAGCACAATTTTATGCTGAAACTGCCTATTGGTGTCCAGTGAAAATAATATCACCGAATGGTGTGTCAATGAAAGTTCAGATTCATCGCCGGTCACTTTATGCTTGATTTTTAGTTTTCTGGTCTGATGTTCAGACAGCGCAGCAGGTTTTTCATAACAGGAAAAGAGCGCTATATAGGAGCCTTCCGCCAAATCCAGACTTTGGTCTGAATGATAATTCATTTTCGTATAGTCAGTATCGTAGACTTCTATCAGGGCATTATTGAAATCCGGTACCGGCATTTCTGTCAGCCTGGCCTGTATATGTCCGGCAATCATGCGGTGAATGGGCAGAAAATGATAGGCGGGCATATTGTATTTCGTAGTGGTTCTCACTATCGGCACACCTTTATCACACACATCTACCAGATGATTGCCCAGCCGGCCTTTTGCGACGGATTCAAAGTCAGTGGCGCTGCTCAATTCAGTGAATAAGTCTGCGTCAGTATCAAGGGTTATTTTAGAAAAGGCTGCAACTGTCATCTTACAATATTGGTTTCTCGTAATCGCCCGCGTTCATACTGAAATGAACCGTTCCATATGCCATTATTTTCTCCGACTGATTTTCTTCGCGGTAGGCACTTCTCAGGTCTTCCTGCGTGGCTGCTGTCATTTTCTCCAGCGGAATGAAACTGCCCTTGTCTTTGATATAAGTCTGGTTATTCACATGCTGTGCTTCCAGGTTTGAACAACGCACCACGTAGCCCATCCTGGTAGGGATCATGTCAGCATTTAGCATAGATGGCCTGATCTCATGCGTGTACAGCCGGTTGGTAGACAGCGGTATCATAAACACGGAACCAGGATACAATGTCACGCTAAACTCTTTCTCCAGCGTATCATCGTTAACAGTGTTTTTTAATTTGAAGTGTAGCTTTGTGAAGCCGGTAACCTCTTTATAACATCTGTCAAACCTATCGGTAGTGGAAGGTTTCAGGTGTTGGACATCAACATTGTCATAGAACGTGCAAAAGACGATCAGTCCCTCCGGAGGCATATCCTTTGTTTTATCAGAATGCGCTTTAATCCTGGATTTTATTTCCTTTTCTGTGTCTTCTGTTTTAGCCCTGTTTTCATATATCTGTGCCAATACATGGTTCAGGTCTGTTTTATATTTGAAGACATATTTAACAGCTTCATTCAACACATTGATGATGTAACGGTCTGTGGCCCTGAAGTTATCAGTAGGCCCGGTCAGGTTGCTGGAACATCTCAACAGATGGTAATGCAGTACTTCTTCGTTTTTATCATTTTCCACTCTACTGACCTGGCTGAGATATATACCTTTTCTAAAAGCTTTCGATGGCTTGTTTGATTCCGTTAATTCCTGGAATTCGTGTTCTGATTTTATCTTGTTGAAGTATTGATCATCGGTAAACAGCTTTCTAAAATATACCCCGGCGTGGCTGACAATAATGGGCACTTCGCCAAGTGTGATGATATGTATATGCTCTCCGTTATAATTTTCATAATTATAAGAAAGCTCTTTTATGAGATATACGGGGCAGCTTGCTTTGTTGAGGCCGGCCATGTCACCACAGACATAGATCCTCTTATCGCCGGTATTAGCCGGTATTTCGGTAAAACCGGTTACCACTGATCCGCAAAACCTGTTGATCAGGTCAAGGGTTTCCGCATTGGCCGTTTTTTCCCCGGGTAAAACAACCAGTATGTTCCGGTCTTTAGTGATTTGGTTTTCAGTTGACAAGGTATTCATGAGCATTCCCTATAGTTCTTTAAACTATTAAAATTAACACTTTACGGATAAACCTTTAAACAATATTTTGGTGTTTCCCATCACAACCCATTATTACTATTCTGATACAAACACATTATTTATACTATTTTAAGAATAGTATAAAAGGGCGGACTTTTGCATTGTCAAATCAAAAACAGAAAAATGGAATACAGAAAATTAGGACAGTCTTCGTTGGAATTATCCGCCATTACTTATGGTGCATTTGCGATCGGAGGCAATATGTGGGGAGGAAATGAACGGAAAGACTCGATTGCGGCCGTCCATGCCTCTATCGATCATGGTGTTACATCCCTGGATACCGCTCCATTTTATGGCTTCGGGCTCAGTGAGGAATTAATTGGTGATGCCCTGACGGGTAAAGACCGCAGCAAAGTACAGATACTGACCAAATTCGGGCTGGTATGGGATGGTAGCAACGAAGGCAAAGGTGAATACTTCTTCGATGCCGCAGAGAACGGAAAAGTGATACCGGTATATAAATATGCAGCGAAACAAAACGTGATAAAGGAAGTCGAAGAAAGCCTCAAAAGGCTGAAGACAGACTACATCGACCTGTTACAACTTCACTGGCCGGACGCTTCCACACCCATCGATGAAACGATGGAAGCCATGCAGGTTTTAATCCGCCAGGGTAAAATCAGAGCCGGCGGAGTAAGCAATTACAGCCTGGAACAAGTGGAAGCTGCCGCCGGGACATTTAACCTCGCTTCCAACCAGGTGCCCTACAGTATGCTGAACAGAAGTATAGAGCAGGACTTACTACCCTATACAACAGCGCATAACATCGGCATCATCGCTTACAGTCCGCTGGAGAGAGGTTTGTTGTCAGGAAAATACTTTGCCGACGCAACATTAAAATCGGACGATCATCGTAACGATTATTTCGGACAGTTCAACCCGGAAAAGGTAAAAGCTCTGTTAGCAGCCCTTCAGCCGCTGGCAGAAAGCAAAAAGGCTTCACTGGCGCAACTGGTGCTCCGCTGGACTTCCCTGCAGCAAGGCATATCCGTGGTACTGGCAGGCGCAAGGAACGCAGCCCAGGCCGAGAGCAACGCCAAAGCAATGGACATCACACTGACCGCCGATGAACTGCAGTTCATCCGGCAGGAGCTGGCGAAGCACTAACCAGTTCCCAAAAGAAATAAAAGCACAAACAAATGAACACATCAATTTTTAATAAAATATCCATGTTGGCAGGCGCTGTTATGATAGCTGCCCTGCCTTCCCTCGGACAAACGGCCGACACCAGCTGGTATCGCTCCGCCTACGGCCAGCATGACGAAATCGGCGCCGCCAATCTGCTGTCGCCGGCAATAGTGATGCAGTCCATCAAACTCGTCAAAACAGGCAAAACGCTGCCACTGGCCGTGCCAGTAGACAAAAACCTGCCGGCGTTCCGGCACCGCAGCTTTCACCTGTACAATATCCAACCTGGCGAACAGGGCGGAAAAACCCTCGGCCCCAACAAATTCAGCTTCAACGACGAACTGGTGAACGCGTGGACCGGCGTAGGCACACAGCTTAACGGCATCGGCCACATCGGCATTGACAACGTTTATTACAATGGTAATAAAGCCGTGGATTTTGTTACTGTGGAAGGCGTGGAGAAACTGGGCGTCGAGAAAGTACCGCCAATGGTTACACGCGGCGTGGTACTGGACATGACAACACACTACGGAAAACCAATTGTGCCCGGCGGTATGGAATTTACCGTTGCGGATATACAGGCGGTACTGAAAAAAGAAGGCCTCACCCTGCGCAAAGGCGATGTGGTACTCTTTAACACCGGCTGGCTGGAGCTGATTGGAAAAGACAATAAACAGTTCCTGGAAGTGGAGCCGGGCATCGGCATGGAAGCGGCCAAATGGCTCGCAGAACAAGGCATTGTGGCCTTTGGCGGAGACACCTGGGCATCGGAAGTATACCCCAATCCTGGCACCAAAGAAGAATTTCCTGTCAACCAGTTTATGCTGGCTAAAAAAGGGATCTACAACCTGGAATTGATCGACAGCCGTCCACTCGTACGCGAGAAGGTATGGGAATTTTTGTTCGTATTGGGACAGCCGCTGTACGTTGGTTCCACGCAGGTAAATATTAACCCTGTGGCTATTTATTAAACACACTACCGGTACAAAGTATTTGCATAGCCCACTCCCCGGAGTGGGCTATCTTTTTATACCGCTTGTGGTTTGGCTTTTTTATTTGTAGTTTAAAACCTGCTCTTTCTGAATATTACCACTATGAAAAGGAGACATTTTCTCAGGAATACTTCGTTATCGCTGGCGGCCGGTTTAAGCGTGCCCCTGCTCGGCTCCGCTACAACGCCTTTACCAGGCAAAGACACTTTCACGCCTATACGATTTGGCATCATCAGCGACCTGCACCAGGATTTTACCTACGACGCGCCTGCACGGCTGGAAGCTTTTATCAGCGACATGCAGCAACTGAAACCAGATATGATCATACAGCTGGGAGATTTCTGTCAACCTAAACAGGAAAACAACGTGATCATGGACATCTGGGACCGGTTCAAAGGTCCGGCTTATCACGTAGTGGGCAATCATGAAACTGATGGCGGCTTCACGCCCGCCGATGCCGCTAAATACTGGAAGATCCCCAACACCTACTATTCCTTCGACCTGAAAGGATATCATTTTATTGTGCTCGATGGCAACGATACCAATCCCGGCCATCAGCCCAAATGGAAATATGAGCGTTTCATCGGCGAAGAACAACTGCAATGGCTGGCGAAAGACCTTGACAGCACACCATTGCCGGTGATCGTGTTCTGCCATCAGGGATTTGACAATGATAATGCCGTGGAAAACGCTGCCCAGGTAAGACTGCTGTTTGAACATGCCAATAAAAAAGCAGGCTTCCGAAAGGTACAAATGGCTTTCTCCGGTCATTTCCATCAGGATTATTATAACTGTATCAATGACGTACATCACGTACAAATCAACAGCGCTACCTACTTCTGGCGGGGCACCCGTTATGTCGATGAACCGTTTGATGCCGCCATCCACAAAAAATATCCGCTGATGAAATACATGTCCTTTTACCGCGATCCTCTATGGGCGCTCGTGGAAATCCACGTCGACGGCACTACGAAAATAACAGGCCGTAGCAGTAGTTTTATCGGCAAAACACCCACAGCGCTGGGCATGCCGGAAAACGACTGGACATACCCCGCGGTGCCTTATATTTCCAACCGGACGATAAAACTGAGTAAGCGTAGGGTATAAAAAAAACGCCCGGGTCGTCCCGGGCGCTGCCTTATTCCTGTAAACTATACACGTTCAATACGTCGCCTGTCCGATATCAAGGCGATCAAACTTACCTGCCGGCCCTTCGTGAAACTTAAAGAACACCTTAAATGTGCCCCAGCTGCCGGCTTTGAAATTGCCATATATGTCTTTGCCGCCGTTTTCCACCTTGTCAACAGAGAGGAATTTCTCATTCCCCAACGCCTTTGCAAAGAAGGATTTAAAATCGACGGTATTGCCATCATCCGTCATGGCAGGATGATCGGTAAAAAAGGAATACCAGCTTTTATCGCCGGCCTGCAGCGCTTCGATCGCTTTTCGTACAGCCGGATGGGTGATTTCAGATATATCCATAGCTTGTTTTTTGGAAGATGATTGTTCCGCCGTTTTCCGGGGATGGCTTTGTCCGCTGGTGCGCACCGGCATCCCCAGCGTTATCACGACTATAACCGGGATGATGTGATACATGGTTACACGTTTTTTAGCGGGTATTGCAGGTAGATGATCACCAGGTTGAGTAGCAGAAAGGGCAGTTCTATCAGCACACCTTTCATGTCTCTGTCCTGCAGGTGAAAACAGATAATCAGCAGGATGCCCAATGCCATCAGGAAGTTGCCCCATACAAACGTTCTCGGGAAAAGTATCAATACTGCTGCCAGTATGGTAATGGCCCCGTTGATCATGACACCGGTCCGGCCCAGGCCCCATTTGCCAAACATCTCCAGCATTTCCGGCTTCCCGGAAAACATGGCATAGCCCTGTTTAAAACCCATAAATACAGCGAAAAGAATCAATATGGCATTGATGATTTTTAAGATCATGACAAACAATATTAGTGGGAAAACCAGTGTTGACGGTAACAAAGCTCGACAATATAATTTACTGAATTATGGTGAACTTTTCGCTTTTTTAATGGCATGCCTTTAAAAAGGGACAGCCCGCTCAAATGAGCGGGCTGTCCCTTTTTATGTTAAACAATATCCTAAAACAGTTTACGCCATACATGGCTCATAAAACGAAGCTTCCAGAGGTTGCGACGGATGTTCTTCACACTGCCGCGGCGCATTTCCCCGAAAATGGGCGTTTTGTATTGTTCTTCACCCTGTGTGGCTATCTGTAAAGCGAGGCCAAATTCTTCGTTGAGCGTGGCTATCACCCAGCCAAGCAGCAGGTCGCGTTGGCTGTGGCTGGCGCTGGCATCGAAATTATTGAGGTACACCATTTCCCCCCAGCCGGCGGTCTCCTTATGGGAAGCTGCCAGCAGCTTCTGCATGAAAGGGCTGCTGCTAATACTTTTCAGCTGCTCCTGCGATATGCGGTTAGGCCCTTTTACGGTGATTTCACTGAGGAAAAAAGGCAGGTTGTCCATATGCCGCAATACGGCATGCAGCTTATCTTCCCCATGATAGGCATGCATAATGCCCGGCTCAAATTCCGCTATTTTGATGTCACGGGCCATCTTATCGTCCAGCGACTGGAAAATGCGCAGGTCCAGTCCCTGTGAATCGGTTTTGAACCAGTCGATGTACCCGATATTCAGCTCCTGTAATACCTCCGGGATGGTGCGGGTCATCAGTTTGGTTTCCCGTTCCACTTCGAACTTATCCGCAAAAGCATAAGGCTTCAGATCTTCCGTACGGGGCACCAGGAAGCTGGAGCAGTAAGGCGACCGTGTCAGATAGAACGGCTGCCCGTCGCTGGAAGTGTCTGCCACCACACAGTTAAAAACATACAGTTTCCGGTAATTGTCGTTCTCTTTGACAATGTACCCGTACTTTCGGTCGTCCGGATCAAAGGCAATGCAGACAGCATATTTCGCGATCTTCTTCCACCTGAAATGGATGGCGCCCGATGCTCCGATATCCACCAGTACAGGTGGCTGATTCGTTAATTCCGGTGTATTGAGTACTTTATCTATTAATGACATCTGTATGCTGCTGTTTTTTTAATTGTGGATAACCCGCTGAAATACCGGTAAATATAAGCACCATTCGCAATATATAAAAATAACAATGGGCATCGCTTACCGGCCACAGGCGGGCCTTAGTTACGTCCGTAATACCGGGATTTCTCCAGGAAAGCCGTCACGGCCGCCTGATCGCCATAATTCAGCGTGATAATGTCTTTTATCGCCTGCCCCTTCTTTGTGGCGTGCTGGTAGTACGACTTACAAATGGCATATCCCATGAAATAGCCCAGGTCTCCCATGGTTTTCGTGGTGGAACCGTTGTACAGCCAGTTGGAAAAATCTTCTCCCAGCATTTCTTTTTTGAATGCCGCTTTCAGCTCCTGCTCGTTCTTCCGTCCGTACTGAAGGTAAGAATTCATTAAAGGCTCTTTTAAGATCAGCTCCGTGATAAAATCACAGGCACCTTCTTGTAATGCCTGTCCCAGCAATATTTTGGCCTCCGCCCGTTGCTGGGTATGCACATATTCATGCACTACCACCGGGATGATATTGTCTGTGCTTTGCGCCTGGAAGAAGTTCGCCAGCCTTTTGTCCGGAAACTCCGACACGTCCGTGTATTTATTCCCAGTAGCTATTTCCGTTCCTATCAGGACCAGTGAATCCCGCACGGTGCCAGCCGCGCGTACAGCCGTGATCGTGAAAAAGAGCTTCGCCGGACGAAGATCAGGGTACAACACCTTAAACTCCCGTATATGCGCTTCGATAGCAGGCATCTTAGGTTTTATTTTCAACGTATTTTCCCTTACAGAAGCCCAGAATTTAGGATACTTGTTGACAGCCGTTACCAGTCTGGCCGCATCGAACTTCCTGAGTTGCATGAACAGCCTGAGCCCCTCCGTGCCTTTATCGATGTACAGTGACTGCATCAGCGCAATCTGCCGCGTGGTGTCCTTGACCGTCGTCACACTGTCAAAAGCCGTCCAGAAGTTATCAACATCGGAGGTAAACACGCGCGGAGCGTCCTGCGCCAGCACCCGGGCGGAACAGGAAAACATCAGCAGGAATGCGATACAACAGACAGGAAAACCGGTTTTTCTTTTCATGTAAGGTTTGATTTGTTGGCTGAGGAATTACCAGGTAAAATAAAGAAAAACGGGCATCTCCCCAATTTACAGGAAACAGTATTTTGTGTTATGGAATACTGTAGTTATTTCATCCTATATAAAACGACCAAATTGTCCGCTGCTAAAACCCTTGCCATGATGTTCCCGAAAAGGAGGCTGCTGCCTGTTTTTTTACTTTCTTTTATGTCGATGTTTTTCGCTTGCCGCTACAGGCATGCCGACCCTGTAATAGCAGGTCAACAGGCTTATTTCAACGCTATCGCGCGTAACGATGTACCTCTCGGTACGCCACAGGAAGGTGACTGGCGTGCCACACACAAAGAAAAAGCACAAACGTTTGACTCATATAAGGCCGCCCGCCCGGTAAAAACTACGGCCGCCCGGTCGGTGATTTATTTATTGCCCGTGGGTGAGTTTACCCCGCTTCAGGAAAAGATACTGGAAGCTGCCCGGGAGTATACCGCTATCTTTTTCCAGCTGAAAACCGTGCTGCTGCCGGCCCGTTCAGACAGCGCTTTTCCCCCCGGCACATTCCGGCAGCGGGAAGACGGCCATATCCAGTTACTGGCGCCTTATATACTGGATAGCCTGCTAAAAGGTAATATCCCGAACGACGGCATCACCCTGATGGCCATCAGCGCCCTGGACCTGTATCCGAAAAGCGACTGGAATTATGTGTTCGGTCTCGCCTCCTATACGGACAAGGTAGGCGTATCTTCCATTTACCGGCTACAGGACAAAACACTGGACACATCTAACTATATCACTTGCTTAAAGAGGCTCAATAAAGTCGCTTCACACGAAATCGGCCATATGTTTTCGCTGCGTCATTGCCTTCACGCCCAATGCGTCATGAACGGCTCCAATAACCTGCATGAAACCGACCAGGCACCCAATCGCCTCTGTTCAGCATGTCAGCAAAAACTGTATTGGAATCTCCGGTATGATCATCAAAAAAGGTTGGAGCAACTGGTCAATTACTGCCATCAACACCAATTACAGCCCGACCAGCGCCTACTGCAAAAAGACCTCGACGCCATCAGATAAAATGTACATATTGCTCTTTTCCCCCGCATCTCCCTTTTCTCCGGTAACGTTCTCGGTGATTTATATGCCCGAAGGGTTGCAAAGTAACCGGTTTCGGGCGTAATTTGTTTAGAGAAACTATATCAACCAGCATTATACTATAGCATCAGGGAAGCAGAGAAGCAGAAGAAGCCTGTTCACCACGTCTTTCATATACTGACAGTGTCTTCCATGTATTGTGGAACAAAGCACGCCTGATCCGGCCGTATGCCCGGCCGGCAGCGCTTTCCGGCAAACACCGCAAATATTTATCTAACTAATATCCGGGGGAAATATTTATGAAAAAATGGCTACTTCCTTTATTGCCAGCGACACTGTCCATCACCATTGTCACTAACGGCCACGCCTATGCGCAAAATGCTGCTACCGCTACCTGGGCGCTTACTGCTACGCAACAGGTAGCAATTTCAGGAAATATCTCCGCTGCAGCGAAAACGCTCGCCGGCCTGAAGACCGACACGAGCGGACCTCTTCCCCAAATCGCCTTCCCAGGCGCTGAAGGCGCCGGCAGGTTCGCACAGGGTGGCAGGGGCGGCACGGTATACTACGTCACCAATCTCAATAACTCCGGGCCCGGCAGTCTGCGCGACGCTGTCAGTCAGCCTAACCGCACCGTCATGTTCAAGGTTTCCGGCACCATCAACCTCTTAAGCGCGGTAGTGCTCACTCAGGACAACGTCACCATCGCCGGGCAGACCGCCCCGGGAGATGGCATCTGCCTGGCCAACTACGGCATGGGCATACGGGCCAATAACATCATTGTACGGTACATCCGCAGCCGCCCCGGCGATATTATCCTCAATCCCAACGACACCGCAAAAGCGGTGGACGCCATGTACAACAACTTCGGGTCTCCCGTTACCAAGCCCTATTCCAATATCATCATAGACCACTGCTCCATGAGCTGGTCTACCGATGAAGCAGGTTCTTTTTATGCAATCTCTAATTTTACACTGCAATGGAGCCTGTTGAGTGAAAGTCTTTACAAGTCCAGACATGTTAAAGAAACACCGCACGGCTACGGTGGCATCTGGGGCGGACAACAATCTTCTTTTCATCACAACCTGCTGGCCAGCCACAGCAACCGTAATCCGCGTTTCTCCGGTAGCGCCAACACCGGCCAGCCGGAACTGGAGTACGTCGATTTCCGGAACAACGTTATCTACAACTGGGTGGGATCAAGCTATGGCGGCGCAGGCGGCCATCAGAATATGGTCAACAATTACTACAAACCCGGTCCGGCCACCACGGGCAGCCTGAACTGCGCCACCAGCAACCGCCGCCACCGTATCCTGCTGTATACCACTTTCAGCGTGTCACTGGCCGGAGATACCATTCCCGGTGGAAAATTCTATATCAAAGGTAATTATGTTCCCGGTTACCCCTGCGTGGAAGAAACCACCGATACTTCGTCCAATAACTGGACCTATGGCGTGCATCCTGACGGACAGCCCGGAGCAGCGGCCGCACTGGCCAATGCCCGCGTCAATACGCCGTTCCCTTATGCGCCGGTGACCACACAATCAGCACAGGATGCCTTTGTCTCCGTCACCGCCACCGCAGGCGCTATCCTGCCCCGCAGGGATACCGTCGACAGGCGTATCATCAGGGAGACACGCACCGGTACCGCTACCTTCGGCGATACCAGCTATCATGCGCCAGGGGCGGGCAGCCCGTCCGGTATCATCGACAGCCAGAACACCGTCGGCGGATGGCCCACGCTCACTGCTTCCACCTACCCCGATGATACAGACAACGACGGGCTGCCCAACTGGTGGGAGAAAATGAAAGGCGGCGACTCCATCAGCATAGCAGCCAATAGCGTTGACAGTGACGGATTTACCATGCTGGAAAAATACCTCAACGCTATCCCTTCACCAGACCAACAGGTGACTTTCATACAAACAGCCGGCATCCGCACCGGCGGAGATACCGTACGCATCAGCTTTGACACCGATTGGGCGAAAGACGTTTTTGCATTCGGTATCTTCCGCTCCACCGACAACACCAACTTTACGAAGATCGCCACTATCAATTCCAACATCAACCAAACACACTACGTTACTGACGATCCAGCCGCTCCGGCCCAAACGTGCTACTATAAAATCGGCAGCTACCACCCTAATGGTACCGGTGATACCGTATACAGCCAAACCATCACCCTCGGCAACGCGCTGATGATGCGTCAACAGGCCAACAAAGCATTGAGGCACGCCCTGTCATCTCCCGTAAACACCAAAAACAGCAATATCACAATATACCCCAATCCCGTGTCAGACAGGCTGACAGTGGGCCATCCGGCCGTAAAAGGCAGGGCAGGCATCACCCTCTACACGGTGGACGGGCAACGGGTAAAAACCTGCATCGCCGCCAACGGCGCTACAACTACCAACATCAACACCGGAGAACTCGGCAACGGCACCTACCTGCTGGTAATGGACAACGGAGGCGTCAGGACAGGAAAGGTGTTCCTAATTTTTAAATGATTGTCATGATGTATAAAAAGGAATTTATCAAACAACTAACCGGCATGTTTGTCTGTATGATGCTGTGGCTGGCACCCGCCGCCACAGCACAGTCACAGGGAAACACTATAACGGGAACGGTTACTTCGGCAGAAAACCGTCAACCACTGCCAGGCGTCACCGTTAGACTAAAGGGCACACAAACAGCCACTATCACCGATGAAAAAGGTCGCTATACCCTGAAACTGCCGGCTGCCGCAGACAAACTGCTTTTCTCCTATACCGGTCATGTCGCCCGGGAAGAGAGTATCAGCCACCGCAGCGTTATCGACGTATCTATGGTGATGGAAACGAAGAACATCAGCGACGTCGTGGTGGTGGGTTATGCTACCGTCAGAAGAAAAGACCTTACCGGGGCCGTTTCTTCCGTTAATGCCAGACAGCTGAAAGATATTCCTGTCAACTCCGCCGCAGAAGCGCTTACCGGCCGTCTTGCCGGCGTGCAGATCACCTCCTCGGAAGGCAAACCCGGCTCCGATTTCACCATTAAAGTACGGGGCGGCGGGTCCGTCACACAAGACAACGCCCCCCTCTATATCATCGATGGCGTGCAGGTGGAGGACGGATTTGCCGGCATCGCGCCACAGGACATCGAATCCGTAGACGTGCTCAAAGATGCTTCTGCCACCGCGATATACGGCGCCCGTGGCGCCAACGGCGTAGTGATCATCACCACCAAAAACGGAAAAGAAGGTAAAACCATCGTCAGTTACAACGGCACTGTCGGCATACGCCGCCTGCCAAAGGAACTGAAAGTACTGTCACCCTATGAGTTTGTACAGTACCAATACGAAAGAAGCCGCGGCCTTACCGCCGACAGCCTCTCCTTTGCCAATATCTACGGGGAAGACCTGGAGAAATACAAGTCCGTTCCCACCATCGACTGGCAAGACAACGTCTTCGGCCGAAAAGCCCTGATGCAGACACATAACGTAAGCATCGCCGGAGGCACCAAAAGCACCCGGTTCAATCTCTCTTATACCAACAACCAGGAAGAAGGCATTATGCTCGATGCAGGACTAAAACGCAACCTCATCAATTTTAAACTGGACCATAAAGCGAATGACAAACTACGTATAGGTCTTAACGTAAGATACAGCGATGAAACCATCAGCGGCGCCGGCTCTTCCAATGAAGGCGCCTCCGCCTACAACGGTCTGCGGCACGCTATCAAATACCGCCCTTTTAATCTTGATAATACCAACGCTGAAGAAGAAGACGATACAGATTACTATAACGATACCAACGCCGGCAACGGTCTTGGTATCATCAACCCGGTGCTGCTCAGCAACGCGCAATACCGGCGAAGATATACCCGCGTATTCAACATCGGTGGTTACCTTAACTACACCTTCAACAAAAATTTCTCTTTCCGCTCCACCATCGGATATGACCGCAACAGCCAGGAACTGAACGCCTTCGATGGCTCCGTCACGTCCAATTCCAGGCTCAACGGCGCCAACCTGCCGCTCATCAGCAATATACTCACCAATCGCAGCTCACTGAACAACTCCAACGTGGTCACCTATACGAACAGAGCAAAAAACGGGCATCATGTGCAGGCGTTGCTCGGTGAGGAAACATATACCGCCCGGTCCAATATGCTGGACAACGAGCTGCGTTACTTCCCCGCCGGCATCACGCCGGAAAAGGCTTTTGCGCAGTTCAACCTCGGGCAGACAGTCCCGCTCTTTCCTAAAACAACAGTGCTCGAAAGCAGCCTGTTGTCTTTCTTTGGAAAAATCAATTACGATTACCAGGACAAATATCTGTTCAGCGCCAGCCTCCGTGCAGACGGCTCGTCTAAATTCGCGCCGGACAAACGCTGGGGGTACTTCCCTGCCGCAGCGCTCTCCTGGCGGATATCACAGGAAGCCTTTATGCGTGAAGTGCATTTTATTTCCGACCTGAAACTACGCGTAAGCTACGGCCTCGCCGGCAACAACCGCATCGGTGATTATCTCTACCTGAACACCTACGCCGCCAACGCACAATATGCCCTGAACGAACAGATCACACCCGGTTATGCCTCCAATAGCCTCGCCAACAAAAACCTGAAATGGGAAACCACCGTATCACGGAACATCGGACTGGACGCGGCTTTCTTCAAAGACAGACTGCAATTCACCGCAGACCTGTATTACAACAAAGTAAAAGACCTGCTCATCCCCATCCGCATTCCCACCAGTTCGGGCTACCTGGAACAACTGCAGAACGTAGGCACCACTTCCAACAAAGGCATAGAACTGCAACTGGCTGCTACCATTATACAGAAAAATGATTTCAGCTGGACATCCACCTTCAACATTGCCTTTAACCGCAACAAGGTGGAATCGCTCTCCGGATACCTGACACAGTTCTATAAAAACTCCGGTTGGGGCATCTCCGGACAGCCCGCCGATTTCATCATCAGGACCGGCGAGCCTGTTGGGTCCATGTACGGTTTTGTGAATGATGGTTTTTATACCCTGAATGATTTTAACTACGACGCCAGTACGAAAATATACAGCCTGAAACCAGGCGTAACAGACGTATCTTCCGCAATCGGCGTTGCACAGCCCGGATGGATGAAACTAAAAGACCTCAATGGCGACGGCATCATCGATGAAAACGATAAAACCATTATCGGCAATGCCAATCCCACCTGCAGCGGAGGCCTTAACCAGCAGTTTTCGTATAAAAATTTTGATCTGAGCGTGTTCCTGAATTTCGTGGTCGGCAACAGCATCCTGAATGCCAACAAAGTGGAATTTACCAACGCCTATTCCCGACATACCAACATGCTGGGCATCATGGAAAACCGCTGGCGCACCATCGACAACAATGGTAAAGTCATACAACAGGTCATCACCGTTGGCGGCAGGCAGGTGGTCACCGGAGCGTCGCCGGAAGAACTGGCAGCAGTGAACGGCAACGCTAAAATATGGATGCCCATCTCCGGCGCTGGCGCTTTCTATCCTACCTCCTGGGCAGTGGAAGACGGTTCTTTCCTGCGAATCAACAATATCACCATCGGCTATACGTTTCCGGCGAAATGGCTGGGCAGGGCAAAGATCGGCAGTCTGCGGATTTACGCTACCGGCAATAATCTGGCCGTGCTCACCCGTTACACCGGATATGACCCGGAAGTGAACTCCCGCCGTTCCACGCCCATCACGCCGGGAGTAGATTATGCCGCATATCCCCGCAGCCGCTCTTTCTTTTTTGGTTTAAATCTGACATTATGAAGATGATGAAGATAATTTACTACACAGGATGTATCGCGATGCTGATGACAGCTGTTGCCTGTAAGAAATTCCTTGACAAGGAACCATCCTCCGCTTTCGACGAGCGGTATATCTTCAGCGATGTGCCCAACGCCACCAGCGCCGTTATCGGCGCCTATGAGCCGCTTACCCATCAGCAGGCCTATGGCAGCCGGTTGAGCCTTATGTATCCCTATGATAACGATGAAATGATCGGCGTGACCAACACTTCTGCTCCGGACAACAGTTCCCGCGATCTGTCCCGCTACAACCTGCAAGCCACCAACGCACAGCTGCCCGGACCTTTTCAGCAGCTGTACCTGGGCATTGAACGCGCCAACACCTGCATCAAAAACATACCGGCCATGGACCTGTACAGCAAAGGCAGCGCCGCCGAACAGCAGCAGTTGCGCCGGCTGCATGGCGAAGCGCTCACCCTTCGCGCGCAGTACTACTTTGAGCTGATCAGGAACTGGGGAGATGTGCCCGCACAATTTGAGCCGTCCATCGATCAGCCGGATTTATTTTTGGCCAAAACCGATCGCGACACCATCTATGGCCGTATGCTCAGTGACCTCAAGGTGGCCGCAGACCTTGTTCCGTGGCGCAACGAGCCAGGCGTGGCAGCAGATGAAAGGATCACCAAAGGCGCCGTAAAAGGCTTACGCGCGCGCATTGCATTGTTCAGAGGAGGCTACTCCCTTCGTCGCGCCTCCCGCAAAATGGAGCGCACCGCAGATTACATTGAATATTACAAAATTGCCCGCGATGAATGCGCTGATATCATGCAGCGCCGCGACAAACACACCCTGAACCCTGTTTTCCAGGCGGTATTCAAAGACGGACTGGATGCATATAAACTTGACCTTTACGGGGAAGTGATGTTTGAAATAGCCATGGCCGTTGGTTTAACCGGCAATCTGGGTTACTATGACGGTCCCCGTTTCTTTGTGGCCGGCAATGCCGGTCAGCTAGGCAACAGCTCCATCCGCGTGGTCCCAACGTATTTTTACTCCTTTGATTCCCTGGACACCCGCCGCGATGTGACCACAGCTCCCTATTACAACAACGCAGACAAAACCAAGACCGTACAGACAATGGTGAATATGGTCAGCGGGAAGTTCCGTGCCGACTGGATCACACCCGCGCCTGCTACCACTGCGCAACAGCTGGGCATCAACTGGCCGGTATTACGTTTTTCCGATGTACTGCTGATGTTCGCAGAAGCCGACAATGAGCTGAACAACGGCCCCACAGCCGCCGCCATAGCGGCCTACGAAGAAGTAAGAAAAAGAGGATTTAAAGGCAATGAAAATAAAATCGGACAGACACCTTCCACCAAAGAAACTTTCTTTAACGCGCTGGTAGCAGAACGTTCATTTGAATTCGGAGGAGAAGGCATCCGCAAATATGATCTTATCCGCTGGAACCTTCTCTATCAAAAAATACAGGAAACAAGGGCCAACTATACGAAGATGATGAACCGTGAACCACCTTACAACAACCTGCCACAGGTGATGTACTACAAAACCGGTTCATCTGCCGTGATATGGGGCAACTCCCTGTATCAGCCCACTCCCGCCACCCTTCCTGCCGGTTATGCCAAAGTCAGCTGGACCAGCTCCATCACCGCCAGCTGGATCACCAATGTGGCACAACTCTTTGTACCCAATCGCAGTGAGCTGTTACCCATACCACAAACATCGCTCGAAGCCAACCATAAGCTGACACAGGATTATGGGTACTGATCATTTAGGGATTTATTAATCAATAAATCCCTAAATGCTTTAGTTCTGTCAATGCAACTTCCGCCACTTTCATAGCGCCCAATTCACTCATATGAGTATCATCTTTTTTACCATCAGGCAGCTTAGGGAAGATGCCTGGCTTTATGTGCAGGAATAACTTTTTAGAGGCTTCAGGGCCATAGCTTTCCAGCAATTCCGCTGATTTTTTATTGAGGTCTACCAGCGGCACTTTCATTTCAGCAGCCACCTCCCGTGCAACAGCGGGATAATCGCCGTGGGTATTTTCTATTTTACCGTTGCTGTCAAACTTCCGGCGGACAATGCAGGTAAACAGCACGGGACAGGCGTTTTTGGCTTTTACCTCGTTTACATAGTTGATCAGGTTCTGGCGGAAAGTAGTATGCGGATCGGTGTGCCTGGCGGTATCCGGTTTTTGGTCATTGGGACCGAACATGATGAAAACATAGTCGCCCTGTTGCACGCTGTCGATCACTTTCTGCCAGTACCCTTCTGTACGGAAGCTTTTGGAGCTTCTGCCGCTGCGGGCAGCATTATGCACTTCCACATAAGGCGGAAAAAGTGTGCGTGCCATCTGCATCCAGCCACGGATAGGATATAGACTGTCGCCTCCAAAACCGGTGAGGTATTTTTGATCGTAATCGCACATGGTGGAATCACCGATGGAGAAGATGCGTACTTTCTTTTGCTGCGGCAGGAAGCTGCATAGCAACAACGTCATGGCCGCCAATATTATCTTGGTAATGGGTAGGCGACTGCTTTTCCGTTGAGCAGCATACACGTCTTTGGGGCCCAAACGGCCTGTCAGTTTCAGGAAATTTCTGCGGTTCGCTTGCATGGGTGGTTTGTTTTCACATTAAATATAATCACTGGCGAAGAGCAATGCCAGTCTGTGGCGGATAAAAGAGCGAGAACGTTCTCGCTCTTTTATCCACCATGGGGCATTAATTTGATTATTTTGTAGGTTATGCAAGACCACCATTTTTCCCGCAGAAAATTTTTATACACCGGCGCCGTGGCATTGTCCGGCGCTATGTTGACCAGTGCCTTACCGGTACTGGGACAGGCGGCCGCAGCGCCTTTAAAAATCGGTATGATCGGCACCGGCAACCGTGGCAGCGGCATCGCCAAACTATTGCAGAAAATACCGGGCATGGAACTGATTGCCTGCTGTGATGTGATACCTGCTCATTTGCAACATGGCTTGTCGCTGGCAGCCAAAGGCGCCAAAGCCTATACCGATTACCGGCAGCTGCTGGCAGATAAAAAAGTGGAAGCCGTGGTCATTGCCACACCGCTATCGATGCATTACCCTATGGCCAAAGATGCGCTGGACGCTGGCAAACACGTTTATCTCGAAAAAACCATGACCTATGATATTCCACAGGCCTTACAACTGGCCGCCCAGGTGCGGAAAAGCGGGTTGGTACTGCAGGTAGGCCATCAGTACCGGTACTACGATCTTTATCACCGGGTAAAAGAAGTGATCGGACAAAACTGGCTGGGCAAAGTAACGCATTTTGAATGTCAGTACCACCGAAATTCCGACTGGAGAAATCCTGTCTCCGACCCGGCCATGGAGCGGTTGATCAACTGGCGCATGTACCGCGAATATTCCGGTGGGCTGATAGCGGAACTATGCGGCCATCAGATCGATATGGTCAATTATCTCCTGGATGCACATCCACTGCGTGTGGTAGGCATGGGCGGCATCGACTACTGGAAAGACGGCAGGGAAACATGGGACAATGTGCGGACCGTCTTTGAATATCCCGGTGGCGTAAAAGCCAGTGTATCTTCCATCCTCAGCAATGCCTACAAGGGCTATTCCATCAGGGTGCTTGGCAACCGCGGCACTATCGAAATACAGCGGGACAAAGCCTTTGTGTACAGCGAAGAAGGGAAAAAAGAGCTGGCGGTGGTGGATGGCGTTACAGGCGCTACCAAAACAGACCAGACAGGAGAAGGCGTACCGTTGAAATTCGGTATTCCCGGCCAGCCACAGCCGGAGCCTACCACTTCCGCGCTGCTGGCTTTCGCAGAAAGCGTCCGCAGCAACATTCCGCCAGCCTCCGGTGCGGAGACCGGCAAGATAGCCGCAATCGCCGTACATATGGCCAACAAAGCCATAGAAACGGGGATCAGTCAATCGTGGCTGCCGTCATATGATGCTTAGGAAAAAAAGTCGGATCTTTGCAGCAGATCTCACTGTGCCCCAAAGAAACCGATGCCTATGTTCAAGGTGCAAACATTCCGGCCTCATCAGCGGCTTGGCGATTACCTGCTTTCATGGCAGCTGATCACAGGAGATTTTCCCCCGAACGAAGTCAGGTACCTGACTGTGCTGCCCCATTTTATTCAGAGCATGTGGTTCAATACCGGCCCTGACAATACCTTGTATGATGTTATCAGGCAGAAATATCTTTCATCGGCCGTACTTACCGGTCCACGCAGCCGTGTCAGCGAGTGGCGCGTCAGTGGCAATATGCGGCTGCTGGCAGCACATTTCAGGCCGGGCAGCTGGCTTAAACTATTCAATAGCTCCGCACATTTATTTTGCGACCGTTGCATCGACATGACGGCATTATTCGGGCATACCGTCACCGCGTTGCTGTCAGACATCAATGCCAGCGACCATCCCCGGCAACAGGTACAACTACTGGAAGCCTGGCTGCTGGAGCAACTGACAGGTACTCCTAAAAATAGCTGCAACCTGGAAAATGCCATGCAGCTCATCCTGGCCGCCAGCGGCAATATTACCATCCGGCAACTGGAAGCACAGGCGTTCCTTACCAAACGCACACTGGAAAGGGCCTTTCTGGACCAGACAGGATTACACCTGAAGTTGTTCTGCCGGCTGGTCCGCTTCAGAAAAACAATCGACTACATGACAAGGATGCGGTACCCGCAATGGAAGTTATTAGCCCATAAAGCAGGGTATTGCGATCAAACACATTTCATCAACGAGTTCCGCTATTTTACCCATCGTTTACCGCATCAGTTCTCTGATTTCCTGCCACAACAGCCAACAGATTTTGTCACTTTTATCTGATAAGCGCCTGGTGTGTTTCCTTACATTTATGGTACCTCTCTTCCGGGTATTTTAACCATATAGTGGTTGAAGCCATACTATCACCTCAAAATTTAAAGTTATGAGTCATACACCAAACGGGGGTACCAACCGCCGCGACTTCCTCGGAAAAATGCTGACAGGCGCCACGATGCTGAGCATTCCTTCTTTCGCCGGACTGGCGCAGGAAAGCAAACATATCAGCACCAGCACCACCGATGCATGGGCCAATAAAATCAAAGGCAAGCACAGGGTAGTGTTGGACGTTCCCCGGCCGCACGAAATTTTCCCGTTTGCCTGGGCAAAAGTTTTTCTGCTGACCAACCAGGCCACCGGCACACCGGAGAAAGACTGCTGCGCCGTCATGGTACTGCGGCATGAAGCTATTCCCTACGCCATGAAAGATGAGTTGTGGGAGAAATACAAATTCGGCCAGTTGTTTAAAATCGATGATCCCAAAACCAAAGCGCCGGCCGTCCGTAATCCATTCTGGCAACCTAAGCCAGGGGATTTTAATGTACCGGGCATTGGTAATGTGGACATCGGTATTAACCAGTTACAGGACAGCGGTGTATTGTTTGCCGTATGCAATATGGCGATAACAGTATACAGCGCTATCGTGGCCAAAGAAATGGCAATGGACCCCGTGGCCATCAAAAATGAATGGCTGGCAGGTGTGTTGCCGGGCATCGATGTAGTCCCTTCCGGCATGTGGGCCATCGGGCGTGCGCAGGAAAAAAACTGCGGCTACTGTTTTGCAGGATGACAAACAGACAATGGCAGCTTGCTTTTTTAATGGGATGGTTTACTGCGCTGTACAGTTGCCGCAGAGCGGGCACGATAGACGAAAAATTATGGCAGGCGCCGGACACTGCTACCATCCCACATACGTCAACAGGCGATATGATACGCTATGGCCGGTCGCTGATAGCCCATACCGCACAATATCTTGGGCCACAGGGCAGCGTTGCTAAAATGAGCAACGGCATGAACTGCCAGAACTGCCATCTGGATGCCGGCACCAGACCGTGGGGCAATAACTACGGCAGCACTGCCGCCACCTATCCCAAGTTCAGGGCGAGGAGCGGCACGGTGGAATCCATCGCCAAAAAAGTAAACGACTGCTTTGTGAGAAGCCTCAATGGCGCCGCCCTCGACAGTAACAGCCGGGAATTACAGGCAATCATCGCCTATATACAATGGCTGGGAAAAGACCAGCCCAAAGGATATAAAACGCCAGGCAGCGGTATCCGTGATCTGCCTTATCTGCCGGTGGCCGCCGACACTGTCAAAGGCAAAGCCGTTTTTCTGCAGCAATGCCAGCGATGCCATGGCGCCAACGGTAGCGGGCAACGGCTGGCCGGTACATCGGAATACGAATACCCGCCGCTATGGGGCCCTGACAGCTATAATACCGGCGCCGGCCTATACCGGCTGTCCAGGTTTGCAGGATATGTAAAATACAATATGCCGCTCGGCACCGATCACCAACATCCCGTACTCAGCGATGAAGAAGCGTGGAACGTAGCGGCATTTGTGAACTCACAACCACGGCCGGAGAAAGCATTCCCCGCCGACTGGCCCGATATCCGCAGCAAACCGCCGGACCACCCTTTTGGCCCCTTCAGCGACAGCTTCCCTGCCACGCAGCATAAATACGGGCCCTTCGCTCCTATTGCACGGCAGCATAAAAAGTAATATCCGTTTCACCTAAAACGATCTGCTATGAAAAAGCTGTTTATAGCCCTCGCATTATTACTGGGCAGCATCACCTGCTTTGCACAGGCCGACTATAAAGTCATCTTTGATATTACCAGTAAAACACCGGAAGCACAACAAACCCTGCTCCGGCAAATGAACGGTATCCTGCAAGGCACTCCCGATGCGCAACTGGAAGTAGCCATTTACGGCGATGCACTGGATATGGTGTTGAAAGACAAGTCCACCGTAGCTCCCGCCCTGGGCGAACTAATCAACAACCATAAAAATGTAAGCTTTAAAGTATGCGGTGCTACCATGAAAAGAAACAATAAAAACGCCAGTGAATTACTGCCCGGCGTACAGGTAGTACCCGATGCTATCTATGAAATCATTACCAAACAACGGGAAGGATGGGGATATATTAAAGTGGCACACTGATTTCGTATATACGTTTATGTTATAAAAAAGCGCCGGTATTCTGTACCGGCGCTTTTAGTTATTGTCATGGATGATCACCGCTTGACAAGGCGTACCAGCCAAATCAATATAATGGAACCTATCAGTGCCACGATCAACGAGCCTATCAGGCCGTTGCCCATATGCAGCCCCAGTTTCCCGAAAAGCCAGCCACCCAGCCAGCCGCCGATGACTCCCACAATAATATCTACAATAATCCCAAACCCGTCACCACGCATAATTTTACCGGCCAGCCAGCCAGCGATGCCTCCGATAATAATAGTCCAGATCATAATGATGAGTTTTTAATGTACTCATCAATTTACGGTAAAATTTTCATGTTTATCTGTTATTTTTTGTTAATACATATTCTTAAATAGATATTTACAAATATTAAATAATTAATTTATAAAATTTTATTCCTCGAAATGACTAATTTTCACAACGTTCGCTAAAAAACTGGCAGCTTATGACAGGCCTGCAATATCCGAGAATGTATTTATATAGACGGCTGGTCCAGGCCAAACTGTTCATCGACCGGCATTATGCTGAGCCGATTGACCTCGACTGTATCGCCGACGAAGCTTATTTTTCCAAATTCCATTTCATCAAGCAGTTTAAAGCCATTTACCAGCAGACGCCCCATCAATACCTCAAAACTGTCAGAATGGAAAATGCAAAGCTGCTGTTGCAGCAGGGCACTACCGTCGCTGATACCTGTTATGCCGTCGGCTTTGAAAGCATCAGCTCTTTCAGCAACCTGTTCAAGCGCGCCAACGGTATGACACCTTCTGCCTATCTTCAACAGCAGCAGTCCCTCAAAGCACAGATAGCCGCCACTCCCCTGGCATACATACCCGGCTGTTTCGCCGAAAAATACGGATGGTCCCCAAAACAGCAATTTTGAACAAATGAAATACCGGGGCATCACCGTTCTTTGCATCAGACATAAAGACATCTCCGATGATCACACAAGTAACACACATGACGGTCTACGTGCTGGACCAAAACCGCGCACTGGATTTTTATACCAATAAACTGGGCTTCCGCGTGGTCACTGATGTGCCCATGAGCCAGGAAGCCCGCTGGCTAACCGTTTCCCCGCCGCAGCAACCGGGCCTCGAAATCGTGCTGTCTCCTGTTTCCACGGCCATGTTCAAACAGGAAACAGTGGATGTCATGACGGAACTGGTCCGCAAAGGCACTTTCGGCGTTGCCGTCCTCACCTGCGACGACATTTACGCCACCTACGAAGAAATGACAGCCAAAGGCGTGGAATTCACCAAAGCACCTAAAAAGGAATTCTATGGTACTGAAGCCATTTTCAAAGATGATTCCGGTAACTGGTTCTCCCTGGCTCAACTCACCTGAATATGAAAACAATCAACGATCCCGTTGTACGGCAGGAAATCATCAGGCGTATCAACGCCCTTCCACCCAATGCCAGCCCAGAATGGGGCCACATGACCCTCTACCAGATGCTGAAACACTGCCGCCTCTGGGAAGAAATGGCACTCGGCCACAAGACATACAAGCGTAAACTGGTCAGCTTCCTGTTCGGTAAGCTGATACTGAAACAAGTCCTCAAAGACGAAAAGCCCATGATGCGCGGTGCCTCCACCGCCGCCGCCATGAAAATCACAGGACCGGACGGTGACATCGCCGCCGAAAAAGCAACATGGATTGCACTGCTGGAATCATATGCACATACAACTGTTCCGTCGGTAACCCATCCTTTCTTCGGTAAAATGACCCGTGAGCAAATGGGACAGCTGGCTTACAAACATATTGACCACCATCTGAGGCAATTCAGGGGATAATTGCTCAGGCGGCATCAGTGGTCATCTGTGACGCCTGATGCCCCTCCATCCAGCTCACAAAATCTATTTCCTTCCTGGGCTTGAAAAAGCCCAGGATACAGTTGGGGTTACGGATACATATCTGTATGTGGGTCTTTTCAAAGAGGCCGGCGCCTTCAAATACGGGTGCGCCTTCAGTGAAAACGCCGCGGGTGGAGTCGAAAGCTCTGCAAAGAACCGATTGCTTTTCCATAATACCTGCTTTTACACCCTTCCATATTTCCCGGTGCATGAACTCAATCACCGCGCAGTCCAGATATCTTAAAACCCTGTCCCCCGACTCTTGCCACGGCAAATTCTTATTCTCCGGTAATGGCTTGCCCAATACGCTATATTTTTCCGACATGTTTTTAAAGTAAACAGACAATAATCGAAGATGCTGCGCCTCCATAAAATCACAACAATACCCAAGGTTCAACACAGCACCGATTACAGCAGGCTCCCGGATAATGCCGCGCTTTTGTTTGTCCAGCGCCCATTCCAGCGCCCTGTAATAATTATTCTCCCAGAAATAAAATCCATTGCCCAGCCAATCAAACGGCCTCCGGCTCATTTTAAACTCATCGGGATTATGCAAAAGCATGTCTCTCACCTCGGCTTCACATCCATGGAAACCGATGACGAGGTTGGGTTTAACATCGTACATCGCGATAATTATTAGGGGTTAATCTTCAAGAAACCTGGCAAAAAACAGGTTTAACATCATATATACTTATCGATGTTGGGGTCAACTTTTTTCTTTAGAAACAACTCGGCAAAAACACCCTCCAATTCTGTATATGGCTCCCTGAAGTTAGCGTCCCAATCAAGGATACCTGCTTCCACAAATGAACGTAACGCCTCCTCGCGCGTTACCTTTTCCTTAAGTTGTGCCTCTGCCAGTTCCATTAATGCATTAAATTCTGCATCACTCATAGTATAATGGTTGTACAAACAAATATATTCTTTTACTTTTTTCTCTCCAAAATTTAATCAGCACACCTTACTAAAAACATCAAAAACAACCTATAAAAAAGAGTCACAAACCATCACAACAAACTACTCACAAAACAGCCACACGACAGCAACACAGAAGATTTCACAGACAATGTCCGCAAAATTCTGATTCATTAAAAATCAGCATGATAACAACAAAATAATTCAAATAAAAAGTAGAAGGAAGGTATTACAAACGCCAACAAAAGATTTACCAGATAATAAGACTGGGTTTATCATCATACATAGCAGCTATTAAAACTGCAACCTGAAACTTCCGAACACGCCAAAATCACCGCTGCGGTTCTTCGTAGACTGCCCCGGATAAAAACGCCAAACAGCGTCTACACGAAAAAAGCGAAAAATATTATCAAAGCCGGTACCTACTTCCGTATAGATGTTACCGTTAAGGGAACGCATACCATAACGGCCATACTCCATCTGGTTATACACCCTGTTTCTGTTTGATAAATCACCGATCACTGACTTCACGTTCCAGAACTGACGCACGCCTGTCCTCCGCATGAAGGGCAACAGGTTCAGCAGCTTTCCATTAAAATTGTGTTCTATATTCACGCCGGCATAACGATCACTGAAGAACTCATATTTGTTCATCAGGCTGAAAGCTTCTTTGTTATAGTAATAAGTTTCATTGCCCGGATGTACCTGCAGCAACATAAAAGGCAGCCGGTCTGCAAAGATCTGTCCGGCATATACCATATAATTGACACGTCCCCAACCTGTCAGGTTGAACTGCTGTCGCACGCTCAGACTTAACTTGTGATATTGGTATTTGCTGTCCAGCACGCCGGAAGGCGCAAGTGAATAAGCTACTTCAGCGACCGGCAGGTTGCTGCGTACCCGCCTCGTTTTACGAAAAGTGCGTATTTCCTTCTCTCCGGGCGCATACCGGAACTTGAGCTGAAACTCAGTATTAACGGCCTTTTCATGCTCTCCCGACAGAAAGAGCTTATGCGGTGGCAGCGGATCAAAGGTAGTGTAACAGGTACGGGACACCGTACCCTGCAAGGAGAACTCCTGCGGAAACTGTTTAATGGCAGACACACGCATATCCCCCTCACGGATAAACTTCTGCGGAATGCCACGCCGCCGCACCAGCTGACCAAAGATATTGTCCAGCGACACTTCTTCGCCGTTAAATCCCCGCTGGTTATTGTCCAGATCGTCTTTATAGGAAGCGAACACCTGCCACCCGTTGTCTCCGGGCCAGGTATAAGACACCGCCATCTTGCCCTTGAGCGACTCGTCTTTCATACCATAGGCGAGATAACCATTCAACCGCCAGTTACGGCTGAATTGGGCCGTGGTCCCTAAATCAAACCGCACCCGCGGGCCCTCCACCCGGTTACGGCTCACCCACTTGTACCATGGCCCTATCTCCACTTTGCCCAGCTTGATATGTCCATCTACCAAAAAAGTAATGGTATTACTCAACCGTCTGAAAGAAGGCATTGATTTTAGTGTATCCACTAACGTTATAGCATGTTTTTCGTTGCGGGTCAATGTCTCCGGCCGGTGCTGCTCCATATAGGCCTTACCGGCAACCAGCGCGCTGTCGGCCACTACCACTTCTTCATTTCTGCGGTTGCTGTTCAGCTTCGCGGTGATAAAATCCTGATTGGTGGCAATATGATTATACAAAGTGGTCTTACGGCCAATGAACGTTGTCCTGGATTTTCCCAGAGGCGCCAATTCCACTACAAAGCGGTCTTTCGTCACCACCCATTCTTTTTCCCGTTGCTGCGTAAACTCCTGGATGATATCCAGCCGCTTTACGAAATTGATATTCACAGCACCTGCTACTGACAAACTGATTTTCTGTATGGCCCATGTGGAAGCCTGTATCCAGCAATCACCGGCAAACAGGTTCTCCCCTTCGCGCTTTGGGGTAAAAGCAAGATGATAGAACTGTTCACCATGTTGTGTAACGGTGTCCAGCCCCTTGTAGTGATAGTAGCGGTCACCCATGCTGCTGAGCGGACTGATAAACTCACGCCCAAATACAAGCATCGAATTTTGGTAAGTATTGATTTTTTGATTGATGCCTCCCAGATATTCCATCACAGATTCATTTTTGATACCGCTGCTGTTTAACGCGCGGATCTCTTCGCGTATCCGGGACGGGCTGCCGGACACGTAATAATCCGATACCGATTCACTGAGAAAAACAGGTAAAAAGGGGGCTTGCTCGGAAGTGGAATCTATCCGCTGCGTAACAAACGCATACGGTTTCATCAAACGTGATTTTTCCCAACGTTGTTTGTTGATATTGGAGACATCTATCTCCAGTTTATTATATAGTTCGGCATAATAACTATCGTAGTGGCCCGGCGCATTGGCTGCCTTATGGGCAACTATCTGCCGCCACCACACCAGTCCCTTGTCCATCCTGGCTCTCACCTCCACTCCCAACTTCATGGTGGCTTCCATTTGCACCAGCAAAGACAACATATCTGTAGCCGCCAGCGGGACCATCCTCTGGTCATATCCCACATAGCGCACTACTAGCGTATCTTCCCGGCGGGAACTCCTCGCCAGCTTAAAATAACCGGCACTGTCCGTCATCACGCCATAACCGGCGGCTTTCCAGTAAACAGTAGCGAATGGTAACGGCTCTTCTGTAAATTTGTTCACCACTTTTCCGCTCGTTATAGCAGAATGCTGTGCCCAAACCTGCATTACAGACAATAGCAAACATAACATCACCCATCCCTTCAAAGTACAGACTAAGGCTCGCAGCATCAAAATAACAGTTGTAGTACTAGTAAGACGGCAAATTTCTTCTCTCCCCCCATTGCTCCAAAAGAATTATTGAAAAGGAAGTACCGGTCATTGAAAATCTACCTGTAACTGTTTAATTGATTTTTTCCACAACTACTTTATAAACACCTTTGGTACACAACAAAACAAATATGAAACCGCTTTTATTCTTAATCTTGATAATGGGTCTGGCACCCCGTCAGGCGGCCAGTCAAACCACCAGCTACTACCTCTCCCCTCAACTATCCAGGGGAGATACTCTTTCCAATATTTATTCCCGCACCATTGCCGTGACCGGCGAAGGTTTTGCTCCCCAGGTATACCGTATCAGCGGCAGCAGCGCCTACCAGGTAACAGACGGTCACCCTACCCGGCCGGCATTTAATGAAACAGACCTGTACGACGGCCGCCCGGTAAACAGTTCCCCGACTGTCATCGGCCTGGACGGCAACAACATCTGGCAGGACAAAACCTACACCAATACCAGCGCCAGCGGACTGATGTACAACTCGCTGATCTGGGGACAGGCACCCGCACAACTGCATGAAGGCGACTCCTGGAAACACACCATCACCGTACCCTGGGAACTGGGCGGCCCCGGTACACAAACCATCACGGTAATGGCACTGGATAAAGAACATCAGACCGTCACGCTGAAAAGGGAAGGATATAGCGAAGGATTTTATGATAATGATACCAAACAGATGGACATCCATACCAATGACGGAACAAAACTGCGCGTAACAGTCAAACCAGGCACCTCCCACTGGACAGGCTACACCACCTTCCGCCAGGGTATCGTTATCAGCGACGCACTGCTGGTAACGCGGCCGGTATTGCTAACCTCCGGAGAACAACATTTCAACGGGCAACAACGACAGTATATCCTGCTCAATGCAATGCCATATCTGCCATTATAAATCTTCTGACACATCAACATGGGAAACAGTCAGGCCGTCGACGAAAGCTGGCGGCCTGACAATTACTTTTTACGGCGTCACCGTAACGCCTTTGGAACCGTAAATCATTCCATAGCCATCGTCAGTGGTTCCTGCCAGCAAAAGCGTAAAAGTGCCTGTGCTGCCAAAATCAGCCCCGGTCAATGAAATAAACGCTTTACCATCTACGATCAAATCGACATTATACCGCGCCACAACATTACCATTGTGCGTGATCACCCATTTGGCGTCCGAAGCCGGCGGCTGACCAAACAAGTTAACGGTATAGTCGTACACACCTGAAGACAGGCTGATAGTATTGGGGCCGGTCATGTTGATAAAGGCTTTCCCGGCAGCTACCGGCAATGGCGACAGTTTGTAATTGTTGGCCAGGGACGTTGCGGCGCTGAGGGACAATACGATAGCGGCGCAGGCAATGAGGGATGTTTTCATGGAGCTGTTATTTTGGATTAACGAAAATTGGTTGTATCCAAATATAGCTTAAATAGTGGCATCAGGAAAGCATAAAAAAAGGCTGGATAAGCATATCCAGCCTTTCCTTAATTATGCTACCACGCCAGCCGGTTGCTGATAGCGGGCATAGTCCGTATAGCCTTTGGCGGTACCTCCGAAGAAAGTGGACGGGTCCGGCGTATTCAGCGGCAGATCATGTTGCAAACGGTACGGCAGGTCAGGGTTAGCAATAAAGGGACGGCCAAACCCGATCAGGTCCGCCCAGCCCTGCTGTAACGCTTCTTCTGCCCTTGATTTGTTATATTTACCGGAATAGATCAGGGTGCCTTTAAATGCCTGGCGGTAAGCATTTTTGAACACAGGAGACATTACCGGAGCGTCTTCCCAGTCGGCTTCCGCGATGTGGATATACGCGATCCCGATTTCATTCAGCAGTCTGGCTGCGGCGATATATGTTTCTTCCGGGTGATCGTCTTTTGCGCCCATGAGTGTTGTCAGCGGTGCCTGGCGTACGCCCACCCTGTCTTTCCCGATGGCGGCGACAACAGCTGTAGTCACTTCTTTCAGGAAACGCAGGCGGTTTTCAAGACTACCGCCATATATGTCTGTACGTTGATTGGTTTGTGAGTCAATAAACTGTTCTATCAGGTAACCATTGGCCCCGTGCAGCTCTACGCCATCGAACCCTGCAGCGATGGCATTTTTTGCGGCCTCAGCGTAGTCGTTAATAATAGCCTCAATTTCCGGGATGGTCAGTTCCCGGGGCATAGAGTGCTGCTCCTTGCGGATACCGCCACCAGTGGGGCCTCCGCCTGTTGCGTCTATCACCACGCTCACCCCTTCCGCCAGGATGGCTGACGGTGCCACCGGCGCTGCGCCGCCGGGCTGTAAGGACACATGTGATACACGGCCCACATGCCACAACTGGGCAAATATCTTACCTCCTTCCTCGTGTACTGCCGTGGTTACTTTCCTCCACCCTGCTACCTGTGCAGCACTATAAATGCCCGGTGTCCAGGCATATCCCTGCCCCTGCCGGCTGATTTGTGTGCCTTCAGTGATGATCAGTCCCGCAGTGGCACGCTGACGGTAATAATTGGCCATGTCATCGGTGGCCACATCGCCGGCACCGGCCCTGGAGCGGGTCATGGGCGGCATCACGATCCTGTTGTTCAGTACAATATTTCCTACGGTATGTTTATTAAAAAGCATTGTCTTCAGTTTTAAGTTTTTCATTCGACAACACAAATTTCCTCCGAAATAAATCATTATACAAATAAGTTAAGTTGTACTTTTGTATCAGAAAAATGATAGATTATGAATCTGAACATGGAATGGTTGCGTACCTTCAAAACCATTTATGAAAAGGGTACCCTTACTGCGGCAGCGCAGGCGTTATATATCTCCCAGCCGGGCGTGAGCCTGCATCTCAACTCACTGGAGGTGGCCACCGGTTATAAACTGTTTGACCGCTCCGCGAAGAAAATGGTGCCTACGGAAAGGGCCAAAGTGCTCTATAATTTCATCCAGGAACCGATGGGCAGACTGGAAATGGCGGAGCAGGTATTTCACCGCAGCAGCCGCGAAGGCCGCTCTACCATCAGCATAGGCATGTGCTTTGAAACATTCCAGTTTACACTGGAAAGGTATATCTCCACCCTGCCCTTCAACGTGATAGTGAAATTCGGCCTGTACCAGGAAATGATACACGACCTCGACAAAGGGGTGCTGGACCTCATTGTGACGCCGGAAAAAGGGGAACAGACCAATTTGGAATTCAAACCTTTCTCCCGCGAGAAAATCCTCCTGGTATGTGGCGAGCGTACGAATATCAAACCACTTAAAACACTGCTGAAAGAGATCGATGTAAAAGACGAGAAAGTAAAAGCGGCAAAAATCGGAGCGCTGGAAAACTGGCTGAAACAACAGGTATGGTACAGTACCGCGGCGGACATGGACCATCTGAAGCGGTTCTGGAAAATGAACCTCCGGCAGAACATTGACTTTAAGCCTAATTATATCGTGCCCAATATCAGCTCTATTGTGCGTTGCCTGAGCGGCAATGAAGGTTTTGCCATTATACCCGATTTCCTTTGCCGGGACGAGATCAAATCCGGACAGGTGAAAGCCGTATGGGCAGGGGATGTCAAAGTGGAGAACACACTGTATTTCGGGTCGCGCAAAAAAACTATCTACAGCAAAGAAATCAAAATGGTAGAAGATATCTTTCGCAAAGAAATGGGCGCGCTGTAAAAAAAGTCAGCCGCTAATTGTTTCCAATTAACGGCTGACGTGACAGTTATAGTGAAGCAAAAATTACTTTTGTTTAGCCCACCAAAGCGGCGTGGTCACATCTTCTGTACCGCCCAGTGCCTGTACGGCCTGATCATAGCCCTTGCCATTGGCATTTCTCATGACAGAAGGATACTTGATACGCTGCGGATAAAACTTAACGTTGCTGGTCATATAGTTGCCATTGTTCAATCCCGGCAGGCCAAGTATTGGTTGCTCAACGTTCGGTGTTTCAAAGAAGGGCAGACCGAGCCTGCGCTGATCGCTCCATGCTTCCAGTGGCAGCCATGGCATATTAGCGATGTATTTCTGTGTAATAACCTTGGTTAACAGGTCATTCTTCACACTACCGTTTTTATACAGGTTATTAACCGGATACTTAATGGCAACAGTGCCGGGAGTATTGGTATAACCGTTTTTGAAGTTCATGGTGTGCGCAGCCGGAGGCTCAGCAGTATGGTCCCAGCTAACGGAAGTTCCCACGTTATTGAAATCGGTAGAAGCCAGGTAAGCGCCCACAAACTGGGAAACGCCCCAGTATTCAAAGTTCTGCGTGATACCTTTTTCGTAAGCCGCTTTGCCGGACATCGGTACGTTCCATCCTCTCACCGCCGCTTCAGCGATCAGGAAATGTGTTTCCCACGGAGCAAAGAAGATACGTTTGCTGGTGCTGGTACGGAACTGCTGCGTCATGCGCGGAGCGCCACCAGGCCAGTAATACCAGCGGTTAAGTGTGCCTTTCGCGCCCCAGTCGCCATCTGTCTGGCCATTCCAGGCCATTTTACCGTCCAGCAGCACTGCGGTGTCTTTATCATTTTTCATCAGGGCACGCGCTGTTCTCTTCCATGCATTTTCATTATAGGAAGGATAACGGGAGAAATTCGGATTGGAGAAATCTCCTGCAGGGATAAACGCTTTGTAAGCACGCGGATCGATGGTTTGTGGCAAACCATCAAACCAGAAGCCCGCCAGCGGATCACTGGAAGTGGTCGGGAAGTGGTCTGTCAGCTGTAAGCCCGCCCAGTCAGCAGCCCTGATATATGGCTGATAAACCGGATCAGTGAGCTGGTCTGCCGTTTTCACGCCACCAAGGCCGTTATAGATATTCTCCAGGGTGGTGGTCATCAGCTGTTCGTCCCACTCACGGCTCATTACACCGGTAAGCGCATCCCATCCTGGTTTTTCCTGTACCTGGAAAGTCTGGCTCATGTCGGTGATCAGATTACCGGCAGCCGCATCTTCAAATTCCGCTTTGGCTTTAGCAGCGTCTACTTCAGACAAACGCATGGCCAGGCGCAAGCGCAGGGAGTTTGCATAACGCTGCCATTTTTTGAAATCATAACCGTAGGCGGGGTCCAGCTTCGCAAGGGCATCACCAGGTGTCTGAGTGGTGTTCAGCTTGGTGCTGGCGTCTTTCAGCTCAGACAGGATAAAGTAATACACGTCTTTTACGCTGGCAAAATCCGGGTTTGCACCACTGGAATACCCCTGTATTGCTATAGGACCGTAGTTATCGGACATCTCGCTCAACAAATATGCGCGCCAGATACGCGACACCTGCAACAGGTTCGCCGTATATTCGTTGATGTTACCTGTCTTTATCTTTTTTTCACCCAACTCAACGGCAGCATTAATACTGGTCAGCCAGCTGGATATCTGTGTATAATAAGCGCCGGACCAGCCGTCGTTGTTATTGCCGGAAGTAATGCCGTCGTCCAGTTGCTGGTGAGCGGCAGCTTTCCAGATCAGCACGAATGAACGTTCAGCCACGTCCGGGTCCATCTGGGCGGCGATAATAGAACTATTGATGAGGAACTCCTCCTGGACCTGGCTTTCGCTGGCCTGTTTGGGATTCTGATTGATATCATCAAATTTGCTACAGGCAGACAGTAACATGGAAAACGCTGCCAATGCCACGCCTGATTTTATGAATATTTTCTTCATGTCAATTTGCAATTAATGGTTAGAAACTAAGGCTAAGGTTCACCAGGAATGTGCGGGTGGTTGGAGGCGCACCGTTTTCAAAACCGGTAGCATTGGAACCAATCGCGAAAACAGATTCCGGATCGAGGCCACGTGCATGGCTGGAAATCATCCATACGTTATTGCAGGACAGGCCAACTTTCACTGCCTGTACCGGCATGCGGCCCAATACGCTCTTAGGCAGGTTGTAATTCAGCTGTACGTTTCTGAGGCGGATGCTGGTAGCGTCGTAGGTATTTATTTCAGGAGCGCCCAGGTTACCGTTGTTAAGCGCATTCCAGTATTGTTGCTGTGTAACAGATTGGGTATTGGGAACATATTTTCCACCACCCTGATCGATAACACCTGGTACTACAATATCGTTTCTCTGACCACCAGGCGCGGTAATAGCGGCTGTACCGGCTTTCTGCATCATCAGCTGTGTCACGGAGTATATTTCACCACCAATTCGCGCGTCTACCAGGAAGCCCAGGGAGAAATTCTTGTAGGAGAATGAGTTGGTAATGCCCACGAGTGCTTTAGCTGCCTGATTGCCGAGGTATTTATTACCATCTTCAATTTTTGGCAGGCCGTTGGATTCCAATATCAATTGTCCATAGTATTGGCTGCTTTGATCAGTTACACGTCTTAACACTTTGCTGGCATAGATATCGCCATACAGTGAACCGGTTTTCGCAACGATAGACACCGCATCAAAACCACCCAGCGGATAAATGCTTACGCCTTCTGCTTCACCGATATCAATAATTTTGTTGCGGTTCATGGAGAGGTTACCGGAGATATTCCACATCAGACCTTTAGGATTGGTCAGGATTCTGGCGTCTGCCATGATTTCAAAACCACTGTTCTGAATGTTACCGGCATTGATTTTACGTTTTCCATAACCACTGGCAGGGTCCATCGGCAAATCGATCAGCTGATTGGTGGCATTGGATTTATAGTAGGTAAAATCAAGTCCGAAGCGGCTGTCCACAAAACGGAATTCCGCACCAAACTCATGAGATTTGATCAGCTCACTTTTTACGCCCTTATTAAAGTAAATCTTATCACGGCTAGCAGTGATGTTACCGTTAGGGTCCTGACCAATCACATAGTTGTTGTACAGTTGGTAAGGGGACAAGCTGTTACCTACGGCTGCGTAGGAAGCTCTCAGTTTACCATAGCTCAACCAGGACGGCAGGGATTTGATATGTTCTGTAAACAGGTAAGACAAGCTCACGGAAGGATAGAAGAAAGAGCGGTTTTCAGGGCTCAGGGTAGATGACCAGTCGTTACGTGCAGTCACGTCCAGGAAGAGGTAACTGTCCCAGTTCAGGCCTGCCGTTCCATACACGGAGTTGATCCGTTGCTCTGTTGCTGCATCAGTGGTAGCAATAGCTCCTTTGGAGTTTTTGATGGCAAACAGGTTAGGCACTACCAGTGCGCCGGTACTATAACCTACGTTAGAGGTTTTCTGTTTCATCAGGTTTCCACCCACGCTGATATTACCACTCAGTTTACTGATAAGGTTTTCCTTTTTGGCAGTGATCAGGGTGCTGTAGTTCAGCTCTGTAAAACTCAGTCTGCCTGTGCCATAACCACCATCAACGGCGGCAGGGCTGCCAACGTAAGTTTTGCTTTCTGTAGTGGTGTTATACATATCAGCACCGGCTTTCACTTCAGCGTCCAACCAGCTGGTGAACTGGTATTTCATGGACCCGTTCATGATAAAACGGTTACGGATATCCTGGTTTTGCAGGTATTTGGTGGCCCAGTAAGGATTCACATCGTTACCAACACTGTACCAGGTCATTTTACCGAATTCATTCACCGGATTTTTAAACTGGGTGACGTCCATGGAAACGGGCATGCTGTACAGCAACGTTGCATAGTTACGGGAGTTGGTGCCGGTTGCCGGTCTGTTTACCGCATTAGTATTGGAATACTGCACTTTGAAATCTGTAGACAGGCGGTCTTTTGCACCGTACTTGCTGGAGATTCTGCTGGTGATATTTACGCGGGACAGTTTAGTGCCCGGGATCATGCTTTTATCGTTCAGATAGTTCAGGGACGTATATACAGACGTCTTGTCGAACTGTTGCTGGAAAGAGATATTCTGGTTGTGGTTCAGGCCAATGTTATAGAAGTTCTTAACGTTATCAAAATAACGCAGGTTCTCTTTTTTACCAGCCCAGTTGGTCACTTCCTGGCCTTCAATTTTCGGTCCCCAGCTGGTACCGGCAGTTTCATTAAAGACACCGTTAGTACCTTGTCCGAAAGACTTCTGCATTTCGGGGCGGGTAAAGAAAGTTTCCAGACCCAGTGTGGAGGAAACAGTAATGCCTACGCCGCTGTTTTTCCGGCCTGTTTTAGTGGTAACGAGGATAACGCCGTCTCCTGCACGGCTGCCATACAATGCAGCAGCGGCAGGGCCTTTCAATACGGAGATGCTGGCGATGTCGTTGGCGTTCAGGTCAGACAGACCGTTACCCATGTCCAGAGACGGGTTCCAGTAGTCATTGGTACCGTCCGAACCTACGCCGGTGGAGTTGTCGATAGGTACGCCATCCACTACGATCAACGGCTGGTTCTTACCATTCAGGGAAGTGTTACCACGCAGGTTGATTTTGGAAGACGCCGCAGGGCCACCGCTGGCGCGGGTGATCTGCAAACCAGCCACCACGCCTGTCAGCGCATTGGTGATGTTGGTTTCATGTGCTTCTACCAAGGTATTGGCTTTTACTTCCTGCATGGAATAACCGAGTGATTTTTTCTCACGGCTGATGCCCAGCGCGGTTACCACCACTTCGTTTAATCCTTTGGAAGCATCCTGCATCACCAGGTCGAGATTACCATTGGCAGGCACTTCCAGCCTGGTGAAGCCTACGCTGGTGATCACCAGGGTGGCGTTAGGCGCCACCTGCACGCGGAAAGCACCTTTTTCGTTGGAGGTAGCACCGTTGGTAGTACCTTTTTCAACAATCGTTGCATAGATAATAGGGGCGCCGGAGCCGTCCTTCAGGGTACCGGATACCCATTTTTTCTCCTGCGCATAAGCGCTTTGACAGCAAAGGGCTACCAGACAAGCCAGCAGCGCAAAGCCTAACCACCTTTTCATTGCGGTAAATTTTGATTTTAAATAATAGTTGATGACACGTTACTGTTATAGTTCGAGCTACAGCACACGAAGCCCTGTACAGCCTTGGCGGTGCTGTTTAAGTTTTGATTGATGCTTAAATTTTTTTTGTATTATCCTCTTTGTTGGCCTTTATCCAAATTTTCCATAACGAGTGCTGCGGCTCCCAGCCTTTCTGCAGCATACCCAAGGGATGAAATTTTTATTTCTACATTTTCTGCGATTTTCGGAATACAATGCTCGTTTAATGCGTGTTGTACCGGCGCCAGCCAAAGCTTTCCGGCTTTTGTGCCTCTCCCGCTCAAAATCACCAGCTTGGGATTAAATAAATGAATCAGTATAGCGATCCCCCTGCCGATGTGATATCCTGCCTCTGATAATAATTCTACTGCGTACTTGTCGCCCTTGATAGCGGCGTCCATAATCTGATGGTACGTGGCAATCCTGTTGTCCATAGACAAGCCTTTCATCACCGTGGTCCTTCCGGCCTGAATTCCGGCAATCGCTTTTTCCGCTATCACGGAAAGAGAGGTCTCCGTTTCCAGGCAACCCATTTTTCCACAACTGCAAATCTTATTGTTGGTAAACAAAGGAATGTGACTGAACTCACCGGCAAATCCGTTTTCCCCGCGGAAAAGGCTGCCATTCAACACCATCCCCAGTCCAATGCCCCAACCAATATTGATCACCAGCGCATGCTGCCTTTGACGGGCTTCACCCAGTTTCCACTCCGCCAGCGCTATCAGGCTAGAATCGTTGTCTATAATTACCGGTATGCCGGTCACCATTTCCAGGTATTCATTAATGCTCCTGGCAGACGTATCGAAAAATGAATGATTAATACCCTTTGTCACGTCCACAAATCCAGGCATGCCTATGCCAATGCCAGCAAACTTCTCTTTCGGAATACCGGATTGTGCTATTACCCTTTTTAATTCCTGCCCAAGGATGGAGATCCCGTCAGGATGCGCTGATAATGATAATTCCAATACCTGCTCTTCACCAATCACCTGGTTGCCCATATCCAGAATACAAATACTGGTCATGAACTGGTCCATCGCCACAGATAATATATACAGATAGTCCTGCCGCACAGAATATACCTGCGGACGGCGGCCCCCTGTAGATATCGCATATCCCGACTCCATCACTAACCCCTCCTTCACCAGCTCGTTCAGCGCTTTCGTTGTATGCGGAAGGCTCCTGCCGGTCAATTGCGTCAGATCGGTACAGGACAACTCCTTGTTGAAGTAAAGGTGTTTCAGTATTGTCTTCTTGAATAATTCCTGGCGGTCAGACACCATTTTGATTGATAATATTTGGTCTGGTCACAATTTATAACAAGTAAATCAGCAAATCTCTTAATTCCGGTTCAAGATAGCCAAACTTTCTAAAATCAACCAAGAACTTCCATGAAAATTTTAATTAGTTCGATATAATTATCAAAAAAATGCGTAAAGTTATTATGAAAATGTTAATTCTGTATCAGAAAAAAGCAAAAATCAGCGCTTAAAAATCAGCTAAAACGTAAAAGCAGGTAAAACGTTTAAGTTCGTGCAAAGAAATAAAGGCCTGCCATATGGCAGGCCTTTATTTCTTTGCACGAACAAACTAAATAGTGTGGAAAAAATCAGTCATCTGCTGCTCTGTAGGCAGGTTCAGCTTCTTACGCAACCGGTACCGCTTGATCTCCACGCCCCGCACAGAAATCGCCATCAGCTGCGCAATCTCCTTGCTGGACAGCTTCAGCTGTAAATAAGCACACAACTTCAGATCAGTATTCGTCAGCACCGGATAACGGTCCTTCAGCTTCTTCAGAAAATTATTGTTGATCTCATCAAAGTGAGAAGCAAACTGCTCCCAGTTGGCATTGTTCTTCTCTACGTCATTCAACAACAACAAGGCATTACGTATCTCCGGGTTATTATCATTCTTCTTATACACACTCGCCAGAATATCCTTTACCTTCACCAGTGCATCCCCCTTCTCTACCAAATGCAACGAAGCATCAGCCAACGCATTGTTCTTAAACCGGATCTCATTGGCCAGCTTCTCGTTCTGCAATTCAATGATCTCCTTTTCATTCTTCTCCAACTCCAACTGATGAATGTATTTCAACCGCGCCTGCTCTTCGTCAAACTTACGCTGCTGCACCGCCAGGTTCCGCTCCTGCCACCGGTACAACAGATACAACACCCCCGTCAGCAACAGGCTGTATAACAGGTACGCCCACACGGTTTTATACCACGCCGGCTTCACGCTGAACTGATAACGCAACTCCGCCGACTCATGCCCAAGGTTATCCCGGGCCTTGACTTTAAACACATACTTCCCGTCAGGCAAATTGGTATAGTCCTTCTCCGGCCGCGATGACCAGGCAGACCAGCGCCCGTCGTACCCTTCCAGCTGATAGCTGTACTCTATATTGTTCTGCAACCCATAGGCGGGAGAACTATACTCAAAATGAAAAGAATTGTAACTCTTAGGCAACGCCGGCACCTCCTGTTCTTCCTGCACATAACCCGCTGCGGTACGGTTAAAATAACCCCCGAAAATCAAACTGTCTGATTTACCAAACGCTCTCACCTGCCCCATCATAATACGCACCTGCTGCTGGTTTCCCGTATACTTTTCATAGTTCAGATGGATCATGCCTTTCTCCGACCCTATGAAAATATTCTCTTTATTATAAGGATAGATGTTTTCAAAACCCAACAATATCTTCCCGTCCAGCTCCGGAATATAGGTAATGGTAAAAGGTTTCCCGCCAGATGACCGGTGAAAATCCACCACCCCGATCTTTTTACCGCTGCAAAACCAAAGGTTGCCCGCAGTGTCCTCATTCAGATAACGAATATCCATTGTGCCGAAAACAGGTTGCAGGAAAGCAGAAGGGACAAACCGCCCCATAGCGGCATCAAATTCGTATACCCCCTTCGCGGTACCAAACACCACCCGGTTCTTCACTTTAAACACAAAATTATTCAGGGCGGACGGCAGGCCTGCACTGTCGGTAAACAGATGCGCAGTCAGTGTTTTACGGTCGGCCGACAACTGCAGTTGATATACGCCCCTGTATGGATGCGATGCCCATATCACATTATTGTTGTCAATCTCCAGAAACCGGACTGACTCCTGCAATCCCTGTACCATGCCCCTGTCTGTAAAACGGCCATGCTCATACCCCAGCATCCGTACGCCAGCGTAAGTGCCGGCCAATACTTCCGCCGCAGGGTATACTGCCGTCATCGGCTTAAACAGCCAGGTGCCCGGACCATAGGCCAGCGGCCGGCTCACATGATCAGCTACTTCAAAACATCCGATATGCTGCCCCATCAGCAGATGGCCATTCACTTCATCGAACCGCCACACTTCATGCTGGCTGCCGGGCATCCGCACAAAATCACCTTTGGAAAAACTCAGGTCGCCACTGCCCGACAACGGCACATAATACGCCCCGTCAGAAGTGGCGAGGTACAACTGCCCTTTATAAATCCTCGCAGAATAACCGGATACTTCGTTGGTCTTACTGGGATTGATATATTTAATGGCCGCATTGTATGCAATAAAGCCAATCCCGTTATTTAATCCGGCCCACAGGTTGTTGTCCCTGTCCAGGAAAACACTTAGCACATTATTATTTTGCAGCCCTTCCGTCCGGGAGATCTTCTGCACAATACGCCCGGCGAAATCCATCACCAAACAACCCTCCGCCGTGGTGGCGGCTACCAGCTCATTGGCATTGATACGAGTGCATACGGAGAGATTAACGCCTGCCGGCAAACGGCTGTCCTGCTTTTGCAGATGGCCGTCCGGCCCAACGAGAAACAGCCCGTCTGTTTGCGTGGCGATCAACAGGCTGTCCTGCCCCATCTCCATGATACCGGATATCAGCACGTTGTTCAGCGGTTGTTTGATATTCAGCGGCAACCACTCATGACGCTCCAGTTGCAGCAGGCCGTTAGCCTTGTCCTGTGCATATAATTTATTGCCGGCCTTCCGGAGGTACATCCATTCGCTGGTAGTAGGATATACTTTAATACTGTTGTTGCGATACTCCATCAGCCTGTCCGATGCCTGGAAAAAAACGGATTCTCCATAGAGCTCTATCCGCCAGATGTCCGCGAACCTGTTCTGCGATTTTGGCAGCAACTTTTTCAGAGAGGTATAGGTCAGCACACCATTGGCCGCCCTTTCAAAATAGCCTATTTCATCCTGGCCGCCGGCATAAACCCGGTCATTACTGTCCATGGCCAATGCCCGCACAATCGTCTTGTTCGGTAACGGATATACGTTCCAGTGACTGCCGTCATAGGTCAGCATGCCTTCATTATTGGCGAAATACATCATGCCTCTGCTGTCTTGCCGGATGTCCCAGGTTTGAGTCCCTGCTTTGAAATCACTTTTGCTGTAATTGATGATCTGTGGTAGCCCTATAGTGTTTTGTCCGGCACAGGTCAGCGAGTATAGGTATATCAAGATAAGCAAACACCATCTTCTCATAAAATGAAGATATAAAATTAGGATGATGTAGTAATGATGTAGTCGATATTTATTGATAATCAATTTCTTGCTGATTTGTGATGTAGTAGAGATGTAGCGGTTTTGTTTGGGTAGAAGAGGGCATCCTATAATTTTACTGCATCCAAACAACATCCCTGTCAACTAAAATCCAAAACGGAATCTTCCAAAAAACTGAAACGAAAGATCAGCATCATCACCGGACATCCTCCCGTATGAAACTGTAAAAACTGACTCACGTATGAAAAAATTTCTTCCATGCATGCTCATGCCTGTACTGTTGTTTTTTGCCAATATGTCATGGGCACAAAACATTCCCGTTACCGGTAAAGTAACAGACGAAAAAGGGGAAGCTATCCCCGGGGCATCAGTGGTGTCCCGCAACAGCAAGACGGCCGTAGCCGCCAATGCCGATGGCACATTCCGCATCCATGTGCTCTCCGGCGAAAAAATCCTGCACGTATCCGCCGTAGGGTTCATTCAACAGGAAGTCACCATCACCGCGGCACCGTTGCATATCAGGTTACAGACATCTCCCGGTGACCTGAACGAGGTACTGGTAGTAGGTTATGGTACCCAGAAAGTGACGAAGGTATCAGGCGCGGTGTCTACTGTAAAAGGCAACGATATTGTGGCCCTTCGTCCGGTAAGACCGGAAGAAGCCCTGCAAGGCCGCGCCTCCGGTGTGAACGTTATCCAGAGCGGTTCCCCCGGCTCCAAACCCACCGTGCTGATAAGAGGCATCCCCTCTTATACCGGCACCGATCCTCTCGTGATCATCGATGGGGCCATGCAGTCGCTCGATGACCTCAACGCACTCAATGCCGCAGACATCGAATCCATCAACGTACTGAAAGACGCGGCCACCACCGCTATCTACGGCGTGAAAGGCGGCAACGGCGTTATTGTGGTCACCACCCGTGGCGGTAAAAAGAACCAGAAGCCCGATCTGACCATCAATGCCAACTACGGCGTACAGGAAGTGCTGAAAACCATCCCGGTATTGAACGCTGCCGAATATGGCGCCATTATCAATGAAGGCAGCGTGGCCTCCGGCGGTAATATCATCTTCCCCGATCTTACCAAATTAGGCGCAGGCACCAACTGGCAGAAAGAAATCTTCCACTCCGCCCCCATCATGAGCTACAATGCCAGTTCCCGCGGCGGCAGTGATAAGATGACCTACTTCCTGTCTGCCGGCTACCTTGCACAGGACGGCATCACCGGCGGCGGCAGCAAATCCAACTTCAAAAGGATCAATGTTACGGCCAACGTTTCAGTAGATATCACCCGCAAGCTGAAATTCATCCTGAATACCAGTTTCGTGAACATCAAAAGCAAAGGGATACAGGAAAACTCTTTCAACTCCATTATCGGCAGCGCGCTCAACTTCGACCCTACTGTGCCTGTATATAATGATGTGCCCAATACCTATGGCAAATACAGCTTCAGCAACCTGCTGCTTTCTGAAATATTCAACCCGCTCACCAAACTGGAGAACACCTTCAACCAAAACAACGGCAACAAGCTGTATGGTAAAGCGGAACTGCAATATGAAGTGATCAAAGACCTGAAACTGACCGGCCGTTTCGGGTACACCAACTGGGACAATACCGGTAAAACCTTCACGCCGCTGGCTTTTTACGGCCCACTCAATGTGGAAAACACCATGATGGCCGATGGTACGCCCGTGATTATCAAAAATGGCCTCGGTGGTATCTCCTCCAGTTCACATAACAATGTTTCACAGACCAAAGAAGGCAATTTCAGTTTCACCGCTGAAGCATTCGCCAACTATACCTTTAATGTGAAACAACATCACCACTTCGATGTGGTAGCCGGAGGCGCTATGTATAAAACGACGGCCAACGGTATCACAGCCACCGCTCAGGACGTGCCTTTCAACTCCTGGGCCTTTGCCGACCTCAGTGCCGCCACCGGTAACAATACCGCCGGCGTGATCTATTTCCGCGATACCGTCATCAACGGTGTGGCCACACAGGTACGTGACCCGCGCGGCGACGTGGCGCCTAACCTCAACGCACGCACGAATAGCAACTATTACTCTTTCCGTCGTAACCTGTCTTACTTCGGCAGGATCAACTACGATTATAAAGACAAGTACCTGGCCTCCTTTACCGCCAGAAGGGACGGCTCCTACGCATTCGGCTTAAATAACCCGTATGCTAACTTTTTCTCCGGCTCCGCCGGATGGGTGGCCTCCCAGGAAGACTTCTTCCGGTCAGACCTGATCAGCTTCCTGAAAATCAGGGGCAGCTATGGCACCGTCGGCAACGAGAACGTGAAACCCTCTCCCGTTAAAATAGTCACCGGTGGGCCCAACTATGCCGATGGTAACAACAACGGCTATACGTTTGGCAATACCTTCCTCCCAGGTTCTACTGTCGCGTCCTACGCCAACCCCAGCATGTCATGGGAAAAACAGACACAGTTCAACGCCGGCTTCGACGTCACCTTTTATAAAAACAAATTCTCTGTGTCAGCAGATTATTTCAGGAAAGAAGTAAAAGGACTGTTGTTCGTATCCGAACCGTCGCTGTACCTGGGCACCGCGCAGGTACCGGAATCCAATATCGGTTCTACCCGCAGCAGCGGCGTGGAACTGTCGGTAGGCTACAATGAAAATATCACCCGTGACCTGAAACTCAGCACCAACGTCAACTTCACCACTGCCCGTAATATCGTGACCGCCACCAACGAAGACGGCACCGCCTTCATTCAGGGCGGCAACTACTTCAACGGCGTGTCCCAGAATGTGACCCGCTTTGAAAAAGGCAAAGCGCCTGGCTACTTCTATGGCTACAAAACCGCCGGCCTGTTCCAGACCACCGACGAAATCGCCAAAGCCCCCAGACAGGACGGCGCCCAGCCCGGCGATATCCGTTTCGTGGATGTAAACGGCGACGGCGTTATCAACGACAAAGACAAAACCGAGATAGGCAACCCTTTTCCGAAATTCACCCTCGGGTGGAACCTGTCGCTCTCCTATAAAAAATTTGACCTTAACGTGTTCACCTATGCTTCTGTGGGCAACGACGTATATCGTGCCTATGAAAGGAACGCCAATTACACCAACAAATTTCGCGATGTGCTGGACAGATGGACCGGCCCCGGCAGCACCAACGACGCCCGTCATCCCCGTTACTCCTTCACCGATGCCAACAGTAATATCCGGGCTTCCGACCGCTATGTGGAAGACGGCTCTTTTGTGAAAATTAAAAATATCGTGTTAGGCTACACGCTGCCAACCAGCTTCTTCCAAAGAGCAGGCTTCTCACAGGTACGCCTCTACGCTCAGGTGAAAAACGCCTTCACTTTCACGAAATATTCCGGCTACGATCCTGAAATATCCGGTTTCATCATGAACACCGGCGTAGACCGCGGCGCCTACCCACAAGCCAGAACATGGTCTGTAGGCGTTGATTTCAAACTGTAAAAACTAACAACATGAAGAACTTACTGCATATAACCGGACTGCTCGTTACCCTGGCGTTGCTCCCTTCCTGCAAGAAGTGGGTGGACTATGACGCGCATGAAGATTTCCTCGTTACAGAAAAAGACTACCTCCAGTCAGCCAATGATTACAACACGATGGTGATAAGCGTATACTCGCCGTTGCAATGGCTCAACCAAACCGTTCCCATTGGCGATATCGCTTCCGACAACGCTGTTACCGGCGGAGAAAACGCCTCCGACGTGCTGGGCCTGCAACAGATCGATGACTATACCTATACGCCGGCCAACGATTATCTCACCGAGATCTGGAAGTCGGCCTATGAAGGTATCAACCGCGCCAATTACCTCACCCAGTACAAAGACAAAAACATCTCCGGCAACAGCATCAATTTCGCTGGTAAAGACGCGCTCTACGGAGAAATATATTTTCTTCGCGCATATTATTATTTCACGCTCGTGAAATTTTTTGGAGATGTGCCCCTGTTTTTTGAAAGACGGTTAAACCTGTCCGATTCCAGGAAGCTGCAAAGAGCGCCTAAAGCCGATGTGTACGCGCAAATAGAAAAAGACCTCAACGCTGCTATCGCGGTGCTGCCGAACACCAACCCGCAGGCAGGACGCGTCACCAAATACGCCGCACAGGCGTTGCTGGGCAAAGTGCTGGTTTACGAAAACAAGTTCGATGCCGCCGCTGCCATACTGGAAAACGTGGCCAACGGTCCCTTTACACTGGTGCCTAATTTCGCCGACATCTTCGTACAATCCGGCGAAAACGGCGCTGAGTCAGTATTTGAAATCCAGTACTCCAACCTGTTCCCTTACTGGAACTGGGGCGCCGCCACCCGCGGCCAGGGCAACTATGCTGTGCAGCAATGCGGTATCCGCGGCCTTACAGGCTCCAGTCCATATGCGCCGGGATGGAGCACTAACCTGCCCACGCAGGAACTGGCCAAAGCCTATGCCACCGGCGATCAGCGGAAAGAGGTGACCGTGCTGGACATAGAAGCCTACAAAACAGCGCACCCGGAATTTACGATCACTTACCAGGCAGCACCCTACAAAAACACCGGTCTGTATAACCAGAAATACCTGCCGCGTAAAGGAGAAACTTCCGGTCAGACAGAACTCAACTACCTGAACAACTATCGCACCATCCGTTATGCAGAAGTGCTGCTGCTGGCCGCAGAGGCCAACAACCGTGCTGCTACGCCCAACGATGCCAAAGCCCGCGATTATCTCAACAAGGTACGCCGCCGCGCTTTCCGCGATAACCTGCATGACGTTACCGCTTCCGGAACAGCGCTCAGGCAGGCGATATGGGATGAACGCCGGCTGGAACTGGCCATGGAAGGCGACCGTTTCTTTGACCTGGTCCGCACCGGCCGCGCAGCTAGTGTTATCACCGGTTTCAAAGCAGGTAAAAATGAACTGTTCCCTATTCCCCAGCGGGAGATAGAAATCTCCCAACTGCAACAGAATCCGGGTTATTAACCATCAATATCCAACAGCATGAACAAACTTTCGTATATACCGCTCCTGCTGCTCATTGCCCTGGGCAGCAGCTGCAACAAAGACACCTTCGACAATACGGACTTCCTGAAAACAGGTACCGCCCCTGCCGACGAAGCCATCAACTTTAAAATCACCAACGATAACTCCGGCCTTGTCACCATTACGCCGAACAGCGCCGGCGCCACTGCTTATGATATTTATTTTGGCGACGCCACCACCGACCCGGTACGCGTGCTTCCCGGACAAAATACCACCCACATTTATAAAGAAGGTACCTATCCGGTGAAAGTCGTCGCCAGCGGCATCACCGGCCAGAAAACTGAGGTCACCAAACAACTTGTTGTAACATTCCGGGCACCTGAAAGCCTGACCATCACGGCCAACGCCAGCCTGCATGATCTTACAGTGTCGGCCAAAGCGTTGTACGCGACCGGAGGATACAAAGTGTACTTCGGCGATGCGGCCAATGAAGTACCAGTATTGATCGCTGAAGGTGCCAGTGTTACACATACCTATGCCCAGGCCGGCAAATACCAGGTGAAGGTGGAAGCCCTCAGCGGAGGCGCCGCCATCACCGCGGCCACCAAAGAAGTGACGATCTACAACGCGCTCACCCTGCCCATGACATTTGAACAACCGGATGTCAATTACGCATGGGGCGACTTCGGCGGCAGCGTTACCTCCGTTATTCCCAATCCATACCCTGGCGGCATCAATACCAGCGCCACCGTGGGCAAAATCATCAAAACAAAAGACCAGACCTGGGCCGGCAATTATATCGTAATGAGCAGCCCTATTGATTTCACTACCACCAAAAAGTTCAAAGTAAAAGTATATTCCTGGCGCCCCGGCCTGCGCGTCCTGTTGCAACTGGAAAGAAACGGCGACAACTCCTTCATGGAAAATACAGAAGCCGTTACCACGCAAGCCAACACCTGGGAAGAGCTGACCTTCGACTTCAGCAGTAAAATCACAGACAACAGCAAAAAACTACAGAACATCCTGTTCTTCCTCGATAATGGCACTCAGGGCGATGGCAGCCAGAATTACACCATCCTGTTTGATGACATCGTATTAACCAACTAATTGCACACGTATGATCCAGTACATAAAACAAACGTTCCTGTTCGTTGCCGTGCTGTTGCTGGCCGGCAGCTGCAACAAAGACGATTATAAATTCGGCAGCCTCGACACACCCGGCAAACCGGTGCTTACGCTCACCATTAACGGGAAAGATGCCACGCACCCCAATGGTGACGGCACCGGCACCATCCAGCTGAACATCAGCTCCGAACATGCCTATAACTACAAAGTGGATTTCGGAGATGGACAACCATCTAAGACCAGTACCGTCAACGCCTACACGTATACATACAAACATACCGGCATCAAAAAATTCACCGTCACCGTGTATGCCTCCGGTAAAGCCGGCATCACCAGCACCAATACCGTGGAGGTGGAGATATACCGCGCCTTCACGCCTAACCCGGAGCTGGTCAGCATGCTCACCAACAACGGCACCAAAAGATGGCGGGTAGACAAAGACGCGCCTGGTCACCTCGGCGTGTCCGGCGCAGATGTATTTACACCGGCATGGTGGGCCGCCGCCCCGAATGAAAAAGATGGCCTCGGCATCTATGACGACATCTACACCTTTAATGTTAACGGCAACGTGTTCACCCACACCACCCACAACGACCTGTTCGGCAAAAAGGAATATCTCAAAGACTTCGATCCAACGTTAACAGGCACCGGCGACTACACCCTTGCCGGCCCTAAAGCTGCCGACTATACGGAAACATTCGGATACGACGGCAGCGCCACCGAAGAATTTATCACCTTCCCGGTAAAAGGCCATCTCGGACTATACCTGGGCGTACATAAATACCAGGTATTGGAAAGAACAGACACGCATATGACGTTACGTTGCGTCCAGGACCCCGGAGCATGGTATGTTAAACTAATCGCAATACAATAGCTTATGAAACATGTAACTGGAATAATGATGGCGCTGCTCGTGGCACTAAGCAGCTGTGGAAAATCAAACGACAATACACCACCGGAAAAAGTGGCGCCCCTGAACCTGGTAGTCAATGCCACCGTGAGCACCGACAGCAGCGGCACCGTTATCTTCACCGCCACGGCCGATCACGCGGTGAGTTACGACTACGATTTCGGCAACGGCTATATCAGGACTACCGCTAACGGCAGTACGAGCTATACCTATAATACGCCCGGCACCAATAATTACAGCGTACAGGTCACCGCTAAAAGCGCCGACGGCCTCACTATCGCCAAGTCTGTGTCGGTGGTCGTTCCGGTATCCACGGCACTGCTATGGTCGGATGAATTTAACCAGGACGGTGCGCCCGATCCGAAAAAATGGGGATACGATATAGGCAACGGTGACAACGGCTGGGGCAACGCAGAAGCCCAGTATTACACCGACCGGCTTCAGAATGCGCAGGTATCCAACGGTACCCTGAAGATCAACGCACAGAAAGAGAGTTATAACGGTAAAGATTATACGTCGGCCCGCCTGCTCACCAAAGGCAAGTTTGATTTCACCTATGGCCGGGTGGAAGTGAGCGCCAAACTACCGGCAGGCGGCGGCACCTGGCCGGCCATCTGGATGCTGGGCAGCAATATCGCTACAGCAGGATGGCCCGCCTGCGGTGAAATAGACATCATGGAGCATAAAGGCAATGAACCGCAGAAAATATATGGCACCGTGCATCATCCGGACCATGCAGGCGGTAATGCCGACGGCGGCACCACCATGGTGGCCAATGAAACCGGCGCATTCCATAAGTATACGCTGGACTGGTCACCTAAACAACTCCGCTGGTACGTGGACGATAAACTCTATTTCACGTTTAATAACGCTGCCGGCCTCCCTTTCAACCACAATTTCTTTATCCTGCTCAACTTTGCTATGGGTGGGAATTTTGGTGGCGCCATCGACCCGGCCTTCACCAAAGGAACGATGGAAGTGGATTATGTGAGAGTGTATAAAAATTAAAGAATTCAACAAAAAATACAGCCGGCTTATCTGGTTAAGCCGGCTGTTCGTTTTTACTATCGTCTTTTCCGTAGTTGCCCGCCGCCCGTTGCAGCTTCCGCTGGATATTAGCCCGCAATCTCTCCGGACCCAATACCTTCATCCCATCTGCAAACCCCAGGATTTCACGTTCCAGCTCCAGGTTATGCTCTATTACAACAGAAATGGTCGTCCCTTCCGGTCCCACGGATTCTACCTTCTGGCTACGGTGAAGAGGCTTGGTCAGCACATAGGGCGCATGTTCCGGCGTGACCAGGATAGTGGCCTTCATGGGGCGTATCTTGGCCACAGTGGGACCAATGGTGTGTTGATAATACTCTTCCGGCGTATGTCCCTGATCGTTAGGACGGTAGGAAGTTGTTTCGTCGATTTTCAGTTCTTCGATCCTGTCAAGTGCCAGGGTAACAATAGCCGGCGAATCATTTTTGGTGCCCACTACAAACCAGCGGTTTTTGAATTCTTTCAGCCACCAGGCGTGAAAATGCATGATGCTGGCTGATTTAGCGCGGAAGGACTGGTATTTCAACAGCATCGTTTGTTCCCGGACGATCGCGTCATAGATCATACCGAGGTGGGACAGCCCGCGCAGGTGCTCGTTTTTTTCAAAGTCGATGACCGTCCGCTGATCGTGTGCCGAGGCATACACGTGGCCTTCCAGTTTCTGTACCACCGCGTTCAGGTGCTGGAAATGCGAGAAGCCCTTGAACTGTTTCAGTACCTCTACGGCTTCTGTCATGCGGGAGAGGTCATGTTCGCTCAGCGGGATATTGGTAATGCTATAGTCGGCATCTTCGTAGGTATAATATTTCTTCTCTACAATAATAATAGGTGCATTGTAGCCCAACTTATCACTGCGCATCATTTGAATGTCAGCCTGGATGGTACGGCGGCTGATGCCTTTTTCCATGCCCTCATAGTCATACAGGGCTTCAGACACTTTATCGATCAGGTTCTGTAAAGTCCAGCGCCGGCGGCGGTTTCGAAGGCAGGTATCAATGGTTTTATATCTTATTAATGCGTTACGGTTAACAGGCATCAGGAAAAAATTTTAATAAAAATAAATAAAAAATTGACCTGCGCAAAAAGACTGCGCATATAGGGGGACATCTTTGTATCATCAATCACACAGTAATACAAAATGATATGAAATTCAATCTTTTCACCAAAGGCTCCCAGAAGTCGACCAATCATGAAGGCGCACCGGCATACAAGATGACTCCGGAAATGGAACTGTACACCAGTGTGGTGACAGCCTCGCTGAATGACCAGTTTTACGAAGGGACCAGTGACAGGCTGACTCGTATCTGCACCCTGATGGACCAGAACGATCCGGCCTTCGTAGCCAGACTGGCCGTTTATGCCCGCGAAAAAATGTATCTGCGCAGCATCCCGATGGTATTGGCCGTGGAAATGGCCAAACGCTTCAACGGTAATGCGCTGGTGGGCAAAACAGTGGCGCGTGTAATACAGCGTGCGGATGAAATCACGGAAATGCTGGCCTATTACACCATGGCCAACAACCGTACGGAAGTAAAAAAGCTGAACAGGCTAAGCAAACAGGTACAGAAGGGACTGGCCTTGGCATTCAACCACTTCGATGAATACCAGTTTGCAAAATACAACCGTAAAACAGCGATCTCGCTGAGAGACGCCCTGTTCCTGGTGCATCCGAAAGCAAAGAATGAAATGCAGCAGGAAGTGTTCAACAAAATAGTTAACAACACGCTGTCTGTACCTTATACCTGGGAAACCACCCTGTCGGCCGTGGGCCAGCGTTCTTTTACTTCTGAAAACGCTAAAAGAGCGGCCATGCAGGAAGCCTGGGGAGAACTGATCAACAGCAAACAGCTGGGATACATGGCTACTATGCGTAACCTGCGCAATATGCTGCAGGCAGATATCAGCCCGGCGTACATCAGCATGGTATGTGAGCACCTGACCAATCCGGCAGCTGTCCTGAAATCCAAACAGTTGCCGTTCCGCTACCTCGCGGCTTACCGCGAACTGCAGGAAGTGCCGCATGGCCTAACAGGCCAGCTGATGCAGGCCCTGGAAACCGCTGTCAAAACCAGCGTGGAACACCTGAAAGGCTTCGATGCCAACACCCGCGTGGTGATCGCCTGCGACGTGTCCGGATCTATGCAGTTCCCACTGTCTCCACGCAGCAAAATAAAAGGCTACGACATCGGCCTGATGCTGGGTATGCTGCTGCAGCATAAATGCAAAAACGTGGTAACAGGCATGTTCGGCGACACCTGGAAAACCGTAGCGCTGCCGGGTAACAGCATCCTCGCCAATGTAGACGCGTTCTACAAAAGAGAAGGTGAAGTAGGTTACTCCACCAACGGCTACCTGGTGATAGAAGACCTGATCAAACGCTCCTATGTGGCCGATAAGATCATGCTCTTCACCGACTGCCAGCTGTGGAACAGCAACGGCGGATCGTATGACGCATTCGCCAGCAACTGGGCGCATTATAAAACACAGGTGGCGCCCAAAGCAAAACTGTACCTCTTTGACCTGAAAGGACTGGGTACAACGCCGGTGGATACACGTCAGAACGATGTATACCTCATCAGCGGCTGGAGCGATAAAGTATTCGATGTGGTGGAAGCCATTGAAAATGGACAGACCGCACTGGAACACATCCATAGTATAACCCTTTGATCATCCATTTTTGTTAACTCATAAAAACCGCAGCGCGCTGAAAGGGCGCGCTGCACAACCGGCCCGGTAGCTTAAAAGGACAAAGCTGCGGTAAAATTCGGCTCCGCGGAGTGTATGGAACATATCGTGACGGGCACGCCCTGTCATGGTCAGAATTTACAGTGCACCGAACACTTCAACGTCAGTAGGGAAGCGTATTTACAGCCATACTGTTCAGCAATGAAAATACAGGTTCGATCCCTGTCCGGGCAACATTTACCATAACATAACAACAAGTGCCGTCACAACGGGTTACTTCGTTAATCTGAGATCGCAGGTTCGAGTCCTGCCCCTGGTGAGCACCGGGGTAGTTAGTTGGATAAACAACAGAAAAGTCCTGTTAATTTTATCGCCTTGTTGTTATGTTATTCAAAAATATACAGGTGTCGTTTGAATGGGATACTTCATTTCCACTGTAGACCGTCCTATTCAGCTTATTACCCTGTGTTAACAATGCCAGGTGCCGTAATAATGGGTTACTTCGATTCAAATCCTTTGGTGCAGGTTCGAGTCCTGCAGACGGAGCAATCCGCGATCGTCCAATTGGTAGGACAAGGCACAAAAGCCCCATTATGTTTTTTGCCCTGGCGTTGTTATCAAAACACATACTCTCTCCGCTCTATTCCATTCCCCGTTTGCACCACAGGCAAATAAGCGTCCAGTGCAAAAAAACGCACAAACGCCTGATGGATAAAATCATGCGTTACTGCGGTACCATTGGTATAAATGGAATATGTTATCCCATGCATGGTAATAAAATAATTCGTGATCAGTCCTTTGTCCATTTGCTCATTGACTTTAAACCGGAGAATATCTTCCCGCTTAAAAACAATAGCTCTACCCCGGCGTATAAACACAAGACTATCTTTGGTAAAGCGCAATTCTTCACATCGGTACAACACACTGCCTACATATTTCCCCAGCCCCAGCATCACTCCAAAAAACGGTATAAACAGCACCACCATCCGGAGCGTCCTGGGAATACCAAAAGAAGACAACCTCTCATCAAAAGACTGCAACAGCACTATATACAACATTGACGACAGGAAGAAAACGGCCAAAGCCAGTATAAGCTTCCACTTCGGCCTCGCCACCAGCCAATATTCGATGCGAAAATTTTTCCCCATTAGCCTTTACTGTCTATATAATAAAACAATAACTGAAGCATTAAAAAAATGAGTAACATGCCCGCTGTCAAAAAAAGCAGGATTACCTGCCCGGGCGTCATCTTCTGCAAAAAAGTATAGGTAAGGGGCTCACTTTTTACAACATATACGCCGTAATGGGGAAAAGGGTTCTGGTCAATTTTATTTCGAAGCATCTTTTTGTTGAAATGTTTGTCGATATAGGTACTGAGATGTTCTATTAGTTCATCTACCGCTGCGATGTCTTCCGGCCCCGAAAAAGGTGTCAGCGCCCCGGTACCCACCCGTATCCTGACAGTCACCCCGTCTTTGGTGACAAACGACAGGTATCTTAACGCCGCATTGCCCATGTTCTCTATCCGGCGAAGGTTGTCCCATGCAATATCATAACAATGCTTCCCATACCGTAGTGTCAATCGTTTGTCGTCCACCTCTGCCAGCCAGGTCCTGTCGGGCACCAGCTTCACCAGCCAGTGCAGGGAAAACAGGCTGATGCCCAGGATCGCAGGAATGATCAGGCCGCGGGGTATCTTTAAAAGGTCCACCTGCCAAAACTTAGCGAGGCAATACAAACAACCTCCCAGGACTATCAGCAATATGGGAATAATCGATACGCCCAGCCATATTTCAGTCTTATAATCAACGCCCCGGAAACTGAATGTTTTTTGTTTAATGCCTGTCGTCATCATTACTTTATTATTACCGGCGCAGTGGTAGTAGGCAATGGCCTGTCCGGCGGGGTAGACGGCTTGTCCAGTGGTTTATACCGGTATGATTTTTCCGGATCTTCGCAGCTGGTAAAAAAAACGGACGGCAGATTTGTTTTCTCCGGCTTCCTGAAATCCTTCGATACCGGCATTACTAATTCGTACTTATACAGGATGCGAACGTCTGTGTATTCTTCTGCCTGCTCGCCGGGCTTTGTGCCATGTGCGGTATATTGGCCGGCACCAGGATCGTAAACGTACTCAGATGTATCTATGTCAGTAAGCAGTTTATAAAAACGATTGGCATATAACACATCTTCTGCCTTCTCTTCCGCGTTGCCAAGTTGGGCTTTCATTTCTTCGATCTCTTTGTCGTCCGGGTCCCTGGGGAATTTCCGGCTGGTGAGGCTCGTTTGCAGCAATGTGACATCATCTTCTTTTGTGATAACACCCACAAAAGGCTGTTGGTAACGGCTCGGCTTCTGATACAGGAATACAAAATCATTGAGCTTTTTACCAGGACGATAGACTTCTGTGTTCTTATCTGTTTTCAACACACCATAGTCGTCTGTTACGTGTGAAAACGTGATCTGTGAAGGTACCGCGGCGCCTTCATAAACATAGGGCGGATTAAAACAGTTTGCACCTTCGTTAAACACACGGCGCGTTTTTTCATTGTCCAGCTGCAGGAAAGTTTCTCCCCGCTCAAATCCGTTGAAACACATCCGCACGCTGTCATGCAGGTCTTTGTTCTCCCGTGCAAACACCATAAAAGTATTGGCCGGCTTATCAGGCACAAACCGGACCCTGTCTTTTTCCACATGATAGGTGCCCGGCGCAAACGTAGCATAGCCATACAAAAAATACCGACCGTTGTCGAAAATACAGATACCGTCCTGTACTCCGCCGTAACGGCCGGCAATAGACTGCGCCGAAGCGCCATCGCTCGTTAAAGATAGCATGGTCATGGTCCCCAATATGTAAATGATGTACAAAAATCTGCTCATAAATTATGCTGATTACAATATTCAAAAAAATCAGGCAGGCGGAAAATACGCGTGAGATAAGCATAGTCCTGGTTGACCTGCTGATAACTCTTCGCAGACGGCGCCGCTACGTCCAGATTGCCCTTGCCAAGGGTACGGTCGGGAATAAACAACGCATTGGTCACCTCTGGTTCTCCCAGCAGGGAATACACTTCGCGGCCTTCCACTGCATAGGACTTGTACCGGGAACTGAGGTTTTTCTCAGTATAGATGGTGTTGTAGATGACATATTTCGATTTCGAAGGATTAATCACTCCATATGATGTCAGCTCCAGATTCAGCTCCTGCTGCGGCAGGCCCAACGCTTCACAGCTGATGCTGTGCATGCCTTCTGCCAGCGTAATCTTCAGAAATGAACGGGCCGGTACCTCATGCGGCTGCTGGTCTATCATGACGGTGATGTCTCTGCCCGTCGGATTATCAATTAATGTAGACCCGTTAAGCGTTGGCTTCAATAACAGCTCATAACCGGCGTAACATCCTGTTAATACCAATACCAGTAACAGTCCTATGAATCTTTTTCCTGCAATGTGTGCCATGGGATCACTGCTTTTACCTGCAATACGGTTTTCAGTGATCAAAGTTAACCAGGGCTGTCTGATGTTTTGAGGCAGATCAATTTCCGCATGTGGTGGATCAACATCTGTAGGCCATGGAAAAATATCCGCGTTTATATTTTATCGATAAAACTGAGTACGACTTCTTTCTTGCGGTCCGAAACAGGCACTGTTTCACCACTAAACATTTCAAGATACCCCTCCTTGTAATATTTGCTGACGTAGTTGCCATTCACAAGATAAGACTGATGGCAACGGATAAACGTTTCTTCGGGCAACAGTGCCTCGTATTCTTTCAACACCTTGGAAACGAGAATAGAGCTGCCGTTTTTCAGATAAAAAGTAGTGTATCCGCGGTCGCTTTTGCAATACAGGATATCCCCGATATCGATGATCTGCGTGTATTCCGCACTCCTGAGCGCAATACGCCTGGGCTTTGTTCCTCCTTTATAGTGATTGGCCGCTATTTCCAGCTGATGCTGGTTAAACTTCTGTTGCTCGCTTTTTTTGAAACAACGGTCTACGGCTTCTTCAAAAACAGCGGTTTCTATGGGTTTGAGCAGATAAGCGAAAGCGCCGAGGTTCAACGCCTGTAATGCGTACTGATCGTAAGCGGTGATAAAAATGATCTGGCTGGAAGAAACATCGATGTGGCTGAACAACGTGAAACTATTGCCGTCTTTTAATTGTATGTCGGCCAGGATCAGTTCGGGCTGAAGGGCAGGTATTTCGGCCTGCGCTTTGGCCACTTCCCCGGAATAGCCCACTACCTGGAGGTAGGGAATTTCGTTCACCAACGCCATGATGTGTTTCAGGATATTGATTTCGTCTTCAAGTATATAAACAGTCATTGGACCTGGTTTTTAGTCAATTAATAACGGTAGATAGATGGTTGCCCGGAAGCCCCGTTCCGTTGTTTTGGGCTGGGCCTCAAAATACGCTACACGGGCCGTTTTATTAAACAGGAGATCTAAACGTTCCTGTACGATGATGCGTGACAGTGATGTTTTTTCACGCGGGCCATGTGTTTTCACCTGTGCGCCGGCGCCGTTGTCATCTATACAAATTACCAGTTGCTGTTGCTCCTGGCGGAAGGAGATTGTCAGCATACCGGGATAGTCGATGGATTTAAAACCATGCTCGATAGAGTTTTCCACAAATGGCTGTACCAACATGGGCGGTATCAGGATCGCATCTACCTCTGTGCCTTCTGTATCAATGCTGTAGGAAAATGCATGCTCAAAACGCATCTGTTGCAGTTCGATATAGTTCTTCAGTGAACCAATCTCATCTTCCAAAGGAATCAGGTCATGACGGTTCAGCTCCAGCACATTGCGCATCAGTTTGGAAAAAGACACCAGGTAAGCATTCGCTTCCGTCTTTTTATTAGTGCTGATCAGCCCCTGCATATTGGCGATGGCGTTGTAAATAAAATGAGGGTTGAGCTGCATCTGGCGGGTTTTCTGTTCCAGCAGCAGCCTTTTGTTTTCAATGGCCAGCTTTTCATTTTTTTCGCGGAGCAATTTCTGTCGGTATACGTTATATACATAAAACGCGATGATGGCCAGCAAAACACAGACGCCCACAAAAATCCAGCGCTGCTGTACAATGAGTTTTTTATTCAGGTCATTGTTCATTTGCAGGGTAGCTATGGCCTGGTCTTTTTTTTCCGTCTGATATTGGGTGTGCAGTTCTTCTATTTTGGAGGCTTCAATGGCATTCTGGTTACGGCCATAGATATTGAATGCGGCGTGTAAGGCGTCCAGTGCGTTTTTATAATCCCCTTTTAGTTTGTAGGCTTCATGTAGTCCCTGGTATTCGTTCACCAGGTTCATGGTCTCCGGCTGCTGGCCGGCCCATAAAATAGCTGCTTTATAATAATGGATGGCAGAATCAGTCTGATGATTGCGCACAAAGGACGTGGCCAGGTTATTAAACGCCTGCAAGTTTAATTTATGCTGCGCCTGCAGGTAGTTTAAATAGCGCTTGCCTGAGGCAATGGCCTTGCCAAACTCCTTCCGGGAAGAATACAGCTGTGCTTCGTAATCGTAGGTGCGGGCCAGCGCCATGCTGTCGTCTATTTGCAGCGACAGTTGCCGGGCACTGTCCAGGAACCTTTTCATGGCGGCGCTGTTGAGCTGCCGTGCTGCCAGCAGAAATGAAATATCGAAGTAACGCTGACGGACAGCCGGATGGGAATGGAAGGGATGATGGTTATAATACAGCTGTGTATACTCCACAGCCTTGGACACATTCTGGTTAACGTAGTAGGATTTGGCCAGCAGATCATACAGGCGGTAGGTGAACACGCTTTGGTGATGCTCTCCTCTTTTTACCGCTTCCAGAATGCGGACCACGAGGTCTGATTTGGCTATATCCGAACCGGACAAAGCCCGGTTCAGAATAGCGTAATCTTTCAGGGTTAACAGATCTGTCTGTTGCGGCTCCGGAGATACTTGGCGGAAGTACATCGAAGCGCTGTCATATTTATTTTCCAGTGCGTACAGTTTACCACGGAGGTAACTGTACCAGGGGTTAGCTGATTTGTCCGGTGCAGAGTCCAGTCTGGCCACCAAGGCCCGGAAACTCTCTTTAAACGGCTTTGCTTTGGCCGTATCCTCGGACAGGATGAAAGTAATAAAGGTTTTATCGGATGTGCCGGTGTTAGCAGGGACCTTCGACTGTTGGTCGGGCATCCCGCAACCGGCACACCAATAAAGGGCAACAAACAAAGGAAGCAATAATCTATGTGTTCTGTACAGATTGATCATAGTTGTATATCCGGATACCCTTTGAAAGCGATTGCTAACGGGTACAAAATTAAGAAGTGAAGTTATTCACCGGTGGCCCGTATAATATCCGCGGCCGCCGGGTCAATATTCGCAGGAACACGATAAATATCCGCTCAGGAAGCCATACTGGCAGTCACCAGCCGCAGGCCGTTACGGCCGTATTTATCCTTGTACGCCTTGGGCGTCATGGCCACATAGCGCTTGAATATCTTACGGAAGAAGCTCATGTCTTCATAACCACAACGGAAGGCAATCTGTTCTACCCCCTCCTGGCTGGTTTCCAGCATTTTTTTGGCCGCTTCTATCCGTACCCGCTGCAGATAAGCCAGCGGCGTATTTCCGGTGGCCTGTTCAAAGCGGCGGATAAAATGCCGGATACTCATATTGTACTGTACGGCCAGCGCTTCTATGCTGATGGCGTCTGCGTAATTTTTTTCGATGAACTGCTGGGCCTTGCTGATCATATCATCCGTATGGTCGTGTTGCAGCCGGAAGATGGAAAAAGCATCCTGTGGCTGCTGATGCATATTGATCATCAATATTTTGGAAGCGATGATGGCCATTTCATGCCCGCAGAACTTTTCCACCAGGTACATCATAAACGTGGTGAAACTGAAAGCGCCGCCACAGGTGTAAATGCTGCCCTGGTCAACGATGATCTTATCGTCCTGTACTTCCACTTCCGGGTACATGGCCCGGAAACGGTCAACAAACAGCCAGTGTGTGGTAGCCACTTTACCGTTGAGCAGACCGGTGGCCCCCAACAGGAACGCCCCCACGCAGATACTGGCCAGTTCTGCCCGTTGCAGGTGCTGCTGCCGCAGCCAATCGATCAACCGTCGCTCCCGCTGCAATACCAGTTGTATTTTGTCAGACTCCATGGCCGGCACGATCACCAGGTCGTATATTTCCTGCTTTCGCAGCCGGACCGGTACAGCAGTGCCTTTGGTTTTACGCCACAGCTGGTTGTCTTTCTCCATAATAAAATCAATGTCAAACCGGACGCTGGCAGGGCTGCCGGTCAATAGCGGGGATGTCCGCATGATAGAGGCCAGTATGTCTGCCGGGCCTGCTACGCTGGATGGCACAGCATTTTCATAATCCAGGATCGCAATACGCATATACGTTGAGATGATTAGCTGATATGGCAATATTAACTTCTCACTGGTCATTTTTGCCATGCTATAAAGTTAGTCTTTCCGCCGGTTTCCGGTAAATAAATTTCCGCCCGGGTATGATAATTGAGACAGGAAAACGGAAAAGTTAGGAAAGGTCATGCCGTCGTCTGTTATCCGTGCATATTCTTACGACGCCCAGCGTGCTGTCCTTCGGATTGTGTTTGTTTCGGGCGCTGTATACGACTATCAGGCCGTACCGGAATCCGTATACCAGGACATGAAGAACGCTTTTTCCAAAGGGACTTTTTTCAACCAGCATATCAAAGACAAATTCAAATTCTCCCGCTATCGCGATGCGCACGGCCATCATCATGAATAGGCCCCACTTTCCCTTTTCAGCGGTTCCGGTCGTTTATTTGTATATTTAGTATCCCGGTCAGCCGCTATCTTAATCACTGACCGGCCTGTCATATGGCTGTTGAAAAAGATACCCCTGGAAAAAAACTCAGAGCGGCCGTCCCCCGGACTTCACAGGGCGATTTCAAACTTTCGCCGCAACGGCCCGGTGTAGTGGAATCCATCCGCCTGTCCAACCAGGACAGGATAAAGAGCCTGATACCGATCCGTCATGGCCGCATGAGCGCTTCACCTTTTGCCTTCTACCGTGGCATGGCCGGACTGATGGCACAGGACCTGTCAGTCCTTCCGCATACCCAGCTGAAAGTGCAGGCCATCGGCGACTGCCACCTGTGTAACTTCGGCGGCTTCGCCACCCCGGAGCGTACCCTCATCTTCGATGCCAACGATTTTGATGAAACGCTGCCTGCCGCCTGGGAGTGGGACGTAAAGCGGCTGGCCACCAGTTTCGTACTGGCAGCCCGGCACAACCAGCTTCGCGAAACAGATGCGCGTGAAATGGCCGTCCACATGGCCACCTCCTACCGGCACAGCATGTACGAATTTTCACAACTGCCCCTGCTGGACCTGTGGTATAAGAAGTTTGAAATGCATGCGCTGCTGAACAAAGCTACCAGTGAAGAAGTCCGGACACTGTTGCGCAACGCCATAGAAAAAGCAGAGAAAGCAACGCCTCAACAGGTATTCTACAAAATCACCCAGAGTGTCATGGGTACTTTTGAAATTACGGACCAGCACCCGCTGATTTATCATCCGCTGGACCTTGAAAAAGAAAAGGACAATATCAAATCCTTTCTGAACGGCTACCAGCGCACGTTACAGGAAGACCGCCGTTTCCTCTTCAGTAAATACCACGTGGTAGACGTAGCGCTGAAGGTGGTAGGCGTAGGCAGCGTGGGCACCCGTTGCATGATCGCGCTGCTGATGAATGACAAAGATGAACCGCTCTTCCTCCAGATCAAGGAAGCCCGTACCAGCGTGCTGGAGAATTTCACGGCCAAAAGCAAATACAAACATGCCGGCGAACGGGTAGTGCAGGGGCAGCGACTGGTGCAGGCCGCCAGCGATATCTTCCTTGGCTGGAGCACTGCCGATGATGGCCGTCATTTTTACCTGCGGCAGTTGAGAGACCGTAAAATAGCGCCCAATGTAGAAACCTTCGACAAAGAAGTGCTGCTGGCATATGCCGGCCTGTGTGGCCGTATGCTGGCACGTGCCCACGCCAAGACCGGCCCCGGTCAGCAGATCAGCGACTATATGGGTAAAAGCGGGCTAATGGACACTGCCATCGGCAAGTTCGCCGTGGCCTATGCAGATCAAACAGAAAAAGATTTCGAAGTATTCACCAAAGCTATCCGCGACGGAAAGCTGCCCGTGGAAAAAGCCTAAACCCAGGGCTTCAGCCCTGAGAACAAAAAAAGGAGCCTCCCCAGCCCCCCTTATCACTGTTCTCAAAAACA